>NZ_JAMFTQ010000001.1 GCF_024160105.1 Corynebacterium stercoris
GAAAGGCTAACCACACACCCAGGTAAGGGCTATACAACCCTGGCAGAGCGACGCGCTCTAGCCACAGCTATCTAACAAACACGACTAGATGGCCACAGAGGTTCACAGGAAAGCCGCAGTCCCCAGGAGGGGGTTCTGCAGCGACGCGGTAATTCTCTGCAGCCCAGGGGCCGCAACTGGAGCTCTCAGCACCACCCAAGCCGCAACTGGAGCTCTCAACGCCACCCAGGGCCCCAGCCCACACAAAAACGCCCGCTCCCCCAAAAGGGAACGGGCGCTTCGAGAAAGCTTTGCGCTTAGCGACGCAGGCCGAGGCGAGCGATCAGGGAACGGTAGCGCTCCACGTCGTTCTCGCGCAGGTACTTCAGCAGGCCGCGGCGACGACCAACGAGCAACAGCAGACCACGACGGGAGTGGTGATCGTGCTTGTGGTACTTCAGGTGCTCGGTGAGGTTGTTGATGCGGTCGGTCAGCAGCGCAACCTGAGCCTCCGGGGAACCGGTGTCGGTCTCGTGCAGGCCGTACTCCTTGAGGATCTCGGCCTTCTTCTCAGTGGTCAGTGCCATGAGGATTCTCCTTGGTTATTTCAGTCCGCACTTCGATCACGGCCCCGACAGACTGCTGCGAACCGCAGTCGATGAAGGCGCAGGGCCGAGGGGAGATACTACCGGGCGGCGGTGCCGGCAGCCAAATCCGTCAGGCGGCGCATCAGCTCTGCGAGGAAGCGCTCCACATCGACGCCGACTGCCACGTGGCCGGTCTTCACCGGATCGTTGAGGCGGGTCTCGTCGCCGATGGTGCGGCCGCGGGTTTCGCCCTCAGTGTCTGTCTTCAAGTTGATGTCCAGGGTGGTCACCAGCGACGGATCCACCGCCACGCCCACAGCCAGCGGGTCGTGCAGGCCGCAGCCGCCCAGGTATGGAGCGATTTCGTCGTAGGCGCCGATGTAGTAGTTCGTCGCCGCCGCAAGGAAGTCGCCGCCGACGGTGCCCAGGGCCTCCCACTCGGCGGTCTCTTCCTTGGTTAAAAGGGTCTGCAGGGTGACATCGAGGCCGATCATGGTGATGTCGCGGGCGTTGCGGAACACCAGGTCCGCCGCCTCTGGGTCCTGGTTGATGTTGGCCTCCGCCCACGGGGTGACGTTGCCAGGGACGGTGAGCGCGCCGCCCATGTTGACGATGTGCGCGTTGGCTGCGAACTCCTCGTCCGCCTCCATCGCGGCTGCCACGGTGGTCAGCGGGCCGACAGGGACAATTACCAGGTCGTCGCCGTACTCGCGCACGGACTCCACCATGAAGTCCACGGCGGACTTCGCCTCGACCTGACGCTTGGCGTCCGGGATCTGAGCTTCGCCAATGCCGTTCTTACCGTGGATGAACTGGGAAATCTCCAGCACCTCGAAGCTTTCCTTCGCGCGGGCGTGGTCGGGACCCGCGAAAACGGGAACGTCGGTACGCCCGAAAAGCTCCAGGATTGCCAGCGCGTTGCGGGTGCCGGTGGGTACGAGCACATTGCCGTAGGTGCCGGTCACGCCGATGAGTTCGAGTTCTTTGGAACCGAGGGCGTAGGCGATTGCGAGGGCATCGTCGATGCCGGTGTCAACGTCAAGGATAATTTTGCGGGTCATGGCACCCGACTCTACTTGCGTGCCGCGCGAGCTCTCAGCGCTGCACCCCGAGGATCTCTCGGATCCGTGTCACGTCGCGGGCCATGTGCTCCAGCAACTCGTCGACAGAGTCGAATTTGGCCATGTCGCGGACCTTCTCGACGAATTCGACGCGGGCCATGCGGTCGTACAGGTCGGCGTCGCGGTCCAGAATGTAGGACTCGACGCTGCGGCGCGCGTCCCCGAACGTCGGGTTGGTACCCACCGAGATCGCCGCCGGGTAGCGCACGCCGGGCTCCATGTCGCCGTCGATGGGTGCGTCGTCGATAATCGTCAGCCAGCCGGCGTACACCCCGTCGCCGGGTAGCGCGGACGCTTCGCTGACGTACTGGTTTGCCGTCGGATAGCCCAGCTCGCGCCCGCCGCGCCCGGCACCGCGCTCGATGGTGCTGATCACGGAGAACGGCCGGCCCATGTAGTCGGTGGCCACGTCGATGTTGCCGCCTGCGAGCTGGTCGCGGATCGCGGTGGAGCAGATGCGCACGCCGCCGTCGCCAAGCAAGCCCACGATGGTGACGTCCACGCCGTAGCGTTCGCCGAGCTGCGCCATCGTTTCCGACGTGCCCGCGGCATCTTTGCCGAAGGTGAAGTTCTCCCCCACTAGCACGTGGCGGGCGCCGAGCCGGTCGACCAGAACCTCGCTGAAGTACTGCTCCGGGCTGTCGCCGGCAAGCTCCTCACGGAAGTCGATAACCAGCAGCGTGTCCACGCCGAGCGCCGCAATGTGGCGGGCGCGCTCCGCAAGCGGCGTGAGTTCCGCCGGGGCGGAATCCGGGGCGAAGATGGTCCGCGGGTGGGGGTCGAACGTCATCACCACGCACGGCAGGCCCAGCTCTCGGGCCGTATCCACAGCCTTGGAAATCAGCAGCTGGTGGCCGCGGTGCACGCCGTCGAAGACGCCGATGGTGACCACGGTGCCTCGGCCAGCAGCGAAGTCGCCGGGGATGGAATCGAGGCCGCGCAGAATATCCACGTGGCATAGAGTACGTCATCGGCTCTCAGGCATACTGATCTACCATGACGGACCCGCTCGCTACCTCTGGAATCGTCGTCGTGGACAAACCCGCCGGCATGACTAGCCACGATGTGGTGGCCAAGCTGCGCCGCGCGTTCGGCACCCGCAAAGTAGGCCACGCCGGGACGCTCGATCCCATGGCAACCGGCGTGCTCGTCGCCGGCATCGAACGCGGCACGAAGCTGCTCGCCCACCTCGTCGCCGACGATAAGTTATACGAAGCGACGATCCGCCTCGGTGCGTCCACTACTACCGACGATGCGGAGGGCGAGGTGCTCACCACCGCCGACGCGTCCGGCATCGGCGACGAGGCGATTCGGGCGAACGTCGAAAAGCTCACCGGCGACATCATGCAGAAGCCGGCCAGAGTGTCCGCCATCAAGATCGACGGCAAGCGCGCCCACGAGCTGGTCCGCGAGGGCGCGGAGGTGGACATTCCCGCCCGCCCCGTGACCATCCACACCTTCGACATCCTGAACACCCGCCGCGCGGGTACCGCCATTGACCTGGACGTGCGCGTGCACTGCTCCTCCGGCACCTACATCCGCTCGCTCGCGCGCGACCTCGGCGCGCAGCTCGGCGTCGGGGGGCACTTGACCGCGTTACGACGCCTCAGTTCCGGCCACTTCGCCATCGGCGATGCCCGCACGCTGGAGGAACTTCAAGACAACCCGGCGCTGTCCCTCACAATGGACGAGGCGCTCACCCGCGCCTGGCCGGTCCTCGCCGTGACGCAGGAGGAATACGACGCCCTGGCTATGGGCAAGTGGCTGGACACCCGCGGGCTCAAGGGCGTGCACGCCGCGCAGGGGCCGGACGGCCGCGTCGTGGCGCTGGTGAAGGAGCAGGGCAAACGCTTGGCGACGGTCTTTGTCGCCCGCCCCTCAACCCTTTAGCGCGTCACTCTAGGAACGCGGACGCGATGACGTAGCCGCCGCGGACCACCCAGCGGCCCTCGAAGAACGGGGCCGGGGTCGGCCGGGCGAGGAGGAGCGCTGTGAACGTGCCGTCGGAACGCAGGTCGATCTCGGCCTCGTCGAAGCCCAGCCAGCGGCGCGTGAGCGGGAACCAGCACTTGTACGTCGCCTCCTTGGCGCAGAACAGCAGGCGGTCGGCCCATTCGTGGCCGTCTTCCTGCATGCGCCGCACAGTGCGCAGCTCCTCCGGGCGGGCGATCTGGTAGATCACGCCTTCCGGCAGCGCGTCGGCTGGCTCCGCGTCGAGGCCCATGGAACGGATGTGCCTTGTCGGCGCGGCGACGGCGGCGCGGAAGCCCTCCGTGTGGGTCAGCGAGCCGGTGAACCCCTTCGGCCACAGCGGCATGCCGCGTTCGCCGCGGAGGATGGCTTCTTTCGTCGTTAAGCCAAGTTCCTTGAGCGCTTGGTGCGCGCACCAGCGGGCGTCGCCGAACTCGCCCTTGCGTAGGTCGACAGCTCCGCTGACCTGCTCGCGCTCGCTGGGCAGAAGCTCCCGGTAGTTGGTGAGGTCCTGGGCATCGTCGTTGCGGAGGTACACCACGCGCGCGGCGGCCGGGAAGAGGGACGCATCCTGCATCACTGTGTCACCTCCATCACCGGGTACGGGAACGGGATGGGCGGGTGCTGCCGCGGCTGCCACTCGCGCGGGTAACCGAGGGAGACTTCAATGTGCTTCACGCCGTCGATCTGCATCACGCCCGGCATGTGCAGGTGGCCGTAAATCACGGCTTGGGCGTTGTAGCGCTGCGGCCAGCTGCGGGTGTGGCGAGTGCCGCACCACAGCGCCACCTCGCTCCACCGCATCTTCATCGTCGGTTCCTGGACCAGCGGCCAGTGGTTGATCAGCACGGTTGGTCCGTCGATGCGCGAGAGGCGCTTGGTGGTGTACGCCAGGCGGTCCCAGCACCAGGCGCGCACGTCGACGAAGGGGGCGATGGCGAACTCATCCGTCATCACAATGTTGCGCACGCGCGCAGCGTCCACCGCTTCCTCGACGCTCATGCCGGGGCCGCGGAAAGAGTAATCGTAAAGCGTGAACAGCGGCGCGATGGTCACTCCGCCGAACACCGGGTACGGGTCCTCGGGCGTGATCACGCCCATCTCGCGCATGGATTGCACCAGCGCGGTGTACTTGTCGCGGCCGCGGTAGCGGTCAGCCGAGCGGGAAAACAGCTCGTGGTTGCCCGGAACCCAGATGACGGTGTCGAAGCGCTCAACCAGCTTCGCCATGACGCGGACGATCAGGTCGTGACGTTCCGCCACGTCGCCGGCCACGATGAGCCAGTCCGACGGGTCGGCGGGCTGGATGGCATCGATGCACGGCGTGTTGGCCTTCACGGCCGCGTGCAGGTCGCTCACCGCCCACAACGTGGTGGTAGTCATGCATATCTTCCTAGCACAGTCAGTTTTCGCCCGTGCGCGCCCACCGCATCGAGCGGAAGCGCACCACGTCGCCGACGAGGCGCATGACTATCGACGCAAGGTGGCCAGCCCAAATGCCCGTCAGGCCCCACCCGAAGTGCATCGACAGCAGGGTGACGGGCACGAACGCGCCGAGCACCGACACAATGGTGAGGTTGCGCAGGAAGGCTGCGTCGCCAGCGCCGAGCATCACGCCGTCGAGGGCGAAGACCACGCCGCCGGCCACGATCATGGCGATGAGTAGCCACCACGGGACCGCGAGCTGCTGGAATACCGCGGCGTCCTGGGTGAAGATCCCCTGGATCGGCCGCGCCAGCAGCGCGAAGACGGTCGCGAGCGCCAGCCCGAAAATGACCGAATACCTGGTTGCCTGCTCGCCCACCGACTTCGCGCGGGTGACCTGGCCGGTGCCGAGTGCGGCGCCGGTCAGCGTCTGCGCGGCGATCGCCATGGAATCGAGCACCAGCGTGAGGAAGTTCCACAGCTGCAGCATGATCTGGTGTGCGGCCAGCACCGCCACGCCGAAGCGGCCCGCCACGGCGGCCGCCGCGAGCAACGAGATCTGGAACGACATGGAGCGCAGGATCAGATCACGGCCAAGGACCAACTGCTTCGAGATCACGGACCACTGCGGCGCCCAGCCGCCGGGCGCACCGGCGCGGGAGTGCTCCCGCACGAGCACTACGAGAAAGAGCGCCGCGGCAATGCCCATCCCAAGCACGTTCGCCCACGCCGAGCCGACGAGGCCGAACCGGTCCACGGCAAACGGTAGGAGGATGGCGCCCGGTACCAGGCCGCACAAGGTGAGCTTGAACGGCAGTTTGGTGTTCTGCACGCCGCGCATCCAGCCGTTGCCGGCCATGATGATCAAGGTCAGCGGGATGGCGATCGCCGCGACCCGCATCCAGCGCGCGGCCTCGAGGCTGGTGGCGTAATCGTTGGTCAGCCACATCGCCAGCGGCTGCGCGAACTGCCAGATGAGGGACGCGAGCGCGAGGCCGACGAAGACGGCCACCCAGGTGGCTTGGACGCCCTCGTACACGGCGTCGTCACGCTTGCCCGCGCCGTAGAGCCGGGAGCTGCGCGCGGTGGTGCCGTAGGACAGGAATGTGAGCTGGGTGGTCACCGTCGATTGGATCGCGGTGCCGGCTGCAAGCGCCGCGAGCTCGCCGGTACCGAGGCGACCGACCACCGCCGTGTCCAGCAGTAAGTAGAGCGGGTTTGCCGCCAGCACGCCCAGGGCCGGCAGTGCGAGGGCGAATATCTGGCGGGGCGTGACGGCCGCGGCGCCTGCCTGGAGGTCTGTGTCGTGCCGTGTTGACATCGTTTACAGCGTCCGCAGGGCGCCGAGCAGCTCGCGGGTGATCATGTCCTGGGTGCCGTGCGCCGAGTAGCCGGCCGCCGGGATATGGCCTCCGCCGCCGAGGGCCTTGGCCACCTGGGATACGTCGATGACGCTGGAGCGCAGGCTCACCGCCCAGTAGCGCGGCGCCTGCTGCTTGAACACCACACCCACATCGCTGCCCTGCAGCGCGCGGGCGTACTCGATGATGGATTCCACCGCGGTCTGGCTCATTCTGGCCAGCGCCTCCGCCGGGATGGCGATGATGCTCACTGTCAGGCCCTTCTCGCGGAACGTCTGCATGTCCGCCAGCACGGAACCCATGATCCTCAGGTCCAGCGCGCTCATGGAGTCCATGAGGTCCAGCGCAATCTGGCGGGTGTCCAGGCCGTAGGTCATCAGCTCTGCGGCGAGCACGTGCATGCGCGGCGTGCCCCAGCGGAAGTTGCCGGTGTCGGTGACAAGGCCCGCGTACAGGCAGTACGCAATCTCCTCGTCGAGGTCCACACGTAAGTGGCGCAGCAACTCGCGGATGATCGTCGTCGTCGACTCCGAATCGATGACCAGGTTCGTCGCGCCGAAGCCCGGGTTGGTCTCGTGGTGGTCGATGACAATCACGCGCTCACGGTCCGCCGCGATGCTGTCGGCCAAAAGGCCGGTGCGGTCGAGTGAGGCACAATCGACGGTGACCACCAAACCGTCGCCAGGAAGCGACGCGCCGTACGTAATCTCGTCGACACCCGGCACCGTCGCCAGATTGGCGGGGTGCGGGTACGTCTGACCGATGAAGACGTCGGCATCGACGCCGATGCGGCGCAGCCCCGCGGCCAAACCGCAGGCGGAACCCACGGCATCAGCGTCGGGCTTCACGTGCGCAACCACAGAAACCTTCGCGGCGCCGCGCAAGGTGTCGGCGATGGCGGCGAACGCCGCCCTCTCGCCCGGGAACATACACTCCATCCGCGTGCGTTACTCCTCGCTCTCGCCGCGCGTCCGGTACGGGTTGGACTCGCCCGCCGGCTTCGCGTTCGCGCGCAGGCGTGCCGTCTCCTCGTCGCGCGCGCGGGCGCGGTTCAGAAGCTCTTCCATGCTTGCCGACGTCTCTGGCACGGTGTCGTGCTCGAACTTGATTGTCGGGGTGAAGCGCACGCCCAGCTGATCGCCGACGATCTTGCGGATCTGGCCGCGGGCGCGGTTGAGTGCCTCGGCAGCCTGATCCAGGTCGGGCTCGTCGTTGATGCCCTTGCCCCGGACGGTGTAGTAGACGGTGGCATCGTGCAGATCGCCGGTGACGCGCACGTCCGTGACAGTCACCAACTCCAGGCGCGGGTCCTTGACCTCGCGCTCGATCGCGGTGGCCACGATCTGCTGGATCTGCTTCGCCAGGCGCTGCGCGCGCGGGTTCTCAGCCATGAGCGTCTCCTTTTCCTCCGGGGGTGCAAGCGTGCGTCGATAAGCGTGGAGCTCAAGCGACGCGCAAACCTTACCCATCGTAGCGCCTCAGCCCAAACGCACACACCCCGCGCCCAAGGTGAGCGCGGGGTGGGGCATCAGGCTTGACGACGATTAGGTGCGGGGCACCTCAACCATCTCGTACGCCTGGATACGGTCGTCGACCTGGATGTCCGGGTAGGACAGGACCATGCCGCACTCGTAGCCCTTGGCGACTTCGGTGACGTCGTCCTTCTCGCGGCGCAGCGACTCGATCGTCGCGTCCGGGGTGATGACGTTGCCGTCGCGCACGAGGCGCACCTTGACACCGCGCTTGACCTTGCCCTCGGTGACCATGCAGCCGGCGATGAGGCCGACGGCGGACGCCTTGAAGATTTGGCGAATCTCGGCCTCGCCGAGCTCGCGCTCCTCGTAAATCGGCTTGAGCATGCCGCGCAGTGCCTGCTCGACCTCCTCGATGGCCTGGTAGATCACCGAGTAGTAGCGGATCTCGACGCCCTCGTTGTTGGCCTCCTCGGTGGCCTTGCCCTCGGCGCGGACGTTGAACGCCACGATAACGGCGTCCGACGCAGCCGCGAGCAGGACGTTGGTCTGGGTGACAGCACCGACGCCGCGGTCGATGATGTTCACCTCCACCTCGTCGTCCACCTCGATCTTGAGCAGGGCCTCCTCGAGGGCTTCCACCGAACCGGCGTTGTCGCCCTTGAGGATGAGGTTGAGCTGGTTCGTCTCCTTGAGCGCCTGATCCAGGTTCTCCAGGGAAACGCGCTTCTTGGAGCGGGCCTGCACTGCGGCGCGGTGGCGGGCGTCACGCTGCGCAGCAATCTGGCGGGCGACGCGGTCATCCTCGACCACGAGCAGGTTATCGCCCGGGCCGGGCACGCCGTTGAGGCCCTGGACCTGGACCGGGCGGGACGGGCCCGCCTCTTCCACGTCGTTGCCCCACTCGTCCACCATGCGGCGGACGCGGCCGAAGTTGCCGCCGACGACGATGGAATCGCCGACGCGCAGCGTGCCGCGCTGCACAATCACAGTGGACACCGGGCCGCGGCCGCGGTCCAGGTGGGACTCGATGGCGATGCCCTGCGCATCCATGTCCGGGTTAGCGGTGAGCTCGAGCGCCGCATCCGCAGTCAGCAGGACGGCCTCGAGCAACTCGTCAATGCCGGTGCCCTGCTTCGCGGAGATGTCGATGAACATCGTGTCGCCGCCGTACTCTTCCGGCACCAGCCCGTACTCGGTGAGCTGGCCGCGGATCTTGTCCGGCTGCGCCTCCGGCTTATCAATCTTGTTCACCGCAACCACAATCGGCAGGTCGGCAGCCTTCGCGTGGTTGATGGCCTCCACGGTCTGCGGCATCACGCCGTCATCCGCGGCAACCACCAGGATCGCCAGGTCGGTGGACTTCGCACCACGGGCACGCATGGCGGTGAACGCCTCGTGGCCCGGGGTATCCAGGAAGGTGATCGTGCGCGGCTCATCCTCCAGGGTCACGGTGGTCTGGTACGCACCGATGCCCTGGGTGATGCCGCCGGCCTCGCCCTTACCCACGTTCGCGTTGCGGATGGAGTCCAGCAGGCGGGTCTTACCGTGGTCGACGTGACCCATGACGGACACCACCGGCGGACGCTGCTCGAGCATCTCCTCGCCGCCGATGTCCTCGCCGAACTGGAGGTCGAAGGACTCGAGCAGCTCGCGGTCCTCATCCTCCGGCGAGACGATCTGGACCTCGTAGTTGATCTCAGCGCCCAGCAGCTGCAGCGTCTCCTCGGAGACAGACTGCGTCGCCGTCACCATTTCGCCCAGGTTGAACAGCGCCTGCACGAGGTTCGATGCCTCGGTACCGATCTTCTCGGCGAGGTCGGACAGGGTCGCACCCTGACGCAGACGCACCGTTGCGCCGCCGCCATCCGGCAGGCGAACGCCGCCGATGACGTTCGGTGCGTGCATCTCCTCGTACTCGTTGCGCTTCTGGCGCTTCGACTTACGGCCGCGGCCGGGCGCACCGCCCGGACGACCGAAAGCACCTGCGGTACCGCCGCGACGGCCGCCGCGACCACCGCGGAAGCCATCGCGCGGACCGCCGCCCTGGCCCTGACCCGGACCACCCTGGCCGCCACGGCCGCGGCCCGGTCCGCCCTGGCCCCCGCGGCCGCGCGCGGCGTTGGCGGACTTGGACGGCATCTGCGTCGGCGACGGGTGCGCGGCCATATCGGCAGGCGACGGACGACCGCCACCCGGACGCGGAGCCGGACGACCCTGACCTGCGCCTGCGCGCTGGCCACCCTGACCCTGGCCCTGGCCACCCTGGCCCGGGCCGCGCCCGCGACCGGCGCCCTGCTGCGGGCCGCGGCCGCCACCCGGACGCGGGGCCGGACGGCCCCCGCCGGTGTTGGACGAGAACGGGTTGTTGGCAACGCGCGGACGACCGCCCGGCTTGGGCATCGGGCGCGGCATCGCACCCGGGGTCGGGCCGCCCTCGGCAGCCTTCGGAGCACCCGGTTTGGGAGCGTTAGCTGCCGGCTTCGGCGCACCGGGCTTCGGCGCGTTGTTTGCCGGCTGTGCGGGCGCAGCCGGCTTTGCAGCACCCGCCGGTTTCGGTGCACCCGCCGGCTTCGGGGCGCCAGGCTTTGCGGAGGCAGGGCGCGGAGCGCCGGGCTTCGCTGCCTGCGGCTTTGCGGCCTGCGGCGCGGCCGGCGCGGCAGGTTTTACACCTGCGGGCTTCGGGGTGCCAGGCTTCGCTGCCCCGCCCGCCGGCTTCGGAGCCTGCGGGGTTGCAGGCTTGGGCGCTGCAGGCTTCGGGGCACCCGGCTTGGGGGCGCCGGGCTTCGGGGTGCCAGGCTTCGGCGCGGCTGCGCCAGTGGCGGGCTTAGCTGCCCCGCCCTTCGCGTCGCCGTCGCCGGAACCGCCCTGGCCTTCGTAGTAGGCCTTCATCTTCTTCACCACCGGCGGTTCGATGGTGGAGGAAGCGGTCTTAACAAACTCGCCCTGTTCCTTCAGGGTGGCGAGGAGTTCCTTACTTGTTACGCCGAGCTGTTTTGCCAGTTCGTGAACGCGTAGCTTTCCGGGCACGTGTCTCCTTGTTGGTTTTTCCAGGAGCAGTGCCCATTTCGCGCCTACGTGTCACGTGGACGTGAAAGGTGCCTGCTCCTAGAGCTGGTCAGTGACTTTCATCGCTGATGCTGCTTCATGGTCGCGTACTCATCAGTGTTCGGTCTTCCTATCGTCGTGTGGGTCGTTTCCTGCGTGCGTCTCCCGCGCAGCGAGGTACGCACGTACTTGACTCACGTCCACTGGCGTGGACAGGCGGAGCGCCCGAGCAAACGCTCGGCGTTGCTCCGCCAGCTCTAACGCTTCCAGCGTGGGAATAATCCACGCGCCGCGTCCAGGCAGGTTGCGGCGCGGGTCCGGAATGATCCGCCCCGGCGCATCCGGGTCTGCGACGACCCGCAATAGGCGGGTATCGGGCAACTGCTCGCGCGTAGCGACGCATGTCCTGATACGAATCGGACGCGTGCGCCGCCGCGCGGCGTGCTCAGCATCCATTCGCACCTGATCTTGCCCGCGGAACGTGAACCGTTCCACGCTGGTTTTCGGTTTTAAGCCGTTGTCAAGGATACGCCAAAACCCGACAAAACTGTAGTTTCGACTACGCCTGCTCGTCTGCGTCGGAGTGGATGTCAATCTTCCACCCGGTCAGCCTCGCGGCCAGGCGCGCGTTCTGGCCCTCCTTGCCGATCGCCAGCGAGAGCTGGTAATCCGGCACGATCACGCGTGCACTCTGCGCCACAGGGTCCGTCACCGTCACGCTCACAACCTTGGACGGCGCAAGCGCATTGCCGACGTACGTAGCGGGGTCATCCGAATAGTCGATGATGTCAATCTTTTCCCCGCCCAACTGCTCCATGATGTTGCTGACGCGGGCGCCGCGCGGGCCGATGCACGCACCCTTGGCGTTGACACCCTTCACGGTGGCGCGCACCGCGACCTTGGAGCGGTGGCCCGCCTCGCGGGCGATGTTGATGATCTCCACCGAGCCGTCCGCAACCTCCGGCACCTCGAGCGCGAACAGGCCGCGTACGAGTTCTGGGTGGGTGCGCGACAAATTCACGGTGACGTTGCTGTCGCCCCGGTTCACGCCCACGACGTACGCCTTCACGCGGTCGCCGTGGGTGAGCTTCTCACCCGGGATCTTTTCCGCCGGCAGCAGGATGCCGTCCTGCGGGTCCGCTTCGGTACCGAGCTGGACGACGGAAATACCGCGCGCCTCCGCGTTCGCATCACGCTGGACGACGCCCGAAACAACTTGGCCCTCAAAGCCCGAATACTCCGTGTACACGCGGCCCGCCTCGGCGGCGCGCAGGCGCTTCTTGATGGCATCGCGCACAGCAACGGCGCCGATGCGGGAGAAGTTGACCGGAGTGTCGTCGTACTCCGAGAGGACTTCGCCCTCGCCGTCGAGCTCACTGACAATCACGGCGACGTCGCCAGTGTCAGTGTCAATATCCACGCGGGCGCGCTCGTTCTCGCCCTGCGGCGCCTCGCGATAGTCGCGGTACGCCCACAGCAGCGCGCCAGCGATGGTCTGCAGCAGCTCCTCGAACGGGATGCCCTGGTTCTGCTCAATCGCCCTCAGGGCGTTCATGTCAATATTCACTTGTTACCTCTCACCGGCCTCGAGCTTCGAGGCCTCTTCGAACGACAATTCCGCCAGCTCAACCTCGGCGGCGGGCGGCTGGTTGAACTCAATGTCTACCACCGCTGCCGGCAATTCCGAAACCGCGCGCACGACAACCTTCGGGGTCTTCGCACCGGCTTCGACGAGGATGATCTCGCTTTCGCCCTCACGCAATGCCCCGATCCGGAAGGCCTGCTCCCCCACCTTGGCCAGGCGCCCGCGGTTGCGGCGCCAGTGGCGCGGCTGCGTCAGCGGCAGATCCACGCCCGGCGTGGTGACCTCCAGCGTGTAACCGGCGCCGAAATTCAGCTCGCCGGCTTCCTCGGCGGCGTCGAAAAGCTCGCTGAGCTCCTGGCTGACCACCTCAAGCTCGTCGAGCGTCGGGCGCGAATCCGAGTCCAGTGCGACGATGACCTGGGACTTTTTGCCCGCTTTCACGGCGCGCACGTCCTCCACATCCATGCCGTGCGCTTCAGCGACGGGTGCGATGCGGGCGCGGAGTTCTTCGGTTGAAGGAAATGCCATGCGATAAAGCCTATCGTGTAGCGTTTCCCGCGTGAACAAACTCCTCGCCGCACCCGTCGCCGTCGTGCTGGCAGTGAGTCTGGCGGGGTGCACCGTGATGGACATCGTGGGGCCGCGCCCGAACAGGGAGATCATGGCGCTTTCCCGGCAGGCGGCAGCCGACGGCGCGTTGGACGGGGCTTACGGGGAGCTGCGTCGCTTCCACTCGCAGCAGCTTATCGACGAAGCATTGCGGCTCTGCGGCACCCAACCCGACGGCACGGTTCCTTCGAGCTGCGACGTTGACGCTGCCGAGCTTGCGGGCGCGGAGCTGCCGACGGCTGAGTCGGTCGACAACCTGGTTACGGCCACCATTGCCGCGGCTGGCCGCGTGCCCGCCGAATCCGTCGACGTAGTCGTTGCGCAGGCTATCGATGCCGTTGCCGTGGAGGAGGTTGACCTTGAATCGGTCGGGCTCACCGAGGTTGCCGATGAGGCTGCGGTTCTTCGCGCTCGCGAGCTCCTGCTCGCCGAGGACCAGCTGCGCTACGGACTGACTTTTGCACTCGCCTACGCCGACGACGGGCTCCGCGGGCGGATCTATGACCTGCTCGAAGCCTCGCGGGAGCGCGTCGTTGCATTGAAGGCGCTGCTTCCGGAGTCATCTGCGCAATCTCCGGAGCAGATCGACACGCCCGCCGCCTATACATTCCGCGAGCCGGACACCGAGCCCGCATCGACAGAAGAGGCCGCGCAGCTGGTCAGCGACCTGCAACGCGGCCTCGTCGACCAGTGGCGGCTCGCCGCCGCCCAGGCCGACAATGATGCTTGGCGCCGAGACGCGATCTACTTCGCGGCCCACGCCCAGCGGGTGTAGCACTGCGCCAGTTCGCTGACAGCTCCAATCGTGTTGTGCACTGCTCCCCATTAGTTGGACTGAGAGATCGGTACCTGACTAGTGGGGAGTTTCATATGGACAGTGGCAGTTCGTTGTCTGAGGAGCAACGAGAACAGTTGGTGGATCTGTTTGAGCAGGGGTTGGGTTACTTCGCTGCAGCGAATCGCATCGGCGTCTCCCCTCCGGCGGCGCGGACGTTATATCAACGGTACAAACTGCATGGCAGGCTATGTCTTGTGAAGAAACCCACACGGCAGGAGTACTCGTTCGAGATCAAAAAGGAGATCGTCCAACGCAATCTCGCAGGTGAGTCCCGCATGGACCTCGCGCGCGAGTTTGGTCTGTCCTCTCCCCAGCTGGTGTGGAGGTGGGTGTCGAAGTGGAACAGAGATGGTGACGACGCGTTGAAGCCACAGCACAGCAGCGAGCCGGAAAGATCAACACCCAAGCCGGAAAGATCGACATCCACGCCGGCAGGATCGGCCGAGGAGGCCAAGCTGCGGCGGGAGATCGAACGGTTGCAGGCCGAAAACGCCTACTTAAAAAAATTGCGGGACTTGAGGAATCAGGGACGCGCCTGAAGGTCCAGGTGATCGTCATCCTCAAGTCGCACCACCGCTTGGAGTACCTTCTTGCCGCTGCGGGAATGGCCCGGTCAACGTTTTACTACCACCAGAAGCAGCTCAACGAGCCCGATAAATACGCCGATCTGAAAACCGCCATCCGGGAGAGCTTCGAGCGCAACAAACACCGATACGGTTACCGGCGCGTGCTGCTTGACCTGCGCAATCAAGGCTGGGCAGTCAATCACAAGCTCGTCTACAAGCTCATGAAGGAGATGGGCCTGAAGGCCAAGGTGCGCCAGAAGCGGCCGTATAGCTCGTACGTAGGCAAGGTCAGCTTCATCGCCGAGAACACGCTCGACCGCAACTTCACCCCGGAAGCGCCGAACACCGTATTCGTCAGCGATATCACCGAGTTTCGGGTTGCCGGGCGAAAGGTATACCTCTCACCGGTGATGGACTTGTTCGACCACTCGATCGTCGCGCATACTGTCGCGACATCACCAACAACTGCGTTTACTGCAGCCTCACTGGCAGCGGCGATCGATGCATGCGCGCCAGAGCCAGGATGGATGATGCACACTGACCAGGGCATCCAGTACCAGCATCAGTCCTGGCGCAGCCTGATCGCCGACAACGGTGGAATCCAATCCATGTCACGCAAAGGCAACTGTTACGACAACTCCGTCATGGAAAACTTCTTCGGCCACCTCAAAACCGAGATGTACTACGGCGAAGACTTCACCACCGTCGAAGAACTCTCCGAAGCCATCAGTGAATACATCACCTGGTACAACACCGAGCGAATCCAGGAACGACTCAAAGGACTGACCCCAATGCAGTACCGAAACCAAGCCATCAAGCTCAACAGCGCCTAGAATCAAACCAGTCCAACTTTTGGGGGCAAGTGCATTGTGCACTTGGAGCTCTCAGCGTCTGGAGCTCTCAGCGTCAACCCTCTGACCTGCTGGTTTCAATTTGACTCCTGTCCATGACAACGCTGACAGCTCCAACTGACGGCGGGATTGGAGCTGTCAGCGAAGTGGAGCTGTCAGCGCACTGGCAAAGCTGCGCCACGGATCGCGCCTGCAGCCCCGCACCAACCCCTACCCCGCGAGCGGGGCGGTTTCCTTGCGTACCAGCTCGACCACCTGGTCGACGATGCGGTCGGCCGGGACTTCGAGGGTTTCGCCGCCGCGGATGCGCAGCTCCACGATGCCGTCGGCGAAAGAGCGGCCGAGGATCACGAGGAACGGCATGCCGAGGAGTTCGGCATCCTTGAACTTGACTCCGGGCGAGACTTTGGGACGGTCGTCGAAAAGCACTTCGAGCCCGGCGGCGTCGAACTCGGCGACGAGGCGCTCGCCGGCCTCGAGCGCGGCGGCATCCTTGTTCGCCACGGCAACGTGGACCTGGTACGGGGCGATGGCGACGGGCCAGACGAGGCCCTTATCGTCGTGGCGCTGCTCGGCTACGACGGCCATCATGCGGGACACGCCGATGCCGTAGGAGCCCATGGTGGGTACGGCGCGCTTGCCGTTTTCGTCGAGGATCTGCACGTCCATGGCCTCGGTGTACTTGCGGCCGAGCTGGAAGATGTGGCCCATCTCGATGCCGCGGGCGAGCTCGAGGGTGCCGTTGCCGGACGGGGACGGGTCGCCCGCCTTGATCTCGGCGGCCTCGACAAACCCGTCGACGGTGAAGTCGCGGCCGGCGACCAGGCCGACAACGTGCTTCTGCGGGGCGTCGGCGCCGGTGATCCAGCTGGTGCCGTCGACGACACGCGGGTCGGCGAGCACGCGCACACCGTTCGCGGCGAGCGCGCGCGGGCCGACGTAGCCTTTCACCAGGAAGCCGGACTTGGCGAAGTCTTCCTCGCTGGCCAGCTCGAAGGTGGCGGGCTCGAGGGAGGCTTCGAGGCGCTTCTCGTCGAGCTCGCGGTCGCCCGGGATGAGCACGCCGGTAAGCTGCGGGCCGACCGGCTCGCCGTCCTCGCCCACAGCGCGCGGGTCGTCGACCTTGACCACCATGCACTTCAGGGTGTCGGCCGCGGTCACCTCGCGGCCGTCGACGGTCACGCCAGCGCTGTTCGCCCAGTCCACGAGCGCCGCGATGGTCTCGGACGCCGGGGTGTCGTGCTCCACCGGCTCCGGCAGCCCCTCGATGGAACGAGCCGGCGGCACCACAGTGGTCACAGCCTCGACGTTCGCGGCGTAATCGCCGGCGGTGGATACCACGAAGGTGTCCTCGCCATTGTCGGAGTACGCGAGGAACTCCTCGGACGCGGAACCGCCCATGGCGCCGGAGGTCGCCTTGCAGATCTCGTAGCGCAGGCCAACGCGGTCGAAAACACGCTGGTAGGCGGCGCGATGCGCGGCGTAGGACTCGGCCAGGCCCTCATCGGTCATGTCGAAGGAGTAGCTGTCCTTCATCACAAACTCGCGGCCGCGCAGGATGCCGGCGCGGGGGCGCGCTTCGTCGCGGTACTTCGTCTGGATCTGGTACAGCGTGACCGGGAAGTCCTTGTAAGAGCTGTAGAGGTCCTTCACCTGGGCGGTGAACATCTCCTCGTGCGTCGGTCCCAGCAGCATGTCCGCGCCCTTGCGGTCCTTGAGGCGGAACAGATCGTCGCCGTACTCGCTCCAGCGGTTCGTCGCCTCGTAGGGCTCGCGCGGCAGCAGCGCCGGGAAGAGGAGCTCCTGGGCGCCCATCGCGTCCATCTCCTCGCGCACGATGCCCTCGATCTTGCGCAGCGTGCGCAGGCCCAGCGGCAGCCAGGAGTACACGCCCGGCGCAGCGCGGCGTACATAACCCGCGCGCACGAGCAGCTTGTGGCTGGGCACCTCGGCATCGGCGGGATCTTCGCGCAGCGTGCGCAGGAACAGCTCTGACAGGCGTGTGATCATGAGTGCGGATTCTACCGCCTATGGTTTTCACCATGCTGATCGTGCTCCCTCCTTCCGAGACCAAGGCTCCCGGCGGCGAGCCCGACGGCTTGGCCTGCTCCTTCCCCGCCCTCAACCCGGTGCGGACTTCGCTTCTCGACGCTCTTTCCTCCAGCCCCGTCGAACGCATGATGGCCGAGCTGAAAATCCCCGTCGGTAAGCGGGCGGAGGCCGAGGAGAACTTGCATCTGCGCACCGCCCCGGTGATGCCCGCGATTTTCCGCTACACCGGGGTGCTCTACGACGCGCTCGACGCTTCCTCGCTTTCCGACGACTCCTTGCAGCACCTCGCCATCGGTTCCGCCCTCTTCGGTCTGGTGCGCGCGGGCGACATGATCCCGCGTTACCGGGTGTCCGGCGGATCGAAGCTTGCGGGTCGGACGATGCGGTCGTGGTGGGGAACGTCGGTAAGCGAGGCGCTCGCCGGCGCCGCCGAGGAGCACGGCCTCATCGTGGACCTGCGCTCGGGCGCCTACCAGCAGCTCGGCCCCGTGCCTGCCGGTGTGCCGTGCGCGACGGTGCGGGTCGAGAACGTACTTGCCGACGGCACACGGAAGGTGGTCAGTCACTTCAACAAGCACTACAAGGGCGAGCTGGCGCGCGACCTAGCCCTGCTGGCCGGGCGGGAGGGCGGCGCCCCGGGTGTCCGCGATGCGGACGAGCTCGCGGATGCGGCCTCGGAAGCCGGCTTTGATGTCGAGGTGCGCGGCGATGAGCTGACCCTCTTGGTTTCCGCGCAACGCTGATACGGTGCAATCTCATGAAACCCCGCCACGCGTTCACCGCCACCGCCCTTATTTATGCAGCAGCACTGGCGTACGTGTTGTTGCGCTGGGACGCGATTCCGGACCCGGTGGCTACCCACATCGGCATCAGCGGCGAACCCGACGCGTGGCGACCAAAGACGTTTTGGTCGGTCACGGCGGTGACCTGGATCGGCGTGGCGGTATCGCTAGCTATCGCGCTGTGTATGCCGCCGGTCACACTCGCAGACGCGCGCAGGGAGGTACCGCCGACCAGCACGATCCCCTACTCCGCGTCGGCGGCGCGGCGCACCCAAGTGCTTACTGAGCAGACGAACGAAATGCTCGGGTTCGTGCTCGTCGCCACGGCGGTGCTGCTCGCGATGCTGCAGGTGATGATCGTGTTTCCGGAACAGATCCCGTTTTGGCTCTTCGGCGTCCTTTTCGTGGCGTACATGGCGGCGGTTATATGGGTGACAGCGCGCCTGCTTCGGCGCGGCAAGCAGCTGCAGACCGAGATCGCCGCGGACACCGATGAGCAGCGGCGAATCGCGCTCCTGAACTTGAAAGTCTCTGGGATGGGCACGTACCGCGAGCCGGAGGATCCGATGGCGGCGTGCGTCCTGCCGACGGCGCCGGACAAGGTGCAGATCAATACCGCTCACCCGCTGGCGAAGGGCTCCCTCGTCCGCCTTGCCGCGGGCGTGTCGCTGCCGATCGTCGCAATCGCACTGATCATCGTCCTCATCTAAGCCCATGGCATCGAGCAAAGTCACCCGCCCGCGCAGCCGCACCCGCGACCTTGTGAGGCTGCTCCTCGCCATCGCCATCGCAGCAGTCGCGATCACCGCCATCGCGTTCGCTCTGAACGCGTTTCAGGTCGATTCGGAGGCGGCGACCGTGGAGAAAATCGTCGACGGCGACACCATCGACGTCCGCCGGGACGGTGAGACCGTCCGCGTGCGGCTCCTCAATATCGACACGCCCGAGCAGGGCGAGTGCCTCTTCGACGAATCCGTCCAGCGCCTCAGCGAACTCATCCCGCAAGGCAGCCCGGTGCGTCTCGAGTACGACGTGGAACGCCAGGACCGCTACGGCCGCGACTTGGCGGGTGTGTACGTTGACACCCCGGACGGCCACGTCTTTGTCAACGAGCAGATGGTGCGCGAGGGCCTCGCCCGCGCTGTGGAGTACCAGCCCAACACCCGCTACAGCCAGGCCATGACAGCGGCCGCCGCGGAGGCGAACCGGGCCCGCCTCGGCATCCATGGTGTGCCGCCGGCGTGCTTGCTGCCCACGGACGTCGGCAAGCAAGCGCTCGAGCGTTACGAGCGCGACCCGGACCCCTTCTACAAGGCCGTGATGCGCGACGCGGTGGAGCGGACGCCGAACTTCACGTACCGCGAGCCGGCGCTGGCATTCATCGATAGCCTGTAGCCATGCACGAGCAAGCGCGGGAAATTCTGGCAGGCGCAAAGCACATCGAGGTGTTCACGGGCGCGGGGATGAGCGCGGACAGCGGCATCGCCACGTACCGCGACGCGGTGACCGGCTTGTGGGAGAACGTAGACCCGCAGGCCATGGCCTCAATCGACGCGTGGCACCTCGACCCGGAGACCATGTTCGCCTGGTACTTGTGGCGCGCCCATCTGGCGCAGCAGGCGGAGCCGAACGCAGGCCACATTGCGATCGCGAACACGCCCGGCGCGACGGTGACCACGCAGAACATCGACAATCTGCACGAGCGCGCGGGCTCGAAAGACGTGGTGCACCTGCACGGCTCGCTGTTCGAGTTCCGCTGCTCCCACTGCGATGAGCCGTACACCGCGCCCATTGACATTCCCGCCGAGCAGGTGCCCGCCATTACGCCCCCGCAGTGCCCGGTGTGCGGCGGCGCGGTGCGTCCCGGCGTCGTGTGGTTCGGGGAGGCATTGCCTGACGACGCTTTCTTGGAGGCCGAACGGCGCATGAAAACCGCCGATGCTGTGTTGATCGTCGGCACCTCAGGTGTAGTCTTCCCCGCCGCGGGCCTACCACTGATGGCGCACGCGCGGGAGATCCCGATCGTGGAGGTCACGCCCATGCGCACCGATCTCTCCCCCTTGGCCACCGTGGTCGTCGAGGACACCGCGGCGAACGCGCTGCCGCGAATCCTGCCGGCGACCTAGTAGTGGTACCGGGCTTGCAAGATGATGAGATCCTCTCCCTCAACCAGGTAGACAAACCGGTGATCCTGCGTGATCCTCCGTGACCACGCCCCGTCCGCGCCGTACTTCAGCGGCTCAGGTTTGCCGATGCCCTCAAAGGGGGTCGCGGAGAATATCTCGAAGCAACTGATTGATCCGCTTCAGGATTTTTCGATCCTGGCTTTGCCAGTAGGTGTAGTCCTCCCAGGCGTTGGCGTCCCAGACCAGCCGCATTAGGCATCAAAGTCGATATCGTGCTCTT
The DNA here is from genome assembly GCF_024160105.1 of Corynebacterium stercoris. GTDB lineage: Bacteria > Actinomycetota > Actinomycetes > Mycobacteriales > Mycobacteriaceae > Corynebacterium > Corynebacterium stercoris. Next base: position 20,654 of record NZ_JAMFTQ010000001.1, read on the forward strand.
CGACCTTGCCGGCACGCGCATTCTCGTACGCCTCCATCAGCCGGCGGGCGTTCGCCGGCGAGCGAAAAAGATACGCGGTTTCTACCCAGGCCGCATAGTCTTCGGCAGGCATGATGACAACGTTGCCGTGGCGGGACGCTACCTCAACCGGCTCCCGGTCGTCATTGACCTGCTCAATGAGCGGAAAGAACGTGCGTCTTGCCTCGCTCGCGCTCATAGTCATAGCGGCAGCGCTCCTCCGGAATCGGGGAAATGTGGTACCGGATCACGGTACCACCTACCGCGGGCATCAAGCTAGATGATTCGCCGCTGGCGGGCCGCTTCGACGGCTGCGGTGCGGTTGTCCACGCCAAGCTTTGCGTAGATGTGGATGAGGTGCGTTTTCACCGTGGCCTGGGAGATGAAGAGCTGCTCGGCGATCTCGCGGTTGGAGGCGCCGGTCTGCAGCGCCTGGAGAAGTTCTATCTCGCGGGCAGAAAGCGCCTCGTCGGGGCGCATCACACGCTCCGCAAGCACATTCGCCACCTGCGGGGAAAGGGCGCGCTCTCGGCGGGCGGCGCGTAGCACCGCGTCGTGGAGTTCCTCCTCGGGAGCGTCTTTGAGCAGGTACCCCATTGCGCCGGCCTCGACGGCGGCGACGACGTCGGCTTGCGTGTCGTAGGTGGTCAGGATGAGCACGGGCGGACCCCCGGCCGCGGTGAGCCTCCGGGTCAGATCGATGCCGCTTGCGCCGGGCATCTGGATGTCGCTGACCACCAAGTCCACGTCGCCCGGCACATCGGCGGTGCCGTCGGATGCCTCGGCGACGACGGTGATGTCGCCGAAAGAATCGAGCACGGCGCGTAAACCGGCGCGGACGACTGGGTGATCGTCAATAAGCATGATGCGCAGCATTAGTCCTCCTCGATCGGCAGGGTGGCGCCGAGTACGTTGCCCTCCACAGTGAGGGTGCCGCCGATTTCGTCGATGCGGGCACGCAGCCCCTTCAGGCCGAAACCCTCCGGCCCGGTAATGCCGCGGCCGTTGTCGAAGACATCGACAGTCGCTTCGCCGTCCAGCCTATCCACCGTCACCACCGCCAACGACGCGCCGGCGTGGCGCACCACGTTGCTCAGGCTCTCGCGGACCACACGCTCCGCGACCGACGCGGCGGGTTCCGGAAGGTTGACGGCGTTCACGCGCACCTCCAGCGACGATCCGAGCGCGCGCTGGCGCGCCTCAGCGGCGCGGGCAAGGCGATCGATCCGCGCCGTGAGCGGCTCCTCGGCACCTGCGGCGTTGCCGGCGACGAACCGGCGCGCCTCCGCGAGATTGTCGGCGGCGACTTCCCGGATGGTGTGCAGGGTTTCGCGGGCTGGCTGTGCGCCGTCGATAAGCGAAAGCTCCTTGTCCAGCGCGCGGCCGAGGAGCACGATGGAGCTCAGGCCCTGCGCCATTGTGTCGTGCACCTCGCGGGAGAGGCGCGTGCGTTCCTCGGCCACGCCGGCGGCGTGCTCGGCGGCGGCCAGGTCACGCTGAGCGGCCTCGAGATCTGCGGCAACCTTGCGGTAATGCTCCGCATCCGCCCGCAGCGCCTGGTAGGCGTGGACAATGCCGATCGCCATGATTGAACCAATCGTGGGGCCAACCAACCCGCCCATGCCGTTCGCGGGCACGGTCACGCTCAAGGTGTAGGCCAGAAGCCCCGCGGTCACCGCAATCCCCCACCACGCGGGGAGCACGAAACAGGCGACCATGACCAGCGGGAACTCCAGCCACACAAAGCTGGGAGACAGCGCAGCCAGCACCACCCACAGCAAAATCACCGCAGTTAGCCACAGCACCGCCTGCGCTTGCGTGTGGGAATGCCCGCGGTTCTGGTGCACGGTGCCGAAGAGATACACAACGGCGAAGGCTGCCGCGACGGCGACGGTAACCCAGTCTCGCGTCCCGGTGAGCCCCACCACCAGCAGCACGGCAACAAGCACATGCACGCTCACGCGCAGAGTTGCCATGATGCGGTTTGTGGTCATGAGCGCAACCCTAGCGCCGCTCGGCTGCCCGCTAATCAACCGATCGGTTGATTCACTTTTCAACCGCCTTCCCGATGTGGGAACACGCAGGTCAACGCCACAATTGAAGCCATGTTCGTAGGTATTCGTGAAATCAAGAAGGCGAAGGGGCGCTTCGGGCTCATCGTGGGCACCGTCGCGTTGATCACCCTCCTCGTCGTTGTCTTGACAGGTCTGACGTCCGGCCTGGGCAAGCAGAACACCTCCGCCCTGGAGGCGCTCGCTCCCGAGGCTGTCGTGTTCGACGACCCGGCCGAGCCGTCCTTCACCACCTCCCGCGTCGACGCGCAGCCGGGCATGGTGCCGCTGGGCACCGGCCAGACGCTTATGCAGGGTGCGAGCGGCGAAGAAGAGTCCGTGGGCATCCTCAGCCTGCCTGCGGGCACCGCGCTGCCCGGCGGGCAGGTGCTCGGCGACGGTGCTGTGGCGTCCAGCTCGCTCGGCCTGAGCGCCGGCGAGATCATCCGCCTCGGCGGCACCGAGACCGTCGTCGATGCACTCGCCGACGACCTGCAGTTCTCCCACACCCCGGTCGTGTGGGTACCCACCGAGATCTGGCAGCAGGCGTTCCACACTGACGCGGACGGCACCGTCCTGCTTTCCGACGACGCGAACGCCGTCGGCGGCATCTCGCTGAAAGACTCCTTCCAGGGGCTACCCGCGTACGGTTCCGAGCAGGGCTCGCTCCTGATGATCCAGGGCTTCCTCTACGCCATCGCGGCACTCGTGATCATCGCCTTCCTCAGCGTGTGGACGATGCAGCGCACCCGCGACCTGGCCATTCTCAAGGCCATTGGCGCATCCAACGCCTACCTGCTCAAGGACGCCCTCGGCCAGTCCGCGATCCTGCTGGCCGTCGGCGTGACCGTCGGCGGCCTGGCAGCCCTCGGCATCGGCATGGCCATGGCTGGCGTGGCGCCGTTCACCCTCTCCGCCCCCGTCATCGCCGCTCCCCCGGCCGCAGTGTGGGTGCTCGGCATGGCCGGCGCACTCATTGCCACCCGCTCCATCACCAAGGTCAACCCCCAAAGCGCACTCGGAGGTGTCGCATAATGCTCGAACTCACCAACGTCACCGTGACCTTCCAGGACGGCCAGGAACGCCGCACCGTGCTGGACAATCTCAACTTCACCGCCGAGCGCGGCCAGCTGACCTTCATCGTCGGCGAGTCCGGCTCCGGCAAATCCACGCTCCTCTCCGTCGCCGCCGGCCTGATCACCCCGGATTCCGGCATCGCGACACTCAACGGCCGCGAGGTCAACGACCAGGTCCGCCGCGACCACATGGGCATGATCTTCCAGCAGGCCAACCTCATCACCGCGCTCAACGTCCGCGACCAGCTGCTGGTTACCGACCACATCCGCGGCATCAAACCTCGCAAGGATAGAGCGGAAGACTTGCTCGCCGCCGTGGGTCTCGAAGGCCTCGGCGACCGCGACATGAAGGCGCTTTCCGGCGGCCAGCGCCAGCGCGTCGGCATCGCCCGCGCGCTCATGGGTTCCCCGGAGCTCGTGCTTGCCGACGAACCGACCGCAGCCCTCGATGCCTCCCGCTCCCGCGAGATCGTCGACCTGCTGCGCACACTCGTCGAGGAGCACGACGTGGCCTGCGGCTTCGTCACCCACGACCGTTCGCTCATCGCCGAGCACGACCGCGTCTTCGAGATGGACGAGCACGCGCCCGCCCCCGCCCTGGTTTAACTCGCCCGCAGCACGGTGAAGGTGGCGTCGCGGTGCAGCTGCTCAACCGTCGAAAAGCGGCGTTCCACCTCGCCGCGGTAGCGCAGGTGCGAATTGTGCACCAGGTAGAGCACACCGCCCGGCGCGAGCAGGCGCACGGCCGCATCGAGCAGGTGCTGCACCAGCGTCGCATCCACCGCCGTTCCGTCGTGGAACGGCGGATTCAGCGCAATGGTGTCGAACGCGCCGTCCGGGAAGCGAGAGCCGGCATCGTCCCAGGTCGCGTCAATCCCGATCGCGCGGGCGGAGAGCACCGCATCCGCATCCGAATCCGTCGCGCAGGCACCAGCAATCCCCCGCGAGACACTGCCGTTGCCGCACCCGAGATCGAGAAAACGGCCGAACTCGACGCTTTCCGACGGCAGCGCCGCACGCAACGCGGCTCCCCCACGGTCCTCTTTCGGGCCGGAGAACACCCCGCCGATGGCGACGAATCCGTTCGCCTCCCGCGGGGTATACGTGACGTTGCGGGGCACGGACGCGACGAGGCAGCGGAATTTGCCGCGGCCGCGGGAGGCGGCGACGTTCTCGAACGACTCCTCCAGCGTCGTGTTCATGGTGCGCGAAAGGTGCTTGTTGTTGCCGCCGAGCACGAGCTGCACCTCGCTGAACCCCGCGCCAGCGATGGAGCGCGCGACGTAATCGAGTCGCGCCAGCGACTTCGGCGCACGGCCGATGGCCACCGCGGTGCCGGTTGAGCCGGCGAGTGCGATGTCGAGGCGGGTATCCCCGATGACCCGCGCTCCGCGTTGCGCCGCCGCCTGGCTGCGGGTGTAGTCCGCATCGCAGAACACCACCTCAGCGCCGGTGGCCAGCGCCGCGGCGAGCAGGTCGCCGCTCGGGTCCTCGGTGATGAGGATTGTCGCGGCGGCGGGCTCGGCACCCTCCGTGATCCCGGCGACCTCGAGGATCAGCTGATCAACCGCGAGCATGCGCTGCCACCTCCCCGATGACGTAGACGGCGGGATTGGTGATGGCGGCTTGTTCCATGTCGTCGGCAAGCGAGGCCACGGTGCCGGAGACCGCCTTCTGCATCGCGGTCTCGCCGTCCTGGATGGCGGCTGCCGGGGTGGTGGGTGCAAGACCTGCGTCGACAAGCGCTTGCGTGATCGCTCGGACGTTTTTCACACCCATGACCACCACGATCGTGCCGCCGAGGCGGGCCATGGCCTCCCAGCGCACCAGGGATTTCGGGTGGCCGGGTGGGAGGTGGCCCGAGACCACGGTGAAGCTGTGGTTCACACCGCGCTGCGTCACCGGCACGCCCACCGCCGCCGGCACCGAAATTGCGCTGGTCACGCCCGGCACGACCGTGCAGGGCACGCCGGCGGCGGCGCACGCCTCATATTCCTCGAAGCCGCGACCGAACACGTGCGGGTCGCCGCCCTTGAGACGCACCACGCGCTTGCCGGCCAGCGCGTGCTCCACCAGCAGCTCATTGATGCGCTCCTGCGCCACCTGCTTGCCGTACGGCAGCTTGGCAACGTCGATGACTTCCTTGCCGCCGATGTCGATGAACTCCGCCAGCTGCGCCGCGGGACCGAGGTGGTCGGTGAGGATGACGTCGGCAGTCTCGAGCGCGCGCAGACCGCGCACGGTGATCAAATCCCACTCGCCGGGGCCGCCGCCGACGAGCGTGACTTCTCCGGTGCCGCTTGCGCTCTCTGTGTGCATGGGCACTCAGTCTAGGCTGGCCACCATGGCCCAGCCCAACCTGAATCACACCTTCGCCGCCGCGCTTCCGGACATGGTCCGGGAGGTGCCCGGCACCCACTTCCCCGCCGCCGAACTGGTGGTGCTCAACGAGCCGTTAGCCCGCGACCTCGGTCTCGATCCCGCCTGGCTGCGCAGCGCAGACGGCGTGCAATGGCTCACCGGCGCAGCGGGAGGGCACGCCACCGCCTACGCCGGGCACCAGTTCGGCCAGTGCGTGCCGGTGCTCGGCGACGGCCGCGCCCTCCTCCTCGGCGATATCGGCGGCCGCGAGCTCCAGCTCAAAGGCTCCGGCCGCACCCCATTCTCCCGCCCCGGTTCCGACGGTTTCGGGGCGCTGGGCCCCATGCTGCGCGAATACCTCGTCTCCGAGTTCATGCACGCAGTGGGTGTTCCCACGACGCGCTCGCTGGCCGTACTCACCACCGGCGACCAGGTGATCCGCCAGCAAGGCCAAGTCCCCGGCGGCATCGTGGTGCGCGTTTCCCAGTCGCACCTGCGCGTCGGATCGGTGCAGTACGCGGCGACGCAATCCGAAGCGCTCGTTGCAGACGTGGTCGCCGCCGCCGGTTTCGAGGACGCGGGGCTTCTGCTTGCCGACGTGATGTCCCGCCAAATGGAGCTTGTCGCCCGCTGGATGCGCATCGGTTTTGTCCACGGCGTGATGAACACCGACAACACCACCCTGTCGGGCGAGACGATCGATTACGGCCCGTGCGCGTTCACGGAGCGCTTCGTCGGCAATGCCGTGTTCTCCTCAATTGACCGGCAGGGACGCTACGCTTTCGGCAACCAGCCCACGATCATCGCCTGGAACCTGGCGCGGCTGGCTGAAGCGCTGCTGCCGGTCATCCCGATGGCGCGGGCGCAAACGATCGTCGGCAATGCGCAGAACGTGTGGGACGAGCACTGGGCGCAGTGGGTGGGTGAGCACGCGGATGGGCTCGCCGCCGCCGAGGACATCACCACGTACAACCGCGAGCACGGCATCAATGGGGAGCCGGGGCCGATCTTCATCCCCCGCAACGGGATGCTAGAAACCGCAATCGCGCAGGCGGAGCAGCACGGGAACCTCGCGCCCTACCGCGAGCTGCTCGCCGCAGTGACGGATCCGTACAACCCCGAGGCGGGCCCGGAATGGATGAAGGCGCCCGAAGGCGCCTTCGATTACACAACGTTCTGCGGCACGTAACCCGGCTCAGCGCCGGGCCCGGCTAAGGGTTGGGTGCTTAGTCGTGCGCGCCGATCACGTCGTCGAGGTGGTGGTCCTCGTCCAGCTGCAGGGTCTTCTGGGTCCAGCGCCACTGCTCCTCGTACGCGCGCTTGTCGCGCTTGAGGGACTTGCCGTACGTCGGGAACATGTCGTTGAGCAGCGGTGCCCACTCGATCATGCGCTCACCGAAGCAGCGCTCCAGCAGCTCAATCATTGCGGCCGGAGTGATGGAGGCGCCCGGGGATGCACCGAGGATACCGGCGATGGTGCCGTTCTGGTCGTTGACCAGCGCGGTACCGAACTCGAGGGAGCCGAAACGCGGCGCCGCGGTCGGCTTAATCACCTGCACGCGCTGGCCGGCGACGACCTCGGTCCAGTCCTTCGGATCCGCCATCGGGTAGTACTCGCGCAGCACGTCCATCTTGCCGTCGAAGTCGCGGAAGACCTCCTCCACCAGGTAGGTCACCAGGTTGAAGTTGGTGGCGGCCACACCCAGGTAGGACGGGATGTTGTCCGGGCGGATGGACTTGAACAGATCCAGGTAGGTGCCCTCCTTCATGAACTTAGGGCTCCAGCCGCCGTATGGGCCGAACAGCAGGGACTGCTCGCCGTCCACCACGCGGAGGTCCAGGTGCGGCACGGACATCGGCGGGGCACCGACCTTGGCCTTGCCGTACACCTTGGCCTGGTGCTGCTGCACGAGCTCCTGGTTGGTGGTGCGCAGCCACATGCCGGAAATCGGGAAACCGGCGTAGCCGCGCAGCTCCGGCACGCCGGCCTTGCGCAGCAGGTCGAGGGCGTACCCGCCGGCGCCGACGAAGACGAAGCGCGCGCGGGTGACCTTCTTGTCGCCGGTGCGGAGGTTCTTTACCGAAACCTTCCAGAAGTTGCCCTCGCGCTTGATGTTGGTCACCTCGTGGCCGTAACGGATCGAGGTGCCGTTTTCCTTGGCAGAGTCGAGGAACTGCTTGGTCAGCGCACCGTAGTTGATGTCGGTACCGGCATCGGTCCAGGAAATCGCGACCGGCTCAGCGTCGAAGTCGCGGCCCTCGCCCATGAGCGGGAGCATCTTGGAGAATGCGTCCGAATCGTCGGTGAACTGCATGTTCGGGAACATGTGGTTCGGTGCCAGGGCGTCGTAACGGCGCTTCAGGTAATCAATCTGGTCCTCGCCCTGGGCGAAGGACACGTGGGGAACCTGGTTAATGAAGGCGCGGGGGTCAGTCAGCACACCGTTTTCCACGCGGTTGGCCCAGAACTGGCGCGAGAGCTGGAACTTCTCGTTGATGGACATGGCCTTGGACACGTCCACGCGGCCGTTCTTCTCCGGCGTGTAGTTCAGCTCGCAGAGTGCGGAGTGGCCGGTACCTGCGTTGTTGAACGGGTAGGAGGACTCCTCCGCCGGGCCATCGAGGCGCTCATAAATAATCTGGCTCCACCCCGGCTCGAGCGCCTGGAGCATCGCGCCCAGGGTTGCGCTCATGATGCCTGCGCCGACAAGGAGTACATCAAACTCGTTGTCGTAGTGGTCCCGCTTGTTCGACATTAGTAGCCGCCTTTTCCTCGTTCGCGTTGAAGACTTCCGTTTTGAAGACTTCCGTTTCAAAAACGGTCTTCTTAAACAATACGCGCGTACGCTTCGCCCCTGCCACCGATTCCCAGCCACCGATTCCCCGCCCGGGCAACGCTCTTCCGGATTCGCCCCCGCAGGACGCGAGCTAGGATCGGGGCCATGCATTGGGAGCAAGACATTCTCGGTCCTGGTTACCACGCCGCCGTTCTCGACATGGGCGAAGACCCGGACACCGGCAAAGATGTCCGAGCAGTCCTCGTCCGCGCCACCGAAGCAAATACGCAAGCAAAACCCGGCAAACCCGCCCTGATCTGGGTCCACGGCATGTCGGACTACTTCTTCCACACGCACGTCGCAGAGTATTTCGCGGAGCAGGGCTACCCGTTCTACGCCCTAGACCTGCGCCGCTGCGGCCGCGCCCGCCAAAAAGGCGAGCGCTGGCACTACACCCGCGACATGGCGAACTACTTCCCCGAGCTCACCGAGGCGCTGAACATCGTTGCTGGCGAGCACGGCTCCGCCGTCGTCATGGCACACTCCACCGGCGGCCTCATCGCCCCGCTTTGGGCGGACGAGTTGCGCCGCACGCAGCCGGAGGAGCACGCCAAACTCGCCGGCATGATCCTCAACAGCCCCTGGCTGGACTTGCAGTTCTCCCGCGCCCTGGTGGCAGTTGCACGCCCGGTTATTAACGTCGTCGGCAAGCTCCTGCCCGATCTCCCGCTGCCGGACGGCGGCCTCGGCGCATACGGCGTGTCCATCCACGAATCCGAGCACGGCGAGTGGAAGTTCGACACCACCATGAAGCCCATCGAGGGCCACCGGAAGTATCTGGGTTGGATCCGCGCCGTCGTCAAGGCCCAGCAGGAGATCCACAGCGGCGACGTCGATGCCGGGGTGCCCACGCTGACCCTGGTTTCCGCCCACTCGTACCTGGGTGAGGAGTACTCCCCCGCCGCGGACACGGCCGACACCGTGCTCGACGTCGACCAGATCCGCCGCTGGTCCCCCGAGCTCGCCGACGACGTTGAGGTGCGCACCATCGACGGAGCCCGCCACGACGTGTTCCTCTCGGAGGCATTCGCCCGCGAAGTGGCGTTCAAGGCAACGACTGAGTGGCTCGCTGAGCTGCCGGCGCGCAAGGAGGCATAACCGCATGACCGCTGCAGAGCACTACGACCTGATCATTGTCGGCACCGGGTCCGGCAACACGATCCTCACCCCGGAGTTCGACGACAAGCGCGTGGCCATCGTCGAGCACGGTGCCTTCGGCGGCACCTGCCTCAACGTCGGCTGCATCCCCACAAAGATGTACGTGCTCGCCGCCGACACCGCGCTTGAAGCGCGCGATTCGCAGCGCCTCGGCGTGGATCTGCAGTACAAGGGCGTTGACTGGCCCTCGATCGTCGACCGCGTTTTCACCAACCGCATCGACGTGATCGCGTCCGGCGGCGAGGAGTACCGGCGCAGCGAGGCGTGCCCGAACGTCGATGTCTTTGACGGCACCGCTTCCTTCGTCGGCCCCAAGCGCCTGCGCACCGCGCGCGGCGGGGAGCAGGTGGAGATCACCGCCGACCAGATCCTGCTCGCCGCTGGTTCCCGCCCGCGCATCCCCGAGTGGGCGGAGGGCGTGCCGTACCACACCAATGAGGACATCATGCGCCTCGAGACGCTGCCGGAATCCCTCACCATCGTCGGCGGCGGCTTCATCGCCATGGAGTTCGCGCACGTCTTCGAGGCGCTGGGCACGCAGGTGACCGTGGTCAGCCGCTCACCGTTCCTGCGCACCCTCGACGCGACGATTCGCGACCAGTTCAACGAGATCGCGCAGGCGCGCTTCGACACCAGGCTGGGGCGCACCGTCGTGGAGGCGTCCGGCGACGGCTCCCAGGTGGAGCTCACGCTTGACGACGGCTCCGTTGTGACCTCCCAGACACTCCTCATAGCCACGGGCCGCATCCCGAACGGCGACGTGCTCGACGCCCCGGCTGGCGGCGTGGAGCTCGATGCGTCGGGCCGCGTCGTCGTCGACGAGTACGGCCGCACGTCGGCAGAGGGCGTGTGGGCGCTCGGCGACATCTCATCGCCGTACCAGCTCAAGCATGTTGCGAACGCCGAGGCGCGCGCCGTCACGCGCAACCTCCTCGACGCGTTCGCCGGTAACGAGCCGACGCGCACCATGCCGCACGACCACGTCCCGTGGGCCGTGTTCACCCACCCGCAGATCGCCACCGTGGGCCTCACGGAGGAGCAGGCCATCGCCGCCGGATTCGACGTCACCGTCAAGGTGCAGAACTACGGGGACGTTGCCTACGGCTGGGCGCTGGAAGACCGGACCGGTGTGTGCAAACTGGTGGCGGACCGCGCCACCGGCCGCCTGCTGGGCGCCCACTACATGGGCCCGCAGGCATCCACCCTGATCCAGCAAATGATCACGGTAATGGCGTTCGACCTCGACCTGCGGGAGATTCCGCGCAAGCAGTACTGGATCCACCCGGCACTGCCGGAGGTCACGGAGAACGCGATCCTCGGCCTCGATCTCGAGTTTGTCGAGGACTAGCCGTCAGGCGCCGCGCTAGGCGCCCAGCATGAGCTGGCCGGCGGCCACGTCGGCGTCCGGGATGGTGAGGATCTCGTTGCCGTCGTCGGTGATCACGATGGTGTGCTCGAACTGCGCGGTGTACTCGCCGTCGGAGTTCTGGACGGTCCAGCCGTCGTCCCAGACGTCGTAAGGCAGCGCGCCGAGGTTGATCATCGGCTCGATGGTGAGCGTCATGCCCGGCTCGAGGACATCGCGGTACGCGTCCGAGTCGTAGTGCAGCACCACCAGCCCGTTGTGGAAGGTGGTGCCCACGCCGTGGCCCGTGAAGTCGGTGACCACGTTGTAGCCGAAGCGCTTGGCGTAGCTCTCAATCACGCGGCCGATGACGTTGATCTCGCGGCCCGGCTTCGCAGCCTTGATGCCGCGCATCATCGCGGTGTAGGTGCGCTCCACCAGCAGGCGGTGCTCCTCGGCGACCTCGCCGGCGAGGAAGGTGGCGTTCGTGTCGCCGTGCACGCCGTTCTTGTACGCGGTGACATCGATGTTGGCGATGTCGCCCTCCTGGATGACCGTGGTGTCCGGAATGCCGTGGCAGACGATCTCGTTGAGTGAGATGCAGCTGGACTTCGGGTATCCCCGGTAACCCAGCGTGGAGGGGTAGGCGCCGTGATCGAGGAGGTACTCGTGCACGATGGCGTCGACACTGTCAGTCGTCGCGCCCGGCTTGATGGCGGCACCCGCAAGCGCGAGCGCGTTCGCGGCGATCTTGCTGGCCTCGCGCATCTTCTCGATGGTTTCCGCGGACTGCACGACCGGCTCGCCGACGTTCTCCTGCACAGAGCTCTTCCAGGCGTACTCCGGATGCTCGATGCTCTTGGGCACCTTCCGGATCGGGGTGGGCTTACCTGGGGTCAACTTTCCGCGTGGATTCATGGGGCCAATGGTAGTCCCACCCGCGGCGGCCGTTATTGCCCCCGTGCCTGGTCCAGGTTGGTCAGCATCGAGTTGGTGAGCGCCACCGCGGCCTGCGAGCCGCCGCCGAGCACCACCAGCGTGGCAAACGCGATGTCATCGTCGACGCGGTAACCGGTGAACCAGGAATGCGACCCGCCGAAAATTTCGGCCTCGCCCGTCTTGCCGCGGATGTCGCCGCCGGCGCTCATGCCCGCCGCGGTGCCGCCCGGCGCGGTCACCGAAGCCATCATGTCCCGCAGCTGGTCGATGACGTGCGGGTCAATCGGCTGCGCCGTACCCGAGGCTTGCGTCTCCTCCCCCGCGATCAGGTGCGGCGTGGGCAGCGACCCGTGCGCCGCGGTCGCGGACACCAGCGCCATGCCGAACGGGCTGACCAGATCGTATCCTTGGCCGTAGCCGGCCTCGGTGCGCTCCAGCGGGGTCTCGCCCTCCGGGATGGAGCCGGTGAACGTGTCTAGGCCCGCGATGGTGAAATCCAGGCCGAGGCCGAATTGCTCGCCGACCGCCTTGAGCTCGCCTGGCGCCAGCTTTGTCGAGATGTCGGCGAAGGTGGTGTTGCAGGACCGCGCGAAGGCGGTGCGCAGCGGCACGCTGCCGAGGGCGAAACCAGCGTAGTTCGTCACCACACGCCCGTAGAGGTTCATGGTGCCGGGGCACGGCACGACGCTCTCGGGGGAAAGACCCTGGCGCTGCAAGCCCGCGGCGGAGGTGATGATCTTGAACGTCGAGCCCGGCGGGTACTGGCCCGTCGTCGCAAGGTTGCCCTCCCGGTCCGCGGCCGGCGTCTGCGCCACAGCGAGCACTCCTCCTGTCGACGGCCGGATCGCCACAATCATCGCCTGCTGTCCAGCCACCGGCTCAAGCGCCTGCTCCGCGGCGAGTTGGACCGCATGATCCAGGCTCACCTCAACCGCCGGCGCCGGTGCCGGGTCAGCGCGCTCCACCTGCTCGTACTCCGCGCCGTTCTCGTTGACCACGCTGACGCTCCACCCCGGCTCGCCCTCGAGGTCGTCCCCCACGAGCTGCCCGATGCGCGCCATAATGTCCGGCGCGAACCCCGGATCCACGTTCACCATCGCTGCTTCCTCGTTCAGGCGCACCCCCGGGGTACCGTCGAGCACTTCGTCGAGCTTGGGCTTCACGACGCTCGGTACCAGCGCCACCGAATACGTCCCGCGCGCCTCTTCCAGGGAGGCGGTGAGATCCGCGGCGTCGACACGCGGCACTGCCCCGTCGAGCTCGCGTGCGGCATCGAGCGCCGTGGTGATGCGGTGCGCGGTGTCGGGGGCGTTGCGCATGCCGGCGGTATCCACCAGCACGCGGTAGGCCACGCCGGGGCGGAGCACCTCGACGCCGTCGGAGGTGACCACACTCGCAGGGCGCGCCGGAATCGCGCGGAGCTCCAGGTGCTGGTGCGCACCGAGCTTCGGGTGGATGACGGCCGGCTGCCAGCGCACCGTCCACTCCTCAGCGGTCTGGGTGAGCGTCATGTGGGCGTCGTACGTGAACGTCCGGTCGCGCGGCAGCTGCCAGGACAAGGTGTAGGTGGCGGTGGCGATGTTGTCCGTCTGGCTCACACCCGTTAGCTCGGCAGAGAGCGCCTCGGCCTGCAGTCCCTCCCAGGAGGCGGTGAGGGAGCTTTCGGCGTCCGAAGGGGTGTCAACAATCGAGGACAGCGCCTCGAGGTCGCGCTCTTCGAGGGCCTTGAGCAGTGCCGCTGCGGTCGGCTCCGCGTCGTTGGGGCGCGGCGTGCATGCGCCGAGGCCGGCCGCAACCAGCACGACGCTGGTGAGCAGAGCAATGAGGCGGCGCAGCAGCATGGACAAACGGTAACAGCGCCGGGAAACATCCCGAAGCTGCCACTCTGAAGCCTTACTACGTCTAGCGCGTGACCTTGACCTCTGCCTTCGCGCCCGCGACCTCCTCGAGGCCCTCCTCCTCCGCGATGCGCAGGGCGTGAGCGATGAGCGTTTCGACGATCTTTGACTCCGGCACGGTCTCCACAACCTCGCCCTTGACGAAGATCTGGCCCTTGCCGTTGCCGGACGCCACGCCGAGGTCGGCATCGCGTGCCTCGCCCGGGCCGTTGACCACGCAGCCCATGACGGCGACGCGCAGCGGGAACTCCATGCCGTCGAGGCCCGCGGTAACTTCCTCGGCGAGTTTGTACACGTCCACCTGGGCGCGGCCGCAGGACGGGCAGGAGACGATCTCCAGCTTGCGGGGGCGCAGGTTGAGGGACTGGAGGATCTGATCGCCCACCTTGATCTCCTCCACCGGGTCCGCCGACAGGGAGACGCGGATGGTGTCGCCGATGCCCTCCGCCAGCAGCGCGCCGAAGGCGACGGAAGACTTGATCGTGCCCATGAACTTCGGGCCAGCCTCGGTCACGCCGAGGTGCAGCGGGTAGTCCGTGACCTCCGCGAGCTGGCGGTACGCCTCCACCATCAGCACCGGGTCCGAGTGCTTCACGGAAATGGCGATGTCGCCGTAGCCGCACTCCTCGAACAGACCGGCCTCGTAGATCGCAGACTCCACCAGCGCCTCCGGCGTGGCCTTGCCGTACTTCTCCAGCAGGCGCTTATCCAGGGAGCCGCCGTTGACGCCGATGCGGATCGGGATACCCGCATCGCCTGCAGCCTTCGCGACTTCCTTCACGCGGCCGTCGAACTCCTTGATGTTGCCCGGGTTCACGCGCACGGCCGCACACCCAGCGTCGATTGCGGCGAAGATGTACTTCGGCTGGAAATGGATGTCCGCGATCACCGGGATCGGGGACTTGGCCGCGATCGCCGGGAGCGCCTCCGCGTCCACCGTCTTCGGGCACGCCACGCGCACAATGTCGCAGCCTGCGGTAGCGAGCTGCGCGATCTGCTGCAGCGTCGCATTGATGTCGTGCGTCTTGGTGGTGGTCATGGACTGCACCGTGATCGGGTAATCCGAACCCACGCCCACGCCTCCGACCATCAGTTGGCGGGTTTTGCGGCGCGGCGCGAGCACCGGCGGCGGACCTTCGGGGATACCAAGACCGATGGGAAGACTCATAGTGGTCTACCTTAGCACCGCTAGCTGAACATCCTGACTGGGTTAATTACGTCCGCAACCATGACAAAAACACCGATGAGCAGCAGTGCCGCCGCCATGGCGTACGTCAGCGGCATGAGCTTCTGGTAGTTCACTGGCCCGCCCGGCGCGAGGCCGCGAGCGCGGCGGAATAGGTCGCGCACCTTTTCGTAGAGGATCACGGCGATGTGCCCGCCGTCAAGAGGCGGGAGCGGCACGAGGTTGAACAGTGCTAGGAAGAAGTTCAGGCTGGCCAGCATCATCCAGAACAGCGGCCAGAGGCTGCGCTCGATCAGCTCGCCGCCGGCGCGGGATGCGCCGATGACGCTGACCGGGCCCTCCACGTCGCGTTCCGCGCCGAAGATGGAAGCGACCACGCCCGGGATCTTGCCGGGGAACGCGATGAGGCCGTCCACGGTGGCGGACAGCATCTCGCCGGAGAATTGCAGCGTTGCCGGCACCGCCTCCGCGGGCCCGTACTGCTTCACCGCGTCCTTGATCGGCGCGCTGGCGACACCGATCGCGCCGGTTCGCACAGTTTCGCCGGTTTGGGGGTTGATGCGTGCAACGTCGTCGAGGTGAACTGTGACGGTCATCGGGGTGTCGCCGCGCACGATGTCCAGCTCGATGTCTTCGCCGGGCCGCGCGAGGACATAGTTGCGCAGCTCGACGAACGAGTCAATCGCATGGCCGTCGACGGCCATGACCGCGTCGCCCGGCTGCACGCCTGCTGCAGCTGCCGGCCCGTCGCCGGTGCATGGCGCGAGCGTTTCCGCGTCGATCTGGTCGGAGGTGCAGCTCAACTCCCCCACGCGCGGAGTGCGGTCCGCGTCCGGGTTCGGGATGCCGGAGAACACCGCCACGAGGTAGATCAGAACGACACCGATGAGGAGGTTCATCACAATGCCGCCGGACATGACGGCGACGCGCTGCCACGCGGGCTTGTTCACCATCGCGTGCGGCGCCTCTTCGGGAGTCACCGGGTCCTGCGCCGTCATGCCGGCGATGTCGCAGAACCCGCCGAACGGCAGCGCTGCAATGCCGTACTCGGTGTGCCCCCGAGTGGTCGACCACACCGTGGGGCCGAAACCGATGAAAAAGCGGCGCACCCGCATGCTGAAGGCGCGGGCGGTGAACATGTGGCCCGCCTCGTGCAGCGCAATGGACACCGCGATGCCGAGGGCGAACAGGATGATGCCGAGCGCACCCACGGGTTAACTGCCGATCCGCTCGACTGCGCCCGCTGCCTCGCGCCGCGCCCGGGCGTCGACAGCCAGCACGTCCTCCACGGTCGCCGGTACGTGCGCGTAGTCGTCGGCTCCGCCGAGCACCGCCGCGATCACGTCAACGATTTCCGGGAAGCGGATGCGTCCCGCGAAGAAAGCGTCGACAGCGACCTCGTTGGCGGCATTGTAAATGGCCGGGTACGGGTCGCCGCGCTTCGCGGAAGCGCGGGCGAGCTCGACGGCTGGAAACGCGTCGGTGTCGAGCGGTTCGAAAGTCCACGAGAACGCTTCGGTGAAGTCGAGGGCGGGCTGTGCCCCGGCGACGCGGCCGGGCCAGGCCATCGCGTGCGCAATCGGCATTTTCATCGACGGCGGCGACGCCTGCGCGATCGACGCGCCATCCACGAAGGTGACCATCGAGTGAATCACGGACTGCGGGTGCACCGTGACATCGATAATGTCCGGGTCGATGCCGAACAGCAGCGAGGCCTCGATGAGTTCCAGGCCCTTATTCACCATCGTGGCGGAATTGATGGTGTTCATCGTGCCCATGGACCAGGTCGGGTGCGTCACTGCCTGCTCGGGCGTCACGGCCATCATGCGCTCGCGATCCCACCCGCGGAAGGGCCCGCCGGAAGCGGTGAGCACGAAGCGGGCCACTTCGTCGGCACGCCCCGCGCGCAGGCACTGCGCCATCGCAGAGTGCTCGGAATCAACGGGCACCAGCTGTCCCTCGGCGGCTCGATCCAAGACGAGGCGGCCGCCAGCCACGAGGGATTCCTTGTTCGCCAGCGCCAGCACCGCGCCTGCGTCAAGCGCCGCCAGCGTCGAGCTCAACCCCGCAGCGCCGACGAGTGCGTTGAGCACCACGTCGGCACGCTGCGACTCCACGAGCTGGCGCGCCGCGTCCTCGCCGGCAACGACCGCACCTCCGAGCGTCGCGCTGATCTCCTCGGCGGCGTCGGCACGCTGCACCGCGACCTGCGAGGGCGCGAGCCCGAACTCGCGGGCCTGCGCCACCACCGCCTTCGGGTCGCTGCCGGCCGCCGCGATGCCGGCGACGGTGAACGCGTCGCAGTTGTCGCGGATCACCTCCAGCGCCTGCGTGCCGATGGAGCCTGTGGAACCCAGAATGAGGATTGATGTCACCCCGCCATTCTGGCACGGGCTGCGCGCCCCCCGGCGGCGCACCGCGTTGCGGTAAAACTTTCGGTGGTTTGGGGGTATTCAGTCGCTGTTCGGGGCGGGGATGTGAGACAATGGCCTCCAAATCGTTTACCTCTGTTCATCCTTGAAAAGGAGCATGGCTGTGGCTCACCACGCGAAGAAGCACGAAGCCCAGGTCTACAACGGCGTGTCTGAGGCGGACGTTCCCTCGGCACGTTTCGGCTGGAGCGAGTTCTCCCGCGGCACCATCCAGGCCGCCGGCTGGATCTCCGTTCTGTTCCTGGTCGCGTTCAACTTCGGTAACCACCAGGGCCACGTCGAGACGATCTGGCTGATCTCCCTCGCCGTCCTCATTGCCCTCGGCCTGATCCTGCACGCCACGCAGCCGAAGCTGTCCCAGGTGCGTACCGTCACCGCCCACAACAAGCCGGTCGACCACCAGGAGCCGGACTGGGCGTACGACCAGAAGACGCTCTCCGGTGCATACGAGAACCTGGATGAGCGCCAGCTGCGCGCTCTGAACATCGACCCGGCCCGCATCACCCACCTGCGCCCGCAGCGCGAGGTTGTTGCTGCACCGGCTCACACCACCGAGCGCGTCGAGGTGGTCAAGGTCGCTCCGCGCGAGAAGCACGTGCGCTAACCACCCAAGCTTATGAGGTCCGGTCCCAAGAGGGATCGGACCTTTGCTTTTCGACGGCTGTTTTTAGCCGGCCTTCTCGTCCGCAGCCAACTGGCCGCAGGCGGCCGCGATCTCCTGGCCCTTCGTATCGCGCACCGTGCAGGTCACACCCTGGGCGATGACGCGGCGCACGAACTCGTCCTGGCGCGCCTTCGGCGAGGCATCCCACTTGGAGCCCGGAGTGGGGTTCAGCGGGATGAGGTTCACGTGCACCTTGGGGCCGAGCGCCTTGTGCAGCTTCTGCCCCAGCATGTCCGCGCGGAAGTCGTGGTCGTTGATATCCCGGATCAAGGCGTACTCGATGGAGACGCGGCGGCCAGACTTGTCCGCGTAGTAGCGGGCCGCATCCAACACGTCGGCGACGGCGAAGCGGTTGTTCATGGGCACCAGCTCGTCGCGCAACTCGTCGTCCGGTGTGTGCAGGGAGACGGCGAGGGTGCAGGACAAGCCTTCGTCGGCAAGCTTGCGGATCTGCGGCGCGAGACCCACGGTGGAAACGGTGACGTTGCGCTGGGAGATGCCGAAACCGTCCGGCGCCGGCTGGGTGATCTGGCGCACAGCGGCAACCACGCGGTTGTAGTTGGCCAGCGGCTCGCCCATGCCCATGAACACGATGTTGGACAGGCGCGATCCCTCTGCTTGCATCATCGCCGCGGCTTCGCGGACCTGGTCCACGATCTCCGCAGTGGAGAGGTTGCGGTCCAGACCGCCCTGGCCGGTGGCGCAGAACGGGCACGCCATGCCGCAGCCGGCCTGGGACGAGATGCAGAGGGTGGCGCGGTCCGGATAGCGCATGAGCACCGACTCGAGCAGGATGCCGTCGTGCAGGCGCCACAGCGTCTTGGTGGTGTCGCCCTCGTCGGTTTCCACCGTGCGCACTGGGGTCAGCAGCGTGGGAAAGAGTGCGTCTTTCACCAGCTGGCGCTGGTGCTCGGGCAGGTCCGTCATAGTCAGCGGATCCGCCTCGAACTTGCCGTAGTAGTGGCGTGCGATCTGGTCCGCGCGGAACTTCGGCAGCCCGAGCTCCTTCAGCGCGTCGATCCGCTCCTCTTTGGTGAGGTCCGCGAAGTGCTTCGGCGACATGCCGCGCTTTGGAGCGAGCAGCTGAATCTGGGGGACGTTGCCGGTCTCAGTCATAATGCGCCCATTGTTGCACGTTGCGGGCGCGAGCGACCAATTCCTAGAACGGGTTCATCAGCACGGCGGCGTTCAGAAGTGCGTACGTGGCGGCCGCCGCGGGGAGCATGCCGTCGAGGCGGTCCATGAGGCCGCCGTGGCCCGGAAGCAGATTCGACATGTCCTTAATCCCCAGCTCGCGCTTGAATTGGCTCTCCACCAGATCGCCCATTGTGGCGCACACCACCAGCGCGACACCCATGATGATGCCCATCCACCACGGACCGTGGATGAGGTAGTGCACGACCAGCATGCCGGTGATCACGCCGAACACGATCGAGCCGGCGAAACCCTCCCAGCTCTTGTTCGGGCTCACAGCTGGCGCCATGGGGTGGGAGCCGAACATCACGCCTGCGACGTAGCCGCCGACGTCGCTCGCCACCACGCAGAGCATGAAGGCGAGGATGAAGCGGGAGCCGGGGATGCCGCCTTCGTCAATAAGCGAGATCATCGCAGCGAACGAGCCGAACAGCGGGATCCAAGTCAGCACGAAAATGCCGACGGCGGTATCGCGCAGGTAATTCTCCGGCTTCTGTCCGCGCCCGTTGTGGAACAGGCGCCAAAACATGAGGAAGAGCACCGCCAGCGCATATGCGCCGACCAAACCGCCGGAGGCGTAGATGGATGACGCCCACAGCATGATCTGGCCGAGAATGATCAGCAGCGTGCGCGGTTGCTGGTACCCGGCCTCCCGCAGGCGGGTGAGCACCTCCCACATCGCCAGCGCGACGGCGACGGCGACCAGCGGGTACCAAGCCGTGGGGCCGATGTACACCGCGCCGATGACCAGCGCGCCGAGCACCACACCCGTGGTGATCGCGGCCGGCAGATCGCGCCCCGCCTTATTTTTCGGCTTGGGTGCCTTGATGTGCCCCGACGGCCACCGGCTCGGGTTCGCGCGTTCTGCGGCGGGCTCGGTGGTCGCGGATTCGGGGCGGGGTGCGGTCACGTGTGCGCTTTCTGTCGGGGCTGCGGTGCGAAGTGAAACGAAGCGGAGGTTAGACCTCCATCAACTCGGCTTCCTTCTTCTGCACCAGCTCATCGATCTGTGCGACGTAGCCCTGGGTGGTCTTGTCCAGAGACTTCTCCGCGGTCTGGACCTCGTCCTCGCCGGCGTCGCCGTCCTTCTGGATCTTCTTCAGCGCTTCCATGCCCTGGCGGCGCACGTTGCGGATAGCGATCTTGCCGTCCTCGCCCTTCTGCTTCGCCTGCTTCACCAGGTCGCGGCGGCGCTCCTCCGTCAGCTGCGGGATGGTCACGCGGATGACCTGGCCGTCATCGGTCGGGTTCACGCCGAGATCGGAGTTGCGGATCGCGTCCTCGATCTCGCGCATCGTGGACTGGTCGAACGGCTTGATCAGCAGCATGCGCGGCTCCGGCACGGAGATGGTCGCCATCTGGTTGATCGGCGTCGGCGCGCCGTAGAAGTTCGCCATGACACCGTTGAACATCGCCGGGTTCGCGCGGCCGGTGCGGATGGTGACAAGCTCGTCGCGGGTGTGGTCGACAGAAGCGGTCATGCGCTCCTCGGCGTCCAGCAAAACGTCATCAATCATGTGTGGTTGCCTACCTTTACTCATGCAGAATGTCTTCACTCAATTTACCAGCGCCCACCGCCGGTGACCGTCAGGTCCGGCCAGGCCCATAGAATGTCCCCCATGCTCCACCCGGCGTTCAGCTACCTGGCGGATACCCCGCGCACCCAGCGCGGTACCCTACGCCGCCCACCAGGCAGGCTCGCTGGGTGGTCGATCCCCATCAAGGACACCACGGACGTGGCGGGCATGCCCACCACCGACGGCAACCCGGCGCGCGCCCGGACGGCCCAGCGCGACGACCCCGTGGTGCGTGAGCTGCTCCAAGCTGGAGCAGCGATCCCCGGCAAGACGCTCACCTCCGAGCTCGGCGCCACCTGCTACGCGGAGCGCCCCGGCGTGGCGGTGCTTCAGTCCCCCGCCTTCCCCGGATGCACCCCCGGCGGCTCGTCCTCCGGCGCAGGCGTGGCGGTGGGCTTGGGGCTTGCGCGGGTAGCGCACGGCACCGATGCCGGCGGATCCATCCGCGTGCCCGCGGCCGCCTGCGGCGTGGTCGGGTTCAAGGCCGCCAGCCCCACAATCACGGCGCACGGCTTTCTCAGCAGAAACGTCGCGGACCAGCTCACTGTGCTCGGGTGGGAGCCGCCTGCTCCGCGCAGGCTGCGCATCGGCGTGCTCACCCGGGGACTCTTCGTGGATTCGGACGCGTCTCCGGACCGCGGCACCCAAGTTGAGGCGCTGGCTCACGGACTCGGGCGCTCGCACGATGTCGTCGAACTTGCGCCCTACCCCGAGTCGCACGAGACGTTCGCGCACTTCACATCGCTGATCACCCGTGCGTTCACCGACGTGGATCCACTGGATAACGGCTACATTGCGTGGTGCAAGGAGCAGGGTCGCAAGGTGCCGGATGCCACCCTCGCAGCGGCGCTGGAGCACCGCCGCGCGCTCCCGGCAATCCTCGCCAAACGCTGGGGCGTGGATGTGCTGCTCTGCCCCACCCTTGCATTCGATCCGCCGCCGCTGGGCTTCTTTCCCTCACTCACCCCCGAGGAGAGCTTCCACCAGCAGACGGTGTGGTCGCCCTGGTGCTCGGTGTTCAACATGACCGGGGCACCGGCGATCGCGCTGGGGCCGATCCACCTCGGAGCGTTGACCATCGGCGGGCCCGAGCTGCTCGGGCTCGCCGCCGAGGCGGAGCAGGTGCTTGCCGACGCCAGCTAGGCGACGAGCGTGCCCACCTTCTCACCAGCCACGGCGCGGGCGATGTTGCCCTCCTTGAGCAGGTTGAACACGAGGATCGGCATATTGTTGTCCATGCACAGCGAGAACGCGGTGGCATCGGCCACCTTCAGGCCCTGCTCGATGGCCTCGCGCGGGGTGATCTCTCTGTAGAGCTTCGCGTCCGGGTTGGTGCGCGGATCCGAGTCGTACACGCCGTCCACGGCCTTAGCCATGAGCAGCACGTCGCAGCCGATCTCCAGCGCACGTTGGGCAGCGGTGGTGTCGGTGGAGAAGTACGGCATGCCCATGCCGGCGCCGAAGATGACAACCCGGCCCTTTTCTAGGTGGCGCTCGGCGCGCAGCGGCAGGTACGGCTCGGCGACCTGAGCCATGTGGATCGCGGTTTGCACGCGGCAGTCCACGCCCTTCTGGCCGAGGAAGTCCTGCAGCGCGAGGCAGTTCATCACCGTGCCCAGCATGCCCATGTAGTCGGAGCGGGCGCGGTCCATGCCACGCTGCTGGAGTTCCGCGCCGCGGAAGAAGTTGCCGCCGCCGATGACCACGGCAATTTCGGTGCCGGTCTTGGAGACTTCGGCGATCTGGGTTGCCACGCTCTCCACAACATCGGGGTCGACGCCGACCTTGCCGCCGCCGAACATCTCACCCCCCAACTTCAGCATGACGCGCTTGAAACCCTTACGTTCGGGGCTGAGATCGGTCACCGTGCAACGCTCCTTCTACTTCCTCGCTCGCTTCTGTATTCACTTCGAATCTCCGCACCATTCTAAACACTTTGTCCGGCGGGGTAAGAAACGTCGGAAAGCACAAAAAGCACCCTGCCCCGCGCGGGCAAGGTGCTTTCGATCAGCGAGCGCGAGCGCTCGAGGCCTTAGGCCTGGCCAACCTCGTAGCGGACGAAGTCGGTGATCTCGATGCCGCTCTCGTCGGCGTACTGCTTGACGGACTTCTTGGAGTCAGCGAGGGACGGCTGGTCCAGCAGGACAACATCCTTGAAGAAGCCGCCCATGCGGCCCTCGACGATCTTGGCGATGGCAGCCTCCGGCTTGCCCTCGTTGCGGGTGATCTCCTCCTGCACCGCGCGCTCCTTCTCGATGACCTCGGCCGGAACGTCCTCCTGCTTGAGGAAGCGAGCCTTCATAGCCGCGATCTGGAGAGCAACCTGGTGCGCAGCCTCAGCGTTGTCGCCGGTGTACGCGACCAGCACGCCGACGGCCGGCGGCAGGTCTGCAGCCTTGTGGTGCAGGTACACCTCGACGTTGTCGCCCTCGATGGTGGCGGCGCGGCGCAGCTCCAGCTTCTCGCCGATCTTGGCGGACATGCGCTCGAGCACGTCGTGTGCGGTCTCACCGTTGACGTCGGCGTTCGCGAGCTCCTCCGGGGTGTTCGCCTTCACAGCGGCAGCAGCCTTGGCGATCTCGTCCGCGAGGTCCTTGAACTCCTGGTTCTTCGCCACGAAGTCGGTCTCGGAGTTGACCTCGACGATGGTGTTGCCGGAAACGGCAACGAGGCCCTCAAGCGCGTTGCGCTCTGCACGCTTGCCCACGTCCTTTGCGCCCTTAATGCGCAGGACCTCGACAGCCTTCTCGAAGTCGCCGCCGGTCTCCTCGAGTGCCTTCTTGCAGTCGAGCATGCCGGAACCAGTGGTCTCGCGGAGCTTCTTGACGTCTGCAGCGGTGTAGTTCGCCATTGGGGCGGTTCCTCCTCAAAATCGGGGAAAGGTGTTTAACGTAAGAAAGATTAGCGGAAGTCCCCCGCCGCGGCAGCGCCGACCCTGCCGAGCGGGCGAGACAAAAAACCCCGCGTGCCACGTTCGTGGCTCCGCGGGGTGCAGTGTGCTGCTTGCTCGACGGCTCAGCGGCTACGCAGCAGCGGTGGCGAGTTACGCCTGGGTGGCGGACTCAGTGCCGGAGATCTGGGACGGGGAAGCGTCCTCGTTCTCAACAATCGGAGCCTCAGCGGCCGGGGTCTCAACCTCAGCCGGCTTCGCGGCCTCGGCGGCAGCAGCAGCCGCGCCCGCATCTGCAGCGGAAACCTCGGAGGATGCGGCTGCGGCAGCAGCTGCGTCTGCGGCGAGGTGTGCCTCGGTGTCGCCTGCGGCCTCGCGGGCAGCGACCAGCTGGCGCTCCTCGCGCTGCTGCTTACCTGCGATGACAGCCTCGCCGACGATGCTGGTGAGCAGCTTCACGGAGCGGATGGCGTCGTCGTTGCCCGGGATCGGGTAATCCACAACGTCCGGGTCGCAGTTGGTGTCCAGCACGGCAACGACCGGGATGCGCAGCTTCTCAGCCTCGGAGACAGCGATGTGCTCCTTGTTGGTGTCCACGATCCACAGCGCGGACGGCGCCTTGGTCATGTCGGAGATGCCGCCCAGCACGCGCTCGAGCTTGATGCGCTCGCGGTTGAGCATGAGGACTTCCTTCTTGCCGCGGCCTGCGTAGCCGTCCTCGGCTGCGTCCATTGCCTGCAGTTCCTTCATGCGGGCAATTCGCTTGGACACGGTCTGGAAGTTGGTGAGCATGCCGCCCAGCCAGCGGTGGGTCACGTACGGCATGCCGACGCGCTCAGCCTCTTCCTGAATCGGCTCCTGTGCCTGCTTCTTGGTGCCGACGAACAGGATGGTGCCGCCGTGTGCGACGGTCTCCTTCACGAACTCGTACGCCTCATCGATGTAGGTCAGCGTCTGCTGGAGGTCGATGATGTAGATACCGTTGCGGTCGGTGAAGATGAAGCGGCGCACCTTCGGGTTCCAACGACGCGTCTGGTGGCCGAAGTGCACACCGGCGTCGAGGAGTTCACGCATGGTTACAACTGCCATGGGAAGTTCTCCTTTGGAGATAAATCGTTCGGTTTTACTGATCTTGCTGGTCATGCGCGGGTTTTTATCCCGCGCCCTGGCACCGGGCCACCCAAGCACCCCTTGCGAGGGACCGTTGCTTGTGCAGCCGCATTCGGCGCGCGAAGTCAGTCTTGAAAGACTGCCCGAACAACACTACTCAGCGGCCGCGCGAAAACCTAATTGATCTGCACGATTGTGGATAACTTCGCCGCCGCCCCGCCGTTATCCACAGGTTCGCGCGCGCCGCCCTCGACACCGCGCGCTGTTGCCGGGTTTATTCGGGGCATGTTCCGCTTTCCGACGTTCATTTCCCGGCCCGTTTCCGCCCTCGCAACCGCCGCGTTAGTTGCAATCGCCGTCGCCGCCGCCCCGGTGACCGCAGATGCCTGGGTCGACCCGTCAACCGGGCTTTCCCACCCCACCAAGGTGACCCGGCGCGCCGAGATCCCGGAGAAGAATTGGCTGCCCGGCCACCGCGGCGTGGACTTGGCGCTGCGCCCCGGGCAGGCGGTGCGCGCGGCTGCCGGCGGGGAGGTCGCGTTCGCGGGCGTCGTCGTCGGCGTGCCGGTGGTGTCCATCGTCCACCCGGATGGCCTGCGGAGTACCTACCAGCCGGTTGACCCGCATGTCGCCGTCGGCCAGCACGTCGCGGAGGGACAGCAGATCGGCACGTTGAGCCGCGTGGCACCGTCGGCACGCGCCGCCCACGACGGGCTGCACTGGGGTGTACTGACGGGCCCCGACACTTACATCGACCCGCTCACGCTGCTGGATGCGCCGATCATCCGGCTCAAGCCCGTGGATGGGCCTGGTCGTAAACCTTTTTGAGTCGCTGCGCGGAGACGTGGGTGTAGATCTGCGTCGTCTGCAAGCTGGAGTGGCCCAGCAATTCCTGCACCATGCGCAGATCCGCACCCCCTTCCAGCAGGTGCGTCGCCGCGGTGTGGCGCAGCGAGTGCGGGGTTACCCCGCCAGCGCCGACGTCTGCCGCGGCGCGTTCCACGACGCGGCGCACCTGGCGTTGGTCGATGCGCCTGCCCCGGCTGCCAACGAACAGCGCCTGTTCCCCCGCCTCCGCCACCAGGTCTGATCGCCCCCGGTTGAGCCAAGTGCGGACGGCGTTCGCAGCCTCAGAACCGAAAGGCACGACGCGTTGCTTGTTGCCCTTGCCCGTCACCTTCGCCATGCGGCGCTCGAGGTCGATGTCGACGACGTTCAGCCCGGTGAGCTCGCTGACGCGCATGCCGGTGGCGTAGAGCAGCTCGAGCATCGCGGTGTCGCGCAAAGCCTCGGGCGTGTCAGCACCGGTGCCGCTCGCACCCGTGCCGCCCGCGGCATCTGTGGCACGCATTGGATCCTGCACCAAGGCAGTGGCCGTCTCTGGCTTGAGCACCGTGGGCAGCGGGCGGGTGATCTTGGGGGCCACGAGGCGGGCCGCGACATCGGTGTCGAGGTAGCCCTGGTTGTAGGCCCACGTGGAGAACGCCCGCACCGCCGCAGTGCGGCGCGCGAGCGTGGAACGGGCCTTGCCCTGGCGAACCGCATCGGCGAGCCAGCGCCGCAACGCGTCGAGCGTGAAATCCTCGAAGCGCTCCACCGTGCCGGCGAGTTGCGCCAGGTCTGACTGGTAGCCGCGCACGGTGTGCTCCGAGCGTCCGAGGACGAGGCGGGCGTGGTCGGCGAAGTCCGCGACCGCCGCCTGCACCTGCGAACTCGATTCACTCATGCATCAGGAGTCTATTGCAGTCACAACATCACCACACTGCGGACCCGTCGTCGTCAAACACGACGCGCCGCCAGAACCTGCCTTCGCGCGCCACCAACTGGCGTTTCTCCAGGTCCAGCAGGAGATGCACAGCGAGGCCGATCTGCATGCCCGCAGTGTTTGCGACGGTGTCCGCGTCAACCGCGCCGTCGCCGACTCTCGGTAAGGCATCGTAAACTCGCAGTTCCTTCTGCGAGAGCGACTGGAGGGGCGATTTCGGGAACAGCGCCTCCATTGCTGCCTCCGCGTCCACGGTGCCGACCGGGCTCAACAGCTCGTGAATCTGGTTCGCGTTGAGCACGATCTGCGCACGGTGCTCGTAAATGGCCATGTTGGTGCCCACACTCGACTGCTCCAGGATCGAGCCCGGCACTGCCAAGGTGGGCTTGTTGAAGGCCGTCGTCCAGCGCGCGGTGCTCAGCGCCCCGGAGCGGAAGCCGGCCTCGACGACAACGGTGCCTTGGGCGAGCGCCGCGATCAGCCGGTTGCGAGTCAAAAACCGGTGCCTATCAGGGGTGACCATCGGCGGATACTCCGAGACAACCGCGCCGCCGCGGGCCGGGATCTCCTGGTAGAGCCGCGCATTCGGCGACGGGTACGTGATGCCCGGGCCGCAAGCCGTAACCATCACCGTCGGGGCGTTGGCCGCGAGTGCGGTGTCGTGCGCGACCGTGTCGATGCCCAGCGCGCCTCCGGACACAATGGTGTAGCGGTGCGCCGCGAGTCCGTTGACCAGGTTCGCGGTCGCCAGATGGCCGTACGCCGTAGCTGCCCGCGTGCCGACGAACGCCACCGACTGCTCTAGAAGCGACGGCAAGTTCGTCTCGCCGGCCACCCACAGCGCGTGGGGCGGGCAGCCGCCCTCCTTCTCCGCTGCGTCTCCCAGCATGAACGCGGTAGTGAGGATGTCCCGCGGCCACTGCGGCGATTCGGGTGTGAGCAGGGTGTAGCCGAGCTCCGCCGCCTTCGCCAGGTCCTCCTCCGGCCGCGCCGAGGAGCACCGCCGCTCGGTCTGGCCCGCAAGTCCGCCCAGCCAGCTTGCGCGGGTGCGGATGCCGCGCGCGATTTCGTCGGCGTCCCGCCCCGCGGTAAGCAGCGCCTGCAGGTGCGGCGACGGCCCTTCAATGACCCTGCTCAAATACGCCCAGGATTCCAGCGCGCTCATGCCGCCACCCCCGCGGGAGACACATCGCGCATGTCAAACGCTTCGCCGACATGACCGATGTGCAACGCGGACGCGCCCTCCAAGTCCGCGATCGTCCACGCCAGCTTGAGCACTCTGTCGACGCCGCGCTGGGTGAGTATCCGATCCGCAAGCTTGTCCTCGAGGAAGGCGGTCACATCCTCTCCCAGCGGAAACTGACGTCGAAGCACCGATGGATTCACCCGCGAGTTGGTCACCGGCCCGAGCCCAGCCGCACTCCACCGTGCCGCCGCCCGCTCCCGAGCTTCCGCGACGCGCTCGGCGATCACCGCGGAAGATTCCGCACCCACCGCGCTCACCACTGCGGACTGCGTCGACGTCCGAATGAAGATGTCGAGCCGGTCCCGCAGCGGACCGGAGACATTAGACAGGTGGTTCGCTCGCACGTGCGCCTTGCACGAACACTGCGTCCCCTCCTTGCCGCACTTGCACGGATTCGCCGCGAGCACCAGCTGGAACTGCGCCGGGTAGCGCACCTGCCGCTTTCCGCGGGTGAGCGTCACCTGCCCCTGCTCCAGCGGCAGGCGCAGCTCGTCGAGTACCCTGGACGCGATCTCGGACGCCTCGTCGAGGAACAGTACGCCGTTGTGCGCCTGGCTCACCGCGCCAGGCAGCGGCATGCCGGAACCGCCGCCGATCATGCCGACCTTGCTTACCGACGGATGCGGGGCCACAAACGGTCGCATCCGCACCACCCCGCCGCGCGACACGCCGGCCGCGGCGTGCAGCGCCGTCGTTTCGATCTGCTCCTGCACGCTCAGAGGCGGGAGGATCGACGGCAGGCGTTCGGCAAGCATCGATTTACCCGAGCCGGGCGGGCCCACCATCATGACGTGGTGTCCGCCGGCGGCCGCGACTTCCATGGCCCGGCGCTCCAGCGCTTGGCCTGCAATATCGCGAAAGTCGGGCCCGCCCACCAGCGCGTCGACCGCGGCCGGCACCCGCACTGCCTGCTCCAAGGCCGCTCCACCGTGCAGCCAGTGCCACACCTGGAGCAGGGAGTCTGCGACGAGGATGTCGGTGTCGTCGAGCAGCGCAGCTTCGTGCGCGTTGGCGCGCGGGACGATGACGGTATCAATAGTGCCGTCGGCACGCTCGCGCTCGCGGGCGGCTTTCAGCAGCATCGGCAGCACGCCTTCGACTCGGCGGAGCGAACCGTCGAGCGCCAGCTCGCCCATGAACATCGTGCGGCGCAGCACCGGTTCCAGCTCCGGGTCGAGGCAGCCGAGGACGGTGAGTGCAATGGGGAGGTCAAAGTGCGAGCCGGCCTTGGGCAGATGCGCCGGGGAAAGCGAGACCATGATGCGCGTGCGCGGCCACGGCAGCCCCGAGTTGGCGACTGCGGTGCGGATGCGCTCGCGCGATTCTTTCACCGCCGCGTCGCCGAGGCCGACCATTTGCATGCCCGGCAGGCCGGGGCCGACGTTCGCTTCCACGGTGACCATGTGCGCGGCCACGCCCTCCACGGTGGCCGTGAGTGAACTAGCAAGCCCCATCTTCGACCCCCATGAAACGGGACGCGGTGTAGTTCGCGCCCTTGAGCACAACCTCCACGACATCGAAACGGACCGGTACGTGGGCGGTGTCCGGCCAGCGGGACAGCCACTCGGCCGCGCAACGGCGCATGGTGGCCAGCTTCTTCGACCCCACGGCTTCCGCCCCGCCGTAGGAGCGGCCGCGGCGGGTTTTCACCTCGAGGAAAACAATGGTGCCGTCGGCATCGCGAAGCACGGCGTCGATCTCGCCTGCCCGGCAGCGGGCGCGGGTGTCCACGCAGGTGTAGCCCAAGTCTTGGTACCACGCGACGGCAATGTGCTCGCCGGCAAGTCCGAGGGCGTACTGGTCCGCGATCTCACTCAATGCATCGCCGGGCAGGATGTCGAGCGTGCCCCGAGTCGTAGAAGGTTCGACCCGGGGCGGATGTGTATCAGTTGCGGTGGTGGTTGCGTAGGGATGGTGTGTCACGGTTGGTCCCCCTTCGAGGGTGTCTAGGAATGCGGTTATGCATACTTAGACTTCCGTTGGGGCCGTTTGGTTCCCTCGTAACCGAAACTTTTTAGCGGTCCGGGAATGCCAGGTCGGGTTTGTCCAGCTCCTCGATGTTCACGTCCTTGTACGTGATCACACGGACGTAGCGCACGAAGCGCACTGCGCGGTACATGTCCCACACCCAGCAGTCGGACATGCGGACCTCGTAATACACGTCCTTGCCCTCGGTGTGCGGGATGAGTTCGACGGCGTTCGCCAGGTAGAACCGGCGATCCGTCTCCACCACGTAGGAGAACTGGCTGGCAACGTCGCGGTATTCCCGGTACAGGGAGAGCTCAACCTCCGCCTCGTAGTTGTCCAGATCCTCTGCACTCATGGACGCACAACCCCTCTGTACACATCGTTGGCCAACCGGACGTTTGCATAACTATAACGGTGCTCCGGCGTGGGCCCGTGGCGGCGCACCGCGTCCATGTGCGCCTTGGTGCTGTAGCCCTTGTGGCCCTCCAACCCGTACCCGGGAAACTGCTGCGCCATGGTGTCGATGAGGCGATCGCGGCTCACTTTCGCCAGTACGCTGGCGGCCGCGATGCAGCGCGCGGTGTAGTCGCCGCCCACCACGGGCAGCTGCGGCACGCTAAGGCCCGGCACGCGGAAGGCATCCATGAGCACGTAGCCCGGCTCGACGTCGAGGCAGGCAACGGCACGGCGCGCCCCATCGAGGTTCGCCGCCTGCACACCGCGCCGGTCAATCTCCGCGGCGGGGATGTGGATGATGGCGTAGGACGATGCGGCGGCAACGATTGCGTCGTAAAGCACTGCCCTCTTCGCGGCGGTGAGTTGCTTGGAATCGGTCAGGCCCTCGAGCGCCGCCACGGGTTTCGGCGGCAATACGCACGCGGCCACGGTGAGCGGGCCGAAGCAGGCGCCGCGGCCCGCCTCGTCCACCCCGGCGACCGGTCCGAGGCCGGCCTTGTCCAGCGCCACCTCGAGTGTGCGCAGCTGCTTGAGGCGGCGAACGCGCACGTTGTTAGCGCTGGATGTCCGGATCGGCGACGCCGCCGAAGCGATCGAGCGGGAAGACAATGGCCTGCACCTTGCCGCGGAGATTCTCCTCCGGGATCGTGCCCTGGTACTCGTCGCCGATGTGGGCGCGGGAATCGGCCGAGTTCGTGCGGTTGTCGCCCATCATGAAGTAGTTGCCCTCGGGCACCAGCACAGGGCCGAAGTAGGGGCCGCCGCATGCCTCGGACCCGGTGACCTCGTCAATCGGGTACGTCGGCGGGGACAGCGTGTAGGACTGGTCGATCGGCTGGCCGTCCACCATCACCGCCGGGTCGCCCTCCTGGCAGGACACGGTCTGGCCGCCCTCGGCGATGATGCGCTTCACCAGCGTGTTCTCATCCTTCGGCACAAGGCCCACCCAGGAGCCGACCTCTTGCATGCCGCGGACGAAGGTGTTGTCCGACCGGTTGGAGTAGAACCCGGTGTTCCACGAATCGGTGCCCTTGAACACCACCACATCACCCGGCTCGGGGTCGGTGAAGTAGTAGCTCACCTTCTCAACCAGGATGCGGTCGCCGGAGCCGCTCTCGCCGTGCAGCGTCGGCTCCATCGAGCCCGAGGGGATCACGTACAGCCGGCCGATGAACGTCTGCAGCACAAACATGATCGCCAACGTCAGCACGATCACCAGCGGGATCTCGATGTACCACGGGGCCTGCTTGGGCTCCTGCGCTTGCACCTGCGGGGTGCGCGCCGGGTCATTCGCCTGATTCACGCGAGACACTCTAACACCCCGCAACGCAACAACGCCCCGCCCCCCAACAAGGTGGGGAAACGGGACGTCGGAAAGTGCAGAGCCCCTCGTGCGGGGCTGGCGACTAGCGGCGCTCCTTGATGCGGGCAGCCTTGCCGCGCAGGTCGCGCATGTAGTACAGCTTCGCGCGACGGACCTTACCGCGGCGGACAACGTCGATCTTCTCGATGTTCGGGGAGTGGACCGGGAAGGTACGCTCAACGCCGATGCCGAAGGAGATCTTGCGGACGGTGAAGGTCTCGCGGATGCCGGCACCCTGGCGGCGCACAACGAAGCCGGTGAAGACCTGGGTACGGGTCACGTTGCCCTCGATAACCTTGACGTGCACGTCGAGGGTGTCGCCCGGGCGGAAGGACGGGATATCGTCGCGCAGCTGACCTGCGTCGACGAGGTCGATGATGCCGTTGCTCATAGCAGCATTCCTTTACGTTTACGGACAGAGGACCCTAGCGGCTTTTCCCACATTCGGGCGCTCGGCTGGTTCATGTCGTGTACAACAACCCGAGCTACATTACATATCTGCCGGTCAGTTACCAAATCCCGCACGCTTCAGCGCGTCCGCCATGGAGCCTTTCGCTTCACGACGCTCGCCCCTTCCACGCCCCTGCTTGGCTCCGCGCTGCGGTTGCTTGGCTCCGCGCTGCGGTTGCTTGGCTCCGCGCGGCGCGCCAGGCTCGTCGTCGAGGCGCAGGCTGAGTCCGATGCGCTTACGCGCCACGTCCACGTCCATCACCTTGACTTTGACTACCTCGCCAGAGCGGACCACCTCGTGCGGGTCCGAGACGAAGCGGTTCGCCATCGCGGAGACGTGAACGAGGCCGTCCTGGTGCACGCCCACGTCCACGAAGGCACCGAAGGCGGCGACGTTGGTGACGGTGCCCTCCAAGATCATGCCGGGTTTCAGGTCCTTAACCTCCGTAACGCCCTCCTTGAACGTGGCTGTCTTGAACTCCGGGCGCGGGTCGCGGCCCGGCTTGTCCAACTCGGCGAGGATGTCCGTGACCGTCGGCACGCCGAAGTGCTCGTCGGCGAAATCTGCGGGGCGCAGCTTCGACAGCACCGCGGTGTTGCCGATGAGCTGCTCGGTTGTGAGCCCGGTGGCGGCGGCCACACGCTCCACCACAGGGTAGGCCTCCGGGTGCACCGCGGAACCGTCCAGCGGGTTCTTCCCGCCCTGGATGCGCAGAAAGCCTGCGGCCTGCTCGAACGCCTTCGGACCGAGGCGCGGCACCTTGCCGAGTTCCTTGCGGGTGGTAAGGGATCCGTGCTCGTCGCGGTAGGCAACAATGTTTTTCGCCACCGTGCCGGAGAGCCCAGCCACGCGCTCCAGCAGCGGGGCCGAGGCGGTGTTCACGTCGACACCGACGGAGTTCACCGCGTCCTCCACAACCCCGTCCAGCGCGCGGGCGAGTGCGGTCTGGTTCACGTCGTGCTGGTACTGACCCACGCCGATCGCTTTCGGGTCCACCTTCACCAGCTCCGCGAGCGGGTCTTGCAGGCGGCGCGCGATGGACACTGCGGACCGCAGCGATACGTCCATGTCGGGGAACTCTTCGGCCGCGATCTCGCTGGCGGAGTAGACGGACGCGCCGGATTCGGACACCACCACCGGCGTGGGGCGTTTACCGCCCGCCTGGGCGATGAGGTCCGCGACCTCGCCCGCGAGCTTTTCGGATTCGCGCGACGCGGTGCCGTTGCCGATGGCGATGAGCTCCACGCCGTGTTCGGCGCTCAGCTTTGCGAGCTCCTCGCGCGCCGCGTCCCAGCGGTTCTGCGGCTGGTGCGGGTACACGATCGTGGTGGCCAGCACCTTCCCGGTGCCGTCCACCACCGCGCACTTCACGCCGTTGCGGTAGCCGGGGTCCAGCGCGAGCGTCGCGCGCTGGCCGGCAGGGGCAGCCAGCAGCACGTCGCGGAGGTTCGTGGTGAAGACCTCGAGCGCGCCCTCCTCCGCCTTCTCGCGCAGCCGCACGCGGATGTCCAGGTTCGCGGAGACCTGCAGCTTGGTGCGCCAGCCCCAGCGCACGGCCTTGCGCACCCACTCGCTGTCCGGCAGGTCGAAGGCGCGGGCGATCATGCCCTCGTAGATCGCGTCCTCACCGGGGTCGAAATCAAGCGTCAGCACGCCCTCCGCCTCGCCGCGGAACAGCGCCAGGATGCGGTGGCTCGGGAGTGAGGCGAAAGGCTCGGAGAACTCGAAGTAGTCGGCGTACTTCGCGCCCTCCGCCTCCTTGCCCTCCACAACCCCGGCGCGCAGCGAGCCATCGCGGAACACGCGGTCGCGCACCTCGCCCACGAGGTCCGCGTCGGTGGCGAAGCGGTCCACCAGGATCGCCCGCGCACCTTCCAGCGCGGCCTTCGCATCGGGGAAGCCTTCTGAGAGGTAGTCCTGCGCCGCCGCCTCCGGATCCACGGCAGGGTCTTCGACGAGTTGGCGCTCCAGCGCTTCGAGCCCGGCTTCGCGGGCGATGTCAGCCTTCGTTTTGCGGCGCTTCTTGTAGGGCAGGTACAGGTCCTCGACGCGCGCCTTGGAGTCGGCGGCGAGGATTTCACGGCGCAGCTCGTCGGTGAGCTTGCCCTGTTCCTCGATGCTGGCGATGACCGCGTCTTTGCGCTCCGCCAGCTCGACGAGGTAGGTGTTGCGCTCTTCGATGTGACGCAGCTGGGCGTCATCCAACCCGCCCGTTGCTTCCTTGCGGTAGCGGGCGATGAACGGGACGGTGTTGCCCTCCGCCAGCAGGGTGAGCGCCTGCTGGACTTGGTGATCCCGGACATTGAGTTCTTTCGCGATGGTGGCTGCGATTGATGTCATTCGGGCGATACTAGAGCAGCACCTGCGCGAGCAGGGAACCAACCACGCACGAGGTGAACACCGAGATCGCACCCGGGATCAGGAACGAGTGGTTGATCACGTATTTGCCGATGCGGGTGGTGCCCGTGCGGTCGAAGCCGATGCAGGCCAGGTCCGACGGGTAGGTCGGCAGGATCCAGTAGCCGTAGGACGCGCCGTAGAAACCGATGATCACCTTCGGGTCGATGCCCAGCGCCAGGCCGATCGGGGCGATCGCCGTCAGCGCGGCAGCCTGCGAGTTCACCAGCTTGGATACAACCAGCAGCACGATGGCGTAAGCCCACGGGGCTGCCTGGACAACGCTGCCGAGCTGCTCCTCCAGTGCGTCGATGTGGGTGGAGAAGAACGTGTCCGCCATCCACGCCACACCGAACACGGAGAACACGGCCGTCATGCCGGCCTTGAACACCGGCGTGGAGGCGATCTTCTTGTGGTCCGTCTTGCAGAACAGCAGGATCATGGCGCCAGCAAAGAGCATGACCATCTGGATGGCCAGGTTCATGGACAGCGGCTTCATCACGCCGTCGGCGTTCGGCCATGCCGGGCGCAGTCCGTCGAACGCGCCGAGAACGACCACGAACACGATGGCGGCGAGGAAGATCCAGACGGAGTTCACGGCGGACTTCTCAAACTTCACGTCCAACAGCGAGTGGCTGGATTCGTTGATGGACTTGGCGAACTCCGGGTCCTTCATGCGCTCCTGGAACACCGGATCCTTATCCAGGTCCTTGCCGCGGCGCAGCGACCACAACGCAGCGAGCAACACGCCGGACAGCGACGCCGGCATGGCCACCATGAGGATCTGCGGGATCGAGTACGCCTGATCAATCAGGCCGGCGTTCTCCGCCAGGATCGATGCCAGGGACACCGTTGCCACCGACACCGGAGATGCGGTGATACCCATCTGTGCCGAGGTGGAGGCCACCGCCATGGGGCGCTCCGGGCGGATGCCCTTCTTCAGCGCAATGTCCTCGATGATCGGGAACATGGTGTAGACAACGTGGCCGGTGCCGCAGAGCACGGTGAGGAACCAGGTGGTGAGCGGGGCGAGGATGGTAATGCGCTCAGGGTGGGCGCGCAGGAATTTCTCCGCCTGCTGCATCATCACTTCCAAGCCTCTGGCCTGTTGCAGTGTGGCGGCACAGCCAATCACAGCGATGATGGTCAGCATCACGCCGACGGGCGGCTCGCCCGGCTGCAGGCCGAAGAGGAAGACCATGATCATCAGGCCGATGCCCGAGATCAGGCCGAGGCCGAGACCGCCGTAGCGCGTACCCAGCAGCAGCGCGCTCAGGATCACCAAGATCTGCAGCGCGATGGCAATCCCCGATGTGGGGTCCAGTATGGACGCAAGCATGGGAAACCTTTCTCTTAGTGCTACCTTTAAGGTAGATCAGGCATCCATGCTGCTCACAACGCAGAAGCGTGTGATTTTTCGCACCCTCACAGCTCGCGTGTCGTGCCGTACCACTGCACATCCTTCGGCAGCGCGTTAACGACAGCTTTCGTCGCAGCAGGAAGCTCCAGCGCCGTCCGGCCCTGTACCGTCAGCGTGCGCACCGGATCAATTGGCGGGTGTCCGTGCTCCAGCTCATAGCTCTGCTCCAGCATCGGCGGCTCGAAGCACACGTTTGCACCCCGCGGCTCCCCCAGCTCAACGCGCTCCACCACGTAGCCGGCCTTCTTCAACGCCCTTCGCAGACGCTTTTCGACGCCTGCGTTCCACCGCGTTGCGTCCAGAATCACATCCAACCGGGTGACCACGTCTCTGGCATCGAGCAGGAACGTGTCAGCCTCGCTGAGTTCCGCCCGCGCGAGCAGATCCGGACGCACTGCGCGGGTGCGCTTGAGTGACTGCTCGCGGCGCCACGCCTCCACCTTTGCGTGGTCGCCCGAGGTGAGCACTTCAGGGGCTTCCAGGCCGCGCCACACGCGCGGCTTTGTGTAACTCGGACCCTCCAGCAACCCGTCAGAGAAGCTGTCCTCCTCGTGGCTCTCGGTATTGCCCAGCACGCCGGGGATCAAGCGGGTCACCGCTTCGGCGATCACCAGCACCGCGACTTCCCCGCCGATCAGCACATAGTCGCCGATGGAGACCTCGCGGACCCGGTAGCGCTGCGCGGCATCGTCGAAGACGCGCTGGTCAATGCCCTCGTAGCGCCCGCAGGCGAACACGATGTGCTCCTCGCGCGACCACGCTTGGGCTTGCGCCTGAGTAAAAGGCGTGCCGGCCGGTGTGGGCACGATGAGCAGCGGCATGGACGGGTCCTCGCCCTCGCGCACGTCGGCGGCCTCGTAGGGCCTGGCCGCCACTTCGGCGACCTGGTCGTGGCGCAGTTTGTCGTTGCGGTGCGCAGCTGCGGTGGTCAGAGTGTCCCCGGCGCGCCCGGCGCAGACGTCGTCGAGCGCGGGGCCCCAGACCTCAGGCTTCATCACCATGCCTGGCCCGCCGCCGAGCGGCGGCGCGTCGACGGATTTGTGGTTGCCGGTGGCCCAATCGCGCAGGTCGTGCACCCCGACTTCGAGGATCCCTTGCTCAATCGCCTTGCCCAGCAGCGCGTGGCGCAGCGGCTCGAGGTACTCGGGGAAAATGGTGATCGCGTCGATCCGCATAGCGCTGCCCTACAGGTCCAGCAGGCCGTCCGGCGGGGTGATCTCCAAGTAGCCCTCGTCGAGGTCGATCTCCGGCACGATGTCCATCACGAACGGGATGAGCACCTCTCTGCCGCGGTAATCCACTTCCAAGATCTTGCGGTTCGGCGTATCCATCACGCCCGTGACCTCGCCGATTTCCTCGCCTGCGTGGCGCACCTTCAGGCCGATGAGCTCGTGGTCGTAGTACTCGTCCGAGTCGTCCTCGCGCTCGAGCGGGGCAGCGTAGAACTGCATGCCGCGCAGGCTGTCCGCTGCGGTGCGATCCGGAATTTCCTCCAGGGTGACCAGCAGGCGCTGCTGGTGCGGGCGCACCGCCTTGACGGTCAGGTCCTGCTCCTTGCCGGTCTGTCGGCCGTGCAGCACCTCGCCGACGGCGAAGTAGACATCTTCATCCTCCGCCAGCGGCTCCACAACCACTTCGCCGCGCACGCCGTGGGACTTCACTACCCTGCCGATCCGGATTTCCATGCGGCTCAGGCTACCAGCAGGCTGCGGCGGTTCGAGAGCGCCGTAAAACGAACGTCGAAAAGCAAAAATGCCCAGCGAAAACGCCGGGCATTCACGTGGGAGGGTCCGATTTACTCGGCGGATTCCTCAGCGGCCTCCTCGGAAGCCTCAGCCTCTGCGGACTCGGCAGCCTCTGCGGCGGCTGCGGCCTCAGCCTCGGCAGCAGCCTTCAGCTCAGCCTCTTCCTTTGCCTTCTTGCGCTTCTCGGTGATGGCCTCGGCGGTCGGGCCGTTGTTGGCCTCCTCGAGGGCCTTGTTGAACAGCTCGAGCTTGGACGGCTTCTCCTCGGCAACCTTCAGGGTGCCCTCTGCGCCGTCGATGCCCTTGAACTTCTGCCAGTCACCGGTGATCTTCAGCAGGCGCTCCACCGGCTCGGTCGGCTGCGCGCCGACGCCCAGCCAGTACTGCGCGCGCTCGGAGTCGATGCGGATGACGGACGGCTCTTCCTTCGGGTGGTAGATGCCGATGTTCTCGATGACGCGGCCATCGCGGCGGGTGCGGGCATCAGCGACGACAACGCGGTACTGCGCGTTGCGGATCTTGCCGAGGCGCTGCAGCTTGATCTTTACAGCCATGGTGGTACTTCCTTCACTAGGTCACTGGGCAGTGCAGGCATTCGCCGTTTTTCGACGAACCGGTTCAACCCTTGGGATTTACCTGCGCGTGACTGAGCTGGGCGAGGCGTACTCGGCACCAACTGCTGACGCAGGTATTTAGTTGTGCGCTGACGGGCGGCACATCTCGGCCGGCCCGGTCAACCTCGAAGAGTGTACCCGGCGAGCGCCGCACCCCCAAACCGGGTATATTCACGCCCTTTGCAACCGCGGCGGTAAGGTTCCCACAGTTAGACCCCTCCCCACGCATTTGAAAGACGACGCAGAGTTCCATGACGTCCCCGCAGGCACCGCGCTCAACGACCCCCACGGGGTCCAGCGCGTACCGCGTGGACCTGGACGGGCTGCGCGGCTACGCCATCGCGCTGGTGGTGATCTTCCACGTATTCGTCGGCCGCGTCTCCGGCGGCGTGGACGTGTTCCTCTTCCTTTCTGGGTACTTCTTCCTGGGCGGGCAGCTGCGTTACGCGATGCGCCCCTTCCCCAGCCTCAACCCGTGGTGGCCGTTCTGGCGCACCGTTCGGCGCCTCGTCCCCGCGCTAGTGGTGGTGCTTGGCGCCACGCTCATCGGGATCCTCGCCTTGACGCCGGAGCTGCTCAACGAGGAGCTCGCGCGCCAGTTCACCGCCTCCCTCCTCTACTTCCAGAACTGGGAGCTCACGGCACAAAACGCGGCATACGCTGCGGCGAGCGACACCACGTCCCCGCTGCAGCACCTGTGGTCCATGTCGGTGCAGGGCCAGTTCTACATTTTCGGCATTTGCTTTGCGACGCTCATTGCCTGGCTCGTCAGCACCGCGAAGGTGAGCAAGGCAAACGCGCAGCGCTGGGCTGTTGCGGTGCTGGGCATCATCACCGTTGCATCGTTCGCCTACGCCTCGCGTTTCGGTTTCGAGGGCACGCCCGCCAACTACTACTCCACGTTCTCCCGTGCCTGGGAGCTCTCGCTCGGCGCGCTCCTCGCGTTCGTGCCCCGGGATTGGTACCTCCCGCAGCGCGGCTCCTGGGTCGCCGCGCTCACCGGCGTGGTGATGATTACCGCTACCGGCATCATCATTCCCACCTCGCTGGCGTTCCCCGGCCCGTTGGCGCTGCTGCCGATCACCGGCGCTGCGCTGGTGATCCTCGCCGGCAACGCGAACCCGGTATCCACCATGCTCGCATCCAAGCCGATGACGTGGTTGGGCGGCATTGCTTACTCGCTGTACCTGTGGCACTGGCCGCTTTTGATCGTCGTCACCGCCTCCGGCGGCTTCGAGACTCCGCCGCCCGCGATTGGTGTCGCGGTCATTTTGGCTTCCCTGGCGCTCGCCCACGTCACGCACGCGCTGGTCGAGCAGCCGCTGCGCCAGCACCGCAAGCGCCCGCTGAGCTTCGACACGCCCGTCGTCGACGCGCGCGCGGCGCTTCGCACTCCCGCCGGTGCAGGCCGAGCGGTGGGCGGCGCGATCGTCGCCGTGCTCTTCGCGTGCGGACTCGCGGTGCAACCGGTGTGGGACGCGCGGATCAACAACGCCGACAAACCACTCGATCCCGCCAAGTACCCCGGGGCGACGGCCCTCATCGACGCCGAGGTGCCGAAGGCGAAGCCGCAGCCGAACCCGCATCTGATTGGCGGGATCTATCCGCCGATCGGCGAGCAGGAGTGCATGATCTTCCTGCCCGCGCCGCCCGACGAGATGCCGCGCCCCGACTGCACCTTCGGCGACCTAGATGCCGAAACCACCGTGGTGATGGTGGGCGGCTCCCACATCGAGCCGTTCGGCATTCCGCTGGACATCTTGGGCAAGGAGCACGGCTTCAAGGTGGTGCCGTTCGTGCGCCAAGAGTGCCCGCTGGTCATCGGTGGTGTCGACCGCTTCGAGATCGTGTCTGAGGTATGCGCCGAATGGGGCGAGCGCGTCTACTCGACGATCGTCGAGATGCAGCCCGATCTTGTCATTTCCACCTCGACGCGCCCAGGCGGCCGCGCGGGTGCGGCTGGCTCCGCGGCGGACACGGTGCCGGATGCGTACGCCAACTTGTGGGCGAACTTCGCCGACGCGGGCATCCCCTTCCTGGGGCTTCGCGACAACCCGTGGTTCTTCGACCCTTTCGGCAACCCCATGGACCCGAACCTGTGCATCGTCGCCGGCGGCACCGAGGAGAGCTGCTCCATGCCGGCCGCCGCCGCGTACCCGGGGCCGGATCCCGCGGCGGGTTACCTCGACGGGATGCAGAATCTCTTCAGCATCGACACCGCCCACTGGTACTGCCCCGGCGAGACCTGCCCGCCGCAGATCGGCAACGTGTATGTCTACCGAGACCAGAACCACATCTCAAACGCGTACGCGCGCAGCCTCACCCAGCTGCTGTGGAGCGAGTTGGTCAAGGTCTTCGACCAACTCGGCGTGGCTTACCGGCCCTAAGGGCTAGCGGCGGTGTGGGCTAGCGGCGCTTGCCCATCCGCTTCATCGCCTGCTCGAAGTCCAGGTTGTTTAGGTCCATGCCTTGCATGCCGGCGGGCAGCTGCTCCTGCAGCTTCTCCAGCTCCTTCATGTCAGGCATTCCCGGCATACCAGGCATTCCGCCCATGCCGGGCATTCCCGGCATCCCGCCCATTCCGGGCATCTGCGGCATGCCGCCGCCTTGACGCTTCGGCGGCTTACGCTTGCCGTTCTTGCCCTTGCGGCCCTTCGGCTTCTTCTTCGTTGCAGATCGTCCGCCCATGCCCGGCACACCCGGTAGACCGAACTGGTTCGCCATCTGGCTCATCATCTTCTTCGCCTCGAAGAAACGATCCACCAGCTGGTTGACTTCCGCGACGGTGACACCGGAACCGTTGGCGATACGCTTCCGTCGAGAAGCATTCAGGATCTTCGGATCCTCGCGCTCCTGCGGGGTCATACCGCGGATGATGGCCTGGATGCGGTCGAGCTGCTTCTCGTCGACCATGTCAGCCATCTCGTTCATTGCCTTGCCGCCCGGCATCATCTTGAGCAGGTTGCCGATCGGACCCATGCGGCGGATCATCAAAAGCTGGTCGAGGAAGTCCTCGAGCGTGAGCTCACCCGATGCCAGCTTGCCGGCCGCTGCCTCCGCGTCCTGCTCGTTGAACGTCTGCTCAGCCTGCTCGATGAGCGACAGCAGGTCGCCCATGCCCAGGATGCGGCTGGCCATGCGATCCGGGTGGAAGACGTCGAAGTCTTCGAGCTTCTCGCCGGTGGAGGCGAAAAGGATCGGCTTGCCGGTGACCTCGCGGATGGACAGCGCGGCACCACCGCGGGCATCGCCGTCGAGCTTCGTCAGCACGACACCGGTGAAATCGACACCATCGGCGAAGGCCTGCGCGGTAGTGACCGCGTCTTGACCAATCATCGCATCGATGACGAACAGAACCTCATCCGGATTGACGGCATCGCGGATGTTGCGGGCCTGCGTCATCAGGGTCTCGTCGATACCGAGGCGACCGGCGGTATCGATGATGACCACATCGTTCTTGTTCTGCTTCGCGTACTCAACACCCTGCTGCGCCACTGCGACCGGGTCGCCGTGGGAGGTGCCCATGTCGTGGTCGTGGGTGTCCAGGGACGTGCCCGGGTCTGGAGCGAACGTCGGCACGCCTGCGCGCTCACCGACGATCTGCAGCTGCTGCACCGCGCCCGGGCGCTGGAGGTCACAGGCCACCAGGATCGGGGTGTGGCCCTGCTTGGCCAGGTGCTTCGCCAACTTGCCGGCGAGCGTCGTCTTACCGGCACCCTGCAGACCCGCAAGCATGATCACAGTCGGCGGGTTCTTCGCTAGGTTGAGGCGGCGGGTCTCGCCGCCGAGGATTGCGGTGAGCTCCTCGTCGACGATCTTGATTACCTGCTGCGCCGGGTTCAGCGCCTCAGAAACGTCGGCGCCGAGCGCGCGCTCCTTAACCCGCTTAATGAAGGTGCGGACGACCGGCAGCGAAACATCCGCCTCCAGCAGCGCGATGCGGATCTCGCGAGCGGTGGCGTTAATGTCGGCCTCAGTGAGCTTGCCTTTTCCTCGCAGGCCACCGAGGGCCGATTGCAGGCGGTCGGACAAAGACTCAAACACGTCGAGCACTCCTAGCTGTAGCGATTACGTTTGTTGTAACTTGTCCCAGCCTAGCGGGTGACCTCGCGCACCCTCTAAACGCTGATCGCTGCCGTGGATGTCTGAGAGCTCCACCCCCGCCCAGAAAGATTCTGCAAAATCTTTCAGAGGCGCACCTGTTTCCCCAGGTCGCTACATTTCGTGACAATCTGCCGGAAACCGGCAGGCACGGCGGAAACCGGCAGGCACGCCGGAAACCGGCAGGCACGCCGGAAACCGGAAGGCACGCCGAAAACCGGCAGGCACGCCGGAAGCTGTCGAGACCAAAACGGGCCGAGACCCCGCAGTGGGGATCCCGGCCCGCAAATGCCAACCGACGAACTACCCGAGCAAGGCGTCCACGAAGCTCTCAACCTCGAACGGTGCAAGGTCGTCGGCGCCCTCGCCGAGGCCAACAAGCTTGACCGGCACACCGAGCTCCTCCTGCACCTGGAACACGATGCCGCCCTTAGCGGTGCCATCGAGCTTGGTCAGCACCACGCCGGTGATGTCGACGACGTCGCGGAACACGCGGGCCTGGGTGATGCCGTTCTGGCCGACGGTCGCGTCAAGCACCAGCAACACCTCGTCGACGTTGCTCTTCTTCTCCACCACACGCTTGA
Source organism: Corynebacterium stercoris (assembly GCF_024160105.1). GTDB lineage: Bacteria > Actinomycetota > Actinomycetes > Mycobacteriales > Mycobacteriaceae > Corynebacterium > Corynebacterium stercoris. The sequence continues at coordinate 63,500 of NZ_JAMFTQ010000001.1, forward strand.
CCTTGCCGAGCTGGTCCATCAGGCCGGTGGACGTGTGCAGGCGGCCGGCGGTGTCAACGAGCACCACGTCGGCACCCTGCTCAACACCGGTTGCCACGGCGTCGAAGGCCACGGATGCCGGATCGGCGCCTTCCTTGCCGCGAACGGTCGACGCACCGACGCGGCGGCCCCAGGTCTCAAGCTGGTCGGCAGCAGCCGCACGGAACGTATCCGCTGCGCCGAGCACAACGGTGTGGCCCATCGAGACCAGTACGCGAGCGAGCTTGCCGGTGGTCGTGGTCTTGCCGGTGCCGTTCACGCCAACCACCAGAATCACGGCCGGCTTGCCGTCGTTCGGCATCGCCTTGATGGAGCGATCCATGTCTGGGCGGCCAGCCTCGACCAAAGTCTCACGCAGCATTGCGCGCGCCTCCGCCTCGCTGGACACACCGCGTTCGGCGATCTTCTCGCGCAGGTTGTCCACAACCTTCATGGTCAGCTCCGCGCCGAGGTCCGCCATGATCAGCGTGTCCTCGATCTCCTCCCACGCGTCCTCATCCAGATCACCTGCAGTCAGGATGCCGAGCAGACCCTGGCCGATCGCGTTCTGGGAGCGGGACAGACGGCCACGCAGCTTGCCGATGCGGCCAGCCGCCGGCGCGATCTCATCGATCTCCGCCTGCACAGCAGCGCTCTGCGTTCCCTCGGTAACAATCGCCTCGTCAGAGACAACGGCGCCGTCCTGGCGCGCTTCTTCCGCGACCTCCGCGGTCACGGCGGCAATGTTGGCAGCCTCTTCGGCCTCCTCGCGCACGCGCTCCTCGGTGACTACCTCATCGCCGACGGCAAGCTCCTCAGCCTCGGCCGCGAGCTCGTCCGCCATCGCCTCCTCGACGATCTGCTGGCCCTCGGGCGACAGCTCCTCCGCAACCGGAGCCGGCTCCGCGACCTCAACCGCCGGAACCTCCGGCTCGTCCGCGTTGAGCTCCTCAACCGCGTCGGCAGCGTCGTGCGTCAGCGAAATGTCACTCGTTTCCGAGGCTTCGGGCTTTTCGACGGCTGGGTCATCCGGCGCGACAGCAGGCGCAACCCGCGTGCTTGCAACCTCCGGCTCAGCCGTCTCAATCGGCTCAACCGGCGCGGCGGCTTGCTTCGTCTCCTGCTCAGGTTCCGGGAACGGCTTCGGCGGCTCCTGCCGGATGGCCTGCTGCACGTCGTCGTTAGTAATGGGCCCGGAAGTCGCGGCGCCACCCGCAGCGGCCTCCTTGCGCGGAGCCTCGCGGCGCACCGGCTCGGGCTGCTTCGGCTGCGCGTCTGCCTGAGCGAAGTTGAAGCCGCCCTTGGCCTGGTAGTTGCCGGATTTATCCTGCTGGGTGAGCTGCTTCGGCTCCTCCTCCACCGGCTTCTCGAAGGAGACGGTCTTGGACTTCTTGCGCTGGTTGCCCGCCACAATCACGCCGATGATGACCAGCGCGAGGACGATGATGGCAACAACGATCCAGATGCTTGCGTTCGTCGTCATGCGTTCCAGTGTGCCAGCACATTCCATCACCCGGCATCGCCCCAGCGTGGGTAGCTCTTTCGTAGGCTAGAAACGACCTAGCCCTGCTTATCGATCTCTCAAGCAAGGACTTGCTCTTCACCTGCTCACGAAGGAACCCGCTATGCCAATGCCCGTCATCCCCATCCAGGCGATCATCGCCGCCATCGTCGCGCTCGCTGCGGCGCTCGGTATCGGCCTCGGTGTGAGCCAGTCCGGCTCGTCCGAAAGCTCCTCGCTGCGTGCCGACGGCAGCTCCGAGTATTCCCGCCTCGCAACCCCAAAGGTGCTGAAGCCTCTACCCGCTGCCGCTGTCAGGGCGACTCCGGAGCAGGTCAACGAAATCCTGCGTTCGACCTGGCTGCCGGTGCCGGACTATGACAAGACGCCGATCGCGTTCAAAGAGCGCGACGGTGTTTTCGTGACAGCTACTAAGGCGTGCAACGGTTTCGGCGTTGGCATCACACCGAAGCCATCTTCCGCCGAGTACACCTTCCAAGCCCAAGCGACCACCGAAATGTACTGCGGGGGTGCCACTGAGTACGAAGCGGCGATCTTCGAGGCATTCGCCCAGGGCACCCACTTCGCCGTGGTGGAGAAGGACGGCAAGCTCGACACCGCGTACGTTGCCGGCCCGAAGGGCGCGCTGAAGCTCACCCGCGTGCAGTAGCCCCGCCTATGCCTCCGCCCGCGGAGCACCCGCGGGCTGCATCCGCTGCGAGAGCACGCGCGTGACGCCGTCGCCGCGCATGGTCACGCCGTAGAGCACGTTAGCGACGTCCATCGTCGGCTTCTGGTGCGTGATCACGATCAGCTGGGAGTCTTTCCGCAGCTCTTCCAAAAGGGCGATGAGGCGACGGAGGTTGACGTCGTCAAGCGCTGCCTCGACCTCGTCAAGCACGTAGAAGGGGCTGGGGCGGGCGCGGAAAATCGCGACAAGGAACGCGAGCGCGGTCAGAGACTTCTCGCCGCCTGAGAGCAGCGACAGCCGTTTCACGCGCTTACCCGGCGGGCGCGCCTCCACCTCGATGCCGGTGGTAAGCATGTCGTCCGGGTCGGTGAGGATCAGCCGCGCTTCGCCGCCCGGGAAGAGCGTGGCGAAGACGTTCGGAAATTCGCGCTCCACGTCGCGCCACGCATCGGTGAACAGCTGGAGAATGTGCGCGTCCACATCCTCGATCACGCCCTCAAGGTCCTTGCGGGCCTGGATCACGTCGTCGAGCTGCGTGGACAGGAAGGAGTAGCGTTCCTCCAGTGCCTTGTACTCCTCCAACGCGAGGGGGTTGACCTTTCCCAACGCTCGCAGGTCCTTCTCCGCTTGGGCGAGTCGCGCCCGCTCAGCTTCGACGTCGAAGTCCAGCTCCGGGGTGTACTCCGCGATCAAATCCGCGACCGCGATACCCAGGGATTCGGTGACCTTGGCTTCGGCTTCATCGATACGCACCTGCGCCTGGGAACGCGCGATCTCCGACGCATGCGCTGAATCCGTCACGCGCGCGAGGTGCTGGCGCGCGCCCTGCACCATGCTGCGCGCTTGTTGCTGACGTGTACGCAGTTTCGTCACTTCGCTGGTCAACGCGTCGCGTTCGGCGGCGGCGCGGGAAAGCGCGTCGTCGATACGCTCGGTGAGCCTCCCTGCGCGCTCAGCGACAACCTCGGCGAGCTCGATTTCCGCGCGGCGCCTGGCGACAGCCGCTTCGTGGCGCGCTTTCGCCTGCCGCTCGTGCTCCGCCTGCCTGCGCAGCGCATCTCCCCTGCCGGCGATCTGCTCGACCGCTTGCTTCGCCGTGCGCTCCGCCAGCACCGCCTCGACTTCGAGCGCACGGGCCTCGGTCAACGCCTCCTGCGCCTCGTCGCGCTCCTCGGTCGACGGTTCCTCGCTGGGCGTCTCGTCCGCATCCACGCGCGCCAGGCGGTCGCGGGTCTGGGCCAACGCTTGCCGACGCTCATTCAAACGCCCTTCCGCCTCAGTCACCCGCTGCGCGGCCTTGGCGTGCTCGCGTTCGGCGGCGCCGCGCTGGGATTGGAGGCGGTCCCGGTCGCGGGTGAGCGCTTCGACTGTGCGGTCGTGGTCGCGGAGCGCGGCGGTGGCGCTGGCTGCGGCAACGCGGGCATCGTCGGCAGCTTCGGCGGCACCCTGTAGCGTGCCGGAGAGCTCCTCGAGCTTTGCTTTCGCTTCCTGGAGTTCCGCGTTGGCAGCGTCGACCTGGGTGCCGAGCTCGACCGTCGTCGCACGCGCGGAGCCTGCCGCGAGCCACCCCTCGCCGACGAGGACACCTTCGCGGGTCACGGCGCGCAGCCGCGGATCCTGGTCCACGATGGCGCGGGCCGCAGCCGCGTTCTCTGCCACAACGACATCGACGAGAAGCCGCGTCACAGCGCCGACGACCGGCGCTTTCACCGTGACGTGGTCGAGCAGCCAGTCCACCTTGGCATCCGCGTCCAGCCGCCAAGACGATCCGCTGGCGGACTCGAAGACGATGGAGCGGTCTGCCTGCGCGAGGGCATCGATGAGCGCCGAGCTCTCCAAGTCGCCCGCGGTGACCAAGGCGTCCGCGAACGGGCCGAGCGCCGCCGCGACCGCGGCACCGAGACCGGGTTCGATGTCCAGCAGCTCAGCAAGGGCCTCCGCCTGTTCCCCCAGCGCGTCGCGCCCCGAAACCCGCGGGACCTGTTCCTGGAGGGTGGCGATGCGCGATTCGAGGGAAAACACCGTGCGCTCGCGTTCGCGCTGGGCGTCTCGGAGTTGCTCGAGGCGCTTTTCCGCCGCTTGCGATTCCGCCGCGGCGCGGACACGTGCGGTCTCCAGCGGTTCGCGGTCCTCGCGCAGCGCTGCGAGCGCTTCGGAGGCTTCCTCTGTGTCGCCGGCTGCGTCCTCGACACGAGCGCGGGTGTCCTCGAGCGCTTCTGCCAAGCGCGCGGCCTCCTCTTCGGCGGCATTAACCGCGGCAACGAGGGATTCTTCCTGGGCAAGCAGACGCACCACGCCCTCGCGGCGGTCAGCTATGGCACGCAGCGTCGCGCGGTGCTCCCGCTCCGCCTCGTCGAACACGCGCTGCGCGGTACGCACAGCCCCACGGGCCGCCGCCAGGTGGTTTCGCGCATCGTCGTGGGCGGCGGAAGCCTCCGCGAATTGCGCGTCTGCGGCTCGCGCCCGGGCGAGCAGGTCTTCCGGGTCTTGGCCGGCGTACGGGGCGATCGACCCGGCGTTGCGTGCGCGGTCCGTAGCAATGCGCTCCGTCGCGTTGGCGCGCTCCTTGAGCGTGGAGAGTGCGAACCACACCTGCTGCGCCTCATCCGCACGCGGCTGCATTTCTGCCTGCGCCGCTTCGATCTCGTCCTGCGTCGCAGTCACTTCTTCCAGCTCCGCGGTAGCCAATTCGACCTGCTCAGCGAGGATGTCGGCGTGCCTGGAAGCGTCGATAAGCGACGCCCGGAGCGTGACCACCTCGTACCCGGCGAGCCGCAGGCGCGCGTCGCGCAGCGTGGATTGCACCGTCGCTGCGCGCTTCGCGGCCTCGGCCTGGCGCGCGAGCGGCTTGAGCTGTTTGCCCAGCTCCTCGGTGAGATCGGTGAGGCGGTCGAGGTTCGCCTGCATGCCGGTGAGCTTGCGCTGCGCCTTTTCTTTCCGACGCCTGTGTTTCAGCACGCCAGCAGCTTCCTCGATGTAGGCGCGGCGCTCCTCGGGACGCGATTCGAGAATCTCGGCGAGCTTGCCCTGGCCGACGATGATGTGCATCTCTCGGCCGATGCCGGAGTCGCTGAGCAGCTCCTGGATGTCCATGAGGCGCGCTTTGGCGCCGTTGATTTCGTACTCGCTCGCACCGTCGCGGAACATGCGGCGGGTAATCGCCACCTCGGTGTAGCCGATCGGCAGATGACCATCCGTGTTATCGAAGGTGAGCGTGACTTCGGCGCGGCCGAGCGGTTTACGGTCGCCCGCGCCCGCGAAGATGACATCCTGCATCGAGCCGCCGCGCAGGTTTTTCGCCCCCTGCTCACCCATCACCCAGGCCAGCGCGTCGACGACGTTGGACTTGCCGGAGCCGTTCGGGCCGACGACGGCGCAGATGCCCGGCTCGAACTTCATCGTGGTCGCTGACGCGAAGGACTTGAAGCCCTTGAGGGTCAGCGATTTGAGGTGCATTTTTGGGAGTTTACCGCCCCAGCATCACGATGATGTAGACCCAGCCCTGACCCTCGACCCAGCCGTGCGCCGCGCCGAGGCCGACGCGCCTCGCCTGCGGCGCGAACATCGCACCCGCCGCCGCGGGGTCCTCGCGCCAGATCTCGTACGCCTTACCCGGATTCTGGTCCTGCGGGATCATCGCGATGTTCTGCAGCTCCCGGCCCTCGATGTAGCGGAAGCTGTTCGTGCGGGACAGCTCCTCCGCCCACGCCTGCGCCTCGGCGTCCAGCGACGCGTCGCGCAGCAGCGGCAGCCGGCCCGCGCTGAGGCGGCCCATGTTGATCTTGCGGTAGGTGCCGTCCAGCGACGCCAGCGCGGTGTCCCACGGCAGGCCGGGATCGAAACGCTTTCCAGGAGCACTGCTTAACGACGACAGCGAGGAAAGCGACGACAGACTACTAGAGAGCTGCGCCTGGGCGGGAGCCGCCACAGCCCCGGTGAGTGCGGTAGCAGCGGCGACAGCAGTAATGAGCGGCTTCTTCACGATTGCCCGTTCCTTCCACTAACTGGTGTGACTGGTGATGATGCTACCCATTTTTGGGGTTTCTCCTCGCCGCGGTGAGCCGGTAGAATGAACGGACGCGTAAGGGGGAGAATATGACACAGATAATCGGACAAACGGACGTTCAGGACATCCTGCGTTTCAGCGACGGGGTGCTCGCGGCCGCTGGTCACACGGTCACCAATCCTGAGGTGGATCGGATCCGTGAGCTCGCTGCTTCCGGGGCAATCGACGCTGACGAAGCGATTAGTCTGATTCGTGAGCTCTACGCACGGTAATGGCGCGCCCCAAGCCACAGTTCAGGTCATGGGATGACTACTACATCCCGGGGACGCAGGTTCTTAGAAATCTTCTAGGCAACGGCGACGAACCGTACGGTATCGCCGATCCAGCTGCGCTTTTCGAGCTGGAAACCGCCATCGCTGCGGTGCGGCTGGACGAGCTCGCCGCGAACCCCATCCCCGGCAATTTCGACTACGCCCACTTCAAGGCGATTCACCGCCACATCTTCCAGGATGTGTACGAGTGGGCAGGTGAAGAGCGGGTTGCGCCCACCGACAGGTGGATGACGAAGGCCGGCCACGCCTATTACCCGGCGGGGCCGGTAATGACGGAGGCGGCGGAGACCCAGTTCCGTCGATTAGCAAAGAAGAACCTGTTGCAGGGACTCTCCCGGGACGAGTTCGTGGCCGAGCTCGCCGAGTTCTGGGGTGAGATTAATGTGATTCACCCGTTCCGCGAGGGCAATACCCGCACGCAAGCAGTGTTCTTCACCCAGCTCACCCACAACGCCGGCCACCAGCTGAACCCGGCGGTGTTCCTCGACCCCGAAATTCGCGAGGCGTTCATCGCCGCCCGCTTCCACAGCCAGGACTCCGGCGACAACGCCCAGCTGGCTGAGGTGCTGGGGAAGATCGTCGCTTAGTCTTTCGGCTCCACTTCGACCTCGTGTGCGCGCCCTCGCACAGCGTCGAGGGAGCCGTGAGTGCCAAACTCGCGCTGCCAGTACAGCAGCGGCTGGTTGGAGTTCACCTCGGCGCAGCAGACATCGATAAGCACGAGCACGTGGTCGCCAGCCTCGATCAAGCGCGCGACGGTGCCCGCGACCCAGGTGTGGTTGCCGTCGAGTTTCGGTGCGCCGTCGGCCATGCACCAGTCAACACCCGCGAAGCGGTCGATCCCGCGAGTGGCGAACGTCCGCGCCAAGTCGCCCTGCTCTGTCGAGAGGACGTTGACGCCGATCGGCGAGCCCACCTCGAGCTGTGCGAGCAGCGACGAGCGCTGGTCCAGCGAGACCAGCACCATCGGAGGTTCGAGCGACAGCGACATGAACGCGCTCACCGTGGTGCCGTGCGGGGCCTCCTTGGTGCCGGTCGTCACCACGGTCACCGCGGCGGCGAGCTGGCTCATCGCGTTTTTAAACGCCTGCGGGTCCACTAGCGCTCCTCGAAACCTTCCGCGCCCTTCGGCTCACCGTACTGCGCCTGCACGTGCTCCACCGAACCCGGCCGGCGCGCGCTGCTCGGCTGCTCTTGGAGCAACTCCAGGAGCTTTTCGACGTTCGTTTCGTCGCCTTCGGCGACGACTTCAACGCGACCGTCGGCAAGGTTCTTCGCGTATCCCGTGAGCCCGAGTTCGAGGGCGCGGGAGCGGGTCCACCAGCGGAAGCCGACGCCCTGGACGTGGCCGTGGACGTGTGCAGTCATGCGGGTGCTAGGCATTCTGCTTGAACCCTCCCTCGAGGCCGCCGAGGTCGTTGTCCTCGCCGGCTGCTTTCGCGTCGCGGGCGATCAGGCGGTCCTCGGCGCTGCGGCGGGTGACCGGGTCCGAGCCGTCCCAGTATTCGACGTTCTTGATCTCCGGGAGCATGTCGCGGTGGAACACCGGGTCCATGCCCTGCTTGCGCTGCTCGTTGTAGTTCTGCAGCAGCTTGATGGCGATGCCGCCGAGCGGGACGATGGCGATGATGTTGAAGATGGCGAGCAGGCCGGCCATGGTGTCGCCGAGCGCCCACACCAGCGGGACGGATCCGAAGGCGCCGAAGATGACGAAGCCGATCACCGCGAGGCGGAAAACGGTCATCGCGGTCTTGGAGTCAGTGAGGTACTCGAGGTTGGCCTGCGCGAGGTAGTAGTTGCCGATGATCGAAGAGAACGCCAGGAAGAACAGGATGATAGTGATGGCGTGGGCACCCCAGTCACCCAGTGAATCCGCCAGCGCGGACTGCGTCAGTGCCGCGCCCTGGACGTCGTCCATGCCGTAGTTCACGGCCGGGCCGAGCAGCACGACGAAGGCGGTGATGGTGCAGACGATGAGGGTGTCGAAGTACACGCCGAGGGTCTGCACCAGACCCTGCTTGACCGGGTGGGACACGGTTGCGGTCGCCGCGGCGTTCGGGGCGGAGCCCATACCAGCCTCGTTGGAGAAGAGGCCGCGGCGCATGCCGTGCATGAACGCGGCACCGATGGCCGCACCCGCGACCTGCTTGAATCCTAGCGCGTGGCCGACGATGAGGGAGATCATGCCCGGGATCTCATTCACGTTGACGATGAGCACCCACACACCCATCAGGATGTAGGCGCCGGCCATGAACGGCACGATGACCTGAGTCCAGGAGGCGATGCGGGTCACACCGCCGAAGATCACGAGCGCGGTGAGAATGGCCAGCACGGCGGCGACGGTGCCTTTCAGCGCGAGGGAATCGTTGCCGAAAGAGCCGCCCACAGCCTCCACGATGGAGTTGGTCTGGATCGCGTTGTAGACGAATCCGTAGGTCAGTGCCAGGAACACGGAAAACACCGCAGCCAGCGGAGCCCAACCGAGGCCGCGCGTCATGTAGTACGCAGGGCCGCCGTGGTAGTTGCCCTTCTCGTCCTTGGTCTTCCACAGCTGCGCCAGGGTGGACTCGACGAAGGAAGTAGCGCCGCCGACGAGCGCTAGCATCCACATCCAGAACACAGCGCCCGGGCCGCCGACGGAGATCGCCAGCGCCACGCCAGCCACGTTGCCGGTACCCACGCGGGAGGCTGCGGAGATGGTGAAGGCCTTGAAGGCGGAGATGCCGCCGTACTCCTCGTCGAGGTCGCGGCCCTGGCGGTCCTTGCCCTTCGGCGTTTCCGTGATGGCCTTGAACATGTCCGGCAGCATGCGGACTTGGACGAAGAGCGTGCGCAGGCCGAAGTAAGCACCGGCCGCGATCAGGAACCACGGAACGATATTCCAAATAATGCCGTTCAGGGTTCCGTCAATGAATGAGGTGGCGGATTCCATGCCGGGCAGTTTAGCGAAAGGTTCAGCCCACCTGGCAGCGAGGACAAAAGTAGCTGGAGCGCTGCCCCACCACGACGCGCTCGATCGGGGTACCGCACCGCGCGCACGGCTTGCCTGCCTGCCCGTAGGCGTTGAGCGAGCGCGAGAAGTACCCGGAGGAGCCGTTGACGTTGACGTACAAGGAGTCGAAGCTCGTGCCGCCCTGCTCCAGAGACCTCTCCATCACGTCGCGGGATGCCTCGAGGACCGCTACTGCGTCGCGCTGTCGCATCGTGCGGGCGGTGCGCCACGGCTTCAGCCCGACAGCCCACATCGCCTCATCCGCGTAGATCGAGCCGATGCCGCTCACCACCTCCTGGTTCAGCAGCACCGACTTCAGCGGCGAGTTCTTGCGGCGCATCGCGCGGGCCGTCTGGTGCGCGTCGAAGTCAGCCTCGAAGGGATCGGGTGCGATATGGGTGACGGGTTCGGGGATGCCGTCGATAAGCGGGGTGTACTGCCACATGCCGAAGGTGCGCTGATCAACAAAGTCGAGCTCCACGTCCCCCATCAGCGCGCGTATCCGCAGGTGCGGGCTGGTCAGGGCACCAGGCGTGCCGACGAGCATTTGGCCGCTCATGCGCAGGTGGACGACTAGGGAAGCTCCGTCGGAAAGCGTGAGCCACATGTACTTGCCGCGGCGGCCCGTGCCGGTGACGGCGAGGCCGGGCAGCACCTCAGTGAGGTCCACGGCGTTGCCTCGCACGGCGCGCGGGTGAAGGACCTCGACCGTGTCGAAGGTGCGCCCCACGATGTGGCGATCCAGGCCGCGGCGCACCACCTCAACCTCGGGCAGCTCCGGCACCGCGCTACTCCCCCGCCCGCTTCGCCAGCGCGACGGCCTCGGGGTGCTCCTTGAGGAAGAATACGGCCTCGCGCGCGGCGTTCTGCTCCGCGGTCTTTTTGTTCTGGCCGCGGCCCTTGCCGCGGGAGACGGCGTCGATGAGCGCCTCGGCGGTGAACACCTGCTCGTGCTCGGGGCCCTCTGACGTGGCGACGTAGACCGGCGGCTCGCCGCCGAGTTCCGCCACGCGCTCCTGCAGCACGGTCTTCCAGTCCTGGGTCCAGTGGGCGTTATCGAGCTTGCCGGCGAAGAGCCTCAGGATCACGTCGCGGGTGACCTCGAAGCCGTGCTGGCGGTAAATCGCACCAAGCAGCGCCTCGGTGGTGTCGGCGAGGATCGAGTCCTTGTCCCGGCCGCCGGTGACCTCTTCGCCGCGGCCGACCAAGACGTGCTCGCCGAGGCCGATCTCGCGGGCGACATCCGCCAGAGCGTAGCGCGACACCACGCGGGCGCGCATCGGCGAGAGGTCGGATTCGGGCTTCGAGGGGAAGCGGTCGAACAGTTCGTTCGCAATCGAGAGGCCGAGGACCGCATCGCCGACGAACTCGAGGCGCTCGTTGTTCGGCAGCGGGCCGTGTTCGTTGGCGAAGGAACGGTGCGTCAGCGCAAGGCGCAGGAGATCCGGCTCAACATCAACACCGAGCACCGCAATGAGCGGGTCGTGGTCGACGGCACCGAATGCCTTCGCCCACGCCTCATCTCCTGTCAGTTGCCTCTTTTTGCGGGAGCGGCTCACAGAAATTTCTCCAGGGCCGCCCACCTCGGGTCGACGCGGTTTTGCTCCTCACCCGAAACCCCGTCCGGTGCCGGCACATCGGTGTCGCCGTCGCACGCCGGCTGGCAGGTCGGGTTGAAAGGCCAGGTCAGGCCCGCTTCATCGACAAACGCCTGCTCAAGGTCGACACGGTCGTCGGTCACACGCATGATCTCGTCGCCCGAGCCGAGATCCTCATCCACCTCGGCATCACCGGTGATGAAGTCCTCGGACGCGGAGAAGACCTGCTGCACCCGAAGCGTCTCCACCGGGTGGAGGGTTTTCAGGCAGCGCACGCACTGCCCGGTGAGCTGGGCGCGGGCGGTGGCATCCACCATCACGCCGTGGCCCAGCGGGATCACGGTGGCCTCAACCTCAACCTGCTCACCGGCAGGGATGGCGATCATCTCGGGTCCGATACGGGACGGCGAGGGCCCGGTTTGCGACACGGTTACGGGCATCCCGTCGCCGCGCATAGCTTCGGCGACATCAATGATGAAGGGATTCTCAGACATAGCACCCCTTACACTACCGCGCGCCGCGCCGGGAACTAGTACTCGTCGCGGCGCTTGTAGCGATCACGCTCGTACGTCGCGTCGTACTTCGCGTCGTACTTCGCGTCGTACGCAGCCTCGGCGCGCTGCACGCCCGACGCGCCGGCACCGCGGCGCAGGGCGGAGCGGTCGGAGGACACGGTGCGCAGGACCGAGGAAAGCGATTCTTCGAACTCGGCGAGTTTCGCGTCCACGTAATCGTCGCACTCAGCGCGCAGGCGGGCGGACTCGGAGTGCGCCTGCTCCACGAGGCGGTGCGCTTCCTCGTCGGCGCGGCGCATGACCTCGGATTCGGCGATGAGGCGTTCCTGCTGCGCGAGGCCCTCTTCGACGCTGCGCTGGTATTCCTGGTTGCCGGACTCAACGAGGCGGTCGGCTTCGCGCCGCGCCTTATCGACGGTCGCCTCCGCCTGCTCGCGCGCACGGGTGACCATCTGGTCCGAGTCTTCTTCGGCGTTGGCCACGAGCATGGTGGCGCGGGCCTGGGCGTCGGAAAGCATGCTCTCCGTCTGCGAATGCGCGTCGTCGACCAAGCGGCGCGACTCGTCCTCCGCGTCCATGATCACGGTGTCGGCGCGCTCCTGGGCCCCGCGCAGAATCTCGTCCTGTTTGTCCAGGACATCCTGCGCATCGTCGAGCTCGGCCGGGATGGCGTTGCGGACATCGTCCAAAAGCGCGAGCATCTCGTTGCGGGGCACCATGCAGTTCGACGTCATGGGCACGCCGTAGGCCTGCTCCACGGTCCTAACGAGTTCATCGAGGGCTTCAAAAACGCGGTACATGGCCCCTACAGTAAGCGAGCCCCCGGCGCCTCTCCGGGAGGCGCGCAGGGGCTTGGTGCTTTACGACGGAAGCTTAGATGACGCCCTGGGCGAGCATCGCGTCCGCGACCTTCTTGAAGCCGGCAATGTTGGCGCCGACGATGTAGTCGCCGTCGTGGCCGTATTCTGCGGCGGTCTCGGAGGACATCTTGAAGATGTTCTTCATGATGCCGTGGAGGCGCTCGTCGGTGTAGTCGAAGGACCAGGAGTCGCGGGAGGCATTCTGCTGCATCTCCAGCGCGGATGTGGCCACGCCGCCGGCGTTGGCCGCCTTGCCCGGGCCGAAGTTGATCTTGTGCTCTCGGAACACCTCGATCGCCTCTGCGGTGGACGGCATGTTCGCGCCCTCCGCCACGTACTTCACGCCGTTGGCGACCAGGTTGCGGGCGTGGTCGCCGTTCAGCTCGTTCTGCGTCGCGCACGGCAGCGCCACGTCAGCGGAGAGGTCCCATACGGAGCCGTCGGTGTGCAGCGTCGCACCCTCGGCCTCCTCGACGTAGGCGGAGACCCGCTCGCGGCGGACTTCCTTCACATCGCGGAGCAGCTCCACGTCAACGCCGTTCGGGGTCTCGACCCAGCCGGAGGAATCGGAGAACCCGACCACGGTCGCGCCGAGCTCCTGCGCCTTCTGGATGGCATAGATGGCCACATTGCCGGAACCGGAGACAATCACCTTGGCGCCGTCGATGGACTCGCCGTTCGCCTTCATCATTTCGCCGGTGAAGTAGACGCAGCCGTAGCCGGTGGCCTCCTTGCGGGCCAGGGAGCCGCCCCACTCGAGGCCCTTGCCGGTGAGCACACCGGACTCGTGCTGGTTAGCCAGGCGGCGGTACTGGCCGAAGAGGAAGCCGATCTCACGGCCGCCCACGCCGATGTCGCCAGCCGGCACGTCGCGGTACTCGCCGATGTGGCGCCACAGCTCCGTCATGAAGGACTGGCAGAAGCGCATGACCTCGCCCTCGGAGCGGCCCTTCGGGTCGAAGTCGGAGCCGCCCTTGCCGCCGCCGATCGGCAGGCCGGTCAGGGAGTTCTTGAAGATCTGCTCGAAGCCGAGGAACTTGATCACGCCGAGGTTCACGCTCGGGTGGAAGCGCAGGCCGCCCTTGTAGGGGCCGAGTGCGGAGTTGAACTGCACACGGAAGCCGCGGTTCACGCGGATCTCGTTGTTGTCGTCCATCCACGGAACTCGGAAGATGATCTGGCGCTCCGGCTCGCAGAGACGCTCGATCAGGCCGTAGTCGGCGTAGTGGGGGTCCTTTGCAAGGACGATCTTCAGTGAGTCGAGGACCTCGGCAACCGCCTGGTGGAACTCCGGCTCGCCGGGGTTACGCTTCAGCAGCTTGTCGTAGTAGCCAGCGACCTCTTGTTCAATGGCGCTCATAATGGTTGGCCTCCGTGTCGATAGTTCTGCGAATGGGACGCGATAGATCGTACAGCACATATGCAAACTATGCATGCTGTTTGGGTTTATTCATTCAGCCGTCGCCAAAGTGCACCCCGGCGGACGCTACACTGTGTGACCATGCGCAATCAGAGTTCCGCCCCTCTCGACACCGAGCGTTCGACAAAGGTGGTAATCGCCCCCGATTCTTACAAGGGCACGGCAAGTGCGCAACAGGCAGCCGAATGGCTCGGCGAAGGCGTGCGCAGCATCATCCGCGACGCGGACATCCACCTCGCCCCGATGGCCGACGGCGGCGAAGGCACCTCGGCCCTCTTCGAAGGCGAGCGCGTGACCCTTCCCACCACCGATGCGGCCGGTCGCCTCACCGAGGCCACCTACACCTACGACGCGGCGACCACCACCGCATTCATCGACGTGGCTGCGGCTTCCGGCCTGCCGGCGGTGAAGGACAACCCGGTTCCGCTGACCGGCGACACGTACGGCACCGGCGTGCTCATCGCCGATGCGCAAACCCGCGGCGCCACCCGCATCGTCCTGGGCCTCGGCGGCTCCGCGACTGTCGACGGCGGCACCGGCATCCTCGTCGCCTTCGGCGCAAACCCGATCGACGGCCGCGGCTACCAGCTCGAACCCGGCGGCGGGAGCCTGCGCAACCTCGCCGACTTCGACACCGCGAAGATGAACATCCCCGCTGGCGCGGTCGAATGGGTGCTGCTCACCGATTCCCAGGTGCCCGCCTGCGGCGAGCAGGGCGCGGCCGCCGTGTACGGACCCCAGAAGGGCGCGACCGAGGACGACGTCGCCGTGCTCGACGAGGGGCTCAAGGTACTGTGCGACGTCTGCGGGATCGACCCGGACACCCCTGGGATGGGCGCGGCGGGCGGCGTGGCCATCGGCATCACGTGGCTTTCGACGCTCTTGCACGGCAATACCGACCACGTGCAGCTCGCGCCCGGCGCGCGCGTCGTGGCCGAGGCGAACGGGCTTGCCGACGCTGTAAAGGATGCCGGCTTGGTCATCACCGGCGAGGGCAAGTTCGATTCCCAGACCGCAACCGGCAAGGTCGCCCAGACGGTGTGCGATCTCGTCGCCGAGCACAACCCGCAGGCCACCGTGGCCATCGCCGCGGGCCGCTTTGAGGAGACGCCGGATCAAGTCGCCGGCCAAGACGTCATCGC
Source organism: Corynebacterium stercoris (assembly GCF_024160105.1). GTDB lineage: Bacteria > Actinomycetota > Actinomycetes > Mycobacteriales > Mycobacteriaceae > Corynebacterium > Corynebacterium stercoris. Next base: position 78,575 of record NZ_JAMFTQ010000001.1, read on the forward strand.
CGTGACGCTGGAGGATATCGCCGACACCGCGGAGCAGCTGCGCCGCGCCGGCGCAGAGATTGCGGTGGCTTACCTCAACACCTCAACAGTCCAGGGGTAGATCGACGGCCGCTCGAATTGGTCCTGCTGCTCGAGCGCGGCAGGATCCCGCGGCAAATCGGCCTTCGGGGTGAGGATGCGGGACAGCCCCATGGCGAGACTGTTGACGCTCGACGCGCCCTCCGCCTCGATGCGGAAGCGGTGCACTTCCGCGCCGTCCTCCGACGGATCGGTGCCGCGGTCGTGCTCGTAGGTTTCGGCGAGTTGTGAAAGCACACCGTCGTCGATACGCACTGTGCCCTCGTGCCGCGCGGTGCCCGCGGTGAGCTTGCCGCGGCGGACGAGGATGTCGAGGGCGCGCTGGAACGCGGCGCCGACCTGCTCCGCGGCCGGTGCGGGAGCGAGGACATCGAACTGAATTGCTGGCATGCGCCCCAGGCTAGCCCGAGTAGGCTGGTAGGCATGCCTTTCCCCGCCTACTCAGCGAGAAATGCCCTGTCCACCATGGCGGACGGGACGATCAAGCAAGTCAGCCCGTTTTCCGGCACGCAGGTGTGGACGGTGCCGGGGCGCGGCAATCGGCCGCTGTCCCGCCGGGTGAAGGAGCCGGAGGCGCTTACGCCTGAGGCGTTCACGAACTCGTGCAACTTCTGCGAGGCGAACCAGCTGGCCACTCCGCCGGAGAAGGCCCGCATGGTGCGCGGCGAAGACGGCAACTGGGAGATTTTGCGCAACCTGCTTCCCGGGCAGCTGGATGATACCCGCGCGGAATTCCGCCGGGTGCCCAACCTGTTCGAGATCGTGTCCTACGACTACTGGGCGCAGAACTACGGGTTCGAGATGTCCGAGGCGCAGCTCGAGCACATGGACGCTTACCTCGCAGACCCGGCCGGGCGCGAGCACGTCTACGAGATCGCGCGCACCCGCATGCGGGCTTCCGGTCTTGGCGACGCCTCCACTGAGGACGAGCTGCTTGCCGTGGTGCCGGCGTATTTCGGCGGCGGCCACGACGTGATCATCGGCAGGCGCCACTTCGTGGACGACGCGAAAGATGATTCCCAGCTCGCGAGCTCCGGGACGCTGACCCCGGAGGAGCACTACGCCTTCACCGCCTTCACCGTCGACGCGCTGCGCGACCTGCTGGAAGCGAACCGCTACGCGCCGTACGTGGTGGTGTTCCAGAACTGGCTCTCCCCCGCCGGCGCCAGTTTCGACCACCTGCACAAGCAGCTGGTGACTATCGATGAACGGGGTGTGCAGTCCGAGCGCGAGATTGAGAAACTGCGCCGCAACATCAACCTCTACAACGAGTGGGGCGTGAACTATGCCTCCCAGCACAACCTCATCATCGCGGAGAACGACTACGCGGTGCTGGTCGCCGGCATCGGCCACCGCTACCCCACCGCGAGCATCTACTCGAAGTCGCCGACCTGCGAGCCGTGGAAGCAGACCCCTGAGGAAGTCCGCGGTTTTAGCGACCTGCTCCACGCCATGCACGCCGCGACCGGGCCCGAGGTGGCCTGCAACGAGGAGTGGCATTACCGCCCGGTCGACTTGGATCTGCCGATGCCGTGGCGTGTGAACGTGAAGTGGCGCATCTCCACCGTCGCCGGATTCGAGGGCGGCACGAAGATCTACGTGAACACGCTCTCCCCGTTCGACGTGCGCGACAGGATTGTGACCAATCTCTTCGAGCTGCGCGACGAGGGCCGCATTGCTGCGGATATCCGCATCGCCGCCGAGTGCGCCCCGGCGCGCAACGTGCTGCTCTACAACCCGGTGCTGACGGGAGGCAACGCCTAATGAACATTGCAGACGTACTTGCTTCCTACCCCGTCGACGAGGCGTGGCAGCGCGAGCTCTACGAGTGGTTCCACCGCAACCCCGAGCTCTCCATGCGGGAAGAGAATACCCACGCGCGGATCCTGGAGGAGCTGCAGCGCTTCGACTGCGAGGTCGTTGCACCGATCGGCGGCTACGGCATCTGCGCGGTGTTCCGCAACGGCGAGGGCCCGACGGTGCTCTTCCGCGCCGACTTCGACGGCCTGCCCGTGGAGGAGGCGACGGGCGTGGAGTACGCCGCGGCCACCGGCACGATGCACGCCTGCGGCCACGACATCCACACCACCGCACTCATCAGCGCCTGCGACGTGCTCGACCGCGCCCGCGAGGCGTGGTCCGGCACCTTCATCGCCCTGTTCCAACCTGGCGAGGAGACCGCCGAAGGCGCCGCAGCGATGGTCGCGGACGACCTGACGAGCCGCGTACCCCAGCCAGAGGTGTGCCTGGGCCAGCACGTGATGCCGGGGCGCGCGGGCACCGTGATGTCCAAGCCGGGTCCGCAGTTCGCGGCGTGCGATTCCATCCGCATCCGCATTCCCGGCCGCAGCGCGCACGGCTCCATGCCCCACGCTGCCATCGATCCCACGTTCACCGCGGCGATGATTATCGCCCGTCTCCAGGGCATCGTGGGCCGCGAGGTGAACCCGGCCGATTTCTCCGTGGTCACCGTCGCCAGCATGCACGCCGGCACCACGAACAACATCATCCCGGGTCACGCGGAGCTGGTGCTCAACTGCCGCTTCTACTCGGACGCCACGAAGGCCAAGGTCTATGCCGCCATCGAGCGCGTGGTGCGCGCCGAAGTCGCCGCCTCCGGCTGCGAGGAGGAGCCCGCAATCGAGTTCTTCGCGCACGGGGAGCTTTTGACTAACGACGAACGGAGCTTCGCCACCGTGCGCGCCGCCTTCGACGAGGCGTTCGGGGAGGAATCCATCATCGCCGAGCCCACGACGGTATCCGAGGACTTCCCGGCGCTCCCCGCCGCGTTCGGTGTGCCCTACTGCTTCTGGCTGGTGGGCTGCACCCCGCGGGAGCAGTGGGATGCAGCTGTCGCGGCAGATCGCGTCACCGAGGACATTCCGGTGAACCACATGCCGACCTTCCTGCCCGAGTACGAGCCGACGATCGCTGCCGCGACCGGTGCGGCGGCGGCTTCCGTGTTGGCGTATCTGGGAGCGTCGGAAAGCAACTGAGCCCCGCTGCGCTGAGAGAGTCCGCCGGCGGCTGTAGGCTGGGCCGCGAGTTGAAACCCCGAGAAAGGTTTGAGACATGACTACGCCTGCTAACCCCACTCCGACCCCGCCGCTCGAGCAGACCCTCGGTGGCCATGTCAAGAGTTTCTCCGGCCGTTCCCCAGAGACGTCCACGGTGAAGAAGTTCTGGACGGGCCTGTCCGCAGCCGTCGTCGAGCAGCTGGCCGATAATTGGGAGCAGACCCGCAAGACCTACGCCGCCACCCGCCAGGCCGCGTACTTCTCTGCCGAGTTCCTGCAGGGCCGAGCACTGCTGAACAACCTGACCAACCTGGGCCTCGTCGAGCAAGCCGAAGAGCTGACCCAGGCGTACGGCCACAACCTTTCCGACGTGCTCGAGGCAGAGCACGATGCGGCGCTGGGTAACGGCGGCCTCGGCCGCCTCGCCGCCTGCTTCCTCGATTCCGCAGTGACGCAGGATTACCCGCTGACCGGCTACGGCCTGCTGTACCGCTACGGCCTGTTCCGCCAAGAGTTCGTGGACGGCTTCCAGAAGGAGCACCCGGATGCGTGGAAGGAGTCCTTCTACCCCTTCATCATCCAGCGCGGCACTCAGCAGCGTTTCGTGAAGTTCGACGACATGCAGGTCCGCGCCGTGCCGTACGACATGCCGATCACCGGCTACGGCACTGACAACGTGGGCACCCTGCGCCTGTGGGACGCGCTGCCGATGCACGAGTTCGACTACGACGCGTTCTCTTCCCAGCGCTTCACCGACGCCATTCTGGAGCGCGAGGCAGTGCACGACATCACCCGCGTGCTGTACCCGAACGACTCCAGCTACGCCGGCAAGCTGCTGCGCGTGCGCCAGCAGTACTTCTTCGTCTCCGCATCCCTGCAGGAGCTGGTGGACAACTACATCGAGCACCACGGCACGGACCTGCGCGACTTCCACAAGTACAACTCCATCCAGCTCAACGACACCCACCCGGTGCTGGGCATCCCGGAACTCATGCGCATCCTGCTCGACGAGCACGGCATGGGCTGGGAGGAGGCTTGGGAGGTCACCTCGAAGACCTTCGCCTACACCAACCACACCGTGCTGCAGGAAGCGCTGGAGACCTGGGAAGAGTCCATCTTCAAGCAGCTGTTCTGGCGCATTTGGGAGATCGTGCAGGAGATCGACCGCCGCTACCGCCTCGACATGCAGGCCCGCGGCGTCGCCCCGGACGTTGCCCACCACTTCTCCCCGGTTCACGACGGCACCGTCCACATGGCGTGGATCGCCTGCTACGCGGCGTACTCCATCAACGGCGTGGCGGCGATCCACACCGAGATCATCAAGCGCGACACCCTGGGCTTCTGGAACGACATCAAGCCGGAGGTCTTCAACAACAAGACCAACGGCGTCACCCCGCGCCGCTGGTTGCGCATGTGCAACCCGCGCCTGTCCGCGCTGCTCGACCGCCTCGCGGGTAACGACGATTGGGTCACCGACCTGTCCAAGTTGAAGGACCTGCGCGGTTTCGCCGACGACGCCGAGGTGCTCCGCGAGCTGCGCGAGATCAAGACCGAGAACAAGCGCGACTTCGCCGCCTGGATTTCGGAGCGCCAGGGCGTGGAGGTGGACCCGGACTCCATCTTCGACGCCCAGATCAAGCGCCTGCACGAGTACAAGCGCCAGCTGATGAACGCCCTGTACGTCCTCGACCTGTACTTCCGGATCAAGGAGGACGGCGAGCGCGACGTGCCGAAGCGCACCTTCATCTTCGGCGCGAAGGCCGCCCCGGGCTACACGATGGCCAAGGGCATCATCAAGCTCATCAACGCCATCGGCGAGCTGGTGAACAACGACCCGGAGGTCAGCCAGTTCATCCACGTCGTGTTCGTGGAGAACTACAACGTCTCCCCGGCTGAGCAGATCATCCCGGCTTCCGACGTTTCTGAGCAGATCTCCACCGCCGGCAAGGAGGCCTCCGGCACCTCCAACATGAAGTTCATGATGAACGGTGCGCTCACCCTGGGCACCATGGACGGCGCAAACGTGGAAATCGTCGACGCCGTGGGCAACGAGAACGCCTACATCTTCGGCGCCTTCGAGGAGGAGCTGCCTGAGCTGAAGCGCAACTACAACCCGCGCATGGTGGCCCAGGAGACCCCAGGCCTGATGCGCACCCTTGACGCGCTGACCGACGGCACCCTCGACGACCAGGGAACCGGCGCCTTCCACGACATCCGCACCTCGCTTCTCGACGGCTTCGGCTACGGCGAGCCGGATGTGTACTACGTAATCGGTGACTACGCCTCCTACCGCGAGACCCGCGACCGCATGGCGCAGGACTACTACGCCGACCCGGACGCATGGGCACGCAAGTGCTGGATCAACATCTGCGAGTCCGGCCGCTTCTCCTCCGACCGCACCATCCGCGACTACGCGGAAGAGGTCTGGAAGATCGAGCCGACTCCCATCCACTAACGCCGGGATCACGTTTAACGGGAAATAGATAAAGGCGCGGGGTACGCTGCATGCGTGAATCCCCGCGCCTTTGTTGATTTGGCCCAGCGTTTCGCCGGGCCAGCGTTTGCCATTCTTGCCGCCGTTTTGGGCCTGTTGTTCGGCTTTGGTACTCAGCTGGACGCGTCCTCGCAGCCGGCGGACAAGGGGTACACCGTTATGGACGAGACAACCATCGTGGTCCCCATTGCAATGGGCGACCCGAAATGCTCGGTTGTCGTGGCCAACGCCGAGGAGAGTCCTACTGAGGTTGTCATCCGTTACGGGAGCCGACCCAAAGTGGACGCTCCCTTTCTGTGCCACGACATCGCGGTACGCATTGAGTGGCCGGTGACGCTCAAGGAACCGCTGGGCAACCGCAAGGTCACCCTGATCAATGAGACGGTTGGGTTTTAATCCCGCCGCTTAGCACGGGGTCGGGATCAGACCGGTGCACACAGGTCTCTCATTCCATCGGGGTATGCTCCCCTTGTGTTTCCCCGCAACTTGAGCGAGCTGCTCGAAAGCACGAGCGCCCCGTGATCCTCCTCGTTGATAACCGGGACTCGTACACGTTCAACCTCGCGCACCTGATCCACTGCGCCTCCGGCCAGTGGCCGCAAGTGATTACCGCTGACGAGGTCGCGGCCGAACGCATCCCGGAGCGTGTCACCGCCGGAGAGTTCACCCACGTCGTCATCTCCCCGGGCCCCGGCAGCCCCGACCGTGACGCAGACTTCGGCGGCTCCCGCGCGGTGATCCAGGCCGCCGAGGGCGTCCCTGTTCTCGGCGTGTGCCTCGGTCACCAGGGCCTCGCAGTCCTCGCCGGCGCCGCGGTCACTCGCGCGCCTGAGCCGCGGCACGGCTTCATCAGCCAGATCAACCACAGTGGCGAGGGCATCTTTACCGGCATCCCCCAGGATTTCGACGTGGTGCGCTACCACTCGCTGCATATCGAGGAAACCCCCGGCATCACCGTCCACGCGCGCAGCGAGGACGGCATCATCCAAGGTCTCGAAGTCACAGGTCAGCCACACTGGGGCGTGCAGTTCCACCCCGAGTCCGTCCTCTCCGAATACGGCGAGCAGCTGGTCCGCAACTTCATCGCGCTTGCCCCGCTTGCCGACGCTCTTTTACCCGCCGAGCGGCAGAAAACAAACGTCGAAAAGCACTGGTACCTGGAGCACCGCGCAGTTGCTGGCCCGATCGATTGCCAGGGTGTCGCTGATGCGCTCCGCGCAATCGGCGAGTCCGATCACGCGTTTTGGCTGGACTCGGCTGATCCGCGTGGGCGGTACTCGATCATCGGGGACGCGGCGGGCAGCCTGAGCCGGGTCATTCGGTACCGCCTGGGGGACGAGCCGGACGTGCTCGCGGCGCTGGACGAGGAGCTTGCCGCGGGTATCGCGAACCCGCCCGACCTGCCGTTCACGGGCGGGGTCGTGGGCTACTTGGGGTACGAGTGCGCGCAGCTCACCCTGCCCGGAGCGGATCTCGGGCGGCACCGGTCGTCGTACCCTGACGCATACTTCGTGCGGCCGCAGTCGTGGATTGTGTACGACCACGAGGCGGAAGTCGCGCACCTGTGCTGCTTGCACACTGGCGAGGCGAACGTTGAAACCGAGCGGCTGCTGGGTCGGCTCGCTGCTGCGCTGAATGGTGTTGAGGTTGGGGTTGAGGGAGCGTCGATAAGCGGGGGTTCCTGGAGAGTGCCGGATTACCGCGAGCGGGTCGAGCGGGCGCAGGAGGAGCTGCGCGCGGGCGAGAGCTACGAGGTGTGCCTGACGGATACGTACGAGACACGCGCGACTGGCGACGTGTATCCGCAGCTCAGGGCCAACAACCCCGCGCCGTACGCGGCGCACCTGCAGTTCGGCGAGGTGGAGGTCATGAGCGCCTCGCCGGAGCGTTTCCTCACCGTCCGCGACAGCGCGGTCGAGGCGAAGCCGATCAAGGGCACTGTGCCGCGCTCGGCGGACCCAGACGAGCTGGCACGCGACCCGAAATCGCGTGCGGAGAACCTCATGATCGTCGATCTGCTGCGCAACGACCTCGGCCGCGTCTGCGAACCCGGCAGCGTCGAGGTACCGAAGCTCATGGCTGTTGAGAGCTTCGCCACCGTCCACCAGCTCGTATCCACCGTGACGGGGCGTTTGCGCGCCGACGCTTCCCTGATCGACCTTCTCCGCGCCGCATTCCCGCCGGGTTCCATGACCGGCGCGCCGAAGCTGCGCACCTGCGAAATCATCGAGCGTCTCGAGACCGGGCCGCGTGGCGTGTACTCCGGTGCGCTCGGATACCTGGGTTTCGACGGCCAGGCGGATCTCAGCGTGGTCATCCGCACTGCTGTCCGCGTTGGCGACGAGCTGACCGTCGGCGCCGGCGGCGCGATTGTGCTGGCCAGCGACGCGCATGCCGAGCTCGCCGAGCGCGACCTCAAAGCGCGGTCCGTGCTGGGGGCGTGGGATGCGTAAGTTCGCCTGGCACGGCCGCTTCGTCCCGCGCGACGTCCCGGACGGGCCGCTCGACGTCGCCGACTCGTGGCGCCATTCTTCCGGCCGCGCCAACGGCCTCGACCTGCACTTCGCACGATTCACCCGCAACGCCGGCCCGCTGCCCGAAGGCTTCGTCGACGCGATGCTGCCCCTGCTTGGCGCCGGGGAACTCTTTCCCCGCATCGCGCTCTCGCAGGGGCTTTTGCTTCTCGACGTTCGCCCCGCCCCTCCCCCTCGCCCGTTTACAACGTTGACGTTTGTCGAGCCGTCTTTGGCAGCCCCCGACCCGCGGACGCAGCCTGCAGTGAAGGGCCCCGACTTCGGTGCGCTGCGGGCCTACCGCTCCCGCTACCAGCGCGAGGGCACCGACGACACCGTGATCGCGGATCGCACCGGCGCGATGCTGGAAACTACCACCGGGGCACTGGTTGCGTGGGATGGGGACGCGCTCGTAGTTCCGGACGGTGTGCGGTTGCCGAGCGTAACCATGCATCAAGTGGCCGAGCGGGCGCGGTCCCTCGGTCTTGTGGTGGAGCGCCGCGCACTCACTCTTGAGCTCGCCGCCGAGCGCCCCTTGTGGTTCCTAAACTCCCTCCACGGCATCAGCCCGGTCAGCGAAATCCGGGTTGGCCACGACGTGATCACGCCTCCCTCGCACCCCGCCGCCGACGAATGGCAACGCTGGTGGTGGGGCGGATTCCGCGCGGCGGAATAGTCTTAGCCTCTGGTTCACGGTTGTCCGCGGCGCGGAAGTCCGCGCGGTGGACATCTCTCAACCCCCGCTTCACGGTTGTCCGCGCGGCGGAAGTCCGCGCGGTGGAACTCTCTCAACGGTTGCTTCACAGTTGTCCGCGCGGCGGACATCCCTCAACCGCAGCTTCACGGTTGTCCGCCCGGCGGAACTCTCTCAACCGCTACTTCATAGTTGTCCGCGCGGCGGAGTCCGCGCGGTGGACATCTCTCAACCCCCGCTTCCCGGTTGTCCGCGCGGCGGACATCCCTCAACCCCGCTTCACAGTTGTCCGCGCGGCGGAAGCCCGCCCGGCGGAGCACTCTGAACCTTCGCGTCATGGTTGTCCGCGCGGCGGACATCTCTCAACCCCTGCTTCATGGTTGTCCGCCCGGCGGACTGCCCTGCCGCCGATCAGGATCATCGCTGATCGCGGAGCGGCTACCGCCCCGCGGAAGTCCGCGGGCGCAGGTCCGCTAGCGCAGGACCCGTCCCGTCGCTGTGTTTTGCGCAGCCACTTCCGCCGGGGTTCCGTCGGCGATGATGCGACCGCCCTCGGCGCCGGCGCCCGGACCCATCTCGATGATGCGGTCCGCCTGGGCGAGGACGTCTAAGTTGTGCTCGACCACGATCACGGTTTGGCCAGCGTCGACAAGCGAATTCAGCTCGGCGACGAGGAGCTCCACATCCGCTGGGTGGAGGCCGGTGGTGGGTTCGTCAAGGAGATACACAGTGTGTCCGCGGCGCGAATTCCGGGACCGCTGCAGCTCGGTGGCCAGCTTGATGCGCTGCGCCTCACCACCCGAGAGCTCCGGAGCGCCCTGCCCGAGACGCAGGTAGCCCAGCCCGACAGCCTGCAGGGTCTCCACGGCGCGCAGGACCTTGGGCTCCTCCGCGAACACGTCAGCCGCCTCGTCGACGGTGAGGTCGAGCACCTCAGCGATGTTCATGCCCTGCCAGGTCACCTCCAACGTCTCGTCGTTGTAGCGCGCGCCGCCGCAATCCGGACAGGTGGTGTAGGAGCCGGGCAGAAAGACCAGCTCCACCTCGATCTTGCCTGCGCCGCCGCACGTCGGGCACTGGCCCTGCTTCACGTTGTAGGAAAAGCGCGAGACGGTCCACTTGCGCCGTTCCGCCTCATCTGTGGCAGCGAAGAGCTTGCGCACGCCGTCGAAAAGCCCCGTGTACGTAGCCAAAGTCGAGCGTGGCGTGCGGCCAATCGGCTTCTGCGTGATCTGCACAACGCGGCTGACCTCGTCGAATCCCGCGCGTGCACCGACGCTGAATGCAGTGTCCCCGCCAGCATCGTCCGCCTCATCCTCATCAGTCACTGCTGATGCACCCTCACGCAAGACACCTGCCAGCACCGTGCTCACCAGCGTGGACTTGCCGGACCCGGACACGCCCGCCACCGCCGTGAACTGGCCGAGGCCGAACTCCACGTCGAGGTTGTCGATCGTGCGCGCGTGAACACCTTGCAGGGAGAGTGACGCGAACGGGCTGCGGGCGGCGTCGTTAAGCGAAAGCTCCCTGTTGTTCAGGGCGCGCGCCGTGGGTGTGTCCGCGTCGTACTCCCCCACCGGCCCGGAATAGACCACCTCGCCGCCGCGCTCACCGGCCAGCGGGCCGACGTCGACGAGCCAATCGGCCTGGGCGACAAGGTCCATGTCGTGCTCCACCAGCAGCACGGAGTTACCCGCGGCCACGAACTGGCGGCAAATGTCCAGCACCGCGCCGCGCTCCGCCGGGTGCAGGCCCGCCGAAGGCTCGTCGAGCACGTAGGCCACGCCGAAGAGACCCGAGCGCAGCTGCGCGGCGAGGCGGATGCGCTGGAGCTCGCCCGCGCTCAGGCTCCGCGATGGCCTATCCAGGCTCAGATGCCCCAGCCCGAGATCGAGCGCCGACTGCAGGGCCGGGAGGATCTGCTTGAGCAGGAGCGCCTCGGCGGTGTTCGGATCCGGCGATTGCGCGGCGAGGAGTTCGTGGACGCGGTCGAGCGGCAGGGCGCCAAGTTCATCGATGGGCAGCCCCGCATAGGTGACCTCAAGCGCCCGCGGGTTCAAGCGGCGGCCGTGACACGTGGGGCACGTGCGCGACTCCATGAATGACAAGACACGCTTGCGCAGCGTGTCGGACTGCGTCTCGGCCAGGGTGTTCGTGAGGTAACTCGCCACCGAGCGCCACGTGCCCTCGTAGTTGCGCTGGATCTGGTCCGCGCCGCGCAGGGGCTTCACCGTGACGACGGGGCGTTCCTCCGTAAACAGGATCCAATGCCGATCCGCTTCCGGCAGGTCCTTCCACGGCGAATCCAGATCGTAGCCCAGCGTCTGCAAAATGTCGTGGAAGTTCTTCCCCGCCCACGCGCCGGGCCACGCGGCGATGGCGCCTTCTTCGATCGACTTCGTCGGGTCCGGCACCATCGTCGCTTCCGTGGGTTCGTGCACCACGCCGGTGCCCTGGCAGGTCGGGCACATGCCCTCCGGGGTGTTCGGAGAAAAGGAGTCGGAGTACAACCCGTGCGGGTTGTCGCCGGCGCGGGAGTAGAGGAGGCGGACGCTGTTCGACAGCGCCGAGACCGTGCCCACCGTCGAGCGTGCCCCGCCGCCGGAGGTGGACTGCTCGAGCGCGACGGTCGGCGGCAGACCCTCCACCTGGCCCACCTGCGGGTCCACCGCGGAGCCGATCAGCCGCCGCGCGAACGGCGCCACCGATTCGAAGTAGCGGCGCTGGCCCTCGCCGTGAATCGTGCCGAACGCCAGCGACGACTTTCCCGATCCGGACACCCCGGTCACCGCCACCAACTTGCCGCGCGGAATATCCACGTCGACGTTTTTGAGGTTATGCAGGTGCGCGTCGCGGATCTCAATGCCAGCCATTGGCCCGAGTGTACGGAACTATGCAGGCAGCGGATTCGCTACTGGGTGGCCACCACAACCGGCACCGTAGGCATCGGAATGATGTCGCGGCGGGGCGGCTTCACCCCTCGGGTCTGGGTGACGACGCGATCCCCGAGAGATACATCGAGGGTCACCACCATGCTGCGGGCCACCGCAACCGCAATGCAAGCGTCAGGCCCGCCCTTCGGCGCGCCGGCGAACAGTCGCACGTTCACGCTTGCGCTGGTCTCCTCCACCTCGACGTACTCCCCTGAGCAGGCGGGCGCGCCGCCCCAGTAGAAGATGCGCACGGCGTTCGGCTTCCCCGCGACCCGCTCCCAAGAGTCCCAGCTCCGCTCGCTCACAGCGACAAGATCGCGGTTTGGCAGGGTGTCGCCCGGGCGCACGGCGGGCCCGGTGCCACCGTTCACGCCTGGGAACGGCTGGGGAATCCCGCTGCCGATGCCCGGGTGCGGCAGCGTGGTCTCGGTTGATTCTGCGGAGGTGGCCTTGGAGCTGCCGTCGGTAAGCGACGTGCCCAACGCTGCGACAATGCCCACCGCGGTGAGCAGCGCGGCGACGGCCCCGATGATTTGCTCCAGGGTAAACGGGAGGCGCATGGCTGCAGTATCGCACGAAAAAGCACCGCTGGCAAGAGCCGAGCGGTGCTTTCCGACGCTCGTTTTAGAACTGCGGGTTGCGCGTGTCCTCACCGAGCTGGTGCACGTGAATTGTGTTGGTGGTGCCAGCAACCCCCGGCGGGATGCCGGCGACGACAACCATGGTGTCGCCCGGGTTGTATTCCTCGATAGCCAGCAGGGATGCGTCGACAGTCTTCAGCATGTCGTCGGTGTTGTGGACCTCCGGGCAGAGGAAGGTCTCCACGCCCCAGGTCACGGCCAGCTGGGAACGCACCTGCTGAACTGGGGTGAACACCAGCAGCGGCAGCTCCGGGTGCAGGCGGGCCACGCGGCGGGCGGTGTCACCGGAGGTGGTGAAGGTGACAATCGCGCGCGCATTGAGGCGGTTCGCAATGTCGTTCGCCGAGAACGAGATCACGCCGCGCTTGGTGCGCGGGATGTGGTTCAGCGGCGGGACGGTGCCCATCGTCTCTGCGGAGCGGACGATGCGGGCCATGGTGCGGACAACGTTATGCGGGTCAACGCCAACGGAGGTCTCGCCGGAGAGCATGACAGCGTCGGCACCATCGAGCACGGCGTTCGCGACGTCGGACGCCTCGGCGCGGGTCGGGCGCGAGTTCTCGATCATGGAATCGAGCATCTGGGTAGCCACGATGACCGGCTTCGCGTTCTCACGGGCGATCTGGATCACGCGCTTCTGCACAAGCGGCACCTGCTCGAGCGGGATCTCCACGCCTAGGTCACCTCGGGCGACCATGATGGCGTCGAAGGACAGCACGATGGACTCGAGCGCGTCCACTGCCTCCGGCTTCTCCAGCTTGGCGATGACCGGCACGCGGCGGCCAACCTCATCCATGATCTCGTGGACCAGATCCACGTCGGATGGTGAGCGCACGAAGGACAGCGCGATCATGTCCACGCCGAGACGCAGCGCGAAGCGGAGGTCTTCCTTGTCTTTCTCGGAGAGCGCCGGCACGGAAATGTCCATGCCCGGGAGGGAAACGCCCTTGTTGTTGGAAACCGGGCCGCCCTCGGTCACGCGGCAGACAACATCGTTGCCGTCGACCTCGACGCAGACGAGGCCGACCTTGCCATCGTCAACAAGCAGGCGGTCGCCCGGCTTCGCGTCCTGCGCGAGGTTCTTGTAGGTGGTGGAGACGCGGTCGTGCGTGCCCTCAACATCATCAACCGTGATGCGGACGATCTCGCCCGTCTCCCAGTAGGTCTTGCCATCGCCCTCAAAGCGGCCGAGGCGGATCTTCGGGCCCTGCAGGTCAGCCAGGATGCCGACGGCGTGGCCGGTCTCATCCGTGGCCTCGCGGACCCAGCGGTAGTTCTGCTCGTGGTCTGGGTAGTCACCGTGGGAGAAGTTCAGGCGAGCAACGTCCATCCCGTCACGAACAAGTCCCAGAATTGCGTCTTTGCTGGCCACTGCGGGGCCGAGCGTACATACGATCTTGGTTCTTCTGTCCACGTCCCCCTAACCTAATCGCTTTCTAGTTCTCGTGCTTGGCGGCCTCGCGACCTTGGCTATATCCCGGATCGACCTCCTCCGGAGTTTCCCTGCCCGGTTTCGAACGCAGGACCATCACCACAGCGAGGATGAACAAGATAGCAGACACCCACGTGTTCACGCGAAGCCCGAGGATGAGGTTCGCTTCGTCGGTACGCATGAGCTCGATGAAGAACCTGCCGAAGGTGTAACCGGCAACATAAAGCCAGGTGACGCGGCCGTGGCCGAGGCGGAAGCGGCGGTCGGCCCAGATGAGCAAAGCGAAGATGAGCACGTTCCAGACCAGTTCGTAGAGGAACGTCGGGTGCACGCTGGCAATGACCTCGCCGGTGGATCGGCCGGTGAGCGGCGCGTAGTTGCCCGCTTCGTCGACGCGGTAGTAGAGGTCCAGCGCCCACGGCAGGTCCGTCGGCGCGCCGTAAAGCTCCTGGTTGAACCAGTTGCCGAGGCGGCCGACGGCCTGCGCCAGAATCACGCCGGGCGCGAGTGCGTCCGTCAGCGGCGCCAGCGGCAGGCCCTTGTGGCGCATGAGCAGCCAAATCGCGAGTGCGCCGAGCATCACGGCACCCCAAATCCCCAGGCCGCCGCCGGAAATGTTGAACGCCTGCCACGGGTTCTTTCCGGGACCGAAGTACTTGTCGTAATCCGTGATCACGTGGTACAACCGGCCGCCGACGATGCCGGCAGGAATGGCCACAACCGCGGCGTCCCACACCGTGTCGGGGTTGCCTCCGCGGGCTTCGTAGCGGCGGATGCCAATCCACATCGCTAGCGCGATACCGGTCATGATGCACAGCGCGTACGCGCGGATGGGAATGGGACCGAGGTACCACACGCCCTGCGGCGGCGACGGGATGTTGGCCAGGATCATCGTTTGCACGCAGAACAGTATGCCCTAACGCACCCGGCTCTCCGCGCTATCGCCGCGAGGGGCAGGACGGGTGCTGGCCGGCGGCGGCGAGCTTGCGGGTGGCGGCGAAGATATCGTCGCCGCTCATGATGGCCTCCGCGGCGAGGACGGCGTCGGCGCCGCTGGAGGCGGCGTCGATGAGGTCGCGGACGCTCGTGACACCGCCGAGGCTGATCTTGATCACGTCACTGGGAAGCCCCGGCGCGATCTCAGCGAACGTGCCGGGGCGAAGGTTGTTGGTGTCGAAGGTCCAGGAGTTGACGGCGATGATGCTGGCTCCAGCGTCAAGCGCCCGGTCCGCCTCCTGGGGGGTGCGAACCTCGGCCATAACTGCCATGCCGAGGGACTCCGCGCGGTCAATCAACGCAATGAGGCGGGCCTGCTCGAGAATGCCCACCTGCAAGGGCACCGCGTCGGCGCCGTAACACCGGGCCTCGTGAATTTGGTAGGGGTCCACGATCACGTCGCGGCACACCATGGGCAGCGCGACTGCGGCGCGGGCGGCGGCCATGTCGTGCAGGGAGCCGTCGAAACGCAGGCGCTCGGTCTGGCACGCGATGAGGTGGGCACCGCCCTCCTCGATAGCGCGGGCCACATCCGCGATCTCGCGGCGCGCGACACCGGTGGGGCCGTACACGGGCGAGTTGAGCTTGATCTCCGCAATCACGCCGCAGCCGGAGCGCAACAGCGCGGCGCGAACGTCACGGGTGGGGTCCGGCAGGGCGCGGGACTTGGCCTTGATCTCCTGAAACGGCACGCATGCTTCACGCTTGGCAACGTCGCGCAAGACGGCGGCGACAACCTCGTTCACCGAGCTTGGTGCGAGCATGACCACCTCCCGCTGAAGCGTCGTGCAGGGTCAAGGGCATTCAAGGAGTTAGGTTAGTGGCCCGCTACCTGCGAGAGGAAATTACCCCCGCGACGCATCCTCGGTCGGGTCGATGTCCGCGTCGAGCGCGTCCCACATGACGCGGCCCGAGTCCGGGCGGGCGTCGAGGTCCTCGCGGATGTGCTCGCGGCGCACGGCCTCCTTTTCGTATTTGTTCATCTTCGGGGCATCCTCGCCCGGGCGCGCCACAGCGCACACGCCGCCGACGACGGCGAGCAGGCAACCGAGGAGCGTGAGCACGGGAAACAGGTTCGCTGTATCGACGGCAGTAATATCCGCCCACTCCGAAATCGCGGCCGTGGTCGCGCCGGTGGCGGAACCGTCCGAGCCGGACGAGAGGATCGCGTGCGCGCGCTCCGGATCAGCGCCGCGGAGAAGGAGCGTCGCCGGGGACACCGCCGCGCCGAGCGCCGCCAGGGCGCTCACTGCGCCGACGATGCGCCGGCCGACGCGCCGCAGGCTCAGCAGTCCAATAGTGCCGACGAGCAGCAAGAGCGCCACCGCGGTGAGTTCCGCAGACCACTCGGCACCGGAGATCATGGCGGTGCCGCCGCCCGCCAACGTGTCCTCGTAGACCGCGCTCACCCAGGTCCCGCGGGAGAACGCCCACAATGCCGCGGCACCCGCGCCGGTCAACGCCGCGCCGAGGCGGCTCAGGCCCTTGTTACCGCTCATGGCTGATCCATGAGCACGTCGGCGTCGAAACAGGTGCGGTCCCCGGTGTGGCAAGCGCCGCCGGTCTGGGAGACCTTGAGCAGGATGGTGTCCCCGTCGCAGTCCAAGGCCACGGACTCCACGTGTTGCACGTTGCCGCTGGTCTCTCCCTTGATCCAGTACTCGCCGCGGGAGCGCGAATAGTACGTTCCCCGGCGCGTCTCCAGGGTGTGCGCCAGCGCGTGGTCATCCATCCACGCCAGCATGAGCACCTCGCCGGTGTCCGCCGCCTGCACGATCGCCGGCACTAGGCCCTGTTCATTGCGCTTCAAACGCGTGCCGACGCTCGCATCCAGCACGTAATCGCTCACTGCCATCTAGCGCACCTCGTACCCTGCGTCGGCAAGCACCTGCTTCACTTCGGGGATGGAGACTTCCCCGAAGTGGAAGATGGATGCCGCGAGCACCGCGTCGGCGCCGGCGGCGACCGCCGGCGGGAAGTGCTCGGCCGCGCCCGCGCCGCCTGAAGCGATGACGGGAATGTGGACGGCGTCGCGGACGAGGCGCAGAAGCTCCAGGTCGAAGCCGCCCTTAGTGCCGTCGCCGTCCATGGAGTTGAGCAAGATTTCACCCACGCCGAGGTCCTGGCCGGTGCGCGCCCATTCGATGGCGTCGATGCCGGCGGACTTCGTGCCGCCGTGGGTGGTCACCTCGAACCCGGAGGGCTGCGGCGTGCCGTCTGCGGGCACGCGGCGCGCGTCGACGGAGAGCACGATGCACTGGGAGCCGAACTCCGACGCCAGTTCGCGCAGCAGCTCTGGGCGCGCGATCGCGGCGGTGTTGACGCTGACCTTGTCCGCACCGGCGCGCAGCAGTTCGCGCACGTCGTCGGCGCTGCGGACACCGCCGCCGACGGTGAGCGGGATGAACACCTGCTCCGCGGTGCGGCGCACCACCTCGAGCATCGTGCCGCGCCCCTCTTTGGACGCGGTCACGTCGAGGAAGGTCAGCTCATCCGCGCCCTCTTCGCCGTAGCGCTTGGCCAGCTCCACCGGGTCGCCGGCGTCGCGCAGGTTGTCAAAGTTCACGCCTTTGACCACGCGGCCGTTGTCCACGTCGAGGCACGGGATGATTCGGATGGCGACAGCCATGTGTGCAACTCCTTTTTGGCCGCGGCGCTCGCCGCCGCGCGCGGTTACTGTACGCGCAACATCGTACTCAGGGCCGTGCGGTGCGCCGCCGGCGTACCCGAGATCGCGCCGGCCGCGCCGATGCGCCACTCTTCCCCGGTGACGTCGGTGACCACGCCGCCCGCGTTGCGTCCGAGCAGCACGCCTGCCGCGTTGTCCCAGATGTGCGGCGAGAAGCTCACGGCGGCCTGGTAGATGCCGAGCGCCACAAACGCGAGGTCCACGCCAACAGACCCGCAGATACGCGGGCGCAGCTCGGTCTCGGCGAGCGCGCCGACCAGATCGAGGCGCACCTGCGCCGGGAATCGCTGCCTGTCATCGGAACCCACCGAGCCGACACCGATCTGCGCCGCCGCGGCCGTCTCCTGCCCGATCGCGGGCAGCACCTCGCCGTTCAACATAACCGGCCCGTCCCCTACCGTGTGCAGGCGCATGCCCAGCAACGGAATATCGGTCACCGCGAGCACCGGCTGACCCTTTTGAATCAGGGCGATGAGGATCGCGCAGTTCGGGTTGCCGGAGCTGTAATTCGACGTGCCGTCAATCGGGTCGACCACCCAGCACGCCTCCGGGTCCAGCTTGCCGCCCTGCTCCTCGCCGAACACAGGGATGCCGGTGGCTTCCCCCAGCCGCTCGCGCAGTAGCTGCTCAATGGCAAGATCCGCCTCCGTCGCAAAATCCCCCTTGCCCTTCACCAGCGCTGGAGCAGCACCGAGCTTGTCGACGAAGATATCCCGCGCCTCATCGGCGGCAGCGAGCGCAATCTCGGCGTACTGGGAGAGCATAGGGCTTACTGTAACGCCGAAACCGCGTCGAGCGCCTCGCGCAGCGTGAAGCGGCGCTCGTACAGCGCCTTGCCGATGATTACGGAATCGATGCCCTCGTCTTGGAACGCGGCCAGCCCGGTGACGTCGTCAAGCGTGGCAATGCCCCCGGAAGCGGTGACGGAGGCGTCGGTCGCTGCGGAGACATCGCGCAGCAGGTCCACGTTGGGCCCGGCGAGGGTGCCGTCCTTGCTCACGTCGGTGACCACGAAGCGGGCGCAACCGGCGGCGTCGAAACGCTCGAGCACCTCCCACAGGTCCCCGCCGTCGCTGGTCCAGCCGTTGCCCTTGGTGCGCCACTGTCCGTCTTCCTCGCGCACCGCAATGTCGATGGCGATTTGGTCGCCGTAGCGGCGGATCGCGTCCACCGTCCACTCCGGGTTCTTCAGCGCGGCGGTGCCGATGTTCACGCGGCGCGCGCCGGTGGCCAGGGCGCGCTCGAGCGATTCGTCGTCCCGGATGCCGCCGGTGAGCTCGACATCGATGTCCAGGGTGCGGGTGATCTCGGCCATCAGCTCGTGGTTGGAGCCGCGTCCGAACGCCGCATCCAAGTCCACGAAGTGCAGCCAAGTCGCGCCCTGCTCCTGCCACTCGAGAGCCGCCTCGAGCGGAGCGCCGTAGACCTTCTCGGTCCCGGCCTCGCCCTGGTCCAGGCGGACGGCGCGCCCGTCCACCACGTCAACAGCTGGCAGCAGAGTAAACGTCATGCGTCCCAGCTTATCCCCCGCCTGAAGCTACGCCAGGGTGCGCACCCAGTTTCCCAGCAGCGCCAGGCCCGCGTCGCCGGACTTCTCGGGGTGGAATTGCGTGGCCCACAACGGGCCATTCTCCACAGCCGCAATGAACCTGCTCGGCCCGTGCTCGGCCCAGGCGATGCGCGGGTACTCGATGTACTCGTCGGCCTCCAGCGGAAACTCGCGCACGCCGTAGGAGTGCACAAAGTAGAAACGTGTATCGGCGTCGAGCCCCGAAAACATCGCGCTGCCCTCGGGGATCTCGAGCGTGTTCCAGCCCATGTGCGGCAGCACCGGGGCTTCGAGCTTTTCGACGGTACCGGGCCACTCCCCCAGCCCCTGCGCATCCACCCCGTGCTCCACACCGCGCTCGAACATCACCTGCATGCCAACGCAGATGCCCAGCACCGGGCGACCGCCCGCGAGGCGCTGGCCCACGATGCGCGGCGCCTGTACCGCATTCAGGCCGCGCATGCAGGCGGCGAACGCGCCCACCCCGGGCACGACCAAGCCGTCAGCTTCCACCGCGACATGCGGGTCCTGGGTGACTTCCACGTGCGCGCCGACGTGCTCCAAGGCGCGCTGGGCGGAGCGGATGTTGCCTGCGCCGTAGTCGAGGAGCGCGACGCGCGGGAGGCGTCCGGCGGCGGAAGATGCAGCTGTCATGCTGCGAGAGTTTAGCGCCCCGGGCGCGGCGGCCTCGCGGCGCGCTCCCCCGCCTTGTAGCGGCGCGGCGGCTGGACGGACTTCAGGCGCACGGCGAGGTTGTTCACTTCCACCACGCGGTGGCGGCCGAGCTGGCGGTCCAGCAGCGTCACCCCAAGGCCGAGGAGGATGACACCGCTGGCGAGGCCGAACATCGGCGCGAACGCCATCGTGGTCAGCACCATGCCGTAGAACGTGGAGCCGATGCCGGTGCCGCCGTCGAAGGCGATGTTCCAGATTGCCGAAGCCTGGGAGGCCCTGTTGCGGGGCAGGCGGTAGAACATCAGCGTCAGCGACTCGTTCTGCGCTGCGCCGAAGCCCGCGCCGTAGAAGAACACGGCGATGACCATGGTCCACACCGGCAGCTGCAGCGCCAGGATCACGGCCATCATGAGCACGCCCACCGCGGCGCACACCTGGAACGGGATGAGGACGGTGCCGGGCTGGCCCTTGCGGTCCATGACCCGGCCCGCGTAGTAGCGGGAGATCATTACCGCCAGGTTGAGCACGCCGAGCATCACGCCGCCGAGTGCGGCGCCGCGCACCGGATCCAACTCGCGCATGGATGCCGGCAGGAAGTTCGTGATCGCGCCGTACGCGGTAGTGACAAACATGAGCGCCAGTGCGGGCACCAGCACGAGGTGCCAGGTGGGCACGTGCACCGCGTTCGCGGCCTGCGGCTCCGCCTCCGGCGGCGGGATGGACGGGATGAGCAAGGATGCGACGAGCGCGATCAAGCCGACACCGGCACCGATCGCGTACACGGCGTTGTAGCCCAGCACATCCACTAGCGCGAGGCCCAGCGGCAGCGCCACCATCTGCGCGGCGCCGACGACGAGGCCGAGTGCGCCGGTCGCCCGGCCCAATAGGCGCAGCGGGACGAGCTCGGCGATGATCGCGGCCTCCGCCACCGAGAGCGCGCCGAAACCGACGCCGCGGATGGCGCTGACGGTGAGCAGTACGGTCTGGTCCATGCCCAGCATGTAGCCGAACGCGGGCGCGCCGAGCAGCAGCGAGGACACTGCCATAACGCGGCGGTAGCCCACGGTGCGCAACAGCCACGGGGTGAAGATTTGGGTGAGCACGGTGGCGAGCATGAACACGCCGGTGCTCAGTCCGGCGAGGGTCTCGGAATGCCCGGCATCGAGCACGGCGGTGGGGACCACCGGCAGCAGCATCGCCCACGCGCCGAAGGCGGCTCCGACGGCGACGAGCACGGGCAGCAACCCGCGGGCCCGCCAAGGGTTGGTCAGCGCCTCAACCTCGCTGCTCGTCAGCGGCGCCCGGGAACGTGTGATCCACCGTGCTCCTGCCATACGTGCGTCGTACCTCCCTCGTCGTGTTTAGAGCGCACCCTTCGTCGAGGGTACGCCCGTGATCCGCGGATCCTTCTCCACCGCCTCGCGCAGTGCGCGGGCCACGGCCTTGTACTCGGCTTCCGTGATGTGGTGCGGATCGCGACCATACCGCACATTGACGTGCAGCGTTACCCGGGCGTTGTACGCCAACGTTTCAAAGAAGTGGCGGTTAATCACCGTGGCGTAGTGCCCGCCGATAATCTGCCAGTCCATGTTTTCCGGCTCGCCGTGCATGACAAAGTACGGGCGGCCGGAAATGTCGATGACGGATTCGACCAGCGTCTCATCCATCGGCAGCAGCGCCGAACCGAAGCGGCGGATGCCGGCCTTGTCGCCGACCGCGTCCGCGAGCGCCCATCCGAGCGTGATCGCCGTGTCCTCCACCGTGTGGTGCGCGTCGATCTCGATGTCGCCCTTCGCAAGCACCTTCAGGTCGAACGCGCCGTGCGCGCCAAACGCGCCGAGCATGTGGTCGAAGAACGGCAGGCCCGTGTCCACGTCGACTTGGCCGGTGCCGTCGAGGTTGATCTCCACCTCAATGTCGGATTCTTTGGTGGTGCGGCGCGCCACGCCGATGCGGTCAGCCATTGATGATCTCCTTCGCCGCGCCCAAGAAGGCGTCGTTTTCCAAATCCAGTCCGATGGTCACGCGCAGGTAGCCGGGCACGCCGACGTCGCGGATGAGCACGCCCCGGTCGAGGAACTGCTGCCACGCCTCGTGCGCGTCGTCGAAACGCCCGAAGAACAGGAAGTTCGACTCGCTCGGCACGACATCGTAGCCGAAATCGAGGAGTGCGCTCTGGACTCGTTCGCGCTCGCGAGCGAGCTTCTCGACGGTTGCGAGCGTGTCGTCTGCGTGCCGCAGCGCCACAATCGCCGCCGCCTGCGACAGCACAGAGAGGTGGTACGGCAGGCGCACCAGCATGACAGCCTCGATGAACGCCGGGGCCGCGACGAAGTAGCCGAGGCGTCCGCCCGCGAAGTCGAAGGCCTTGCTCATCGTGCGCGAAACGACCAGCTTCTCCGGGTAGCGCTCAAGCAGCACCGCTGCAGACGGCGACGGAGAGAACTCCGCGTACGCCTCATCCACAATCACGATGCCCGGCGCGGCCTGGATAATGCGCTCAATATCGTCAAGCGCCGTGACATCGCCTGTCGGATTGTTGGGCGTGGTGATGAAGACGACGTCGGGAGCGTGCTCCGCGATCGCGGCAAGTGCCGCGTCCATGTCGATGCGGAAGTCCGCACCGCGCGGGATGCCGATGAATTCGGTTTGCGTGCCGGAGGACAAGATCGGGTGCATCGAGTAGCTGGGCACGAAGCCCATCGCGCTGCGGCCGGGACCGCCGAAGGCCTGCAGCAGCTGCTGGAGGATCTCGTTCGACCCGTTCGCGGCCCATACGTTGTCCCTGGTCACCGCCACGCCGGTGTGGCGCGTGAGATACGCCGCGAGCGCGTCGCGCAGCTCCACGGAGTCGCGCTCCGGGTAGCGGTTGAGGGTGGAGGCGACCTTGGTCACCTCTGCCACCAGATCGTCGATGAGCGCCTGCGAGGGCGGGTACGGGTTCTCGTTCGTGTTCAGCGCGACCGGGACCCCGAGCTGCGGGGCTCCGTAGGCCTGCTGGCCGCGCAACTCTTCGCGCAGCGGAAGCGCGTCGATGCTCGTGCCGGCCGCGAGTGTTCCTTGCTGAAATTCCATCGCGGTGACTCCTTATGCTTCCGTCTCGCCTGCGAAGCGCGCGGCGATGGATTCGCCGTGGGCTGGCAGCTGCTCATCGTCGGCAAGCGCGATGATGTGCTCGCTGATCTCCCCCAGCGCGGCCTTGTCGTACTCGATGAAGTTCACCGGCTTGAGGAAGGTGTGGGTGGATAACCCCGCGTTAAACCGGGCGGTGCCGGATGTCGGCAGCACGTGGTTCGAGCCCGCCGCGTAGTCACCGAGCGGCACCGGCGAGTACGGGCCCACGAAGATCGCGCCCGCGTTCGTGATTCGCGCCGCCACGTCCGCGGCGTTCGCAGTGTGGATTTCAAGATGCTCCGCGGCGTAGGCGTTCGCGACGGCGATGGCGGCCTCCAGATCGTCGACAAGCACGATGCCCGACTGCGACCCGCCGAGCGCAGAGGCGGCGCGCTCCGCGTTCAGCGTCCCCGCCGCCCGCTTCTCGACGATCGCGTCCACCGCGCCCGCAAGCTCCTCCGAGTCGGTGATGAGCACGCTCGCCGCCTGCTCGTCGTGCTCGGCCTGGGAGATGAGGTCGACAGCCACGTAGTCGGCGTCGGCGTCCTTATCGGCGATGATCGCGATCTCGCTCGGGCCGGCCTCCGCGTCGATGCCCACCACGCCGTTGACCAGGCGCTTCGCCGCAGCGACAAAGATGTTGCCGGGGCCGGTGACCATGTCCACCGGTTCAAGGCCCGCCGTGTCGTCGCCGTAGGCCATGAGCGCCACAGCCTGCGCGCCGCCGACCGCCCACACCTCGTCGACGCCGAGGAGCGCGCACGCCGCCAGGATCGTCGGGTGCGGCCAGCCGCCGAAGTCGGTCTGCGGCGGGGTGCACACCACCATCGAAGACGCTCCCGCCTCCTGCGCCGGGATCACGTTCATGAGCACGCTGGAGGGGTACACCGCCTTGCCGCCCGGCACGTACAGGCCGACACGGGCGACAGGGATGAAGCGCTCCGTCACAGTCGCGCCCGGTGCGAGCGTGGTCGTGTGCTCCGCGGGTTTCTGGTCGGCGTGCACAGCGCGGATGCGGTCGATCGCCGCTTCCAGCGCCTCGCGCAGACGCGGCGCCAAGCTGGCCTCCGCCTCCGCGATCACCTCGGCGGGCACGCGTACCGACGCTGGCACGATGCCGTCAAAACGCTCACCGTACTCCAGCGCTTTCGCCGCGCCGCCCTCGTGCACAGCCTCGACGATCGGGGCCACAGTGGGCAGCACGCTGGCGACGTCGACACCGCCGCGGGGCAGCACCCGGCGAAGTTCAGCAGTGGACGGGGTTTGCCCCCGCAGATCCGTCAAGTGCAGCATGTGAAGCCTCCCGCAGCAGGTGGGCGTGATTGGTGGGACGTTACCCGCTCTAGTTTAGGCCCCCAGTGCAGGCGCTTCGGATCGGGCCTCCACCCGCGCCTGCTCGCGGGTGAGCCGGGTCAGTTCGAAGAAATTCGCCATCCAGAACATCGCCGCCGCCACCAGCGGGGCGACGAGGAGCGCCACGTGGGGTTCCACCGAGGGGGCCAGCGCGAACGGCTCAGTTGTCGGTGTCTCGCTGTGCGATGGCACCGGGTAGAGGGCGCGAACGGTCATCTCGCCGACCGCGAACGTCGTCAAGCTTGTGGCCCCGGCGACCAGGATGAGCCAGACGAGCTCGCTGAATCCGCCCGCAACCTCGCCTTTGCGAGTCTGCAGGAGGGCAACCGCGGCCAAGATCATGCCCAGGACAGCGGTGATTATCGCGAGCCAGCCGATCGCGGCAAAATCCGCGCTCGGCGCGCTTGCCGCAGGGTCAACTACCGCGGCCCCGTCCTGAAAGGAGACGGTATAGGTGGGGCGCACGAAGCCCCACGCCACGCCGCCGATCAGTCCCAGGATGAGACCACCAGCCAAAAGCCCCGCACCCGCGCCGAACGCGCGCGGGTAACGGGGCGCCTCAGATGCCATTAGCCGTTGCAGACCTTCCAGCGGCCGTCTTCCTTGGCGAAGAGCTGGACCTGGGACGCGTTGCCCTCGGAGTTCGAGGTGGACACCGTAGCGGACGCGCGGTTGCCGTCGATGCGCACGTCGGTGACCTTCACGTCGGTCTTCGGGATGTTGATGGTGCCGCCCTGCGCCTCCTGGGCGCGCATCATCTGCTCAACCATGTCGAGGGTGAGGCCTTGGCGCTCGAACTCCTCCAGCGCCGGCTCGCGCACGGCTGCGCAGGAGTTGTCCAGGATGGTGCGGGTCCAGGTGGCGAAGGAATCCGGGTTGGTCACCTTGCGCACCACGTCCTCCATCTGCTTGCGGTCAGCCTCAGAACCGGCCTGGCCGTTCGCGATCGGCTCGTACGTCGGCACCTCGACTTGGCCGTTCTCGAAAGGGTTCGCAATCGTCGGCACCGCCGCGGCACCCGCGTTGTTGCCGCTGTTGTTCGCCTTGGTGGTGGTCTTCGGCTTCGCGGAGGAGGAAGCAGCCGGCTCCTTCTTGTCCTTGTCCTTAGCCGTATTCTCCTCGGTGGTCTCCGCGTCGGAGGCCTCGTTCTCCACTGCCTCGGTAGCCTCGCCAGCAGCTTCCTCAGCGGTCGCAGCGCCCGGAGCGGTTGCGGCCGTAGACAGGCCGCCGCTTGCGGTCTCCTGCTTCTCGCCGCACGCGCTCAGCGAGAAGGTGAGCGCAAGCGCGGTCACCGCTGCCGCAGCAGCCTTCATCGGAGTGGTGGTAAGCGTCACGAATATCTCTCCTCAAATAAGCCCGGGCCGCGTCTTGCCTCCGCGGCCCGGGCGTGGTCACTTGAGGTGAGCCGTGGCTCGACCTCAGGGAGTTGTACACCGGGCATTCTAACAACGCCAAGCTGGAGCTTGAGTACAGTCATCTTGCTAAAGGTCTGGAGGGTTTCTGTGAGGTCACCTGTAACCGAACCCGGCTCGCGCACAGGGAGCGGGGACTACAGTGAGGCCTCATGCAACTGTCCCGCGAGGCAATCACCGCCGCCGCACTCGAGATCTTGGGCACCTACGGGCTTGCCGACGTCTCGATGCGCCGCCTCGCCACCACCCTCGGCGTCGCGCCCGGTGCACTGTACTGGCACATCGAGAACAAGCAGGAGCTGATCGCGTCGATGGCCGCGGCCATTGCCGCGCCCGTCGTGGAGAACCCACCCGCGGACCCGGAAGCACTCTGCGCCGCGCTCAGGCGGGCGGTGCTCGGGGTGCAGGACGGCGCGGAGGTGGTGGTTACCGCCATCGGCCAGCCCGAGGCGCAGATCGGCGGCGCGCTGTCGGAGACGTTCACGCGGGTTGTTGCCGGCGTGGCCGGAAACCAAGCGTCGGCACGCGATGTGCGCGCCGCCGCGCACGGCCTCATTCACCTGACGCTGGGGGCCGCCGCGGTGCAGCAGTCCGGACGCCAGCTCGCACAGGCGACGGGTGAGGCTGGCGCTGCGGCGGGCGAGCGCGACGCAGCAGCGGAGCACGCGGCCGCGGTGCGGCTCATGCTGCGTGGCCTAGCTGCTCAACACGGTGATTCGCCCGCGGTGCACTACGATTAGTCGGCATGACTGAAACTACCAATCAGGACGCTGCGCAGGCGCCTGCGCCGGAGACGTGGCCGGGCTCTGCGTATCCCCTCGGCTCGACCTACGACGGTGCAGGCACCAACTTCGCCCTCTTCTCCGCTGTCGCCGAAAAGGTGGAACTGTGCCTTATTGACGAGGACGGCGCGGAGACCCGCGTCGAGCTCCAAGAAGTGGATAACTACGTCTGGCACGCCTACCTGCCTGGTGTTTCCCCCGGCCAGCGGTACGGCTACCGCGTGCACGGACCGTGGGACCCGCACAACGGCAAGCGCTGCGACGCCACCAAGCTGCTGGTAGACCCCTACGCACGTGCCTTCGACGGCGAGTTTGACCAGCACTCTTCCCTGTTCTCCTACGACATCCACGCGGCTGAGCCGGGCGAGGGCAGAAACGAGGAGGACTCGCTGGGCCACACCATGCTTTCCGTGGTGATCAACCCGTTCTTCGACTGGGGCGATGACCGTTCCCCGAACATCCCGGACGAGGAAGCGGTGATTTACGAGTGCCACGTGAAGGGCATGACGCAGCTGCACCCGGACATCCCGGAGAACCTGCGCGGCACCTATGCCGGCATGGCGCACCCCGCGATGATCGAGTACCTCTCCGACCTGGGCGTGACCTCCGTGGAGCTGTTGCCGGTGCACCAGTTCCTGCAGGATGACCGCCTCCGCGACCTGGGGCTGCGCAACTACTGGGGCTACAACACCTTCGGCTTCTTCGCGCCGGAGCACAACTATGCCTCCTCCGACAAGCCCGGTGACGCGGTGGCGGAGTTCAAGCAGATGGTGCGCGCCTACCACGAGGCGGGCATGGAGATCATCCTCGACGTGGTGTACAACCACACCGCCGAGGGCAACCACCTCGGCCCCACCATCGCGTTCCGCGGCATCGACAACGAGGCCTACTACCGCCTCGTCGACGGCGACCGCTTCCACTACATGGACTACACCGGCACCGGCAACTCCTTCAACGTGCGCGACCCGCACTCCCTGCAACTGATCATGGACTCGCTGCGCTACTGGGTCACCGAGATGCACGTCGACGGCTTCCGCTTCGACCTCGCCTCCACCCTGGCGCGCGAGTTCTCCGACGTGGACCGCCTGGCCACCTTCTTCGACCTCGTCCAGCAGGACCCAGTCGTATCCCAGGTCAAGCTCATCGCCGAGCCGTGGGATGTGGGCGAGAACGGCTACCAGGTGGGCAACTTCCCGTCGCTGTGGAGCGAGTGGAACGGCAAATACCGCGACACCATGCGCGACTTCTGGCGCGGCGAGGCATCCACCCTCGGCGAGTTCGCCTCCCGCCTGACGGGTTCTTCTGACCTGTACCAGCACAACGGCCGCCGCCCGTCGGCATCCATCAACTTCATCACCGCCCACGACGGCTTCACCCTCAACGACCTGGTCAGCTACAACGAGAAGCACAACGAGGCCAACGGCGAGGACAACCGCGACGGTGAGAGCCACAACCGTTCCTGGAACTGCGGCGAGGAGGGCCCGACCGAGGACCCGAAGATCCAGCAACTGCGCGCCCAGCAGCGCCGCAACTTCCTGACCACCCTGCTGCTGTCCCAGGGCACCCCGATGATTGCCCACGGCGATGAGTTCGCCCGCACCCAGGGCGGCAACAACAACGTCTACTGCCAGGACAACGAAATCGCCTGGATGGACTGGGATCGCCTGGAAGAAGCGCAGGACCTGCACGACTTCACCAAGCGCCTCATCGCAATCCGCAAGAAGCACCCGGTGTTCCGCCGCCGCCGCTTCCTCTCCGGCGGCGCGCTCGGCGAGGACGTGGTGGATCGCGAGATCGCCTGGCTGGTCCCGGACGGCCAGCTCATGACCCAGTCCGACTGGGACTACGCCTTCGGCAAGGCCCTGATGGTGTACCTCAACGGCGACGCCATCACCGAGGAGGACCGCCGCGGACGCAAGGTCAGCGACGATTCCTTCGTCCTGATGTTCAACGCCCACTTCGAGGACATCGAGTTCACCGTGCCGCCGCAGCAGTTCGGCGGCAGCTGGGAGATCATCGTCGACACCACCGAACCCCTCGGCTACCCGATGGAGAAGGCGGTGCTCTCCGCCGGCGACACCATCACCGTGGCAGCTCGCTCGACCGCTGTGCTGAAGCAGGTTGAGCCGCCGGTCCGCGACTAACCCTGAACAAGAAAAGGAGCTCCTCGACGTGATCTCAGCGCACGGTGCCACCATCACGGTGACCAACGATGCGGTGACCATCAGCCCGACCCCGCTCGCCGCCTCGCTCACCGGCGACGGCGAGCCCCGCACCATCCCAATCGACACGGTGCGCGGCGTGCACGTGACCGCCGGCGATGCGTGGAACGCGTCCTACGCGGACATCGACACCGGCGACGGTACGGTGCGCATCAGCTTCGCGCCGGGCGACGGTGAGGGGCCGGGCGCGCTCGAGCAGCTCATTGCTGCCGCATCCCGCGGCGAGGGTCCCGCCGCCGAGCTTGTCGACGCCCACGCAGGCATTCCCGGCTTCAGCTTCGTCGCCCTCGACGTGGAGACCGCGAACCAGCAGTGGGGGTCGATCTGCCAGATCGGCATGGTGAAGGTTGTCGACGGCGAGGAAATCGAGCGCGTGTCGTGGCTGTGCATGCCGCCGGCGGGCCTCGATGAATTCGACCCCTACAACGTGCGGATTCACGGCATCACCCGCGAGTCGGTCTCGGCATCGCCGAACGTCGGGGACCTCATCGAGGAACTGACCGCCTTCGTCGGCGATTTGCCGATGGTGGCGCACAACGCCCAGTTCGACGCGACCGCGCTGCGCAACGCCTGCGTTGCCACCGGCCGCGCCATCCCGCCCATCATGTTCGCCTGCACGTTGGCGCAGGCGCGCGCGACAAAGCTGGACGTGCTGAACCACCGCTTACCCACCCTCGCCGAATTCTTCGGTGTGGGGTTGGACAAGCACCACGACGCGGCCGCCGATGCCGCTGCGTGCGCCGGCATCATGGTGGGCCTCGCCCGCCGCGCCGCACACGAGGGCTCGTTGATGAGCTTCGTGCACAACACGGGCTTCGCGCTCGGCTCGATCGACGACGCACGCGTCACCCCGGTGCTGCGCGACCGTTCCGGCGCCACCCGCGCACTGCAGGCGAGCAGGGTTGCCGACGGCGGCATGCGGGCCGCCATCGATGCGGTGACTGCGCCCCAGGGCTCGAACCAGGGCGGTCCGAGTGGCGACGCTGCCCCGGAAAAGCCGAAAACCCAGCGCCACAACCAGGCTCCGTGGCAGGCGGTTGCGACACCGGACGAGGTGCCGGAGGTCAACGCGGAGGCCGACCCCAACTCCCCGCTCTACGGCCAGAACGTCACCCTCACCGGGGATTTCGAGCCCTACGACAAGGGCGAACTGTGGTCCGGCATCGCGGAGCTCGGCGGCCAGGTGGGCAAGAACGTGACCAAGAAGACCACCATCCTGGTGGCCGGCGAGTGGGCGACGATGACGTCGAAGGAAAAGCGCGCACGGGAGCTGCAGGACAAGGGCCAGGACATTGAGATTTGGTCCGCCCAGCAGCTTTTCGATGCCCTCGGCATCTCGAGCTAGCGGCTGAATTTCCCCGTCGGAGGGAACCGAGGCGGTGTTCGGCGCGTCTAATACTTATGCGCCCAACACCACCACCCGCCCTCGTTCGTACCCGAACCTTCACGCCCCTCGACGCGCTGCGCCCCCGCTTGGCGCTGCGCAACGATCTCACCGCCTCCGGCTCCCGCGCCTGGATCACGCCCGGCTTCGGAGCCTCCACCGCCTACATCAGCCTGTCGCCGGGGCTGGTGTGCGTCTTCGACAGCCCGGAGTGCTCGGGGCTCACCCACCAGCAGATCGGCAAGCTGGGGGCGAGCGCCCACATGGCGTGGAACGCGGCCGCACGCGCGCTGCGCACCACCGCGGTGCGCGCGACCGGCATCGAGTTCCACGTCCGGCCCGCCTCCGTCGCATTGGGTCCCGCGGCCCCGGAGGGTGTCGAGGTCCGGGGCTTAGACTCCCCTCCGGCGAGCTGGCTCGCGCACCCGCTCACCTTCGCCACCATCAACGCGCACTTCGCCGCGGTGTGGGATACCCAATCCCCGCTCACGTACTACTCGCGGGATCAGCGCGAGCTCTTCGTCTTCACCTCCCCGGAGGATGAGGTGGTGGCGCTCCTCGGCGCGCGCGGCGTGTTGCGCTATTCGCTGGGGTTTCCGCTCGTCGTCAAGCAGGAAAGCGCCATGGCGGCGAACCTGTAGCTACGCTTGGTCGGGTGCGCCGCGCGCCGTAAAGCGCGGCACGATTCTCTACAACAAGGAGCCTGCAAAATCATGCGTCGGCCGATCACGTCCACTTACCGCGTCCAACTCCGCGGCCCCCAAGCCGACCCCTCGGGACGCGGTTTCGGTTTTGCCGACGCGGCCGAGCAGATCCCGTACCTGCGCGCACTCGGCGTGTCGCACATCTACCTCTCCCCCATTTTCGCCGCGGTGCGCGAATCCAACCACAACTACGACGTTACCGACCCCACGCAGGTCAACCCCGAGCTCGGCGGCATCGAAGGGCTTCGTACGCTTGCCGACGCAGCACATGAGGCCGGCATCGGCATTGTCCTCGACATCGTGCCCAACCACTTGGGTGTGGAAACGCCCCGCACAAACCGGTGGTGGTGGGATGTGCTGAAACACGGCCGGGATTCCGAGTTCGAGTGTTACTTCGACATCGACTGGCACGAGGACAACGGTGCGGGCGGGAAACTCGGCATGCCGGTGCTGGGCACCGAGGGCGACGAGGACAAGCTCGAGCTCGCGCACCTGGGGCCGGAGGAGTTCCCGGAGGGGGCCGCGCCGGACGGCGAGGATGTGCTGAAGTATTACGACCACTACTTCCCGCTCGCCCCGGGCAGCTACGAATCCCTCGACGACGACCCCCGCGAGGTGTACGAGCGCCAGGCGTACCGCCTCATGTACTGGCGCGACGGCGTTATTTCCTACCGCCGTTTCTTCTCCGTGAACGGGTTGGCCGGCATCCGCCAGGAGGACCCGCTGGTCTTCGAGCACACGCACCGCGCGCTGCGCCAGATCATCGCGGAGGACTTGATCGACGGCATTCGTGTGGACCACCCGGACGGCTTGACCAACCCCTTCGACTATCTGACGCGCCTGCGCGACCTCATCGGGGAGGACCGCTGGCTGGTCGTGGAGAAAATCCTCGGCGTCACGGAACCGCTCGACCCGCGCCTGAGCGTGGACGGCACGACCGGCTACGACGCGATGCGCGAACTCGACGGAGTGTTCGTCGACCGCTCCGCCGAGGACAGCCTGAGCATGCTGGCCCTGCAGCAGTCCGGCTCCACCTGGGACGAGGCTGCCATTGAGGCCGCCGAGCACCAGCTCAAGCGTGAGGTGGCAAGTGCCGAGCTCGGCGCGGAGATCCGCAGGCTGGTGCGCGCAATCCGCCGCGACAACTTCTCCACTGCGGGCCAGGAAGTCTCCGACGAAGACCTCACCTCGACCGTGATCGAGCTGGTGGCGGCAATGCCGGTCTACCGCGCGGATTACCGCTCCCTGTCCCGTATTACCTCGTCGGTGATTGCGGAGATGGCCAGGAAGTTTCCGTCGAGAAGCGATGCCCTGGACCTGATCGCGGCCGCGATGCTCGCGGAGGGCGAGGCGAAGACCCGCTTCGCGCAGGTGTGCGGCGCCGTGATGGCGAAGGGCGTGGAGGACACGCTGTTCTACCGCGCGAGCCGCCTTGTGGCGCTGCAGGAGGTCGGCGGGGCGCCCGGGCGCTTCGGCGTGGGTGTCGCGGAGTTCCACCTGCTGCAGCAAGAGCGCGCGCAGCTGTGGCCGCGCGCAATGACGTCGCTGACCACGCACGACACCAAGCGCACCGAGGACACCCGCGCCCGGATGATCGAGCTCACTGAGATGCCCAACGATTTCGCGGAGCTGGTGCGGCAAGTGGCCGCCATGGTGCCGCCGCCGGACACCGCGACCGGACACTTCCTGATGCAGAACATCCTCGGCGTATGGCCTGCCGACGGCCAGATCACCGAGGCGCTGCAGGAGCGCCTGCACCTCTACGCGGTCAAGGCCGTGCGCGAGGCGGGTGTGAAGTCGAGCTGGTTCGACCAGGATGCGGCCTACGAGCAGGCGGTGACCGACTGGATCGACGCCTTGCTGATGGGTCCGGTCACGGGCCTGATTACCACCCACGTGCAGCGGCTGCACCGCGGCGGCGTGCAGGTCTCGCTGGGCCGCAAGGTGCTGCAGCTCGCCGGCGCGGGCGTGCCGGATACCTACCAGGGCCAGGAATTCATGGACTTTTCGCTGGTGGATCCGGATAACCGCCGGTTCGTGGATTACACGGCGCGCGTGCAGTCCCTCACCCAATACCTGGAGGCACGCGAGGCGGAGGACTTCGACCTGGCCAGCTACCTCTACGGCGATACCGAGGAGCAGCCGGAGGAGGCGCGCGAGGGCTGCTACCCGGGCCTCGACGGCCGCATCGCGGATCTTGCGAAGCAGATCATTGTCCGTGAAGGTCTGCACCTGCGCCGGCAATATTCGGACGTGTTCCTGCGTGGCGAGCACCAGGCGGTCTTCGCCGTCGGCAAGGCGCACGACCACCTCGTGGGTATCGCGCGCGGCGACGCCTCCGTTGGCGGCGCGAAGGGGTTGAGCGTGATCGCGCTGGCGACCCGCCTGCCGCTCGAGCTTGAAGCCCGGGGCGGCTGGGGCGACACCACAGTGCAGCTGCCCGACGGCGAGTGGACCGACCGCCTCACCGGCCGCACCTTCAGCGGCGCGGTGCCGGTGGCGGACGTGCTGGCGACCCTGCCCGCGGCACTCCTAGTCTCAGCGAGCCTGACCGAGTCGAGCAAGCTCTAAGGGGGACTCGAATGAACGCTCCCCGAGTCCCGGATGCCACGATCGCGCGGCTCGGCTCGACGTACTTCGCCTGGCTGGACGCCCACCCGGACATCGCGACCACGTTCCGCGGCGCGCTGCACGAGCTGATGCGGGACGCCGGCATCACCTTCGATCGCGTCGACGTGCGCGTGAAAACCTGGCCGTCGCTGAAAGCTAAAGCGCGCAAGCTCACCGCCGACGGCGCCCCGATGTACCCGGATCCGTGGAACGACATCCGCGACATCATCGGTGCGCGCGTAACCGTGCTGCACTCCACCGAGATCCCGGCGGTGCAGCGGCTCTTGGCCGACCAGTTCGATGTGCTGCGCAGCGTGGACAAGGCGGAGGAGACCCGCATCGCGGGCGGTTTCGGCTACGGCTCGCACCACCTGGTGCTGCGCGTCACCGACAAATCCGAGGGCTTGGAGCTCTACGCGGGCACCGTCTTCGAGATGCAGCTGCGCACGGTGCTGCAGCATGCGTGGGCGGAGTTCGAGCACGACATCCGCTACAAGCGCTCCGGCGGCAGCCTGGATCCGCGCGTGGACCGGGCGTTCACCCTCGCGGCCGGTCTCATCGAGCTGGCGGACCAGCAGTTCGACCAGATCGCCGACATCACCGCGCCCGCGCCGAAGGAGCCGGAACCGCAGTTGGCTGCGACTGCCGGTGCCGGCGATGCGGAGCTGACCCCGGAGACGCTCCCCGGCATCCTCACCCTGCTGCTGGGTTCGCACTATCCTCTCTCGCGCGCCAACGATTACCGCTTCCTCATGGAGTTGCTGCGCACGCACGGCATCGAGCGGGTGGCGCAGTTGCGCGACTTGCTCAACCCGGCC
The DNA here is from genome assembly GCF_024160105.1 of Corynebacterium stercoris. Lineage (GTDB taxonomy): Bacteria > Actinomycetota > Actinomycetes > Mycobacteriales > Mycobacteriaceae > Corynebacterium > Corynebacterium stercoris. Next base: position 112,685 of record NZ_JAMFTQ010000001.1, read on the forward strand.
GATCTCGAGGCTGTCGCCAACTCGTTGAACTACCCCTTCGTGCCGGGCCAGGTGAGGCTTGTCGACGACGTGTTGCTCAACCGCTTCGGGCAGGAGCACATCGAGCGGACGTGGGACGCCGGCAACCGGCCTAAACTGCGCCGCGCGAAGCTCACGCAGCGCCTGGAGCGGCTGCGTGCGGCGCGCTAGCGGCCGAGCAGGCGGTCGGTTTCGCGCCGCTCTTTCTTCGTCGGCCGGCCCGCGCCGCGGTCGCGCTTCGGCATGGTGGCGAAGATGTCCATCGGCGGGGGCGGCGGCGAGACGTCCACGTAGCACTGCTTGGCAATCGGGGCGCCGACGCGCTTGCGCACCGTTGCGGTGACGTCGAACTCTAAGTAGCGGTGGTCCTTCCACACCCGGACGTGGTCGCCCGGCACCACCTGGGCAGCGGGCTTGACTGCCTCGTTGTTGAGTTTCACGTGCCCGGCGCGCACTGCCTCGGCGGCCTGGCTGCGGGTCTTGAAAATGCGTACGGCCCACAGCCACGCGTCGATGCGGACTGCGGACCCGTCTGGTTGCGTCACAGGTTTAGTACTCGTCCTTGTGGTTGACGATTTGCTGGGCCTTATTCCAGTTCGTCCAGCCGCCGGCGACGGCGATGACGAAGCCGATGATCAGCAGGGTCCAGGACTGGGTCAACAGCGCCAGCGCGATACCGCCAGCCACGCCGCCGCCGGCCCACATGGCGGCGTTGTTCATGTACTTGCGCATGGCCTGCTTGCGCTGCTCGATCGGGTTGTTGGGGCGCGGCTGCATCGTCATGGGTTAAAGTGTAGCGCCCGGGCAAAATTACGCGCCCAGCTCCACCCAGCGGTGCCCGGCATCTTTCGCCTCGGCGGTGCCTTGGGTGGCGGCCGCCAGTAACGCGTCGATACGCTCCCGCTCCCCCGGATCGAACGCCAAGGTGTACGTGGCCAGGGAGCCGTACTCCACGTCGACCACCTCCACGCCGTGGTTGCGCAGATCGGCCTCGATGCGCCCAGCCTGGGCGTGCGGGAAGCCCACGGTGGCGAGCTCCTCCACCTCCCGGCGCCGGCGCTCCACCTGCGCCACTGCGGAGCTCACCGCGTCGGTGTAGGCGCTGACGAGGCCGCCGGTGCCCAACTTCACGCCGCCGAAGTAGCGGATCACCACCGCGCAGATGTCCAGCATGCCGGAGCCTTTCAGCACCTCGAGCATGGGTTTTCCTGCAGTGCCGGAGGGCTCGCCGTCGTCGGAGGAGCGCTCGATGGGCTGCGCGCCGTCCACGTGCACGATAAACGCGCTGCAGTGGTGGCGGGCATCCGGGTACGCGTCGCGCGCCGCCTGGATGAAGTCGCGCGCCTCGTCTTCGCTGCTCACCCGTGTCACCCAGGTGATGAACTTGGAGCGTTTGATCTCCATCTCGTGGGTGACCACGGTGTCGGCGGGTAAGTCATAGGCGGTGCGCATATCGCGGTCAGTCTACCCTCGTGGGTATGACCAACCAGCAGTACGAGGTATGGGCGCCACATCCGCGCCAGGTTCGCGTCACCGTCGACGGCGAGCGCCACGACATGGACCCCGACCCCGCGCGCGCCGGCTGGTGGGTGCTCGACCCCGCCGTGGCGCGGCCCGAGCCTGGTGCACGATACGCATTTTCGCTTCACGACGGCACCGAGTGGACCAAACCGCTCCCCGACCCGCGCACCCGCTGCCAGCCGGACGGGGTGCACGGCCCCTCCCAGGTCGTGGGTACCGACTTCGACTGGACGGATGGCCAGTGGCGCGGCCTGCACCTGAAAGACCAGGTGCTGTACGAGCTGCACGTGGGCACCTTCACTGAGGACGGCACCTTCGACGGTGTCATCGCCAAGCTGGACTACCTAGCCAAGCTGGGCATCAACGCGATTGAGCTCATGCCGGTGCAGCCCTTCCCCGGCACTCGCAACTGGGGCTACGACGGCGTTGCTTGGCTCGCGGTCCACGCCCCCTACGGCGGCCCCGAGGGCCTGAAGCGCCTGGTCGATGCCGCGCACGCCCGCGGCATCGCGGTGATTCTCGATGTGGTGTACAACCATTTCGGCCCGGAGGGCAACTACAACGGCATGTTCGGGCCGTACACCACCCAGGGGCACACCGGCTGGGGCGACGTGGTGAACATCTCCGGCCCTGGCTCGGACGAGGTCCGCGCCTACATCCTCGCCGCCGTGGGCCAGTGGCTGCGCGAGTTTCACGTCGACGGCCTGCGCCTGGATGCCGTGCACGCCTACGACGACCGCCGCGCCTACTCGCTCATGGAAGAGATCCGCGCCGTGGCCGACACCGTTGCCGGCGAGACGAACGTGCCGCGCACCATCATCGGCGAGACCGACCAGAACGACCCGCGCATTGTCAACGACGAGTCCCGCGGCGGCTACGGGCTCTCCGCCCAGTGGCTCGACGACGTCCACCACAGCGTGCACACCCTCATCAGCGGCGAGCAGCAGGGCTACTACGTGGACTACGGCACTATTGAGATCCTCGCCGACACCCTGCGCAACGCGTACCGCTTCCGCGACACCTGGTCGGAGTACCGCGCCCGCACCCACGGCCGCCCCTTAGATCTCAGCCACGTCGCCCCCTGGCAGATGATCACCTTCACCACCAACCACGACCAGACTGGCAACCGCGCGGTCGGGGACCGGCCGTCGGCAAGCTTGAGCCCCAAGCAACTCGCGCTGCGCGCGGCCGTGATCCTGCTCTCCCCCTTCACCCCAATGCTGTTCATGGGCGAGGAATTCGGCGCACGCACGCCGTTCCCGTTCTTCATCTCGCACTCCGACGAGGAGCTGGCGCGCATGACGCGCGAAGGCCGCCTGCACGAATTCTCCCGCCAAGGCTGGAACCCAACGGACGTGCCGGACCCAGCCGCACCCGCGACGTTCCACGCGGCGCGCCTGGACTGGGAGTTCGGGCAGCGGGGGCACAAGCTTTACGACGCTTACTCCACCCTCCTCGCAATCCGGAGGGAGCACGGCTTCAACCGCGACGACCTGCGGACCCTGAAGGTGGAGCACGGCGACACCTGGCTCACCATGGCTGAGGACGGCCACCCGGTGGTTCTCGCCGCGAACTTCAGCAACGCGCGGGTCGAGGTACCCGTCGGCGGCGAGCTGATGTATTCCTACACCTCGCCGCGCGTCGGCGCGGATGCCACTGAGCTCGACCCGTGGGGTTTCGCGGTGATCCGAACTACCGGCTAGCGCCGGCGCGCTCGCCGGCTAGCCGGAGACGATGAAGTCGTACTCCTGGCTGCCCGGCTCGAGGCGGCGGCACTCGATTGGCGAGTCCGCCATGCGCTCGAGCAACGGGTCTAAGTCGCTCGCCCGGCTGAGCTCGAGGCCGACCAGCGCCGCACCGGTTTCGCGGTTGTTCTTCTTCAGGTACTCGAAGAGGACGATGTCGTCGTCCGGGCCGAGGATGTCCGTGAGGAAGGTGCGCAGCTGGCCAGGCTCCTGCGGGAAGTTGACCAGGAAGTAGTGGCGCAGGCCCCGGTGCACGAGGGAGCGCTCCATGATCTCGGCGTAGCGCAGCACGTCGTTGTTGCCGCCGGAGATAACGCACACCACCGTCGAGTCCGGCTGGATGTTCATCAGGTTCAGACCCGCCACGGACAACGCGCCCGCGGGCTCGGCGATGATGCCCTCGTTCTGGTACAGGCCGAGCATCTCGGTGCACACCGCACCCTCGTCGGCCAAGACGAGATGGGTGCGGCCCTGGTTGCGCTCGATCACTTCGAAGGGGAACGCGCCGATGCGCTTCACCGCCGCGCCGTCCACGAAGGGGTCGATGGCCTCGAGTGTGACCGGACTGCCCGCCTGCATCGCCGCGTGCAGGCTCGCGGCGCCGCGCGGCTCCACACCGACGATCCCGGTGCGCGGCGACATGTCGGCAAAGTAGGACGCGATGCCGGCGACCAGCCCGCCGCCGCCCACCGGCACCAAGATGGTGTCCAGCTCGTGACCCAGGCCCGTGAGCTGCGCCAGAATCTCTGCCGCCACGGTGCCCTGGCCGATGACGGTGTCGCGGGAATCGAACGGCTCCACAATCGTGGCGCCGCGCGCGGCTGCGTCCTCGCGCGCCGCCTGCGCAGCCTCGTCGAAGGTGTTGCCGGTGACCACCAGCTCGATGTTGTCCCCGCCGTGCACGCGGATGCGGTCCCGCTTCTGCTTCGGCGTCGGCTTAGGCACAAAGATCTTGCCCTGAATATCCAGCGCACGGCACGCGTACGCCACGCCCTGCGCGTGGTTGCCTGCGCTCGCGGCGACGACACCGGCAGCCCGCGCTTCCTCGGACAGGCCGGAGATGTTGTAGTACGCCCCGCGGATCTTGTACGAGCGCACGTCCTGCAGGTCCTCGCGCTTCAGATACACCTGCGCCCCGTACTGCTCCGAGAGGCGGGGGCAGTACTGCAGCGGCGTGGGCTCGATCACGGAGGAAATGCGCGCCTGCGCCGCCTGAATGTCGGCGGCGTGCACCGGAGTGAAGGCTTCAGATGTCGGCGTAGGCGAACTCATGGTGCCTTATACTAACCCTCCTGTTAGGTTCTTATCCCGACCGTGCCGCTTAGCTGAAAGGCCACCGATGAACTCCCGCAACGCCATCGCCGCCCTGACCGTCACCGGCCTGTGCCTCACCGGCATCGCCACCGCGACCGCAGAGACCAGCACCACCCCCACGAGCACCCCGGCGACCACCACAAGCTCGGCGCCGGCTTCGACGACGACGGCTGAAAATGCGCCGTCGGCAAGCGAGGAAGCTCCAGTGACCACCACCGTCACGGTGACCGCCTCCCCGGTCACCGTCACCCCCACCCCGGGCAACGACGCCAGCTCGAAGATCATGGCAGCCAGCTCAATGTCCGACGAGGCGCGCACCGCGTTCGCGGTGATCAACGGCATCATGGTGGTGCTCAGCGGCCTCATGCAGGTCCTGGCCGTGCTCGTGACCGTCAACCCTGACTTCAAGGCGTTCCTGCAGGGCTTCTTCGTTTAAACCCTGCCCAGGCTGATGCCCGGGGCTCGCTAGCCCAGAATCCCCGGCCCCATGGTGGCCTTCAGGTCGCCCATGAGGCTGGCGGACCGCTCCACCCGCAAATGGTCGCCCAGCACCAGCAGCTGGCTGTGCTCGCCGTTGACCAGGTTGAGGTACACGTCAGTATCTCCCGGATTGTTGGTGAGCACGCCCTTCAGCCGCGCGATGTTATCCACCGTGCACTGGTCAGTGCGCATGGTCAGCCGCAGCGGCAGGCCAGCGCCGTTGCCGGGGCCGAGCTCCGGCACCTTCACATCGTCGCCGAAAAGGCTCATGCGGTCATCGCGCCAGGACACGTGCGCCTTGACCAGGATGATGTTGTCCTCGACGATCTGCGGCGCAACCAGCGCGTAGACCTTGTTGAACAGCAGGACCTCCACCTGCGCGCCGTGGTGGTCCTCCAGTGTCACGATCGCCCACGGCGAGCCGTCCTTCTTGGAGAATCGCCTGTCGACGGACGAGATCAAGCCGCCAATCGTCACCTCCGCACCGTGACGCAATTCGCCCGCGAGGATAGTGGTGAGCTGCGTGTCGGTCTGCGCCTCGATAGCGCCCTCGAAGCCGTCGAGTGGGTGGCCGGAAACGTACAGGCCCAGCATCTCGCGTTCGAGGGCGAGCATGTGCTTGCGGTCCCACTCATCCTCCGGCACCTCGACGGCGAACATCGACGACGCACTCTCATCCTCCCCGCCGAGCGCGGCGAAGAGGTCGAACTGTCCCTTGTCCGCCGCCTTCTTGGTGGAAAGCACCGAATCGACCGCGTCCTCCTGGATCAGCATGAGGCCCTTGCGCGGGTGGCCGAGCGAGTCGAAGGCGCCTGCCTTGATCAGCGATTCTGTGATGCGCTTGTTGCAGGCCAGCAAGTCGATCTTGTCCAGGTAGTCCGAGAAGCTGGTGAACTCGCCCTTGGTGCGGCGGGTTTCCTTGATGGACTCCACCACTTCGGTGCCCACGTTGCGCACCGCCGCGAGGCCGTAGCGGACATCCTCGCCGACCGCGAGGAAGTTCTCCTCACTCTCGTTGATGTCCGGCTGCAGGACGCTGACCCCCATGTGGCGGCAGTCCGACAGGTAGATCGCGCTCTTGTCTTTCTTGTCGCCCACGGAGGTGAGCAGGGCGGCCATGTACTCGGCGGTGTAGTTCGCCTTCATGTACGCCGTCCAGTAACTCACCAGCGCGTAGCCGGCGGCGTGGGATTTGTTGAACGCGTAGGACGCGAACGGCTCGATGGTGCCCCACAGCGCGTCCACCGCATCCTTGGAGTAGCCGTTGGAGAACATGCCCTTGGAGAAGGTCTCGTACTCCTTCGCCAGCACCTCGGGCTTCTTCTTGCCCATCGCCTTGCGGAAGCCGTCTGCTTGGCCCGCGGTGTAATTGGCCACCTTCTGGGAGATGTTCATGATCTGCTCTTGGTAGACGATGAGGCCGTACGTCTCATCCAGAATCTCCTTGAGCGGCTCTTCCAGCTCCGGATGGATTGGGGTGATCGGCTTGCGGCCGTTCTTGCGGTCCGCGTAATCCCAGTGCGCGTTCACGCCCATCGGGCCTGGGCGGTAGAGCGCCAGCGACGCGACAATATCGTTGAAGCCGGTCGGCTTCATGCGTTTCAGCAGCTCCTGCATGCCGCCGGAGTCGAGCTGGAAGACGCCGAGCGTGTCGCCGCGCGAGAGCAGCTCGTAGACCGCCTGATTGTCGGTGTCTAGGGCCTCGAGGTCGATCGTTTCCCCGCGGTTCTTCTGCACGTTCTCCAGCGCGTCGCCGAGCACGGTGAGGTTGCGCAGGCCCAGGAAGTCCATCTTCAGCAGGCCGATGGCCTCGCACGCCGGGTAGTCCCAGCCGGTGATCAGCGCACCGTCGGCCGGGCGCTTCCACATCGGGATGTGGTCCATGAGCGGGACCGACGCCATGATCACCGCGCACGCGTGGACACCGGCCTGGCGGACGACGCCTTCGAGGCCGCGGGCGGTCTCGTAGATTTTCGCCACGTCCGGGTCGGTCTCGATCAGCGAGCGAACCTCGGCGGCTTCGGTGTAGCGGGCGTGCTCCGGGTCGGTGATGCCGGCCAGCGGAATGTCCTTCGCCATGATCGCCGGCGGCAGCGCGGCGTTGATCCGGTCCGCCATCTGGAACCCGGGCTGGCCGAAGTTCACCTTCGCCGCGTCCTTGATCGCCTGCTTCGTCTTCACCGTGCCGAAGGTGATCACCTGGGCAATCTTGTCCTCGCCCCAACGCTGCGCGGCGTAGGTGATCATCTCGCCGCGGCGGCGATCGTCGAAGTCGATATCGATATCCGGCGCACTCGGGCGCTCCGGGTTCAGGAATCGCTCGAAGAGGAGGCCGTGCTCCATCGGGTCGATGTTGGTGATGGTCAGCGCGTACGCCACCAGGGAGCCCGCCGCGGAGCCGCGGCCCGGGCCAACACGGATGCCAATCTCGCGTGCGTGCTTGATGATCTCGGCGACGATGAGGAAGTAGGACGGGTAGCCCTTCATGTCGATGACGTCGATCTCGTACATCGCGCGGTCGACGTATTCCTTGGGCACCTCGGCTCCGTCGAAACGCTCCTCGAGCCCCTTCATCACCTCTTTGCGCAACCACGTCGTTGGGGTCTCCCCCTCCGGCACGTCCGCGATCGGCATGCGGTCGTGCGGGTGCTCCTCCCAGAGCTCCCCGTAGTCGCCGACGCGCTCCGCGATCCACAGCGTGTTGTCGCAGCCGTCCGGCACCGTGGAATCCCACAGCTCGCGCATCTGCTCGGCGGACTTGATGTAGTAGCCGGTGCCGTCGAACTTGAAGCGGTCCGGGTCCATGAGCGTCTTGCCGGTCTGCACACACAGCATCGCCTCGTGCGCCGGCGCCTGGGATTCGAGCACGTAGTGGCAGTCGTTGGTCACCAGCGGCGGCAAACCCAGCGTCTCGCCGATGCGCAGCAGATCGTCGCGCACGCGCCGCTCGATGTGCAGGCCGTGATCCATCAGCTCGAGGAAGTAGTTGTCCTTGCCGTAGATGTCCTGCCACATCGCGGCGGCCTCGAGTGCCTGGTCGTACTGCCCGAGGCGCAGACGGGTCTGCACATCGCCCGACGGACAGCCGGTGGTGGCGATGATGCCGTCGGCGTGCTCCGCGATCAGCTCCGCGTCCATGCGCGGCCACTTGCCCAGCTGGCCCTCGTAGCTGGCCAGCGACGAGAGCTTGAACAGGTTGCGCAAGCCGGTCGCGTTCTCCGCGAGCAGCGTCTGGTGCAGATAGGCGCCGGAAGCGGACACATCGTCCGACTTCTGGTCCGGCGTGCCCCACAGCTGGCGCTTCTTGTCGAAGCGGCTGCCCGGTGCCATGTACGCCTCAATGCCGATAATCGGCTTGACGCCGGCATCTACCATGCGGCGGTAGAACGCGTTCGATCCGAACATATTGCCGTGATCGGTCATGCCCACCGCGGGCATCCCCTGCCGCACCACTTCTTCCGCCAGCAGGTCCACCTTCGCCATGCCGTCCAGCATGGAGAATTCAGTGTGGTTATGCAGGTGGACGAAGGAGGAGTGCTTGGCCATGCGCCAGATCTTAGCTGGGCCTCCGACGGGCCGAAAGCGCTGCAGGAAGCGCCCGCTTATCGACGCCTGCCTGCAACCAATTACTCGTAGCGCAGCGCGTCGATGGGCTGCATCTTTGCGGCCTTCGAGGCCGGGTAGTAGCCGAAGAACACACCCGTAGCCAACGAGAACAACAGTGCGAATATGACGGCTCCGATGGGCGGCCAGGCCATCTGGGTGAACGCCAAACTGGTGGCCACCATGCCGATGGCGCCGCCGAGGATCACGCCGATCACGCCGCCGAGGAGGCAGACGAGCATGGCCTCGATGATGAACTGCATGCGGATGTCACCCTGCGTTGCGCCGAGCGCCTTGCGCACACCGATCTCGCGGGTGCGCTCGGTGACCGTGATCAGCATGATGTTCATGACACCGATGCCGCCGACGAGCAACGAGATGCCGCCGATCGCCGAAAGCACTGTGGACATGATGCCGAAGGTCTTCGACAGCCCCTCCAGCGCAGAGGAGAGGTCCATCACTTCCGCCTCGAAGTCCTCATTGCCTGCGTAGACGCGATCCAAATAGGCCTGCAGGTCAGCCTGGAACGCGCTGGTTTCCTCCGTCGCCGCGGCCTGCACGGTGAAGCTCGTCACCCAATCGGCCTGGAGGTTTACCCGGTCCGCCGAGGTGGCGGGGATGAAGATTTCCGCGTAGTCCTGGGCACCGAACATCTGCCCGCCGGCAGTGTGGGGCTTCAGCACGCCGACCACAGTAAACGCTGCGGGCTGGCCGCCGAGATCCACGTCGAAGCGCTCGCCCAGCGCGGCGGAAGGATCGCCGCCGAAAAGCGCCTGCACGAATTCCTGCGAAACCACCGCGACGGGGCGCTGCCCGGAAAGGTCCGCCTCCGAGATCGCGCGGCCGAATTCGACTTCGCGGCCGCGGACCTTGAGGGAGCCGGGCAGCACAGCGTCGATGGAGCTACTCGACGTCGTATCCCCGTACGCGACGTCGCCGCTGCCGCTGACGGCGATGTCGACGGCTTGGACCCGGTCGCCGAAGTACGCCTGGAGCTGTTCCAGCTGCTCGATGGTCATGCCGTCTCGCTCGCTGGAGGGCTCGTCGTAGTAGAGGGCGGCAAACGGGTCGTCATCTTGATCCGCCTCGTCCGGGCGGGCGTGGATGTACACGGGGTGCGAAGTGGTGCCGACACCCTCGAGGTCGCTCATCACATCGTTTTCTAGGCCGCGGCCGAGCGTCATGATGATGATCACGGCCATGATGCCGATGATGATGCCCAGCAGGGTAAGCAGGGAGCGCAGCCGGTTGGTGTTCAGGCTGGATGCGGCCAACCTGAGTGATTCACGGATGTTCACGTGCGCCTATGCCTCCTCGGTCGCGCGCTGCCCGGACGGGGTGCGCACGGCGTCGATGCGTCCGTCGATGATTTCCACGATGCGCTGCGTCTCTTCCGCGAGCAGCGGGTTGTGGGTGATGAAGACGATGGCTTTGCCCAACTCGTCGTGCAGCTGGTGGAACAGGTCCATGACCAGCCGGCCGGTCTTGGAGTCGAGGGCGCCGGTCGGTTCGTCGGCAAGCAAAAGGTCCGGGTCGTTCGCCAGGGCGCGCGCGATGGCGACGCGCTGCTTCTGGCCGCCGGACAGCTCGTTCGGGTTGTGGTGGATGCGGTCCCCCATCCCCATCATTCCGAGCAGCTCTTCAGCGCGGGCCTCGCGCTGCTTGCGGTCGACGCCCGCGTACATCATCGGCATGGCAACGTTTTGCAATGCGTCCATGCGCCCGATGAGGTTGAAGTTCTGGAAGATGAAGCCGATGTTGTGGCTGCGGTACGCCGCCAGCTCCTGGTCGCTCTTGGCGTAGACCGGCTCGCCGTTGAAGGCGTACGCGCCCTCGGTGGGGCGGTCGAGCATGCCGATGATGTTCATCAAGGTCGACTTGCCGCCGCCGGAGGGGCCGACAATGGAGACGAACTCCCCGTGCGCCGCCCGGAAATCCACGCCGTGCAGCACGGTGAGCTCGCTCGGCTCGCCCACGTTGTACGTCTTGACGATGTTGCGCATGTCGATGAGCAGGCCGGAGTCCGAGAGCCCGCCAACCTGGGACTGCGCCGGCTGCGGGGCCTGTGCCGGCACCGCCTCAACGACCGGCTGCTCGCCGGTGTCCGCCTCTTCCCCGAAGAAGAACGGGTCATCGGCGTGCACTTCCTGCGCACTGGAGGCGTCGCTGAGCTGCGCCGTGTCGCGGCGCTTGCGGAACGGGGTTTTCACACGCCCTCCCCTAGTTAGCGGCGCCGGCCGCCGGCTCCTGCGGGGCAGGTTCCGCCGAGGCCTCCGCAGGATCGGGCGCTTCCTCCGACGCCCTGCGGGTGCTGGTCACCGTCACCGTTGCGGTGGTGCGCTTCGAGCTGTCGCGAGCCTTGTCGACGGCTGCGGGATCAAAACCGTCGTCGGTGATGTCGATCTTCTCGCCGAGGCGGTCGCGGTACTCCTCCGGCCAGTTCACCACGATGTCGCCGGCCTTCAGGTCGCCGCCGGTGATCGCCACGTCGATGTCGTTCTCGGTGCCGGTTTGCACCTCGCGCTCCTCGAGCGTGCCCGAGCGGTCATCGTCGTTGTCGCGGGCGAGGACGAGGACCTTCTTCACGCCCTCGTCGTCGTACACGGCGTCGAGGGGGACGTTGAGCGCCTTGTCGGATTCCTGGGTGATGATCTCGGCGCGTGCAGAGCCGCCCAGCAGCAGACCCTCGGTGTCACCGGTGACCTCGATCTCCACCGGGAAGGTCACGGTGCCGGCATCAGCGCCTCCGCCGCCGCCGGCGAAGCCGCCCGGCAGAGCCTGGGCATCCGCGCCCGGATCCGCAGCCGGGGAGATGCGCAGCACGCGGCCGGTGTATTCCTTCTTGCCGGTCGCGGTCGATGTGAACACGACGCGGTTGCCCACCGCGATCTTCGGCACGTCCGCCTCACGAACGTCGGCGCGGATGAGCAGGCGGGAATCGTCGGCGATGCTCAGGATGCGCCCCTGCGGGATGTCACCCTCCTGCACGTCGACGCTGGTGACCATGCCCGCGATCGGCGCGTAGATGGTAGCTTCCTGAACTTGGTACTCCAGGGAACCGTCGCCGGCTTCGAGCTGGGTGTTCTCCACCGCGCGCCAGGCGGAATCTACCGCCGCTTGCGCCTGCAGGCGCTCCTGTTCCGCCTGCGCCTGCGCAGCCGCGAGGTTGGCCTTCGCCTCTTCCAGCGCAGCGTACGCCTGGCTCACGCTCAGCGTCGCAATCTCGCCGCCGCCTGCCGGCGAGCCCGGCTCAACGTAGCCGCCCTCCATCAGCGGCGCCTGTCCGGGTGCGGGCGCGGGAGCCGGTGCGGGTGCCGGAGCCGGAGCGCCCTCCTGGGCCGGCGGAATCGGCGCGCCCGGCGCACCCGGCGCCGGAACGCCCGGTCCTGGGCCGCCGACCATTTGGGTGATCTGGGAGGAGAAGCGGGCGGCCATCTCGTCGGCGACTCGCACCACGCGCGCGACCTTCCAGCCGCCGCCATTGGCGGCCACGGCCTCGTTGTACATCGCCTGCGCCTGGTTCACCTGCGCCTGCGCCGCGCGCAAGGCCGGGTTCGCGCCGTTGTTGATGGCGTTGAGCTGCGCCTGCGCCTGGTTCACCTGCGCCATGGCTTCGGCCTGCGCGTTGGCCTGCTGCTTCTCCTGGATCTCCAGCTGGCGCTGAAGCTGTTCAGTGTTCAGGGCGGCGAGGAACTGCTCCGGCTGGACGCGGTCGCCCGGCGCGACGGCGATGCGCTCAACCTCGGTCTGCAGCGGGGTGGTGATGCTCACGGCGCGCACCGGCGCGATCTTGCCGTTGACCAGCACACTGTCGCGCACGCCCTCGGCGGAGGCGATGGTGTAGTCTCCCGGCGCGAGCCCCTCGTGCGCGTTCGAGCCTGCGTCGTTGCCACAGGCCGCCAGCGTCAGGCTGAGCGACATGACCGCCGCGACAGCGGTTCTGCGCAGCCTTGCCGAGGTGGTCGTTCCGTTTTTGGGAGCCGTAAAAGCCAATGCCTCTCCTCACGCCAGGGTCGTGTAACTCACGGTGACTATACACCGCGCGGGCTCACCTTATAGGTGTGATACCAAAGGCTCCCCACACCGCGTCAGGCGGCAAAACCTCCACAGCGGCTACGTCCGGGGCTCTGGCGATCTCGCGCAGCACATCCCCGGGCGCGTGCACCACGACGGCGACGATCGCGTCCGCGTCCAGCGCAACCCCGTTCTCCTCGCCCACTGCAACCATGCGGTCAGCCTCGCGCGCGAAGACGTCGGCCCGGTTTTCGCCGGGGGCGGGTTCCGGAATGGCCTTGGAAGGAGCGTCGGCAAGCACAAGCGCCCCGACGCGCGGCGCTGCAGTCACCGCGGCGGCGGCGTGCGCGGGGTTGCGGGGCTCGGCGAAGGACACGAGGGCGAAGGCCCGCTCGGAGCCGGCATCGCGTAACGACGCCTGCGCCCGAGCCGCATAGTCATAGGCAGTCTCGCCCGGTTGGGGGCCGAGTGTGTCGCCTTGGAGGACGGACGGGTGCGCGTTGGTGTTCAGGCCCACCGCGTACACCCCGCCGACGACCAGCGCGGCGCCGAAAACTGCGGCGGCCAGCTTCGCCGGCTGCACGATCTATCCCTGGCGCAGCACGTCGAGCGCGTGCTGCAGGTCGGCGGGGTACGGGGAGGCGACCTCGATGTAGTCGCCGGTGCGCGGGTGGTTGAAGCCCAGCTTTGTCGCGTGCAGCCACTGGCGGATCAGCCCGACCTGCTTGGACAGGTTCGGGTCGGAGCCGTACATCGGATCGCCGACGCAGGGGTGGCCGATGGCGGACATGTGCACGCGGATCTGGTGCGTGCGGCCCGTTTCCAGGTGCACCTCCAGCAGGCTCGCGCGGCGGAACGCTTCGAGGACTTCGTAGTGGGTGACGCTCTGGCGGCCGTCGTCAGTCACGGCGAACTTCCACCCCGACGACGGGTGGCGGCCGATCGGCGCGTCGATGGTGCCCACGATCGGATCGGGCAGGCCCTGCACCACCGCGTGGTAGGTCTTGTCCACGGTGCGTTCCTTGAACGCCCGCTTGAGCACGGAGTAGCCGGGGATGCTCGCGGCCACCACCATCACTCCGGAGGTGCCCACGTCGAGGCGCTGGACAATGCCTTTGCGCTCGGGGGGCCCGGCGTCGGGAAGCGTGAAGCCCATGGCCTGGAGCCCGCCGACCACCGTCGGCCCCTCCCAGCCGAGCGTAGGGTGCGCGGCGACGCCGACTGGCTTATCGACGGCGATGACATCCTCGTCCTGATAGAGAATGGTCAAGCCTTCGACGTGCTCCACCACCGGTTCAGGCGCGGCTTTCGGCTCCGGCAACGTGGCTTCGAGGAGGGTGCCCGGGCTCAGGCGCTCGGACTTCTGCACCACGGCGCCGTCCACCAGCACGTCGCCGGCCGCGATCATGTCCGCCGCAGCGGCGCGGGAAACACCGAAGAGCTTCGCCAGCGCGGCATCGACGCGCATGCCGTCGAGCCCCTCCGGCACCGGCAGGGACCGAAACTCCCCGCTCACTGCTCGGCCCCCTCGGCCTTGCTGGCGGTTGCATTCTCGCCGAAGAGCATCGCGATGAGGAACACGACCACGCCGACGGTGATGCACGCGTCCGCGATGTTGAACACCGCGAAGTTGCCCACCGAGATGTAGTCCACGACGTGGCCGAACCAGAACCCCGGCTCTCGGAAGAGGCGGTCGACGAGGTTGCCCAGCGCGCCGCCGGCGATGAGCGCAAGCCCGAGCGCCTCCCACCTGCTGTGCAGGTTGCGGGAAAAATACAGTGCGCCGATGGGAAACAGCAGCTGGATAGTGGTGAACACCCAGGTGAAGTCCTGCCCCATGGAGAAGGACGCACCGGGGTTGAACAGCAGGTAGAAGCGGAACCAGTCCCCGATCACCGGCTGCGGCACACCGGGCTCCAGCCAGCCGAGCATGAGCTGCTTGACCAACTGGTCCACCACGGCGACGCACACCATGACGGCTGCTACGGGCGCTAGGTAGTTGCGTGTGGGCGCGGTCTCAGTCTGGTTCATCACCGCCTCACTGTAGTCGGTGGGTGTGGGGTAGGTTCAAAGCGTGTTTACCAAGCTCGTCCCGCCCCGCCACCTCCGCGCCGCGGCCGCGGCGGCACTGACTCTGCCGCTGGTGCTCGGTGCCTGCTCCGGCACCGAGCCCGACCCGCTCGAGGGGATTCCCGCGTTCGCCGTGGATACCCCGAAGGTGACGCTCCTCGATGCCGGCAGCAATCCGCAGCAGCTGCGCTACACCGACGCAGTCGCGGACACGCAGGCCGAAGAGCCGTGGCCCATTACCGTCGAGGTGTCGGAGGGGGTGACGCAGGCAGTCGCCCCGCAGAACGGGGAGGTTGACCCGGAGGCACCCGCCGGCGGCGACGTCATGGCTACCACATTGCCGCTTTCTGTCACTGTCTCCCCCGCCGCCGAGCCCGGCGACGGCGAAGAGCCCGCCGCGCGCAGCGTGCTCGTGGAGGCCGGCGCGGGCAAGCACTCCGACCTCGCCTTCGGCCAGGAGATCGCCGCCGCGGAGGGCTTCCTCATGCGCTGGCGCGCCGCCGAGACCGGCCTGATCTCCACCGTGCAGCTCCTCGCTCCGGTTGAGTCGCCGGAGACCGGCCGCCAGGCAGTGGAGTCCGCGCTGCTGAGCATCATGTCCGCCACCGTGGTCTTCCCCGAGGACCCGGTCGGCATCGGCGGCTCATGGACCGTCGAAGGCCGCGTCACCGGCGACACCGCCATGCGCCGAACCACCACTTACACCGTCACCGGCATGAGCGGCACCACGGTGGAGCTGGACGTGCGTATCGACGATTCCCCGGCGCAGACCACCCTGCGCATCGACAACCAGGCTGCCGGCGACCTCGACGGTCGGACATTGCAGGTCGCAAGCTCCAACACCACCTCGGAGGGCCACGTCACCGTCGACCTCGCCCGCCCGCTGCCCGTCGACGGCCAGGTCGCGTCCACGACCCGCCTCATCTACACGGGCGAGGGCAGCGAGTTCGGCGTGGTCCAAGACATCACCTCCGCGGTCACCTACGGAAAGGGCCACTAATGGTCGCCCCACTGCACATCGGCCTCGACGGCATCTCGTTTTCCTACCCGGGCGGCCACCGCGTCCTCACCGACATCTCCTTCGCGGTGCCTTCCGGCTCCGTCACGGGCCTCATCGGCGAGAACGGCGCCGGCAAGTCGACGCTGCTGGGCATCATTTCGGGCGAGCTCACTGCCGACGTCGGCACGCTGATCACGCCCCCGATCACCGGCTTCATCGCGCAGGAAACCTCGCTGCCGTTCACCGAGCCTGCGCAATCGCTCATCGACGAAGCCGTCGCCGAACTCCGCCAAGTCGAAGCCGACATCGCCGAGCTCTCCAGCCGCATGGCCGAGGAGCCGGAGAACACCTCGCTTGCCGACGAATTCGACCGAGCCCTCGCCCGCGCCGAGAACTCCGGTGTCTGGGAACTCGACGCCCGCATCGCCACCGTCCTGGCCGGCCTGGGCCTGGCGAATGTGCCGCTGGACACCCCGCTCGGCGAAATGTCCGGCGGCCAGCGCCGCCGCTTCGCGCTGGCGACGCTGCTGCTTCGCCCCGTCGACGCCATGGTCCTCGACGAACCGACGAACCACCTCGACGACGAGGCCGTGGACTTCCTCATCGGCGAGCTCGAGGCGTTCAAGGGCCCGGTGCTCGCAGCGTCCCACGACCGCTACTTCCTCGATTCCGCCTGCGACGCCATCGTCGACTTGGACCCCGGCCTCGGCGCGGAGGGCGGCTACGGCGAGGAAACCCGCCAGGGCGCAAAGTTCACGGGCGCATTCTCGGATTATTTGAAGGCCCGCGAGGACCGCCGCCGCCGCTGGGAAACGGATTACGCGGCCCAGGAGCACGAGCGCACCCGGTTGGAGAAGGCCGCCGACCAGACGGCGGAGGACGTGTTCCACCACCACGAATCGAAGTCGGAGACCCGGGCGAGCGCGAAGTTCTTCGCTGACCGCGCCGCCAAGACCGTCGGCGCCCGGCGCCGCGCCGCAGAGCAGCGCCTGGACAATCTGGAGCGTCTCGCCATCCCCGCGCCACCCGAGCGCCTGCGCTTCACCGGTGTGCCGCCGCACCAGGCGACGTCGATCGGCGTGCCTGCTGTAACCGCCGTTAACCTGCGCGTGCCGGACCGCCTCATGCCGCTGAGCATCAAGGTGCAGCCCGGCCAGCAGCTGCTCGTCGAGGGCCCGAACGGCTCCGGCAAGTCCACGCTGCTGAAGATCATCGACGGCGAAATCACCGAGTACGAGGGCGAGCTCATCATCCCCGAGGAGCTCACCGTCGCCCGTCTGGAGCAGGACGACGCCTGGCACGACCTCGAGGCCACCGCGGCCGAAGTCTTCGAGCGCCACACCCCCTCTGGCTCCCCCACCCTGGTCGAGATGGGTCTCATGACCCCGGAGCAGGCCGCGAAGAAGCTCGGCGACCTGTCGCTGGGTCAGCGTCGCCGCGTCTCACTCGGCATCATCCTGGCATCCCCGCCGGATCTCCTACTGCTCGACGAGCCGACGAACCACCTCTCCCTCGCCCTCGCCGAGGAGCTGGAGCAGGCGCTCGTCGATTTCAGCGGCACCGTGATCATCACCAGCCACGACCGCTGGGTGCGCCGCCAGTGGCGCCGCCGCATGGCGCAGCAGGATTCCCGCGCCCGCATCCTCACCTTGGCCACCATGTGGACCGACGAGGTGTGGCGCGAGGACCGCGACTAGATTCAGGGAGTCCGGCGTTTACAGCCCCGGAGCCGGTGCCGGCGCGGGTGCCTCAGCCGGTGCAGGCGCATCAACCGGCGGCGGCGCCACCGGGGCGCTGGCGCTGCACATCGCCGGAACCTGCTCCGGCGGCAGCGTCGAGGAGATCAGGTTGCAGGCCCACTGCTGCGACAGCTTCCAGTGGCCCTCTTCGTGCACGAAGGTCACGTCGTTGATCAGCGTCGGCTCAGCACCCGGCTGCACCAGGTTCACCGCGGCGAGCACCTGGTACGGCTCGAAGCCCGGCAGCACCGGGTCCACAACCTGGAAGGTCGCGCCGGATTCGAGCTGGGACTGGGTCATGACGTCGAAAAGCTCGGGTACCTGCTGCCCGCCCTGCACGGTGAGCATGCGCTCCTCCAGCGGCAGGTTCGGGTCGGCGGCGCGCTGGATCACGCCGTTGAGCTCGGATGCGGACGGCATCTCCGCCACCGGCGCGGCGGCCGTTGCTGCCGGGGCTTCGGACGTCGCGGCCGAGGAGGTGGTGGTTTCCGTTCCCTCGCCGCCCGAGCAGGCAGCGATGCCCACACCCAGGCCGAGCATGACGGTGGCGGCGGCAATCTTGCGTGCGTACACGTGATCTCCTTAAAAACTAGTCAACCTTTCCCAGCGTAACCCGACGCTCTCGGCTCGTCACAACCGACACCCACGTCACATCTGGCACGCTAGTGCTCATGGACCAGTTCGTTCTCGTCATCGCCACCGGCGGCACCATCGCCGCCACCGCCGACGCCACCGGTGCCCGCGTCCCCACCCTCACCGGCGAGGAGCTGGTGCGGGCCTGCGGCACGGACCACGATGTCCGCGTCTACGACGCCACGAGCCTCGATTCCTCCGCCATCACCCTCGCCGACCTCGACATGCTCTCCGGGCTTGTGCACAAGGCGCTTGCCGACGATCGCATCTCGGGCGTCGTGCTCACCCACGGCACCGATTCGATGGCCGAGACCGCGCTAGCCCTCGACCTCGTCCACACCGACCCACGCCCGGTCGTCCTCACAGGTGCGCAGCGCCCCGCCGACGACCCGCACCCAGACGGGCCGGGTAACCTCCGCCGCGCCATCGAGGCGGCCGCCGACCGCCTGCGTCGCGGAAACGGCGTACTGGTCCACTTCGCCGGCGACACCTGGCCCGCCCGCGGCCTCTACAAGGCTTCGACGGAAGATCTGGGCGCCTTCGCGCTGACATCGGAACGCCCGATGCCCCGCCCCGCACCGGTGCCGCGCGCCGAACTTGACGGGCTGCGCGTCCCCATCCTGCGCGCCTGGCCGGGTGCCGACGGCGAGCTCGTGGACACCGTTGCCGCCTCGCGTCCCGACGGCATCGTCGTCGAGGCCCTCGGCTCCGGCAACGTGTCCCCCGCCATGGGCGAAGCCATCGGCCGCGCGATCGATGCCCGCATCCCCGTCGTCATCGCCACCTCCGTTCCCCGCGGCGGTGTCAGCTTCGACTACGGCGGCGCGGGCGGCGGCTCCACCCTCGGCGATCTTGGCGCGCTTCCCGCCGGCTTCCTCAGCGCCGGCCAGGCGCGCATCGCGCTGCTCGCCGCGCTGGCCGCGGGCGTCGATCCGCACCTCGTGCTCTAACGCACGCCGGGCACGGGCTAGCGCTTTGCCAACCAGTCCTGCCAATCGAGCGAGTCCAGGGGATCGGCGGGCTGGAGCAAGGGATCGTCGGCACGCAAGCTGCGGATCCGGCCCGGGCCGGTCGCGCGCGTTTCAAAGCGCACCGTCACCCAGCCCTTCCCTGCGCCCTGCACCCAGCCGTGGCCGAAATCGGGGTGGTGCACGTCCTGCGTCGCCTGCCACTGGCCGGCCTTGGGCGCGGCGCTGGACACCACCTCGATCTGCGGCCCGTCCGCGTGGTCGCTCACCCCGGATTCGTACTCCGCGCTCACCTGCGAGGGCTTCACAATCGCCTGGTCGAGCTCGGGGAAGAGCACGTCTTGCAGTGACTCCTCGAGCCCTGAATAGGACACGCCCACCAGCCTGATCGGCCCCACCTCATCCGGGTAGCGGACGATTTTGAACGCAGTGGCCAGCAACGTTTCCGCGTCATCGGTCGCGTACGGCAGCGTCGCCGAGCGGGATTCGATGTGGAAATCGCTCATCTTCAGCTTCACCGTCACCGTCCTGGCCCCGCGCCCGTCCTTCACCAGGCGCCGGTGGGACTCCTCCGCAGCGCGGCGCAGCGCCGCATCGACTTCCGGCGCCGTCGTTAGGTCCTGGGGGTAGGTGTGCTCCGAGGAGATCTGCTTCGCCTCCGCCCGCGGCGCGACCGGGCGCTCGTCCACGCCCCGCGCCAAGAGCCACAATTGCTTGCCGACGACACCGCCCAGCGCAATCTCCACCTCCTTCTCCGTCAGGTCCGCGAGCTGCCCAATCGTTTCGATGCCGGCGGCCGCGAGCTTCGCGCCCGTCACCGGGCCGACACCCCACAGCTCGGCGACCGGCAGCGGGTGCAGAATCTCGAGCTGGGTCGCGTGCGGGATGACGAACACTCCATCCGGCTTCGCCAACCCCGAGCCGATCTTGGCGTACTGCTTGCCGCTGCCTGCGCCGATAGAGCTCGGCAGGCCGGTTTCCTCCTTGATCGCGGCGCGCAACATATTCGCCCACGCGGTGACGTCTGCTGGGGAAGCGTCGACAAGCTCTGCGGGCTCCATGAACGCCTCGTCGATCGAGAGTTGCTCGATGATGTCGACGTGGCGCGCGATGACCTCGAACACCCGCTGCGACGCCGCCGAGTACACGGGCCGGCGCGGGGCCACAAGCACCGCCTGGGTGCCGACGAGCCGCGCCGCCCGGTGCGTGGGCATCGCGGAACGCGCGCCGTACTTGCGGGCCTCGTAGCTCGCGCCCGCCACTACCCCGCGGCCCGACACGCCCGCGACCAGCACCGGCCGGCCTTTGAGCGTGGGCCGAGTGAGCTGCTCGCAGGATGCGTAGAACGCATCCATGTCGATGTGCAGCACCCAGCGTGACATGTCCCTTACGCTACCGTGAGCCCCATGGAACCCATTCTCGTGCTCGCCGACATCCACCTCGGCCGCAAGTTCAAAGCAACCGTCGAGAACCTGACTTCATTAACATGGCAGCATGACTGATCGAAACCGCAAACCCATTCCAAAAGTCGCCTACGCGCCGATGTTGGGGTTGGAAACGTTCGTTCGAGCACGAGTGAACAAAGATATGTCGCACCTGGTGCAGCTGCGCGCTTCTGCGCTGAACCAGTGCGTGTATTGTCTTGCGATGCACCGCCGGGACGCGCGCAAGGACGGCTGGTCCAAAGACCGTATCCGCCAGGTTGAATCGTGGACGGACCACCGCGACAGATTCGATGCCGCTGAAACCGCCGCACTAGAGCTCACAGACGCGGTGACTCACATCCGCGGTGAGGAGTCGGTTCCGGACGAACTCTGGAACCGCGTTGAAGCTGAGCACGGCGAGAAGGACGCCCGCAACCTGCTCATGGCGATCGTGACCATTAACGCGTGGAATCGAATCGGGATTACTACCCGACTCGATCCTGAGAGCCTTGCGGGCGTGGACGCGTTCGATCTCGGCGAGGAGTAGCTGCTTAGCTAGCCGTTCTTCTCGACCGTTGCGGTGACACCGTCGATGACGTCTACTGCCCCATCGAGTGGCTCGGACACGACCGTGAAGTCGGTCGCAAGCGTCTCGGCGGCGATGTGTGCGGCGTGGCGCTCGGCCCAGTCGCGCTTCTCTGCGGGGACGGCGAGGCGCACAGCGATGCGGTCAGAAACGGCGAAACCGGCGTTCTTGCGGGCGTCCTGGAGGCCGCGGATGACGTCGGCAGCCCAGCCCTCGGCCTCGAGTTCCTCGGTGACCTCGGTGTCGAGGACAACGAGGCCCACGGTGCCGTCGGCGGACTCGACGCGCGCGGTGCTGTCCGGGTTCTCCGCGACGAGGCGCTCGGTGAACAGCTCCGGGGTGAGCACGATATCGCCGTCGACGACAACGTTCTCGCCCTCGCGAACGTAGTTGCCGGCCTTGACGTTCTTGATGGCGCGCTGCACGTCCTTGCCCAGCTGCGGACCCGCGACCTTGGCGTTGACGACAACTTCGAAGCTGCCGGCGGAGTCAACGTCGTCGGTGAGCTCGACTTCCTTGACGTTGACCTCGTCGCGGATCACGGCGGCGAAGTCCGCGAGCTCGTGAGCCTGCGGGAGCGCCACGGTGAGCTTCGGCAGCGGCAGGCGGTTGCGCAGCTTGCGGGCCTTGCGCACAGACGACGCTGCGGAGCAGACGGCGCGGGTGGCGTCCATGGTGGCCACGAGTGCGTCGTCGGCAGGCAGCTGATCCGCGGTCGGGTAGTCGGTGAGGTGCACGGAACGCTCCCCCGTCAGGCCGCGCCAAATCACCTCGGTGATGTACGGCAGCAGCGGCGCGGCGGCGCGGCAGGTGACCTCGAGCACCGTGTAGAGCGTGTTGAAGGCCTCCGGGTGCGCCTCCTGACCCTCCCAGAAGCGGTCGCGGGAGCGGCGCACGTACCAGTTGGTCAGGGTGTCGGCGAACTGGCGGAGCTGATCGCAGGCGTCGGCAATGCGGACCTCGTCGAGGGCGGCGCCCACGCTGGCGACCATGTCGTGCGTCTTAGCAAGGATGTAGCGGTCGAGCACGTCGGTGGAATCCACGGACCACTGCGCGTCCTCGGAGGAGTACAGCTGCAGGAAGGTGTAGGCGTTCCAGATCGGCAGGATCGCCTGGCGAACTCCCTCGCGGATGCCCTGCTCGGTGACGATCAGGTTGCCTCCGCGCAGGATCGGCGAGGCCATGAGGAACCAGCGCATCGCGTCGGAGCCGTCGCGGTCGAAAACCTCGTTGACGTTCGGGTAGTTGCCCTTGGACTTGGACATCTTCAACCCGTCGTTGCCCAGCACGATGCCGTGGGCGACGACCTTCTTGAACGCGACACGGTCGAACAGCGCCGTCGACAGCACGTGCTGCACGTAGAACCAGCCGCGGGACTGGCCGGAGTACTCCACGATGAAGTCCGCCGGCTGGCGTACGTCGTGCTCCTGGACGTTCTCGAACGGGTAGTGGTACTGGGCGAACGGCATGGAGCCTGACTCGAACCAGCAGTCGAGCACGTCCGGCACGCGGCGCATGGTGGACTGGCCCGTCGGGTCGTCCGGATTCGGTCGGGTCAGCTCGTCGATGTACGGGCGGTGCAGCGACGTCGGGCGCACGCCGAAATCGCGCTCCAGCTCATCGAGGGAGCCGTACACGTCCACGCGCGGGTACTCCGGGTTGTCGGACACCCACGCCGGCACCGGGGAGCCCCAGTAACGGGTACGGGAGATGTTCCAGTCGCGGGCGCCTTCGAGCCACTTGCCGAACTGGCCGTCGCGCATGTGGGACGGGATCCAATCGATCTCCTGGTTCAGCTCGACCATGCGGTCGCGGATGTCGGTGACCTTCACAAACCACGCCGGAAGCGCCATGTAGATCAGCGGCTCACCGGAGCGCCAGGAGTGCGGGTAGGAGTGCACGATCGTCTGGTCGCGCAGCACGCGGCCGCGCTCCCGAAGGTCGCGGATGATGTCGCGGTTCGCGTCGAACACCAGCTTGCCCTGGTAATCCGGCACCAGCGACGTGAACTTGCCGTCGGCATCGACGGGGATGACCAGCGGGATGTTGTAGCCCTCGCAGGTGGTCATATCGTCCTCACCGAAGGCAGGTGCCTGGTGGACGATGCCAGTGCCGTCTTCGGTGGTCACGTAATCCGCCGTGAGCACCATGAACGCGTTCTCGGTGTCGCGGAAGTAGTCGAAGACCGGCTCATACTCCAGGCCCTCCAGCTGCGCGCCGGTGAAGGTTGCAACCACCTCGGGGTTCTCGCCGAGTTCCTTCGCGTAGGCGTCGATCAGGTCGGTTGCGAGGAGCAGACGCTTGCCGACGAACGCTTCCGCGCCGCCCTCGCCCACAACTACCAGCGAGTACTCGACCTCGGGGTGCACAGCCAGCGCGAGGTTGGACGGCAGGGTCCAGGGCGTGGTCGTCCAGGCGATGGCGCAGGCGTCGTGAAGCAAGGGCTCCGAGGCCCAGGTTGCGGCGGCCGGGAAGCCCTCGCGCGCGCCGGTGAACGGCAGCGTGACGGTGACGGTCGGATCCTGGCGCTCGCGGTAAGAATCGTCGAGGCGCGTCTCCTGGTTGGACAGCGGTGTGTGCTCGGCCCAGGAGTACGGCAGGACGCGGAAGCCCTGGTAGATCAGGCCCTTGTCGTAGAGCTCCTTGAACGCCCACATGACGGACTCCATGTACTCGAGGTCCATGGTCTTGTAGCCGTTCTCGAAGTCAACCCAGCGCGCCTGGCGGGTGACGTAGTCCTCCCACTCGTCGGCGTAGTGCATCACGGACTTAGCGCAATACTCGTTGAACTTCTCCAGGCCCATGTCTTCGATCTGGGCCTTGTCGGTGATGTTCAGCTGCTTCTCCGCCTCAAGCTCGGCGGGCAGGCCGTGGCAGTCCCAGCCGAACACGCGGGGGACGTGGTAGCCGGCCTGGGTGCGGTAACGCGGAACGATGTCCTTGACGTAGCCGGTGAGCAGGTGACCGTAGTGCGGCAGGCCGTTGGCGAACGGCGGGCCGTCGTTGAACACGTACTCTTCGCAGCCCTCGCGGTTCTCCAGCGAAGCCTGGAACGTGCCGTCCTCGTTCCAGTATTTGAGCACGGCCTGTTCCATCTCGGGGAACGCCGAGCTGCCGGCAGTGAGATCGGCCTTGGGGTAAACGCCGCCAACCATTGCAAATTCCTCCACATAGTGCGCATCGTGCAGGGACGCAGCCATTCGGCCACGCGGTACCACCCTGCTTGGGCCCGCGTGCTCGGGCCCCGCTTCATTTATGTGAAGGAAGTGACGTCTTCCGTGCGTACGTCCGGTTCTACTGAGCGGCTCCAACCCTGGGCAAGGGCTGCGGCCGCCGTTCTTCCGGAACGCTCCCCGGTGATGGCCGGATCACTGCGTATGTGCGCTCACTATAGCGCACTCGGTATTACTTTTCGCCGTTGGGAGCGAAGCTGCCGCGGGACTCCAGCTCTTCGAGCTGGGAGGTCAGCAGCGTCTTCAGGCGGGTGCGGTACTCGCGCTCGAAGGTGCGCAGCTCCGCAATGCGGTTCTCCAGGGCGGTCTGCTGCTGCTTCACCGTGTTCATGATCTCGGTGTGCTTGCGCTCGGCCTCAGCCTGGAGCTGCTTCGCCTGCTCCTCCGCCTGGCGAATCTGCGCCTCGGAGCGGGAGTTCGCCTCGGAGGTGGTCTCCTCAGCCTTCTTCTCCGCGTCGGAGACCAGCTGGGTGGCGCGCTGCTCAGCGTCAGAGACCAGCTTGCCCGCGCGCTGCTCGGCGTTGGTGGTGGTCTCCTCTGCCTTGCGCTGCGCGTCTGCCAGCTGCTTCTTGGCGGTGGTCTCAGCGTCACCCAGCTGGCGCTCGGCGGCGGTGCGGGCCTCCTCGAGCATGGTCTGGGCCTCCGCCTGTGCGTCGGAAGTCAGGCGCTCCGCCATCTCCTGCGCGAGGCCGAGCACCTTGGCGGCCTGGACGTGGGTGTCCGCATTCGCGGCACCGGACGGGGCAGCCTTCGCGGCGGCCGGTTGGGCCGCCGGTGCCGAAGCGGCCTTCTTGGCCTCGGCGACGCGCTTGTCGGCATTGCGCACAGCCTCATCCGCCTGCTGGCGAGCCTTCTTCGCCTCGTCCTTAGCAGCAGCGAGCTCGGACTGGGCCTGCTCCTGCGCCTGCTTCGCCTTCGCCAGGCGCTCCTCGTAGTCCTTGCGGAGCTGCTCCTCGACGGAGCGGCGAATCGCAGCCTCGTCGACGTTGGAACCGCCAGCGGCCGGCGCCGGGGCTGCAGCCGGCTTGGTGCCGGCGGCGTTGAGCTCCTCTACGCGCGCACGCAGGTCGTCGTTCTCGTCCTGCAGCTGAGCAAGCGTGTCTTCGACGAGGTCGAGGAACTGGTCGACCTCATCCTCGTTGTAGCCCCGCTTACCAATCGGTGGCTTGCTGAAAGCGACATTGTGCACGTCTGCTGGTGTCAGCGGCATTGGCGTTCCCTTCGATACATGTCTTGCACTTTCTAACAGTTATACCCTCACCGTAGACCGCACGTTGAACTTTAGACACCCAGGGCGGGGCGAATGAGCAGGCCCTGAATCAGCGCCTGAACAATTGCGAGGCCGAAAAACAGGACGATGACGCTCACGTCGAGGCCCACGCCGCCGCCGAGACGCAGCGGCGGAATGAGGCGCCGCAGGGCCTTCACCGGCGGATCGGTGACCACGAACATCGGCTCGGCGGCCATGATGAACCAGTGCGGCGGCTCGAACCGCTTGGAGAAGGACTGGATCATCTCGATGATGATGCGGATGATCACCACGAGCATGTACAGGCCGACGAGGGCGTAGAGAGTTGCTCCGAAATATGCCACGGGGACAGGCTAGCGGATGGCCTAGTCCAGGCGTGCCGCGTGCTTCAGCTCGGAGGTGGTGATGCGCGCGTTCTCCGGGATGATAGCGAACACGCGGCGGCGGGAACCCGAGTTTTTGGTCAGGTTCTGCATGCTGCCGCGCAAGGCGAAGCACAGACCCGCGGCGAAGTCGACCACGCGCTTTGCATCGGCTGCATCCAGGTCGGTCAAGTCCATGATGACAGCGTCGCCGTCGCGGAACGGCTCTCCGATGTCCTTTGCGTCGTTGTAGGAGCGCGGTGCGGTGGAGACGATCTCCGGGGTGTAGGAACGCGGCTCGCGGTGCACCTCGCGGGTGCGCGGGGCGTGCTCGGTCTCGCGCGGCTCGCGGTACTGCTGGTCGTCGTAGTAGGTGTCATCCGCTGCTTCGTACGGGCCGAAACCGAAGAATTCCTTGGCGCTGCCGATAAAGGACATGAGGGTCGCTCCTTGAAGCTCTACTTGAGGCTTAGATATGCCGGTTGTACTGGGGTTTTGCTCAGATTACGGGGCGGGGGCCGAACACTGCGGTTCCGACACGCACGATGTCGGAACCACACAAAATCGCGTCCTCGAAGTCGCCCGACATGCCCGCCGAGAACGCCAGCTGCCGGCCGAGGCGCTGGGAGTAATCGTCGGTAAGCGAGCGAACGTTCTCGAACACCGCGCGCGGATCCGCGTCGAGGGGCGGGACCACCATGAAGCCGGCGAGCGCGAGGTGCTCGGCAGCCTCCACGGTGTCGACGAGCTCGGGCACGTCCTCCTCGGGGGTGCCCCCGCGCGAGGTGTCGCCGTCGGCGGAAATTTGGATCAGGCACGGCAGGACGCGCGACGCTTCCGGGCGATCGCCCCGTTCGAGCGCGAGCGCCATGCCGCGGTCCAGGCCGTTCGCTAGCTTCACGCTGTCCAGGGAGTGGACCTCGCGGGCCCAGCGCGCCACGGCATTCGCCTTCTTCGACTGGATCTGCCCGATCATGGCGATGCCGCAGGGAGCACCCAGCTCGGTCAACGCCTGCACCTTGTCGCGCGCTTCCTGCTCGCGGTTCTCCCCCACCAACTCGATGCCCAGCTCAGCCACTGCCGCAATGGCCTCGACAGGGTGGAACTTGCTCACTGGCAGCAGCGTCACGCTGCCTGCCGGGCGTCCGGCGGCGCGCTCGGCGGCGCGGATGCGTGCGCGAACGGCGTCGAGGTTCGCGGCGAGCTGCGCGGTATCTACGGTCATCTCTTACGCCCCCGTCAGCCAGATCACGCCCGCCTGGCGTCCGGTGGTGCCCTCGCGGCGGTACGAGAAAAAGTCGGTGTCCGTGATGGTGTCGCGCGGGTCCGCCTCGACATGCGTCACGCCCAGCGACAGCAGCTGCCGCACGAGCCCGGCGCGGATATCCAGGCCGGTGGTGCCCTTCGCGGTGCGGGTGCGCGATCCGGGCAGGTGCTTTTCGACGTCAGCAGCCATCTCCGCAGGCACTTCATAGGATGCTCCGGCTGCCGCCGGCCCGAGGAGCACCTGGATGTTCGCGGGAGATGCGCCAAGCTCCCGCATGGTCTCGACGGTGCGTCGCACGATGCCGTTGCGCGCGCCGAGACGGCCGGCGTGGGCGGCGGCGATGACCCCGGCGGAGTGGTCCGCCAGGAGCACCGGCACACAGTCGGCGACGAGGACGGTGAGCGCGAGACCGACCTGGGTGGTCACCACCGCGTCGGTCGCTTCCACCGGCTCCGCCTGCGGTCCGTCGACGACGGTGACGGTGTTGGTGTGCAGCTGCTCCATCCACACGAACTGCGCCGGGTCGAGGCCCAGGACGCGGGCGAGGCGGGCGCGGTTCGCCGCGACGTGCTCGGGGTTGTCGCCGACGTGGTCGCCCAGGTTGAAGGAGTCGTACGGGGACGCGGACGCCCCGCCCGCACGGGTGGTGAACGCCATGCGGACGGGGCGTGTGGATGTGTCGGTCATTAGCGCAGGAAATCCGGAACGTCGACGTCGAAGTCGTCGTCGTGGCCGCCGCGGCGGTCATCGCGGCGCTCGTCGCTGGTGAACAGGCCGCCGCGCTGCGGCTCGTAGCGGTGGCGGGCCTGGTAGTCGTCGCTGAAGCGGTCGCGGTCGGAGGAACGATCGTCGAAAAGCGAACCGCGCGCCGGGGCCGGGGTTGCAGTCTCGGAGGCCGGAGCCTGCTCGACCTGGATGGAGGTGGAGCCGGCCGGGGTCTCGCCGGTGGCGGAGGGCTCGGGCAGCTTGTTCGCCTGCTCGTCGAAGCCGGTGGCGATGATGGTCACGCGAACCTCGTCGCCCAGGTTGTCGTCGATGATGGTGCCGAAGATGATGTTGGCGTCGTCGTCGGCCTTTTCCTCGACGATGGAGGCGGCAGCGTGGACTTCCTGGAGGCCCAGGTCGGAACCGCCGGCGATGGAGAGGAGCACGCCCTTCGCGCCCTCCATGGTGGACTCGAGCAGCGGGGAGTTGATGGCCTGCTCAGTGGCCGTCATGACGCGGTTCTCGCCGCGTGCGGAACCGACGCCCATGAGCGCGGAGCCGGCATCCGCCATGACGGAGCGGACGTCCGCGAAGTCAACGTTGATCATGCCCGGGATGGTGATCAGGTTGGTGATGCCCTGGACACCGTTGAAGAGCACCTCATCCGCCGCGCGGAACGCGTCCATCATGGACAGCTCAGCGTCGCCCAGCTGCAGGAGGCGGTCGTTCGGGATGACGATGACGGTGTCGCAGACTTCCTTGAGGTTCTCGATGCCCTCGAGCGCCTGGCGGGTGCGGCGCTTACCTTCGAAGGTGAAGGGGCGGGTCACCACACCGATGGTCAGCGCGCCCATCTTTTTCGCGATGCCGGCCACGACCGGAGCCGCGCCCGTGCCGGTGCCGCCGCCCTCGCCGGCGGTGACGAAGACCATGTCGGAGCCCTTCAGCGATTCCTCGATCTCCTGCTTGTGGTCCTCAGCGCTGGTGCGGCCCACCTCCGGGTTCGCGCCGGCACCCAGGCCGCGGGTGGCCTCGCGGCCGATGTCCAGCTTGGTGTCTGCGTCGGTGAACAGCAGCGCCTGGGAGTCGGTGTTGATGGCGACGAACTCGACGCCCTTGAGGCCCTCCTCGATCATGCGGTTGACGGCGTTGACGCCGCCGCCGCCGACACCGACGACGCGGATCATGGCGAGGTAGTTAGCGGGAGAGGTCATGAGGTGGATCTCGCCTTTCGGTTCTAAGGAGACGGGTGAAGGGATTGCCCCCATCTTTAAGGACGCGGCGGGAAAATCGGTGCTTTCGGTCGGCGTGTCACAACCCTCAACCTCGACTTTAGGGTTGTGACCTGGGCTTTTAGCGGCTCGTGACCAATTGGGGGTTAGCGATGTTGAATTCTTGGCCCTCCATCTGGAGCACCGTTTCCAGCGCCAGCGCCTTGTTCGCGTTATCCTCCGACGCGCCCCAGTGCACGGTGCGCCCGTCGACGGTGCGCAGCACGTGGTCGTAGGTGCCCGCTTCGATCGCGGCGATCTGCCCTCGGGAGCGGTCGCTTATCGACGAAGCGATGTCCACCGCACGAGCCAAACCCGCCTCGTCGCCCGCGTGCGTGCCGACGATCTCGATCGTGCCCGGCGGCGGGTCCGCAACTAAGAAGTCCTTGCCCTCGCTGTCGATGAGGTGCGCGCCCTCGGATTCCACGATGAAAGCCACCGCTCGGTGCTCCTGGATGTCGACCTTGATGGCGCTCGGCCAGTCGCGCGACACCGTCACCGTTTTCACCCACGGGTCCGAAGCGACCCGGTGCGCGGCGTCGCTCACGTTGACTCGGCCCATCGGGGTCTCCGGCTCAATGCCGGTGAGCGCCTGCACATGGTCCGCAGCCAGCACGTTGTTGCCTTCGACGGTAATCCCGCGCACCGGCATCACCGGGGTGAACGGCGCGGCTGCCGCAAGCGCTGCGAGCACGCCGGCGGCCGCGATGAGCGAGTACACGGTGCGGCGGCGCCCCGGGCGCTCGGCGGGCGCCTCGGGCGCAGCCTGCTGCGCAGGCTGCTCGGGCTCCGGCGGCGGGGTGATGACGGTGGACACGGCTTACACGTCCGTTTCGGCGGCGAGGGCGGCCAGGATCTCGTCGGCAAGCAGGGTGACGTTGCCCGCGCCCATGGTGAACACGAGGTCGCCGGGGCGGGTGAGCGCGGCGACGGTGCGAGGGGCGGCGGAGAAGTTCGGCTCGTAGCGCACCTCGGTGCCAGCTGCGATGCGGTCGGTGATGACGCGCGAGGTCACGCCCTCCACGGGGGCTTCGCGGGCGCCGAAGATGTCGAGGACAACGCAGGCGTCGGCAAGCGAGAGCGCGTCGGCGAATTCCGCCGCGAACTCCTGGGTGCGGGAATAGAGGTGCGGCTGGAAGCAGACCACCACGCGGGCGCCGGCGCCCTCGGCGGCCACCTTGTCGCGGGCGGCGGCGAGCACGGCGGCGACCTCGGTCGGGTGGTGGGCGTAATCGTCGTAGACCCGCGCGCCTGCGTAGGGGCCCGCGGTGAGTTCGCCCTTGAGCTCGAAGCGGCGGCGCACGCCGGTGAAGTCGCTCAGGCCCGCGGCGAGCTCGGCAGGCGCGGCGCCGACGAGTGTGCCTGCGAGGAGCGCGGCGGCGGAGTTGAGCACCATGTGGCGGCCCGGCACGGCCAGCGAGTAATCCACCGTGTCGCCGGTGTGCAGCTGCACGCTCACGGCGACGTTCGCGCCATCGAGGCGCTCCTGCGTAATCACGGCACCAGCGGGAATGTCTGGGTTCGCCGCGGCCGCTTCCGCCGTGCCGTAGCCCAATACCGCGATGCCGCGCTCGAGTGCCCGTCGGCCGCACGCGGCGGCGTGGTCGTCGTCGAGGCACACCACGAGGTGGCCGTGCTCGGTGACGCGGCCGGCGAAATCGTCGAAGACCTGGAAGTATGCCTCTGCGGTACCGAAGAAGTCGAGGTGGTCCGGCTCGATGTTGGTGATCACGGCGACATCGGGGGCGTACCGCAACAGTGAGGCGTCGGACTCGTCGGCCTCGGCGACGAAGACCTCGCCCGTGCCGTGGTGTGCGTTCGTGCCGGCGCGGTTGAGCTGGCCGCCGATGGCGAAGCTCGGGTCCGCGCCGGCCGCCTGCAGGGCCACCACGGACATCGACGTGGTCGAAGTCTTGCCGTGGGTGCCGGCGAGGAGGACCTGGGTGTAGCCGTCCATCAGCTCGGCGAGCAGGTCGGAGCGGCGCAGCACCGGGATGCCCTCCTCCGCCGCGCGGACCAACTCAGGGTTGTCCTTGGGGATCGCGGCGAAGCTGGTGACCACGACAGTCGGCAGGTCGCCGGCCAGCTCCAGATTCTCCGGGGCGTGGCCGACCGCGATGGTCGCGCCCTGGCTGCGCAGCGTGCGCACCGGGCGGGAATCCTTCACGTCGGAGCCGGTCACCACCGCGCCGCGGTCGAGAAGAATGTGGGCGATGCCGGACATGCCGGCGCCGCCGATGCCGATGAGGTGGACGCGCGAAAGGTCGAAGTTGGTCATGGATTACCTTCCCGCCGCCGCGGCGGCTTCCACAATGCGCTGAGCAATCTGCTCCGCCACGTCTCCCGCGCCGGAGGCGGCGAGGGCCTCGCGCATGCCGCGCAGGCGGTCGTCGTCGCCGAGAATTTCGGTGACCGCCGCGGAGAGGGTCTCGGGGGTGAGCTCGCTGTCGTCGATACGCACTGCGGCCCCGGCCGAGACGAGGTGCGCCGAGTTCAGCCCCTGTTCGCCGTTGCCGTGCGGGAGCGGGACGTAGATGGCGGGCACGCCGGCGGCCGAGTTCTCCGCGACCGTCATGGCACCCGAGCGGCACACCACCATATCCGCGACCGCGAGCGCGGCCTCCATGTCGTCGATGTACGGCAGCGCGGTGTAGTGCTCGTGCGCCGGCGGCGCGTCGTTCTTGCGGCCGTAGGCGTGCAGGATTTGGAAGCCCTGGGCCGTGAGCGTCTCGACGGCACCGGCCAGCGCCTCATTGATCCGCACCGCGCCCTGGGAACCGCCGGTGACCAGCAGCGTCTTGCGCTCCGGGTCGAGGTTCCAGCACTTGTAGCCGCGGGTGGCCTTCGCGCCGTCCGGGTCGACGCCGACACCGGGGCGCACGGGGATGCCCACCACATCGCCCGCCATGCCGGAGCCGGTCACCGCGTTCAGTCCCACCCCGCCGAGGCGCTCGCCCAGCTTGTTGGCCATGCCAGCCAGAGCGTTCGTCTCCAGCACGAAGAACGGGATCCGCAGGGAGGCCGCCGCAAGGTACGCCGAGGCCGCGACATAGCCGCCGGTGCCGAACACGGCCTGCGCGCCGGTCTCTTTGAGCACCTTGCGCGTCTGGTTCACGCTCTTGGCAAGTTTGCCGGGCACGGTGAGCAGCTTCAGCGGCTTGCCGCGCGGGATCGGTACCGGATCGATGAGCTTGAGCTCGAAGCCGCGGGCGGGCACGATCGAAGTTTCCAGGCCCCGCTCGGTGCCGAGCGCCACGACGTTCGCGCCGTGCGCATCGCGCAGCACCTCCCCCACTGCCAGCGCGGGTTCAATGTGGCCAGCGGTGCCGCCACCTGCGACAACAACGTTCAGCGGCTGTCGGGTCATACGTCTTCTCGCCCCTTAGTTACAAGTTCTAGCTTCTAGCCCGCGCGACGCATGTCGCTCGGGGTGGTGCGTCGCCCGCCATCGTAACGCGGGGCGCGCTGGACTCGGCTGGGGCTTCCGCTTGCCGACGCCCGCTTCGTGGCCGTCACCGGCGTGCCGTAGCGCGCCTCGCGGTCCTTGGTGTTGCGGGGCTGGGAGCGGCGCGGCGGGCGCGGGGCGCGTGAAGGGGCTGCGGCGGCTGCGTCGCGGCGGGCGCGGGTCTGCGCCGGGGTCTTCGGCTCGCCGATGCCGAGCATGCGGTCGAAGGCGGGGCGGCCGTGGTTCTGCATGGAGGAGATGGCGTCCGGCTCGTGGCGGGCGACGGAGGCGAGCACGCCCATGCCGGCCAGGGTGATGATGGCGGAGGTGCCGCCGGCGGACAGCATCGGCAGCTGGATGCCGGTCACCGGCAGCAAGCCGACGACGTAGCCGATGTTGATGAACGCCTGGGAGACCACGCCGGCGGTCAGCGCCGCTGCCATCAGCGACTGGAACTGGTTCTGCGCGCGGCGGGCGGTGCGGAGGCCGAAGTAGCCGAGCAGGGCGAAGAGGATGATCACCAGCGCGCCGCCCCACAGGCCGAGCTCCTCACCGATGACGGCGAAGATGAAGTCGTTGCGGGCTTCCGGGAGGTAGAACCACTTGGCGCGGGACTGGCCGAGGCCGACGCCGAACAAGGAGCCGTCGGCAAGCGAAAGGAAGCCCTGGTGGGACTGGAACGCGACGCCGCGGGTGTCCTCGAACTTGCCGAAAAGCGCGTCGAAGTAGACGTGGAAGCGGTTCGAGCGGAAGCCGCCGGAGAGGAACTCGAAGAGCATCACCAGCGCGCCGCCGAACGCGGCGAGGCCGATGGCGCGCAGCGAGACGCCGGCGAAGAGCAGGATGAACGCGACGACGATAGAGAAGGACACGGCCATGCCGAGGTCGCCCTGCATGGCGATGAGCGCGATGCAGATCGCCGCGACGGTGAGGAAGAGCGGGAACCCGTTGTTGGCGGTGAAGAGGCGCTTCGGATCGCGGCCGGCGAGCACCTGCGCGCCCCAGATGGCGATGGCGACGCGGGCCACCTCGGAGGGCTGGAGGCGCAGCGGGCCGACGACGATCCAGGACTGCGAGCCCACCTCTTCTTTACCTGTGCCGATGCCCGGAATGAGCACGGCGATGAGCAGCAGCACGGAGAGGATCATGATGAGACCTGAGAAGCGGCGCAGCTGCTCGGGCGGTGTCTTCAGCGCGACCCAAAAAGCGAAGAGGCCGACGGCGACCATGACGGTCTGGCGCAGCGCCTGGGACCACACGGAGGAAGAGACGGCGAAGGATGTCGCCATCGAGGAGCTCATCACCATGACCACGCCGAGGCCGGCGAGGATGAGCACGATGGTGCGGATCATCGTGTAGTCCAGCTGCGGGCGCGCCTCCATGGCGGCGTGCAGCTTGCGGGTCGCCCGAGCGATGCCCGATTCCGGGGGACGGACCGGGCGCGATGGTGCGGATGTGGCGCGTGTTGCCTTGCGGGACTCACGGACCGTCATAGGTGACCTTTCGCTCGGAGGGTAAAGCTCTAGTAGAGGTTACTCCCTAGCAGTGTCTCATTGCGGCGGCCGCAAACTCGTCGCCACGCGCCGACATTCCGGAATACATATCCAGGCTCGCGGCGGCGGGCGCGAGCAGCACGGTGTCCCCGGGCTGGGCGTGGGCGGCTGCGAACGCGCAGACGTCGTCCATCGCCGCGACGGGGTCGGTCGAGTCGGCCACGTAGACGGGCACGCCGGGCGCCAGGCGTGCGACGGCCTCGCGGAGGATTTCGCGGTCGACGCCGAGCAGCGCCACGGCGCGGAACTGGTGTGCGTGGGCCGCGATGAGCTCGTCCACCGCCGCACCCTTGAGCTGGCCGCCGGCCACCCACACGACGGTGCCCGCGCCGGTGAGGGCGGAATCGGCGGCATGGGGGTTGGTGGCCTTCGAGTTGTCCACCCAGTCGACGCCGCCGGCGGAATGCACGACAGCGCCGCGGTGCCCCTCGACGCGGTAGGCGTCGAGCGCCGCCTGGATGTGCTTGGGCTGCGCGCCCTGGGTGAGCGCCACTGCGGCCGCGGCGAGCGCGTCGAGGATGCCGGCGGCGCCGGCGGGCTCGATGCCGTCGGCCGAGGCCAAATCGAGTGCTTCCCCGCCGATGCGGGAGACGAGGCGGCCGCCCTCCAGGCCGACGTCGCCGTCCGCGGGGGTGCCGAGCGTGAACCCGACGACGTCCTCGCGACCGGTCGCGGCGACGAGTGCGCGCACGTGTGCGTCGTCGATGCCGGCCACGGCATGGCCCGCGGTGAGCACGCGGGCCTTCGCCGCGGCGTAGTGGTCGAAGGAGCCGTGCCAGTCGATGTGGTCGTCGGCGAGGTTGAGCAGCACGCCGGCATCCGGGGTGAGCTCGGAGGACCAGTAGAGCTGGAAGCTAGAGAGCTCCGCCACCAGCACGTCTACGCGAGGCTCGGCCGTCAGTGCGTCCGCAACAGCGAGGCCGATGTTGCCGCAGGCCTGGGCGCGCTTCCCTGTGTCGGCGCCGAGCTCCGCCATCATCGCGGCGAGCATGCCGGTGGTGGTGGTCTTGCCGTTGGTGCCGGTGACCACCAGCCAGTCGCGCGGGTCGCCGAAAACGCCGGCGCGGTCCAGGCGGTAGCAGGCCTCCACGTCGCCGAGGACCTCGAGGCCGTGCAAAGCGGCGTCGGAAAGCAAGGGCGAATCTGGGCGCCAACCCGGGGACGTCACCACGGCGCCCACCTCGCTGAAACGCTCGCGGGCGGTGGCAGTAGACACCGCCTCGACACCAGTTGCGGCGGTGGCGCGTTCGCGGCCGGACTCGTTGTCGTCGGCGAGGATGACGGGCACGCCGATCTGCGTGAACAGCTTGGCCATGCCGGTGCCGGACACGCCCGCGCCCGCGACGATCACGCCGCGGGAGAAGACGTCGGGAATGCGCGGGCTCACAGCTGGGTGCCGATCTGGCCGAGCCACTCACCGTAGAACGCGGCGAGGCCGAACGCGCAGGCCATGCCTGCGATGAGCCAGAAGCGGATCACCACCGTGGTCTCCGGCCAGCCGCTGCGCTCGAAGTGGTGGTGGAAGGGGGCCATCTTGAACACGCGCTTGCCGGTTGTCTTGAAGGAGGCGACCTGGATGACCACGGAGGCGGCCTCGATGACGAAGAGCGCGCCGATGATCACCATCAACAGCTCCGTGCGGGAGCAGACGGACAGGCCCGCGACGAGGCCGCCGAGGGCGAGCGAGCCGGTGTCGCCCATGAAGATCTTCGCCGGTGCCGCATTCCACCAGAGGAAGCCCATGCAGGCGCCGAAGCCGGAGGCGGCGAGTACGGCGAGCTCGAGCGGGTCGCGCACGGAGTAGCAGCCCGGCGCGGCGCCCACCTCGCAGGAATTCCGGAACTGCCAGAAGGTGATGAAGGTGTAGGACATCATCACCAGCGCGGTGCTGCCGGCGGCGAGGCCGTCGAGGCCGTCGGTGAGGTTCACCGCGTTCGACCATGCGGCGAGCAGCAGGTAGATGAAAATGAGGAAGAGGATCATGCCGACGATCCCGCCGCCGACCGCGATGTTGATGGTCTCGATGTCGCGGGTGAAGCTCAGAAACGTCGAGCCGGGGGTGAGCCCGTTCGCGTTGGGGAAGCGGGTGATCAGGAAGCCGAAGATCATGGCGATCGCCAGCTGCGCGACGAGCTTGGCCGTCTTGTTCAGGCCGAGGTTGCGCTTGAGGAAGAGCTTGATGCCGTCGTCCGCGAAGCCCACCAAGCCGAGCGAAAGGGTGAGGAAGAGCACGATCAAGCCGGAGGCGGTGAAACCTGCGTGGCCGCCGGCGATGGCGACGAGCGCGCTCACGACGTAGCCGAGCGTGATGCCGAGGAGGATAGCCAGGCCGCCCATCGTCGGGGTGCCGCGCTTCTTCTCGTGCCACTGCGGTCCGTCCTCGCGGATCTCCTGGCCCATCTCGCGCCGGTGGAAGTACCGGATGAGCATCGGGGTGGTGAAAATGGTGACCAGGAAGCTGACTATTCCCGCGATGATGAGCTGAACCATTATCTTCTTCCAAACCCTCTTCTAGATTGTCTTGCGGCCGCGCAGTATCTGCTCAGCCACCACCCACAGCCCGTACGCGTTGGACGCTTTCACCAGCACAACATCGCGGTGTTCGCGCGTGTGCCAGCCCTCCGCACCCGGGGGAGCTGATGCAAGCAGCTTATCGACGTACGTTCCAGCCGCCTCAGCGTCCCCCACCTCCACGGTGTCTATGCCGCGCTCCCGGGCGCGCTCCGCGAGCTCAGCCATCGCATCGCTGGTGCCGACGGTGACCAAGTGGGTGACCCGGTAGCGGGCCAGATCATCCGCGAGCGCGGCGTGGGCCTGCACCGAGTCGTGGCCCAACTCCCCCATCTCGCCGAGCACGGCGACGGAGCGGACACCCGGGCGCGCGGCGGCGGTGAAACCGAGCGCGGCGATGGCGGCGCGCATGGATTCCGGGTTGGCGTTGTAGGCGTCGTTGATCACGGTGACGCCGTCGGCGCGGGTGTTCACGTCCATGCGGTGGGAGGACACCGAGTGCGCGTTGCTCAGCGCCTCGGCGACGGCTTCCGGTGTCATGCAGCATTCCATGCCCACGGCGGCCGCCGCGAGCGCGTTGGAGACCTGGTGGGCGCCGAAGACGTTGAGGCGCACGCGCTGTGGCGCGCCGTGCGGGCTGTGCATGGTGAAGGTGGCGCGGGCCAGCTCGTCGAGCTCGACATCGGTAGCGAAGTAGTCTGCCTCGTTGCCGTCGGCGGAGAAGGTGACCACGCGCGCTGCGGTGCGGGACGCCATGCCGGCGACGAGGTCGTCGTCGGCGTTGAGAACGGCCACTCCCCCGTCGTCGGCGGCGGGCAGCGCTTCAACGAGCTCGCCCTTTGCCAGCGCGATGTTCTCCCGCGAGCCGAACTCGCCCAGGTGTGCGGAGCCGACGTTGAGCACCACACCCACCTTCGGCGGGGCGATGCGAGCCAGGTTGGCGACGTGGCCGATGCCGCGCGCGGACATCTCCGCAACGAGGAAATCCGTGTCCTCGCTGCAGCGCAGCACGGTGTAAGGGTGGCCGATCTCGTTATTGAAGGATCCCGGGGGCGCGACGGTCTCGCCCGCGCTTGAGAGCACCGCGGCAATGAGGTCCTTTGTGGAGGTCTTGCCCGCCGAGCCGGTCACGCCGGCGATGGCCAGGCCGTGGCTGGCCACCAGCTCGCGCGCCACGTGCGCGGCGAGGCGCGACATGGCGTCGACCACGCCGGCCGCGGAGCCGTCGGGATCGTTCGCTGCGAGGTCGGAGTTGTCGCCGGGGGCGGGCGGGCGCTTCGGCACGATGATCGCCGGCGCGCCAACTTCGCGGGTGGTCAGCGCGGCGGTCGCGCCCTGCTGCACGGCCTTGGCAACGAAATCGTGGCCGTCGACGCGCGCGCCCGGCAGCGCCACGAAAAGCCCGCCCGGGGTGATCTTGCGGGAGTCGAACTCGACGAAGCTGGTCACCAACGCCTCAGGGTCGGCTTCGGGGCTCAGCGTGCCGCCGGTGATGTCTGCGATCTGGCGCAGCGAAAGCGAAATCATGGTCTACTCCTCGCCGGTTTCTGATCCGTAGCCGTGCTCGCGCAGGGCGCGGCGCATCTCTTCCCTGTCGTCGAAGTGCAGCGTCTCCGCGCCGACAATCTGACCCACCTCGTGGCCCTTGCCGACGACGATGATCGCGTCGCCGGGTGTCGCCCACCCCACAAGCGCGTCGATGGCGCGGGCGCGGTCGCCCTCCTCGCGCACCTCAGTGGCGGCACCCGCTGCCTCGCGAGCGCCTTCGATCACCGCCGCGCGGATCGCGGCCGGGTCCTCGGTGCGCGGGTTGTCGTCGGTGACAATCACCAGGTCCGCGCGCCGTGCTGCCTCCGCACCCATGAGCGGGCGTTTCGACGCATCCCGGTCGCCGCCAGCGCCCACGGCGACCCCGATACGTCCTGGGACCTGGCCGCGCAGCGTCTGAAGCACAGCAGCGACGGCAGCCGGTTTGTGGGCGTAATCAACGACGGCGACGAAGTCCTGCCCGCAGTCGACGGGCTCCATGCGTCCGGGCACTGTCGCGCCGCTCAGGCCGCCGATGAAGGCGTCGACATCCGCGCCCACCGCGTCGGCCAGCGCGATTGCGAGCGCCGCGTTGGCTACGTTGAAGGCTCCCGGCAACGGCAGCGTGAACGTTCTCGCATCGCCGCCGATGCGCACCTGCACTTCTTGGGCGCCGGTGGCATCCACACTGAGC
Organism: Corynebacterium stercoris; assembly: GCF_024160105.1. Classification (GTDB taxonomy): domain Bacteria; phylum Actinomycetota; class Actinomycetes; order Mycobacteriales; family Mycobacteriaceae; genus Corynebacterium; species Corynebacterium stercoris. The sequence continues at coordinate 151,617 of NZ_JAMFTQ010000001.1, forward strand.
TGTTCAGCCGCCACGTCTACATCCGCTTGGCCGCGCGTGCCGACGGTCACGGGCTCGGACGCAATCGTCGTCAAGCGAACGCCCCATTCGTCGTCGACGCAGATGACGCTGCGCGCGGCGGCGAGCGGCGAGGCCGGGTCGAAGAATTGGGCCTTGGCGGCGAAGTATTCCTCCATCGTCGAGTGGAAGTCGAGGTGGTCCTGGCTCAAGTTGGTGAAGCCGGCGACGTCGAAACGCGCGCCGCCCGTGCGTCCCAGCATGAGCGCGTGAGAAGAGACCTCCATGACCACGTGCGTCACCCCGGCAGCGAGCATGCGGGCGAACAGTGCCTGGAGGGTCGGCGCTTCGGGGGTGGTGAGTGAGGTGGGCACGGGCTCGCCGTTGATGCGGGTGCCGGTGGTGCCGATCAGCCCGACGCGGCAACCCGCCGCGGCCAGACCGCGCTCCAGCATGTACGTCGTGGTGGTCTTGCCGGAGGTGCCGGTAACGCCGATGAGCGTCATGTGCTCGGAAGGGCGGCCGTAAATTTTGGCGGCGATGTCCCCGAGCACGGCGCGCACGTCCTCGACCACGAGGACGGGGCGGCGGTCCGAAGTCTCCTGGATGATTGCCAGGCCAGCGTGGTCAGTGATGATCGCCCCGGCGGCCGAGTCGAAGGCGTAACGTGCGCCGTGTACGCGGGTGCCCGGCAGGGCGGCGAAAAGCCCGCCCGGTTCAACTGCGGAGGAATCGAGGCTCACCGACGCGACGGGAAGATCTGCACCGGGCTCGTTGACCACGTCCGCGCCGGCGATGTCCGCGATCCTGCGGAGCGTGGGTGTTGCATGCTGAGCCATAGTGCGAATCCTTTCTGCCTCGAGTGTTTATTCTGCCTGCAAGATGTACGGTTCCGCGGGCGGGCTCGGCGGGACGTTCTCCCGGTTGAGCAGCCAGCTGGCAATCTCGGTGAACACCGGTGCCGCGGATTGCCCGCCCATGCCGCCTCTCAGGGGCCCGCGCTGCGGCTCATCCAGCATGATCGCGACGACGAAGCGAGGGTCATTCGCCGGGGCGATGCCCGCGAACGTAATCCAGAACTGGCTCTGCGAGTACGCGCCCGTCTCCGGGTTCACCTTCTGCGCGGTGCCCGTCTTGCCGGCCAGCTGGTACCCCTCCAGCTCGTTGCCGCCAGCGGTGCCGCTTTGCAGGCCCATCGGGTCCGATTGGAATGCCGAGCGGAACATGTCCACCGTCGTGCGGGCAGTCTCCTCGCTGACCACTCGCGTGCGAGCCGGCTCCGGCTGTTCGATCTCTTCACCATCCGGCCCGATGACCTTTGAGATGATGCGCGGCTCGATGCGCTCGCCGCCGTTCGCCAGCGACTGGTACACGCCCGCCATCTGCAGCGCGGACCAGCTCATGCCCTGGCCGATCGGCAGGTTGGCGAAGGTGCCGCCGGACCACTGCTCGAGCGCCGGCAGCAGACCCGCGGATTCGTTCGGCAGCTCGACTCCCGTGGTGCGCCCGATGCCGAAGCGCTGCAGGTACTCCCAGTAGCGCTCCTCTCCCAGGCGCTGCGCGAGCTGCAGCGTGCCGACGTTCGAAGACTTACCGAAGATGCCTGCCGTGGTGTACGGGGCGACGTCGTGCGCCCACGCGTCGCGTACCGTGACGCCGGCCATGTCGATGCTGCCAGGCACCTGGTGCACTTCGAACGGGTCGGTCAGGCCCTCCTCGATCGCCGCGGCGGCGGTGATCACTTTGGCCACCGAGCCGGGCTCGAAGGGGTGGGAAATGGAGTCGTTGTCGAAGTCGCGGCCCTCGTTGAGCTGCTTCTGCACGTCCCCGTTCGGGTCGATGGTGCCGGTGTTGGCCATCGCGAGGACCTCGCCGGTGCGGGCGTCGAGCACCACGGCCTGCGCATCCAGAGCGAGCGAGTTGGCCTTCGCCTGTTCGAGGGTCTGCTGCACGAATGTCTGCAGGTCGAGGTCGATGGTCAGCTCGATCCGGGAACCGTCGACGGCCGGCACCACGTCGCGCAGGGTGCCGGGGATTGCCTGCCCGTCCGCCGAGACATCCTCGGTGGAGCGGCCGTTGATGCCGGTCAGGATCGCGTCCGAGCTCGCCTCGAGGCCAAATTGGCCGTGGCCGTCCATTGAGACCTTGCCGAGGATGTTCTCCCCGATCGCGCCGTTGGGGTACTGGCGAATGTCCTGATGGTCGGCGGCGACGCCGTGGAAGGCCTTCGCCACCTGCGCAGCGACGTCCGGGTCCACGTTGCGCACCAGCACCTCGTAATTGGTCTCCGCGTGCAGCTTGTCCAGGATCTCGCGGGCGCTGACGTTGCCGACGGTGCGCGGCGCGTCGCTCGCTGCCTTGCTTCGCGACGATTCTTTCTCCGTCTCCTCGCGCTCCACGACCCCGTCGCCGATCATCACGGGGATCTCGTTCGCCATGGTGCGGAGCACGTCTTCGACGCGGGCGTCGATTTGGGCCTCGATGGATTCCTTCGAAAGACCGTCGATACGCATCTGCAGCTCCTGCTGCTCGCGCAACTCCTTGCGCAGCGTGATCGGGGACACCGTCAGCGAGCGGGCCTGCATAGTGTAGGCGAGGCGGTTGCCTTCGCGGTCCACGATCTCTCCGCGGCGGGCTGGGTCGGTGTAGAGGCGGGCGCGCTGCGCCTGGGCTTGTTCGCGCAGGTCCGGGCCCCACACGACCTGCACCCAGAAGAGGCGGCCGATGAGGATTGCGGCGACAACCAAAAAAGCCACGGCGAGCCAGGAGGCACGCCGGTTTGTAATTGTGGCTTGGGATTCCGCCACTTGGATGCTCACCTGCCTCGGACTGCTCGCGGTTTAGACATGAAGAAAACGTGTCGGCCCCAATCTTGCATGCTGATGCACGCTTGCAGCGTGCGCCACACGCTAGAAGGAGGCGGGAACGTTCGGCTGGTACGGGGCGACGTTGTCGAACAGCGGAGCCGGTACCCCTTCCGGTGCCGGCGGGATATCGCCCAACACGTTGCCGCCGGGCAGCTGCGTCAGAGAATCTCCGAGCTCCTGCGTCGCGCCGCGGTCGCTGGTGGCGCGGTCGGCGCGGGTCGGTGCGCCGTTGACATCCATGACCGGGGCGACGGACTCCGGGTTGAACGGGCGGCGCTCCTCGATGTGGCCGTCCGGTGCAACCTCGACGATGCCGGGCTGGGTGGCTACCAACATGCCCGCGTCTGCGGCGCGCTGCGCGATCTCGGCGGAGGAGCGGAGATCTTCCAGGTCGCGGTTGAGCGACTCCACCTCGTTTTCCAGCTGGCGCTCCTGGGACTGGAGACGCTGAATGGTGAAGGTCTGGGTGGTGGACAGGCCGGAAAGCACCATGGCGATGGCGATGCCTACGACGATCAGCGCGACAATCAGGCCGCTGACCGCGGAGAAGCGGCTCTTCGCCTGCACCGGCGCAGCCACCCGACGCCCGCGCACGGACACCACTTGCTGGGAACCGAGACGGCCGCGCGAGCCGCTGTGCGGCACGTGCGGCTTCACGCCCGGCTTCGGCGCCGGGGCGTACGCGGTTGGTCGGGACCGGCTGGTGCGCGGCAGCGTCGCGGTGCGGGACGCGGAGGCGATGTCTCGAACGGCCATGGTCTCGGGTTCCTTTAGTGTGAGTTAGGTAGGTCTATTTTCTCTATTCCGCGCACGCGAACTGGCGCGGCACGCGGGTTGAGGTCGATTTCTTCTGCCGGAGCCTTCTCCGCGCCGTTGGTGATAGACGCAAATTCTGGAGCGGTGCCAGGCAGGTCTATCGGCAGACCCGGCGGCGTCTTCGACGCAGTGAGTTCGGCGAAGGCGGATTTGATGATCTTGTCTTCCAGCGACTGGTAGCTCATGAACACCACTCGCCCACCCGGGCCGAGCAGCTCAGTGATCACGGGGACAACCTGCTCAACGGCCTCAAGTTCGCCGTTGACCTCGACGCGCAGCGCCTGGAACGTGCGCTTTGCGGGGTGGCCGCCGGTGCGCCGCGACGCTGCGGGGATAGTGTCGTAGAGCAGCTCCACGAGGCGGCCGGAGGTGGTGAACGGCTCGCGCTCTCGCTCTTTCACAATTGCGGAGGCGATCTTGCCGGCGAAACGCTCGTCGCCGTACGTCTTAAGAATGCGCGCGATGTCGCCGTGGCTGTAGGTGTTCAGCACGTCGGCCGCGGTGATACCGGCCGAAGGATCCATCCGCATGTCCAGCGGTGCGTCCACCTTGTAGGCGAAGCCGCGCTCTGGCTGATCGAGCTGCATCGAGGACACACCCAAGTCGAACAGCGCACCCGCCACGCCGCGCTCGCGCACTGCATCGAACGCCGGGCCCTCCCCTTCGAGGATGGGTTGGGAAATGGCGTCGAAACGCGCCTGTACCGGCGCGAAGCGGTCCTCGAAGCGCGCAAGGCGCTCGCCAGCTTGGGCGAGCGCGTTCGGGTCGCGGTCCACACCGATGACCCGGGCGCGGGGGAAGACAGTGAGGAAGTGCTCAGTGTGCCCGCCGGCGCCGAGGGTGCCGTCGACGATCACCGCAGCGTCGCCATACGCCTCGACGGCGGGAGCGAGCAGTTCTGCCATGCGGTCGCGCATGACGGGGACGTGGCCGTGGTTGGCCGCCGGGTCAAAGTCCATGTCGCTGACGTTGCCGCGTGCCATCTTCGGGTCCACCCCCTTTTAAGAGAATCCCACCAGGTGTGGGGAGCGCGTAGAGCCCTGCCCGGGGCGGCCGCTCTGATGTCGGGGAAGTACACCAGAGGAGCTTCGCACCCCGGACAGAGTCCGTACACGCTCTCCGTCAGTAGTCAGTGCCCGCCGCAGGGTAGTCAGTCCTACAGCAGACCGGAGAGAATGTCGTCGTCGTCCGCCGCCGAGAAGGCGGCTTCCGTCTCTTGTTGGTATTGCGCCCAGGACGTTGCGTCCCAGATCTCCAGAAAATCCACGGACCCGATGACTACGCACTCCTTGCTCAGGTTTGCGTACTCGCGGTGCGCCGGCGACAGCGTGATGCGGCCGGAACCGTCCAGCGTCTGCTCATCCGCACTGGCAGCCAGGTTGCGGATGAAGGCTCGCGCCTTCGGGTTCGTGCGGGAAGCCGCCGCTGCCTTGCGGGCGCGTGCGGCGAACTCCTCGCGGGGATAGACCGCCAGAGAGTGGTCCTGCCCCTTGGTCACCATCAACCCGTCCCCCAACTCCTCGCGGAACTTGGCGGGCAGCGTCAGGCGCCCCTTGTCATCGAGCTTGGGAGTGTAGGTTCCCAGAAACATCCGGCGACCTACCTTCCTTCACCGTCCGACCGAGCTCATGGAATTTTCTTCGCTTCGACCCGTACGCCCCCATGTAGTCAGCATGGACACCACGGCTCTCCGCTGTGCCCCACTTTAACCCACTTTCCCCCACAAACGCCACACTCCGCGGAAAGTTGCTTGTAATGGTTGCTAAAAGCGCAGGTCGGAGGCTTGAATTGGCGTGGGGCACTATCCCGCCGGGCAGTCCACTCTGGCCACAATAGTGCGCTAGAAGCACATGCGTAACGACGGCACGCAGGAGCAACTAGGCAGCAACACCGGCCCCATCTTGGGGGTTGTCGTGGCGTGGGGCGAAGTGGGGGCTGCGGGTGGGCGGAAGTGGGGCGCATAGGCGCATAGAAAAAGCGCCCCGCGAGGGGGCGCTTTTCAGGGTGCTTCAGGGGCGACGCTACTGACGATCCTCAAAACGACGGCGGAAATTCTCCTCCATCGCCACACTGCGGGCGGAGCGGGCACGCTGCGCGCGAGGAGCTGCTTGAGCACGAGCCGCGGTCGGCGCCGGGGTACGCAGGGCCATGACACCGCCACCAAGCATGACGACAAAGCCGATAACACTGAGGATGATCGCCCACATGCTGAGCGAGGCCAGCGCAACGCCGCCGATCAGCAGGACGAGCCCGAGCACCATGAGCGCAACACTGCGCATGGTGAGGGTGCCGGTCGGCGCGGCGGCGCCGAAACCGGCTTCGTGGGCGACGCTGCTCCCGAATTTGGGGTCTTCCGCGAGGAGAGACTGCTCAATCTCGCGGAGCGTGCGCTGTTCTTGCTCAGAAAGAGACACTTGCTTTTCTCCACAGCTCCGAGGGGGACATTGTCTTAGTACTAACGGTCATCGTAGCCGGTTTGTTCCCGGCAAAAACAATGCTTGAACAATCGGAGCCGCCCGGCGGTGCCTGCACAGGGGCCCGCATCGCTGAGAGCTCCAGCGGCACCGCGCAAGTGCAACTGCAGGTGGAGCTCTCAACGCACTTGCCGACAAGTGTCCAATTGAAACCCGCAGGTCAGAGCGCTCCCGCTGAGAGCTCCACACGCTGACAGCTCCAGCACCCAACCCCCCAGCCCAACCTACGCGGCGGCCGGGCTCTGCCCCGGAACCGCGGAGAGATAAAACGCCTCGGCATCCGCAAGCAAGCGGCGCACAGTCTCCCCGTCCGGCTGGCGCTGGATGCCGGATGCGACCCTCCCCCGCTCTCGCGAGTAACGGCGGAAACGGTTGGCCCATTCTTTGCCATCGTCTCCCGTGAGGGCGAGCTTGTCCCAGGCGCTAGTGGGGAGCCGCTTGCGCTTCCGTATTACTGGCGAGCCCGCGTTCACCGCCCCGGCCACGCGTAACGCGGCGCGGTAAGCGTTTTCCATGGCGAGGTCGAGCTGCCCGGCAAGCAGGTCGGCGCGCGCCGCAGCAAGGAGATCTTCGGCCGAGGCGAGGAAAACATCGCGGCGCGACGGACGAGCGGCGGTGCCGTAGGTGGAATTAGTGGTGGCGGAAATGATGCTGTTCATGAGCTCAAGGTAAAACACGCGTTCGGCACCACTGACGGACGTTTAGATCATGTGTTCGAACGTCGAAAAGCAGTGCCCCGAAAACCGCGCAAAGCTCGCGCTAGGCGTGGTTAGGTGGTGGGGTGACTGTTGAAATCCGCAGGCTGACTGCCGGCGAATACTCCCTGCTTGTGCCCACTTTGGTGGATATCTATATCGCGGCGATGGAGTACAACCCGGCGATCCGGGACCAGCGCATTCGTGTCTGGCGCGGCGAGGTCGCATGGCCAGGCTTCACCGCTATCGCGGCGGTGGATGGCGACGATGTGGTGGGGGTCGCGTACGGCTTTTTGGGAAGCCGGGACCGCTGGTGGGACCGACAGCTGGTGCGCAGCATGGAGGAATCCGGCGGTATCACCCATGAGCGCCAGCAGATTCTGGACAGTTACTTCGAGGTCGCCGAGATTCATGTCGCTCCCGGCCAGCAGGGGCGAGGGATCGGTGCCGCGATGCTCGCCGAGCTGCTTCGCCAGGCGCCGGCGGCGTGGGCGCTGCTCTCCACACCCGAGGTGAAAGACGAGGCGAACCACGCATTCAGCCTCTACCGCCGCTTCGGATTCGTGGACGTGGCCCGGCGCTTTCTCTACCCGGGCGACCAACGGCCCTTTGCCATCCTCGGCCGGCCGCTGCCGCTTGAACTGTAGTGTTGGGGCCTAGCTTTACCCGCAACCAGCAAGGAGCCCTACGTGCAGCAGCGCGCTATTGACATCGCCGAGGTGCCGGCAGCCGTCGCGACCCATCTCGAGGCGTTCTTTGCTGACCGCGCGGTTGCCATCAGCGCACTCGGCGCACCTGTGGAGGAGGCGGTGGGCCACCTCAGGCACTTCGTCCTGGGCGGCGGCAAGCGCATCCGCCCGCTGTACGGCTGGGCGGGATTCGTCGGCGGCGGCGGGGTCGAGCGCGGCACGGAGGACCCGACCGCGGTGCTGCGGGCGGTCAGTTCGCTGGAGTTCATCCAGGCGTGCGCGTTGATCCACGACGACATTATTGATGCGTCGGACACCCGCCGCGGCTCCCCCACCGTCCACCGCGCGGTGGAGGCGGACCACCGCGACCGCCGCCTGCGCGGCGACGCAGCCGTGTTCGGCGAGCACGCCGCGATCCTGATCGGTGATCTCGCCCTGGTGTGGGCCGAGGACATGTGGCGCGGCTCCGGCGTGACGCAGGAAGCGCTCGCGCGCGCAGAAGATGCCTGGCGGGGCATGCGCACCGAAGTCATCGGCGGGCAGCTCCTCGACATCATGCTGGAAGCCCAGGGCAGCGAGTCAGCTGAGATGGCCGACCGGGTGAACCGCTTCAAAACGGCCGCGTACACCATCGAGCGCCCGCTGCACCTCGGCGCGTCACTGGCCGGGGCGAGCGAGGACACTATCGAGGCGTTCCGCGGTTACGGGCGCGACATCGGCATGGCGTTCCAGCTGCGCGACGACATCCTCGGCGTGTTCGGCGATTCCAGCGTGACCGGCAAGCCCGCCGGCGACGACATCCGCGAAGGCAAGCGCACGGTGCTCTACGCCTCGGCGCTGGAGCTTCTCGACGTCAGCGATCCTTCCGCCGCTACAGAACTCCGCGCGGGCATCGGCACCGCCGCCGACCCGGCCGACCTGCAGCGGCTTGCCGGCATCATTGAGCGCAGCGGCGCCGTCGACGCTGTCGAAGCCCGGATCACCGAACTCACCGCCGCCGGCTTGGCGCACCTCGACGGTGCCGACATCAGCGAGGATGTCGCCGAGACGCTGCGCCAGCTGGCCGTGAAAGCCACAGCGCGGCGAAAGTAAGTTGCGCGGCTAGAACGCCATCGCCTGCGCGCGGCGGATGACCTCGCGCGCGCCGTGGCCGTGCAGGGCGTCAATTGGGCGCCCCGGCAGCGATTCGTCCGGGGTGAACAGGAAGGTGAGGATCTCGTCGGGTTCAAAGCCGCCGTCGGCAAGCACGGTGATGGCTCCGCCCACGAACTTGGACAGCTCCCCGTCGTTGAGGAGCAGCGCCGGAATGGTCTTCGTGCCGTTGTGGCGGTACACCACGAGCTTGCCGCTGCCTACGATGTCGTGCACCTTGGTCACCGGCACGCCGAGCATCTCGGCGACCTCGGGGAACGTGAGAAGTGCTTCGCCTTCAAGGAGTTGGTCCAGGGACTGCTGAGGCTGCTGCGGGGTAGTCACGCGCAGTAGTCTAGCGCCCGCACCCGTGTTGGCCATTGCGAAGTGCGGTGGCCATACTGGTTTGCATGCACTTGGCAGTGGGAGACACCCTCGAGGGCCGCTACGTCATCGACCGCCCCATCGCGCGCGGCGGCATGGCGACGGTCTACCGCTGCGTTGACACCCGCCTCGGGCGCGAAGTCGCCGCGAAGGTGATGCACGAGCAGTTCGTGCACGACCCCGTGTTCCGCGACCGCTTCCGTCGCGAAGCACGCGCGATGGCGCAGCTCTCCCACCCCAACCTGGTCAACGTCTACGACTTTTCTGCCCAGGGCGAGACGATGTACCTCATCATGGAGCTGATCGTCGGGGGCACGCTCCGCGAGCTTCTCGACGAACGGGGCCCGATGCCGCCGCACGCAGCCGCCGCCGTGATGCGGGGCATGCTCACCGGGCTCGCCGCGGCGCACGCGCGGGGGCTGATCCACCGCGACATCAAGCCGGACAACGTGCTGATCAACGCCGACCACCGCGTGAAACTCGCCGATTTCGGCCTCGTACGCGCCGCCGCCGAGGCGACGCATTCCACCGATCAGATTGTGGGCACCGTCTCCTACCTCTCCCCCGAGCAGGTCGACGGCTCCCCCATGACCCACGCCTCCGACGTGTACTCCGCCGGCATCGTGCTTTTCGAGCTGCTTACCGGCCGCACGCCGTTCAGCGGGGAGACGCAGCTCGCGCGGGCCTACGCGCGGCTGCACTCCGACGTGCCCGCGCCGAGCTCGCTGATTGCGGGCGTGCCCAAGCTTTTCGACGAACTCGTTGCCACCGCCACGTCCCGCAGGCCTGAAGACCGCTTCCGTGACGCGACTGAGTTCCTCCACGCGCTCGACGATGTCGCCGACGCCCTCGCGCTGCCCGAGTACACGGTGCCGGTGCCGCGGAACTCCGCTGCGAACCGTGCGGCGGCGCACCCCACCAACTTCGGCGTGCTGCCCTCCGCGACCGGAGCGACGCGTGCGGCACTGCCTGCCGACGCCCGCCCCACCGAGGTGCGCCCCGCCGAGCAGCGCCTCTTCCCCCAGCAGACGCGCTACGAGGAACCCCCGCGCTACGACGCGCAGCCACGCCCCTATCCGGAGGCGGCGCGGGTGCCTGCGAACGTCGATACGCACTTGCCCCCGGAACTGGAGGAGGGCGAGAAGGGCGACGCCCCGGAGGTCAAGCTCGTGACCAACCGGGGCGGCGTGGGACTCGCGGTATTTCTGGCGCTCGCTGTCGCGGCGACGGCCGCGGTGGCGATCGGCGGCTGGTGGTTCGGCTCCGGAATGTACGGGGAGCTCCCGCAGCTGATCGCCGGCTAGTGCGCTAGTAGCGCAGCATCTCCGCGACCAGGAAGGCAAGCTCGAGAGCCTGCTCGGTGTTCAGGCGCGGGTCGACGGCGGACTCGTAACGGCCCGGCAGATCAACGTCTGTGATGTCCTGCGCGCCGCCGAGGCACTCGGTGACGTTCTCGCCGGTCGCCTCGACATGGATGCCGCCCGGGTGGGTGCCCAGCTCGCGGTGCACCTCGAAGAAGCCCTGCACCTCGTCGATGATCTTGTCGAAGTGGCGGGTCTTGTAGCCGTTGGATGCGGTGAAGGTGTTGCCGTGCATCGGGTCGGACTGCCAGACCACCTTGTGGCCCGAAGCCTCGACAGCCTTAATGATGCCCGGCAGCACGCTGCGGACCTTGTCGTGGCCCATGCGGGCGATCATGGTGAGGCGGCCCGGCTCGCGGTTCGGGTCGATCTTCTGGGCGTACGCCACGGCCTCTTCCGGTGTGGTGGTCGGGCCGAGCTTGATGCCCACCGGGTTGTCGATGAACGCCGCGAAGTTGACGTGGAAATCGTCCAGGCCGCGGGTGCGCTCGCCGATCCACAGCTGGTGCGCGGACAAGTCGTAGATCTTGGTCTCGCCGCGGCTGTTGGTGTGCAGGCGCAGCATCGCGCGCTCGTAGTCCACGAGGAGCGCCTCGTGGGAGGCGTAGAACGCGGAGGTGCGCAGGTTGTCGTCGTTCACGCCGCAGGCGTCCATGAAAGCGAGCGAGCGGGTGATCTCGCGGCCGAGCGCCTCGTAGCGCGCACCAGCCGGCGAGCGGCGCACGAACTCCTTGTTCCAGTCGTTGATGTGGTGCAGGTCAGCCGTGCCGGAGGTGACCAGCGCGCGGACCAGGTTCATCGTCGCGGCAGAGTTCGCGTAGGCGCGGACCATGCGGGCCGGGTCGTGGCGGCGCGCCTCTTCGGTCGGCTCCACGCCGTTGACAATGTCGCCGCGGTAGTTCAGCAGGCCGTTCTCGTCGCGGTCGGAAGAGCGCGGCTTGGCGTACTGGCCGGCGATGCGGCCGATCTTCACTACCGGCATGGACGCGCCGTACGTGAGCACCGCAGCCATTTGCAGCAGGGTGCGGATGTTGGCGCGGATGTGGGGCTCAGTGCTGGACTCGAAGGTCTCGGCGCAGTCGCCGCCCTGCAGGAGGAAGGCGTTGCCCAAAGCAACCTCAGCGAGGCGCGCCTTGAGGTCCTCCACCTCGGGCGCGAGGACGACCGGCGGCACAGATTCGAGGATCTTGCGGACCTGGTTCGCCTGCTCCGCGTCCCACGACGGCTGCTGCTTCGCGTCTCGGGAAAGTACGTCGAGCCACTTCTCGTTCAGATCACCCGGCATCGGGGGCAGATCCGGCAGCACTTCTTTGGGAATGTCAACTGTCCAACTCACGTGTCTAGTTGTAGCACGGAGCGTTCCGCAGCCGCGACCTAAACCACCTGCAATATGTCATCGGATGGAAGGAGAATTCCATATCGTGGACACCCGGCCGTTGCGGTCCATCGGCAACGCGGCGGCGCACGCTCGGTACTTCCGCAAGTTGTGGCGCGCATCCACGAGGGCGTCGTGGTTGCCGTCCGGAATCTCCGGCAGGCGCGGCCTCCCCGCCATGATCCAGTACTGCTTGAGCTCGCGGGTAAATCTCGGAAGTTCGCGCGGCAGGCCGCGCATGTCCCCCCACAGCTGGGCCAGCACCACGTGGTCGTACGCCCCGACCCACGCCCACAGCTCCGGCTGCGTGTGGCGGGCGGTGAGAAACGCGAGCACCTCGTCGCGGATGGTTTTTAGCGGCTTCCATACCGGCGCCGTGCGCGGGGGCAGCTTATTCAGCACGTTGGCGCGCACCCAGTCGTTGGCGCGCTCTGGGTCGAATTCGCTGGAAATGGCGTAGTATTCGCGCCCGTCCTCGCCAACGATGCCGATGGACACCAGCTCGATGGTTTCGCCGTCCTCGATGAATTCCGTGTCGTAGAAGTAGCGCACAACCCCCGCCTACTGCTGGCGCCGCGGCCAGAACATGACGACGGCGACGGCCACCACTGCGAGCGGCGCGATGACGGAGTTGTAGAACTCCGCCCGGGAAGCAACGAGGTACCCCGCGACGATGGCGACGACGAGGACGACGCGGATGATCAGATCCTTATCCACCTAAGCGCGACCCCCAGCATTCTCCGGCCAGGTCTCCAGCTCGCCGCCCGGCTCCGCACCCTCCGGGAACTCGCCGGTGGCCTCCAGCGACTTTTTCACGTCAGAGGCGTACACGTCGACGTACGGGTAGCCGGTGAGTTCGGAAAGCTCACTCATAATGAAGTCCGTGAACGGGCGCATCACGTCGCGCGTTGCCGGATCCAGACTGTGCTCTGCCGCCCATGTGTGCGGATCAATCGGCTCCGAGATCTTGATGCGGACCTTCGCCGGACGCGGGATGGACGTGCCGATCGGGTTCGCGTCGCGGGAGCCGATCATGCCGACCAGCACTACCGGCGCGCCAGTTGCCATGGCAACGCGCGCCATGCCGGTGCGGCCCTTGTAGAGACGTCCGTCCGGAGAGCGCGTGCCCTCCGGGTAGATGCCGAATACATCGCCGCGGCCCAGCACTTCCTCCGCGGCCCGCTGCACTGCCTCGCCGGCGTCGGAGCTTGAGCGATCCACCGGAATCTGGCCGACGGAGGTGAAGAAGAATTTCTGGATGCGGCCCTTCAGCCCCGGCGCAGTGAAATATTCCTGCTTCGCCGGGAACTGAATGTGGCGGCGCACCATGAGGGGGAGGTAGAACGAGTCCATCACCGCCTGGTGGTTGGACACCAGGATCACCGGACCGGATTCGGGGATGTGCTCCGCGCCGTCAATCGTCGGACGGTTCCACACCAGAAGTGGCGGGCCCAGAATCGCTTTGAACAGCGAATACCAGCGGTTCTGCATCGTCGAAGACTCCCTACGGATACTGCTTCAGGCGTGGTCGCGGATGCGCTCACGCGCCAAATCGGCCACACCGATCATACCTGCCTGGGGGCCCAGCTCCGCCTGCAGCACCTCCGGTACAGGGCGGTAGCCCGCGCCCACAATGTTGGCGGCCAGGGATTCCCGCGCCTCGTCGATGAAGAGATCCGCGTCTTCGCTCACGCCGCCGCCAAGCACAATCAGCGCCGGGTCCAACACGTCGGCGACGATGGACAGGCCCCGCCCGAGCCAGGTAGCAAAGCTGGACAGCGCAGCAAGACCCAGCTCGTCGCCCTCACGCGCCGCCACCATCACGTCGCGCCCGGTGGCCCGCTTATCGACGACCTTCCGGTACAGCCCGCATTCCTGGTACTTGCCCATGGTGGCCTTCTCCACGGCGCAATCCAAAAGCGACGTGCCCGAGGCGTAGCGCTCCAGACAGCCCTTTTTGCCGCAGGAGCAGACCCGCCCGCCCTGCACGACCGTGATGTGGCCGAACTCCGGCGCGGTGCCGAAGGAACCGCGGTAGATCTCGCCGCGGTGCATCAGCGTGGCGCCGATACCGGTGCCGACGGCGAAGAACACCCATGTCTCCGCATCCTTGGCCACACCGAACTTGTACTCGCCCCAGGCAGCGGCGTTCGCGTCGTGCTCGAGGCGCACCGGAAGCCCGATCGCGTCCTCCAGCTCCCGGCGCACGGGCCGGTCAGCGCGCCACGGCAGGTGCGGAGCGAAACGCACGATTTCGCACTCCGGGTCCAAGAAGCCGGCGATCGCCATTCCGACGGCAGCGACATCGTAATCCCGACGAAGGTCCGCAACCATGCCGACCACAGCTTCTTCGAGTTCCTCGGAGCCGTGCGGAGTCGGCCGCGAACGAACATCCAGGATCTCACCGTCCGCATCGACAACGGCGGCACGGGTGTTGGTGCCACCGATGTCGAAACCAACGGTGAGCGGGCGAGAAGCGTCAGACATAGGAGTCAATGCTAGACCGCCGCCTATCGCGTTAGGGCATCAGCGTCGCCGCGAGGCGGCTGCCGAGCACCTCCCACGAATAGGCCTCGGCAACGTGGCGGCGGCCAGCTTCACCCATGCGGCGGCGCAAGTCGGCGTCGTTAAGCAGGGAGCTGATCCGGGCGGCGATGGCTCGCGCGTCGCGCCCGTCGACGACGAACCCGGTCTCGGGAGTCACGGTCTCGGGCGCGCCGCCGGAATCTCCCGCGACGACAGGCACCTCGCACGCCTGCGCTTCGAGGTAGACAATGCCGAGCCCTTCCACGTCCAGCCCTCCCCCGCGTGTGCGCGCCGGCATCGCGAACGCGTCCGCGGCTGCGACGATGTCGCGCAGCGCATCCCGTTCGACGGCGCCGGTGAACCGCACGCCTGCGGTGGAGCGGGCGAGGCGCTCAAGGGAGCGTCGGTACGCGCCGTCCCCGACGATGACCAGACGAGCGCCAGGTGCTTGCCGACGTACTTCTGGGAGCGCCTTGATGAGTTGATCTTGGCCCTTTCTCGCCACGAGCCGGGACGCGCAGACGATCAGCGGTGCCTCCCCCACCCCGAGGGTTGCGCGAGTAGCGCGAACGGTCTCAGCCGACGCGGGGCGGAAGTACGCCGTGTCGACGCCTGAGGGCAGCGCAACGTACTGCGGTCTGGATCCGAATGCTGGACGGATGCGGGCGAGGGTGTACTCGGAAATGTACGTGACGGTATCCGCGTTGCGGCCTATGGTGCGCAGCGCCTGCCGCGCCCCCGGGAGCATGGACCAGCCGACCTCGTGGCCGTGGGTGGTGGCGACGACGCGCTTCACCCCTGCCCGCTTCGCGCTCGCCCCCATGAGCGCGAGCGGCGCTGCGGCGCCGAACCACACGGTCTCGATGCCGCGCTCGCGGATGAGCTCCGCCATGCGCCGCGCTGTGGCCGGCGTGGGCACCATAATGGCGCGCGGCCAGCGCACGATCTCGTATGGCTGGGTCGCGTCCCACGCCGCTGCCGCTGCTGTGTCTTGAGTCGACGCGAAGACGGTGATGGCCTGCGGGCCCTTGCGACGCACAAACTCGTCGACATAATCGCGCAGGTAGGACTGGATGCCGCCCACTGTCGGCGGGAAATCGTTGGTGACCAGCAGCACCGACATGGAATTAGTAGCGCACGGCGCCCGTGATCGGCATCGAGTTGTACGGCACGACCTGGATCGGAATGCCGTAGTCGGAGGCGTGCACGATCATGCCGTCGCCGATGTACATGCCCACGTGGGTGGTACCCGGGTAGTAGCCGATGATGTCGCCCGGCTGCAGGTTGCTGAGCGGCACCGGCATACCGCCGGCCAGCTGAGCCTGCGACGTGCGCGGAATCGCCTTGCCGTTCTGTGCGTACGCCCACACCATCAATCCGGAGCAGTCGAACGCGTACGGGCCCGTTGCACCCCACCCGTACGGCTTGCCCAGCTGCGCCATCGCGGCCGAGACAACGCCGGAGCCGGCACCGGGAAGGTCCATGCCGCTGACATCGACGGGGTTGTCCTTGTTGATCCAACGAGTCAGCGCGTCCGCGCTCAGCGAGTTCACTCGCGCTTCAATGTCGCGCACCTGCGCATCGAGCTCAGCGCGTTCGCGCTCGAGCTCTGCAAGCTTCCGGTCAAGCTCCTCTCGCTTCGCTTCCGCTTCCTTCACCGCCTTGGCGACGGCCTGCGAGCGGTCGTCGGCGTCCCGCGATGCCGCATTCAGACCGAGAATCGTGCGCTCGGCGTTGCGGGAAAGTGCACCAAGGTACGCGGCGCGGTCGATCGCAGCCTGCGGACTGCCGGAGTCGAGCGTGTTGAGCAGCAGCTCCGACTGGGTGTTGCGGTAGCGCGACTGCGCAATGCCGTTCACGTGGTGCTGGAAACCCACGCGTGCGCCGGTGGCGCGTTCCGCGTCGCCGCGGGCTGCCTCAGCCTGCGCGGTAAGCTCGGTGATCCGCTGCTGCGCCGCCGCGATCTCATCCTCGAGGCCCTTGATCTCCTCCACCTTGGCGGAGGCGTCATGGGAGATGGCGTCCATCTGCGTGATCATGTCGTCCACCTCGTCGGCTGCCGCCGGCTGCGCGCCGAACGCGAGCAGGGCGACGACTGCCGACGCCAGTGCCGGAGAACGCCTCTCCCCCGAGCGCTTGGAATGCAATTCCACGTGTGTTCCTTTACGACCCCAGATCTTTATAAAACCGTTATCACTATAGCGGGGCCCCACAGCCGCGCCAAGCGTGCCAGGCAAACGTAAAACCCCGCCACCTTCCTGCAGGCTGTTCCGGGGTACCGGCAGGAAAGGCGGCGGGGAAGTCCGTCGCACGCAGTGAGCTTAGAAGCGCACTGCAGAGTGAATCGGCATCATGTTCAGCGGGCGAACGCCCACCGGGGTGCCGGAATTCAGCGCATCAACCATCATGCCATTACCGATGTAAATAGCAACGTGAGAAGCGCCACCATAGTAGGCGACGATGTCACCCGGCTGCAGCTGATCCAGCGGCACGCGGGTGCCGGCAGCAGCCTGAGCACCGGAGGTGCGCGGGATGGAGATGCCAGCCTGGGCGTACACCCAAGAGGTGAAGCCGGAGCAGTCGAATGCATTCGGGCCTGCAGCGCCGTAGACGTACGGAGCGCCGACCTTGCTCAGGGCGATATCCACGATGCGCTGGCCCTGGGACGCCTGCGGTGCCGGAGCGGCAACCGGAGCAGCGTACTGCTGGGCCGGGGCTGCCGGAGCCGCCGGGGCGTAGCGCGCCTGCGCGTCATTCAGGAACGCGTTGAAGCTCGGGATGTTGGTCACACCCGGCAGCGCCTTCGCGGCGTCAATAGCCGCGGCGACGTCAGCCTGGGATGCCTGGCCCGCCAGCGACGGAACCCACTGCTCGATGCCCGGGATTGCGGCGATGCCCGGCACGTTCTCAATGCCCGGGATCTCAGCGGCAATCGGGGTGTTGGGGATACGAACTTCAGCAGCCTGTGCGGTCGGAGCCAGCAAGGTGGCACCTGCGACCACAGCGGAAGCGGCGGCCACGGTACGGGTTACGGTGCTGGTGTCCTGACGACGGTGCTTAGCCACGAATTGTGCTCCATATCTCTCAACGCCTACCGGAGAAGTAGGAGGGTCAGGCTTCTGCCTTGTTCCCTCGGGGTACTCAGGCTCTCGTTGGCCTCTGCAAGTTCCCCGGCTCCTGTGCGACCATCCTCGGGTGAGGCGGCGTTCCAGGAAGCGGCGCTATACGTAGTGTCTTCGTACTTTGCGGCAACGTTCGTTATCGCAATGTCTCGGACAGATTACGAAACGGCAACAACGATGTCCACCCGCCCCGCCGTTACAGTTCTGTTACACAGTCATATTTCCCTCATTCGGGGGGAAATTCACCCGCGTCACACGACCCCCGCACGCCCCAGAAACCTCCCGAAACCCGCCTCACCAGGGGATTTCGGGATTTGGAGGCACAATTTTAATTTTGCTCTGCGAGTCATTTCCGCCAACCTGCGGGCGTCCGGTGACCTTGGTCTCAATGGCCCAGTTACCTGATCGTGACAAAGAGAAAGGACCCTCCCCGATCGGGAAGGGCCCTTATCTACGTGTGACGATCGTCAGCTGAGAACTCTCAGTTCCTTAGTGGGAAGCGGAGTCCGTGACGGTGGCATCGCGGTCGGTGAGGTGCTTGGTCTGCTCGAGGCGACGCAGCGTCTCAATCTCTTCGTGGTGGAACTGCTGCTGCATGTCGCGGACGCGTTCGGTAACACCGAGTTCTGCCGGGCTGAAGGCACCGATGGTCTCGGAGTCCGCGAAGCCAAGCTGGTTCATCTGCTTCGGCACGCGGCCGCCGCCGTACTCCAGCGGGATCGGGTGGCCGTGCTCGTCCACCGGGCCAAGCGGCTGGTGGATTTCGACGAATGCGCCGTTCGGCAGCTTCTTGATCACACCGGTCTCGATACCGTGCTCCAGCACCTCGCGGTCGGAGCGCTGCAGACCGATGCACAGGCGGTAGGTGATGAAGTACGCCAGCGGCGGCAGCACGATCAGGCCGATGCGGCCGAACCAAGTCATAGCGTTCAGCGAGATCTGGAAGAAGTGCGCCACGTGGTCGTTACCACCGGAGATGGTCAGCAGCAGGAAGAAGGTCAGGCCCATGACGCCGATGCCGGTGCGGACCGGCACGTCGCGCGGACGCTGCAGCAGGTTGTGGTGGGCGTCGTCGCCGGTCACCTTCTTCTCAATGAACGGGTACGAGATGAGCAGGACAACCATGACACCACACATCAAGGCAACCCAGAAGGCGCCCGGGATGGTGTAGTTGCCGAGGTAGAGCTCCCACGCCGGCATGACACGTGCAGCGCCGTCAGTCCACAGCATGTACACGTCCGGCTGGGAACCAGCGGACACCTGCGACGGGTTGTACGGACCCAGGTTCCAGATCGCGTTGATGGTGGTCAGACCAGCCATACCAGCCAGGACACCGAACACGATCATCATGAAGCCGACTGCCTTCACGGCGAAGACCGGCAGGATGCGGATACCGATCACGTTGTTCTCGGTACGGCCCGGACCCGGGAACTGGGTGTGCTTCTGGAACCAGACCAAGAGCAGGTGGGCGCCGATGAGGGCGAGAATGATACCCGGCAGCACGAGGACGTGGAGGATGTAGAAGCGGTCCAGCATCAGGTCGGACGGGAAGTCGCCGCCGAAGATGGCCCAGTGGGTCCAGGTACCGATGATCGGGATGGACAGGATGATCGCGGACATGATTCGCAGGCCGACGCCGGAGAGCAGGTCGTCCGGCAGGGAGTAGCCCATGAAGCCCTCGATCATGCCGAGCAGCACCAGGGTGACACCGATGACCCAGTTCGCCTCACGCGGGCGTCGGAACGCACCGGTGAAGAAGATGCGCATCATGTGCGCGAACATGGACATCATGAACATCAGCGCAGCCCAGTGGTGCATCTGGCGGACGAAGAGGCCGCCACGAACATCGAAGGAGATGTCCAGCGCTGTTGCGTAGGCGCGGGACATTTCCACGCCGTTCAGCGGCAGGTACGCACCGTCATAGATCACCTTGGTGATCGACGGGTCGAAGAACAGTGCCAGATAGATACCGGTCAGCAGCAGAATGATGAAGCTGTACAGCGCCATCTCGCCGAGCATGAAGGACCAGTGGCTCGGGAAGACCTTGTTCAGCTGCGGCCGGAGGAAGCCGGCAATCGTGATGCGCGAATCAGCGTTATCCGCGGCTTTTGCGAGTTTCGTGCTCATTAGGACTGACGCTCCCAGAATGCCGGGCCAACAGGCTCAATGAAGTTGCCGTTGGCGATGAGGTAACCTTCTTCGTCGATCGTGACCGGCAGCTGCGGCAGAGCGCGGGCGGCCGGGCCGAAGATCGGCTTGCCGTACTGCAGGGCGTCGAACTGCGACTGGTGGCACGGGCACAGAATGCGGTTGGTCTGAGCCTCGTACAGCGAGGTCGGGCAGCCAATGTGGGTGCAGATCTTCGAGTAGGCGTAGTAGTCGCCGTAGTGGAAGTCTTCCTGACCCTGGCGCTCGATAACGCGGGCAGCGTCCTGCGAACGCAGGCGGATCAGCATGACGGCGTTGCGCGGACCGTGGATTGAGTGCATGTGGTTCTCGTACACATCGCGCTTCGGGTCGTAGAGGTTGCCGTCGTTCACATCTTCCTCGTAGAGCGGGAAGATGGTCTCCATCGACGCTGCAGCCAGGTCCTCCGGGCGCATACGCACCAGGCGGGACACGCCCGCGGTGGTGTAGTGGTCGCCGGCAACACCGGAGTGCAGCTCGGCGATCGCACCGGTGTCGCGGCCGAGGTAGACCTTGACGCCCTGGTCCTGAATGGTCCAGCCGTGGGTCCACAGGGTGCCGTCGCCGTGGTAGCCCAGTGCGTGGCGCTCGCGCCACGGGTTCTTGATCATGCCGCCGAGCGGAGCGATGACCACGAGACCGGCCAGCACGCCGGCGGTGCCGAGCAGACCCTTCATTGCCTTACGACGGCCGAGAGTGGAAGTCTCCCAAGCGTCGTTCAGCAGTGCGGTGGTGGTGCGGCGGTCGAGTTCGGAGGAGCGGCCGTCGTGGCGGCGCTGCACCGAAACCTCTTCCGGGATGAACTTCTTCACGAACTGGATCATCGCGATGCCCAGCGAGACGAAGGAAAGCGCAGCGGTCAGGCCGAGCAGCGGGGTGTACCAGGTGTACACCCACAGGCCCTCGTCGCCGTGGAACTTCGGCTCCCACGGCCAGAAGAGGTAGACGCCCAGGAAAGCGATGGCGGAAAGGACGGAGATAACCAGCCAGGTGTTGATGCCGGCAGCTGCCGCCTTCTCACGCGGATCACCCTCGACCGGGTAGCGCTCCTTGCGGTACGCGACCGTGACGTCGTCGAGCTGGGTGCCGAGAGCAGCGAGCTCCGCATTGCTCATGCGGTCGAGCTCTTCAGTCGTGTAATTCTTCTTCACTTCACTCATGAGCGGGATCCAATCCAAATAGCAGCGGCGGCCACAAGGGTCACACCGATCATCCACATGGCCATGCCCTCAGACACCGGGCCGAGCCCGCCAAGGCCGTAGCCGCCCGGGCTCGGGGTTTCCTTGGAGGACTTGATGAAGGCGATGATGTCGCGCTTCTCGTCGGTGCTGAGCTGGCGGTCCGAGAACTTCGGCATGTTCTGCGGGCCGGTGAGCATTGCCTGGTAAATCTCCTGCTCGTTCGCCGGGTCCAGCTCAGGCGCGTACTTACCGGAGGAAAGTGCGCCGCCGCGGCCGGTGAAGCTGTGGCAGGATGCGCAGTTCAGGCGGAACAGCTCGCCGCCGCGGGCGACGTCTGCTGCCTGGATCTGACCGTTGTAGTTCTTACCGCGCAGCTCCTCCATAGCGAGGGAGCCGTCCGGGTTGTACACGAGCTCCGGGCCGCCGCCGTTGGCCGCAACGTATGCAGCCAGGGCAAGTGCCTGGGACTCGGTGTAGCGCGGGCGCTTGCGCTCAGCCTGCGCATCGTTGGACATCATCGGCATACGGCCGGAGTTCACCTGGAAGTACACGGCGCCCTCGCCAGTACCGATCAGGGACGGGCCACGGTCGGCGACGCCCTGCAGGTTTGCACCGTGGCAGGTAATACATGCGACGTCGTAAAGATCCTTGCCCTCCTGGATCATTGCCTGCTCGTCGCGCTGCGCGGTGGCGACCTGCGCGTTCGGAGCAAGCGCGGAGGCAAGGAAGCCCGCGCCGGTCAGGCCCAAGGTAAGGGCAGCAGCACCAGCGACGGTGCGCTGCGTCTTGCGGCGGCTGCGCGCCTTGTGAGGTGTCTTTTCCATCTTGTTCCCTTTCAGCGGCGTCTACTGGACGATGTACAGCGTGATGAACACGCCGACCCAGATGACGTCAACAAAGTGCCAGTAGTACGACGTTGCCATCGCCGCGGTTGCCTGAGCCGGGGTGAACTTCGACTTGGCCACGCGCAGCATGACGACGATGAACGCGAGGATGCCCGCGGTCACGTGCGCCATGTGGAAGCCGGTGATGATGTAGAACACCGAGCCGTACACGGAGGACTGGATCGTCACACCGGCCGAGATCATCTCCGCCCACTCGAAAGCAACGAGGCCGAGGAAGATCACGCCGAGAGCGATGGTGACACCGAACCACTTGCGCAGACCGTAGACGTCACCCCTCTCAGCAGCGAACACGCCGAGCTGCGACGTTACGGACGAAGAAAGCAGCACGATCGTGATGATCAGGCCGAACATCACGTTCAGGTGTGCGGTCTGGTTGTCCCAGTCACCTGCGGCCAGGCCGTTTGCGCGCGACGTGAAGTACATCGCGAACAAGCCGGCGAAGAACATCAACTCCTGGGCAAGGAACGCGATCGTACCGACGCTGACGATGTTTGGTCGGTTCAGCACCGATACGCGATCCTGCGGAGTCGCCATACCTTGGTTAGAAATTGCGGTCGTCACGGATGTGATTATCCCCCGTCCGCACCCTAAAGTCACCTCGATTACCCCCGAAAATTTTCTGTGTACAGGGCCACCACCAGCTCTTTTTTCGGCACTTATCTGGTAACGAAAAATTTCTTGCGGCATCGGGAACTATCTAGGGCGTTAATCCGACGAGCATCATCGCAGGTCAGAGTTCACCCATTCGCGGCATCCGTCTCAGGCCCGCACCGCTCCCCTCCCTCCGGGAAGCTTGTTTACTCCCGTCGTCGGCAAGCAAAGTTCCCACTTGTGTCCGACATCACAGCGTGGAGCCGGAGATCCCCCGGGAAACCACCAACTTTCGGTTGACCCCCTCACCCATCACCCACCTAGACCGGCCTCCACGGGGACGAAAAAGCTCCCCACCTGTTCAGGGTGGGGAGCAAGCGTCCGCGAAGGCGTGCGGATGCCGAAGTGTTTAGTGCTTCTCGCGCGGGATGCCGTACTGCAGGTTCAGCTGAGTGGTGGTCCAGACCAGGAACACTGCGCCGAAGGCCACCAGCCACAGCTGGTAGAAGGCGATGCCGAGGCCGAGGAACAACACGGCACCGGCCATTGCGAACGGCCAGATGGAGTGCGGGGAGAAGAAGCCGAGCACGCCAGCGCCGTCCTCGATCTCTGCCTCTTCCCAGTCCTCCGGGACGACATCCATGCGGCGCTCGGTGAAGTCGAGGTAGACACCGAGCATGAAGGACATTGCGGTGGCGAGCACCAGTGCCACAGCGCCGATCCACTCGAGGCCGAACAGCCACGCATCCTCACCAACCCAGGAGGTGGCGATGATGTAGAAGACGGCCATCAGGGCGAGGAAGGTGCCGATTGCGTAGAAGACTCTTGCGCCAGTTCCCATTGTTCTGTCCTCTTTCCTTAGACGTTAGCGTTCGGGTCGGTGGAGTTGACGCCGTCGCGGGAACCGGTGCGGTCGGTCACGAACGGGCGGGTGGAGGTTGCGTACGGTGCCTCACCAATCGCCTTCAGCGCCTCGGAGTTCGGGGCGGCCGGGTTGGCGGTGCGGAAGGCAACGTAGTCGCGGAACTGATCTGGGGTCACGGCGCGAACCTCGAAGTTCATCATCGAGTGGTAGGTACCGCACATCTCGGCACAGCGGCCGACGAAGGCGCCGGTCTTCTCGATGCGCTCGATCTGGAACGCGCGCTGCTGCTGGTTATTCTCCGGGTGAGCGTAAACGTCGCGCTTGAACAGGAACTCCGGAACCCAGAACGCGTGGTTCACGTCGCCCGAAGCGAGGCGGAACTCGATGGCGGTGTCCGTCGGGAGCACCAGCACCGGGACCTCCTCGGTCGTACCGACGGTCTCGATCTCGTTGAAGTTCAGGTAGGAGAGGTCACCCTCGGAAGCGCCGTGGATCGGGTTCGCGTTGTGCATGTCCTCCGGATCGTGCTTGGTGGCATCGGCAAGTGCCTGGCGCTCTGCGTCCAGACCGTCGTACTCCTGGCCGTTCTCCGTGAACTCGCCGCCGATCTTGGCGTAGCCGAACTTCCAGTTCCACTGGTACGCGGTCACATCGACGGTAACCTCCGGATCCTTGTTCAGCGCCGTGGTGCGGGTCTGCGCCTGGACCGTGAAGAAGAACAGGACCATGACGATGACGATCGGCACAAGGGTGAGGACGAGCTCCAGCGGCACGTTGTACTGCAGCTGCTTCGGGAACTCTGCGGCACCCTGCTTCTCGCGCTTCTTGTTGCCCCAAGCGAAGATGGCGACGAGGAACAGGCCCCACATGATGATGCCGATGATCCAGGCCGCAACCCAGGTCCACACCCAGAAGTTGTACATCTGAGCACCCTCGGGGGTGACCGGGTCAGGCCAACCCATGTCGAGCACGTTAGCGATCGCAGCCGGCGGCGCTACCTCACAACCGGCCAGGGTGAAGCCACCCAGCAGGAGCGAACCCGCGACGCCAGCCTTCTTGGCAAAGCTGCGGTTCTTTTGCTTTTCCACGTGTGTCTGCCTTCCTGTCCACACTGATAACCACGAACGTTCATGAAAATGCCAGAACATTCCTACCCAGACAGAATAGTTGATCAGCATTTCTTCGTTGGAATTCCGGCTGTGGGCCTCGTCGCGCCACTCCCGCTCCCCCGCGGTTGGTGCTGAAATGGCTCCGCACAGGCCCCGAAGCTGCGCGAAGTCCGCGACCCGCGCCGCATGGGGGCTCTCTACCCGTGCGGGGGCAAAGAAGTTACACCGAAAGTTGGCCCCCGATTGGGGCACGGCAAAAGGTGGACGCTCGGGGCGCGGCGCGCAGGTGCGTCCGGTTCGTGCCACTGCCTTCGCGGTCTCTATTGTGGAGGGATACCGAGTCCGTACCAATACGCGCGGCGCCCTCGCCGGGGCAGCCTACTTTTTCCGCTCTGTATTAATAAGGACGCTTCACGCTCAGAGAGGTTTGTGGAACAACGATGTGTGGCCTTCTTGCAATGCTGTCCGCCGACGGCAACGCCGGCAACTACGTGGACGCAGTCGATCGCGCTTTGCAGTGCATGTACCACCGGGGCCCGGATGCCGCCGGCACGTGGCACGACGAGCACGCGGTGTTCGGTTTCAACCGCCTCGCCATCATTGACATCGAGCACTCCCACCAGCCGCTGCGCTGGGGCCCGGAAGACGCCCCCGAGCGTTACGCGATGACATTCAACGGGGAGATCTACAACTACCTCGAGCTGCGCGAGGAGCTCTCTGCCGCGGGCTACACCTTCAACACGTCCGGCGATGGTGAGCCGATTGTGGTGGGCTACCACCACTGGGGCGCCGACGTGGTCAACCACCTGCGCGGCATGTTCGCGTTCGTCATCTGGGATACCCAGGAGAACACGATGTTCGCGGCACGCGACCAGTTCGGCATCAAGCCGCTCTACTATGCCACCACTGGCCGCGGCACCGTGTTTGCCTCCGAGAAGAAGTCCATCTTGGAGATGGCGGAGGAGCTCGGTTTGGGCCTCGAGCTCGATCGCCGCGCTATCGAGCACTACGTTGACCTGCAGTATGTTCCTGAACCGGAGAGCTTGCACGAGCAGATCCGCCGCGTCGAGTCCGGTTGCACCGTGACGCTCAAGCCCAGCGGCGAGGTCGTGTCCGAGCGCTACTTCAAGCCCTCGTTTGCATCCCAGCCGGTGCCCAAGGGTAAAGAGCAGGACCTGTACGACCGTATTGCGCGGGCGTTGGAGGATTCCGTCGAGAAGCACATGCGTGCCGATGTCACTGTCGGTTCCTTCCTGTCCGGCGGCATCGACTCCACCGCAATCGCTGCGCTGGCGAAGCGCCACAACCCAAACCTGCTGACCTTCACCACGGGCTTCGAGCGCGAGGGCTACTCCGAGGTCGACGTCGCCGCGGAGTCGGCGGCGGCAATCGGTGTGGAGCACATCGTGAAGATTGTGTCCCCCGAGGAATACGCCGACGCTATCCCGAAGATCATGTGGTTCCTCGACGATCCGGTGGCGGACCCGTCGCTCGTGCCGCTCTTCTTTGTTGCCCAGGAAGCGCGCAAGCACGTGAAGGTGGTGCTTTCCGGCGAGGGCGCGGACGAACTCTTCGGCGGCTACACCATTTACAAGGAGCCGCTGTCGCTCGCGCCGTTTGAGAAGCTGCCGAGCGCCCTCAACCGCGGGCTGAACCGCTTAAGCAAGGTGCTTCCCGACGGCGTGAAGGGCAAGAGCCTCCTCGAGCGTGGCACCACGCCGATCGAGGACCGCTACTACGGCAATGCTCGCTCCTTCAACTTTGCCCAGCTCCAGCGCGTACTGCCGTGGGCGAAGCCGGAGTGGGATCACCGCGAGGTCACTGCCCCGATCTACGCCGCCTCCACCGAGATGGATCCAGTCGCGCGCATGCAGAACCTCGATCTGTTCACTTGGATGCGCGGCGACATCTTGGTCAAGGCCGACAAGATGAACATGGCCAACTCGCTGGAGTTGCGCGTGCCGTTCCTGGACAAGGAAGTGTTCGAGGTCGCCCAGACGGTCCCCTACGACCAGAAGATCGCCCACGGCACCACCAAATACGCACTGCGCAAGGCGATGGAGCAGATCGTTCCGGGCCACGTGCTGCACCGCAAGAAGCTCGGCTTTCCGGTGCCGATGCGCCATTGGCTCGCCGGTGATGAGCTCTACAGCTGGGCGCAGGACACCATCGAGCAATCGCTTACTGACGACATCTTCAACAAGCGCGAGGTTTTGGAGATGCTCAAAGAGCACCGCGACGGCGTCTCCGACCACTCCCGCCGCCTGTGGACGGTGCTGGCCTTCATGGTGTGGCACGGCATCTTCGTCGAGGAGCGCATCGACCCGCAGATCGAGCACAAGGACTACCCGGTCAAGCTCTAATGGGAAATGCTCGTAAGCTCCGGCGCGCCCTCGGCGCGGTTGCGCTTGTCTTGCTCGTGCTCGCCGGAGCGGGTCTCTACGTTTACGGCCCGGTACTGAGCGCGAAGCTGACCGGCCAAGCGCGATTCCTGGGCACCGATACCCCCAAGCGCTACACCGAGACCGTCCTCCAGCTCACCGATCTGGGCGTCTATGCGGGCTCCCCAGAATATGTCGAAGCAAGGGAGGCAGCGCTGGATGCGGCACGGACAGCTTCGAGCCGCGAGGAGCTCTACCCCCTGCTCGATGCCGCAGTGGCAGCCGCAGGAGGTAAACATTCCGCGCTGCTGCGCGCGGGCGATGAAACGGCGGGAAGCGAGGGCACGGACTCCACCCGTTTTGCGGGCGTCGAAATGGACGGGAACGTGGCATTTGCCGCTGTTCCGGAGATTTCGCGCCACGAAGACGGTCAGCGCTACGCCGATACCCTCGGCGAAGGGCTGACGCGGGCGCGCGACGGTGGCGCGTGCGGGGCCATCGTGGACCTGCGGGGCAATACCGGCGGCAACATGTATCCCATGCTTGCGGGCGTATCGCCGCTCCTGCCGGACGGCCCGGCCTTCTTCTTCCAATTTCAGGCAGGAGAAATGCCGATTGAGATCGACGGAAATTCGGTCACCCCGGCCGGCACTGCCCTAAGCCAGCCCGTGGGCAAGTGGGAGGTGCCGCTAGCGGTGCTGGTTGACGACCACACGGCATCATCCGGGGAAGCAGTGATGCTCGCCTTCCGCGGCTTGGACCGTTCACGCAGCTTCGGCTCCCCCACCGCCGGCTACGCATCGTCCAATTCCGTATTCGATTTTCCGGACGGCAGCGCCCTCTTAATCACGCAAGCCTGGGATAAAGCTCGTACCGGAGAGGTCTTCGGCGAGGATCCGGTGCCGCCGGATACCGATGTCCGCTTAAGCGGGACGGTGCCCGCCGCCAAAGACTGGCTGCGAGCCGAGTACGGGTGCAGCTAAGCAGCCGTCGGCAAGCAAACGCTCCTTAGTTGAAGGAGTCGCCGCAGGCGCAGGCGCCGCCGGCGTTGGGGTTGTCGATGGTGAAGCCCTGCTGCTCGATCGTGTCGGCGAAATCGATGGTGGCGCCGGTGAGGTACGGCACGCTCATCTTGTCCACGACGAGGCGCACGCCGCCAACCTCATCGGCCTTGTCGCCGTCCAGGTCGCGATCATCGAAGTAGAGCTGGTAACGCAGGCCAGCGCAGCCGCCGGGCTGCACAGCGATGCGGAGGGACAGGTCGTTGCGGCCTTCCTGATCCAGCAGGGCCTTTGCCTTCGCGGCGGCGGCCTCAGTCAGGTTCACGCCGGTGGTGGAGGTGGGTGCAGACATTAGGTTCTCCTTAGCTAGTTCTGGAGCGTGGCCCCAGGGTACTCCAACTAGGCAGTGCAACCACACGCCGGTGCCTGATATTCCACGCACCGGCTATTCCCCGCGCTAGGCGGGCTTGTAGCCTAGAGGGCGTGAAACTCCCTTGGCAGAAATCCGAGCAGACCACCGGTGGGTCGACAAAGGTCGAGCTGCCTGAGACCAACACCGATGCCGCAGCTGCAGGCGACGCTGCGCAGGCCGCGCCGAAGCTTCCGAAGGGCTACACCCCGCCCAAGGGCCGCCCCACCCCGAAGCGCCACGACCAGGAGGTAAAGCGCGGCGTGGTCCGCGACCCGAATGCACTCACACCGGCGCAGCAGGGGCAGCGCAACAAGGAACTGAAAAAGTCCATGTCCAAGGAGGAGTGGAAGGCGTACAAGAAGGAGCAGCGGGAGCAGAATCGCGCTGCCAGCCGCGAGTTGCAGGCGAAGATTGACGCGGGCGACGAGCGCTACCTCATGGATCGCGATAAGGGCGAGGTGCGCAAGTACGTGCGCGACTGGGTTGATGCCCGCCGCTTCTTCAACAACTACGTCATGCCGCTGGCGCTTGTGCTGCTGTTCATCCTGCTCATCGGCACCTGGCTACCGCAGGTAGCCTCTGTGCTGTCGATGGTGACGCTGGTGTTCATGCTCACTATCTTCATTGAGGCCGTTTTCATCGGCATCCGCGCCAACAACGCGGTCAAGGCGAAGTTCCCCGAGACCACCGACACCGGTTTCGGCCTCGGCATGTACGCGTTCTCTCGTGCATCGCAGCCGCGCCAGTGGCGTTCCCCCAAGCCGCAGGTTCCGGTCGGTACCAAGATCTAAGGACACACCGTGTCTCTGCAGTTTCCCGCCGTCGATTCGCCTGACGGCACGCTCTCGCGGGCAGCGCTCGCCACGTTGCAGCGTTCGGTTGCCGGGCGTTCCCTCGGCCGCCTCGGGGCGATCGGCGCATGGGTCGCAGCGGTGCAGGGCGAGGCCTTGCCGCAGCCGTTCACCCGTCCACGGGCTGTCGTTGTAGCAGGTAACCATGGCATTGCCACGCGGGGTGTTTCGGCGTGGTCGGCGGATGCAGCCGAGGCGCAGTGCGCCGCCATCGCCGCTGGGGGCGGGCCCGTCAACGCGGCTGCCCGCCTCGCGGGGGCAAGTGTGCGGCTTGTCGAGGATTTTCTGCCCACCCCCACCGGCGCCATCGATGTTGAGCCTGCCATGAGCGCAGAGGCGTTCGCGGAGGCCGTTGCGCTCGGTGTCTCAATCGCTGATCAGGAAATTGACGCGGGCACCGATCTTGTCGTGCCCGGCGATATCGGCGTGGGCAATACTACCGTGGCTGCCGCCGTCTTCGGCGTGTGCACCCGCACCGAGCCCGTGAAGGCGATCGGCCGCGGTTCCGGCATCAACGACGATGTGTGGAAGGTGAAAGTCGCCGCGGTGCGCGATGCAATGTTCCGTGTCCGCGACCGCCGCGACGATATCGAGCACGTGCTCACCGAGATTTCCGGTCCCGACTTCGCGTGCCTCGTCGGCCTCGTCGCGCAATCCGCAGTGCGCAGGACACCAGTGCTTATCGACGGCGCATACCCAGCCCTCGCCGCCTACATCGCCGAGCGGCTTGCCCCGGGCACCAAGCGGTGGCTGATCGCCGGCCAGCTCTCCCCCGAGCCGGCGCACCTGATCTGTGTACAGGCGCTCGACCTCACCCCGGTGCTGGCGCTGGACATGGTTACAGGGCAGGGGGCCGGTGCGCTCGCCGCCTTGCCGACCATTAACTTGGCAGCCGAGCTCGTCGCGGACCAGCTGGGCGGCCGCTCCGCGTAACGCTGCTCTGCCGGCTTAGACCAGCCGGTGGTTCCAGCCGTGGCGGTCTTCCTCGGTGCCGTTCTGGATAGCGCGCAGGTGCTCGCGCAGCTCCATGGTGATCGGGCCCGCTTCGTTGTTGTTGATCACGAACTCGCCGTGTGCGGAGAGGACGCGACCGACCGGGGTGATCACCGCCGCAGTGCCGCACGCGAGCGTCTCGGTGATCTTCCCGGAGGCGACGCCGTCCCGCCATTCGTCGACAGTGATGCGGCGCTCCTCCGTGGCGTAGCCTAAGTCCTCCGCCACCTGCAGGATGGACTTGCGGGTGATGCCGGCCAGCAGCGAGCCGGACAACGCCGGCGTGATCACCTTTGCGTCCTTGCCCTCACCTTCCACGAACATGAGGTTCATGCCGCCCATCTCCTCGATGTACTTGCGCTCGATGGCATCGAGCCACACCACCTGGTCGCAGCCCTTCTCCTCCGCCTGCGCTTGCGCGAGCAGCGACGCGGCGTAGTTGCCGCCAAACTTGGCGTCGCCGGTGCCGCCCGGCGCGGCACGGACGTACTCCTCGGAGATCCACACGCTGACCGGCTTGATGCCGCCCTTGAAGTAGGCACCCGCCGGGGAAGCGATGACGTAGTAGGTGTAGGAGTGCGAGGGCTTGACACCCAGCGTCTCCTCGGTGCCGATCATGAACGGGCGCAGGTAGAGGCTCGCCTCGCCGCCGGCTTCCGGCACCCAGTCCTGGTCGATGGTGACCAGCTGCTTGATGGACTCGATGAAAAGCTCTTCCGGAAGCTCCGGCATCGCGATGCGGCGTGCGGAATGCTGGAAGCGAGCGGCGTTCTCCTCCGGGCGGAAGGTGGTAATCGTGCCGTCGGTGTGGCGGTACGCCTTCAAGCCCTCGAAGATCGCCTGGCCGTAGTGCAGCACGTTCGTGGACGGGTCGAGCTCGATCGGCCCGTACGGGCGCACCTGGGCGTTGTGCCAGCCCTCGTCCTCGGTCCAATCAATGGAGACCATGTGGTCGGTGAACTTCTGCCCGAATGCGGGGCTGGAGAGAATCGCGCCGCGCTCGTTGTCGCTGAGGAGGTTGTCGCTCTTCGTGGTGGTGAACTCGATGGCTGTCATGTCTCAACCTTACCTCTGGGCATATTCGGTCGCGGGTACCCTCGGGAGGCAGTATCTGCCGTCGATTCGGAAAGGTTTGCCACGATTATGGCGTTTGATATCTCCCTGCCCTCCCGCGGAACGACTGTGTCCTTGGACATCGCCGACCAGGCTCCCGAGGGGGCGGCCCGCATGGTCGCCGTCGCCAAGGGTGCGGATGGCCTCGAGTTGCCGGTCACCGCATTCGCTGCCGAGGGTTTGCTCGACACTCTCACCACCGTCGGCGCCACTGGCAAGGCTGGGGAGACGGTGCGCGTGTTTCACGACGGCACGTTGTACATCGCTGTCGGCCTCGGCGACGCCGATGAGATCGACGATGAGGCAGTGCGCCGCGCGTACGGTGCCGGTGCCCGCTCTCTGACGGGCGTCGACCGCGTGGCGGTCTCCGCCGAGTTCGGTGTCGGCCCGGTTGTCGAGGGCCTGATCCTGGGCGGTTACGCCTACTCCGGCCTCAAATCCAAGTCCGGAGACGAGGAAACCGAGGAGGCAAACGACAAGGAGACCACGGTCACGCTTGTCACCGGCAACCGCAAGGATGAAGACGCCGAGGATCTGCGCGACGAGGCGGCGTTCTACGAGACCATCGCCGAGTCCGTGAACCTCGCCCGCGACTTGGTGAACACCCCGGCCAACTTCCTGTACCCGGATTCCTACGCCCGGATCATCCGCGAGGTGGCCGAGCAGGCTGATCTCGCAGTCGAGGTGCTCGACGAGGAGGCGCTGCGCGAGCAGGGCTTCGGCGGCATCCTCGCTGTCGGCGGCGGCTCCCAGCGCCCGCCGCGCCTGGTCCACCTCACCTGGAACCCTGAGGGCGCGACGACGTCCGTCGCCCTCGTGGGCAAGGGCATCACCTTCGACACCGGCGGCATCTCGCTGAAGCCGGCCGCGAACATGGAGGACATGATTTCAGACATGGGCGGCTCTGCGGCCCAGTTCGCCGCGATCGTCGCAGCCGCACGCATTGGTGTGGACATCCGCGTGGACGCCTGGCTGCCACTGGCGGAAAACATGCCGTCGGGAAGCGCGACCCGCCCCGGCGACGTGATTACGCACTACGGCGGCACCACGTCCGAAATCCTCAACACCGACGCCGAGGGGCGCCTGGTGCTTGCCGACGCCATTGCCAAAGCCTGCGAGTCCAACCCGGACTACCTGATTGAGGCGGCCACCCTGACCGGTGCGCAGCTCGTTGCGCTGGGCACCCGCACCACTGCAGTACTCGGCTCGGATGAGTTCCGCGACACCGTCGCCGAGATCGGCCAGCTTGTCGGCGAGCCGGCCTGGCCGCTGCCGTTGCTGGAGGAGCAGGAAGAGCAGCTGAAGTCCCCGGTGGCGGACATCCGCAACGTGCACAACGCCCGCACGGGCGGCACCTGCTTCGCGGGCCTCTACCTGTCGAAGTTCGTGCCGGATGCCACCGAGTGGGTGCACCTGGACATTGCGGGCCCGGCTTGGAACGGCGGATCCGCCTACGGCTACACCCCGAAGCGTGCAACGGGTGCGCCGGTTAGGACGATCGTCGAAACGCTCCTGCAGATCGACTGCGGGCTCGACGTGGACCAGGACGCTGCGGAAGCAGCAGTGGAGACGGCCTAGCCGGCTATTCGTAAGGGTTCTCGCCGCGCTCGAACTTGGCGCGGCGTTCCCTTTGCTCGGCCCGTTTGCGCAGGATGCGCTCCTGCTCAATCTTTTTGCGCATGCGGTCGGGGTAGCCGGTGTCCTCGACGTCGAAAAGCGGAATGCCCAACAGCTTCCCTACCGCGTCGATGCCCTTCGGCCCGCCGATGCGGCGGCGGGTGTAGTTGCCCGCCTCGTCGACGAGGACGACAGACATTTCGTTGACCAGCGTCTCCGGCTCGACGAATCCCTCCACGAACGCCCGGCCCTGCACCCACTGGCGCAGGTACGCGGCGTCCTCATCCCGGATCGTCTCGCCAGGTGCGCGGGGCGGGGCGAAATTGGACGTTCGCTTGCCTTTACCGAAGAGGTTGAACACGTCAGGCAGTGTACGGCACGGCGATTCTTGCGCAGCCCAAAAGTGCATCCCCCCGCAGGCCACGAGCGGGCGAGAATCCGGGTACGCTTTGAAGCCGTATACCTTCCTACAATTTTCTATGAGGAGACTTGAAACATGGCGCACTCAGTAGAGATGCCCGAGCTGGGCGAGTCGGTAACCGAAGGCACGATTACGACGTGGCTGAAGGAAGTCGGCGACACCGTTGAGGTCGACGAGCCGCTGCTCGAGGTCTCTACCGACAAGGTCGACACCGAGATCCCGTCCCCGGTTGCCGGTGTCATCCTCGAGATCAAGGCTGAGGAAGATGACACCGTTGAGGTGGGCGACGTGATTGTCATCATCGGCGAGGAGGGCGAAGACGCAGGCTCTTCCGACGATGCTGATGAGGCCGAAGAGGCAGACGACGCCGTGGAGGCTGAGAAGCCCGAGGCAAAGGTCGAGGACGCGGATGAGGACACCAAGAAGGATGTAGAGAAGTCCGCGAAGGGCTCCTCCTCCGGGTCCGCGACCGATGTTGAAATGCCGGAGCTGGGCGAGTCCGTCACCGAGGGCACCATCACCACCTGGCTGAAGGAAGTCGGCGACACCGTCGAGGTCGACGAGCCGCTGCTCGAGGTCTCCACCGACAAGGTCGACACCGAAATCCCCTCCCCCGTTGCCGGCACCCTGATCGAGATCCTCGCTGAGGAGGACGACACGGTTGAGGTGGGCGACGTGATTGCCCGCATCGGCGACGAGTCCGCTGCAGGCGGCTCCGACGACGCTGACGATGAGGACGACGAGGAGAACCGCGGCGAGGACAACGTCGCCGACGAGGACGAAGAGGTCAAGGAGTCCAACTCCGCCGAGGGCGAGGGCGACAACCCGGCCGACGCTCCGAAGAAGTCCGAGGAGAAGTCTTCCTCCAAGAACCTCAAGGGTTCCGGTAACTCCACCAAGGTTGAGATGCCGGAGCTGGGCGAGTCCGTCACCGAGGGCACGATCACCACCTGGCTGAAGTCTGTTGGCGACATGGTCGAGGTCGACGAGCCGCTGCTCGAGGTCTCCACCGACAAGGTCGACACCGAGATCCCGTCCCCGGTCGAGGGCACCATCCTGGAGATCCTCGCCGAGGAGGACGACACCGTCGAGGTCGGCGATGTCATCGCCATCATCGGCGATGCCGAGGCTGCCGCGTCCGACGACTCCGACGGCACCGACGAGCCGGAGGCTGAGGAAGCACCGGCCGACGACTCCGAGGAGCTGGAGCAGAACGACGCGAAGGAAGAGGAACGTGCCGAGGCGAAGGCAGCTGAGAAGGCCGACAAGGCTGAGAAGGGTTCCGCCGCTAACGAGCGTTCCGAGCAGGACGCAAAGAAGGACGACGAGTCCGAGGCCGCTACGAACGCTTCCGCCAAGGTCGAGGGCCGCGGCGACAAGGTGCCGTACGTGACCCCGCTGGTGCGCAAGCTGGCTGAGAAGCACGGCGTCGACCTCTCCTCCATCGAGGGCACCGGTGTGGGCGGCCGCATTCGCAAGCAGGACGTCATCGCGGCTGCCGAGGGTGGCGCGAAGGCTGAGTCCGGCGCTGAGGCTGCCGAGTCCAAGGAGCAGGCAGCTGCGCCGCAGGGCGAGCGCGCAAACTGGTCCACCAAGTCCGTGGACCCGGCCAAGCAGGAACTCATCGGCACGACCCAGAAGGTCAACCGCATCCGCGAGATCACCGCCGCCAAGATGGTCGAGTCCCTGCAGACCACCGCACAGCTCACCCACGTCCAGGAAGTCGATGTCACCCGCGTCGCCGACCTGCGCAAGAAGGTCAAGCCGGCATTCGTCGAGAAGCACGGCGCGAACATCACCTACCTGGCGTTCTTCGTCAAGGCCGCTGCCGAGGCGCTGGTGCTGCACCCGAACGTCAACGCGTCCTACAACGCCGACGAGAAGACCATCACCTACCACCCGGACGTGAACATCGGCATCGCCGTGGACACGCCGCAGGGCCTGCTGGTGCCGGTGATCAAGAAGGCGCAGGAGATGAACATCGCCGAGATCGCCAAGGCGATCTCGGACCTAGCTGAGCGCGCGCGCAACAAGAAGCTGCGCCCGGACGACCTCTCCGGCGCAACCTTCACGGTGACCAACATCGGTTCCGAAGGTGCCCTCCTGGATACCCCGGTGCTCACCCCGCCGCAGGCCGGCATCCTGGGCACCGCTGCGATTGAGAAGCGCCCGGTGATTGTCACCGAGGACGGCATCGACTCCATCGCGATTCGCCAGATGTGCTACCTGCCGTTCACCTACGACCACCAGCTGGTCGACGGCGCAGACGCTGGCCGCTTCGTGTCCACCATCAAGGACCGGATCGAGACCGCAGACTTCGAGGGCGACCTCGGCCTGTAGCGTCCGACCTGCCTGCTTACCCGGCCCCGCTTCCCTGCGGCGGCCGGGTTTCGGCATTTCCAGGTCTTGAGAACTGCCTACACTGGAGAGGCATGGCACAGGACACCGAGCAAAAGACATTCAAATCGTTCCGTAACGACAAGTCCGATTTCATGGCGGAGGCACTCGGCGGCCTCGTCGCCGCGCACCCCTACGCCGAGTGGCACGACGAGGGTTTCATTGCGCTGACCGAGCGTGACGGGGATCGCGTGGCCGTCATCTCAGGCGGCGGCTCCGGCCACGAGCCAATGCACGCCGGATTCGTGGGCCGGGGCATGCTCGACGCCGCCTGCCCCGGCCTCCTGTTCACTTCCCCCAACGCGGTGCAGGTGACCGCCGCGACGGAGTGGGCGGATCAGGGTGCCGGCGTGGTGCACGTGGTGAAGAACTACACCGGCGACGTCATGAACTTCACGGTCGCGGCGAACACGGTCGAGTGCAAGGTCAAGCAGGTGCTCGTCGCGGATGACGTGGCCACCGAGATCGGCGACGACGATTCCCCCGGCCGCCGCGGCACGGGCGCAACCATCATTGTGGAGAAGATCGCTGGCGCAGCCGCCGCCCGCGGCGACGACCTCGACGCGGTGGCGGAGATCGCCCAGCGCGCGGCGGACCGCTCCCGCTCCATGGCCGTCGCCCTCCAGCCGGGCCACCTGCCAACGAACGACACGAAGACCTTCGACCTTGAAGAGCAGGAAATCGAGTTCGGCGTGGGTATTCACGGCGAGCCCGGCGTGGAGCGCCGCGATGAATCCGACAGCCAACCGAGCGCCCGTGACCTTGTCGCCGAACTGCTTGACGCGATTGTCCAGTCCCTGGCAGATGCAGATGCCGACCCGGATGGCGCGGATGTGGTGCTGCTAGTCAACGGGCTCGGCGGCACCAGCGAACTCGAGCTCGACCTGGTGTTCGGCGAAGCGGTGCGCCAGCTCGACGAGCGCGGCATCACGGTGCGCCGCGGCCTCCGCGGGTCCCTGGTGACTTCCCTGAACATGGCCGGTGTCTCGCTCACGCTCACAGTGCTTGACGACGATTTGGTCGAGCTCCTCGACGCCCCCACCGATGCCCCGGCGTGGCCGGCCGTTGTCGCCGACCCGGCCTTCTCGCGCGCGGAGGCCGTCGACGATAAGGAGCAGCCGGAGAACGGGGACGAAAACGCGTGGCTGAGTGCGTTCGTCGACAGGCTCACCGGCGCGTTCGATGACCTCACCGAGCTCGACCGCACGGCTGGCGACGGCGACTTCGGCCACAACATGGAGGCCGCGTTCGGCGACGTCGAGACTCCACTGAAGGGCTCCGACGCGGAGCTGCTGAAGTTCTTCGCCCACCGCATGCTGGTGCGCGCCGGCGGCACGTCAGGTGCGGTGCTGGGCACCTTCTTCCGCGAAATGGGTGAGGCGTTCGCCGAGGCCGAAGTGGATTCCCGGAGCGCAGATGCCGGCGAGTTCGCGGCCGCCCTGGCAAAGGGCCTGCGCGCTGGTGTGGACGCGATCACCGAGCTCGGCGGCGCCGAGGAGGGCGACAACACCGTCGTCGACGCACTGGCACCCGCTGCCCGCAAGGCCGAAGAACTCGCGGACAGCGCGTCCGGCTCCGTCGAGGACGTGCTCGCGGAGGTCTTCGAGCCCGCGGTTGAGGGTGCTAAGTCCACCCGCGGCATGCAGGCCAAGAAGGGTCGCGCGTCCTACATCGGCGAATCCGCCGCGGAGGTCCCGGATCCCGGCGCGATCGCCGTGTCGTGGCTGTTCGGTGAGGCTGCCGTCGACGAGTTTTAGCGGGTGGCGGGGAAGGGTGGCTGGGCCTCCTATACTTGGGCGTGTCTATTCTTGCCGCCCTGAGTAAGGAGTTCTCCTTGGAGTACATCGCCCGCCACATCGGCCCCACCCAGGACGAGGACCAGCAGATGCTGGATGCCCTCGGGTATGAGTCGCTCGATGCTCTCGTCGACGCCGCAATCCCCGCAGGGATTGTCAAAGACGGCCCGTTCGAGCTGCCCGCGCCGCTGACTGAGTACGAGGCACAGGAGCGCCTGCGCGAGCTCGCCGCGAAGAACACGGTGCTCAAGGCGTTCTACGGCCAGGGCTTCAACTCCACCCTCACCCCGCCGGTGATCCGCCGCGGCGTGGTGGAGGATGCTGGCTGGTACACCGCCTACACCCCGTACCAGCCGGAGATTTCGCAGGGCCGCCTCGAGGCGCTTCTGAACTTCCAGACCCTGGTGCAGGATCTCACCGGCCTGGACATCGCCAACGCGTCGCTGCTGGACGAGGCCTCTGCTGCCGCGGAAGCTGTCGCGCTGATGTCGCGTGTGGTGAAGAAGGGCCGCCGCGTGCTGCTCGACGCCCGCCTGCACCCGCAGGTGATCAACGTCGC
This sequence comes from Corynebacterium stercoris, assembly GCF_024160105.1. Taxonomy (GTDB): domain Bacteria; phylum Actinomycetota; class Actinomycetes; order Mycobacteriales; family Mycobacteriaceae; genus Corynebacterium; species Corynebacterium stercoris. Next base: position 189,433 of record NZ_JAMFTQ010000001.1, read on the forward strand.
CGCCGAACGCGCCCGCGCATTCGACCTCGAGGTTGAGGTGCTCGACCTCACTGAGGGCATCGTCGGCGAGGACATCGTCGGCGCCGTGATCGCGTACCCGGGCACTGAAGGCGATATCGCTGATCCACGCGGCGTGATCGAGGCGATCCACGAGCGCGGCGGCCTCGTCTGCGTCGATGCCGACATCCTGGCGTTGACGCTCATCGAGTCCCCGGGCGAGCTCGGCGCCGACATTGCGATCGGCACCACCCAGCGCCTGGGTGTCCCGCTGTTCTACGGCGGCCCGCACGCCGCCTACATGGCCGTGCAGGACAAGCTGCGCCGCCAGCTGCCGGGCCGCCTGGTGGGCGTGTCCAAGGACGCCGAGGGCTACCCGGCGTACCGCCTGGCGCTGCAGACCCGCGAGCAGCACATCCGCCGCGAGAAGGCCACATCCAACATCTGTACTGCCCAGGCGCTCCTTGCTGTGACCGCCTCCATGTACGCCGTCTACCACGGCCCGGCCGGTCTGAAGGCCATCGCGGAGACGATCCACAGCTACGCCACCCGTTTCGCCGCGAGCCTGGAGGCCGCAGGCAAGACCGTGCGCCACGCCGAGTTCTTCGACACTGTCGTCGTTGAGGGTGCGGAAGGTGCCGTCGAAAAGCTCGCCCAGGCCGGATACCTGGTGCGCGACCTCGGGGACGCCGTGTCCGTGAACTTCGGTGAGGACTGCGACGAGGAAGACCTCGCCGCGCTGCTCGAGGGCTTCGGCGTCGCCGAGGCCGTGGCCGAGGGCGCGAACCGCATCCCTGCCGGCCTGGCGCGCAAGACCGAGTACCTCACCCACGAGGTGTTCAACACCGTCAACTCCGAGACCCAGATGATGCGCTACATCCGCAAGCTGGGCGACAAGGACTTGGCGCTGGACCGCACCATGATCCCGCTGGGCTCCTGCACCATGAAGCTCAACCCCACCGCCGGTGTGGAGACGATCACCTGGCCGGGCTTCGCCAACGTGCACCCGTTCACGCCGGACGAGTACACCGCCGGCTGGCGCGAGCTGATCGAGGAGCTGGCTTCCTGGCTGGTGGAGATCACGGGCTACGACGCTGTGAGCATGCAGCCGAACTCCGGCGCGACCGGTGAGCTCGCGGGCCTTTTGGCAATCCGCCAGTACCACCTCTCCCGCGGCGACGAGGCGCGCGACATCTGCATCATCCCGGCCTCAGCGCACGGCACCAACGCGGCTTCCGCGATGATGGCGAACCTGCGCGTCGTGGTGGTCAAGACCGCGGATGACGGCTCTATCGACCTGGCTGACCTGGACGAGAAGATTGCCAAGCATGCGGACAAGATCGCCGCGATCATGATCACCTACCCGTCCACCCACGGCGTGTACGAGGACACGGTGCGCGAGGTCTGCGAGAAGATCCACGCCGTCGGCGGCCAGGTGTACATCGACGGTGCGAACATGAACGCGCTGACCGGCATCGCCCGCCCGGGCGACTTCGGCGGCGATGTCAGCCACCTGAACCTGCACAAAACCTTCACCATTCCGCACGGCGGCGGCGGCCCGGGCGTGGGCCCGATCGGCGTCGGCAAGCACCTGATCCCGTTCTTGCCGTCGAACCCGAACACCGAGCCGAACACCTCCGGCGACACCGCCGCGCACGGCGTGCCGGTGGCCGGCACGTACTACGGTTCCGCCGGTGTCATGCAGATTCCGTGGGCATACATCGCGATGAGCGGTGCCGAGGGCTTGCGCTCCGCCACCGCGCACGCCGTGCTCACCGCGAACTATGTGGCGCACGAGCTTAACGACGCTTTCCCGGTGCTCTACACGGGCGACAACGGCCTGGTCGGCCACGAGTGCATCCTGGATCTGCGCGACATCACCGCGCAGTCCGGTGTCACCGCGGCTGACGTGGCGAAGCGCCTGGTGGACTACGGTTTCCACGCCCCCACTCTGGCGTTCCCGGTCGCCGGCACGCTCATGGTCGAGCCGACCGAGTCCGAGGACCTGGGCGAGCTCAACCGCTTCATCGAGGCGATGCGCTCTATCCGCGCCGAGATCCAGGAGATCATGGACGGGCAGGTGGAGTACGAGAAGTCCGTGATCCACAACGCGCCGTACACCGCCCACTCGGTGGTGCGCGACGAGTGGCCGTACGAGTTCACCCGCGAGCAGGCCGCGTACCCGGTCGCCTCCCTGGTGCACGGAAAGTACTTCCCGCCGGTGCGCCGCATCGACGAAGCCTACGGCGACCGCAACCTCATCTGCGCCTGCCCGCCGCCGGAGGCCTTCGACATCGAGCCCGAGGTCGTCGAGGAAATCGACATCACCGTCACCGAAGAGAACAGCAAGTAAAGGAGCACATTCGATGCCACAGACCCCGCTGCACGCCACCCACGAGGCGCTCGGTGCCTCGTTCACCGACTTCGGCGGCTGGACCATGCCGCTGAAGTACGGCTCCGAGCTCGAGGAACACCGCGCCGTGCGCAACGCCGTCGGCGTGTTCGACCTCTCGCACATGGGCGAAATCGACGTCATGGGCCCCGACGCGGCCGCGTTCTTGGACTACGCCCTGATCAGCTCGCTGTCCAACGTGAAGAACGGCAAGGCGAAGTACTCCATGATCGTCGACGAGAACGGCGGCATCCTCGACGACCTGATCGCCTACCGCTTCAGCGACTACCACTTCATGGTCGTACCCAACGCCGCCAACACCGACGTTGTCTGGGAGGCCTTCCAGGCCCGCAAGGGCGACTTCGACGTCGAGCTGCGCAACGACTCCCAGACCGTCGCCCTCGTCGCGGTGCAGGGCCCGGGTGCACTCGACGCGCTCACGCCGCTGCTTGCCGACGATCCCGCGCCGCTGGCCTACTACTCCGGTGCCTGGAACACCTTGAAGTCCGGCGACAAGGACATCGAGGTCTTCGTTGCACGCACCGGCTACACCGGTGAGGACGGCTTCGAGCTGTTCTGCATGTTCGAGGATGCCCAAGCGGTGTGGGACGCTGTCATCCCGCACGGCACCCCGTGCGGCCTCGCCGCCCGCGACTCCCTGCGCCTCGAGGCCTCCATGCCGCTCTACGGCCACGAGCTGACCACCGAGATCACCCCGGTGGAGGCTGGCATGAGCCGCGCCTTCGCCAAGAAGGAAGCAGCCTTCGTAGGCAAGGAGGCACTTTCGGGCCGCGAGCCGAGCGTGGTCATCGCGGGCCTGACCTCCACCGAACGCCGCGCGGCCCGCGAGGGCGCCGAGGTTTTCTTGGGCGACGAGAAGATTGGTGTGGTGACCTCCGGCCAGCCGTCGCCCACCCTGGGCCACCCGGTTGCGCTGGCGCACATCGACCCGGCGCACGCCGAAATCGGCACCGAAGTGGAGATTGACATCCGCGGGCGCCGCTATCCGTTTACTATCAGTGCAACACCGTTCTACTCCCGAAAGGAAGCGTAAAACCGATGGCACTGCAGCCTGATTTCTACTACTCCGAGGACCACGAGTGGATCAACGCCACCCCGGACACCGCGGTGGGCACCACCGTGCGCGTGGGCATCACCAACGTCGCGGCTGACCGCCTCGGCGAGGTCGTCTTCGCTGAGCTCCCGGCCGTGGGCGACACCGTGACCGCCGGCGAGACCTGCGGCGAGATCGAGTCCACCAAGAGCGTCTCAGACCTCTACTCCCCGGTCACCGGCACCGTGACCGCTGTGAACGAGGACATCGACGGCGCTTACGAGGCCATCAACAACGACCCGTTCGGCGCAGGCTGGCTGTTCGAGGTTGAGGTCGAGGAGGTCGGCCCGCTGATGACTGCGGACGAGTACGCCACCGCAAACGGCGTCTAAGTGATAGCTGTCTAGCTTCTGCTTCAAAACCCCAGGTTCGCCACCCCCGCGACCTGGGGTTTTCGCGTCTCTGCCCCTGCTGACCCCTACAGCGCTGACAGCTCCACTGCCCGCTCGTAAGAATGCCACCAGCAATCGCGCGACCAGCGCCGGAGCAGGCCAAACTGCAGAAAATGTGGAATTCTTACGAGGCGATAGGCCTGTGGAGGCAGGCGGCGTGTAGTACGCGAGCGAACGCTACGTGGTGGCGGGCTTGGCCAGCGCCGAGCCCGCCACCACGACGTCTTCCCAGGGCATGCCGGTGGTCTTGAACACCACCCGGCCGGTGCGCTCGGCTTCCTGGCGATCCGTCTGCATGCGGACGGCATCTTTCAGGCCCACCAGGTCCGTGCGGCAGATGAATCCCTCGTCGATCGCCTGGATGACGTCGCCAGCCTCGCGCAGCGCTACGGCGATGTCCTCCACGATCACGGTCGCGCCCTCGAACACGTCGCCTGCGAGTTCGCGGGTGTCAGCTGTGTGGGCACCCATGGCAACCACAATCGCGTCTTCGCGCAGCTGTTTCGCCGACACGATCGGTGCTGTCGCTGACGTCGCGGTGATCACCAGGTCCGCGGCCTTGAGGGCGGCATCAGCCGCTTCGCTGCCAGACTCTGCCCAGCTTCCGAGCTCTCCGGGGTTGCTGCGACCGACGTACGTCACCTCCACACCGCGCACCCCGTCGAGCACATCACGCAACGTCGCCTCGTGGTGCCGCGCCTGCAGCCCGGTGCCCAAGATCACCGCTGCGAGTGGCTCGTTCGAGCCCATCAGCAGGTGCTTCACGCCGGCGAGTGACACGGCCGGCGTGCGCAGCGCAGTCAACGCAGCACCGTCAATGACGGCCACCGGTGCCATTGACTGCGCGTCGAACAACAGGTAGGAGCCCTGAATGAGGGGGATGTTCCGCTCGGCGGCATCGTCGGCAAGCGAGAGCACCTTGACCCCGAAGAACCGTGAGGTGGTGGCGGGCATGAGCATGAGCTCGCCCCCGGCAACGTCGTAGCGGGTGCGGGGCAAGTCGTCTGCGGGATCGAAGCCGTCGGCGAGCGCGGCGAGCAACGCCTCCACGGCCTCGGCGGGACGCACCCGGCTAAACAGATCGTCCTGGCCAATGATTTCCAGCGAAGACATGGTGATAGTCCTTTCAATCCGCACGGTTACACTTCCAAGTATGACTGCACCGCGCGACCCGTTCTTCCCCGCCGACAAATCCATCCGGGCTTCCGCCGCGCCTATCGACGTCCGCGAGCTGGGCCTCGTGGACTACCAGGAAGCGTGGGATATCCAGGCTGAGCTGGCTGCGAAGCGCGCAACGGACGAGGTCGGCGACACGATTCTGGTGCTGGAGCACCCCTCCACCTATACGGCGGGCAAGCGCACCCAGCCGGAGGATATGCCGGATCCGTCGAACCCGGTGCCCGTAGTCGGCGTTGATCGCGGCGGCCGCATCACCTGGCACGGCGAGGGCCAGCTGGTGGTCTACCCCATCATCAAACTCGCCGAGCCGGTGGACGTGGTCGACTACGTGCGCCGCTTGGAAGAGGCAATCATCGAGGCCGTGCGCATGGCCGGTGTCGAGACTGCTGGACGTATCGACGGCCGCTCCGGAGTCTGGGTGCCGGCGACGACTAAGGCGGCCGATCCGGCCGCGCCGACGCGGGACCGCAAGGTGGCGGCGCTGGGCATCCGCATCACCCGCGGCGTGACCATGCACGGGCTGAGTCTGAACTGCAACAACACGCTCGAGCACTACGGCCACATCGTGGCCTGCGGCATCGACGATGCCGACGTGACCACCATGAGCCTGGAGCTCGGCCGCGAGGTGACCCCGGCGGACATGGTGCCGCCGCTGATCGACGCGCTGGAGCGTGCGCTCGCCGGCGAACTCGTGGTTGCGAACCACTCCTTCGGATCTGCGCCGGATCCGTCGAAAGGCCTGCGCAAACGCCCTAAGGCTTAAGTACGCTTTTAGCCGAAAGCACCGTTCTTGACAGCGTTGTTACGGTAAGAGGCGTGACTATCGCACCTGAAGGCCGCAAGCTACTGCGCATCGAGAAGCGCAACGCTGAAACTCCCATCGAGACGAAGCCGCGGTGGATCCGCAACGCGGTGAAGACCGGTCCCGAGTATGAGGACATGAAGAAGAAGGTCAAGGGTGCCTCCCTGCACACCGTTTGCCAGGAGGCGGGCTGCCCCAACATTCACGAGTGCTGGGAATCCCGCGAGGCAACCTTCCTGATCGGCGGCGCGAACTGCTCACGCCGGTGCGACTTCTGCCAGATCAACTCCGCGAAGCCGGAGCCGCTGGACCGCGAGGAGCCGCAGCGTGTGGCCGAGTCGGTCCGCGAAATGAACCTCAACTACTCCACCATCACCGGTGTGACCCGCGACGACCTCGAAGATGAGGGCGCGTGGCTCTACGCCGAGGTGGTGCGCAAGATCCACGAGCTGAACCCGCACACGGGCGTGGAGAACCTCACCCCGGACTTCTCCGGCAAGGCCGACCTGCTGCAGGAAGTTTTCGAGGCACGCCCCGAGGTATTCGCCCACAACGTGGAGACGGTGCCGCGCATTTTCAAGCGCATCCGCCCGGCGTTCCGCTACGAGCGCTCCCTCGACGTGATCCGCCAGGCGCGCGACTTCGGCTTGATCACCAAGTCCAACCTCATCCTCGGCATGGGCGAGACGCCGGAGGAGGTCATGCAGGCGCTGCACGACTTGGTGGATGCCGGCACCGACATCATCACCATCACCCAGTACCTGCGCCCGGGCCCGATGTACCACCCGATCGAGCGCTGGGTGAAGCCGGAAGAGTTCATCGAGTATCGCGACGCCGCCTACGAGATGGGCTTCGGCGCCGTCATGTCCGGCCCGCTGGTGCGTTCCTCCTACCGCGCCGGCAAGCTCTACGTCGAGGCGATGCGCCACCGCGGCCTCGAGTTGCCGGAGAACCTGAAGCACCTCGCCGAGACGTCCCAGGGCGACACCGCCCAAGAGGCCTCTACCCTGCTGGCCAAGTACGGCGAGAGCCAGGACACCCCGGTTACCACCCGCTAGAGCCCTACGGCGCCGAGTCCGAGCCGCCTTTGGACCGCTTAAGGACGGTGACCTAGAGTAGGCCACATGGCGAAGCAGGACTCCAGCGCACAGAAGGCGGCCCAAAAGGCCGCGAAGAAGGAACAGCGCGCGGCGAAGCGTGCAAAGGGCAAGCAGACGCGCACGCAGGTGTGGCAAGCGTTCAACATCCAGCGCAAGCGCGACAACAAGCTGATCCCCTTCATGCTCCTGGCCGTGCTCGGCATGGGCCTGCTGTTCTTCCTCATTGGTCTGCTCTGGAGCGGCGAATGGTTCATGCTTGTCATGGGCCTGCTGCTCGGTGCCGTGCTGGCGATGTTCATCTTCTCCCGCCGCCTTGAAGGCTCGATGTACGACGAGGTCGGCGACACCCCGGGCGCTGCCGGCTGGACCCTGGAGAACATGCGCAACACGATGGGCATCGTGTGGCTGACCAAGAACGGCGTCCAGGCGAATACTCACATGGATACCGTCCACCGCGTGGTGGGCAACCCTGGCGTGGTGCTGGTCGGCGAGGGCAACCCGAACCGCCTGAAGTCCCTGATGGCCAAGGAGCACAAGCGCGTCGACCGCCTGCTGGCCGGTGTGCCGATCTACGAGGTCTACGCCGGTGAAGGCGAGGGCCAGGTGCGCGTCCGCGACCTGCAGAAGCACCTGCTCAAGCTGCCGAAGAACTACAAGAAGGACGAGGTCTACGCCCTCTCCGCCAAGCTCGACGCGATGGATGCCCGCACCCGCCAGGGCCAGATCCCTGGCATGCCGGGCGGCCCGATTCCGAAGCAGGCCCAGAACATGGCGGGCATGAACCGCCGCATGCGCCGCATGCAGGAGCGCCAGGGCAAGTAGCCCCGCGTATTGACGTACAACCCGCACCCCGAGCCCCAACCGCTCAGGCTGCGGGTCTTTCGTTGCCGCCATAGACTCAGCTCACGTGGCTGACAACATCTCGCCAGCGATTGAAGCTGGTCACGTAGAGTTCGCCGCCGAGGCGAACACCGCCCTGCGCTTCGGCATGATGCTGCTTTCCGCCGGCGCCTCGAGCTACCGCGTCATCCGCGCGGTCAAGCGCTGCGCCCGCTCGCTCGGCTTCGACAACGCCGACGTGCTGGTTGGCTTCAACACCATCAGCTGCACATTCCACCACGGCGAGGAGTTCCGCACAGTGGTCGCGGATGTGCCGCTGCCGGGCGTGAACTCCAGCCGCATCGAAGCGCTCGAGGACACCGCGCACACACTGCTGCAGGATTACTGCACCGCGGAAGAGGTCAACGCAGCCCTCGACGAGATTGAGCGAATCCCCACCCCGCGCTGGAGCATCTGGATCGCCTCGCTAGCCGCCGGCCTCGCCTGTGCGGGCTTCGCGGTGCTCAACCAGTTCGGCTATGAAGCCGCGCTCTACGTGTTCCTCAGCGCTGCCGTCGGCCAGTTCGTCCGAGTGAAGCTGCACCGCAAGCACTTCAACGTGCTCGGCGTGACGACGGTCGCTGCCTGGGTCGCCAGCGCCCTCTACCTCACCACGGTGTACCTTCTGCCAACCACAACGGACCTCTCCCCCGGCTTCATCGCAGCCGTGCTGTTCTTGATCCCCGGCTTCCCGCTGTTCACGGCGTTTCTCGATCTCTCCCGCTTCGACTTCACCGCGGGCATCCCGCGCCTCTTTTTCGCGCTGGAATGCATCACCGTCATCATGCTCACTGTGACGGTGGTGACCACGCTGTCTGGCACTCCGCAGGCCAGTCCGGCGACCCATGAGGCGAGCCTCGAGTACTTCCTCGCGGGCGGCATCGCGTCCTTCGTCGCAGTCGGCGGCTTCTCGATCCTGTTCAACTCGTCGCGGCGCATGGCGCTCGTCGCTGCGCTGATCGGCGCGCTCGCCAACCTGCTCCGCCTCTGGCTGCTCACGATGGACGCCCGCCCGTTCCTAGCGGCCTTCGCGGCCGCCTTCGTAATCGGCCTCTTCGGCAGCCAGATGGGCAACGTCGTGTCGGTCCCGCGGGTGACTGTGACCGTTCCGGCGTCCGTCGTGATGATTCCGGGCACCGCGATCTACCGCGCGGTGCACAATTTCGCCGAGGGCAACACCCCGGATGCCCTGTTCGCCGTGGCCGACGTGACCCTTGCGGTGCTGTTCATTGCTGGCGGCCTCATCATCGCCCGCCTCATCACTGATCCAGACTGGGCGTTCTCCCACCACATCAACTTCGGCAAGGAGCTGCGCGGGGAAATCCTGCCAATTAATCGCTGACGTCGAAAAGCTTTCGTCGGAAAGCGCCTAAGCCCTGATCACGGTGGTGTTGGTGGCGCGGTCGTGCATGCCGCGGCCGTCCGCATCCACCAGTGCGGCCGGCAGGATAAAGCCCGTGAGCAGTGTGCGCACGGCGGCGCGCCAGAAGCCGACCGGCGCTTCCGCATCGATACGCGCAACGCCCATGCCCAGCACCGCCATGCCGGGTGTGCGGGCGAACAGCCAGCCGGAGAGAATGCCGAGGGCGAGCCACAGCAGGTAGGTCAGCGTGGCGCGGTCCCCGAACGCGTCGGTGTTGAGCGTGATCATGGTGGCGGCGGCGAGGCAGATCAGCCAGTCGATGGCGACCGCACCCATGCGGCGCGCCACCGAGGCTTGCGAACCGGGGCCCTCCTGCGGCATGCCGAGGAACTGACCCGGGTACGCGGGAATCGCGTCTTCTCCCGTGAATTGGTTGGGCAGTTCGGGCCCGTCGCGCCAGCTTCCTCCGGTATTAGCCATGCCTTACAGCGTAGCTGGCGGGGAAACGTTAACAGTGATGGGACGGAGATCTATTAAGCTGGACCGCATTGCCGCAACGCATTGTCACCGCTACGAAGGAGTACCTCATGGCATTCGCCAACATTGAGGAAGTACAGAAGTTCATCGCCGATGAGGGGGTGGAGTTCATCGACGTACGTTTCACCGACGTGCCGGGCAACGAGCACCACTTCTCCGTCCCGGCATCCCTTTTCGACGAGGATGTCATGGAGGAGGGTCTCGCGTTCGACGGATCTTCGATCCGCGGCTTTACGACGATTGAGGAGTCCGACATGACCCTCATGCCGGACCTGGCCACGGCGAAGGTGGATCTGTTCCGCTCCTCCAAGACGCTGAACGTCAAGTTCTTCGTCAACGACCCGTTCACCCACGAGGCGTTCTCGCGCGACCCGCGCAACGTCGCCCGCAAGGCCGAGGAGTACCTCGCCTCCACCGGCATCGCTGACACCTGCTTCTTCGGCGCCGAGGCAGAGTTCTACCTCTTCGACTCCATCCGCTACGAGGCGGAAGGCAACCACGCTTTCTACGAGATCGACGCGGAAGAGGGCTGGTGGAACCGCGGCAACGAGGTTGAGCCGAACGGCGGCCCGAACCTCGGCTACAAGAACCGTTGGAAGGGTGGTTACTTCCCCGTCCCGCCGCACGACAAGACCGTCGAGGTGCGCGATGCGATGGTCCGCAACCTCGCGGCGTCCGGCTTCGACATCGAGCGGTTCCACCGCGAGGTGGGCAACGGCGGACAGCAGGAGATCAACTACCGCTTCAACACGCTGCTCCACGCGGCGGATGATCTGCAGGATTTCAAGTACATCGTGAAGAACACGGCCACCCAGTTCGGCAAGACCGTGACCTTCATGCCGAAGCCGCTCGCGGGCGACAACGGCTCCGGCATGCACGCCCACCAGTCCCTGTGGAAGGACGGCGAGCCGCTGTTCTACGACGAGTCCGGCTACGGTGGCCTGTCCGATATTGCGCGCTGGTACATCGGCGGCATCCTCGAGCACGCTGGAGCTGTGCTGGCGTTCACCAACCCGACGCTGAACTCCTACCACCGCTTGGTGCCGGGCTTCGAGGCCCCGATCAACCTCGTCTACTCGCAGCGCAACCGCTCCGCCGCGATCCGCATCCCGATCACGGGTGCAAACCCGAAGGCCAAGCGCATTGAGTTCCGCGCGCCGGACCCGTCGGGGAACCCGTACTTCGGCTTCGCCGCCATGATGATGGCTGGCCTCGACGGTGTGAAGAACCGCATCGAGCCGCACGCCCCGGTGGATAAGGACCTCTACGAGCTGCCGCCGGAGGAGGCCAAGGAGATCCCGCAGGCACCGACCTCGCTCGACGCATCCCTCGCCGCGCTGGAGGAGGACCACGACTTCCTCACCGAAGGCGACGTATTCACCGAAGACCTGCTGGAGGCCTACGTCCGCCTGAAGGTCGAGGGCGAGATCGCACCGGCGCGCCTGCGCCCGACGCCGCTCGAGTTCGAGCTGTACTACGACTGCTAGGGCTTTCCTGAGCCCCCAGCAAAAAGGGACTACCATAGTCCCGTGACTGAGACCGAGAACAAGCTCCCTCCGGCCGGCCCCGCGTGGGGCGGCAGCCTCATGGGCACCTCCATCGTGGCGCGCCTTCTGGTGGAGGAAGAGATGCCGATCGCCGCGAGCGTGTTCACCGCGCTCGCAACTGCAATTCTCATCGTGCTGCTCGTCGGCCTCGCCAGGCACCGTCACCCCCGCTTCGAGCGAGCCAACATGGCGGAGTGGTCGATGTTCTTCATCGGCATTCTCGCCCTTGGCGCCGCGTTGTCCGGGCTGACGGACCTGAGCGTCTTCCGCCTCGTCGCGTTCTGGATCGCCGCGCCGGCCACGGTAGTCACGTGGGCGGTGCAGCTCAGCAAGTTCGAGGGGGATCCGGCGTTCACCTGGGGTCTACCCTTGGTCGGCCCGATGATCTCCGCCTCGCTCGCCGGATGGCTCGCGCGGGATTTCGGCCAGCCATACCACGCGCTTGGCACAGCGTTGTTCCTCATGTCCCTGCTCACGGCGGTGCCGGTGTTCATCCGCGTGTATTGGGCCGCCTGGCGGGGCAAGGTGGATCTCGCTGGGGCGAAATCCGCCACCGCGTGGGTGCCGCTCGGTGTCGTCGGCCAATCCACCACTGCTCTGCAGGTGCTTTACCCCGGCGCGTTCTCGGTCTATTACGGCCTCGCGGCCTTGATCATCGCGATTCCGTTGGCGCTGTACGCAATGGTCACCTTCTACCCCAACGTCGCGCGCTGGGTCGACTATGCGCCGGCCTGGTGGGCCTGCACCTTCCCGCCCGGCACGGTGAGCATGGGCGGGCACCAGGTGGCCCTTGTCAACGGGTCGGAGTGGCTCGACATGGTGGCGCTCAGCATCCCAGTGCTCCTTGTGGCGCACTGGGCGCTGTGCTCGAGCCGGTTCCTCACCTGGTTCTGCAAGGAGCGGCAGGCGCCTAGTTCCCCGCAGTAATGCGGTCCAGCACCACGGACTCGCGGCGCTCCGGAGCCTCTGCGGCAATCGTGTAGCCACCGTCGAGCGACTCGAGAGCACGCGCGAAGCGGTCCTCCTCGTCGGAGTGCAGGGTGAACAGCGGCTGGCCCGCGGCCACCTTGTCGCCTCGCACGGCGTGCAGTTCAATGCCGGCGCCAAACTGCACCGCATCTTCCTTCCGCGCGCGGCCCGCGCCGAGGCGCCAGCTGGCCACGCCCACGGCAAGCGCGTCGAGCTCGGAGAGGTAGCCGTCCGCGTCGGCGGTCACGGTGTGGGTGTGCGCGGCCTTCGGCAGTTCCGCGTCCGGGTCACCGCCCTGGGCGCGGATCATCTTCTTCCAGGTGTCCATCGCACGGCCGTCTTTGAGCGCGGCTTCCGTGTCGGCGTCGGTCACGCCAGCTGCTTCCAGCATCTCGTTCGCCAGGGCCACGGTGAGCTCAACCACGTCCTCCGGGCCGCCGCCGGCCAGCACCTCGACAGACTCCTCCACCTCGAGCGCGTTGCCCACCTTGCGGCCCAGCGGCGTGGACATGTCGGTGAGTAACGCAACGGTGTTGGTGCCTGCGTCGGTGCCCAGATCAACCATGGTCTGCGCCAGCGCGCGGGCCTGGTCGATGTCCTTCATGAAGGCGCCGGAGCCCACCTTCACGTCGAGGACGAGGTTGGCAGTACCCTCTGCGATCTTCTTGCTCATGATGGAGCTGGCGATCAACGGGATGCAGTCGACGGTGGAGGTGATGTCGCGCAGCGCGTAGAGTTTCTTGTCGGCCGGCGCGAGGCCGCTGCCGGCGGCGCAGATGACGCAGCCCGGATCCTCCAGGATTTCCATCATGCGCTCGTTGGAGATGTTGGCTTCCCAGCCCGGGATGGCCTCCAGCTTGTCCAGGGTGCCGCCGGTGTGGCCGAGACCGCGGCCGGAGAGCTGCGGCACAGCCACACCGAAGGTGGCAACCAGCGGTGCGAGCGGGAGGGTGATCTTGTCGCCCACGCCGCCCGTGGAGTGCTTGTCGGAGGTGGTGCGGGAGAGGCTGTCGAAGCTCATCGTCTCGCCGGAATCGATCATCGCCTGTGTCCACTGCGCAATCTCCTCGCGGTCCATGCCGTTGAGGAAGATCGCCATTGCGAGCGCCGCCATCTGTTCGTCGGCCACCGTGCCGCGGGTGTAGGCGTCAATCACCCAATCGATCTGGCCGCGGCTCAGCTTCTGCCCGTCGCGCTTGGTGCGGATGACATCCACTGCGTCGAATTTCTCTGCCATGGGTTTTCTCCTTTGCTGCTCTCTACGTTTCCGTTTGTGGCCCAGGTTACAGCCCATGCGCTTCGTGGGTTTCGCCATTGTCTTGGCCGTCAATGCCGATTATGATTCGTCGTGTAGCAAGTGTCAATCGTTTCCAGAACATTTGTAGAGGTGATCCCAGTGACATTGTCTCAGCCCGCCGATACGGAGCTCATCGAGCGCGCCCGCCACGCCCAGCAGCGTTCCTACGCGCCGTACTCGCAGTTCCGCGTCGGCGCTGCGCTCTTGCTTTCCGACGGCAGAATTCTCGAGGGCTGCAACTTCGAAAACGCCTCCTACGGCCTGGCCATCTGCGCTGAGCGCAACGCCGTCGGCGGCGCGCTCGCCGGCGGCGAGGCCCACGATGTGGGTGAGGCGGGGTTCAGCATTGCGGCGGTTGCTGTCGTCGGCAAGCAGGGTGAGCCCTGCTTCCCCTGCGGTGCCTGCCGCCAGGTGCTGCGCGAGTTCGGCTGCGAGCGGGTGATTCTGGAAGACGGCGACACAACCCGCACCTACGATTTCAACACGGAGATCCTCCCCCACTCCTTCGGACCGGAAGCGCTGTAACCACCATGGAACGTTTTCAAGGCCTGCTTGGCATCATCCTCATCTTCAGCCTGTTGATCGGGCTGTCGCGCGCCCGCGGCAAGATCAACTGGCGCACTCTCGGCGTGGGCTTCCTGCTGCAGATCGTGCTCTCCCTGCTCGTTTTGAAATGGTCCGTCGGCTTCAACGCCATGAAGGGCGTGGCCGAGGGGTTGGGCAAACTCACCGAGTTCACCAACGAGGGCACGAGCTTCGTCTTCGGCGGACTCTTCGACCCGGAGAACTCCTTCGTCTTCGCGCTCAACGTGCTGCCCGTGATCATCGTGCTCGGCGCGCTCATCGGCGCGCTGTACTACCTGCGCGTGATCCAGTTCTTCGTGGACATCGTCGGCGGCGCGCTGGGAAAACTGCTCGGCACCTCGAAGGTGGAATCGGTGTGGGCAACCACCGTGATCTTCCTCGGCCAATCCGAGGCCCCGCTGGTCATCGCCCCGTACGTCAAGCGCCTTACCAAGTCCGAGCTGTTCACCTGCATGACGGGTGGTTTCGCGTCCGTCGCCGGCTCCACCATCATCGGCTACTCCCTGCTCGGTGCACCGCTGGAATACCTGCTCGCCGCGTCGATCATGAACGCGCCGGGCTCCATCCTGGTCGCCAAGGCCCTCATCCCGGAGACGGAAGAGTCCACCCTCGATGCGAACGTGCGTGACGTCCGCGATACCGAATCCAAGAACATCATCGACGCGATCGGCCGCGGCGCCATGAGCGGCGGCCAGATCGCCGTGGCCGTGGGCTGCCTGCTCATCGCGTTCATCGCCATCATCGCCATGCTTTCCGCCATTATCGGCGGCGTGGGCACCATCTTCGGCTACGAGGGCTGGTCGCTCGAGGGCCTCTTCGGCGCCCTCTTCGCGCCACTCGCCTGGCTCATCGGCGTGCCGTGGGAAGACGCGCAGCTCGTCGGCTCCTTCATCGGAGAGAAGACCATCATCAACGAGTTCGTCGGCTTCACCTCCATGGGCGAGAACCTGGACAACCTGTCGCCGAAGTCCATCATGATCTCCACGTTCGCGCTGGCTGGCTTCGCCAACATCAGCTCGATCGCGATTCAGATCGGCGCCCTCGGCGGCGTGTCCCCGGAGCGCCGCAGCGACGTTGCCAAGCTTGCGCCGCTTGCGCTGCTCACCGGTTTTGCCACGAACATGCTCAACGCTGCGATCGTCGGCATCATCGCGTCCTAGCGCCGCGCCCCCATCCGACCCCGAATGTCCGCAACCGCGGCTTCGGGGTTGCGCGCTGAGACGAGGTAATCAGTGGTGCGCGTCGTGATGCGCACCGTGGGCCCGCCCACCACGTAGCCGGTGGAGTTGGCGCCCTTGAGAAACCGCACCCCCACGCCTTCGCGCACCCCAGTCGACGGGCCCACTTCAACCGCCTCCACGTGCGCGTACGGGATGGTGTCGGACATGCCCATGACACCCACCGTCACCTCCTCCGGCGCCACCAGGATGGATGCGTGCATGCTGAGCAGCGCCGCCCAGAGCAACCCAACGGCCAGGAACACTGCGGTGCCGACCCACCCCGGCTGCACCGCGCTGGGCAAAAGCGCGGCCAGTGTGCCCAGCGCGGCGGCGGTGGCCACCCAACGCACCGGCCCGTTGAGGCTCTGCCTGTACAGGGTTGCTTCCATGCGGCTCAGTGTATGTCGCTCACAGCGCAACGTTGAGGTCCACGTCGCCCTCCCACCCCGGCACCCGCCCGCGCGACGTGAACTGCCACATCACCGGCGCCGACATGCCGAAGGGTTTCGGGCATTCGCTTGCCAAAGGCAGTGTCCCTCCCCCACCGATCCCCACCTCCGGGTTGTTGCCCCACGCAGCGAGCCACAGCGCGCCGAACTCGCCTGGGTCGGCGAACAGCATTTGGCGGCGCCAGTAGGAGGCGGCGGTGTAGACGCCGGCAACCTCGACGCCGGCTGCGGTGAATGCGGCGGCGGCTGAGCGGACGTCGGCAAGCGAAAGCCCCGCGGGTGTCTCGACGTCCAGCCACATCGGGATGCGTGCGCCGGCAAGCACCTCGAGCGCGGCGTCAACCTGCTGCTGCAGAGTGGTGCCCTCGGAGGGGGCGCGGAGGAAGTGGTAGGCGGCAACGTCGAGGCCGGCAGCTGAGGCGTCGGCAAGAAACTGCGAAAACGCGTGGTCGCGGTAGGTGCCGTCGGTGGTGCGCAGGACGGCGAAGTCGAGGCCGTCGAAAGCGGTGAAACCGGCCTGGTGCTCGGACAGGTCGACGCCGAGGCGCATCAGCGCTTGGTGAACCCCATGCGCGGGCTGAACCCGGCCGGGTGCTTGCGCTGCGCGGCGGCGTCGCCGATGACAAGGCGCCACTTCGGGTCCGTCACCGGCATCTGGGAAATCGGGAACCAGCCGACGTCGCTGGACTCGTCGTCGCCGACGTGCGGCACAGCGGCGGGGTCTTCCGGCTCGAGGCGCAGCTGAATCGACATGTAGCTCGCCAGATCCCCGTTGCCGTGCGTGACGGGCCCGACAGCGCCGACGCCCAGGATCGCGGCCGGGGTGGCGCGAATGCCCGTCTCCTCGAGCACCTCGCGCACCGCTGCGTCGTGCGCCTCCTCGCCTGGGTCGGCGATGCCCGTCACCGGCGTCCACTGTCCGTTGTCCGCGCGCTTGACCAAGAGCACCTCCGGCACGGCCCACGCGGAGTTGTCGGTGGAATCGCGCAGCACTACCGCGCAGACAGATGGCAGCCACATCAAATCGGTGCCGATCTTCTTTCGGGTCTCCACGATGAACTCGGGGATGGGCACGGCGCGTCCTTTCCTGGGTGTGAGCGCTTCGACGGGTTCCGAGTCTAGTTCCGCTACACTTTCCAACCATCATGAGCACCGCAATCACGCCCGCTGAACCCGCGCCGCAGGCCCCCCAAGAGCCCACGCCGGAAAAGCGCAGCCTCGTGCAACGCGTGCCGACGGCAGTGTTTGTGACCACCTACGGGGCCATCGTCGTCGCGCTGGTGGTGCTCGTCGCCATGCTGGCGAGCTACCGCGCCGACGGCACCCCGGCCCGGCAGCCCAGTACCGCCACCGGGACTGCAGCGACCGCCACCTCCGCCGAGCCGGAGCTGCCGGAACCAGTGCAGCCGTGGAACCCACCGCCGGTGGATGAGGCGAACCTCCGCGCAAGCATCCGCCCCCACCTGATTTCCAACGTCGAGTCCGCGACGACCGAGACCGGCATCGTGGTGCGCGGCGAGATTAGCGGCGAACTTGAGACCGTGTTGCCCGAGCTCAGCGGCCACCTCTCCCGCCTGCTGGAGCAGAATTGCGTGCGCTCGCTCACGCTCACGACACCGGACAACCTCCGCCTGAGCTTCTACAACTTCTGCTACACCACGGTGCCGCAGGCAGCCATCGCGGAGTTCGCGGCTATGGCGGACGAGGAAAACGCCGAGGCGCTGATCTTCACCGACACCCACTCCCCAACCGGCATCGAAGCGGACCTGAACTGGCTGAATGTGAAAGACTCGGACCTCACGCGCCTCGAGCACACCTGGCGGGACATGACACGGCCGGCAACCATCGGCCGCCTCCGCCTCGCGGCCTACGGCGAGACGGAGGGCCTGTTCCGCGAGGCCGGGGCCGGCACGCGCACCAAGATGTGGCGCGACCCGGTGGGGGAAGCCGTCGAGAGGCGAAAGTAGCCCCCCTTACCAGGTTTGGGTGACCCAGGCCGCGTCCGGGATGACCTTGTTCACCACGCCCATGAACTGCTCAACGTTGGAGTAGCTCATGCGCTTCGGGTTTTCCATGCCCTCCCAGCATTCTTCCTCGCTGCGACCGGCCTCGGTGCCGGAGACCACGCCGATGATCACGGCGCGGCCGTTGACGTGGGTGAACACCGGCCCGCCCGAGTCACCCGGGGCGGCGCACACCGCGCCGATGTCGCCGAAGGTGGGGCGCTCGGTGTCGAGATCGGTGTTGACGATTTGGACCCGCTGCGTTTCCACGAATGTGCCGCAGGTGTAGCCCGTGGTGCCGCCAGTTTTGCAAATGCGGTCGATTCCGGGCACTGACTTGCCGATGCCGGTGGGGATCGGATCGCCCACGACTTCCATGGTGCGGTCCGGGTCCGTGATCTCCACAATGCCCACGTCCACGCCCTCGTTGCCCGGGCTGTAGAGCCCGGAGTAGACAACGCGGCCGGCTTCGCGCAGATAATCCGCGGCGAAGGTGGCGTTTGTCGGCCACACCAAGTCGCCCTCTTTGCCGCAGTGGCCCGCGGTGACGGCGAAGTTGCGGCCCTGGCTGTTAGAGAACGAGAACGCCACTGTGCACGACTGCGCTGTGAAACTCTCGCCCGGCTGCGGGAAATGGTCGGTGCTCTGGATTTTGGTGCCGGGCGCCCACAGCGCGAACTCGGGCACCAGAATCTCATTCGCCGGCCCGTGCGCCGCCTCCCCGCCACCGGGGGCATCCGGCGGGGTCTGCACGGCCTCGTGCGCCCGCTGCTCCTCGGCGGTGCGTGTGGGCACCTGGGACGCAGTCAGGCCTAGCCACACAACCGTGGCCACCAGCGCGGCCACGGCGATAATGGCGACCACCCAGCCCGCGGTGTTCGCGCGGTGCGGGGCGGGCTGCTGCGCAGCTGCGGGCACGGGTTCCGGAAAGGTCCAGTATTGCCCCTCGGCAGGCTGGTACTTCCGCGCTTCGTTCTCGCGGTATTCGGGCACGGGGTGCTCCGCCTTACTCGCCCGCCTTATCCTCGGCGTCCTCGACCGCGGTCTCGCCGTGCTCCTCCGCGAGGTGGGCATCCATCTTGGCGGCCTCGTCGGCTTGAATCTTCATGTCGCGGATGAACTTCTCCGGATCGAACTCGGTGTAGTAATCCGGGCCCGCAAACTGCTCCTGTGCCATAGTGGTCTCCTCTCCGGGGTTAGACGTCGGTGTTCTCGATGGCGTCCACGATAAACGCCTGCACTGCCTTCGCGTCGTTCGGCAGGTCGGCCACGTGGCGCTCCGCGTCCATGATGCCCGCGAAGCGCTCCGGGATCGCCGGGGCTTCGCCGATAGCCTCCACGATGGTGTCGGCGAACTTCACCGGCAGGGCGGTCTCCAGCACCACGATCGGTGTCGTGACCTGGTCCGCAACCCCGCGGGCCACGAATACGCCGTCGGCGGTGTGCGGGTCAATGAGCACGCCGTTGCGCTCGTGGGTGTCCTTGATCGTGGCCACGCGGTCGGCGTGGGTGGACTTGCCGGAGAGGAAGCCGAACTCCTCGCTGATTCGTGCGCGGACATCGTCGCCGCCGACGGTGCCGCCGAAGTCGTCCAGGTTGAAACCGCCCTCTTTCACCTTGGCGCCGAACAGCTTGCCGGTGACCTTTGCGTCGCGGCCGGTGACGTCGAAAATGAAGCGCTCGAAGTTGGAGGCCTTGGAAATGTCCATCGACGGCGAGGAGGTCGCGTGCGTTTCCGCGGCGGAGCGCGGGCGGTACTCGCCGGTGGTGAAGAACTCGTGCAGCACGTCGTTCTCGTTCGTTGCCACAATCAGGCGGTCAATCGGCAGCCCCATCTGCTTGGCAATGTGGCCTGCGCAAATGTCGCCGAAGTTGCCCGTCGGCACGCAGAAGCTCACCTGTTCATCGTTGGTCTCAGTGACCTTGATGTAGGAGGAGATGTAGTACACCGTCTGCGCGAGCAGGCGCGCCCAGTTGATCGAGTTCACGGCACCGATGCGGTACTTCGCCTTGAACGGGGCATCGCCGTTGACTTCCTTGACCACGTCCTGGCAGTCGTCGAAAACGCCGTCGAGGGCGATGTTGAAGATGTTCGGATCGTCGAGACCGAACATCTGCGCCTGCTGGAACGGGGTCATGCGCCCGCCCGGGGTGAGCATGAACACCCGGATGTTGTCGCGGCCGCGCATCGCGTACTCCGCGGAGGAGCCGGTGTCGCCCGAAGTCGCGCCGAGGATGTTGATCTCCTCGCCGCGGCGCGTGAGCTCGAACTCGAACAGCTCGCCGAGCAGCTGCATCGCCATGTCCTTGAACGCCGCGGTGGGGCCCTCGGACAGGTGCGCCAGCCACAGGCCGTCCTCCAGCTCGGTGACGGGCACGATCTCCTCGGAGGCGAACTTTTCCGTGGTGTACGCCTGAGCAGTGAGCTTTTCGACGATCGCAGGAGGAATGTCGTCGACAAACAGCTTCACCACCTCGGCCGCGAGCGCCGCGTAGCCCTCAGCTGCGAGCAGTGCCCGCCATTCATCGAGAAGCTCCGGCGAAATCGTCGGGTACACCGCGGGCATGTAGAGGCCGCCGTCGGGGCTCAGGCCCCCGAGGAGGATGTCGGTGAATGCCTGCGGGGTCGCGTGCGGGTCGCGCGTCGAGATGTAATCCACAAACGGGAAGTCTACTAGCGCCGCGGCGGCTCTTGACGGCCGGTGAGAATATCAACCACCGAACGGATCGCGGCATCGCCCAACTGCGGCAGCGGGCGAGGTGCCGGGTCCTGCTCGCCCGGGCGGGGCTCCGGGTGGGGAGCCTTCGGCGCCGGTTCCACGGCGACGGTCAGCGCGGCCTCCTCGAGCGTCACCGGCGTGGTGGGATCAATACCGGCCACGCGGGCGGCATCCACGAGGGCGACCAGATCGGCGAAGGTGGCATCGTTGAGGTCGATAGTCATGTGCACAGCCATGCAGCAGAGCCTAGTAGCCGTAGTGCGTTCTCATTTGCGATAGATGTCCGAACGGTGACCCACATCGACAATGACCACAATCAAGGTTCCGTCGTTGATCTCTGCAACGACGCGGTAGTCCCCCACACGCCACCTCCAAAGACCCGAAAGGCTGGAAGCGAGTGCCTTGCCCCGGCTTCTGGGATCATCTAGTTGAGAAACCTCCTGCAGATAATCCAGAATGCGGCGTTGATGGCCCCTATCCAGCTTCGTTACTGCGCGCTGCGCGCGAGGCGTGAACTCAATCTTCCAGGCCAAGTCGAGACCTCAGCTCGCTTAGGCCGATCGTTTGCAGTTCACCGCGGCGAACAGCCTCTGCTTCAGCTTCAAGCTGGTAGACGTACTCAATCTCTTCCAGATGCGCATCGAGAGCTTCACGAACATAGAACGACATGGGTCGGCCAGTGCGTTCTGCCAGCGTTTTAAGCCGCTCCATCTGTGCACCGTCAACTCTGAGACTAATTACTGCGCCACTCATGTAAACATGTTTACATCAGGTTGAGCTGAAAAACCAGACAGCAGCTTCCCTACTCAAACTCCAGTGACGGCACCTCGCCCCAGAACACCTCCTCCACCACGCGGTGGGCGCGGCGGGTCACGCGCAGGTACTCCTCCAGAAACTCCTGCTGGTTCTCCGGGTCGTAGCCGGCGGAGCCCGCCACCTGCGCCAGGTGCGGGCCCGGCGCGGGCAGCTGGTCCGTGCGCTTGCCCGACACCAGCACGAGCGCGTTGCGGGCGCGGGTTGCGGTGAGCCACGCCTCGCGCAGGATGTGCGCCTGGGCGGCGGGGAGGATGGCAGGGTCGTTCAGCTCGTACAGGAAGTCAAGCGCCTCCAGGGTGGAGGTAGTGTGAAGGCCTTCCTGGGTGTGGGCGTGCATCATCGTGAGCAGCTGCACGGTCCATTCCACGTCCGCGAGTGCGCCGCGGCCGAGTTTGGTGTGCACGCTCCTGTCGGCGCCGCGGGGCAGGCGCTCAGTGTCCACGCGGGCTTTGATGCGGCGGATCTCCCGAACGCCGGCAAGCGTGGCCCCGTTCTCCGGGTAGCGGAAGGCGTCGATCATGCGGAGGAAGGCTTCGCCGACGATTTCGTCGCCGGCGACGGTGGTGGCGCGCTGCAGCGCCTGCTTCTCCCACACCTCGCCCCACTCGCGGTAGTAGCGCTCGTAGGAGGCGATGGTGCGCACAACCGCGCCGGAGCGGCCCTCGGGGCGCAAGCCGAGGTCGACTTCCAGCGGCGGGTCGCCGGAGGGTTTGGAGAGGCGCGAGCGCATCTGGTCAATGATGCGCGATGCCCACGCGAGCGCCTCGTCCGCTACATCTTGCGCGTCATCCCCGCTGCGGACGGGCTCGGCGACCACCATCACGTCCGCGTCGGAGCCGTAGCCGAGCTCGGAGCCGCCGAGGCGGCCCATGCCGATGATGGCGATGCGGGCAGGTGCGTGCTCTTCCCCGCGGGCTGCGAGGTCGGTGCGGATCTCGGCGAGCAGCGCTGCCTGGAGCACCGCTTCCCACACGATGGTGAGCTCCTCGCACACCTGGCGCACCTCCATGAATCCCAGGAGATCCGCGGCGGCGATGCGGGCGAGTTCCGCGCGGCGCAGCGACCTGGCGACGCTCACCGCCTTGTCGGCATCGTCCTGGTAGCGCTTCGACGCCGCCACAATTGCCTTGTGCACTTGGTCCGGTGCGGCTTCCAGCAGGCGCGGGCCGTTGGAGCCGTCGCCGAGCAGTTTCACCACCTCGGGCGCGGCGATAATCAGGTCCGAGATATACGGGGAGTTGCCCAGGATCTTCATGAGGCGCTGGCCCACCACGCCCTCGTCGCGCAGCATGCGCAGGAACCAGCTCTTGTCCTCCGCCGCTTCCGACAGTTTGCGGTAATTCAGCAGGCCCGCGCCTGGGTCGGCGGTGCCGGCGAGCCAGTACATGAGCGTCGGCAAAAGAATGGCCTGCAGCTTCGCCTTGCGCGAGGTGCCCGTGGCAAGTGCCGTGAGGTGGTCGTAGGCGCGCGCCGGGTGGCGGTAGCCGAGGGCTGCCAGGCGCGCCTTCGCCGCGTCCGGGGTCAGCGTCGCCTCGCCGACGGAAAGATCCACTACAGCATTCAGCAGCGGGCGGTAGAACAGGCGCTCGTGCAGCGTGGACACCGCGTCGCGCACCTGCTTGAGCCGCGCCTGCATCTGCTCGATCGCGGTCGTGCGCCCGAGCGTGAACCCGGAAGCTCGGGCGAGCCAGCGGGTGCGCTTCTCGTCCTCGTTCTCCGGCAGCTGGTGGGTGCGGCGGAAGCGCTGCAGCTGCAGGCGGTGCTCCAACAGGCGCAGGAATTCGTAAGCTTCCACCAGCTGTTTTGCGTCCTCGCGGCCGACGTAGCCGCCGTCGGTGAGCGCCTCCAGCGCCCCGATGGTGTTGGGGGTGCGCAGCGTGTCGTCGATGCGCCCGTGGACGAGCTGCAGCAGCTGCACGGCGAACTCCACATCGCGCAAACCCCCGTAACCCAGCTTGAGCTCGCGGGCGCGCAGATCCTCCGGCACGTTGTCCAGCACCCTACGGCGCATCGCCTGGACGTCCTCGACGAAGCTCTCGCGCTGGCTCGCCTCCCACACCAGGGGCGCGAGCGTATCGACGTACGCTTGCCCCATCGCCATGTCACCCGTCATCGGGCGGGCTTTGAGCAGCGCCTGGAACTCCCACGTTTCGGCCCAGCGCTTGTAATAAGTCTTGTGCGAGTCCAGCGTGCGCACCAGCGCGCCGGATTTGCCCTCCGGGCGCAGGTTCGCATCAACATCGAAGAAGCAGGCGGAGCCGATCTTGATGAACTCTGCGGCGGTGCGGGTGATCTTGGGCGTGACCGGCTCGGCGACGAAGATGACGTCGACGTCGGAAATGTAATTCAGCTCCCGCGCCCCGCACTTGCCCATCGCCATGACGGCGAGTTGGGCATCAGGATCGGCCTCCCCGTAGACGCGGCGCACCGCGACGGCGAGGGCGGCGGTCAGCGCCGCATCCGCGATCGCGGTGAGCGCCTCCGTGACTGCCCGGTAGCCCATCGTCTGGCCCTCGCCGTGGCCCTTGACGGCCGCAAACGTACCTGCCAGGTCCGCCGCGGCCACGCGCATCACCAGGGTGCGGTGGGCACCTCGCAGCGCCTCGTTGCCGCCGGTGGGGGCGGCGCACTCCTCCGCGGCTCGGTAGGTGCCGGGGGTCCGCAAATGCTGCGTCGCGTGCTCGTCCACGGGTTGGGCACCGACTGCGCCGAGCATCTCGGCCAGCGCCTCCTCAGCCGTAGGAATGTCCTTGTGCAGCTCAACCCACAGCTCCGGGTGGGCGATCAGGTGGTCCGACAGAGCCGTTGAACCGCCTGCGAGCGCGATGAACCGGGTGCGGAAAACGGGATCGTCGGCAAGCAATGCCCTGACCTTGGGCCAAGAGGGACCCGCCGCCTCCATGAAGCGGTGCGCGTTGTTCAGCGCGAGGTCCGGGTCGCCCGCGCCGGCGAGCGTCCACAGAATCGCCTCGTCGTCGAAACCCAGATCCGCCAGGTCATCCGCGGCACGCGGGGAGGTCAACCCCAGTTTCGCGGGGCTCGGCAGCTCGCGCCCCGCCATTACAGATCCAGCCCCGTCTCAATCTCCCACGGGGTGACCTGGGAGGTGTACTCGTGCCACTCGTCCCACTTGGAGCGCAAGAAGTACTCGAAGACCTGCTCACCCAGCACCTCCGCCATGAATTCGGACTGTTCGAGGTGGCGCAGCGCCTGGTCGAGGGAGTTCGGCAGGTCGCGGTAGCCCATCGCGCGGCGCTCGCGGCGGGTGAGCGAGAAGACGTCGTCGCGCGCCGGGTCGTCCAGCTCGTAGCCGCCCTCGATACCCTTCAGGCCGGCGGCCAGCACCGCTGCGAAGGCCAGGTAGGGGTTGCACGCGGAATCCAGCGAGCGCACCTCGATGCGGCGCGAATCCGCCTTGTGCAGGCGGTACGTGGGCACGCGAACCATGGCGGAGCGGTTGGAAATGCCCCAGGTCGCCGCCGTCGGAGCCTCCGAGCCGAACTGGAGGCGCTTGTAGGAATTCACCCATTGGTTGGTCACCGCGGAGATCTCGCGGGCGTGCTCGATGATGCCGGCGATGAACTGCCGACCCACCTTGGACAAGCTGATCTCGTCATCCGGGTCGTGGAACGCGTTGGTCTCGCCCTCGAACAGGGAGAAGTGCGTGTGCATCGCCGACCCGTCGAGGTTGGGGAACGGTTTGGGCATGAACGTGGCGTGCACGCCGTTCGCCTCCGCCACCGTTTTCACGATGTATTTGAACGTGACCACGTTGTCCGCCATCGTCAGGGCATCCGTGTGCCGCAGGTCGATCTCCTGCTGGCCGGGGCTCGCCTCGTGGTGGGAAAACTCGGTGGTAATCCCCATGTACTCCAGGGCGGAGATCGCTTCACGACGCAACTTCGGTGCCTCATTGCGCTTCGCCTGGTCGAAGTAGCCGCCGCGGTCCGAGGGCTTGATCCCGTCCCCGTCGGGTTTGACCACGTAAAACTCGATCTCGGGGCTGGCGAAGAATTCGAAGCCCATTTCGCGGGCCGCGTTCATTTGGCGGCGCAGCACGTGTCGCGGGTCGGCGTAGAGCGGGTCCCCGTCCGGCATGGTGATGTCGCAGAACAACCGGGCTGTCTGGATGCCGGTGTCCTCGTCGAACGGCAGCGGCTGGTAGGTGCTCGGGTCTGGGCGCAACAGCGTGTCCGACTCGGAGATGCGGCTAAAACCCTCGATGGAACTGCCGTCAAACCCCACGCCCTCCTCGAACGCGCTCTCCAGCTCGGCGGGGGCCATCATGACGGTTTTCAGGCTTCCGGCGATGTCGGTGAACCAGAGGCGGAGGAAAGCGATGTCCTGCTGCTCAACCAGCCGCAGGACGTTGTCGGTTTGGGAGGAGCTCATAGGCTTCATGTTATTCCCCGCGAGGGCTGCGATGCTTTTTCTGCAATGCGCTACATGTTTGATTCGGCGGAATTATGTGCGCGTCTCACACATAGTTGGGAGGAAGGGCCCTCCTCTTCACCGGCTATGGTTGAGGCAGACCAACGAAATTTTCCCTTCCAAACCTGAAGGAGGCCTCCCATGGCTGAGAGCATTGAGAACAAGGCCCCAAGCACCAAGGCCCCGGAAAAGCACCTCGAGGTGGAGCTGAAGCTCGCCGTCGACGATCACACCGGCGTCCCCGACCTGACCCAGTTGCCGGGGGTTGCCTCGATGCTGGGCACCGAGCAGCACAACCTCTCCGCTATTTATTATGACACCAAGGACCTGCGCCTCACCCGCCAGAAGATCACGCTGCGCCGGCGCACGGGCGGTGCGGACGACGGCTGGCACATGAAGATCCCGGACCAGGGCGGCGGCCGTCGCGAGCTGCGCGTCCCGTTGGAGGACCCGGCGCAGATCCCGGATCAGCTCGTCGAGCAGGTCCGCGCGATCGTTCGCACCGAGCCGCTCGAACCGATTGCCCAGGTGGATAACCGCCGCGTGGAGTCCAAGCTGGCCGGCGAGAACGGCGAGCCGGTCGCGGAATTCTGCGATGACCACGTCACCGCGTGGTCCCTTTTGCCCGGCGGCCAGCGCACCTCTTGGCGCGAATGGGAAGTAGAGCTGGACGAGTCTGTCGCCGGCACCGAGGACGGCGCAAGCATCATCCGCCAGGCAACCTCCTTCCTGATTGCGGCCGGTGCGCGGAAGTCGTCCTCCCCGTCGAAGCTGTCTACCGCACTCGGCGACAGCATTCACACCGCCCCGCAGCCGCCCCACTTGCAGTCCGAGGGCATCGACGAGGATTCCCCCGCAGCCGCCGTGGTCGAGGCGCTGCGCGTGCAGCGCGACCAGATCGTGGAGTGGGACCCGAAGGTCCGCGCCGACGAGTTCGATTCGGTGCACCAGCTGCGCGTGGCCACCCGCGAAATGCGCTCCCTGCTCGAGACGTTCGAGGGCATTCTCGAAGGCGAGGAGCTGGAGCACCTCGAAGCGGAACTCAAGGAGACCGCCGCGGTACTCGGTGTCGCACGCGATGCGGAGGTCGTCGAGGAGCGGTTCTTGGAGCTCCTGGACACCGACGAGAGCGGGCTTATCGACGACACCGCACGCGGCCACATCGAACACGACATGCGCGCGGACTACGAGGCCGCGCACGCAGACATCGTGGAGATGCTGAACTCCGAGCGTTTCCTCACCATGCTGGATGACATCGACGAGTTGCTGGCTAACCCGCCGGTGACGCTCGGCGAGGAGGCGTCCGCTGAGGACGGCGAGGACGGCGAGGACGGCGAGGGCGAGCAGGATAAGCCCGAGAAAAGCGCGAAGCAGCTCAAGAAGGAATCCCGGGAGATCATGCTTGAGCACCTCGAGAAGGCGTTCAAGAAGGTGAACAAGCGCGACAAGCTCGTGGACGAGTACTACCACGACACGGACCTGCCGCTGCACGACCGCGAGGAGTACGTCCACGACGTGCGCAAGGCGGTCAAGAAGCTGCGCTACGCCACGTCGGCAGCGCAGCAGGCGGGGATCAAGACCGGCCGCCTGGCGAAAGCCGCGAAGGGAATGCAGACCGTGCTCGGTGATTTCCAAGACGCAGTCACGTCGCGCGACCGCATCCAGAGGCTGGCCAACGAGGCTCGCGAGCGGGGCGAGGACACATTCGCGTACGGCGTGTTGTACCAGCGCGAACTCGACCGGGGCAACAAGGCCTTCGCGGGTTACGACGAAGCCATGCGCGAGCTGAAGAAGGCATTCAAAAAGGTCAAGGCCTAGGCGCAAGTGGGGAGGGCTGGGCTAGCCACGATGCCCACCCCTCCACCCCACCGATCACGTACCCCCATAGCCACGCCCCCATAGTGACGGGTTTTTGGGCCACCATGGGGGCGTGACCATGGGGGTATGGAAAGAGCCGATGTCCGCGGCAGCCCTGCAACCCCTACTTCTCGTCCTTCTCCCAGGACGGGGTGGCACCCCAGTTGTCGTCCGCCTCGTCGAGCGCGTCGGCGCGGCGGGTGCGCTCCTTCGCGATGGCGATGGCGTGCTCGGCCTCTTCGCGGGTGTCGTAGGGGCCCATGCGGTTGTCCCAGGATTCGACCTTGCCCTGGGTGACCTCGCCGGTTGCCGGGTTGTAGTAGAACTTCTCGTCTGCCATGGGGTGCTCCTTGATGTGCTTCGTCGGGGGAAATTGTTCCCACTACCCTACCCGGGGGCGTTGGTACTGTGGGGCCATGGTTTTTTACACCGGCCCCCACGACGCGGTGGTTGAACGCGCCGTCGAAAAGCATGAAGCTCTCACCGGCCGCGCGCCCGCGCATGTGGCGTCCGCGCCCGGCACCTGGGTGCTCATCGGTGAGAACGTCGACCACTTCGGCGGCGTAACCATCCTGGGGCTGGCCGGCAATCGCGCCGCCGTAGCGGTGAGTCCGCGCGAGGACGACGTGATTGCCATCCACGCCGACGGGCCCTACGCCGAGCCGATCGACGCGACCGGGAGCCTTGCCTCGCTTGCCGACGGCACCATTGAGCACCCCCTAGCCACCCGCTACGTGGGGTTGATTCAGGGGCTGATTCAGCGCCAGATCATCTCGCGGGACACCGCGGGGCTGGATGTGACGATTACGTCGGATTTCCCGCTCGGCGCGGGCCTCGGCGCGCTGTACGCCGCGGATGCAGCGCTCGCACTCGCGCTGGCCGCGGAGAACCCCGAGGTCGACGAACCGCCGATGCGCGCCCGGATCGCGGAGATCTGCTCGCAGGCGGTCGCCGCTCACTCCACCCTTGCTCTGCTGCGCGCCCGCCACACCGTAGCGCTGCGCGGCACGCCCGACCAGGTGAACGTGGTGGATTACGCCGACGGCTCGGTTACCGCAGCGCCCCACCCGGCGAAGCTGGGCGTGCGGATCTTCTCCGTCGCCACCGAGCTGGGCCAGCCCCACGGCGAGCAGGCCGAGCGGATCGCCGAGTGGCGCGGGTTCATCGACGAGGCTGTGAGCAACTTCGGCGTGTCCTCGCTGCGCGAGCTGCCGGATAACGTGGACCGCGTCGTCGGCTGGGTGGAGGCCCGGCGCGACACCGGCGACGCATCTGCCCCGGATCCGGCGACCGCTCGCCAGTGGGTGCAGTTCTGCGAGACGGAGACGCTGCGCAGCCTGGCCACTGCGAAGGCGCTGCGCTCCCGCCGCAGCAACGAACTGCTGACGCTTCTGAATTCGCGCTCCGAGGCGCACGACATCGAGACCCCGGATGCGCTGGTGGCGCAAGTGCTGGAAGGCGGCGCCGTGGCGGCGCGCCCGGCGGCGGCGGGCACGTCGCAGGCAGTGATCGCGTTTGTGCCGATCCAGGACGCGGACGCGTTCGTGGAGCGCTTCGCGGAGGAATTCGAGCTCGTGGAAATCACGCCGGGCGAGCCGGCCCGCGTGGAGCGCTAACGGGCGGCTAGTCCGCCGGCCAGGCGAACACGACCTCCCTCGCTTCCGGGTCAGCCCGCACCAGCGAGAATGTTGTCTCGGTGCCCTCCGGCGGGGCGCCGATTGAGGGCGCGAGCACCGGCGGGTCGGTGATGAAGATGCGGGCGCGGTCGCCCGAGTCCTCCCCGCGTTTGAGCACCACGCCGGTGAAATTCTGCCCCACCCACGGAGCCAGCACGGTCGCCTCCGTGAGGTGCTGCGCCGCGCGGTCCACCGTGTTAGCCAGCTGCGAGGTGCGCGCCATGGACTGGATTACCTGCGGGGCGGACTCGGTCACCCACTCCGGCACTTCGTAGCCGCCGCAGATGGCCAGGCACACCTCGGTGGCGTAGCGGTCGATCAATCTGCGCAGCGGCGCGGTGACGTGGCTGTAGTACCCGCCGATGCCGGCGTGCACTTCGGGCTCCTTCTCACTCAGGTCGACGTAGCCGGAGCCGCGCAGCAGCTTCTGTGCCTCCCGCATCACGGCCATGCCGCGCGGGGTGTCCGCGTCGACGCCGGCGAGGAATTCGCCGATTCCGCAGTCCTCCGCGATCACGTAACCCAGGTTCGCGGCCTCGCGCCGGAACTCGGCCTCCGCCTCCGCCGGCGCGGGCCCGAGCGTGCGCAAGAACCCCACGCCAGCAGCGACCATCATCCGCCCGGCCACCATGCCGGTGAGGAGGGAGATTTCGGAGTTGTAGTCCATCACCGGGTGGCGCGGCTCGATGACCAGCTCAAACGCCCCGGCATCCTCCACCACGCGCACCGACGGCAAGCGCAGATTGATCGCCGCGCGCCGCAGCGAAGACTGCTGCCGCAGCCACCCCACCTGGGGCAGCAAGCGTATCGACGGATGTTCTTCGCCCCGTCGGAAAGCATCCTGCACCCCGTCGTAGTCAAGCCGCGCGACGGAGTGCACCAGCGCGCGCTCGACGTGCGCGTCTTCCACCTCGCCAGCCGCGTCGAGGTCGAACGTCCACAGCACCGCTGGGCGGTCGACATTGGGCAGGAGCGACGCGGAACCTTCCGAGAGCGGCGCCGGGTGGAGGCGGGCCGGCTCATCCGGCAGGTAAACGGTCTGCCCGCGGATGAGGGACTCCTGCTTGACCAGCGTGTCCGGCTCGACAAATGCAGCGACATCCGCGATCGCGTACAGGACCCGGTAGCCGTCGCCGCGCGCCTCGATGTACACCGCCTGGTCCAAGTCCTTCGACCCGGGCGGATCGATGGTCACCAGCGGGATGTCGCGAGCGTCGCGGCGCGTGCCCGCGAAGGTGTCAGTCAGCCGCGCCGCCTCCTCGACGACTTCCGGCGCGAAGTCGGTGGGGACGTCGAACTCATCGGCAATCGCGCGAAAGTTCAGCGGCGCGGCGTACAGCTTCATGGTGTGCCATCGTGCCAGAAAAGTGGGGCGAATGAGCCGGCCTATGAGCCGGATTCTGTTCCCGTAGCGAGCGCTGCGGGTGGCGATCATCCATCTGGACCTCCCATCGCTGGGGGCCTCAAGCAGCTACCTTCGGACATGGGCGGGCAGCCTCATCGCGTCCGACGACCTCTGCCAACTACTGGCAGCGGCTCTTGCCTTGCTCCCGGTGGGGTTTACCTGGCCGCAGCTGTCACCAGCCGCGCCGGTGCGCTCTTACCGCACCCTTTCACCCTTACCCAGCACGCTGGGCGGTCTACTCTCTGTTGCACTTTCCCGCGGATCGCTCCGGGTTGCCGTTAGCAACCACCGTGCCCTGCGGAGTCCGGACTTTCCTCGACCGCCGCCAGCCCACATGCGTGGCGGTACGGCGCGCCGCGATCACCCGGCCGACTCATTCGCGCAGGCGATTCTACGCCCGACGGGGCGGATTTAGGAAGCCGGCTGCCGGTGGTGCGCCACGTCGTTGAACGTGCGCACCACGCCGAAGTCCCCGTAGAACTCCACCACGGACACGCTCGCCAGATCCAGGAAGATGTGCCGGAACGTCTCCGCACCCGTGCCCAGCGCCTGCCGGATCACGGATTTGATCGGCGTCATGTGCGTAACCACCAGCACCGTTTTGCCCTCGTGCGCCTTCTGCACCATCAACCTGGCCCGGGTCACGCGCCGGTGCAGCTGGGCGAGCGACTCGCCGCTCGGGGGCTTTTCGCTTGCCGACGCCTCCCACGCACCGAATGCGTCCGGATCCCGCTCCTGTGCTTCCTGGCGCGTGAGCCCCTCGAACGCCCCGAAGTCGAGCTCACGGAAGTCTTCGACCACCTCGATGGCGTCCTCGGGAACGCCGAGGGCTTCCGCGCAGGCGGCTGCCGTCTGGCGTGCACGGCGCTGCGGCGAGGTCACAATCACGTCGACTTTCCCCATGGTGGCCAGCGTCGTTGCCGCCCGTCGGGCCTGCGCCTGGCCGACCTCCGTGAGCTCAGGGTCAGACGTGCCGGAGTACCGGCGCTCCGCCGAATGCGCCGTCTGCCCGTGGCGCAGCAGCACGAATCGGGTCCGCGGCGCGTCCTGGCCCGCCCAGTGCGACGGGCTGGCGGTCTGGTGGGTCCCCTTGCCTCGTGAGAATTCCGCTTTTTCTTCGGCAGAGCTTGCTCCGGCGCTGGTCGCGAGATCGCTGGCGGAATTCCTACGAGACGGGGTGGAGGCCTCAAGGATCCGCGGGGTGCCGTCCTCGGCGGCGGCGTCCATGGCGACGTTCGACAGCTCGTCGGCCTTCTTGTTCTTCGCGCGCGGCACCCAGGCGTAGGTGACCTTCTCGAATTGCTTGGCCAGGTCGCGGGCCTCACGGGCGAGCTTTTGCATGTCGGGGTGCTTGATCTTCCAGCGGCCGGTCATCTGCTCGACGACCAGCTTGGAATCCATCGACACGTCGACACGGGTGGCGCCGAGTTCCGCGGCGGCCTCCAGGCCACGAATCAGGCCGTAGTACTCCGCGACGTTGTTGGAGGACTTCTTGCCCACCACGTAGGCGACCTCGGCCAGGGTCTCCCCGTCCGGGCCGTACACCACTGAGCCGGAGCCGGCGACGCCCGGGTTACCGCGGGAGCCGCCGTCGCAAAACATCTGGACGTGCATCGGGCGGGGCCTTACTCGGCGGCCGGGGAGACGCGCACCAGCAGGGTGCCGCAGTTCGGGCAGGTCGGCAGCTCGTCTTCGTCGGCGGCCATGACTTCCGCACGCTCGGCCGGCGGCAGCTGGATGAAGCAGCCGTTGCAGGTGCGGCCGTTGAAGGAGGCCGCGGAGACATCGTCGTAAAGCGACAGCACGTCGGCAGGCAACTGTGCGCGCAGCCCGGCGGGATCGACAGCCTCAATTGCGGGCAGCGCGTCGACGGCGCGCTGCGCGGCCTCGACCTTGCGGTTTGCCTCGTCGAGGCGCGCGCCGTGGTTGTCGCGGTTGTTGCGCAGCGCAGCAATCTCGTTGTGCGCCTCTTTCAGCTCGTAGAGCAGGTCGGCGATGCGGGACTTCGCGGCGTAGCGGTCGTGCTCCAGGTCCTTGCGGCGCTCCGGGTCGGTTTCGGCGGTGAGCTGGTGCTTGTCGTCCAGCTCGCGGCGCTTCAGCTTGCGCTCATCCTCCTGGATGCGCAGGATCTCCAGCTCCATGTCGTCCACGGCCATCTGCGCGGCGGACGCGGCGGACTGGATGCGCTCGCGCTCTGCCACGAGGCGGGCGAGCTCTTGCTCCTCCGGGCGCTGCTGCGCGGGGCGGGAAGCGGCGTGCTCCGCGCGGGCGAGCTCGAGGAGCACCGGCTGCAGGTCTTTGGAAAGGTGCATTGTGGGATTCTCCTCCTAGCGTGCGGTGTGGTTCGGGTGCGCGGACAGGGTCCAGGGATCGGTCCGGATTGAGAGGATCTCGGTGTCCACGCCCATCGGTGCCACGATACCTTCGGCCTGCTCAGTCCACGGAAACTCGCTGGCCCAGTGCGCGGTGTCGATGACGGCGGGGCCGCCGGCGCGCAGGTGCTCGTCCACGGGGTGGTGGCGCAGATCCGAGGTCACGTACACGTCCACGCCGAGTTTGGCAACGTCCTCCAAGAAGCTGTCGCCCGAGCCGGAGGACACGGCCACCTTCTGCACCATCTGCTCCGGGTCGCCGGCCGCGCGCACGCCCCACACAGTCTCCGGGAGCGCGTCCGCCACCTGCTGGGTGAACTCGCGCAGGGTCATCGCCTCCGGCAGCTCACCGATGCGACCCAGGCCGGTGGCGGTGGCCAAATCGCGGGTCTCCGCCATCTGGACTACGTCGAAGGCGGGTTCCTCGTACGGGTGGGCGCTTCTGAGGACGTCGATAAGCGTGCGGCGCAGGCGGGTGGGCGCGACGAATTCTACGCGCGCCTCGGTGCTTGCGTGGTGCTCGCCGACGGTGCCTTCGGCGGGGTCCGCGCCCTTGACGGGTGTGAAGCCGCCGGTGCCTTCCCACGCGAAGGAGCAGTCGCGGTAGTTGCCGATCTCGCCCGCACCGGCATCGAACAGCTCGCGCATGACACGGTCGACGTCGGCAGGCGGGATGTGCACGCCCCACATGTCGATGCCGTCGGTGAACACCGGCTTGATCGGCCGGCCCGGCGTGATACCCACCAGCTCAGCGAGGCGGTCGGAGACACCGGGGCGCGCCGAGTCCGCGTTGGTGTGCGCGGCGAACAGGGCGCACCCGCCGGTGAGGAGGGTGTGGATGACCTTGCCCTTCGGCGTGTTCGCGGCCACGGAGTGCACGCCGCGCAGGAGCAGCGGGTGGTGCACTACCAAGAGCTGCGCACCACCGGCGACGGCCGCTTCCGCCACCGCTTGCGTGCAGTCCAGCGCGAAGGCCACCTTGGTCACCTCGGCGTCGGGGTCGCCGCAGATCAGCCCCACCTGGTCCCAGCTCTCCGCGAGCTGCGGCGGGTAGGCGGCTTCGAGGGCGGCGACGACATCGCTAACGGTTACGGCAGTCATGGCACCCAGCCTACAAATTTGGCACTCTGGGTTAGGTGACCGCCTCTGCGACCGTGCTGCTCGATGTCGACGGCACCTTGATCGACTCGTTCCCCGGAATCCGGGAGGGTTTCGTCCGCGCGCTCAAATCCGTGGGGCACCCGCTTCCCGACGACGAATTCATCGCCCGCATCCCGGGTCCGCCCATGCGCGACTCCATGTACGCCGCCGGTTTGAACGGCGACGAGGTTGCCCGTGCCATGCTCGTGTACTCGGAATACATGTCGGGCGAGGGCTGGCGGCGCTTCACCGTCTTCGACGGGATGTTAGAGCTCATCGAGGGCTGGAAGGCAGACGGCTTGGGCGTGGTGACGGCGACGTCGAAAAGCGAGCACTTTGCCCGCCTCGCCCTCGAGGAAACCGGCATGTGGCCGCACCTCGATTTCCTCGGCGCCGCGAATTACGATGCCGGGCGCATCACCAAGATCGACGTGATCCGCCACGTACTGGACTCAGTGGATCCAGCGCGCCCGCTGATGGTCGGTGACCGCATCCACGACTTCCACGGCGCAGCCGAGTTCGGCATCCCATCCGTGGCGGTGACCTGGGGTTACGGCACGCCCGAGGAGTGGGCGGAGGCAACGCACATCGCGCACACCCCTGACGAGTTGGACGAGATTGTGAGGAACCATGTCGCAGCACAGTGAACCTAAGCCCGTACACATTGACTTCGTGTGCACCGGCAACATTTGCCGCTCCCCCATGGCGGAGGTGATCATGCGCGACAAGCTTGCCGACGCCGGCTTGGGCGACGCTGTCCGCGTCACCTCCAGCGGCATCGGTGGCTGGCACGTGGGCCACTCGGCCGACGGCCGTGCCGTCGCGGAGCTCGCGGCACACGGCTACGACGGTTCCGCCCACCGTGCCCAGCAGTTCGGCGTGGAGCAGCAGGACGCGGACCTCATCGTGGCGCTGGACACCAACCACGTCTCCGAGCTGGTGGCCCGCGGCGTTCCGGAGGAGCGCATCCGATTGCTGCGTTCCTTCGACCCGGCAGCCGAGGAAGGCGCCGGCGTGGCCGATCCCTACTACGGCGGCCCGGAGGGCTTCACCACGACGCGCGAACAGATAGAGGCGGCCGCCGACGGCATTATCGCCTGGGTGCGCGGCCAACTAGACTAAGCACCTGTGAGTACCCAGCCTGCAGAAAAGCCCTGGTGGCGCACCTTTCTCACCCCGGGCTGGGTGATTGCGGCGCTGCTGATCGCCGCGTTTTCCTACTTCGCGTTCACCGTGCTCGCGCCGTGGCAGCTGGACAAGAATGAGCGTCTGGAGCAGCGCAACGAGCACATCGTCGAAGCCTTCGACCAGGACCCTGTGCCGCTGTCGAGCGTGCTGCGTGCCGACGGCTCCTTGAGCCCCGACGACGAATGGACCCGCGTCACCGCGACTGGCCGCTTCACCGGCCCAGATGTGCTCCTGCGCCTGCGCCCCGTGGACCGCACGCCTGCGTTCCAGGTGCTCACCCCGTTCACGTTGGACAACGGCGAAACCCTCCTGGTCAACCGCGGCTGGGTGCCCGCGCGAGATTCCACCAAGGTGCCCGATTTCGCCGCGGCGCCGGGGTCCGTGGTCACGCTCACCGGCATGCTGCGTCTCGACGAAGGCATCCACCCCACTGCCCCCATGCAGGACCAGGGCTACCAGATGGTCTACTCCATCAGCCCTGGCCAGATCGGCGAGCTCACCGGCACCGACATGCTCAGTCCCTACCTGCAGCTCCTCGGCGGCGAACCGGGCGTGCTCGAACCCATCCCGCTCCCCCAGCTGGAAACAGGCAACCACCTCTCCTACGGGCTGCAGTGGATCGCCTTCGGCATCCTCGCCCCCGCCGGTCTCATCTAC
Organism: Corynebacterium stercoris; assembly: GCF_024160105.1. GTDB lineage: Bacteria > Actinomycetota > Actinomycetes > Mycobacteriales > Mycobacteriaceae > Corynebacterium > Corynebacterium stercoris. Next base: position 225,520 of record NZ_JAMFTQ010000001.1, read on the forward strand.
TTCATCGCCGCCGAGACGCGCGAGCGCCGCCGCTACCGCGAAGAGCAGGAGCAATTACTGCTTGCCGACGCTTCCCCCACCCCCGCCGGACCGGCTCCGGAACCTGCGGCGGCGGAAGCGAACGTCGGCACGCAAGGCCCTGCGCAGCGCTCGCGCTACGGGCAGACCCGGCGCAACCCGTGGTCCGGGGCCTACGATAAGGAGCAGGAACGTTCCCGCTAGCCAGAGAGGCCACCATGCACGCTGAACTCACTGACCGCGACACCCTTGTGTTGGAAGCCTGCCTCGGACTGCTGGGCAACGCGGGGATCGCGCTGGCGCAGGACGTGGAGCCCGATGACGTTGAGGATGCAGTGGCTGACGTGCTGGAGACGTTCCGCGCGTACCCGCTGACCACCGTCGCGGGCCTCGACGATCCGGAGGGCGCGCCGCTGCTCGCGGGCGCCGTGATTTCCGGTGCGGATGTGGCCGAAGTGCCGGGGGATATCGAGTCGATTATTGCTACCGTCGAGCGTTTCGCTGGCGCCGCCGGCGCAGAGGCGAACGACGTTGCAGTGGTGCCCGACCCCGAGACCGGTGGCGCGACCGGATCCGTGCGCATCCGCTTCGGTACCTGGGATATCGCCGACATCGACTACAGCTTCGAGGATGGCGCGGACCCCCGCGATTTCGAGCTCGATGTTGTGGCTGCCGCACTCCCCCTCGACGCGGCTGCTGCGACCTTCCCCACCCCGGACGGCCGCGATGTCACCCTGTTCATCCCGGCCGGTGCCGACCGGGACGCTGTCGATGACCTGTTCGCGGTCATCGAGGATGAGTTCAGCGCTTAGCGCTTGAAAATGGACTTGAGGAAGTCCTGGGTCTGCTCGTAGCCGAAGTCGCGCACGCCGCGCCAGATGCCGCTGAACAGGTTGGAGATGGAGTACCAGACAGCGTTTGCGGAGAGGCCGAGGAGAAGCTGAGACATGGGACGGGACCTTTCGGTGGAAGTGTTAGGTGAACTCGCTCTTTGTACCCCGGCACGACAGGTGTGTCAACGGGATATTCACGGCGGGGTTTGGTCGCGGGCAAGGGGGTTTGCTACCATTGCCGGACGCGCGCCGTTAGCTCAGCTGGAAGAGCAACTGGTTTACACCCAGTAGGTCGGCGGTTCGAGCCCGTCATGGCGCACAGAAAAAGAGGCTATCGCACGCATCCGCGGCGGTAGCCTCTTTGCATCTACCACTTGTAGAACTCCAACACGTTGCCGTCTGGATCTGAGATATATCCGGAGTAGGACTGCCAGGGCATCTCCCGAGGCGATGATCCATTGTCCCGGTACTCGGTTGGCAATGTGTTCCAGTACTCATCCACATCGCCAACCAGGAATTGAATGACTGCACCACCGGATTTGGTGGGGCTAGTTTTCGTCGCTTCGGCGAACGTTGCTAAATCGAATACTCCGATGACACTTTCATGGAAAGAAACCTCGAAGTATCCCTCACTTGGTGAACTCACCTTGGCTTCCGGAAGAGCGCGATAAAAATCCCATGACTCGTGCAAATTGGTTGTCAAGATCGTGAGGTGGTCAAATCGGATCACAGCGGGTTCCTTTCGTTACCTATTTGCGGCCCGCCGGAGCGGTGAGCAGCGAGCCCTGCCACTGGCCGAAGCGGTCGGCCTTCGTCTGCACCAAGCCCGCGAGCTGCGCAGACTCAGAGATCACGCCGGCGTGCACGCCGCCCTGCTGGCCCGTGCCCGGGGTCAGCAGCCAGATGCGGCCGCCGTCGCCGAGGTTGCGGATCGCGTCCACCAGGGAATCCACCAGGTCCCCGTCCTCGTCGCGGTGCCAGAGCAAAATGGTGTCGCAGAGTTCGGTCGAATCCTCGTCCAAGAGCGGGGAGCCGATCGCGTCCTCGATCGCTTCAGAAATGGTGGCATCGGCATCGTCATCCCAGCCGATCTCCTGGACCACCTCGCCTTCGGTCACTCCTAAGCGGGCGGCGTACGTCTCATCGGTGGCAGCCATACGCACCACCTTACCCAGGAGTTCTCCCCCGCGCGCTACCCCTAGATCACACTTTTGGTCGGGCTCATATCCGAGCAACCGGAAAGGAACTAGAATCTGGGGTGAACCCTGTTCTCAAAGCGGGCACCGGCGCAGGGCCGGAAAGCCTGGCTAAATTCTGGAGGAGACACGTGGCAGACAACGCTGACAACAAGTCGAACGACCTCGAGGGCGTCGACGTCTACGGCAACACGCCGGAATCCAACATCCCGATGCTGCGCGACGGCGTTGCGTCGTACCTGCACGATAGCGATCCGGAAGAGACCCAGGAATGGATGGACTCCCTGGACGGCCTCCTGGACGCTTCTGATCCGGAGCGCGCCCGCTACCTCATGCTGCGCCTCATTGAGCGCGCGAACGCCAAGCGCGTGGACCTGCCGGCGCTGGCGTCGACGGACTTCGTGAACACGATCCCGACCAACCTCGAGCCGGAGTTCCCGGGCGACGAGAAGATTGAGAAGCGCTACCGCCGCTGGATGCGCTGGAACGCGGCTGTGATGGTGCACCGCGCCCAGCGCCCGGGCATCAAGGTTGGCGGCCACATCTCCACCTACGCTTCCGCAGCGGCGCTCTACGAGGTCGGCTTCAACCACTTCTTCCGCGGCAAAGATGCCGAGCAGGGCGGCGACCAGATCTTCTTCCAGGGCCACGCTTCCCCGGGTATGTACGCACGCGCGTACCTCGAGGGCCGCCTGACCGAGGATGACCTGGACGGTTTCCGCCAGGAGCACTCCCGCCCGCAGGGCGGCCTCCCCTCCTACCCGCACCCGTACGGCATGCCGGAGTTCTGGGAGTTCCCGACGGTGTCGATGGGCCTCGGCCCGATGAACGCCATCTACCAGGCCCGCTTCAACAAGTACCTGCAGGACCGCGGCATCAAGGACACCGACCAGCAGCACGTGTGGGCGTTTTTGGGCGACGGTGAGATGGATGAGCCGGAGTCCCGCGGCCTGCTGCAGATGGCCTCCCTGTACAGCCTGGACAACCTCACCTTTGTGATCAACTGCAACCTGCAGCGCCTCGATGGCCCGGTGCGCGGTAACGGCCAGATCATCCAGGAGCTGGAGACCTTCTTCATTGGCGCCGGCTGGAACGTGATCAAGGTTGTGTGGGGCCGCGAGTGGGACGAGCTGCTCGAGCGCGACAAGGACGGCGCGCTGGTGCACATCATGAACACCACCAAGGACGGTGACTACCAGACCTTCAAGGCCAACGACGGCGCCTACGTGCGCGAGCACTTCTTCGGTCGCGACGAGCGGACCCTGAAGCTGGTCGAGGACATGACCGACGAGGAGATCTGGGCGCTGCGCCGCGGCGGCCACGACTACCGCAAGGTCTACGCCGCCTACAAGAAGGCCATGGAGACCAAGGGCAAGCCGACGGTCATCCTCGCCCACACCGTGAAGGGCTACGGCCTCGGCCACAACTTCGAGGGCCGCAACGCGACCCACCAGATGAAGAAGCTGACGCTGGAGGACCTGAAGCTCTTCCGCGATAAGCAGGGCATCCCGATCACGGATGAGGAGCTGGAGAAGGACCCGTACCTGCCGCCGTACTACCACCCGGGCGAGGACGCAGACGAGATCAAGTACCTCAAGGAGCGCCGCAAGGAGCTCGGTGGTGCACTGCCGGAGCGCCGCGTGAACTTCACCCCGCTGGAGCAGCCGGACTTTGAGAAGACCTACAAGGCGCTCTTCAAGGATTCCGGTTCCCAGGAAGTCGCTTCCACCATGGCGCTCGTGCGCACCTTCAAGGCGCTCATGCGCGACAAGGAAGTGGGCAAGCGCGTCGTGCCGATCATCCCGGATGAGGCCCGCACCTTCGGCCTGGACTCCTGGTTCCCGACGCTGAAGATCTACAACCCGAACGGCCAGAACTACGTGCCGGTCGACCACGATCTGCAGCTGTCCTACCGCGAGGCGAAGGACGGCCAGATCCTGCACGAGGGCATCAACGAGGACGGTTCCTCCGCATCCTTCATCGCGGCGGCGACGTCCTACGCCACCCACGGCGAGCCGATGATCCCGATGTACATCTTCTACTCGATGTTCGGCTTCCAGCGCACCGGCGACAACTTCTGGGCCGCTGGCGACCAGATGGGCCGCGGCTTCATCATCGGCGCAACCGCCGGCCGCACCACCCTGTTCGGCGAGGGCCTGCAGCACATGGACGGCCACTCCCCGATCCTGGCCTCCACCAACCCGGCGATGGTGGTCTACGATCCGGCGTTCGCGTACGAGATGCCGTACATCGTCTCCAAGGGTATTGAGCGCATGTACGGCTCCAACCCGGGCGAGAACGTCATGTACTACATCACCGTGTACAACCAGCCGATTCACCAGCCGGCCCGCCCGGAGAACCTGGACGTGGAGGGCCTGCACCGCGGCATCTACCTCTACGACAAGGGCGAGCAGAAGGAGCACAACGTCTCCCTCCTGGCCTCCGGCGTCGGCATGGTTCAGGCGCTCGAGGCCCAGCGCATGCTGCAGGAGGACTACGGCATCGGCGCGTCCATCTACTCGGTGACCTCCTGGGTCGAGTGCGCCCGCGACGGCGCCCACCTCGCCAACGAGCAGCTCCTGCACCCGGGCGAGGACGTGGGCACCCCGTTCGTGACCACCCAGCTCAAGCAGACCGAGGGCCCGTACATCGCCACCTCCGACTTCGCGACGGACCTGCAGGAGCAGATCCGCCCGTACGTTCCGGGCCAGTACATCGTCCTCGGCGCCGACGGCTTCGGCTTCGCCGACACCCGCGAGTCCGCCCGCCGCTACTTCAACATTGACGCCGAGTCCATGGTTGTGGCAGCGCTGATGGGCCTGGCAAACGAGGGCAAGATCGACATGTCCGTCGCCGCGCAGGCTGCGAAGGACCTGAAGATCGACGACCCGACCGCGGCCACCCCGAACTCGCCGACTGACGACGAAGGCGAGGAGAACGCCGTCGAGTAGGTGCTTGCTTAGCGACGAAGCGGGGCCTCCCCTCACGGGGCGGCCCCGCCGCCGTTTCTGGAGGTGAGGTAGCCGTGGAGGACACCGATTTCGCCGCGATCACCGCAGCCGTCAAGGACGGCCGCGACGACGACACCGTCGCGCTGTACACGAGTTTCCCGGCACTCGACTGGCTGCGCGACGGTTACGACTGGAAGTCCGACCATGCCGAGGAGTTCAGCGAGGTCATCCAGCGCCTCAGCGTGATCCTGCCGACGGAGGGCACCTCGCACTAGGACTTCTTCATCCTCTGCGAAAACTACATCCTCCCCCTCGTCTGGATTCCAAACTCGATCGACCTTGCAGCACAAGCCGCGGTCACCTACTGGAACCGGAATCCGGGGAATGATCCGCAGCCTCTTCGTGACCTTCTGGACCTGCTCCGCGGCCACCCCGACGGCGAGCGCTTGGATGAAATCGCCGCGACGGCGGTCAATGTTAAATGGGCTTAGAAACTGTTTTAGATCGATGAAAGCGCGTACATGAAAGCGCTTCCAACTATTCCCCCTAGATTAAAACTGCCGTAACCGAAAATTTACAAGCGAGGGTGATGATGACCAATGAAAGCGCGTTCACGCATGGCGAGGCGGGTGTCTTCGCAGTGAAACCACTTTCGACAACCGGTCAGATCCCAACCGAAAGGCAGTTCTGTGAAACGCCCCTCCATGTTCAAGTCCGCAGCTGCGCTCTTCACCTCCGCAGTGACCGCCCTGGCTCTTGTCGCCTGTGGCTCTTCCGAAAGCGGCTCCGACGAACCCCTTGTTATCTACTCCAACTCCACCTCCGACGGCCGCGGCGAGTGGCTGACCGAGCAGGCTGCAGAAGCCGGCTTTGAGATCCAGTTTGTGAACCTCGGCGGCGGCGATATCCAAGACCGTCTCGTGGCTGAGAAAGCGAACCCGATCGCGGACGTGGTGTTCGGTTTGAACAATGTCTTCTTCGAGCACCTGAAGGCCGATGGTGTACTCGAGCCGTACAAGCCGTCTTGGTCGGACAAGGTTGACAGTGGCATCGGTGATGACGAGCAGTACTGGCCGATCGTCCGCGAGCCGATCATGCTTGTGTACAACGATGCGGCTTTCTCTGCGGCTGACGCCCCGCAGGACTGGCCGGACCTGTGGGAGGAGGAGCGCTTCCACAACCGATACGAGGTTCCCACCGGCTTGGGCGGCGCCACCACTCAAATGGTTCTGTCTGGCATTCTGGCTCGCTACCTCGATGAGAGCGGCGACCTCGGTGTCTCCGACGAGGGGTGGGCAGCTATTGAGTCCTACTTCAAGAACGGCAACAAGGCCGTGAAGGGCACCGACCTTTACGCCCGCATGAAGTCTGATGAGGTTGACGCGGGCCAAATGTGGCTTGCAGGTAAGGCCAACCGCGAGAAGGAGTACGACATCCAAACCACTGCGGTTCACCCCGCCATCGGTGTGCCGATGGCTACGCAGCACGTTGCGAAGGTCGCCGGAACCGACAACCCGAAGAGCGAAGAGTTTATCGATTGGTTCGGTTCCGGCGAGGTCCAGGCTGCATGGTCACGCGAGTTTTTCACCGCTCCGGTGAACGCAGATGCCCTCGCCGGCGCTGACCAGACCGCCGTCGAAGAGACCGATTCTTTCGAGCCGCAGGATATCGATTGGCCCACCATCGCGAAGTACCTTCCCGCTTGGATTGAGAAGATCGAGCTGCAGTACATGTAGCGCTCCCTGATAACCCACAAGTGACCGAGCCTCGTTTCTCTGTAGACGGGGCCGTTGCTTTCTCTCACCCAGGAGACTCCATGATTACCTTCGAAAACATTAAGGTCGTCTACGACGAATTCGTTGCAATCCCTGACTTCAATCTCGAGATCCATGAAGGCGAGTTCTTCTCGTTTCTCGGTCCGTCCGGCTGTGGCAAGTCCACCGCCCTGCGAACCCTTGCTGGTTTCATCGCCCCCACGTCCGGGTCCATCCGGATTGACGGCAAAGACGTCACCTACGCGCATGCCTCTAAGCGCGGCATCGGCATGGTGTTCCAAAACTACGCGCTCTTCCCATCAATGAATGTGCGCGACAATATCGAGTTCGGCTTGAAGATGCAGAAGCTGCCGAAGGCTGAGATTTCGGAGCGCGCCCTGAAAGCCGCGAGGCAGGTTTCGCTCACAGACGAGCAACTTGGCAAGCAGATTTCTGAGCTATCCGGCGGCCAGCAGCAGCGCGTAGCAATTGCCCGTGCCCTCGTCATGGAACCAAGCATTCTGCTTCTCGACGAGCCGCTGTCCAACCTGGACGCCCGGTTGCGCAAGCAGCTGCGAGTCCAGCTGAAGGAAATTCAGTCCGAAGTGGGAATCACCACGGTCTATGTCACCCACGACCAAGAGGAAGCGCTTTCCATGTCGGACCGAATCGCGGTGCTGAACGAGGGGCGCATTGAACAAGTTGGGACCCCGACTGAACTGTACGAGCAGTCCGAGACGGAGTTCGTCTGCAACTTCCTCGGCGAAGTAAACCCGCTCTCCGATGCACAAATCCACGAGTTAAACAACCAGGGCGCACGCCTCTCGCCCGAGCACTCCCACTACATCCGACCCGAGCGACTCACAGTGCAAAGTGACAGCATGCCGGCAGCGGGCGGCGACCTACGACTCCCCGCCACCATCATTGGCGAAAGCTACCTGGGCGACCACACTGTACTCGAGGTAGATGCAATGGATACCTCGCTGCGTGTGAACGTGCCGAGCCGCGATCGAGTCGCTTTCAATGGCCGCGACCACACCTTGGTGCTCGACGATTCTGCAATTAGCAGTTACGACGCCAACGGGCGTCGAGTAGCCACAAGGTAGGTCTTAGCGATGAACAAGAACCGACTTTCAATTCGCTCAATGCTGAAGTCGCCACTGAATATTCTAATTCTGGCACTGATGGCATACTTCCTGATCACATTCCTGCTGTGGCCGAACATCTCACTCTTGCTCAACGTGTTCCGCCCAAACGGCACATGGAGCTTGGACGTCTTCCCCAAGCTCTTCGCCTCCGAGCGCGCAATGAAATCCCTGCGCAACTCGGTGATCCTGGCGTTCATTCTTTGCATCACAGTCAATGTCGTCGGCATCTTCATCGTGCTGGTGACCCGTTACTTCGACATCAAGGGCTCCCGAATCTTGTTCCTCGGTTTCGCCACCCCGTTGCTATACGGCGGTGTGGTGCTGGTTTCCGCATACAACCTGATCTACGGACCGAACGGATACCTGACCAATGTGGCCACGCGGTTCTTCCCCGGAATGGACCCCCATTGGTTCCAAGGCGTACTCGCTGTGGTGCTAGTGATGACGTTTTCTGGAACGGGTAGCCATCTACTCTTCCTCAGCGACTCGATCTCCAAGATTGATTATCAGACAATCGAGGCCTCGAAGCAGATGGGCGCCTCCACCTTCACGACCTTCCGCACAGTGGTTCTACCGGTGCTTCGTCCGATGATCTTTGCCATCACAATCCTCACTTTCCTCGGCGGTCTCGGCGCGCTCACGGCTCCGCTGATTCTCGGAGGGGAAAACTTCCAAACAATCTCCCCGATGATCCTCACATTCTCGAGGACAGTTAGTTCCCGCGACCTGGCGGCGACCCTAGCGATGTTTCTTGGCGTAATGACGATCATCATGCTTGCTTTGCTGAACCGCGCGGAAAAGGGCGGCACGTACTTTTCTGTGTCCAAGGTTCCAGTTGCTCTGCAGAAGCAGAAGATTGAAAACCCGGTAGCTAACGTGATTGTTCACATTCTGGCGTGGGGTCTTTGGCTGATTTACGTTATCCCGCCGGTACTGATCTTCATTTTCTCCTTCACAAACGCCTCGGCAATCAACAGTGGCCGGATCACACCGTCCGACTTCACGCTGAGCAACTACATGAAGATCTTCACTGATTCTGCTGCTGTGAAGCCGTTCCTCATCTCGATCGCCTATTCGGCTCTGGCTTCTGTCATTGTTGTTTTTGCAATGCTCTTTGTGGCGCGATTGGTACAGCGCCACCGCAATACCGTTACCGTCTGGCTAGAGTACCTTCTCCATATTCCGTGGTTGCTCCCCGGCACAATGATCGCGCTCGGTTTGCTGCTGACTTTCAGCAGCTCGCAGCCGCTCGTTTTTGGCAAGGTGCTGTCCGGCACTGTCGCCCTACTTGCGATCGGTTACGTGATTGAGAAAATCCCTTTCACGCTTCGGATGTTGAAGGCCTCGTACACAGGCGTGCCTGCCAACCTAGAGGAAGCCGCCTCCCTACTCGGCGCGAGCGACTTCATGATTTTCCGGAAGATCCTTCTTCCAATCGTCCTGCCAGTTGCTGCGGCGATTACCGCGCTGAATTTCAACTCGCTTCTGGACAACTACGACACATCAATCTTCCTAGCCCATCCGTTCTACCAGCCGCTGGGCATCTTTATCTATGAGGCTACTGAGTCGGATACGCTCAACGACACTACGGCGCTGACCTTCGTCTACACGGTCCTGCTGATGATCATCTCGAGCATCGTGCTCTACTTGGTCTACGGACGTAACGACAAGTCTGCCAACCCGGGACTTCGTTGGATTCGTCGACTGTTCCGCCGCCGCGGGATGCCGACCCAGACAAAGGAGGCGGTTGGCAAATGACGTTCGACATTGTGGGCCAACCTGCCTACGCAGAGATCAACCATCGCTTCCTCGCTGCGGTGAGCAGGAGATCGCCGCTGGTCGCGGTGCATCGCGGCCAGAATTCGGGCAGCATTGTAGAAAACACAGCTAAGGCCTTGAAAGCGGCGGCCGTCTCCGGCGCTGACATCGTAGAGATCGATGTCATCGAATCGACTGACGGAGACTACTTCATTTTCCATAACGGCTACGAAGGTGCGTACTTCGGTCTCGACCGAGACATCCTCACTCTACGTACCGCCGAACTGGAAGAGCTGCAGTACGAGGTATACGTTTCCGGCAAGGCTGAGAAGTACGGGCTCGAGAAACTCGAGACTGTCCTCAAACAGTTCCCGGACATGATCCTCAACATTGACCGCTCGTGGGATTACTGGGACCACCTACTGCCATTCCTGGATAGATTCGACTGCGCGGATCGGGTCCTTCTCAAATCCCCGGTGTCAGAGGCGTGGCTGTCCGTGCTCTCGTCGCATAAAGTGAAGTACCCGTTTATGCCGATTGCGAGAACTGCGGAGGAGATAGAGCTGACTCTCGGATGGCCAGAGTTGAACACTGTCGCGGTAGAGATCGTGGTCGATGATGCGGGCTCCGAGCTTGCAACGAACGAATTTGTCCAACGCATGCACGCTAGGAACCTTCTGGTACAAGCGAATGCACTCAACCTACCGAACCGGGTGCCCTTGTTCCTTGGATGGGACGACGAAGTTTCGGTCTTGGACAATCCGGATAGAGGCTGGGGCAAGCTGGTGGACCACGGTGTGGACATCATCCAGACAGATTGGCCAATGCTGCTAAACCAGTACCTTTCCACTCGGAAGTAGTGTCGTGAGATCCAGCCAGCAGGATGGGTGGATAGAATTTGCTCAACTATGAGTAATCCACGCAGCCGAACCGTGCGCGTCACAATGGACGATGTGGCGCGCGCCGCTGGCGTATCTCGGGCCACCGTCTCCAGGGTGATGACTGGCAACTCATCCGTGAGCAAAGAAACTTTCGAACGGGTGAACGCAGCGATCACTGCTCTGGGTTACGTGCCGAACGCAGCGGCTCAGTCGTTGGCAGGCCGGAGGCACGACACTCCAATGGTTGGATTGCTTCTCCGCGACCCATCCAGTGCGTACTACGGCTACTTCCACTCACAGATGCAGCGGCAATCTGAGGATCACGGATTTCAGCTCGTTGCAGCTGCACCAACCGTTCGCGGCAATCTCGTGGACGAGCTTTCGGCACTCGAGCGGCTCGTGAGGCTCGGTGTCAACGGGATTTTCCTAGCGACGGGTTCGATCCGTCCGTCCGACGTTGAATCCCTCTTGGACACAGTTCCGATGATCTCTGTGGGTCGTCCGGAACTTCACGATGAGATCACCGCGATTTCCTACGATGAAGAAACTCACGGCGAAATCATGGCAACCAACGTTGTCAACCACGGGCACCAAGCTGTCTGCGTAGTGAACACCCCGATGGAAGTCTCATCATCAGAGTCCCACCGCGCGCAGGCGATGATCCGATCGCTTAAAAGTGCCGGCGTGGTCGTCGAGGTCGTTGAAGCAGCCGAAGCAGCCCAACGGATGTCCACAATCCAGCCGGTGCTCAAACTCTTGAAGGACGGGCGCGTGACATGCGTGATGTTCCCAGCCGACTACAGAGCACTCCAGTTTGTCGACTACTGCACTATGGCAGGGCTGAAGATTCCTGAAGCCGTGAGCGTTACTGGCGTTGACGGCATAATTCCCCGGTGGCAGAACGTGGGCCTTGCCACCTTACGACTTCCAGTCGAAGGAGTCGCTGCCCGCGCAGCGCAGGTGATGGGCTCCCGGCTCGAGAACCCCCGCCAACCCGTGACTCACGAAACCTTGGTTGGAACATTCATGCCCGGCCATACCTTAGCCACAGCGCACGATTTCTCCGGCGGAGTCGGTTAACCAGAACACCCCGCCAGCGTAAGCACCCGCTCAATCGTAGCCGCCACCGCGCCCGGCGCGTCCAGCGGCGGCATGTGCCCGGAATCAGGCAGGACCTGCACGTAAGCCTCCGGCCAGAGCTCGGCCAGCAGCGCGGACTGCCCGATGGGGGTGACGTGGTCGCGGTCGCCGACCAAGATGTAGCCGGGCAGGCCCGCCAGCGCTTCCCCGGCGCCCAGCTCGGAGTGCTGCAAGAGGTCGTCGAAGAAGCCGGCGTAGGTGGCCAGCGGGGTTTGCTGGATCATGTCCGCGTGGAAGCGAATCACTTCGTATGGCATGGGCCGGAAGTAGAACCCCAAGGCGAGGATGGGGGCGAGCGTGCGCGTCACCACGCGGCGGAGGCCTTCGGCGAAGTGCGGCGTGCGCGCCACAATCCACTCCAGCACGCGCCCGATCGGACCTGCCAGCACCTGCGGCATCCCCTGCATCGCGAAGGGTTCCACGGCAGAGGAGATCTGCACCGACCCGGCCCAATTGAACTCGCCCGCGTACCGGCGCATCAGCGACAGCGACACCGGCCCGCCGAGCGAGTGGCCGACCACCACCACCGGCCCGGTCACGCGACGCGCGCGCAGCACGGCTGCGACGTCGTCGGCGGCGTTGTCGATGGTGAGCAGCTCGGGTGGGCAATGGCCGGTGTTGCCGTGGCCCCGGATGTCGATAAGCAATTGCCTGACATCGTGCTCGCGCAACGCGTCCACTTGGTAGACGAACTCGGGCGCGGCGATGTTGAAGCCGTGCAGGTAGACCACGGTTGGTACGGCGAGATCGTCGGAGCCGACCTCGTACCACCACACGCGCACGCCGCCGGAGTCGACGGTGCCGGTGCGGTCGGGGCGCAGCTCGAGTGTATCCATGCGTTCCACCCTAATATTGGGAGGCATGGAGCTTTCGCAACGCCTAGACCTCGGGGAGGCGGTGGAGGTTGAGCAGCCGCAGGACGCGTTCGCGCGGTTGAGCTCGCTTATCGACGACTCCTTCAACCTCATCATCACCCCCGAGGCAACACTCGCCGATTCGGGGCTGAGTTCGCTGGACCGCATTGAGCTGGCGATTCGCATCGAAGACCACTTCGGCGTGCCCATTACGGAAGAAACCTACGAAGAGCACACGACAGCCGGGGATCTCGCCGACTACCTGGCAGAACAGGAGTAATCATGACCATTTCGTACCTGACCGACATGGACGGTGTGCTCCACCGCGAGGGCGATGTCATCCCGGGCGCAGACGAGTTCATCCGCACCCTCAACGATGAGGGCATCGAGTTCATGGTGCTGACCAACAACTCGATCCAGACGCCGCGCGATCTCTCCGCGAAGCTGGTGCGCATGGGCCTCCACATCCCTGCTGAGCGGATCTGGACGTCCGCGACCGCGACGGCGAAGTTCCTCTCCCAGCAGGCCGGCGAGGCGTCCGCGTACGTGATCGGCGAGGCCGGCCTCACCACCGCGTTGCACGAGATCGGCTGGGTGCTCACCGACGTTGAGCCGGACTTCGTGGTGCTGGGCGAGACGCGCACTTACTCCTTTGAGGCGCTGACCACGGCGTCGAACCTGATCCGCAATGGTGCGCGCTTCATCGCCACAAACCCGGACATGACCGGCCCCGGGCCGCACGGCGTGATCCCCGCGACCGGTTCCGTCGCCGCGATGATCACGGCTGTGACCGGGCGCGAGCCGTACTACGTGGGCAAGCCGAACCCGGTGATGATGCGCACGGCGCTGAACCACATCGGCGCGCACTCGGAGAACACGGTGATGATCGGCGACCGCATGGACACCGACGTCAAGGCCGGTCTCGAGGCGGGCATGCGCACCATTCTGGTGCGCACCGGCATTGCGGACGACGCCGAGATCGCCCGCTTCCCCTACCGCCCCACCACGGTCCTCGACAGCGTAGCGGAGCTGGCCGGGCGCATTCACGACCCCTTCGGGGACGGGTTCTACGCTTAACGACGTTCCCCTGCGGCCAGCTCCCCGAGGAACCGCTCGATGTGGGCGTTGACGGCGGCGGGGTTGTCCGCGTTCGCGTTGTGGGCGGCGTGTGGGATCCACTTCACGGTCCTGCCCGTTTCCTCCGCCCAGCGCTTGTTCTGCCGCTTCGAGTTCGCGGTCGCGTCGTTGACACCGCAGACCAGAATCGTCGGGCACGGCAGCTGGTAATCGAGGTCGGCCAGTATGGCGTCGGCGGTAGCGTTGATCGTCCGCACCGCGAGGCGTACGTACTCCTCCTTGTCGTACACCTCAAGCATTTCGCGCGTGAGGCGCTGGCCGTACTCGCTTTCCGACGTCTCCTTCGGCGCGGCCTCGAGAATTTTCTTCCACGGTCGCATCCGCAGCACCGGTTCGATGCGCCGCGCGGCGGCCAGCTCGATGGCGTTCCAATACTGCCGACCGAGCGGCACTGAGTCGATGCAGACGAACCCGCTCGCAAGATCGGGGCGCAGCTGCAGCGCGGCCTGGCATACCATGCCTCCGAAAGATTGCCCGACCAGCACCGGGCGCACAACCCCCTCCTGCTCCAAGATGCCGATCAACCACTGCGCCACGCCGCCAAGCGTGATCGCATCCAGGTCGAAGGGCCGGGACTCGTTGTGCCCGGGGCTGTCCCACGCGAGCACGTTCGCGCTGCCGTCAGGACCGCTGAAGTGGACCAGTTGTTTGGTGAAGAGGCGGTGATCCACCAGCATGCCGTGCAGGAACACCAACCACGGTTTCTCCGGGTCGGGTTCAGGGGTGATCCAGTACCGGATGCTGCCGTGCTCGGTTGGGAATTCCCGGTATTCCAGGGTGTCCATCGGGTCTGCGTTCATGCGCCCTATCCTCCCACGCCAGCCGCGGCACCTGAGCGATCAGTACGTGAAAAATCCCGCGAATGCCCAGGCAAGAGGCATTCGCGGGATTTTTCGTGCATTGACCGCTGGTAACCATGGAGGTGCATCGCTGCGATTACCGCGAAGGGGCTTCACAGGGCACCCTTCGTAAAGTAAGGCTAGCCTAGCCTTGAAGAGTAGTCAAGGGGGTAGTGCCGAAATTAGTTGGCCACGAAGAAGCGCTGGATGTTCACGAACTCGTCCATGCCCAGCGGGCCGAGCTCACGGCCGAGACCGGAGCTCTTCACGCCGCCGAAGGGCAGCTCGGCGCCGCGAGCCTGCGGGATGTTTACGTGGATCATGCCGGTGACGATGCGCTCGGCAACGCGCTTGGCGCGCTCCTCATCGGTGGACATCACGGCGCCGCCGAGGCCGTAGTTGGAGTTGTTGGCCACCTCGATCGCCTCCTCCTCGGAGGAGACTTTGTACACGGTAGCGACGGGGCCGAAGAGCTCCTCGTAGTAGATGTCCGAGCCGACCGGGATGCCGGTGACCACGGCGGGGGCGAAGTAGGCACCCTCGCCGTCGAGGGTGCCGCCGACGTGGACGGTCGCGCCCGCATCCTCCGCGAGCTTCAGCTGCTGCACCAGCTTTTCGGCCGCGTCGCGGGAGGAGAGCGGGAAGTACTCGCGCTCGGCCTCGCCCGGCTTCAGCGGGTCTCCCTTCACGTACTCGCCGGCGATCCGCACGAGCTCCTCGACGAACTCGTCGAACACATCCTCCATCACGATCATGCGCTTGTTGGAGGTGCACGCCTGGCCGACGTTGCTGATGCGCTTCTTCCACGCGGTCTGCGCAGCTTCCTTCGCGTCCTCGGCATCGAGCACCACGTAGGCGTCGGTGCCGCCGAGCTCCAGTACGCACTTCTTCAGGTTCTCGCCAGCCTGCTTCGCAATGGAGCGCCCGGCGCGCTCGGAACCGGTGAGCGAGACACCCTGGACGCGCTTGTCGGCGATCAGGGTGGTGATGTCGTCGTGGGAGGCGTAAATGTTAGTGAACACGCCCTTGGGCAGGCCGGCCTCTTCGAGAATGTCCTGAATTACCTGCGAGGAGCGCGGGCAAATCTCGGCGTGCTTGACCATCACCACGTTGCCGGCCATGATCGCCGGCGCCGCGAAGCGGGCGACCTGGTAGTACGGGAAGTTCCACGGCATCACGCCGACAATCACGCCGAGGGGCACCTTGCGCAGGATCGCGGTGCCGTCCTGCTCGGTCGGAATCTCCTGGTCCGCACCAAACTCGGCGCCGTGGTCGGCGTAGTAGGTGAAAATCTCGACGACGTCGTCGACTTCGCCGTCGCCCTCTTCGATGGACTTGCCCATTTCCTCGGCGATGATCTTGGTGAGCTCGTCCCGGCGATCGTCGAAAAGCGAAGCTGCCTTGTGCAGCAGTTCGGCGCGCTCCTCGTAGCTCCTCGTGCGCCACTCCTCGAACGTCTCGTGCGCGGTCGCGAGCGCATCCTCGAGCTCGTCGGCAGTGATGAAGTCGAAGGTCTCAACGACCTCGTTGGTTGCGGGGTTCTGTACGCGGTAAGGATTAGCCATGCAGCCCATGGTAGGGACGCGTCACCAGCTGTGCCATGAACCCCCAGCTAGCGGCCAAAGTCTCCAGCTCACGCGCGAATTCTGCGAGCGCCTCGGGCGGCGCGCTAAGCGGTTCGCGGCACGCGTAGGTGCCGTCCGCGCGTCGCTGCCAGCGGGTGAACCACACCTCACCGTCCTCTTCGGATTCCGGCAGCAGGAGCAAGAGCTTTTCGACGCTCGCCCGCGCCCGGCGCGGCATCGCATCAATAATCAACGTCGCGCGCCGCGCGGTTGCTGGCAGGCAGATCGAACGGGCTGCGCGGGGTGCGGCGTGCACCAGCGTGGATGTCATGGTGGGGACCTTCGGTGTATTCGTGGCGGCGCACTCCCTGTGGTGATCCCCGGTGACTAGACGGGCCGCACCCGGTGACTAGCCGGGCGCGGTGGAGTGCGAGACGAGAGGTTCGTCTTCCCCAACGGCCTCTTCATGCTCAGCAATAAGCTGTGCCGATCTTGCGTCACACACGCCCCTGCAGCAACCCTCAACCGCTGGTTGACACCCCTATTTGATCAACCTGAGGTAGAGGGTTAGCTAAGGCGGAACGGCTAGAGCAGGCGCACCGCGATCACGCCTGCCAGGATGAGGGCGAGACCTGTGAGGCGGCGCGTGTCCATGCGCCGCTTGGGTGCCCCGAAGGCGCCGACTGATTCCATGAGCTGGCCGCCCGCGATCGTGCCCGCGTTAAAGGCAATGACCGTCGTCGCGGTGCCGATGATCGGTGCCAGCGTCGCGCCGCCGGCCACGAAGATTGCGCCGATGACACCGCCGAGCCACATCCACCACGGGCCCGGCTCCGGCCGCCTCGTCAGTTGCCGCGGGCTGGTGGCAAGCGCCGCGATCATGAGCAGCACCATCCCCACCGCCAGGTTGATTTCGGCGGCGTGGTAGGAAGAACCCGCGATGGTGCCCAGGTAGCCGTTGATCGCCGTCTGCATCGCCGAGCCCATACCCACGGCTACGCCGAGCCCCCGGAACAGCCACTCTTCAGCGCCGCTGACCTTGCTGCCCTGCGTCTGCGGCATGCCGATGCCGAGCACCACCGCAATCCCGAGCAGCACCACCAGCGCACCGACAAGGCGCATCGCGGTCACGTCCACCTGCTTCGCCCGGAACAGGCCGAACTGGTCGATGGCCAGGCCCATCGTCACCTGGCCCAGAATCGTCAACACCACTGTCTGCACAGGCCCGAGCTTCTGGAAGAGCAGGATGTTGCCGATGATGAACAGGCATCCGAAGCATCCGCCGAGCCACGCCCACCACGGCGGGGCAACTGCGAACTGCGGCACCGGGTTGCCCCGCACTACAGCGGTGATCAGGATCGACACCGCCAGCGCGATGGAAAAGGAGATCAGCGCCGAGACGATCGGCCGGTTGCCCACCGCCATGCGCAGGCGGGAGTTCGCGGCGGTTTGGATCGGAATGATCGCCCCGATGAGCAGGGCGATAAGCAAGTACTGCATCGAGCCGAAACCCTTAGCTCAGCTCGTTCCAGATCGCGGTGTTGGTCTCCTGCCAGAGCGGCTTGGCCCAGTCGCCGAACTCGCGGTCGGTCAGCGCCACCATCGCCACGTCGCCGGCCACCCACAGGTAGCTGCCGCTCATGCCGAAGTGGCCGCAGGTGGTTTCGGGCATGCCGTCGCCGGTCCAGTGCGGGGACTTCTCGCCCTTGATCTCAAAACCTAAACCCCACGGGCACGGTTTCTGCATGCCGTAGCCGGGTACCACACCGCGCAGGTCGCCGAATTGGTTGCGCATGGCTTCACCCAGCGTTTCCGGGGCGAGCAGCGTCGGGGAGAGTAGCTCGGAAGCGAACAGCGCCAGATCGCGTACTGACGCCCGTCCCCCGTGCCCCGCACTGCCCGCAAGCTCGGCAGTATCCATGCCCAGCGGCTCAAACACACCCTCGCGCAGGTACTCCGGGAACGCGATGCCCGTGGTCTCCTCGACGTGGTCGGCGAGGATCTCGTACCCGGCGGAGGAGTAAATGCGCCGCTCCCCCACGGGTTTCTGCGGCTCGCGGGTGTCGAACCCCACGCCGGACGCGTGGGCGAGGAGGTGGCGCACGGTCGAGTCGGCGGGCCCGCAGGCATCGTCAAGCTCGAAAGCTCCCTCCTCCACGGCCATGAGCACGCCGTACGCGCTCAGCAGCTTGGTCACGCTGGCGAGTTCGAAGACGCGGCTGGTGTCGCCGAACGTCGCCTCATGCGTGCCGACGATCGCAGCGGCGACGTTGTCCGCCGGCCACCCGGCGAGGTGTGCTTCCAGGATGTTCCCGCTCATGGGCACTGATCCTAGTGGCGGGCTAGGACGTCCAGCGCACGCGAACGTCGTAACCGTCGAGCGAGGTGCCCGCCGCGACAGCCCGCGCATGGCTGGCCAGGAGTTCCTCCACGCGTGCCGACGCTCGGTCGAGCAACCCGCGCTCCACCGCTTTCTCCTGGGCGAGACGCTCCTGCTCCGAGATGAAGCGGGTGACATCGTCGACGCGGACTTGGTTGAGCGGGTTCATGGACTGGTCGTGGACCGTGACACTCGACGAATCGATGGTGGAGCTCAGCACCTCCACCTTGGGCACGCGCACCGTGATCGTGCGGCTGAGATCGTCGATGTCCACCACGATCCTGGTCACGTCGCGCACGCCCGCGGAGACCGTGCCGTCGTAAGTGACCAGGAAGTTGCGCCCCGTGAACGGCACCTCGAAACCGCGCAGCGTGAGCCCCTCCTTGTCGTAGGACCCGACGTTGGAGTACACGTACTCCTCCACGCTCAGCTCCGCGACCTGGTCGAACGAGGCCTCGATGGTGTCAGCCGTGATGCGCTCCTCCCCCGTAGCCGAAGAACGAGGGGCGGAAGAACAGCGCGGCCAGCGCGATGAGGAGCGCGGCGACGAGCGCGGTCACCGTCTTCCACGGGTATCGACGGCGGGAGCGGGGCGTACGCGCTGCGGTAGTCATGCCGAAAAGCCTAGTCGCGTTCAGGCACATCGCCCCGGCGCCAGCGCAGCCAGCGGGTGATCAGGTACGCCTCGAGCGCGATGAGCGCGGCGGCGAGCAGCGCCGGCCACACGGCGGGCTCCGGCTGGAACACGTTCACCACCGCCTGGATGAGCGCCAGCGCGGCGAAGAAGCCGATAAAGCCGATGATGCTCTGCCACACGAGATCTTTGCGCAGGTCCACGCGGCGTAAGTGTACCGGGGCGCATGCTTACCGACGGGTGTTGTCACCGATCACGCTCGGCAGCACCAGCGGCGCATCGCCGAGCAGCGCCTGGAGGTTGCCTTCGCGCTCGACCGCGCTGGTGACCGCCTTGACCTTCCGCGACTTCTTGGACTGCTGCTGGTTGCCTGCGCCCGCACCCGCCGCCATGGGCACGCCGCCAATCGCAGCGCCGCGAGGCTGGCCCGCACTGCCAGCGGCCGCGTTCGGGGTGGACCCGGAGCCACCCGTCGGCATCGAACCGAGCTGGCTGCTTGGCGCCCCGCCCGGCACGCCGCCCAGTGCCGGGTTCACGCCCGCGCCGCCGAATCCGCCGAAGTTGCCGAAGTTGCCGAGTCCCGCGACATTCGCTCCGATGCTCGGAGCGGAAACCGGCACGGATCCGGCACCCATGCCGGCAGACATCCCTCCCGGTGTCTTGCCGCGGGCGCTGGCCGCGCCGCCGCCGAATCCGCCCAGCCCGTCCAAGCCAGCTGGCACAGCGCCGGTGCCGAGCCCCATCGGGGTGGTGGGCATCCCGGCCGGGAGGGTGCCGCCGGCCAGTGCGTGCTTGCCGAGAGCGCCCGGCACTTGTGGGATACCCCCCGCACCGGGAGCTCCCGGTGTGCCGGGGCCAGCACCAGGCTGACCGATCCCACCCGCGCCGTTCGGCATTGCCCCGGCGTTAGCGCTGAGACCAGGGTTAGCCAGGCCGGCTGCACCGCCCCGGGAAGCCCCACTGAACGAGCCCGGCGCGCCGAACCCACCTGGCATTCCGTTTGCCCCTGCGTTCGAGTCGGTGCGCATGTTGGCACCGTTTGCGCCCCTTGCCGACGTCGGGAAGCCTGCGGTCGCCGGGCCAACACCGGACGCGCCTGCACGCTTGGGATCCATGGCGCCGAGGCTGCGCTTGAGCGACGAGCCATTGTTGCCGGACTGCCCGACCCCGCCGAAAGAGAAGCCGTTGCCGGAGCCCAAGCCGAACACTCCCTTCGGAATGCTGAACCGCGGGCGCGACCCGGCACTGCCGGATGCGCTCAGAGCGCCAGCACCGATTCCGGCGCCGCCGATCGCAGAAATGCCCGGCACCGCCCCGCTCGCCGAAGGCTTTGCCGTGCCGGCAACCGTCCCGGCACCGATCGACGGCTTCGCTGCCTCAGAAGCGCCGAGCCGCGGCGGGCTGGCAACGCCGGCGGCGTGCGTGGGGGTTGCCAGCGCACCACCTATGCCGGAGAGCGCGCCCTTGGCAATCGAGCGAATCGTGCCGACCGGTGCCGCGCCGGCTCCCGCGGCCTGAGCACCTGCAGTCGCGGCGGGGTTCGCGCCCGGGGTCAGTGTGGGAGGCATGTTGGGCGCGGCGACTGCGGCCGCTTGCGTCGGCGTCGCACCGGCGGCAATGGCCTCGAGCATGTCGGGGTTGGGGCGGCCGTATGCACTCACGACCTCGGCCGGCGTGGTCGCCCGGGCAAGGTCGCCGTGGCCTTGGGCGATGAGGGCGTCTTGCAGCACCTGCGGCAGCGGGGTGGCCTCGAAGGACGGGGCGGTGGGCTCTGCGATCTCGCCGATGCGGAACGGGTCGCCGGAGATCGTTGCGAGGTCCGGGATGAGCTGGTTGAACATCGGGATCGTCGCGGTCAGCGCCGCACTGAGGCGTGGGCCGAAGACGCCGAGGTACGTCTGCTCGATGATCGGCTTCGCGGGTAGCGGCGCCGCGAGGTAGCTCGCCACGACAACTGACGCAGTGACTTGCTCAGCCGCCGCGATGGTGCCGAGCGCTTCAACGTGCCCGGCCATCGCCCCGGAACGCGCGCCGAGGGTGGCCGCCGCGCGCTGAATCTGGTTCAGGCGCTGCTGGCCACGCTGCACCCAATGCGTCTCGTTGGAGGTGGCGAGCGCGCTCTTGGTCCGGAAAAGCGCATCTGTGGCCCCGGCTGCCTGCGCCATGACACCGTGCCACGCCATCGCGTCCATCCCGGCTGCGGCGGTATTGGTGGCCAGCAGCTTGTGGTGTAGCACGAGAAGATTGGATTCCAGCCCTGCAATCGGTTGCGGCGGGGTGAAGCGGGACGCCTTCGGGTTCGCTGCGCTGATGTTGGGCTGGAAATCGGTGGTCGCGGCGCGGTACCGCGCAGTGCCAGGTGCGTTGACCACGTCGAGGGCGCGCGCCAAAGAGCCGTCGGCACGCATGGTGTTTTCTAAGTTGGTTTCGGAGATCTGCGCGGCATCGAGCATGTGTCGCGCGAGCACCCCGACCGCCTCGGGTGCGTAGAACCCGGAGACGTGGCCCAGCTTCTGCCCCACCTCGCGTAGGCCCGAGACCATGGAGAATGCGCCGAGCGCCGACGTGCCGCGGCAACTTGAGGCGGTGTTCAGCCGCCCCGCTTCCCCGCGCAACGAGGCGATCGCCTGTTCCACCGATGTCGAATCCACTTGCATGCGAGCACTCATAAAATGCGTTCCCCCCAATGTGTTGTATGCGTGTTTGCCCAGCCATCGCGGCTGCTACCCCCTAACCATCACAGATCCCCCGGCCCGTGGCTAGAGTCCGCGTGCGCACTTCAGTGGACATCGCGAGGGGCACAATGGAGGTATGGCACCTGACGCACACTTTTCCAGCCCCGCAACTCCCGCAGCATTCGGCGAGTCTGCCGCCGCCGCGCACCTCGACGACATCCTTGCCGACGCCAAGCTGCTGGTCAGCCACGAATCCCCCTCGAACGACAAAACGCGTCTCGACGACACCTTGCAGACCCTCATCGAGCTTGTCACCGCACGTCTCGGCGAGCCGGACGAGTTCACCCGCATCCCCGCCGAGCCCGCCACCTTGGGCGATGTTGTGGTGTGCAGGTACGAAGGAAGCGTCGAAAAGCAAGTGCTCATCGCCGGGCATTACGACACGGTGTGGCCGGTGGGAACCCTTGAAGCGTGGAACCCGCCCGCACACGACGATCCCCGCGAGCGCCTCTCCGGCCCCGGCCTCTTCGATATGAAGGTCGGCCTCGCGCAGGCGATCTGGGCGGTCAAACTGCTTGACGACGCTTCCGTTGCCCGCCCCACCGTCACCTTCGTCTTCAACGGTGACGAGGAGATCGGCTCCCCCGCCTCCAGCCCGACCATCCGCGAGCTCGCGCGTGCCGCCGACGTCGGCTTCGTCCTCGAAGCCCCGCTCAACGGCGCGGTGAAGATCGGCCGCAAGGGCATCGGCAACGTGGTGGTCACCGCCGAAGGCATCGAGGCGCACGCGGGTGTCGAGCCGGAGAAGGGCGCCTCCGCGATTACCGCGCTCATGGAGTGGTGCCTCGCGGCATCGAAACTCGCGGATCCCGAGCGCGGCACCACCATCAACGTCGGCCTCATCGAGGGCGGCACCGGCGCGAACGTCATCCCCGGCCGCGCACAGGCAGTGCTCGACATCCGCCACTGGGATCCGGCGGAGCCCGCGCTTCTCGACGCCGCTTTTGATGCCATCACCTGGACCGACAACCGCGTGAAAATTACGCAGGAACGCACGTGGAACCGCCCGCCCATGCCCACCACCGACGGCATCGAGCGGCTGTTCGCCCTGCTCAAGGAACAGGCGAGCGCGATGGGCACCGACCTAGAGGGCGTGGCCGTGGGCGGCGGCTCCGACGCGAACTTCGTCGCCGCCGAAGGCACCCCCGTCATCTGCGGGTTGGGCGCCGACGGCGGCGGCGCGCACGCGCGCCACGAGTTCATCTACCCCGACTCAGTGCCCTTCTTCACCGCCCTGCTCGCCAACGGCATCGCGGCCGTCGGGCAGGAGTGGAAGGGGTAGCGACTCGGAAGTTACCGCCCGATCTCGTCCGGCGTGCAGATGGTGGCGACACGGATGAACTCCTCCGGAGCGCCCATGTCGCGCAACTTGTAGCCGTTGAAGCACACGTAATCAGCAGGCTGTTTCTTTCCGTCGGCGCTCAGGCGGGTCCACTGGCCGTTGGCGTAGCGGAAATGCTCAACCCAGTCCGACTGCGCGGCACCCACCTTGGCCCACTGACCATCGCAGTACATGACGGTGGTGCCGAGCGGGCTTGGCCAACCCGGGACAATCGTGTCGAAGTCTCGCGGGTCGCAGGAACCGCGCTGCGCTTGAGCAACCGGAAGTCCGAGGCGCTTGGCCACTTCCGGCGGGAACTGTACGGGCAGTGGCAGAATGCCCTGCTGCACCGCGAAGAATGCGCCGCCAGCTACCAGGGCGAGCACACCGAACGTGATGCCGATGATCTCACCCGCGCCGAGCTCCGTTTCGGACGACGACTGCTCGGAGGCCCCTGCCGGAGCGGCAGTGTCCTCGGCGAGAGCGGGCGGGGCGGCAATGGCAGATACGGTCAGCGCCGCGGCGGCGCTGAGGGCGAGCGCTGGTTTCTTCATATAAGCCACCATAGACCTGCGTCGCGTCCCGTTTCCGGAAGTCTCACTCGAAGTCGGGCGAAGTTGCAGCTCATAGCGGCGATTTTGGATTTACCCGGGTACGCATTACTCTTACTTCACGTTGCACAGAGCGAAAGCCGAGAGCAACGAACTCCATATTCCTCCATAGCTCAGTTGGCAGAGCATTCGACTGTTAATCGAAGGGTCACTGGTTCGAGCCCAGTTGGAGGAGCATTGACACTACCCGCCACCGGCATTCTGCTGGACGGCGGGTTTTTGCTGTCGTGGCGTCGCAGCCCCGTCTTCCCCATCCATGCCGGTTTCCGGCAGATTGTCGAGAAATGTAGCCACCTGGGGAAATAGGGGCGGCCCAGAAAGATTCTGCAAAATCTTTCTGGCCGAGGCGCTTCAGGCGCTTCAGGCGTGCTGTAGGTGCTGTAGAGAAGTGGCAAGTTGCTGCACAGACCCCTTTTAAAGTGGGGGTGTGCAGGAGTGCGGTAAAACACTGCAGGCGCCCAGGCTTCGGGCACGTGCGGCGACCTGTTGTGGGGCCAGCGGGGCTCGAACCCGCGACCAGCGGATTATGAGTCCGCGGCTCTAACCGACTGAGCTATAGCCCCTTTTCGCGTGGCGCACAGCGCCTCCGGTCACTATATCGCGGCACACCCCCACACCTAGAAATGTAAGGTTGAACGCATGATTCAATTCGTCGCGGGCGCAGCTGCAGGGTACGTACTTGGCACGAAGGCGGGCCGGAAGCGGTACCACCAGATCGTCAACGCCACCCAAAACGTCATCAACTCGCCGGTGACGAAGCAGGTCACGAACTCGGCGCGCAAGGCCATCGCCAACAAGATCGACCCGGAGCCGCGTCTGCGGGAGGTCAAGGATGTCAGCAGCCGCCGCTCCCTGCGCGGGAGCAAGCGCAAGCGCGATGCCCACACGACCGAGGACCAGATCTTCGAGCCGGACGAGAGCTAAGCAGAGAGCTACCTAGCGCTCGAGAAGCCCGGCGACGATGCCGTCGAGGATGTCCTTCTCGCTGATGACGAAGCTGGTGGCCCCAGCTGCCTCCTCGAACTCGGCCATGAGCTCCTCGACGATCGCAGAACCGGATCCGATCACGTCGGCGCGCCCCGGGTGCACGACGGGGTTCTCGGCGCGCTGCGCGGACGTTTGAGCCCGCAGCGCAGCCGTGACGTCACGCATCCGGTCGAAGTTGATCTCCGACATGTGGATTGCGGCCGGGTCGTACTCCCCCAGCTCTTGGGCAAGCGCGGACAGCGTCGTAAAGGTGCCGGCGCAGCCCACCACGGTGCGGGCGTCTTCCAGTGGCACCGCAGCCCGCGCCTCGGCGATGCGCTGCCGGATGTACTCGCGGGCCGCCTCAGTTTCCTCCTCCGTCGGCGGATCGGAGCGCATGAACCGTTCCGTGACGCGCACGCACCCCATCTGAGTGGACAGCGCCTGCAAACCGCCGTCGTTACGCATGACGAACTCCGTCGAGCCGCCGCCCAGATCAATCACGCACGCGGGCTCGCTGCCCACGGGCAAGTCCACGGTCGCGCCGGTGAACGACAGCGCCGCCTCCTCCTCACCCGTGATCACCTCGGCTTCGGCACCGGGTTCGATGCGGCCGAGCAGCTCGCGGGTCATGGCGAAAAAATCCTCGCGGTTGGCGGCGTCGCGGGTCGCGGACGTGGCCACCATGCGCACGCGGGTGACGCCCTCGCGCTCCATCTCGTCGACGTACGCTTCGAGCGCCTCGCGGGTGCGCTCAATCGCCTCCGGGTTCAGCCGGCCGGTCTCGTCCACGCCCTGGCCGAGGCGCACGATGGTGTTGCGCCGGCAGATTTCGCGCGGACCACCCGGGTCATGAATCAACAGGCGGATCGAGTTCGTGCCGCAGTCCACGGCAGCGACGGGGCCGGAGGTACTCACGCGAGCTCCTCCCCGGCGTCGGCAAGCGAAAGTCCCAGCTCGTCGAGCGTCGGCCAATCCTCCGGGATCGCCGTGCCGCGCAGCCCGGCGTGCTCGGCTGCGAGCGCCACGGCCTCGTCGCCGAAGCGCACGCGGCCCGGCCCCTCCGCCAGCGCGTAGGCGATGAGCACGTGCAGGCACTTCACGCGGTCCGGCATGCCGCCGCCGGAGAAATCCGTGCCGAGGTCCTCGATGGCGTTGCGCTGCGCAAGGTAATGCTCGTGCGCGGCGCGGTACTCGGCCTGCAGTTCCTCGGACTCGGCGAGGCGCGCCTCCATGCGCTTCATCACCTGCGCCACTTCAAGGCGCGATGCCTCGGCAGTCAGCCGCGGGTCCGTCAGGTAATACAGCGTGGGAAACGGCGTGCCGTCCTCCAGGCGCGGCGCCGTTTTCACCACAGCAGGCTGCCCGTCCGGCGTGCGGTAGGCCACGGCGAGCACGCCGCGGGGCTCGCGGCCCAGCTGCTCCGTCATAATTTCGATGTCTTTTTCCGACACGGTCATGGACTCGATTGTGTCACGCAGCGCCGCATCGAGGCGTTTCGCCTGGCTGCGCAGCGACGAATACGTCAGCGCCCCCGTCACAATCCCGCCAAGCACGGGCACGGCCTTCGCCAAAGTGCGGGTTGCGGTGCGCAGCGACAGGTTCACCCCCACCTTCCGGAGCGTTTGCTTGACGACGCCAGTCCCCAGCGCCCCCGTGACCACACGCTGCGCCGCTCGCTCACCGATATCCGTCGCCGCGGTTTGGGTGAGGTAGCTGCGCAGCACGTGCTGGGAGCCTTTCGTGCCCAGCATGGTGCCGAGCAGGATGGCGAACTGGCTGACCGTCTCATCCGTGATGTCGGTCTTCGAGGTAACGAGCGCCGGCCAGCCGTTGAGGTACGCGAGCTTCTGCATGATGCGGAAGGCGTGCACGTAGTACTGAATGAGATCCCCTGGCACCGAGACCAGCATGACGGCGAAGCCGCCGAAGCTGGTAGCGAAGGAGGCGGTCGAGGACCTGCGGGTTTCCTCGTCGATGCACGTACGGGCGATGTCGTCCAGCACTGCTCGGGGGATGTTCGCCTGGAGTACGTCGGTGTCTACCGCGCGCTGGATCTGCGCGGGCTCAATGCCGCGCTTGGCGAGTTCGCTGCGCAGGAAGTGCTCCCTGTCGATCTGGGCGGGCCCAAGGCGGATGATCTGTTTGAGGAAACGGATCGCGCCCTCCTCAGGATCCTGCGCCACGGACTATCCCTCGGGTGCTGGTTCCGGAGCTGGCGCTTCCTCGGGCGCCGGCGCTTCAGCAACATCAAGCTCCGGCGCCTCGCGAAGCGAGTCCCAGAGCACCTCGTGCCAGGCGCGGGTGTCCGGCACTTGATCGGTGGTGATGTTGGGCCCTTGCGTCATGCGCGGATCAATGATGCGCCACGCGGTTTCGCCTTCTTCCAGTACACCGAGGCGGCGGCGCGCCTCCTGCTTTGCGTACTCGGGATCTTGGTAGCGGGCGATATCGCTTTCCAACTGCCGCTTCTGCGCTTCCAGCGCCTCAATGGATGCCTGGGCGCGGGCGATCTCCCCGCGGCCTTCGTAGTAGTTGCGCAGCGGCACCGCGATAGCAACCAGCACAATAAGCACCACAGCGATGAGGATGCCGGTGGAGGCCACGTCCTGCTGCAGCAGCGCCGGCTTCTTCTTCCGGCGCTGCGAGCGGGCTTCTTTCTCCTCCCGCTTCGCCTGTTCGCGGGACGCGACGGGAACGCTGCGCGGCGCACGGCCGCGGCGCGGACCCTTGGGTGTGGCGGGAGTGGTCATAGTGATTGTTGAGTGTAGACCGCCCGCCGCCTAAAACCGCGGCGGGCGCGCCACCGAAAATGGGCAACGCCCCCGCGCCGCCGGCATCATGGTGGCGGCGAAGAGGGCGTCGGCAAATACAGCGCTTACTTGAAGCGCGGGAATGCTGCGCGGCCTGCGTAGGCGGCAGCGTCGCCCAGCTCCTGCTCGATGCGCAGCAGCTGGTTGTACTTGGCCACGCGCTCGGAGCGGGCCGGAGCACCGGTCTTGATCTGGCCGCAGCCGAGAGCCACAGCGAGGTCGGCGATGGTGGTGTCCTCGGTCTCGCCGGAGCGGTGGGACATCATGGTGCGGTAGCCGTTGCGGTGTGCGAGCTCCACCGCGTCGAAGGTCTCGGTCAGGGTGCCGATCTGGTTCACCTTCACCAGCAGCGCGTTGGCAGCCTTCTCCTCGATGCCGCGGGCGAGGCGCTGCGGGTTGGTCACGAAGAAGTCGTCGCCGACAATCTGCACCTTCTGGCCCAGGTTGGCGGTCAGGGTCTTGTAGCCCTCCCAGTCGTTCTCATCCAGCGGGTCCTCGATGGAGACGATCGGGTACTGCTCAACCAGGTCGGCGTAGACCTTCGCCATCTCCTCGGCGGAGTGCTGGCCGCCCTCGAAGTTGTACACGCCGTCGTTGAAGAACTCGGAGGAAGCGACATCGAGCGCGAGCGCGACATCGTCGCCCAGCTTGTAACCCGACTTCTCGATCGCCTCTGCGATCAGGTCCAGCGCAGCCTTGGTGGACTCGACGGACGGCGCAAAGCCGCCCTCGTCGCCCAGGCCGGTGGAGAGGTTCTTGCCCTTGATCACGGACTTCAGCGCGTGGTACACCTCGGCGCCCATGCGCAGCGCCTCGTGGAAGGAGTCGGCGCCGATCGGGGCGATCATGAACTCCTGCACGTCAACGCCGGAGTCGGCGTGGGCGCCACCGTTGAGAATGTTCATCATCGGCACCGGCAGCACGTGGGCGTTGGGGCCGCCGATGTAGCGGTAGAGCGGCAGGCCCGCAGACTCGGCGGCAGCCTTGGCGGTAGCCATGGAAACGCCGAGGATGGCGTTGGCGCCGAGGTTCTTCTTGTTGTCGGTGCCGTCGAGCTCGATCATGGCCATGTCCACCAGGCGCTGGTCATCAGCCTCAAGGCCGGCAACTGCGTCAGCGATCGCCTCGTTGACGTTCTCGACGGCCTTGCGCACACCCTTGCCGTTGTAGCGCTCGTCGCCGTCGCGCAGCTCGTGCGCCTCGTGCTCACCGGTAGAAGCACCGGAAGGAACGCCGGCGATGCCGTGGGCGCCGTCGTCGAGGAAGACCTCAGCCTCGACGGTGGGGTTACCGCGGGAATCCAGGATTTCACGGGCGTGGACGTGAATGATGTCAGACATTAATTTGCATCTCCTTTGGATACGGTGGCTTGTCCTAGACCCAATTGTTGCAGACTTTGCCCGACAGTGTCCGAAGCGCGCTAGCGGTGGGCCGGCTGCAGCATCGCGTAGTTCGCGGCAGCGTCGCGCACCTTCATCACGTAGTCGTCGGAGTGGTTGTAGCTCAGGATCGCCTGGCGCCAGCCATCCTCCGTCGCTAAGTCTCTGCCGTAAGAGCACAGTAGGTTCGCGGCGGAGAGCGCAGCGTCGTCGATCTGCTGGGGGTTGGGCACCCCGTCGCCGTCCGCGTCGC
Organism: Corynebacterium stercoris; assembly: GCF_024160105.1. Classification (GTDB taxonomy): domain Bacteria; phylum Actinomycetota; class Actinomycetes; order Mycobacteriales; family Mycobacteriaceae; genus Corynebacterium; species Corynebacterium stercoris. The sequence continues at coordinate 254,686 of NZ_JAMFTQ010000001.1, forward strand.
GGCCGTAGCGCGCCCAGGATTCGGGGATGAATTGCATGGGACCCACGGCGCGATCGAATTCGGTGTCTCCGTCGAGGGCGCCGCCATCGGTGTCGTCGATACGCGCGAAGTTCCCCGTGCCGTCGAGTGCGGGCCCGACGATGTTCGGCTCAGGGATGCCGAAGGCGTTCAGTCGCGCAGGGTCGAAGCTGCGGCCCGTGTAGGTGCCGTGGCGGGTTTCCACCCAGCCGATGCCGGCGAGCGTGTTCCAGTGCAGGTTGCAGGCGGGCCATGCCTCCGCGGCGATGAGGGCCGCGTTGGCGTAGGCGCGCAGCGCTTGCCCGGAGATGCGTGTGTTGTCGGCGATCGGGATGGACCATTCAGTCAGCGCGTCGGCTGTGCGACCCGGCGCGTGCACGTCAATGTGCGGCGGTGCTGGCGCGGCCGCCGGGGGGATTTCCACCGGTACGGGCTCCAGCTGGGGGCCGGGGGCGGGTTCCGACGTCAGCGACAACACCCACGCAACCAGGGACACCACCATGACAAACGCCAGTGTGGCGATGAGGACCCCGGCGCAGCCGCAGCCCCTGGCCACGTTCCTGCTGCGCCGGGTTGTCATGGCGCTAGATCCTACCCACCGCGAGCCCCGCCCCTGAATCGGCGGGACACACATTCACTCCAGTAACAATCTTCACTTTTGCAACACAAATAACTCTGGTAACAGTATGATGCGAAGCTGTTCCATCTTCTGATCCTGTTTCCCACCCGTAAAGGAATTCCGCATGCGCCGTATCACCGCCACCCTCGCAGCTGCCCTCATCGCCGGCACCGCCGCCCTCTCCCCCGTCACCGCTCAGGCACAGACCCTCTCCCAGCTCGGCCAAATCACCAAGGCTGTCGACGGCAACATCGCCGAGATGGACTGCGGCCTGCTGCGCACCGCCCTGGTCGGCACCAAGATGGTGGACGGCGAGACCACCCGCTCCGGCCTGGCCAAGAAGCTCAAGGAGTTCACGGGCAACGACATCACCCTCAAGCTGCTGGTCGGCGGCCGCGCCGACGCTGTGGCGGACCGCGCACTGGCCTGCAACCTTGTGAAGCCGGACCCGGTCACCCCGACCACCAAGTTCGTCGAGCTCAGCTCCACCCTCTCCAGCCAGTCCGGCCTGCCGGAGCTGCGCAAACTGGCCGCGCTGTCCAGCTAATTAGCGCTCGCGCGCTTTCCCTTCCGCCCACAGGCGGTCTTGGGTGGCAATATCCACAAGCCCGGTCGACCCGTCAAACAAGTACGGGGCCCGGGCTTTGAGCTTATCGACGAACGCCCCCGCCACCTCCCCGAAATCGAAGGCCCCGCGCTCGGCGGCAATTTCGGCATGGAAGAGGACCTGCAGGAGAACGTCGGAAAGCTCTTTCTTGAGCTCCCCCTCCCCCGCCCCCTGCTCGATGGCCTCGGCGAGCTCGGCCGTCTCTTCGCGCAGGTACGGGAGGAGCGACTCGTGCGTCATTGAGCGCTCCCACTCGCCGCGGGTGCGGGCCGCGTGCATGACCGTGACCGCCTGGTGGACCGGGTCGTCGAGGGAGGGCACGCGGATCACCTCGACGGCGCCCCGGGCGTGCTCGGGATCGGTGGTGATGCACCACGGTTCACCCGGCTGGGTGTCCGCAAACAGCGCCCTCACCTCGCGCGGCACCTCCTCGGTGAACGTCACCGGGCCACGGATGCGCGCCGCGATATCGACCGGCACCATGGCTGGCCAGCGGGGGTCAAGCACCAGAACCGTCATGCATGAGACAATAGCGGCCATGACGAACCAACTTGCTGAGGCGCTGAACACCGTCAAGCCAACTGTGGGCGACGTGATGGAGCACTCCGTGACCTTCTCCCCGATCCGCTGGAAGACGGGCTGGCCGCACCACCTGCGCCGCGTGCCGCCGTTCCGCGACGATGCCCGCGCCTCCATCACCCGCAGCGAGGTCTTCGACTTTGCCGCCGACGTGCGCGCGTCCGGCTACAACCGCGACCAGATCATCGACTTCCTCGGTGCCGCACTGGCGTACCGTGCCGGCCAGACCAACCAGGTTATGGAGATGCAGCAGTTCCTGCGCAACAAGAACAAGGCCGCGCAGCTCCTCAACGCCATCCGCCAGATTGAGGGCAAGGACGCTGTCGCGGCGTACGCCTCCCTCACCGAGACCGGCCTGCCGGCCAAGTTCGCCTCCGCGATCGCCTACTTCCTCGCCGGGGAGCAGGCGGAGGGCGAGGGTGACAAGCCCGTCATCATCTGCCGCAAGCGCGCCGAGGTCGCCGGCCTCGAGCCGAGCGGCACCTGGACCGCCGAGGAATACGGCGACTACCTCGCCCGCCTGCGCGAGGCGCGCGACGCCTACGACGCCTCCCTGCCGCTGGACGCGGTGGAGTACGCCGCCCGCGAATTCGCCGGCAACTAGCTCGGCGCCGCTAGCGCGCCTCGGGCGGGTAAGCGCGCAGCGCGCGGGTGTTCAGCTCCCGGCGCGCCTGCTCCAGCGCCAGCAAGTCCGAGAACAGGGCGTTGTACGCCTGCTCGTCGTCAGACGGGCGCATGCGCTGCAGCTGCGCCTTGAGCTGGGCGATCTGGTCGCCCACGCGCACCTCCTGCAGCCGCGAGAGCACTGAATCGACGTAGACGTCGATGTTGTCCGCGTGCACCGGCTCCACCGCCAGCTCAGAAACGAAGTTCCGGCCGACAAGGTCGCGCATCTCGGCAGCGACAGCTGCGATCCAGTTCGACTCCGGGCCTGCAGCCCCGCTCACGCCGCCGGCAGCCGTGATCGCCTCGCGGACTTGCCGGTAGGCGTTGTTGGTGAAGGCGTCCGGGTGGATGCCGTCGAAGTAGCTGCCCGCCTTTGCCGGGTACTGCAGCGCCACCTTGATGGCCTCGCGCTGCGGCCACAGCACTGGGTCGTTCCGGTTCGGCGGCACCAGCGCGGGCGCACCGCCCGGCTGCTGCGGTGCCTGGGGGTTGGTGCGCGGCGTCGGCACACGCGGGCCCTTCTTCGGTTTCTTCGCCTCTTCGCGGACCTGCTGAACCACCTCGTCCGGGTTCGCCCAGCCCACCCAGCCTGCCAGCCTGCGGGCGTACTCGGTGCGCAGGACGGGATCCTGCACCTCGGCAATGATCGGCACCGTGCGTCGCAACGCCTGCAAGCGCCCCTCCGTGGAGTCGAGCGAGTAATCCGCAAGCAGAGATTCCAGCACAAACTCCAGCATGGGCACACGCTTGGCGACGAGTTCCCGCACCGCCGCATCGCCCTTCTCCAGGCGCAGATCGCAGGGATCCATGCCGTCGGGCGCAACCGCCACGAAGCTCTGGCCCGTGAACTCCTGGTCGCCCTCAAAGGCGCGCATCGCAGCCTTCTGGCCCGCCTCGTCGCCGTCGAAGGTGTAGATCAACTCGCCGCGGAAGAAATTGTCGTCCAGCATGAGGCGGCGGATCGTCTGCAGGTGGTCCTTGCCGAAGGCGGTGCCACAGGACGCCACCGCAGTTTTTACGCCGGCGGCGTGCATGGCCATGACGTCGGTGTAGCCCTCGACGATCACCGCCTGGTGGTTCGTGGCGATGTGCTTCTTCGCCACATCCAGGCCGAAAAGCACCTTGGACTTGTGGTACAACAGCGTGTCCTGGGTGTTGATGTACTTGCCCATCGGGTCGTCGTCGTACAGCTTGCGCGCGCCGAAACCAATGACGTTGCCCGCCGCGTCTTTGATCGGCCAGAGGAGACGCCGGCGGAACTTGTCGATGGGCCCGCGCTTGCCCATCGAGCTCAAGCCCGCATCCTGCAGCTCCTGCACATCGAAGCCTTTGCGCAGCAGGTGCTTCGTCAGCGTGTCCCAACCGTCCGGCGCGTAGCCGCATTCGAATTCGTAGATGTGCTCGCGGGTGAACCCGCGGTCCAGCAGGAAGTTGCGGCCCCGCTCCGCCTCCGGGGTTTCCAGCTGCTCGCGGTAAAACTCGTGCGCGGCCTTATTCGCGGCCAAGAGCCGCGCGCGGGTGCCGGGCTTCACGTCGCGCGCGCCGGTGGTACCGCCCTGGTAATTGATGCGGTAGCCGATCTGATCCGCGACCGCCTCCACCGCCTCCGGGAACGTCAGCTGCTCCATCTCCATGAGGAACGTGAACACGTCCCCGCCCTTGCCCGTGGAGAAGCAGTGGAAGTACCCACGCGCCGGGCGCACGTGGAACGACGGCGTCTTCTCGTCCTTGAAGGGGCTCAAGCCCTTCATGGAGTCGTGCCCAGCGGGTCTGAGCTGCACGTATTCGCCGACAATGTCTTCGATTGCCGCGCGCTCGCGGATAGCCTCAATATCGCTATCCGGAATTCTTCCCCGTGCCATGCCCGCAATCGTAGTGTGGGACAATCCGGGGCGTGAAAGCGCGCATTGGCATCCTGCTGGCGTGCCTGCTGCTGGGCGGGTGCGGGGTTCTGGAGGCGTCCGGGCCGACGCCGTCCGGCCTCCCCGAATGCGGGCGCTTGCCAGAGGAAGCTTCGGAGACCATCGCGCTGGTGAAGGCCGGCGGGCCGTTCCCCTACCCGGACAACGATGACAAGCGATTTGGCAACTACGAGGGCGTGCTTCCGGACGAGAAATTGGGCTACTACCGCGAATACACCGTGGAAACGCCGGGGCTAGGCCACCGCGGGGCGCGGCGCGTGATTACGGGCGGCGGTGCGGACGGCGTGGTGGACAGCTGGTTCTACACGGCGGACCACTATGAATCGTTCTGCGAGATTGTTGGGGAGGAGCAACGTGGGTAAGCGGAATCCGGTGCTGCTCACGGCGCCGGTGGATTCCGTCGCCGGGTTTGTGGCGGCGATTTCCCGCGCGGTGTTCGGGGTGGAGCGCACGGCGCCGACGAATTTGGACGGGCTGGCCGACGTGCTTAGAGAGGCCCGCGTGACCCACGTGGTCGCGTCCGACTGGCAGCTGGATCCGGAGGAAACGCGCCGCGTGCAGCGGGTGCTGCTGGACAATGGCGTGGTGTTGTACCGGTAGGTGGGATTTGGGCGTCGATAAGCACAGTGCTCCCGGGAACCGTAGGGATTTGTGCTCTTAGATGCGTCCACGGGAAAGCCTTGGAGGGGAGCGTTTTTGCTGGTCATAGGCGCGCTTCGGGGGAAGCTTACGTGCGGCGGGCGACGCAACTGGGAGCTAAACCCCCGAGGATGCTGGGGAGAAGTGTAGGGAACCCTAGCGATTGGATGTGAGTTCTGTCATAATCCCAAGTACTGTGATGTAGAGCACGCAAGGGAGGAAGCGGTGAACTCGGTAGTTCTCGTTGTAATCGGCCTGACCATGATGGCGCTGGGCTTTTTGCTGTATTCGAAGTTCCTGGGCCGCCGGGTGTACCAGCTGTCTGAGGCGTACACGACGCCGGCGCACACGATGGAAGACGGCGTGGACTACGTGCCCACCAACAAGTACGTGCTGTGGGGCCACCACTTCACGTCCGTGGCGGGTGCGGCGCCGATCGTCGGACCGGCTGTGGCCGTGATCTGGGGCTGGTTCCCGGCGTTCCTGTGGGTCACGCTGGGCACGGTGTTCTTCGCGGGTATGCACGACTTTGGTGCGCTGTGGGCGTCGCAGCGACACAAGGGCCAGTCGATCGGCACGCTGTCCGGCCGCTACATCGGCGCGCGAGGCCGAAACCTGTTCCTGGTCGTGATCTTCCTGCTGCTGCTCATGGTCAACGCGGCGTTCGCCGTCGTGATCTCGAACCTGCTGATCTCCACCCCCACCGCCGTGATCCCGACCTGGGGCGCGATCCTGGTCGCGCTGCTGGTGGGCCAGGCAATCTACCGCCTGAACTGGAACCTCCCGATTGTCTCCATCGTCGGCGTCGTGGCGCTGTACAGCCTGATCGTGCTGGGCGATAAATTCCCGGTGGCGCTGCCGGAGGAGATGCTGGGCATCCCGGCGCGCGGCTGGTGGATCATCATCCTCTTCACCTACGCCTTCGTCGCGTCCCTGCTGCCGGTGTGGGTGCTGCTGCAGCCGCGCGACTACATCAACGGCCTGCAGCTGTTCATTGGCCTCGCGCTGCTGTACGGCTCCTTCCTCATCGTGCGACCGGAGGTTGTTGCCCCGGCGCTGCGCGAGAACGTGCCGGACGGTACCCCGGGCATCTTCCCGCTGCTCTTTGTCACCATCGCGTGTGGTGCGGTGTCCGGCTTCCACGGCATCGTCGCTTCCGGCACCAGCTCGAAGCAGCTGGATAAGGAGACGGACGCGCGCTTCGTCGGCTACTTCGGCGCTGTGGGCGAGGGCCTTTTGGCGCTGGGCACGATTGTGGCTACGACGGCCGGTTTCAAGACGGTCGCCGACTGGGAAGAGATCTACAAAGAGTGGAACGCCGGCGGCGTGGGCGCGTTTGTTAAGGGCGGCGGCGCGCTGATGAACGAGGGCCTTGGGCTTCCGACGTCGCTTTCCGCAACCGTCCTGGCCACCATGGCCGTGCTCTTCGCCGCGACGACGATGGACTCCGGTGTCCGCCTCCAGCGCCTGGTGGTCGGCGAGATCGCCGAGCTGATGGGCGTGAAGCTCTCCGCACTGGTGGCAACCACCATCGCCGTGGCGTTCGGCCTGGGCCTGACCTTCTCTACGGGTGTGGACGGCTCCGGTGGCATGCTGATCTGGCCGCTTTTCGGCACCACCAACCAGCTCATGGCCGGCCTGACCATGTCCATCCTGGTAATCATCCTGGCGCAGCTGCGCCGCCCGACGTGGCCGGTGCTGATCCCGCTGCTTTTTGTCACCGTCATGTCCATGTGGGCAGCGTTCATCCAGCTGCGCACGCTGTGGGAGAAGCAGAACTGGCTGCTCCTTGTCATCGACGTTGCCATCATCCTTTGCGCGATCTGGGTCATCGTCGAGGCAATCACCGCCATCCAGAAGGCGCGCCGCGAGCCGCAGGTGGAGTGGTCCGACGATGAGATGTGGCCGGGCGATCGCCAGCGCGAGCTGGCTGGGGTGTCGGCGGGTGCTGGTGCTGGTTCTGCTGGCGCGGCTGACGCTGGTACGGCTGGTGGGTCGACGGTTGTGAAGACTGTGGAGCCGCAGGACCCGGCCGGCCCGCGCGCGTAGCGTTGGTGTCGTGCGCAATTTCCTCAAATCCTTCGGCGCGGGGCTGAACGAGTACTACCAAGCCCCGTACCGCGCGGCGTTCCAGCGAGCGTCGCGCGAGGAGGATGACCTGTTTCACCTGCTCGTCGCCTCGGAGATGCTGGGCATCCCCAACCCGGCGAGTTTTTACACGCTCGAGCTCATGCCACTGCTGTACGAAGATTTCCACGCGTGGCACACGCGCATGGGCATGGAACGCTCCCCGCTGGACGGTATCTCGTGTTGCTAACCACTGCCCCTGTGATGTTCTTCGGCGGCAAAGGCGGCGTGGGCAAAACCACCGTCTCCGCGGCGACCGCGGTCCGGCTTGCTGAAGGTGGCGCTCGGGTGCTGCTGGTGTCCACGGACCCGGCACACAACCTGGGCCACATTTGGTCGGTAAAGCTTTCCGATACCGCCACGCCACTCGAGCCCGGCCTGGACGTCATGGAACTTAACCCGGCCGCGACCACGGAGCGGCACCTACTCCAGGTTGGCGACTCAATGCGTGCGATGATGCCGGAGCGCATGCACCGCGAGGTGGACAAGCACCTCGAGCTTTCCCGCAACTCCCCGGGCATGCATGAAGCCGCGATGCTGGAGCGCATCGCCGAGATTGTGGGCGCTGGTGTGGACGACGGAGGTTACGACCACATCATCTTCGATACCGCCCCGTCCGGACATACCTCGAGGCTGTTGGCGCTGCCGGAGCTCATGGCGGCGTACACCGACGGGTTGTTGGAGCGCCGGGAGAAATCCGACAACTTCTCCCGCCTTGCACGCGGCATGGGCGGCGGCGTGGTGGAGGGCAAGGACGACCCTGTGGAGCGCCGTAACCAGCAGATCCGTTCCGTGTTGTACCAACGCCGCCGGAAATTCGAGGTGCTGCGCGGCGTGCTCACGGATCCCAGCGAATGCGTGTTCCACATCGTGCTCACGCCGGAGCGCCTGCCGGTGATGGAATCCGCCGAATTGTATCGCGACATCTCCAGCACCGGTATTCGCGTCGCCGGACTGGTGGTCAATCGCCGCAGCCCAGATGACGGCGGTGAGTTCACCGCTGCGCGCCGTGAGGTTGAGCGCGGGGCTATGGCTCAGCTGGATGAGCTGCTGCCGGGCGTTGAACGCGTGGAATTGCCTTGGCTCCCCCGAGAGATTGGCACGCGAGAGGCGCTCAGCGAGATCGCAGCTCTGCTCTAAGCAACGCTGCAAGGCGCGGTTCCTCGGCTGGCTCTGAGCTGCTTAGTTGGCTGCAGAGCTCCTGGGGCGGCATGTGTGCTCCCGGGAATTGTAGGGATTTGCGCTCGTAGATGCGTCGGCGGGAAAAGCCCTGGCGGGGGGCATTTTTGCTGGTCAGAGGTGTGCTTCGCGGGTCGCTTAAGTGCAGCGGGCGACGCAACTGGGAGCAGAAATCCCTACGGTTTCTGAAAGCACGGTGTGCTCGGAAGGGTGCACGATGCGCCCGGAGGGTTGCCCGGTGGTAGAGCAGCCGGCTAGCCCAAGAAGCCGGATAGCCCCGCGGCTTTCTTCGCCGCGCGCTCGAGGCGCGACTCCGTCATCGACGCGATCTGGTCCACAATGACGCGCTCGCGCTCGCGATCTGTCTCCGCCGCAATCCACCACTGCTGGAAAATGGTGTCCAAGGTGCCCGGAGCACCTGCGACGAGGTAGTCGTAGACGCGGTAGATGCGTTCGCGCTGGCGGTCCTGCCGGGCGATGTGGTTGGGCAAATCCATGACGTAGAGCACCGCGATGGTTTTCAGCAGGCGCACCTCCGCCTCGATGTCCGCGGGGATGATCAGATCGCCGTGCATGCGGCCGAGCTCCTGGTCCGGGTGCGCGGTCCGCGTCGCTTCCACCACGGCACCGACGTAGCGGCCCACCAGCTCGGAGGTGAGCTGCTTCAACTGCGCCCACGAAGCCAACGTGTAGTTGAACTCGCTCGCTGCGCCGATCGACCGCATGGAGCGCAGCTCATTCGCCGCATCCAGGAGCGACTCGATCGTGCCGCCGAACGCCGCGGCGCCCTTCTCTGCGAGCGCGGCGAGCTCGACCAGATCCCACAGCACGCGCAGGCTGATACGGCCCGATATGATGCCGTCTTCCACGTCGTGCACGGAATAGGCGATGTCGTCGGCGAAGTCCATGACCTGCGCCTCGATGGGCGGTCGGGCGTCGTCGTGCCCGCGGCGGATCCACGCAAGAAGTTCCGCGTCCTCGTCGTAGGCGGAGTACTTCTTGTTCACGCTGCCGTCCGGGTTCGTGCGGGTGCGCGGGTACTTGCACGCGGCATCCAGGGCGGCGCGGGTGAGGTTGAGGCCGAAAGAATGATCGTCGATAAGCACTTTCGGCTCCAGGCGCGTCAGAATGCGCAGCGTTTGCGCGTTGCCTTCGAAGCCGCAGCCGGACACGGCATCGAGCGCGCGCTCGCCGTTGTGGCCGTAGGGCGGGTGGCCGATGTCGTGGGAGAGGCCCGCGAGCTCGCAGAGGTCCGGGTCTAGGCCGAGGCCCTCGCCGATGCCGCGCGCGATCTGCGCGACCTCCAGCGAGTGGGTCAGGCGCGTGCGCGGGGTGTCGCCGTCCTGAGGGCGCACGACCTGGGTTTTGTCGGCGAGGCGGCGCAGCGCAGCTGAGTGGAGAACGCGGGCGCGGTCACGGCCGAAAGCGCCGCGGGTGTCGGTCGCGGGCGCGATCTGGGCACCCTTCGGCTGCTCGGACGCGAGCCGCTGCGCGTCGTCGGGACTGTAGCGGTACACAACCTCCCAGCGTAAAGGCTTGAGACCAAAGGATGAGGTTGCGACTACCCTTGTGGGCATGAAAAAACGTTACCTCCGTGTCGTGCTAGCCGCCCCGCTGCTGGCGGGCAGTGCCGCGCTCGCCGCAGCGCCCGTGACCATGGCGTTTGCCGCCCCCGACGTGCAGCTGCACGCCCAGGCGACGACCATGACCGGCCCGCGCCTGTTTACCCAGCCCGTGACCGATGACGCCGGCGTGCTCTCCCCCGGCGACGTCTCCCGCATCGAGTCCGCGCTGCAGCAGGTCAGCGCCGAGCAGGGCAAGACGCTGCGCGTGGTGTTCATCGATTCCTTCGGCGGCATCTCGCCCGAGACGTGGGCGCAGCAGGCCGTGGACGCGAACGGCGCGAACACGGCGGTGCTGGTCATCTCCCCGAATGAGAGCGCCTACTACGTGGATGCGGGCGACCAGTGGACGCAGTCCCAGGTTGACCGCATGAATGATGCCGCGTACGGGCACCTGACAGAGCGGGATTGGGCCGGTGCGGCAGTCGCTGCGGCCGAGTCCCTGAGCGGCGGCGGTGCAGGTGGTGCGGGTGGCGCCGGCGGCGACGGCTCCGGCGCCGGTTGGGTGGCCGGCGGCCTCGGTGTTGCGGCGCTTGCGGGCGGCGGCCTCTACGCCGCGTCGCGCCGCAACACCAAGACCACGCAGGCGAAGCAGCTGGAGAGCGCAAAGGCGCTGGACCCGGCCGACACCGATTCGCTCGGCCGCCTGCCCACGCCCACCCTCGAGCAGGTTGCGCGCGACGCACTCGTCTCCGCCGACGAGTCCATTACGCAAGGCAAGGAGGAGCTCCGCTTGGCGACGGCGGAGTTCGGACCCGATCGCGTCCGCCCCTTCACCTCCGCGATGAACACGGCGACGTCGACGCTGCAGCGGGCGTTCACGACGCACCAGAAGCTGTACGACGCGATTCCGGAGACCGAGCCGGAGAAGCGCGCGATGCTGGTGGACATCATCTCCTCCTCCGGCCAGGCCGAGCAAGCGCTGCGCGACAAGACGAACGAGTTCAACGAGCTGCGCGGCGTACTCATGCGCGCGCCTGAAGAGGTGGACAAGGTGCGCCAGCGCACCATCGACATCCGCGCCCGCCTCGAGCCCGCGCAGCAGACCCTCACCGATCTGCAAAGCCGCTACTCCGCGGAAATGCTGCAGTCCATCGCCGAGAACGTGGACATCGCCTCCGAGTCCCTCAACGAGGCCGAGAAGCACCTCGACGAGGCCAGCTCCATTGCCAAGCAGCCGGCTGGCCGCCAGGGCGCGCTCATCGACATTCTCGCGAGCGCGGCACGCGCCGTGGACATCTCCGACAAGAACCTCGCCGCCATCGAGCACGCCGAGGACAACATCCGCACCGCGCAGGCGAACCTGCCGGCGCTGATCAAGGAGATCAACGACGAGCTCCGCGAGATCGAGCAGGTCAAGGCAGCGACCCAGCAGGGCGCGCGGATCGACGTCCGCGCCCTCGACGAGATCGCAGCCGGCGCCCGCCAGGCGCTCGCTGGCGTCGACGCACGCAAGGACAGCGACCCGCTCGCCCTATACACCGACCTTTCCGACGTAGATGCCCGCATCGACCAACAGCTCGCCCTGGCGAAGGGCGCGGCCGGCGACCAATCCCGCGCGCTGCAGCTCTTCGACCAGCAGATGCAGGTCGCAGCGGCGCAGATCCAGGGTGCGGAGGATCTCATCCGCTCCCGCGGCCGCATCATTGGCTCCCACGCGCGCACGCTGCTCGCCCAGGCGAAGCGCCAGTACGCGCAGGCCCACCAGCTGCGCGTACGCGACACCCGCGCGGCGATCGATTACGCCCGCGCCGCGACGGACACCGCGCGCCGCGCCGCCAAGGCTGCGAGCGACGACATCGACCGCTACCGCGCAGCGCAGAACCGCCAGACGGCCAACTCGATGGCGCAGGCAGTGCTCTGGGGCTCCATCCTCAGCGGTGGCGGCGGTTACCGCGGCGGCTCCATGGGCGGCGGCGGTTTCGGCGGCGGTGGTGGCTTCTCCGGCGGCGGCCCGATCGGCCGCGGCGGCACCTTCTAGCGTTTAGTACAAGGTGCGCCGCACTGGCGCATCAACGTACGTCAGCGCCCAGGAGATGAAGGCGAGATCCAGCGTGAGCTCGCCTTCCGGGGCGACTACGAGATCGCCGTTCGGCAGGCCGATCGTGCTGGCCACGAGCGCACCGGTCTCGTCGGTGATTGCGCGGCGCTTCTCCAGGAAGCCAGCCCCAGTGCGGCGCGCCTGGTAGCTGCGGCCGCCGCAGATCGCTTCGTAGCGGGTGACGGTGATGCTCCGCTTTACCAGGCGGTAGGCGGTGCCGTCAGCGTCGACTGCGCGCACATCCGACGGTGTGTCGGACACAAACCGCAGCACATGCGTGCCGACGTGCAGCTGCCCGGTCTCCTCGTCGAAGAAGGTGGCCGGGGAAGCGTCGGCAAGCGTTGCGCCCTGCCAAATCACAGCAGGTACACCGCGACGACGACGATGGAGCTCAGCACCAGCAGCGCAATCAGCGGCGTCGCGGAAGCGACTTGGCGCGCCTCCAGGATCTCACGCGAGATCCACGCGAGGCCTGCGACATCGGTGGGCGGCAGATCGGTCTCGCCCTCGAACTCCAGAATGGCCTTGCGCACGCCGGAGTTCTCGCGGGTGAACTGGCCCACCTTGTTGCCGTAGGCATCGTCGATGATCCAGTTCTTCGAGGTCTCCCCCACCATGATGTACTGGCGGCCCTCGATGTCCACGCGGACCTGATCGCCGCGGCGCAGCGGGTCGTGGGCGCGCACAATCTCCTCGCCGCCGCGCGAAGCCACCGCGCCTGACTCGGGGGAAGTGGTGAGGTCCCAGATCTCCCCGTTCACGCTGGCGCGGTCGTGCTGGAATACGCCCAGCACCTCCGGCCCCGCCTCGGCGAGGAGCTTCAGGTTCTGCTTGTCGGAGCGGTCCCAGCTCACGTAGTGCATCGCGGCGGGCCTCCTAGCAGCCGATGAGGCGGGCGGCGAGGTAGGACTCGAGCTCTGCCAGCGGCACGCGTTCCTGCTCCATGGTGTCGCGCTCGCGCACGGTCACGGCCTGGTCCTCGAGCGTGTCGAAGTCGTAGGTGACACAGAACGGGGTGCCAATCTCGTCCTGGCGGCGGTAGCGGCGGCCGATGGCGCCGGACGTGTCGTAATCGACGTTCCAGTGCTGGCGCAACGCATCTGCGAGCTCCTCCGCCGGGCCGGAGAGCTCCGGCTTCTTCGACAGCGGCAGCACCGCGACCTTGACCGGCGCCAGGCGGCGGTCGAGACGCAGCACGACGCGGGTGTCGGTGCCGCCCTTGGTGTTCGGTGCCTCTTCCTCGTCGTACGCGTCGATGAGGAACGCCATCATCGCGCGGCCGAGGCCGGCAGCCGGCTCGATGCAGTAGGGAATCCAGCGCTCGTTGTTCTCCTGGTCGAAGTAGGAGAGGTCCTCGCCGGATGCCTCGGCGTGCGTCTTCAGGTCGTAATCGGTGCGGTTGGCAACGCCCTCGAGCTCGCCCCACTTGGAGCCGGTGAAACCGAAGGCGTACTCGATGTCCACGGTGCGCTTGGAGTAGTGGCTCAGCTTCTCCTGCGGGTGCTCGTAGAGGCGCAGGTTCTCCGGGTCAATGCCCAAGTCGACGTACCACTGGAAGCGGTTGTCGATCCAGTACTGGTGCCACTCTTCATCGGTGCCCGGCTTGACGAAGAACTCCATCTCCATCTGCTCGAACTCGCGGGTGCGGAAGATGAAGTTGCCCGGGGTGATTTCGTTGCGGAAGGACTTGCCGATGTTCGCGATGCCGAACGGGGGCTTCATGCGTGCCGACGTCATCACATTCTTGAAGTTGACGAAGATGCCCTGCGCAGTCTCCGGGCGCAGGTAGTGCAGGCCCTCCTCATCGTCGACCGGGCCCAGGTACGTCTTCATCAGGCCGGAGAACGCCTTCGGCTCGGTCCAGCTACCCGGCTGGCCGGTCTCCGGGTCCGGGATGTCGGCCAGGCCGTTTGCCGGCGGGTGGCCGTGCTTCTCCTCGTACGCCTCGAGCAGGTGGTCTGCGCGGTAGCGCTTGTGGGTGTGCAGGGACTCCACCAGCGGGTCGGTGAAGACCTCGACATGGCCGGAGGCAACCCACACCTGGCGCGGCAGAATGATGGAGGTGTCAACTCCAACCGTGTCGCGCCGGGACTGCACCATGTGGCGCCACCACTGGCGCTTGAGGTTCTCCTTCAGCTCAACACCCAGCGGGCCGTAATCCCATGCGGAGCGGGTGCCGCCGTAGATCTCGCCGGCGGGGTACACAAGGCCGCGGCGCTTGCACAGGTTGACGACGGTGTCGATGGAATTGGCGGGCATGTGGGTGGAGCCTCCCTAAAAACGGCGAGCAGAACACTAACGACGCTTTAGTGTAGCGAACGCGGTTTCCTCCCGGGCAGGGGCCGGTTGCGCTAAAGTAGTCGCCGACTACCTGCAGGTACCCGAGGGATGAGTAAGGGAGAAGCGCATGCGCGACGCCAACCCGCTGGCGCCCCGCGATCTCGCGCGCACTGCGAAGCTGATGAGCGCCCTCGACTCGGAACTGCGGCTGCAGATTCTCCTCATGCTCGACGAGAAGGATTTCGTCGTCCACGAAATGGTCAAGCGCCTCGACAAATCCCAGCCGCTGATATCCCAGCACCTCCGGGTGCTCAAGTCTGCTGGTCTCGTTGTGTCCCGGCGCGACGGGCGCGAGGTCATCTACTCACTCGTGCAGCCCGCGGTGGTCGACGTGATCAACGACATCGCGGCGATCGCGGCCGAGGATGAGCTGTCCCTGAGGCGCAGGCTGAAGCGGGCGTCGGCAAGCACTGAGCCCCGCTCAGGCTCGGGCGCGGCAATCGTCTCGCCCAACGTGGAAATCCGCCCCGATGAGGACCAGGGCCTCGTGCCGCACACCCCCCGCCCGCGGAGGGACTAGCCGCGGGGGCGGTACGCTTGACCTCTATGTCCCCCCAGTCCCAGCAGCGTCCTCAGCGCCAGCCGATTCCGAAGCTGGGTCCCCGCATGACCCGCCAGCGTACGGCCGTGGTGGAGACGCTGCGCGACATCGACAAGTTCGCGTCCGCGAAGGTGATCCACCGGGCGTTGGAGGACCGCGGCGAGAAGGTGGGTCTGACCACGGTGTACCGCACGTTGCAATCGCTCTCCGATATCGATGCCGTGGACGTGCTGCAGACGCCGGACGGGGAAACTCTGTACCGCTATTGCCTCACCGACCACCATCACCACCACCTCGTGTGCACTAAGTGCGGGCGCAGCGAGGAGGTCGAGGGAGGCCCGATTGAGAAGTGGGCCGAGCTGGTGGCGGCGCGCTACGGCTACGAGCTGGTCGCGCACGATGCCGAGGTGTACGGCATCTGCCGCGCGTGCCAGGCCGCGTCCGCGTGACGACGGCAGCTATTTCGCGAACTTGTCCACGGCACCGCCGAAGCGGCGGTCCCGCTTGGCGTATTCCAGCACGGCGTCGTACATGTGCTGGCGCGTGAAGTCCGGGAACAGTGTGTCCTGGTACACCATCTCCGCGTAGGCCGACTGCCAGAGCAGGAAGTTCGATGTGCGCTTCTCACCCGACGGCCGCAGGAACAGATCCACGTCCGGCATGTCGGGGCGGTACAGGTAGCGGGTGAGGGTTTGCTCGGTGACCTCGTCGGGGCGGATGCGGCCTTCGGCGGCATCAGCGGCGAGGGCGCGGCAGGCGTCGACAAGCTCGGCCCTGCCACCGTAATTGATGCACATCGCGAGGGTGACGCCGGTGTTGGCGCGCGTCAGCTCCTCGGCGGCCTCGAGCTCGCGCAGCACGCTGCGCCACAGGCGGGGGCGGCGGCCGGCCCACACGATGCGCACGTTCTTCTCGTGCAGCTCGTCGCGGTGGCGGCGCAGCACGTCGCGGGAGAAGCCCATGAGGAAGCGCACCTCCGAGTGGGAGCGCCGCCAATTCTCCGTCGAGAACGCGTAGGCGGAGAGCCACTCCACCCCGCCAAGGGCGATGCAGGCGTCCACGCAGTCCATGAGCACCGATTCGCCGCGGCGGTGGCCTTCGGTGCGCGGCAGCCCGCGTTCCTGCGCCCACCGCCCGTTGCCGTCCATGACCAGCGCGATGTGGCGCGGGATGAACTCCGGATCGATCTGCGGGGGGCTCGGCTGGGTGGGCTCGGTCATTGCCTCATTATGCCTGTTCCATGATGCGCAGCGAGGTCACGCCGGACTCCAGGTTGAACTGCAGGTGGGCGGCAGTCACGCGGTGCACTTGGCCGACGTGCTCGGCTTGCGCCGCATGCCCGTTCTGGAGCAGCCACATGGTGTGCAGCGCCTCAGGGTCGATGTCGAAGGAACCGGGCGGGCGGCAGTTGGTGCACACCGCGCCGCCGACCGCCGGGTTGAACGCCTTGTGGGGACCTGGGGCCGCGCAATTGGCGCAGTTGAACAGGCTCAAGCCCCACCCGGCGTGCTCGGTGGCTTGGAGGATGAACGCGTCGAGCACCATGGTCGGATGCTCGCCGGCGCGCAGGCGCTCCAGGGCGGCGGCGACGAGGTCGAAGAGCACCGGATCCGCCTCCTCGAACGCGAGCTTCTCCGCCGTTTCCATCACCGCGCAGGCGGCGGTGTAGCGGTCGAAGTCGTCCACAATCTGGTGGCCGAAGTACGCGACCGTGTCGGCGCCAGTGATCGTCGCGAGTTTGCTGTGGTCCCGCCCCGGGTACACCTGCACGTTGATATCCACGAAGGGCTGGAGGCGCGACCCGAAGCGGGACTTGGCCTTGCGCACGCCTTTGGCCACGCCGCGGACCAGCCCGTGCTCGCGCGTGAGTAGCACCACCACGCGGTCCGCCTCGGCGAAATCGTAGGTGCGGACCACAAACGCGCGGTCGCGCCAGGAGGGCCTAGAAGCCAAGGCGGCCGAGCGCCTTCGGGTCGGACTGCCAGTTCTTGAGCACCTTGATGCGCAGATCCAGGTACACGTTGCGGCCCAGAAGCTCCACAATCTGGCGGCGCGCGCGGTGGGTGATGCCGCTCAGGCGGCGCCCGTCCGGGCCTTCGATGATGCGCTTCTGGCCGGGGCGCTCGAGGTAGATCACGGCGTAGATCATGAGGCGCTCCGGGTTGTCCGGATCCTCGTGCATCTCGTCGATCTGCACGGCCACGGAGTGCGGCAGCTCCTCGCGCAGGCCCTGGAGTGCCTCCTCGCGGATCAGCTCCGCAATGCGGGTTTCCAAGTCCTCGTCCGTGACGTCGCCCTCCGGGTAGAAGCGCGGGCCCTCCGGCAGCTGGCTCACCAGCACGTCAAGCAGCACGTCGAGCTGCACCTGCGCGGTGGCGGACACGGGCACGACCTCGCTGTCTTCGCCCAGCAGCTCGTGGAGTTCGATGAGGCGCTCCCCCACCACGTCGCGCGGCACCTTGTCCAGCTTGGTCACAATGCCCACGATCGGCGCGTTCGGCTTCACAGCGCGGATCTGCTCGTAGATGAACTTGTCGCCGGGGCCGATTTTCTCGTCGGCGGGCACGGTGAACCCGATGACATCCACATCCGCGTAGGTGTCTTTGACCACGTCGTTGAGCCGCTCGCCGAGCAGCGTGCGCGGGCGGTGGATACCGGGCGTGTCGACGACAATCACCTGCGCGTCTTCGCGGTTGATAATGCCCCGGATCGGGTGGCGGGTGGTTTCCGGCTGGTCCGCCATGATCGCAATCTTCTCCCCCACCAGCGCGTTCGTGAGCGTCGACTTGCCCGTGTTCGGGCGCCCCACGAACCCGACGAACCCGGAACGGAAGCCCTCGGGCGTGTCGGTGAAGTTCGTGTAATCCGCGTTCGCGTCGGCCTCGGCGGGCAGGTCTTCGAAGTCGGGAAAGTCGGGGAAATTGTCGCTCATACAGGGCAATGGTACCGTCCGCCGGCCGCGCCGGGCTCGCGCATACACTCGTGGCAAACGGTCGGGCAGACGGGAGCGTTGGTTGTGGGCGATGAGGTGTTGCAGGGAGCGTCGGCAAGCGTGGAAGCACTGCCCTCGACGCGGGGCATGACCGCGACGTTCGATTTCGAGCTGATCGAGCGCTACGGCGAGGTTCTCGCCGCCGAGGCCAAGCGGAGCGGCGAGGACGTGGCCGCGGCGCCGCCGATGCGCCTGCCCGGCGGCTTTTCGGAGGATCCGTTCCTCACAGGCGTGATGGGCAAGCACCTGATCATGGGCATCCAGGCCGCGGGCGTGCGCGCGGCGACGGGCCTTCCTGCCGGCGATCCGCGCAACCTCATCCCCTACGAGATGGCGGTGAAGGACGGCCAGGTCGCGTGCGTCACCGCCGAGCATCCGCTTCTCGACGATTGGGGATTCCGCGGCTCGGTCATTCCCAACGCGCCGGTTCCGCGAGTGGAAGGGCACGCCGAGGTCGCCCGCATGCTGGCCGGGCGCACCATCACTCTCCTGAAGAACGACGGCGCCCTGCTCCCCCTCTCCCCCGACATCGCCGGTCGCATCCTCGTCCTCGGGCCGCCGATGTTCGCCGAGGGTGTGCGCGAAGTGCTCGCGGAACTCGGTGCCGAGAATCCGGTGGTGACCGATCCTTCCGCCGAGGCCGACACCGTGATCGCGGTCGGCTCCGATGCCGTCCCCGGCGCCATCGTGGTCCTGACCAGCGCCGATCCCGCGGACACCCCGTGGCTCGACGACGTTCCCGCCGTCCTCGAGTGCTACCACCCCGGCCAGCAGGGCGGCCGCGCGCTCGCCGACGTGCTCTTCGGCACCGTCACCCCCTCCGGCAAGCTGCCCGCCGCGTACCCGGCGTTCCCCTTCGGCTTCGGCCTCAGCTTCACGACGTTCGATGTCCACACCCCCGAAGTCACCCAGACCGGCCGCTTCGTCGTCGTGAATGTGCCCGTGACCAACACGGGCTCCGTCGCCGGAGGCGAAGTGCCGCAGGTCTACGCCGACATCCCCGTCGCCTCTTCTGCGGGTGGCGCGGTGGAGCGCCGCCTCGTCGGGTTCCGACGCGTCGAGCCGGCCCCCAGCGAGACCGCCGTCGCCGTCATCGAGATCGACGCCGCGTGGCCCAACCACCCCTTCAGCCGGTGGGACGACGAGGCGCGCGAGTGGGTCCTAGCCGAGGGCGACATCGTCCTCCACATTGGCACCTCCGCCGCCGACCTGCCCTACACCGCCACCGTGCGGTTCTAGATCGCGCGCGGCTCGAATCTCGACCGCGGCGCGACGAGCAGCTCCTGCTTCTCGACCAGCGGCAGCTCCTCCAGCCCGCGGTCGCGCACCTCGGTCACGATGTCGAACATCGTCCCCGCCACGTGGCGGAGCCGCTCGGCCCGCGGCTTGCGTTGGAGGGCGGTGTACAGTGCCGTCGCCAAGTCGCCCGCGCCGACGACGTTGCCGCCGAGCCGCGGTGTCTCCACCAGCAGCGCCTCTTCGGGCGTGATGTCCAGCATGCCGAGTGTCGCATCCGCGTGGGATCCAATCGAGGTAACCAGCGCGTGGTTCCTGAGGCTGCGTGCCGCCGCCGCTGTCTCCTCCGGCGAGCTCAACTCAGCGCCTGTGAGCAGGGATAACTCCCACTGGTTGGGGGTGATGGCGTCGGCAAGCGGAATGAGGCGCTCGCAGAAGACGCCGGGGATTTCGGGTGCGACGAAAGACCCGATCTGGGCGTTGCCGATCACCGGATCGCAGACGTAGAGCGCGTCCGGGTTCGCCTCCTTGACGCGGCGTACCGCGTCCTCCACCACCGCCGCGAGCTCTGCGGAGCCGAGATAGCCGGTCAAAATCACATCTACCTGGTCAAACGCGAAGGACATCCCGTCGAGGACATCCGCGACCTGATCCGGAGTCATCACGGGCCCGCGCCACGACGGGTATTCGGTGTGGTTGGAGAAATTGACAGTGTAGACCGGCCAGACCTCGCAGCCCAGGCGCTGCATGGCGAACACGGCGGCGGAGTTGCCCACGTGGCCGTACGCCACTGCAGACTGGAGGGAGATGATGTTCACGCTTCGACGATACAAGCCGGGTTCCGGCGCGCCGCCCACTGGTGCGCAGCCCAGGCACTGCCAATTGCTACGCCAACTGCTTTGTGCCCGGCCCGCGCCCCCCCTTTGCGCTGAGAGCTCCACCTGCAGCCGTGCACTTGGAGCTCTCAGCGTGGGGGCAGGGTCGGGCGCGCGCAGGAAGGGAAGCTGTGAGCGACCTAGAGGGCCTCGACGGTGAACTGGAGCTGCGGGTTCGCGTAGAAGTCCTGGGCCTCGACCAGCTTGAGCTCGGGGGAGTCGGCCTCGTGGGTGATGCGCAGGAGGTCGTAGACGGAGGACGCTGTGCGAGCCAGGGCGTCGGCAGCATCGCCGGACTCGATGTAGTGGCCGGTGAAGAGGGCGGCGGTCACGTCGCCGGAGCCGTTGCGCTTGAAGGGGATGCGCGGGGTCTGGACGATCCATGCGCCCTTGTCGTCCACGGCGAGCATCTCGATCGTGTCTACCGGTGCATCCGGGCGCTCCACGGAGGTAACCAGCACGGTCCGCGGGCCCATCTCGCGGGCGGCGTCGACGGCTGCGAGGGTGGAGTCGAGGTCGGTCACATCGCGCTCGGTGAGGTAGCCCAGCTCGAACTGGTTCGGGGTGATCAGATCCGCCACGGGCACCACACGGTCGCGCAGCAGGGGCGGGATGGTGTCCGCCACGTGGCAGCCGGACTTGGCGTTGCCCATCACCGGGTCGCAGGCGTAGATGGCGTGCGGGTTTTCGGCCTTGACCTTGGCAACCGCGTCGATGATCACGTCGGCGATGTCGTCTCCTCCCTGGTAGCCGGACAAAATTGCGTCGATACGCGAAAAAGCCCCGCGCTCCCCGATGCCCGTGATGACCTCGGCCACGTCGGCGGCCGGGATCATCGGGCCCTTCCACGCACCGTAGCCGGTGTGGTTGGAGAAGTTCACGGTGTAGACCGGCCAGACCTCGTGGCCGATGCGCTGCAGCGGGAAGACGGCGGCCGAGTTGCCAACGTGGCCGTAGGCGACGGCGGATTGGATGGAGAGGATGTGTTTCATGGGGCCATTGTGCCCCTGCCTGCTTACGCCTCGGGAATCGGGGCGGGCTCGAGCGCCTCCGGCACCGTCACGAGCACCGAGCGGGTTTTCACGCGGCCGCGGCGGTCGCGACCGCCCTCGGCGGTGTACGTCAGGCCGTTCATGGTGATGGAGGCCCCCGGCAGGGGCACGCGGCCGAGTTCGTAGGAGAGCAGGCCCGCGACGGTGTCGACGGAATCGACCACCTCATCGTCGTAGACCAGCTCGAAGTCGAGGTAGTCGGCGAGATGGTCCACCAGGTCGTCGAGCGGCAGGCGCGCCTGGACGCGCAAGGTGCGCTCCCCGACCGGCTCGATCGGGGCGGCCTCGTCCTCGTCGTACTCGTCGGTGATCTCGCCGACGATCTCTTCGAGCAGGTCCTCCATGGTGAGCAGGCCTGCGACGCCGCCGTACTCGTCGATGACGATGGCGATGTGGGTGTTCAACCGCTGCATCTCCTTGAGCAGCACGTCGAGCGGCTTGGAGTCGGGCACGAAGAGCGGCTCGCGGATCGTCTTGGTCACGGGGCTGGCCGGGTCGATGGGCGCGCCGTCCTCCCCGAACATGTCCTTCAGGTAGGCAACGCCGAGGATCTCGTCGACGGTCTCGCCGATCACGGGCACGCGGGAGTGGCCGGAGCGCACCATGAGGCGCGTCGCCTGGGCCGCGGACTTGTCCTCCTCGATCCAGATCATCTCTGGGCGCGGCACCATCACCTGGCGCGCGTGCGTGGAGGCGAGGTCGAAAATGTTCTGGATCATGCGGCCTTCGGTGGTCTCCACCACGCCCTGCTCCTGAGCGATGTCCACCATCTCGCGCAGCTCCACCTCGGTGGAGTACGGGCCGTCGCGGAAGTCCTCGCCCGGGTGGAAGATGTTGCCCACCCGGATGAGCAGGCCGGAGAGCGGGCCGAGAATGGTGTGGAACGCCGCCAGCCACTGCGCGGCGCGCAGCGAGATCGTGTACGGGTTGCGCTTGCCCGCGGTGCGGGCGAAGACGCCGATGATGCCGAACTGCAGGAGCGTCACCGAAGCGACGGCGGCGGTGATCGCCCACGCATCCGAGTCGATGAGATCCATGGCCAGCATCGCGGCGAACACAGCGGCGACCACGTCCAGAATGGTGCGCAGCATCACCAGGGTGTTGACGTGGCTGGCGCGCGCGTCGACAACGCGCAACAGTGCCCGGGCGCCGGCGACCTCGTCCTTGACCATGCCCTCCACGCGCGCCCGGGAGATCGGGGTGAGCGCGGACTCCACCGACCCGAGCAGGCCGGAAAGGAGCAGTGCGACGACGGTTGTGACCGCGTATGCGGCGGTGAATTCCACCTAGTCCTCCGCCTCGCGCTCGGATGCCTCGCGCGCTCGCATCAGCTTGTCCAGCTCGTCGCGGTCAGCGGCGGAGGGAAACGCGTGCGCGCCGGTCGGCTTCGGCTGGTATTCCACGCCGCGCGCGGCCAGCGAGTCGTACCAGTCCGCCAAGATTTCGTTCTGCAGCGCGAACATCTCGCGCTCATCCTCCGGCGCGATGTGGTCGTAGCCGAGGAGGTGCAGCACCCCGTGCA
The DNA here is from genome assembly GCF_024160105.1 of Corynebacterium stercoris. Taxonomy (GTDB): domain Bacteria; phylum Actinomycetota; class Actinomycetes; order Mycobacteriales; family Mycobacteriaceae; genus Corynebacterium; species Corynebacterium stercoris. Next base: position 277,263 of record NZ_JAMFTQ010000001.1, read on the forward strand.
CGGTGAGCAGCGCCAGCTCGTGTGCGAGATCGTGGCCGGCCATCTCCGCCTGCTTGCGGTCGTACGCCGGGCACAGGATGATGTCGCCGAGCATCGCGGCGCCGAACGGGGATGCGTCAGGGCGGCCGCCGCCGGGTGTGAGCTCATCCATCGGGAAGCTCATCACGTCCGTCGGGCCCTCCAGGTCCATCCAGCGCACGTGGAGGTCCGCCATAGTCGGCTCGTCGACGAGCGTGATGGTCGCCTCGGTGTCCGGGTGGACATCCATCGCTGTGAGGGCGAAAGAGCAGACGTCGACAAGCATTTCCTCGTTGACGTCGCCCTCGCCGGACTCGTTCAGGACTTCGATGCTCACTGCGCTGCTTCCTCCTCGCGCTCGCGCTCCAGTTCGCGCTGGCGCTTCTCGTAGCGCGCCGCGTTCTGCGCGTCGTGCTTGTCGTAGGCGGCGACGATGCGGGAGATCAGGTGGTGGCGCACCACGTCGTTGCCGCTGAGCTCCTCGAAGTGGATGCCCTCGATCTCGCCCAAGATGCGGCGGGCCACGCGCAGGCCGGACACGGTGCCGCGCGGCAGGTCCACCTGGGACACGTCGCCCGTGACCACCATCTTCGAGCCGAAGCCGAGGCGGGTGAGGAACATCTTCATTTGGGCGCCGGTGGTGTTCTGCGCCTCATCGAGGATCACAAAGGCGTCGGAAAGCGTGCGCCCGCGCATGTAGGCCAGCGGCGCGACCTCGATGATGCCGGCCTCGATGAGTTTCGGGATCATCTCCGGGTCCAGCATGTCCCGCAGCGCGTCGTAGAGCGGGCGCAGGTACGGGTCGATCTTGTCGCTCAAGGTGCCGGGAAGGAAACCCAGCTTCTCCCCCGCCTCCACGGCCGGGCGAGTCAGAATGATGCGCTTGACCTCTTTATTCTGCAGCGCCTGCACCGCCTTAGCCACGGCGAGGTAGGTCTTGCCGGAACCGGCGGGGCCGATGCCGAACGTAATCGTGTTCTCGTCGATCGCGTCCACGTAACGGCGCTGACCTGCCGTCTTCGGGCGGATCACCTTCCCCTTGCGCGCCACGATCTCGGCGCCGAGAATGTCCGCCACGGATTCGGGCGCCTCGGTTTCCATGATGCGGGTGGCGTGCACCACGGTGTCCGCGGTGATCGGCACGCCGCGCCGCGCCATCGATTCCAGCTCGTCGAGCACGCGCAGCACGTACGCCACGTCGTGGTCTGCGCCGCGCACCGTCACCGTGGTGCCGCGGGCGTGAATATCCGCGGGGTGGTGCTGGTTGAGCACCCGCAGGTTCTCGTCGTTAATCCCGAGCACGGACTGGGCGTAGGCCGAATCCAGCTCGATTTTGCGGGTGACCAGTTCTTCCATGGCACTCAAGGCTACCAGCGCCCACTCAGCGCGCCGATCGCGGCGAGACCCGCGAACGCGGCGCTCGCCGTGCGCAGCACCTCAGGCCCGAGCCGCACCGGCGTGCCGCCGATGAGCGCCAGCTCGTCCTCGCCGATGCCGCCCTCCGGGCCGACGATCAACCAGATGTCCTCCGCGAGCTCCACGTCGCGGACAGACACCTCGGCGTCCTCGTGGAGCACCAGGGCCTGCACACCGCGCGTCAGCTCCGCGAGCTGGTTCGTGGTCACTGGCTCGCGCACCTCGGGCACCCACGCACGACGCGCCTGCTTCGCGCTCGCCGCGGCCTGGTTGCGCCACTTCTCCACCTGCTTGGCCTGCTTGTTCTCGGGCCAGCGGGCGATGGTGCGGTGACTGATCCACGGCACGACCGCGTCCGCCCCGCCCTGCACCGCCAGGTCGACGGCGAGTTCCGCGCGCTCGGACTTCGGGATGGCCTGCACCACGGTCACGCGCGGGCTCGGCGCCGGCACCCGGGTCTGTGCGACCACGCCGCCCCGGACTTCGCTTTTCGACGCCTGCGTCACCTCTACCTCAACGGCCAGCCCGGTGCCGTCGGTAAGCATGATGCGCTCGCCGGGCGCGATGCGCTTAACGTGCGCGTGCGCGGCCTCCGGCCCGGTGAGGACGCCGGAGAGCGGGTCGGGGGTGAGGAAGTACGGCAGCGACACTAGCGGCGGAACCTGTCGCGCATCCGGGAGAAAAAGCCCTCGTTGGCGGCGCCGCCCTCGGTGTGCACCTCGGTGCTGTCCGGGCAGCCGTCGCGCAGGTCCTCGAGCGCGGCGCGCTCCTGGTTGCTCAACTCAGTGGGCACCGTGACCTGGACGTGGGCGATCAGATCGCCGAAGCGGTCGGTGCGGATGAGCGGCATGCCCTCGCCTTCGAGGCGGACGGTCTCGCCCGGCTGGGTGCCGGCAGGAATCTCGATGGTGGTCTCGCCGCCCGCGAGGTTCTCCACGGTGATCTCGGTGCCGAGTGCGGCGTCGTACATCGGCACGTTGAGACGCAGCAGCAGGTCGGAGCCGTCGCGGACGAAGTAGGGGTGCGGTTCGGTGGTGACTTCCACATACAGGTCGCCGGCCGGGCCGCCGCCGTGACCGACCTCGCCCTGGCCGGCCATGCGGATGCGCATGCCGGTGGCAATGCCTGCCGGGATGTTCACCGTCAGGTCGCGGGTGGCGCGCACGCGGCCGTCGCCGGCGCACTGGCGGCAGGGGTCGGTGATGATTTCGCCGTAGCCGCGGCACTTCGGGCACTCGCGCGACATCATGACGTTGCCCAAGAAGGACTGCTGCACTTCCTGCACGGCACCGGCACCGTCGCAGTAATCGCACGTCACCGGCGCGGCCTTAGACTCGGAGCCGGTGCCCTGGCACTTCTCGCACAGCACGGCGGTGTCCACGGTGACGTGCTTCTTCACGCCCGTGTACGCCTCTTCGAGCGAGATGGTGGTGCGGAGCAGTGCGTCGTTGCCCTGCTGGACACGGGAGCGCGGCTCGCGGGCAGCTCCCCCGCCGCCGCCGAAGAACGCCTCAAAAATGTCGCCCAGGCCGCCGCCGAATCCCCCGGCGCCCGGCCCCATGCCGCCCTGCTCCATCGGGTCGCCGCCGCGGTCGACGATGCTGCGCTTCTGCGGATCCAGCAGCACCTCCTGCGCGAGGGAAATCTCCGCGAACTTCTCCGCGGCCTCCTCGGACGGGTTCACGTCCGGGTGGTACTTGCGCGCCAGACGGCGGTACGCCTTCTTAATGTCCTGTTCGGTGGCTTCCCGGTCCACACCGAGGATGCCGTAGTAATCCCGAGCCAAGTCTCCTACTTACCTTTCACACAATCTTTGTCCAGGCGGCGCGCGCCGCTATTCGCCTCGGAGGATGCGGCTGATGTATCTGGCCACCGTGGCAACCTTTTGCATGGTACCCGGGTAGTCCATATGGGTCGGCCCGACAACCCCGAGGCCGCCGAGCGCTTCCGCGCCGGCACCATATGCCGTAGTAACAATCGAGGCGCGGGAAAATTCCTCGTCCTCGTTCTCCCGGCCGATGCGCACCGACACGTGCTCGAGCTCCTGCGCGCTGGCCAGCAGCTTGAGCACCACCACCTGCTCCTCCAGCGCCGCAATCACGGACTGCAGGTCGCCCGCGCCGTGCAGCGTCAGGTTGCCGGCACCGGCGATGAGCAGCCGGTCCGCGGTATTCTCCACCAGCGTGTCAATGAGTACGGCTGTGGCGCGGTCCACCGCCGGGGCGAGGTCTGCCGGGGCGCGGGAGGACAAGGTGCTTAACGACGCCGCCGCTTCCCGCATCGTCTTGCCCACCAGCACGTCGTTGAGCAGAGTGCGCAGCTGCGCCACACCTTCGGCCGCAATCGGCGCCGACAGCTCCACGTTGCGCTGGTCCACGCGACCCGCGTCCGTGATCAGCACTAAAAGCAGGCGCGTTGCGGAGAGCGAGACCACCTCACAGTGCTTCACCCGGCTCACGTTCAGCGTCGGCAGCTGCACCACCGCGGCCTGGTTGGTCAGCTGCGCGAGCAGCTGCACCGAACGCCGCAGCACGTCCTCCATGTCCACGCCGTGTTCGAGGAAGTCGAGGATGGCGCGCCGCTCCGCCGCGGAAATCGGCTTCACGTCGTGCAGCGCGTCCACGAACGCGCGGTAGCCGGCCTCCGTGGGGATGCGCCCGGAGCTGGCGTGGGTCTGCTCGATGTAGCCCTGCTGCTCCAGCACGGCCATGTCGTTGCGGATGGTTGCGGGGCTGACCTTCAGCCCGTGCCGCTCCACGAGTGCTTTCGAACCGACCGGCTCCTGGCTGGCAATGTAGTCCGCGACAATCGCGCGCAACACCGCTCGGCGCCGGGCATCCGCCGCGCTCATTGGCACTCCCTTCCGTCGACTGCTAACCGATGTTACTCGGCGGCGAGGAGATCGGTAATGATGCCGTCGATAAGCAAACGCCCCTTTTCCGTCGGCGCGACGCGCTCCCCCGCCGTGAGCAGGCCCGCGCGCGCATGCTTCTCGACGATCGCTTCCGTCCCGCGCAGCAGCTCCGCCGGCACCCCCTCTCTGAGCCTCAGGCCCAGCATGACCTGCTCGAAGTGGTCCATATCGGGAGTAATGGTCTCGTTGCCGTCGATAGGCAACTGCCCCTCAGCGAGCATCGCGTTGTAGCGCTCGGGGCGCTTGACGTTGAAGAAGCGGGTCCCGCCGATGTAGCTGTGCGCGCCGGGGCCCGCGCCCCACCAGCGCCCGCCGCGCCAGTAGATGAGGTTGTGCCGGCACTCGCCGCCCGGGCGCGCCCAGTTGGAGACTTCGTACCAGTCGAAGCCGGCCGCCTCGAGGGTGTCCGCGATGAGTTCGTAGCGCTCCGCGTACGTGTCCTCCTCCGGCGGGGGCAATTCGCCGCGGCGGATCTTGCGCGCCATGGCGGTGCCGTCCTCGACAATCAGCGAGTAGGCGCTGACGTGGTCCACCCCGGTGGACAGCACTGCGTCGAGGGTGGCGCGCACGTCGTCGGTGGTCTCGGTCGGCGTGCCGTAAATCATGTCGAGGTTGACGTGCTCGAAGCCGGCGGCGAGTGCCTCCCTTGCGGCTGCGGTGGCGCGGCCCGGGGTGTGGCGGCGGTCCAGCACCTTGAGCACCGGCGTGGAGGCGGACTGCATGCCCAAGCTCACGCGGGTGAAGCCGTGGTCGAGCAGACCCGCGAAGTACTCGGGGCTGGTGGATTCCGGGTTGGATTCGGTGGTGATCTCCGCGCCCGGCGCGATGCCGAAACTGCCGCGGATGGCGCTTAGGATCCGGCCCAGCCCGTCGGCGCCGAGCAGGCTCGGGGTGCCGCCGCCAATAAATACAGTGTCCGCGGCGGGGAGCTCATGTTGCTGCGCCGCGAGTGCCAGTTCCCGCTCCAGCGCATCCAGGTAGGCGGCGTGGGAGGTGTCCACCTCGGTAGGTGTGTAGGTGTTGAAGTCGCAGTAGCCGCAGCGGGTGGCGCAGAACGGTACGTGGACGTAGACGCCGAAGGAATCCATACAGGAGACGCTACGCGCCCCGGCGGCGGCGCTTCGCAGCCACCTTGGCAACCACCGCGTCGATGCGGGCGCGTTCCTTCAGGAACTCCGGCGGGTTGCCGCCGCGCATGGTGCGGGTGAACGCCGGGTGGTCCTCGCACACCGTTTCAATCCAGCCCTCGGTAACTGCTTCCACCAGCTCGCCCACGCGGGCATAGAGGTGCGGCAGGCTCACAGCACCCAGTTCGCGCGCGACCATGTCGGTCTGCTCGAGCGTGTACTCCACCAGCTCGCCGAGGTGCTGCACCACGAGGTCGGTGCGCCCGGTCAGGGCATCCTGCATCGTCTGCACCGAGAACGGCGCCTGCAGGGGGAAGAGGTCCTCCAGGCCCTCGGCATCGAGCAGCTCCGGCTCCGGGATCTTCTCCTCGGGGCCGGCGGAGGCGGACAGCACGCCGGCGCGCATGCCGGACGTCAGTGCCTGGCGCAGGCCGATCAGCTCGCCGACGACGCGGCGCGCGTCCTGGCGGGCATCATCCACGATCTCAGAAAATTCGGCGAGGCAGTCGTCCGCAAGCTCACCGTCGTAATCCGCGATGGCCTCCGCGATGTGCTCGGTGTATTCCGCGACCTCGTCGCCGATGTTGTAGATCTCCTGGGTGAGCTCGCGGTGACGCAGCATGGCGGCAGTCTTGTGCACGCGGGACACCCCCTAGGTCGAGATCGTTAGCTACGGGGCAATGCTATGCGACGTCTCCGCGCCCGCCCCGCCGCCACGCCGAGCTAGCGCTGGTACAGCTTGTCGATGTCCTCCTGGAAGCGCTGGAACACTACGTTGCGCTTGACCTTCATCGTCGGCGTCATCTCGTCGTTCTGCTCGGAGAGGTCGCGGTCCAGGATGCGGAACTTCTTGATGGCCTCTGCGCGCGACACGGTGGCGTTGGCCATGTTGATCGCGTCCTGCACCTCCGCGCGCAGCGCCGGATCCTGGGCCAGCTCGGAGGTCTTGCGATTTGCCGGGATGTTGCGGTTGGCCTTCCAGCGCTTCAGCTCCTCCTCGTCCAGCGTCACCAGCACGCCGATGAACGGCTTGCCGTCGCCGACCACGAGCGCGTTGGAGATCAGCGGGTCCTGGCGGATGATCTCCTCCATCGGCCCCGGTGAGACGTTCTTGCCGCCGGCGGTGACAATGAGGTCCTTCTTGCGGCCCGTGATGCTCACGAAACCGTCCTCATCAACCTCGCCGAGGTCGCCGGTGTTGAACCAGCCGTCGTCGAAAGCCTCTTCGGTCGCCTCCGGGTTGCCCCAGTACTTGGTGAACACGCCCGGGCCCTTGAACTCGATCTCTCCGTCGTCGTTGATGCGCACCGAGTAGCCGTTGACCGGCTGGCCGACGGTGCCGATCTTGTGCGAGTGCTTGTTGTTCACGCAGCACGCTGCGGCGGTCTCGGTCAGCCCGTAGCCCTCGTAGATCGGCACACCCATGCCGCGGAAGAAGTGGCTCAGATCGGTGCTCATCGCGCTGCCGCCGGTGATGCCGTACCACACCGACCCACCGATGGCTTCCTTGATCTTGGAGTACACCAGCTTGTCGAAGATCTTCAGCTTGGCCTTCTGCACGCGCGACGGCCCCTCCGGCGTATCCAGCGCCTTCGAGTACTCGATTGCGGCCTTTTCCGCTTCCAGGAACATTCGCTTGCCGACGGCACTCCCGTCCGCCGCCTTGTTGTACGCCCCGTCGCGCACCTTCTCGAACACGCGCGGCACACCGAGCACCAGGTGCGGGCGCACGCGCTGCAGCTCAACCGTCAGCGTGGAGGTGTCGGACCAGTGCGTTTGCATTGCGCCGGAGATCGTCCACGCGATGGCCACGGCGCGCTGCAGCACGTGCGCCAGCGGCAAAAACGTCACCATGCGCTGGCCCGGGTAGGACACCTTGCCGATCTCGTTCTCCAGCAGCGCCCACGCCTGGTACGCCCAGTTGCCGTGGGTGATCTCGACACCCTTCGGGCGGCCGGTGGTGCCGGAGGTGTACACGATGGAGGCGAGGTGGTCCTGGCGAATGGCCGCAACGCGTTCGTCGACACGCGCCTGCGGCACGTCCCTGCCCTCGAACTTAATCGTCTCCACCCCGGCCGAGTTGAATTCGTAGATGCGCTGCAGCTGCGACGGGGAATCGTGGAACTGGGCCTTGCCGTGCTCGTCGCGCAGGAACGGGCCCATGAGCTGCGTGTGGTCGCGGGTTTCGGTGAACGCGATTTTCGCGCCGGAGTCTTCGAGGATCCACTGGATCTGGTGGAGGGAGCTCGTCGGGTAGACCGGCACGGAAGCGGCGCCCGCGGCCCAGACGGCGAAGTCCACCAGCTGCCACTCGTAGCGGGTGTTGGAGAGGATGGCGACGCGGTCCCCCGGCTCCACACCGGCGGCAATGAGGCCCTTGGCTACGTCGTAGACCTCCTGGAGGAATTCGCCTGCGGTGACGTTGACCCACTCGTAGTTGCGGGGACGCGAGAAGAGCACAATGTGCGGCTTTTCCGTGCACAGGTCGACAAGGCGACGCATGCAGTTGTCAGTGTCGCTGAGGGAAAAACCTAACTCTGTGGAGTAACTCTTCGACGGCATAAACGGCTATTTTACCCCTGGCCCCGCGCGCAGCCACCCGGAAGTTGGCTAAGCTCGCCTGTTGTGATGAACGGGGAACTTCTGCTCCAGCTCGCCGAGGCCTACGGCTTCGGCACCAGCTACCGCGCCTCGAACGGGCTGATCACAGCCCCACCCGAGCGCTCCTACGTCAAGCTGCTCCGCGCCTTGGGGCTTCCGCTTTCCGACGAACCGACGGACGAGGAACTCCAGTTCCACCTCCAAGCCCGCCGCCTGGAGCAGGCGACGCGGCCGCTGCCGGCCTGCGTTGTCGCCCCTGAGGGCGAGGAGCGTCACTTCAACGTCCACGTCCACGACGGCCACCCGGCGCACTGCTGGATCAAGCTGGAGGACGGCTCGTCGCGCGACGCCTACCAGGACGAGAATTGGGCCGCCCCGGTCACGGCCGAGGACGGCACCGTGTGGGGCGAGGCGACATTCCACGTCCCGGGCGATCTGCCCGTCGGCTGGCACGAGCTGCACCTGGAATCGGACAACTTTGAGGCCTCCTGCACGCTGCTCGTTGTGCCGGATACGTTGAGCTCCAACCAGGAGTACATCCACAACCCGGTGTGGGGCGTCATGGCCCAGCTGTACTCGGTGCGCTCCGAGCAGTCCTGGGGTGTGGGCGGCTTCGAGGACCTCGGCCGCCTGGCAGAGGTGGTCGCCGCGGAGGGCGCAGATTACCTGCTGATCAACCCTGTCCACGCTGCGCAGCCGATCCCGCCGGTGGAGGATTCTCCTTACCTGCCCACCTCGCGCCGTTTCGTGAACCCGATCTACATCTCCGTCGAAGCGGTGCCGGAATTCCAGCGCCTCGACGAGGAGACCCGCGCCGAGATCGCCGAGCTGGTCGCACCGCTGAAAGTGATGAACACCACGAACGAGCCGCTCGACCGCAACACGGTCTTCGGCGTCAAGCTCGACGTGCTGCGCGAGCTGTTCTACATCGCCGCCGAGGACGAGGAACGCTCCCACGGTTTCGAGCTCTTCATCGCGGATGAGGGCGAGGGCCTCGAGGAGTTCGCCCGCTGGTGCGCCGAGCGCGCCGCCGACGCGGAAACCTCCCGCCACGGTGTCGACGGGGACTTGGAGGAGACCACCCGCTTCTACATGTGGCTGCAGTTCATCGCGGATGAGCAGCGCCGCATCGCCCAGGAGAAGGCGCTGGCCGCGGGCATGCAGATCGGCATCATGACCGACCTCGCGGTGGGCATCCACCCGGACGGCGCGGATGCCGCGACGCTCGCCGACGTCCTCGTCGCCGACGCGTCCGTGGGCGCCCCGCCGGACCAGTACTCCCAGCAGGGCCAGGACTGGTCCCAGCCGCCGTGGGACCCGCAAGCGCTCGCCGAGGCCGGGTATGGCCCGTGGCGCGACCTGCTGCGCACTGTGCTGCGTCACTCCGGAGGCATCCGCGTCGACCACGTGCTCGGCCTCTTCCGCCTCTTCTGGCTGCCGCGCATGGACACGCCTGCCGACGGCGCGTATATGAACTACGACTTCGAGGCGATGGTCGGCGTGCTCGTGCTCGAGGCTGAGCGCGCCGGCGCGGTCGTCGTGGGCGAGGACCTGGGCACCTTCGAGCCGTGGGTCCAGGACGTGCTGCGCGACAAGGGCATCTTGGGCACCACCGTGCTCTGGTTCGAATCAACCCCGTGGGATAACTCCCCGTTGCCGTCGGATCAATACCGCAACCTGTCGCTCACCGCCGTCGGCACGCATGACCTGCCGCCCACGGCCGGCTACCTCAAGGGTGCGCACAACGCTTTGCGCCACGACCTGGGGCTGGTGCAGGAATCGCTGGATGAGCTCAACGCGAACGACGCGGTGTGGATCAGCCAGGTGCTGCGCGCCGCTCAGGCGGAGGGCGCGTTCGGCGGCACGACGCTCGAGGACGTGGACTTCCTCGACCGCGACCTGGGCGAGTACGAGGACACCGAGGCACTGCTCGTGGGGCTCACCCGCTTCATCGCGTCCACCCCGTCCGCGATGACCTGCACGAACCTGGTTGACATGGTGGGCGACGAGCGGATTCAGAACCAGCCGGGCACAAATTCGGAGCAGTACTCGAACTGGTGCATTCCGCTGACCGACGCACGCGGCAACGCCGTGCTCATCGAGCACCTCGCCGAGTCCGACCTGTTCCACAAGGTGGCGCAGGCGTCCCGCCGCTAGAGCTACAACGCCCCGACGATCGCGGCCACGATCACCAGGGCGATGAGCACCCACATGACCTGGGTGACTCGCGACCTGGGATACTTGCGCTGCGCTTTCGGCAGTTCTTGATCGCGGCGGCGCAGCTCTTCGGGGTTAGCCATAGGTCGCTATCGTAGACCACCCAGCACGGCACCCGCCGCGGCGGCCAGAATGCCGAGGACCGCCACGATGCCGACGATGATGCCCGCGATCTTCCCCGCATCGCCGGCTTCCTCCGGCAGGCGCTGCTTCACGGGGGGCTGCACCGGGTCGCTGTCCCCATATTCCGCACCCGGGACGTCTGCCTCCACGTCCTCCGGGTTGACCACGAGGTTCGGGATCATCGAGCGTCCGTAGCGCTCGAGCATGCGGGCGACCTGCTCGTTCTGCAAACGGGCACCGTCACCCAACGTCGTGGCGCGCTCGAGGCCCACCAGCGGGTTGTCGTTCGCGTCCGGGATCCAGCTCAGGCCGGAGAGCACGCCGACCGTGCCCTTGCCGGGCACGTACACCGGGCCGCCGGAGTCGCCGAAATCGGAAGCGACCGGTGCGTCGAAGAAGAAGGAGCTGCCGATCTTGCCCACGAGCTTGCCGCAGGAGGCCTTCGCCTGGGCACCGTGGGTGGCATAGCCGTGGTAGCAGATCTTCTCGCCGATGTTGACCTGCTCCACCCTGATGAAGTTCTCGCCGTAACCGTTCGGGCCGAGGCGCACGTTGTCGTACCACTCGATCACGGCCCAATCGTTGGAAAACTGGTCTGCGTCGAACTTCTTGGATGGCCGCAGCACACCCGCGGCGTGCGGGTAGACGTTGCCGGCGCGATCCGTGAGGAACACCTTCTCGCCGTCCCGGCCGCAGTGCGCGGCGGTGTAGCTCACACCGTCCTCGTGATCGTTGTAGCCGATGGTGCACTCGGAGCCTTCCCGCTCCTTGTAGCGGTCTTCGATGAAGATCTTCCAACCCTGGTTGGCGGTGTACTGCGGGGCGGGGGCGGCATCGGCGGGAACAACGGCGACGACAGGGGCGGCAAGGGCGCAGGCGACAGCTGCGGCGGCGAGGCGGGGGCGCATACCGCAGAACTTAATTCATAAGTTCGCTGCCCGCGAGGCCTCGGCGCACCAACAGCGGGCGCGTATCTTTGTCGCGCCCGCGGAAGTCGCGGTACGCCTCCGCGTAATCGCGCGACGCACCGACGGCCAGCACCGTGTCGCGGAACTTCTGGCCGGTCTCGCGGGTGATGCCCTGCTCCTCCACCAGCGTGTAGCCGTCGGCGTCGAGCGCCTCGGCCCACAGGTAGGAGTAGTAGCCGGCGGAGTAGCCGCCGCCGAAGATGTGGTTGAACCAGCTGGAGCGGTAGCGCGGCTCTAGGCCTTCCACGTCGAGGCCGACCTCGCGCAGCGCTTCCGCCTCGAACGCCTCGATGTCCTGGGGCACCTCGTCTTCCAGCGAGTGCCAGGCCAAGTCGATGGCGGAGGCGGCGAGGTACTCAGCCGTCGCAAAGCCTTGCCCGAACTGGCGCGCCTCGCGCACGGCGTCGAGCAGCTCGTCGGGGATCACCTCGCCGGTGTCCACGTGGCGGGCGTAGTTGCGCACGATCTCCGGCGCGAACGCGTAGTTCTCGTTGATCTGGCTGGGGAATTCCACCCAGTCGCGCGGCACGTTGGTGCCGGAGAGGGATGGGTAGCGGACGTCGGAAAGCAAGCCGTGCAGCGCGTGGCCGAACTCGTGGAACATGGTGGTCACGTCGTCGATGGTGAGCAGCTCGCTGCTGATGCTCATGACGTTGACCACCACCGGCTTCGTGCCGCGCAGGCGGGACTGCTCCATGAAGGTGCTCATCCAGGCGCCGCCGCGTTTCGACGGTCGCGCCGAGTAATCCGTCAGCAGCAGGCCGATGCCGGTGCCGTCCGCCTCCTTGACCTCCCACACGTCGACGTCGTCGCGGTAGCCTGCGAGGTCCTCCCGGCGGATCACGTCGATGCCGTAGAGGATCTTGGCGGCGTGGAAGACGCCGTCGACAAGCACCTGCTCCCTGGGGAAATACTTGCGCAGCTCGGCCTCGTTGAAGTCCAGCTCGGCCTCGCGGCGACGGGCCTCAAAGTACGGCCAGTCGGCGCCGTCGATGTCGTGGCCGGCGAGCTCCGCGGCGAGCTTGCGCTCCGCCTCGGCGTTCGCGGCTGCGGCGGGGGCCAGATCCGCCACCAGCGCGCGGGCCGCGTCGGCGGTGCCGGCGGTCTCCTCCGCGATGATGTAATCGGCGTGCGTCGTAAAACCCAGCAGCTTCGCGCGTTCTTGGCGCAGCGCGACGGACTCCAGAATCACGTCACGGTTGGATTCCACGCCGCGGGCGCGGGAGGCGTCGAAGAGCTTCTTGCGGGACTCGGCGTTGGTGAGCTCGGCCTGCAGCGACTGCGTCGTGGGCAGCTCGATCGGCACCTTGTACGCGCCGTCCTCCGCGAAGGCCTCGAGCTGGGCGTCGCTCAAGCCGTCCAGCTCCTCGCGCGTGAAGGTCACCGCGAGCTCCTTCGTGTCGGCGAGCAGGTTGCGGCCGAACAGCTCCGACAGCTCGGACAGGCGCTGGTTGATTTCCTGCAGGCGGGTCTTGCCGGCCGCGTCCAGCTTCGCGCCGCGGCGCTCGAAGCGGCGCAGCAGTAAATCGTGCAGGCGGCGGGACTCCTCGTCGTCCGGCGGGGTGACCTGCGTGAGGCGGCGGTACAGCTCCTCGTTCTGGTAGATCGAGTCGGTGTGCGCGGAAAGCTTCGGCACGATGCGGTCCGCCACCTCGTCGAACTCGTCGGTGGCGTCGGTGCCCTGCAGGTTGAAGAACCAGGACAACACGCGGTCCAGGTCTTGGCCGGCGAGCTCGAACGCCTCGACCGTGTTCGCCCAGGTCGGGGTGTCCTCGGTGAGGATGTCCGAGATCTCCGCGGCATGGGTGTGCAGCGCCTGATCGAAGGCGGGCTCCACGTGCTCCAGGCGGATGTTGGCGAAATCCGGGAGCTGGTACGGCAGGGTCGAGGGCGAAAGCAAGGGGTTAAGCATGGGCCCACTGTATAGAATCCGCCTCATGCCGCACACCGAAGTCACCTGCGCCGCCGGCACCATCGTCGGCACCACCGAAGACGGGGTGCGCCACTTCCACTCCGTCGAGTACTCGCGCATCCCCCGCGCCTTCGACGACCCGCGTCCTGCGGAGCAGGGGGTGCTTATCGACGCCACTTCCGAGCGCCCCGGCATCCCCGCCCTCTCCATCACGGCGCCGGCCGGAGCGAAAACCCTGGCCGACCTGCCGGTGCTCGTGTGGATCCACGGCGGCCGCTTCGAAAGCGGCGACCACACCGAGACCTTCTCCAATCCTGAAGGGTTCGCACGGGAAGGCGTCATCCATGTCCGCGTCGGCTACCGGCTGAAGTTCCCGGGGCTGCTCCCCTTCCCCACCGACCCGCCCGGGCACTACCGCGCCGTGGCCGACTGCGCCGCCGCCCTGACCTGGATCCAGCGCAACATCGAAGCCTTCGGCGGCGACCCGACCAACGTCACCGTGATGGGGCAGTCCGCCGGTGCCGCCATCGTGCTGTGGCTGGCCCGCCGCGACCACTACCGCGGCGAATTCCGCCGCGCGCTGGCCATGTCGCCCGCGTTTCCCCGCCGCGGTTTCGAGTCCCGCAAGTGGGCGGCGCGCGGGGCCATCGGCAAGCCGCTCACCCGCGACAGCCTCAACGAGCTCTTCGAGCACGACCCCGCCCGCGTCGAGCGCGCCTACCAGCGTTTCCGCACCCAGTACATCACCGACATGGCGCTCGGCCCTTACCCGCTCGACGCCGCGGAGCTCGCCGAAGTGCCCATCGTGCTCTCCGCCACCGACCAGGAGTTCTTCGACTCCGGCGCGCCCTTCGACCGCGCCGCGCTCTACCGCCTCCTCGGTCCCCGCCTGGATCTGAAACGCGAAGCCGCCAGCGACTACTTCGCCGCCGTGCAGCGCATCGCGCCGGGCCACCCCGCCGGCCAGCTCTTCAGCGACTCGCTGTGCCGCCGCTTCGTCGACCGCGTCGCCGAGGGCGCGCCGGGGCCGATCTACCTTGCCGAGCACGTCGGCGCCCGCCATTCCGAGGACCTCACGCCGATGTTCCGCGGCGCGCTTCACGAGTGGGTGCTGGGCTTCATCCGCTCCGGCAAGGTGGGCTGGGAGCGTTACGACGATCGCCGTCTCGCCGCCCGCCGAACCATGGACGGCAAGCTCGACATCGCCCACGACCCGTTCGGGTACCTGCGGGGGTGCTTCATCGACTAGCGGGCGGTATGGTGACCCGTCATGCAATCCGTGATCCGCGTCCTGCGCAGCGCCTCCACGCTGTGGCCCTACTACCTGGCCGTCGTGGTGGTGTCTTCGCTGGTGGCGGGTCTCAGTCTCGTCTCGCCGTTCCTGTTGCGCGAGGCGACCGACACCATCGTGGCCGGCGGCGCCGCGAGCCGCGTCGTGTGGCTCGCGGTCGCGCTGTTCGCGGCGGAGGCGTTGGCCTCGATCCTGCGCAACGTCTCGGGTTACCTCGGCGACGTGATGGTGGCGCGCATCCGCCAGATCCTGTCCACCAGGTATTTCGCCAAACTGCTGGCGCTGCCGCAGCGCTACTTCGACGATCAGGTCACGGGCACGATCATCGCGCGGCTGGACCGTTCCATCGCCAACGTCACGCAGTTCATCCAGTCTATTGCCAACAGTTTCCTGCCGATGATCCTGCAGGTTGTCGCCATTCTGGCCATCACCGGCTATTACTACTGGCCGCTCGCGATCCTGCTCGCGCTCCTCTTCCCGCTCTACACGTGGCTGACCGCCCTGACCTCCAAACGCTGGCAAGGCTGGGAGCAGGAGAAGAACGAGCACATCGACACCGGCAACGGCCGCTTCGCCGAGGTCGTCGGCCAGACGAAGGTCGCAAAGTCCTATGTCGCGGAGGTCCGCGAGCTGGACACCTTCGGTTCCCACTACCGGGCCACCGTCGAGCTCACCCGCCCGCAATCGCGCTGGTGGCACTCGATGGACACGCTGCGCGGCGTGGTGATGAACCTCATCTTCCTGGGCATCTATCTCATCCTTTTCCTCCGCACGCTGAGCGGCGAGTTCACCATCGGCGAGATGGTTATGCTCCTGCAGATGGTCACCATGGTGCGCCAGCCGGTAACCATGATGAGCTGGATCGTCGATTCCGCCCAGCGCGCCGTCGCCGGTTCCTGCTCCTACTTCAAGGTGATGGACGAGCCGGTAGAGCCCACCGCGAACGCCCAGCTCGTCGCCGCCACCGCCGCCAACGGCACGCCCGACCTCCGCCCGGTGCAGCACCGCCCTCTGCCGGTCGCCGAGCCGGTGGTTGCGCTGCAGGACGTCAGCTTCGCGTACACCCCCGGGGAGCCAGTGCTTCACGACGTCTCGTTCACAGCCCGCGAGGGCGAGAAGATCGCGCTGGTCGGCGAATCCGGCGGCGGCAAGTCCACCATCGTCAACCTGCTGCTGGGCCTCTACCCGATCTCCGAAGGCAGCCTCATCATTTGCGGCCGGGACGCGGCCACGCTGGGTGTGGAGGAGCTCCGCGCCTCAACGGGCGTGGTGTTCCAGGAACCCGCGCTGTTCTCGGGCAGCATCTTCGAAAACATCGCCTACGGCAAACCGGACGCGACGTTGGAGGAAGTCGTCGACGTGGCGAAGCGCGCCAATGCCCACGGGTTCATCTCCCAGTTCGCCGACGGCTACGACACCGTCATCGGCGAGCGCGGCCTGCGCCTCTCCGGCGGGCAGCGCCAGCGCGTCGCCGTCGCCCGCGCGATGCTCAAGGACGCTCCCATCCTCATCCTCGACGAGGCCACCTCCGCGCTGGACACCAAGGCCGAACGCGCCGTCCAGGCCGGGCTGGACGAGTTGATGAAGAACCGCACCACCATCATGATCGCGCACCGCCTGTCCACCATCGCGGATGTGGACACCATCATCACCCTGCGCGACGGCCGCATCGACGAGATTGGTTCCCCTGCCGAGCTCGCCGCCACCGACGGCATTTACGCGGAACTACTGCGCCTCACCGCGTCCTCGTCCGCAGCGGACCGGGAGCGGCTCAAGGCATACGGTTTCCGGTGATCGCGTCGCGCAGGCGCTGATCGGCAAGCTCCGCAACCAGCCACGGGGAGAACGCGAACGGGGTTGCGTCGGCTGCTGCGATGAGCTTTTCCGGAGCGACCCACGCGACGCTGTCCACCTCGGCCGGGTTCGGGGCGAGCTGTGCGTCTGGGTGTAGCCGGGCGACGTAGACGGGGCAGATCTCGTTCTCCACCACGCCCGAGGAATCGGCGGCGCGGTACTGGAACTCGGGCAGGATGCAATCGAGCGTCGAAAAGCAATCGTGCCCCAAGCCGAGCTCTGTGTGCGCGCGGCGCAGGATTGCGCCCTCCACTGCCTCGCCAGGCGCGGGGTGGCCGCAAAAGGAGTTCGTCCACACGCCCGGCCATGTGAGCTTGCTCAGGGCGCGGCGGGTGAGCAACAAGCCTTCCGGGCCGAGCACCCAGCAGGAAAACGCCAGGTGGAGCGGGGTGTCTGTGGTGTGGACGTCGCGCTTCGGGGCGGTGCCGATCGGGTTGCCAGCTGCGTCGAGCAGCACGACCTGCTCCATTAGTTGTTCAGGTTTCCCTCGAACGTGACGTTGCCGATGGTGAACTTGGCGTCCCACAGGTTGCCGGTGGACACGTCGAACGGGAACTTCGCGTTCACGGTCGCACCCGGGCCGAGCGGCATATCGAGGCCGACGATGTCCACGCCGGCCTCCTCGGCCGTCTTCAGCTCCGCGGTGCGGTACTCCTTGTTGCCCGCGTTCCACGTCAGGGTCGGGTTCAACGTGTCGGCGGGCATCGGCGCGTCCGACTCGTTTGTGATGGCGACGACAACAACGGACCCGCCGCCCGGCGCGTAGGACGTGCCCTGCCATTTATATGACAGCTCCATCGCCGGATCCTCGACGCGTTCGCCCTTGATCTCGTTCGTGGTGCTCGGCTCAACCTCTGCCACCGCGAACTCCTTCTCCGGGAGGCCGAGCGTGCTGGTCGGGGACACTTCCGCGTCCTCGGTGGGGGTTGCCTCCATGCCCTCGGAATTGTCGTCGTCGACAGGCCCGGTGCACGCCGCCAACGGGAAGATCAGCGCGAGTGCGGCAACTTTGAGGCGTTGAGACATGGGTGCCATCCTACAGTCCGCGTTACCCTCGAGCTCATGCAGTTCCCCGATCTTGACACCTTGCGCATCCGCGGCACCCGAAAGTGGACCCAGTTCGACGAAGACGTCATCCCCATGTTCGTGGCGGAGAGCGATTTCCCCACCGCGCCGGCGGTGAAGCAGGCGATCCTCGACGCCTGCGAGCGCGAGATGTTCGGGTACACCCCCGCCCCGCACGCGCACGCACTGCCGGAGGCGGTCGCGGACTTTTACGACTGGCGCTACGGATGGCGCCCCGACCCGAAGCGCATCTTCCCCGTCGCCGACGTGGTGCGCGGCGTGCTGCTGGCCATCCAGTACTTCACCGAGGGCGACGTGATTGTCCCGGTCCCGTCCTACTTCCCCTTCCTCGACATTGCGCAGACCGCGGGGCGCAAGCGTATCGACGTCGGCTCTGAGCAGGGCCTCGACCTCGCCGAAGTGGAAGCAGCTTTCGCGAACGGCGCGGGCAGCATCATCGTCACGAACCCGTTCAACCCGGGCGGCTGGATGTTCTCTGCCCAAGAACTCGACCAGATCTGCGAGATCGCCCGCCAGCACAACGGCCGCGTGATTGTGGATGAGATCCACGCCCCGCTCGTCTACGAAGGCACCCACGTCTGCGCCGCGGAGCGCAACCCGGACGTGTGCATCACCGTAACGGCGACCTCGAAGGCGTGGAACATCGCGGGCCTGAAATGCGCACAGATCATCTTCTCCAACGACGAGGACGTCAAGCGCTGGCACAAGGTCAGCCCGATTGCGAAGGACGGCGTCGGCACGCTCGGCATCGTGGCCGCTGAAGCCTGCTACCGCGACGGCCGCGAGTTCCTCGACGAGGAGGTGGCCCTGCTCAAGGCCAACCGCGACTGGCTGGTGGCAGAGCTGCCGAAGCGCATCCCCGGCATCCGCTTCGAGGTCCCCCAGGCGACGTACCTGATGTTCCTCGACTTCCGGGACACCGCGCTAACCGACGAACGCCCCGCCGCCTGGCTGCGCGAGCACGCCCGGGTGGCCATGAGCGAGGGCGTGGATTTCGGCCCGGGCGGCGAGCACAAGGCGAGGCTGAACTTCGCCACCTCGCCACAGATCCTCAAAGAGGCAGTCGAGCGCATCGCGCAGGCAATCGAACTACGCTAGGCCTTTATGGAGCACACCCCCCAGGCCTCAGATTTCACGCCCCCCGCACCCGTCGAACAGCCGTGGGAGCGCCCGGACCCGGAATGGTACAAGGACGCCGTCTTCTACGAAGTCCTCGTCCGCGCCTTCTACGACCCGGACGGCAGCGGCTCCGGCACCCTGAAGGGCTTGGAGGAGAAACTCGATTACCTGCAGTGGCTCGGCGTCGACTGCCTCTGGCTGCCGCCGTTCTACGACTCCCCGCTGCGCGACGGCGGCTACGACATCCGCGATTTCCGCAAGGTGCTGCCGGAGTTCGGCACGGTGGAGGATTTCATCTCCCTCATCGACGCCGCCCACAAGCGCGGCATCCGCATCATCACGGACTTCCCGATCAACCACACCTCGGACCAGCACCGCTGGTTCCAGGAGTCCCGCCAGGACCCGGAAGGCCCGTACGGGGACTACTACGTGTGGACGGACGATGAGAACCAGTACGACGGCACCCGCATCATCTTCATCGACACGGAGACCTCGAACTGGACGTGGGACCCGGTGCGCAAGCAGTACTTCTGGCACCGCTTCTTCTCCCACCAGCCGGATCTGAATTACGACAACCCCAACGTCCAGGAAGAAGTGCTGGATGTGATCCGCTTCTGGCTGGACCTCGGCATGGACGGCATCCGCCTCGACGCCATCCCGTACCTCTTCGAGCGCGAGGGCACGAGCAGCGAGAACCTCCCGGAGACCCACGGCTTTATCAAGCGCGTACGGAAGCTTTTCGACGAGGAGTACCCCGGCCGCTTCCTCTTGGCCGAGGCGAACCAGATGCCGCACGAGGTTGTGGAGTACTTCGGCGAGGGCGACGGCGACGAGTGCCAGATGGCGTTCCACTTCCCCGTCATGCCGCGCATCTTCATGGGCCTGCACAAGGAAACCGCGCAGCCGATCATCGACATCCTGCGCCAGACTCCCGCCATTCCGGAGTCCGCGCAGTGGGGCATCTTCCTGCGCAACCACGACGAGCTGACACTCGAGATGGTGACCGAGGAAGAGCGCGACTACATGTACAAGTCATACGCGTTCGATCCGCGCATGCGCGCCAATGTGGGCATCCGCCGCCGCCTGGCCCCGCTGCTGGGCGGCCACCGCGACCGGCTCGAGCTGGCCCACGCGCTGCTGCTCTCCCTGCCTGGTTCGCCGTTCCTCTACTACGGCGACGAGATCGGCATGGGCGACAACATCTGGCTGCCGGACCGCGACGGCGTGCGCACCCCGATGCAGTGGTCCAACGACCGCAACGGCGGCTTCTCCACCGCCGACCCAGAGCGCCTCTACCTCCCGCCGGTGCGCAACGACCAGTACGGTTTCCACATCGTCAACGTCGAATCCCAGATGAACCGGGATAACTCCCTGCTGCACTGGGTGCGCACGCTCGTGCACATCCGCAAGCAGTACAAGGCGTTCGGCCGCGGCTCATACATCGAGGTGGAGCACGGCAACGAGCAGGTGCTCGCGTTCATCCGCGAGTTCGAAGGCGAGCGCATCCTCTGCGTACACAACATGAGCTCGCGCCCGCAGCCAGTGATGATGCAGCTCGCGCAGTACGCCGGCATCACGCCGCGCGAGCTCTCCGGCGGCGTGGAGTTCCCAACCATCGGCGAGCTGCCGTGGCTGGTCACCCTCGCGCCGCACGGCTTCTTCTGGTTCGACATCTCCTAAGGCCAAAACCATGATCGACATCACCGGCACCCGTTTCTTCGGTTCCAAGGCCGCGACGGTCACAGCCACCCGCGTCGCGGCGCAGGAGCCCGTGGGCGAGTACACCTGGCAGCTCATCGACGTCACCACCGACCGCGGCACCGAGACGTACCAAGTGCTCGTCGACGGGGACCACGACGTCCTCCACACCGATGCCGGCGCCACGGCGTATGTCGCGAACGTCGGCACGCTCGGCGAGGTGCACGGCGAGCTGCGCCCCGCCCCCGCCACCCCGATGGGCGCGGAGCAGTCGAACACGTCGCTCTACGTCGGCGACACCATCGTCAAAGTCTTCCGCCGCCTCGAGGACGGGCTCAATCCCGATGTCGAGCTACTCAGCCGCATCGACAACCCGCACGTCGCGCCGGTCACCGCGTACGTGGTCCGGGGCGGCCAGACGCTCGCGATGCAACAAGCGCGGCTCACCGGCACCGACGGCTTCGACGCGGCCACGCAGGGCGAGCTCTCGCTTGCCGACGCCCGCGACCTCGGCGCCGCAGTCCGCAGCGTGCACGACTCGCTCGCCGACACCTTCGGCACGGGGACCGTCTCGGCAGATGAAATCAAGCAGGAGCTCCACGGCCGCCTCGACCAAAACATCGCCAGAGCCGCCGTCCTCGACGAGCACGCCCACCTCATCAGAGCCGCCATTGACCGCATCCCCGACGAACCCGTTGCGGTCCAGCGCGTCCACGGGGATCTGCACCTCGGGCAGACGATTAAGGGCGCTTCGTGGTACCTCATCGATTTTGAGGGGGAGCCGGCACGTTCCCTGGAGGAGCGGCGCCGCCCGGACCACCCGCTGCGGGATGTGGCGGGGATGGTGCGCTCCTTCGGGTACGCTGCTGCCGTCGGCAAGCATGGGCCCGAGTGGGGCGACGAGATGGCTGCCGCCCTCCTGGAGGGGTACGGGGATGCCGACGAGGTGCTGCTTGCCGCGTATGTTGCGGACAAGGCCGCGTACGAGGTCGCGTATGAGGCGAACAACCGCCCGGATTGGATTGACATCCCGTTGCGTGCCATCGAGGCGCTCAGCTAGTTCCACTTAGTGGGATCAGCTTTCCAAGATCCGCCTTGGGTACTACTGTGAATGAAACTGTCCCGTTTCAAGGTTTCTACAAGTATCCAAGGAGGTCTCTGTATGGGTTCTACGGCTGTCAGCCCCAAGCGCTCAGGCATGACCATCGCGATCACTTCGCTCGCACTGTTTTCCATGTTCTTCGGTGCGGGCAACCTGATCTTCCCACCCATGCTGGCCGTCCAGGCCGGCGATAACTTCTGGCCCGCAATCCTCGGCTTCCTGGCCACTGGCGCTCTGCTGCCGGTCCTGGCCGTGATCGCTATTTCGCTCGCGGGTGAGGACGTGCGCGACCTGGCGCAGCGCGGCGGCACCGTCTTCGGCTTGATCTTCCCGATCCTGGCGTACCTGTCCATCGGCGCGTTCTACGCTCTGCCGCGTACCGGCGCGGTGTCGATGGAAACCGCCATCACCCCGCTGCTCGGTGTCCAGGGCACCACGGCCTCCGCGATCTTCAACATCGTATTCTTCGGCTTGGCGCTCGCGCTGAGCTGGAACCCGATCAAGATCATGGACACCCTGGGCAAGTTCCTCGTGCCCGCGCTGGTCGTCCTGCTCGTGGTCATGATCATTGTGTCCCTGACCCGTTTCGAGGCGCAACCAGCCGTCCCGGCTGAGGCCTACGCGGACAACGCCTTCACCGGCGGCCTGCTCGAGGGCTACCTCACCATGGACTCGATCGCGGCGCTGGCGTTCGCCATCGTGGTCATCTCGACCCTGTCCAACAAGGGTTACCACGGCCGCGAGCTGGTGAACGGCACCATCATCGCCGGTATCGGCGCTGGTGTGATGCTCGCACTGATCTACCTGGGCTTGGGCGGCATCGGCCGCGTTATCCCGAACGGCGCGAGCTTCGAGAACGGCGCTGGCCTCTTGGCAGAGGCTTCGAACATGACCATGGGCACCGCTGGCCAGATCGTGTTCTCCCTCGTGGTGCTGCTGGCCTGCCTCACCACCGCCGTGGGCCTGATCACCGCGACGTCGGAGTACTTCTCCGAGCAGTTCTTCGGCTCCTACCGCATCTGGGCCGTGATCTTCACCGTGTGGTCCATGGTGTTCGCCACCCAGGGCCTGAGCTTCATCATGACCATCGCCGCGCCGGTCATCGGCTTCCTCTACCCGCCGGCGATCACCCTGATCCTGGTTACCCTTATTGAGCCGCTGTTCCGAGCGAAGACCCGCTTCACCTGGGCGTTCGCTCTCCCGGTGTGGGTGGCAGTGATTTACTCCCTGATTGAGACCTTCGTTGGCCTGGGCTGGGCAGCTGACGCCCTGAATCCGGTCGTCTCCTGGGCCCCGCTCGCCGGCGCCGGCCTCGGCTGGGTTGTCCCGGTTGCTGTCGCTTTCATCATCGGCCTGGTGATTGACTTCATGAACCCGAAGCCGGCCCGCGTGATCGGCGAAGTGGAGCACGAGGAACAGCTCGTTTAAAAAGGCGTAGCGTGGGGGCATGAAGCTATCCCTGATTGATTTCTGCACCCGCTACCCCGGCGAGACCGTCGGCGAGGCGATGGAGCGTTCCGTCGCCTTCGCCCAAACCGCCGAAGCGCTCGGGTTCCACCGCATTTGGTACTCCGAGCACCACAACATGACGTCTATCGTCTCCTCGGTGCCGTCGGTCCTCATCTCCCACATCGGTGCCCGCACCAGCTCGATTCGCCTGGGCGCCGGCGGCGTGATGCTGCCGAACCACTCCCCGTATGTCATCGCCGAGCAGTTCGGCATGCTCGAGGAGCTCTACCCGGGCCGCATTGATCTCGGCCTCGGCCGCGCCCCGGGCACCGACCAGCAAACGCTCGGCCGCGCGCTGCGCCGCGATCCCCGCGCCGCCGAGAACTTCCCACAGGACGTGCAGGAGCTGCAGGCGTGGCTCTCCACCGAGTCGCCGCTGCCGGGCGTAGTGGCCACCCCGGGTTTCGGCACGAACGTCCCGCTCTACATCCTCGGCTCCTCCATGTTCGGCGCCTCCCTCGCCGCGCAGCTGGGCCTGCCGTACTCCTTCGCCTCCCACTTCGCGCCGCAGGCGCTGGAGCAGGCCACGACGTACTACCGGGAGAACTACCAGCCTTCGGAGCGCTATCCGGAGCCGTACTGCATTGCGGCGGTGAACGTCATCGCCGCGGACACTGCTGAGGAGGCGAATCGCCAGGAGGAGATCGTGCACCGCAACCGCGTGCGCAATTTCGTCGGCCGCCGGGGCACGCCGCTGAGCGACGAGCAGCTGGACAGCGTGGTCCACTCCTACCAGGGCCGGCAGATCATCGACATGCTGCGCTACACCGCCAAGGGCACCGGCGACGAGGTGCGTGAATACCTCGAGTGGTTCGCCGACCACGCGAAGGCGGACGAATTGATGATCTCGCTGCAGTCTGCTACCCACGACGATACGTTGCATGCAATGGGGATTCTGGCAGACGCCATGGGGTAGCCTTTGCCGGATGAAACACACCCGGCTCGCCGGCCCGCTCCTCGCTGCGGCCGCGCTCACCGCGTGCGCGCCGCCGCCGAGTGAGGGCCAGCTCACCGTCGCAACTTCCGCCCCGCCCGCGAGCCTGGATTTCACCACCACCGGCGGCGCGGCGGCGCCGCAGGCGCTCATGGGCAACGTCTACGAAACGCTGGTGCGTATCGACGACAGCGGACAACCCCAGCCCTTCCTCGCAACCTCCTGGGACGTGAGCGACGACGGGAAGGTCTACACCTTCCATCTCCGCGACGACGTGACCTTTTCCGACGGCACCCCGTTCACCGCGGAGGACGCCGCCTTCTCCATCACCTACGTCAAGGAGTCCTGGACCAACGGCCTGAAGGCGCAGATGGATCCGGTCGAGTCGGTCAACGTGCTCGGCCCGCATATGCTCGAGGTGGTGCTCAACCGGGCGTCGGAAAGCTGGCTCTGGTCGATGGGCACCTTCACCGGCGCGATGATGAGCCCCAACAGCGTCCCGCGCCTCGCCGACGACCCGTTGGGGACCGGCCCGTACACACTGGAGCGTTTCGACGTGGGTACGGCGGTGACGTTCAACGCCCGCGATGACTATTGGGGCGGGCCCGTCGAGCACGACGCGCAGATCCGCTACTTCACAGACGCGGTGTCCGCGGTCAACGCGCTGCGCGCCGGCGACGTGGACGTTGTGTGGGCCATGCAGGCGCCGCAGCTCATCGGTGCGCTGCCGGACACGATCAATGTCGAGGTGGGCACCACAAACGGTGAGGTGCTGCTGTCCATGAACAACAACGCCGCACCGTTCGACGATCCGGATGTGCGCCGGGCAGTCGCCCACGCGATCGACCGCGAGGCGATTAACGCCGTGGTGTACAACGGCCTCGCCACCGACACCGGCGGCGCCCCCGTGCCGCCCACCGACCCGTGGTTCACCGGGAAAGATTACTTTCCGTTTGATCCAGATCGCGCGAAGCAGCTGCTCGCCGGCCGCACGCCCGAGGTCACCATCACAGTGCCGAACTTGCCGTACGCGCAAACGGCGTCGGAGCTGATCTTTTCCCAGCTGCGCGACGTGGGCTTCGACGCTCGCTTGGAGACGGTCGAGTTCCCCGCAGTGTGGCTGAACAAGGTGCTGAAGCAGCACGACTACCAGGCGTCGATCATCGCGCATGTGGAGCCGCGCGACGTGGCGAACCTTTTCGGTAACCCGGACTACTACCTGGGCTACGACTCTGAAGCCGCCCGCTCGCTCATCGACGAAGAGCGCTTCGGCGATGCTGTAGAGCAGATCATGGCTGATGCCGCCGCGTTGACGCTGGTCAACGCACCGAACATAGTGCTGCTGCGTCCCGGCATTAGCGGCGTGAACCCGAATGTGGTCACTGACGCCCTGCCGCTGCACACCATCCGAGGTGCGTCATGAAAACGTTTGGCCTGCGCATCGCGCGTTTCGTGGGCTTGCTGGCCGCGGCCAGCGTCCTCATCTTCTTGCTGCTGCGGGCAGTACCGGGCGACCCGGCGCGCATCGCGCTGGGCGTGACGGCGACGGAGGAAGCCGTCGCGGAGCTCGCACAGCGTCTTGGCACGGACCGCCCGCTCATCGAGCAGTACTTCTCCTGGGTCGGAGGGTTGCTCACCGGCGACTTCGGGGTGTCCATGTCGAGCGGGCAGAACATGACGGACACCATCCTCGAGCGCGCCGGCATATCGCTCACGCTCACCCTCGCCGCCGTCGTCATCGCGCTGGCCACCGCGGTGCCTCTGGGCATCCGCCTGGCGCGCCGCCCCGGGCCCGTGCTGGAGGTGCTCACCCAGCTCGGTATCGCGGTGCCGTCCTTCCTGGTCGGCATCCTGGCGGTCGCACTCTTCTCGGTGAAGCTCGGCTGGTTGCCGGCGAACGGGTGGGGCTCACTGCGCCACGCGATCCTGCCCGTCGCGGCGCTCGCCCTTGTCCAGGGCGCGATTCTCACCCGCTACGTGCGCAGCGCGGTGGTGGACGAGATGGGCAAGGACTATGTGCGAACGGGCCGGGCGCAGGGAGCGTCGATAAGCGAAGTGCTCTACGGCAACGTGCTGCGCAACGCCGCGCTGCCGGTGCTGACGGTGACCGGCCTGCAGCTGTCCACGATGATCGTGGGCGCGGTGGTGATCGAGCGGGTGTTTGCGATTCCCGGCCTGGGCTCGCTGCTTGTCGACGCAGTGGGCAACCGCGACCTCACCACCGTGCAGACCGTGATGATGCTGCTCGTGGCGTTCACACTGCTGGTGAATCTCGCGGTGGACCTGCTCTACGCCGTGATCGATCCGAGAGTGCGCCGATGAGAAAGCTCGGATGGATTCTGGTTTCCGGGATGCTGGCGCTCGCCGCCATCTCCCTGGTGTGGACGCCCTACGACCCGCTGCAGGCGGATCCCGCGTCGCGCCTCCAAGGCACGTCCGCGGCGCACTGGATGGGCACGGACCAGCTCGGCCGCGACGTGCTCTCCCGCGTCATGGCTGGCGCGCGGCTCACGCTGGCGACTGCGTTAAGCGCGGTAGCCCTCTCTGCGCTGGTCGGCATCCCGCTGGGTGTGTGGGCGGGGATGCGAAAACGCGCGGACCGCGTGGTCATGGCCGGCGCCGACCTGCTGCTGGCATTCCCCGCGCTGCTGCTGGCCATTGTGTTCACCGCGGTGTTCGGGGCGAGTATCTGGATCGTGGTGCTGGCGATCGGGCTGGCCGGCATCCCGGGTTTCGTCCGCGTGGCACGCGTGGGCACGCTGCAAGTGATGAGCCAGGACTACATCCTCGCCGCGCGGATTGCCAGGGTGCCGGGGCCGGTGATCGCACGCCGCCACGTGCTGCCGAATATCGCGCATTTGCTGGTCACACAGGCGTCGGTGGCTATTGCCCTCGCGATCCTTGCGGAGGCGGGACTGTCCTTCCTGGGCCTCGGCGCCCCTGCCCCGTATGCGAGCTGGGGCCGCATGCTTCAGGCGTCCCAGCCGTTCTTGGCCACTGCGCCGCACCTCGCCCTGTGGCCCGGCCTCGCCATCGCGCTGACTGTGCTGGGCTTCAACCTGATCGGAGGCCGCCGTGATTCGGGTCGCTAACCTCGCCATCCCCGGCATCCTCGAAGGCATCTCTTTCGACCTCGCTCCCGGCGAGCGCCTCGGCATCATCGGCGAGTCCGGTTCCGGCAAGTCGCTCACCGCCCTGTCCATCATGGGTCTGACCGATCTGCCCGTGAGCGGCTCGATCACCGTGGACGGCACGGAAATGGTGGGCACGCCTGATCGCATTCGTCGGAAAGTACGGGGCAAGGTCGCCGGCATGGTGTTCCAGGAGCCGATGACGGCGCTGGACCCGCTCAAGCGCGTCGGTGCGCTCGTGCCGCGGGAGCTGCTGAAAGAAGTCGGCGTGGACCGGCCAGAGGCCTACCCGCACCAGCTGTCCGGCGGCCAGCGGCAGCGCGTGCTCATTGCGCTTGCTCTCAGCCAAAACCCCGATTACCTCATCTGCGACGAGCCGACGACGGCCCTCGACGTGACGGTGCAGCGCCAGATCCTGGACCTCATCGACCGGTTGGTCGCCGAACGCGGCATGGGCCTGATCTTCATTTCGCACGACCTCGCCGTGGTGCGCCGCATGACATCGCGGGTGCTCACGTTCAAGGACGGGCGCATTGTGCCGAACGATTCCGCGTACGCGCGGCAGCTCGAGCTCGCCTCCCGGCCGGGCGAACCAGCCGCGCCGACGCGGCTCGGCGAACCCATTGTCGCGCTGCACAACGTGTCGCTCCGCCGCGGGCAGACGCAGGCGCTTGACAACGTCTCCTTGACCATCCGCCGGGGCGAGCGCCTCGGCCTCGTCGGCGGCTCGGGTTCCGGCAAGACATCGCTGCTGCACACGGTCGCTGGCCTGCTGACTCCCGACTCCGGCACCGTCGACGTGCGCGGCACCATGCAGATGGTGTTCCAGGACCCGTACTCATCGCTGAATCCGCGGATGGCTGTGGTCGATTCGGTGCGGGAAGCGGGCGTCGATACGCAGCGCGCCGAGGAGGTGCTCGCCGGGGTCGGGCTGGAGGGCACCGGGTCCCGCAAGCCCCGCGAGTTCTCCGGCGGGCAGCGCCAGCGCATCTCGATTGCGCGCGCTGCGGCACCTCGCCCGGACATTCTGCTTGCCGACGAACCAGTGTCCGCCCTCGACGTGACCGTCCGCGCCCAGGTACTCGCGCTTCTCGACGACACCGTCGGGGCCGGCACGTTGCTTTTCGTGTCGCACGACCTGGGTGTGGTGCGCGAGCTGTGCCCGCGGATCGCGGTGATGCATCGCGGCCGCATCGTCGAACACGGCAACACCGAGAAAATCTGGCGCGATCCCCAGCATGAGTACACGCGCACCCTCATAGAATCGCGGCTATGACACCGCAAATCACCGTCGTCGGCTCCGTTAACGCGGACCTGACCGTCACAGTCGACCGCCACCCGCTGCCGGGCGAGACCCTGCTCGGCGCAGGCGGCGGTGTCACGCCTGGCGGCAAGGGCGCGAACCAGGCGTGCGCCGCTGCCCGCCTGGGGGCTCAAGTGGCGCTCGTCGGCGCTGTGGGCCCCGACGCGAACGCTGAACCGGCGACCGCGCTGCTGCACGAAGCGGGCGTGGACATGACGCACGTCGAGGAAGTAGCCGACGTCACCGGGCTCGCCGTGATCACCGTGGATGCGGCCGGCGAGAACACGATCATTGTGGTGCCGGGTGCGAACGCGAAGGTGGACGGGGCGTTCGTCGCAAAGCACCGTGCTCCTGTCGAGGCTGCTGAGCTGGTGCTCCTCCAGGGCGAGATCCCCGCCGACGGCTTCGCGCAGGCTGTGGCGCTGGCGCGGGGGCGCGTCGTGGTCAACCTTGCGCCGGTGGTCGAGGTGCCGCGTGGGGCGCTGCTCGCGGCCGACCCGCTGATGGCGAACGAGCACGAGGCCGGGCTGATTCTGGCGCAGCTGGGGCTCGACGGGGTGGGTGCGCCGCCGGAGCTCGCTGCGCGGCTTGTCGACGCCGGTTTTGCCTCCGTCGTGCTCACGCTCGGCGCGGAGGGCGCGCTGGTGGCGGATGCGGACGGCGTGCGCGCGGTTCCTTCCCCGCGCGTAGAGGCCGTGGACACCGTAGGTGCCGGCGACGCGTTCGCAGGCGCGTTCTGCTGGCGACTCGTTGAGGGCGACACGCTCGATGACGCCGCCGTGTTCGCGGCGCGCGTGGGCGCGTACTCGGTGACGCGCCGCGGCGCCCAGCCCTCGTACCCCCTAGCGGGTGACGTACAGCATTAGGGACTGATCGAGCAGGTGCTCCTCCACGCGCTCAAACGCGCTGGTGAGAGCATCAAATACGAGCACTTCAGCATCGGTGAGCTTGACCTGCTCGCGGGGAACGGGTGTCTGCATGCGGCCATTGTAGCCCGCAACTTACATTCGCGTGATTTAGCGCGCTCGATCGCTTTCCGACGGCAGCGACACGCATTGTTATCGAACAGTTATTCTTTTCGATAGCACGGGCGTTCGGACGGCTGTTATAATGGTGAGCAACTACAACATCCGATCTTGACACCCACCGTTCTAGCGAGAGGAACGATGCGCTACATGTCAACTACCACTGCATACTTCGCCACCGAGCGCCCCGGTGACGCAATCTGCCAAGCGACACAAACAATCCGGCAATCCGAGCTACTGATCTTCGGGTGGCTCGCCAAGGAAGACGCAGAAACATTCGATTACGAGCTTGTTCTGGCGCGCATCCAGAATGCCACCGGTTGGTCGAAGTCGGCTGCCGATCGAGCCATCTTCGGCTACTACCGCCTCCGCCAGCTCCCCCGGCTGCGGGCGTTGCAGGAGGCGACAGCCCGCCTCGACATCCCGCGTCTGCGCGCGGTGGACGCTGCACTAGCCATCCTCGGCGCCGAGCCGAACGAGGAACTTCTCGCGCTTATCGACGATTATTTGGTAGATCTCTTCACCCCGAAGCGCATCGCGCAGGAGCTGCCTGGCCAGCGGGCGATTACTGAGCGGTTGCACAGGATTATCGCCACGCACCGCCCAGAGGTCGGCTTCAACCGGAAGAAGCGCAAGGAGCGTTCCGTCGACCCTTCTGAGCGCGAGCTCCAATACTTCGACATCATGCTCGGCGACAACGTGCAGTCCGGCCTGCAATACAGCGCGGACAAGATCGCCATGGCCACGATCCGCGAGTCGGTCAAGGCCACCGCTCGACGCCTGCAGGTCAGCGAATCGGACGCATTTTTCAAACTGCTCGCCGGCGAAGTCGAGCCGGAGCCGAAGATCACCATCAACGTCTTCAGGCCGGAAGGCCCGGAGGGCACGTCCGCGTACGTCCCTGGTTTTGGCTGGACGGACGATCTCAGCACCGAGGTGCTCGAAGACCTCATTGCGCAAGGTAAAACGAGGACGTTTGAGTTAACGGACGTCGGCAAGCGAGTTGCTCAAAGTTACGCGCCGACGGCCGCGATGCGCACCTACGCCGAGGCGCGGGACGGCGGGTGCATTTATCCCGGGTGCAATCGCCCAGCCGAGCAGTGCCAGCTTGACCACCGCATTCCGTTCGGCGAGGGCGGCCCGACCACCCCGAGCAATCTGTTCTGCCTTTGCGCCCACCACCACAATTTGAAGACAGATCGCCGGGCGTTTTATGTACCCGACCCCGCCACCGGGGACATTATTTGGCTGTTCTCGGACGGCACCTACGCCATCGCGGAAAACGCCGGCCTGCTGCGCAGTGAAATCACCCCGGTGAACCCGCGCTGGCGCAGTTCGGTGGAACAGCGGCGCTGCGCGAAGGACCGGGCGAGCGAATTTCTGGCGAAGGGGCACACGCTTCTCGACGAATTCGATGCAACCAAGAACCTCGAACAGTACCTCCGCTCGATAGAGGAGCTGGAGGAGGAGTACGACATGGAGTTCCCCTTCACCGCGGAGCTGCGGTGGGAAATGCCCCTGCCCGAAGAACCGGTCGACGCCCCGTGCCCGGACCCCCTATACGATGTCAACCCCGAGGGATACACGTTCGACGACGGCAACGCGATGCTCACCGCGTAAGCGCCGGAGGAAGGAGATCGGGTGGAGTTCCACCGCCTCGCCCACGAGCAACCGATATGGAAACTCATCGCGGAGCTTTGCTTGGCAATGTTTCTCGTTCTCATCCTTGTCGTTATCGGCATAGGTATCGTCGACTCCGAGAGCACCCTCGGCGATGTCTACGCCCTCGCGTTCGCGATCCCGGCACCGTTCATCGCCGCGCGCATCATGGGCCGCGATCCGGCGGCGCTGGTGTCGGTGGTGAAGCGCGTGCGGTGGGATATCGTCGGCAAAGCAGCCGTCATCGCTCTGCCGCCGTACGCGGTTTGGCTCGCGATCTCGGCTGCCGACGGCGAGGCGCAATTCACCCGTGCCACGCTGAGCCTGCTCGCAGTGTTCGTCCTGATCACCCCGTTGCAGGCCGCCGCGGAGGAGGTTATGTTCCGTGCGGCGCTCCCCCAACTCGTCGGCGCTCGGGTGCGCTCGCCGTGGCTGGTTTACGGCATCGCCATGTTGCCGTTCGTATTCATGCACCTCTACAACTGGATGGGCCTGCTAGACATCCTGATGTTCGCAACCTGCGCGTCGTACCTGACGTGGCGCACCGGCGGCATCGAGGCCGCGGTGGTGCTCCACGCGGCCAACAACATCATGGTGTTCGGCGGGGAGGCCCTCCACCCCGGCCGCGCACCCATCGTCGACGTGCCGTTGGAGCTTGCCGCGGTCTCCTCCGCGGTGACGATCGCGGTTACCGCACTACTAGCGCTCCGTCTGCGGCCACAGTCACGGTCGCTGCCGTCGCCGCAGTGAGGTTGATGCGCTGCCAGGAACCGCCCGGGCCCTGCCAGTCCAGCGGGTTGCCGGACGGGGCGGCGGTGCGGCGCAGCACTTCGGCGCGCTGCTCCCAGCTCAGGTCCGGGAAGCGGGCGGCCAGGAGCACCGGCGCGGCCTGCGGGATTTCCATGGCGGCGTCGGGGAAATAGACCGTCGGCAAGCCGTAGCCCATCCAGCCCTCCATGCGGCGCACAGCCTCGGCGGTGCTCACGTACGGAACATCAGTGGCCACAAGTTGGGCAATAGTTTTTCCGGTGCGCCATTCAATCTCCGCGCGCAGCTCGGCGCCTGCCTGGTTCAGGGCATCCCGCATCTTCGGATCGTTGAGGCGGTCCGCCGCAGCCGCGTAGCCGGACATGCGCCCGCCGATCACGTCCAGCGGGTAGTGCACGCCCAGCACGATGCGCGAGTTGCCGGCCTCCGCGCCGCGGTAGTGCAGCTGCGGGGCGAGCTCAGGCACCATGTAGGCCAAAAGCGTCGTCGTCATCGTCGCCTGGTTGGTGTGGCCGGACGGGAACGCGGGCGAGGTGAGGTACAGGTCCCCAGTCTCCGGCGTGTTGTAGCGCTTGATACGCTCCGGGGCCACGATGTGGGGGCGCGGGTAGTTGAACACGCGCTTCTCAATCAGCGTCGAATTGGCGATGCCGCCGGTGCGCGCGAGGTAGCCGTTATCCAGCAAGTACGAGGTTTTCGGGAGGCGCCCCTCACGCAGCGCTGCGCGGAACGCCTCACCGAACTCCGCGCCGAGCGCCGGGGACAGCGCCGCGAGCAGCCCGCCCGCGGACGCCACCGCGTCCACCTGCGCCGTGGCGATCTGTTCAGCGCTCGCCGTGTTGTTGATCCGTACGACCGTGTCCAGATTCGCCGCCATGGTCTGCGGCTGCGTGTCGCGGACCTGCGGGAATAGGCGGTTCACCTCGGCGTAAATGCCGTACTTGTACGGCGAAATGTCGGAGATGTAGCCGGTCAGGTACTGCGGCGAAAACGGGCGCGGCACCGGCGCACCCGGGTGCTGCACAATCGGCGCGCCGATGGAGCTGCCGGTCACCTCGCTGCGCAGCTGCGGCACCGTGATCGCGTTCGCGGCGGGCGCGCAGACGAGGGAGGCGGCGGTAAGGAGGGCACTGAGCTTCACGACGTTCGCTTTCACGCCGCAAAGCCTAAAAGAAACCTGTCAGTCCAGCATCTCGAAGAGGCCCGTGACCACGTCCTCCCCGTGGGCCCAAATGCCGTCGTGGAACCACTCGTCGTGGCTCCAGAGGCGCAGGTTCCCGACTCTCGACGCCGATTCCGCGGTGA
Source organism: Corynebacterium stercoris (assembly GCF_024160105.1). Classification (GTDB taxonomy): domain Bacteria; phylum Actinomycetota; class Actinomycetes; order Mycobacteriales; family Mycobacteriaceae; genus Corynebacterium; species Corynebacterium stercoris. The sequence continues at coordinate 310,343 of NZ_JAMFTQ010000001.1, forward strand.
GCTCGTACGGGATGAAAAGGTCCGGCTTGAATAGCAGTGCCGCGACCGGCACCTTGTTACCGGAGACGTCTTCTGATTGGGCCGCCAGGGTGTCCATGTGCTGCACCTCGTTGACCGCCTCGTAGAACGGGGTGAGCGCCGGGTCTTCCTCGAAGTGGGTGGTGAAGAAGTGGTTGCCCAAAAGCGTGAGGTCGGCGAACTCTTCGCGGTAGATCCGCTCCGCGGACCAGCGGGTTGGGTGACCCGGTCGCGCCATGACGGACTCGTGCACCACGCCCCACAGCGGCATCGTCTCCAGCGAGATGATGCCGCCGAGCTGCGCCAGGAAGTCGCCCCGCAGGCGCTTTTCGCCGCGGTACTCGGTGAACGGCATCTCGAAGAGGTTCGCCAGCAAGCCGAAATCGCCCTCCTCGCCCAAGAGCACACCCGCCATGCGCATGCGGGTGGAGGACAGCCGCTCCCCCGTCGGCATCCGCACGTCCTGGTTTTCCAGGTGGTCAGCCACTTCCGCAACGCGCTGCTGCATCCACGGCACTGCGGCGAAAAGTTCATTCTGCCGCTCGCGAAGCAACTCGAACGTTTTCCGGTTGAACAGGTCCACGTCCATGTGCGGCTCCGGCACGGTGCCCACCAGGTGCACGCGGCGCAGCCCTTCCGGGAAGTAGGACAAGTAGGAGCCGGCACACGCCGCGCCGAAGGAGTTGCCCAACAGGTCCCACTGCTCCACCCCGAGGTGCTCGCGCAGCGCCTCCGCATCAGCCGCCACGTCCGGCGGACGCAGGTGGGCTAGAAAGTTAGCGTCGATACGCTCAGGCGTGGTCCGGTCGACTTTGGCGGAGCGGCCGGTGCCCCGTTCGTCGATAAGCAGCACGCGGTAGCGTTTCAGCGCCTCCGGAATCCACTCCATGAGCATGCGCGGGCCGGGTTTGCCGGGGCCGCCCTGGAAGTAGACGAGGTACGGCAACGACTCGTCGGTGTACAGCTCGCGCGCGAAGACGGTGATCTCGCCGAGCGCGGGGTTGGCGCGGTCGATGGGGACGCGCACCTCGTGCTCCCGCTGCGTCACGCCCGGAAGAAAGACGGTGGAGTTCGCGTAGGTCACGGTAGCCTCCCATGTATGCAGTTGCACTCGTACAAAGATGTCGGCCACGACTTCCTTGTGCCCGATACGTTCGAGGCTCCAAGCCTACCGGAGTGGCGGCTGGCCACCTTCTCACTTGTCCTCCCCGTGCCCGATGCGTCCGGGTTCGGCGACGCACCCTTCGATTTCGGCGAGCACGGCTGGGCGTACGGGCGGGACAAGGGCGTGCGCATCGTGGAGAACCCGGCGTGGGATCCAAAGCGGGAGGTTTTCCGCAAGCCCGACGTGCGGCACAACTACTACGGCGACCCCATCGTCGAGGGTGGCCGCCCCCACTACAACGACGCCCGCTCGCGCTTCATGGACCCGATCGACGCCTCCGTCGGCGCGCGCAGCATCGACGTCGACGTGGTGTTCCAGGAAGTCGCCTTCGCGGGCGTCGAAGAGTTCGGGCATGAGGACCGCACCAGCCACCGCAGGACACCGTCCCAGACACCGCCGCGGGAGCTTTCGCTTGCCGACGCAGGCTGGGACCCAAACGTCACCGCCCACCACTTCGTCTTCCCGCCGGAGAGGAACCGGACGTTCTACGAGCTGGTGAATTACGACGCGCAGCTGCCCTGGGAAGACCAGATGCGCGGGGCGCGGGGCAGCCACGGCACCGCGACGCTGCGGCTCCTCTCCGCCGAGATCATGCAGTTCCACGACCTGAACCTGAACACGCCGTCGAAGGTGACCAGCAACTTCCTCATCCTCAACGTGGTCGCGGAGAACATCTCCTCGGCGACGCTGGGCTTCCTCAGCGCGACGCTGCGCCGGCCGCGCAACACGTCCCAGTTCTACAAAGTCGACGGGGAGTATGCCGAGTCGCCCCCGCAGCTCCACGCGCTAACCAGGTTCGTCAACATCGCGGTGGCGAAGATCGACGAAGCGCTCGGGCGCGAATGCTCCATGCGGGTCTCCGCGGCGGGCAGCTTGGTGTCTACTGCTGGCGCGCCCGGACCCGCCGGCACCTTCGCTCTGCCCGCGCCGCAGCGCGTGGCCATGGCGATTCCGAACCCCGCCCGCCCGGAAGACCCCGACCGTTTCACCCTTAGCGAGGCGAACAACGGCTCCGTGCCGGATGACATCGAAGGCCCGCTCGTGCTCCAAACCCGCAACACCAAGTGGAAATGGCACGAGCAGTGGGCGTGGCAAATCCTCGAAGGCGCGGACTCCTACCCCGAGCTGGTGCCCTACCAAACCCAGGACGCACTCCAGGAGCTCGTCGCCGCGCAACTTTCGTCCTGGACAATCATGACTTCCGACGAAGGCGTGGGCATGGTGCGCACCAAGTCGGCCAGCCGCGAGGGCATGCGCTACTGGTCCATGGCCAACACCCGCTTCGTGGATGTGGTGATGTTGCAGATGCGCGCCCAGGCGGGCGAGAACCACCTGCGCAAGACGCTGCAGATTGTGGGCGAAAAATCGTCGTCGATAGGCGAAGCGTCCCACGCCGAGCTGCGCGCCGACCTCGAGCGGATGGAGCGTCTCCAGCTCGACCACATCGAGATCCGCGACAAGTTGTGGTTCCGCACCATCCCGGGCCGGGATATCGACACGCGCGTGCTCAAGGGGCTGCAGCGCGCCACCGGGTTCAACCAGCTGCGCGAGGACTTCGACTCGAAGATGAAGTCGCGCCAGCAGGTGATGCGCAACCAGTTCGAGCAGCTCTCCGGCGAGATCGCCGAGGAGGAATCCAAGCGCGCCGAGGCGATGAACCTCGTGCTCGGCTTCGTCGCCGCCGCGATTGGTGCGCCCGACTGGGCGGACGCGGCCGGCGTGACCACCCTCGGGGGCATGCTCGGCCTCGGCCTGATCATCTTTGTGGCGATGTTCGCCGTGGTGTGGATCGGCCGGGCGGTGTTTACTGCGCTTCGTCGGTAGACAGCGCAGCCACGAACGCTTCCTGCGGCACCGTCACGGAGCCGATGGACTTCATGCGCTTCTTACCGGCCTTCTGCTTCTCCAGCAGCTTGCGCTTGCGAGAGATATCGCCGCCGTAGCACTTGGACAGCACGTCCTTGCGCAGGGCGCGGATGTTCTCGCGGGCGATGATCTTGGAACCGATCGCCGCCTGCACCGGCACCTCAAACTGCTGGCGCGGGATGAGCTCCTTGAGCTTCTTCGTCATCTTGTTGCCGTACCACTGGGCCGAATCCTTGTGCACGATCGCGGAGAACGCGTCCACCGGCTCACCCTGCAGCAGGATGTCCACCTTTACCAGGTCGCCGAGCTGCTCGCCGGCCTCCTCGTAGTTCAGCGAGGCGTAGCCCTTGGTGCGGGACTTCAGCATGTCGAAGAAGTCGAAGATGATCTCGCCGAGCGGCATGATGTAGCGCAGCTCAACGCGGTCCTCGGAGAGGTACTCCATGTTCTTCATGGTGCCGCGTTTGGACTGGCACAGCTCCATCGTCGTGCCCACGAACTCCTGGGGCACGATGATGGTCATGTTGACGATCGGCTCGTAGACTTCCTCGATTTTTCCGCCCGGCCAGTCGGAGGGGTTGTGCACGATCTGCTCGGTGCCGTCCTCCCGGATCACGCGGTAGGTGACCGACGGCGCCGTGGAGATGAGGTCCAGGTCGAACTCGCGCTCCAGGCGATCGCGGGTGATCTCCATGTGCAGCAGGCCCAAGAAGCCGCAGCGGAACCCGAAGCCCAGCGCCACGGAGGTTTCCGGCTCCCAGGTCAAAGAAGCGTCGTTAAGCTGCAGCTTCTCCAGCGACTCGCGCAGGTCGGGGAAGTCTTCCTGGCTGACTGGGAAGAGGCCCGAGTACACCATCGGCTTGACTTCCTCGAAGCCCTCGAGCGGATCCGACGCGCCTTTCGACGCCCACGTGACCGTGTCGCCCACGCGGGTCTCGCGCACGTCCTTCACGCCGGTGATCAGATAGCCCACCTCGCCGGGGCCGAGGCCCTTCGTCTTCTTCATCGTCGGCGAGACGACGCCAATCTCGAGGATCTCGTGGCGGGTACCCGTATTCATCATCTGCACCTGCTGATTCGGCAGCAGCTTGCCGTCCACCATGCGCACGTAGGTGACCACGCCGCGGTAGGTGTCGTAGACCGAGTCGAAAATCAGCGCGCGGGCCGGCGCGTCGTCGGAGTGCTCCGAGCTCGGCGCCGGAATCAGCTCGACCACCTTGTCCAAAAGCTCCGGCACGCCCTGGCCGGTCTTGCCGGACACGCGCAGCACATCCTCGGTCTCGCAGCCGATGATGTTGGCGATCTCCAGCGCGTACTTCTCCGGGTCCGCGGCCGGCAGGTCGATCTTGTTCAGCACCGGGATGATCTCGAGATCGTTCTCCATGGCCATGTACAGGTTGGCCAGGGTCTGCGCCTCGATGCCTTGAGCTGCGTCGACAAGCAAAATGGCGCCCTCGCACGCGTCGAGGGAGCGGGAGACCTCGTACGAGAAGTCGACGTGGCCCGGGGTGTCAATCATCTGGAGGACGAACTCCTCGCCCGCATGCTCGCCCGAGGTCACCGTCCACGGCAGGCGCACGTTCTGCGCCTTGATGGTGATGCCGCGCTCGCGCTCAATGTCCATGTTGTCCAGGTACTGGTCGCGCATGTCGCGGGCGTCCACCACGTTGGAGAGCTGGAGGATGCGGTCGGCCAGGGTGGATTTACCGTGGTCGATGTGCGCGATGATGCAGAAGTTGCGGATGCGAGCGGGATCGGTGAACGTCTCCTCCGCAAAGTTCTTCTTTTGAGCAGCCATAATTAGCGCATTCTACCGGCCGCTCCCCTAGAGTGAGCGCAAGAGGGCTTAAGGAGGTAGAGGGCCATGGCGAAGAAGTGGTGGTCGCGCACACGCACCACGTCGCTCGATCAGGGCCTCGCCATGCTCAACGCCCGCCTCGCCGCGCCCGCCTCGGACCGGAGAGCGAAGCGCGCCGCCCGCGTCAACGTGAAGCCCACCGGCAAGATCCCGCGCAACATCTACTACGCCCCGGACATGGACGGCAACGCCGAGCCGGGCGAGGTCGTGTGGGTGACGGTGCCGTCCCAGCCGCCGACGGAGCGTTCCATGCTCGTTGTCGGGCGCGAGCAGCACGAGGTGCTGGGCCTGCTCATCTCCCCCGGCAAGGAGCACGCGGACGACCAGCACTGGCTGGGCATCGGCTGCGGCGAGTGGGATGCCTCCGGCGAGCCGTGCTGGGTCCGCCTGGACAAGACGCTGTGCGTGCCGGAGACGGATGTGCACCGCCGCGGCACCACCGTGCCGGCACTGCGTTTCGAGCGCGTGGCGAACCGCTTGCGCGACCGTTTTGATTGGGGATAACGCAGGCTGCTAGGTTAGAGGAGTTGTCCAGCAGGGTGCGCGGCGCTACGCGGGCAGGACCTTGGGCTCGCGTCCCATATCCAAAGTCGCCGCACAGAAGTCCCCGCCGGGCACGTTCCATTCGATACCGAAATTAAGAGGTGCACCATGGCAAACATTAAGCAGCAGCAGAAGCGCGTGCTCACCAACGAGAAGCGCCGTCAGCGCAACAAGGCTGTCCGTTCCGCGACCCGCACGGAGATCCGCAAGTTCCGCGAGCTGGTCGAGGCCGGCGACAAGGAAGCTGCCGCAGAGCAGCTGCGCGTTGCGTCCCGCAAGCTGGACAAGGCCGTGACCAAGGGCGTTTACCACCGCAACAACGCGGCCAACAAGAAGTCCAAGATGGCTCACGCCCTCAACAAGATGGACTAAGAGCCTTCCGAAATTACCCGCCCTCGGCGGGTTTTTTCATGCCAGTTCGGCGATCCTGCGCACTGCGTCCTCCACGGCGAAGTCCGGGTCGCCGCCTTGGCCCTTCACTTCCGCGTCGAGGTCCGCGACGATGATCACAGCCTCCGTGACCGCCGCGGGTGTCCACTGCCGCGCCACCTGCATGGTTTTCTTTGCGACGAACGGGTGCATCCCCAGCTCGCGCGCGAGCTGATCCGGATTGCCCCGGACCCCCTGGAGGCGGGCGATATCGCCGACCTTGTGCGCCAGTGCTGCGGCGATAGCCACCGGCGACGTCCCGAGCTGCAGTGCCCGGCGGCACGACGCCAGCGCCCTGTCCGCGCGGCCCAGCACGGCTTGGTCCGCGATATCGAAGCCGGCGACCTCCGCCACGCCCGTGTAGTAGTCGCGCACCGCCGCGACCGTGATCTCGCCCTCGGTGTCCGCTACGAGCTGGCTCACTGCCGAGGCGAGCTCGCGCAGGTCCGAGCCGACGGATTCCAACAGCGCCGCAACCACGTCCGGTGTCGGACGCGCCCCGTGGCGGCGGAACTCCGCGCTCACCCACGCGTGCCGGTCCCGATCCTTCAGCGCGTCGACGCGGTGCACCTCGGCGATCTTCTGAAACTTTGCGACGTACGACTTCTGCCGCCCGCCGCCCGAATGCTTGATCACCAGCGTCATACCCGGCGCGGGATCCACGCAGGCTGCGAGCAGCGTCTCCGTCGGTTCCTTGCCGGCGAGCTCGGTGCGCTCGACTACCACAACCCGGTCCTCGGCGAACAGCGACGGGCTGGTCGCCATCGCAATCTCCCCCTCCGTGACCTCGGAGGCGCGCAGTGTAGTCACTTCGGCCTCCGGGCCAGCCTGGGCGATGATCTCCTTCGTCGCCCGCTCCGCGAGGAACTCGTCGTCCCCGAGGACGAGGTGCACAGGGTTGAGCATGGCCACCATCTTAAGGGCCCGCGCGGTTGGGGAAGAGCACCGGAATCCCGCTCTGCGTCACCACCGGACGCTTCAACGGTTTGCCCTCCTCGAGGACGACGACCAGCTCGGTGCCGGGCGGGACCGGATCAACGTCCGCCTTCGTCGCCACGACATGCGCGCGCATGCCCGAGTAATCCGGGGCGGGAGGCGCTGCGTGCAGCTGTGTCGCGCAGAGCACCGCGGTCACGGCCGCTGCCGTTGCGCGCGGCCGCTTGCCGACGATCCCTGCCATCACCCACCCGTACGCCACCAACGCTGCCACTGGACCAGCGGCAACCGTCGCCAGCGGGAGTGCCGCACCCGTTGTTGCCACCGCGTGCACCCACCACGCCAGCGGTTCGATGATAAATAGCGGGAGAGCCTCGAGCCCGCCCGGCAGGAGCGCGAGGATGACCGCGATAAGACCGAGCACCGTGACCGGGGCTACTGCGGGCGCGACGAGGACATTTGCGGCGACCGCCACCAGCGACACCTGCCCCGCCATGAGCGCGACGATGGGCATTGTGACCACGTCAGCGGCGATCGCCACCGCGAGCGCGCGGTTGATGATGTCGGGCCAGCCCGTCGCCGCCAGCGCCCGGTACAGCAGCGGGTGGAGCACCACGATGCCCGCCGTCGCCGCGACGGAGAGCGCGAAGCCGTAGTGCACGGCCAGGTCCGTATCCACCAGCACCAAGCCGATGACCGCCAGGCATAGCGCATGCAGCGGCTCGGTGCGCGTCGACGCCAGGACCGCAACGAGGCCGACCAACCCGGTGACAGATGCTCTGAGCACGCTCGGCTCCGGACCCACCAGGCCGGCGAAGGCAACGAGCGCAACCGCGGCGGCCAGCAAGCGGACTCGCAGCCCGAGGCCGAGCAGGGTTGCCACCACCACCGCCGCCGTAGTCACGATGGCGACGTTCGACCCCGACACCGCCGACAGGTGCGACAACCCGGTATCGATGTACGTCTGCTGCTCCACCGGGGTTTGCAGGGACGTATCGCCAAGCACCATGCCGGGAATGAGACCGCGGGACGCGTCGCCGACCCTGGCTGTGGCCGCAGCTCGGAAGGTTTCCCGCACGTGCTGGGCGAACGCGGCGTACCCGGTAGCCGGGGCAACGAGTTCCACCTCCCCGTTGAGCACCACCGGAGTCACACCCGCAATCTTGTTGTCGTCGAGTGCTCCGGTTGCGGCGACGGTCGCGCCGGGAACGATGGCGTCGTCAAGCGTGGCGCTGAATACCGTGAGGGTGGAGGGGTGGCCGGGCAGCGCGATGCGGGTGAGCCAGGAGCCGCTGGCCGTGAGTTTCGGTTGACCGCTCACGGTGCCGATGAGCGGCGAGGCGTAGTCCCAGGCGTCGGCTATGCGGAGGCGGACGTGCGCGGCGAGCACCGACGCCGCGCCGAGGCCGGCGGTGAGCAGCGCTTGACCCCACTCGCGGAGCAGCGCACTGCCGGCGCAAAACAGAGCGACGACCACAACCGCTGCGTGCGTACCCGCGAGCACGCACGCGATACTCGCCGCCCAGACGGCGAGAGCCGCGGGGACGAGGCGCAGCTCACTCATCGCTAGAGCGCCACCAAGTCGCGGATCGCGTCGAGCTTGGCGGGGCCGATCCCTTTGACATCCAGCAGCGCGTCGACGGAGCCGAACGGGCCGTTTGCTTCCCGGTGTGCCACGATCGCGGCGGCGGTCGCCTCCCCCACCCCCGGCAGCGAGGTCAGCTCAGCCGCGCTCGCCTGGTTCAGCGAGATGAGGCCCGGGGCGGCGGGCGGAGCATCCACGGGCGCGGCGCCGATGGTTTGGACATGGATCTGCTGGCCGTCGACAAGCATCTGCGCGATGTTGAGCGTGATCAGGTCGGCGGCGGGCAGTGGCTGGGCAATGTCGAGGGCGTCGGCGACGCGGGAGCCCTGATCGAGCGTGACCAGGCCCGGGTTCGCCACCTCCCCCACCACGGCGACGACGACTTTCTCGGGCACGGGGCTTTCCGCGGCGACTTGGCCCCACTCCGGCGTGGGCGGCTGCTCCGCGGCGAGCCGCGCGGCCGCCCAGCCGCAGACGATCGCCAGCACCGCGGCAGCGGCCAGCATTGCCTGCTTCAGCTCTAATCGGAGGCGGGGTTCGGGGTAGCGGACGGGCAGGAGGTCCTCCTCCCCGGTCGGGCGGGTGAGTTCTTTAATGCGGTCAGCGGCGCTCATGCCCGCAGACTACGAAAGAGAAAATGCCTCCGGTAGAGGTGAACATTTTTCTGTGGATAACTCCGGTGACGCGTCACTCAAACGCGGAGTTATCCACAGGTTCCGGCGGCTAGCGGTAACGTACCTGGTCCACGAAGCGGCCGAAAGAGTCGGACACCTGGTTATCCCACTGGGACGGCCACAGGTAGTAGCGGCCGTGGTTGCCGCCGTTGAACTGCGCAGCACCCTGCAGTGTCTGCACCGAGAGGTCGCACACGCCGTCCAGCGGCAGGCAGTAGTTCACGCGGTTCGAGGTGCCCGCGGCGGTGCGGGTGTTGAACGGCAGGATGCCAAGGATGCCGCCCGCGCCGCCGCCGGCTACACCCACGGTGGACCAGTCGTCCGGGGCGGTGTTCGGGTTGCCGAAATACACCACGCCGGCGAGCTGCCCGCGGCGGGCCAGCTCACGCTCGTGTTCGAGCAGGATCATCGCGCCCTGCGAGTAGCCGGTCAGAATGTAGCTCGGACGGCAACCGGTGGCCGCCTCGTAGTCGTTGATCTGCTGCATCACGCCCACGCGGCCCAGCTTTACCGAGTCGGTGAACTCCGTCGCTGCGCGGCGTGCCGTCCGCAGCGCGGGCACCGAGTACTCCAGCGCCAGGAGCACGCCCTGGGCGATCGTCGCCGGCACCGCCACCTCCGGCACGTTGTACTCCGGGTAAATCGCCGGGTAGTACTTGGGCTCGAGGCCCAGCACCTCCACGTCCTTCATCAGCGAATTGCCGCCGTGGGTGGCGCGGTAACGGTTCTCCGCGTGGCGGAAGAACGCACGCATGGTCTGCCCCTCCCAGCCGTTGGACACCCACGGCGCCTGCGGGGAGTAGCTGGTGCGGAAAATTTGATCGTTCTGCCCGGATCCGCGGGCGGCGACCACCGCCACTGCCGGGCAGCGGCGCTGGGCCTCCGCCTCCTGAGGAGCAGCGAACGTGACGACGATTGAAGTCAAAAGCGCCGCGATCACGGCGAGCAGCATAATGCGGGGGCGAAGCGAAACAGAGGAGCGCACCAGGCGAGCATAACGGCTGCGCCCAGCCCTGTCAGGACAAGATCACAGCGAATGGTCAGCAGGCGGGGTGGTGAACACCACCGACACGCCGACTGCGCCGCGCCCGGTGTGCACAGCCAGCACGTCAACCAGCGGTTCCACGAGGACTTGGGAGCCCTGCGGCAGCACTTCATCGAGGGTTGAGGCCATGTGCTCCGCGGCGTCCTCGGCATCAGCGTGCTGCACCGCCGCGAACACCGGCTGCCCCTCGGCGCGTTCCACGATCATCTCAGCGAGCCGGGCGAACGCCTTGGTCTGGGTGCGCGTCTTCGCGGCGAGCTCGAGCTTGCCGCCGTTGATGCGCAGGATCGGCTTCGTGGCCAATAGCGTCGCGGACAGCGCCGTACCCGTGGACAGGCGGCCGGACTTGCGCAACCCCTCAAGCTGCTGCAAGTACACCCACGTCTCGGAGCGCTCCATGGTGGACCGTGCCATGGCCTCGCACTCGTCGAGGTCCCCGCCCTCGCGGGCGACGGTGGCCGCCGCCATCGCCGCAGCTCCGATCGCCATGCCTGCGGTGTCGGTGTCCACCACACGCACGGTGCCGGGGAAGACCGCCGACGCGGTCACCGCCGCCGACCATGTGGAGGATAGCGATCTGGCCAGGTGGAGCGCCACCACGCCGTCGTCGCCCCCGCGCTCCAGCTGGCGGGCGTAGCAGGCAGTGAGCTCGAGCGAGGTCAGCCCGGAGGTCGATTCTTCCCCCTCACCGTCCATGACGTGCAGGGGAATGACGGTGATGTCCAGCTCCTCGGCGATCTCGCGCGGGAGGCCGGCGGCTGAATCGACGACAACGCGCACCGCCATTACAGGCTCAGCCCCTGGTTCCACGCCTCTAGGTACCACTGCACGTCCTCGGGCGCGGTGGAATCGAAGTGGGAGCTCGAAGCCCCCTCGCGGTAGCGCGGCATGGCCCGCAGCCGGGACATGTTGGTGTTGCCCAAGCTCTTCAGCAGCGGGTATTGGTGCTCCTCGAGTCCGAGCAAGTTCGACGTCAGCGCAGAGATCGTGCCGCCGTGGGCGACGAGCAGGACCGCGCCGTCATCCCAGCCGTCGTACGTCGCCATGAGCTCATCCACCACGGGCCGCGCCCGGCGCGCCACGTCCAAGCGGCTCTCCCCCTGCGGCGGTGCCCACGCTGCGTTGTTGCGCCAGTGCGCCCGCGCACCGGTGTCGATCGTGTCCACTTCGGCGTGGGTCTTGCCCTGCCAGTCCCCCAGGTGGGTTTCGCGCAGGCGCGTGTCGACGGCAAGGTCCAGCCCCAGCACCGCAGCGACAATCTCAGCAGTACGGCGGGCGCGGGCGAGATCGGAACTGACAATCTTGGTCACGCCGAACTCGCGCATGAGCAACCCGGCTGCGCGGGCTTGCTCCACACCCGTCGTGGACAACTCGGTATCGAGCTGCCCTTGCATGCGGCGGGTGGCGTTGTACTCCGTCTGCCCGTGGCGCAGCAGGATGAGTCGGCGGCCCACGGCTTAGAACTCGTCGGCGTCGGGGCCCTCGCCGGCCAGCGGCAGGTCCTCGATGCTCTCGGCGCTGCGGGTGCCCTCGGCGAACGCGCCCGGGCGCTGGTACTCCTCGAGGCCCTCCACAGCGATGACTGGGCAATCCGCGTACAGGCGGTCGAGACCGTAGAAGTCCCGCTCCGCCTCGCGCTGGACGTGCACCACGAAGTTGCCGTAATCCAGCAGCACCCAGCGGTTCTCGCGGTTGCCTTCGCGGCGCTTCGGCTCAGCCCCAGCGTCGGAAAGCTCGGCTTCGACCTCCTCGACGATGGCGGCGACCTGCCGCTCCGTCTCGGCGGAGGCGATCACGAAAATGTCGGTGATCGCCATGACGTTGGAGACGTCGATGACGGCGATGTTCGCGCCGAGTTTCTCATCCGCGGCCTTCGCCGCGATGCGTGCCTGGTCGATGGAAGTCTGCGAAGCAGTCAAGAAAGCGGTCCTTTACGGGTATCCGAGGGTTTGTTCAGGCCATTGTCCCACACAGGCGCGCTACACGTACAGCTCGTGCTTGCCGATGTACTGCACCACCCCGTCCGGCACCAAGTACCAGACCGGCTGGCCGGACGCGGCTCGCGCCCGGCAGTCCGTCGAGGAGATCGCCATCGCCGGGATGTCCAGCAGGTGGACGCGCTCCTGGATGTCGGCGGGCAGCATGTCCTCGGTCAGCTCGTAGCCCGGGCGGGTGACGCCGACGAACTCGGCGAGCTCAAACATCTTCTCCCAGTCGTGCCAGCTCATGATCGAGCTCAGCGCGTCGGCGCCGGTGATGAAGAACAGCTCGGCGCCCGGGTACTCCTCGCGCAAGTCGCGCAGCGTGTCGATGGTGTACGTCGGCCCCCCGCGGTCAATGTCCACGCGCGAGACGTTGAACTGCGGGTTCGACGCGGTGGCGATGACAGTCATGAGGTAGCGGTCCTCCGCCGGCGAGATCTTCCGGCCCGCCTTCTGCCACGGCTGGCCGGTGGGCACGAACACAACCTCGTCGAGGTCGAAGCGGTGGGCCGCCTCGCTCGCCGCCACGAGGTGGCCGTGGTGAATCGGGTCGAACGTGCCGCCCATCACGCCGACGCGCGTCACGGCCGCACCTGCCCGGTGCCCTCGAGGATCCACTTCGTCGACGTCAGCTCCGGCAGGCCCATCGGGCCGCGGGCGTGCAGCTTCTGGGTGGAAATGCCGATCTCCGCGCCCATGCCGTACTGCTCGCCGTCCGTGAACGCCGTCGACGCGTTGAGCATCACCGCAGCCGAGTCGACGTGGTTGGCGAACTGCTGCAGCACGTATGCGTCCCGCGCCGCGATGCCCTCGGTGTGCCCGCTGGAGTAGGTGCGGATGTGCTCGATCGCGCCGTCCACGCCATCCACAATCGCCAGCGCGATGTCCATCGACAGGTACTCCTCGGCCCAATCCGCCTCGCCCGCATCCACAATGTCCTGCGCGCCCAGGGCAGAGAGCTTGTCGACGTTGCCGTGCACCCTCACCCCGGCATCCTGCAGCGCCTGGACGATGCGCAGGATGCTGTCGTCGGAAAGCGCGGAGTCCACCAGCGCGGTCTCTGTGGCGTTGCAGACTGACACGCGGCGGGTCTTGCCGTTGAGCAGCATCTCGATCGCCGAATCCAGCTCCGCCGTGGCATCGATGTAGAAGTGGCAGTTGCCGGTGCCCGTCTCGAGGGTGGGCACCGTCGCGCCCGAAATCACGGCGTTGATAAGGCGGGCGCTGCCGCGCGGAATGACGACGTCGACAAGCCCGCGCGCCGTGATGAGGTCCTGCACCGAATCGTGGGTGTCGCACGGCAGGAGCTGCACGATCTCGCGGGGCAAGCGTTGCGCTTCTGCAGCGTCCTGGAGTACCGCCACCAGCTGCTCGTTGGAGTTGCGGGCAGATTTCGAGCCGCGCAGGAGGGCGACGTTGCCCGACTTGAGTGCGAGGCCGAAAGCGTCGACGGTGACGTTCGGGCGCGCCTCGTAGACCATGCCCATCACGCCGAGCGGCACACGCACCTGCTTCATCGTCATGCCCTGCGGGCCCATGCCGCCGCGGACGATCTCCCCCACCGGGTCCTTCAGGCCCGCAACCTGGCGCAGGCCCCCGGCGATGCCGCGGACGCGGTCCTCGCTGAGCGCGAGGCGGTCAAGCAGCGCCTCGTCCATACCGGACTCGCGGCCCGCTTCGAGGTCGCGGGCGTTCGCCGCGAGGATCTCGCCCGCGCGGGCTTCGATCTGGTCTGCCGCGGCGACCAGCAGCTCGTCCTTGTGCGGGGTGGGAAGTGTGGCCAGCAGCGGTGCGACGCGCTTCGCCGCGCGCGCCTTGGCCAAAACCTCGTCGCGCTCTGCCTGGCGCTGGGGGGTGAGCTCAGTCATGCGCGAGAGTCTAGTATCCCGCGTCGACGTCCACTTCGGTTCGCATGTCCTTCCCGGCCTCGAAGTCCTCCCAGTTCTCGGCGGCCAGCTTGCCCAGGCGGCGCGCCATGAAGCGCGGAACGTTCGCCGTGTGCGGGGTGATGATGCAGTTGTCCAGATCCCACAGCGGGTGATCCGCCGGCAGCGGCTCGGGGTCGGTGACATCGAGGCCCGCGCCGGCGATGGTGCCGAGCTGGAGCGCATCCGCCAGCGCGCCGGTGTCGACGAGCGGGCCGCGGCCGACGTTCACCACCACTGCGCTCGGCTTCATCTTAGCCAGCACCTCTGCGTCGACCATGCTCTTTGTCTCTTCCGTCAACGGCGCGAGCAGCACAAACACGTCGTGGCTTGCCCACACGTCGTCCGCCTCGGACATCTTCACGGTCTGTGCGGCGCCGTCCACCGGGTTGCCGGAGCGGTTCACCGCGGTGACCTCTACACCGAATGGGGCGATGAACTCGATGAGCTTCTTGCCGATGCCGCCCGCGCCGATCAGCGCCAGCTTCTTGTCGTCGAAGAGGAAGTCGGTCTCCTCCGCCAGCTGCTGCTGGTTCCACTCGCGGGACACTGCCTTGTGGCGGTGGAGCACCGCGAGGAGGAGTGCGAGGGTGGATTCGGCCACCGTATCGTCGTAAAGCCCGCCAGCGTTGGCCCAGCGCACGTCGTGCTGGGCCAGGGTGCCGGCCTCGCGCAGCGCGTCCATGCCGGCGAAAGCGTTCTGGACAACCTTGACGCTTTTGGGCAGCTCCTCCGGGAACTGGTCCGGCGTGCCGCGGAAGACCAGCATGTCCGGGTTGTCGTCGAGGGAGACAAGCTCGTGGCCGGCCGCCTCGAGGTCGGCAACGGACTCATCCCAGGGCTCAGGCAAAAATGCGAACTTCATGCCCCCATTATCTACAAACGCGACGCGTAGTTGCTCAAGTAATCCGCGTGCACCACGGGTCGGCGCTGGTGATCCGCCAGTTCGGCGGTGTGCTTGCCCAACATGCCGGCGAGTTCAACGGCGTCGTACGCCACCTCTCCGCGGCCGATGACCTCGGACTCGGGCCCGAGGATCTCCACAATGTCGCCGGCGTGAAAATCGCCCTCGATGCCGGTGATGCCGACCGCGAGCAGGCTCGTGCCGCCGCGGGTCACGGCCTTCACCGCACCCGCGTCGAGCCGCAGCACGCCCTCCGCGTCAGCGGCGTACAGCGCCCAGAACTTCCACGCGTTGAGACGCTTCTCCAGACGGGTGTGGAACACCGTGCCAACCTGGGCCGTGTCCAGCGCCTCCTCGATCCGCTCAGTCGCGGTGAGCAGCACCGGCACGCCCCCGCGGGTGGCCAAACGCGCGGCGGAGACCTTCGCGGCCATGCCGCCGGTGCCGAAGAGTCCGCCGTCCCCCGCCTGCACGCCGTCGAGATCGCTGCCGGAGCGCACCTCGTCGATCAACTGCGCGCCCGGCTCGGCCGGGTTCCGGTCGTAGAGGCCCTCGACATCCGAGAGCAGCACCAACGCATCCGCGCTGATCAGCGTGCCGACGATCGCACTCAGCCTGTCGTTGTCGCCGAAGCGCATCTCGGAGGTGGCCACGGTGTCGTTCTCGTTGACAATCGGCACGACACCGATCTGCCGCAACCTGTCGATGGTGCGCTGCGCGTTGCGCGCACGCTCACGAACGCCGGCATCGGACTGCGTGAGCAGCACTTGGCCGATCGGGCGCCCGTAACGCGCGAACGACTGACCCCACGACTGCGCCAGGTGAATCTGGCCGACAGCGGCGGCGGCCTGCTTCGTCGCCAGATCACGGGGCCGGGTTTTCAGCCCGAGGGGACCCATGCCGGCGGCGATCGCACCCGAGGACACCACGATCACATCAGTGCCGCGCGCGATCCGGCGCTCGATCGCGTCGACGATACGGTCGATCTTCTCTTGGGAGACCGCCCCGGTGGCGTCGACAAGCGAAGATGTGCCCAGCTTGACCACGATGCGGCGCGCGGAAGCGATCTGGGCGCGCAGCGCGCGCGAGGAATCCGACACGCCTAGCCCTGCCAGCGCTCGCGGTCGGCGGCCTCGTCGGTGCCGTAGTCGTACTCGTCGATGAGGCCGCGGCGGGCCTGGGAGGCGCGCTTGCGCTCTTCGGCGGACGCACGGGTGGTGCCGCCGAGGCGGGCATCCTGGCCGCGGCCGGCCAGTGTCGGATCGCCGCCGCGCGAAGGCTCCCAGTCGAAGGAGATCTCGCCGATGGTGACCACGTCGCCTTCCTTGGCGCCGATCTTGCGCAGCGCGTCCTCCACGCCCGCCCTCTCCAGGCGGTCGGAGAGGTAGCCCACGGCTTCGTCGTTCTCAAAGTCGGTCTGGCGGATCCAGCGCTCCGCCTTCTCGCCGGTGACGATCCAGCCCTCCGGGTACAGCGGATCGCGCTCGACCTTGATGTCGGAGTCCTTCGAGCGGCTCTGCAGGCGAATCACCTGCGGCTCCGCCAGCTCGCGCTGCGGCTTCGGGCGGGCCTTGCGGGACGCCTGCACGATCTCCCACATCGCCCACTTCAGCGGCTCGAGGCCCTCGTGGGTGACCGTGGAGATTTCATACACCGGCCAGCCGAACTGCGCCTCGATGTCGGCGCGGAGGAAGTCCGCGAGCTCGCGCGCCTCCGGCACGTCCATCTTGTTCAGCACCACCAGGCGGGGGCGCTCCCGCAGATCGCCGAGGCCCGTGTCCATGTCCAGCTCGTCGGCGTACGTGGCCAGCTCGTGTTCGAGTGCCTCAATATCCGAGATCGGGTCGCGGCCCGGCTCCATCGTCGCCACATCCACGATGTGGGCGAGCACCGCCGTGCGCTCGATGTGGCGCAGGAAGTCCAAGCCCAGGCCCTTGCCCTGGCTCGCGCCCGGGATCAACCCCGGCACGTCTGCGATGGTGAACGTGTCGTGGCCCACGTTGACCACGCCCAAGTTGGGCGCGAGGGTGGTGAACGGGTAGTCGGCGATCTTCGGCTTCGCGGCGGAGAGCACCGAGATCAGCGAGGACTTGCCGGCGGACGGGAAGCCCACCAAGCCCACATCCGCCATGGACTTCAGTTCCAGGATCAGGTCGTGCGCCTCGCCCGGCTCGCCCTTCAGCGCAAAGCCCGGGGCCTTGCGCTTCGCATTGGCCAGCGCGGCGTTGCCCAAGCCGCCGAAGCCGCCCTCAGCGGCGATGAAGCGGGTGCCCGGGACGGTGAGGTCGGCGAGGATCTCCCCCGCCTCGTTACGCACCACGGTGCCCACCGGCACCTCGAGCACGAGGTCCTCGCCGCGGGCGCCATTGCGGTGGTCGCCCTCGCCGTTGCCGCCGCGCTGCGCCTTCACGTGCGCGCGGAACTGGAAATCAAGCAAGGTGTGTACCTGGGTGGACACCTCGAGCACAATGTCCCCGCCGTGGCCGCCGTTGCCGCCGTCGGGCCCGCCGAGCGGCTTGAACTTCTCGCGGTGCACGGAGGCGCAGCCGTGGCCGCCATCACCGGCTTGCAGGTGCAGGACCGCGCGGTCAACGAATTGCGTCATGGTTTGGAATCCTACCGTCGGCACGCGCCGTGCCCTAACCTTGGCGAAACGCGAAAGCGCACCACGGGCCGGAACCCATGGCGCGCTTTCTTCAGAAAAATGCTTACGCAGTGGCGGTAGCTTCCTCGACGGTGCCCTCCTCGACAGCGCCTGCTGCCTCGGCGGCCTCGAGGACCTCAACTGCCACGCCCTCGCCGTCAGCCGGAACGATGTTCACGGTGCGGCGGTTGCGCTTGATGCCGAACTGCACAGCGCCGGACTTCAGCGCGAACAGCGTGTCGTCGCCGCCGCGGCCGACGTTGTCGCCCGGGTGGAACTTGGTGCCGCGCTGGCGAACGAGGATCTCGCCGGCCTTGACCTGCTGGCCGCCGAAGCGCTTCACGCCGAGGCGCTTCGACTCAGAGTCACGGCCGTTCGAGGAGCTGGATGCACCTTTCTTGTGTGCCATTGTTCAAATCTCCTTGAATGAAGTCGTTTTACTTGATGCCGGTGATCTTGACCGTGGTCAGCGGCTGGCGGTGACCCTGGCGCTTCTTGTAGCCGGTCTTGTTCTTGTACTTGAGGATGTCGACCTTCTTGCCCTTGCCGTGCTCGACGATCTCGCCCTCAACAGAAACCTTGGCCAGCGCGTCAGCGCCGGAGGTGACATCTGCGCCATCAACGAGAAGGACCGGGGTGAGTTCGACCTTGTCGCCTGCTTCACCCTCAAGCTTCTCGACCTTGACCAGGTCACCTTCGGCAACCTTGTACTGCTTGCCGCCGGTCTTGACGATCGCGTACATAGAGGGTTACCCCTTATCTCAACTCGCACGCCCCCGGCATGCTTCGGATGGCGTTGGAACAGTGCTTTTCAATGTCTCGGCGGCGATAACCTTCACCCGCCGTGCCCGCATGCAGGGCAGCGAGGCGGGAGCCCCGAAACAGCGACTGTCAAAGACTACACCGCGCCGTCGCGGAACTCCAAACCGCTCACCCGCTAGTTTGCGGAGGTCCGCCGCGTCGCCCGCCTGCGGCCGCGCCGCGCGGCGTCCGCCGGTTGCTGCTCCCGCTTCGGTTCCCGCTTAGGCTCGCGCTGCTGCTCCTCCGCAGGCTGCGACTTGCGGCTCGCACGGCGGCGGCCCTTGCGGGGCTTCAGCTCGGGCTCGAGCTCGGGCTCGGCGGCAACCTCCGGCTCGGCTTCGACTTCGGGCTCCTGCTTGACGACGAAATCCTCCTCGCGCGGACGGTGATCCGAACGCGAGTTGCCGCGGGTGCGGCGCTTGCGTCGCGGAGACGCCTCGAACTCGGCCACGGCCTCCTCGAAAGTCTGCGCCGGCGCCTCCTCTTCCCTCGGCTCCTCCGGTTCGATGACCTCCGGCTGCTGCTCCCCGCGCTTGCCGCGTCCGCGGGAACCGCCGCGTCGTCCGCGGCGTCGGGAAGCGGAGCGCTTCTCCTCGCGCTCCTCCGCCGGTGCCTCGGCCTCGGTCTCGACGTCCTCCTCGGCAGCGACGATGATCGAGGCCGCAATCTCGTCGAGCTCGTCGTCGTTTGCGTGGGTGCGCATCGCCCGCGCCGCCGGATGCTCGCCGACGGGTCGGTTGCGTTCGCGCGACTTGCGGGAACGCTCCTGCGCGGCAGCCGCGTACTCCTCGTGGTCGACCGGGTCCTCAGTAACGATGATGCCGCGGCCGGCGCACGTCTCGCACGGTTCGGAGAAGATCTCGAGCAGGCCCGTGCCCAGGCGCTTGCGCGTCATCTGCACCAGGCCGAGCGAGGTCACTTCGGAGACCTGGTGCTTGGTGCGGTCGCGGCCCAGCGCTTCCTTGAGGCGGCGCAGGACCAGGTCCTGGTTCTCCGGCAGGATCATGTCGATGAAGTCGATGATGATGATGCCGCCGATGTCGCGCAGGCGGATCTGACGCACAATCTCCTCGGCCGCCTCGAGGTTGTTCGAGGTCACCGTCTCCTCCAGCGAGCCGCCGGAGCCGGTGAACTTGCCGGTGTTGACGTCGATGACGGTCATCGCCTCGGTGCGGTCGATGATCAGGCTGCCGCCGGAGGGCAGCCACACGGAGCGCGACAGCGCCTTCTGGATCTGCTCGTCGACGCGGTAGACCTCGAACGCATCCTTGCCGTCGTGCTCCCCGCGGTTGAAGCGCACAAGACGGTCCTCAAGATCCGGGGCCACGCTGGAGACGTAGGCGTGCACCGTGTTCCACGGCTTGTCGCCGTCCACCACCAGCGAGGAGAAATCCTCGTTGAACAGGTCGCGCACAACCTTGACCAAGAGATTCGGCTCCTCGTAGAGCGTGACCGGCTTAGCGTGCTTGGACTTCTTTTCCTTCTCGGCGCGCTCCTGGATCGCTTCCCACTGGGAGTGCAGGCGGTTCACGTCGGCACCGATGGCTTCCTCGGACACGCCCTCGGCGGCGGTGCGGATAATCGCGCCGCCCTTGCCCGGCACCACGTTGTTCAGGATTTCCTTCAGACGTTTGCGCTCCGGCGCGGGCAGTTTGCGGGAGATGCCCGCGCTGCGGCCGCCCGGCACGTACACCAGAAAGCGGCCGGCCAGGGAGATCTGGGTGGTCAGGCGCGCACCTTTGTGGCCCACTGGATCCTTCGTCACCTGCACCACAACCTGGTCGCCGGATTTCAGGGCGTGCTCGATGCGGCGCGAACGCCCACCCAGGCCAGCGGCCTTCCAATCAACCTCGCCGGCGTAAAGCACGCCGTTGCGGCCCTGGCCGATGTCGATGAACGCGGCCTCCATGCTCGGCAGCACGTTCTGCACGCGGCCGAGGTAGATGTTGCCGATCATCGACGCCTGGCTATCCGACGTCACGAAATGCTCGACCAGCAAACCGTCTTCCAGCACGCCGACCTGCGTGATGCGGCCGGCGCCGTCGTGGCGGTCACGCTCGCGCACCACCATCGTGCGGGTCACCGACTCGCGGCGCGCCAGGAATTCCGCCTGGGAGACAATGCGGGAGCGCTTCTTGTCCTCCTCGCGCTTCTCGGAGCGGCGGCGGCGCTGCGCCTCCAGGCGGGAGGATCCCTTGATCGCCCGCGGCTCTTCGATCACCTCGACGCGCGGCGCGCGCTTCGGCTTCTCCGGGGTCTCGGCAGGCTCGTCCTGCTCGACCTCCGCCGCAGCACTCGGGCGGCTCGCGCGGCGCCGAGTGCTTCTCGACGGCGCTTTGAAGATCGGCGCGTACGCCGGCGCATCTTCCGCGTCCTCGGCTGGTGCCGGGGTGACTTCCGGCTCGATGAAGGTCAGCAGGTCTTCC
Source organism: Corynebacterium stercoris (assembly GCF_024160105.1). Classification (GTDB taxonomy): domain Bacteria; phylum Actinomycetota; class Actinomycetes; order Mycobacteriales; family Mycobacteriaceae; genus Corynebacterium; species Corynebacterium stercoris. The sequence goes on from NZ_JAMFTQ010000001.1 coordinate 331,144, forward strand.
GGATCGGACAACGCATCGGTGTCCTCGTCGTCCTCGTCGTCTTCGCCGTCCGCTTCGTCCTCGCCCTCGTCTGCCCTGTCGCTTAGCTCGGCGTCGACTTTGCGCTCGATCTGCGTAATCTCGTTGGCCACATCCTTGCGGACGCGGGCGCGGATCTTCTCGTCTGCCGCATCCTCCGCCTCCGGCTCGGTCTCGGCCGGGGTCTCCGCCAGCGCGTCGAGGAGCTGGTTGCTTTCCGCCAGCGTCAGGGAGGACTGGGCGACCTTCACGATGCCCAGCTCGGACAGCGCCACCACCAGGTCCTTGGAGGGTACATCCAGTTCTTTGGCCAGCTGGAAGACGCGCATCTTGTCTTTCAGCCGCGAACGGTCGAACTCGGAAACGCTACCTGCCACGTGATGCTCCTATGTCGTTAGCGTCCGCGCCGAGCACAATGCGCACCGGGCGCTGGCGAGGAACACTCGCCGCCGCCGCACGATGCCTCAGGCCGCGCGGACCAATGTGAAAAAGTCCGTCAGCGCCGCCCCGAGTGAGGCAGCACTTGGTTCATCATTCTTGCACAGGTGTGACGAAGCCGTCGATAAGCGCGAAAAAGCCCCGCACGAGGCGGGGCTAGCGCAGGAGGAACCTACTTGTTCGGGAACCAGATGGCGATCTCGCGCTCAGCGGACTCCGGAGAGTCGGAGCCGTGCACGACGTTCTCCCCGACGGTCAGAGCGAAGTCGCCGCGGATGGTACCCGGGGTGGCCTTCTCAACCGGGTGGGTGCCGCCGGCGAGCTGGCGCCATGCAGCGATGGCGGACTCGCCCTCGACGATGCCGGCAACCAGCGGAGCGGAGGTGATGAAGTCCACCAGCTCGCCGAAGAACGGCTTGTCGGCGTGCTCGGCGTAGTGCTTCTCGGCGGTCTCGCGGTCTGCGGTGCGCAGATCCATCTCCACCAGCTTCAGGCCCTTGCGCTCGATGCGGGTGATGATTTCGCCGACGTGGCCGTTGGCGACGCCGTCCGGCTTGATCAGAATCAGAGTGCGTTCAGTCATGGTTGCCAACCTTACTAAAGTTCGCGCACGATGCGCGCGGCCTCGTCCTGGGAACAGTTCCGGAACCACAGCTGCACCTGCTGAACGGCCACGTGCGTCTTGCCCTCGCCCTTGAGGCGCTTGATGGTCTCTTTCTTTTCGTCGTCAAGCACGATCGGCTCCGGCTCCTGCTTCGAGTACACGTCGTAGAAACCCCAGATGAGGAACGCGCCGGCCGCGAGGATGGAGACCATCCTGATGCTGAGCGGCCAGTCGAGCCAAACACCGGCGATGGCGGCGGAGGAGAAGACGGCGGCGAGGATGAAGGCGAGGTAGCGCATGCCCTCGTTTATACCGCTAGCGCGCAGGGTCCGCGGAGGAGCCGATGTGCTGGGTGACCAGGTAGCCGCCGCGCATGCGCTGCACCATCTCGGAGCGCATCTTCACCACGTAGAACCACACGATGCCGAAGATGATGCCCACCGCCGTGACGGACCAGTGGATGAAGAAGCCGAAGATCAGCGGGACCTGCAAGGCCAAGTCAATCCACAGTGCCCCCGGGATGCGCTGCGCGAACGCCATGACGAGGTGCAGCACGCCGATCACGGTGATGTAGGCCCAGTTGAAGGTGGTCCACAGCTCGCCGTTGTCCACCTTGAGCACCACGAGCAGGATGAGAAGGACGGTGATGGCCTCGCAGATCAAAATGCCCGAGAGGACGCCGTTTAAGCCCTTGAGCGGGTCCTTCACCGGGTCGTGGCCGGGGCCGAGCGGGGAAACCTGGATCTTCGAACTCATTGCGGGTCCTTTCCAAACAGTGCGCGGGCCTCGCCGGCGGTGACGACGGAACCGGTGATGATCACGCCGGAACCAGCCTGAACGCCAGCTTCGTCGAGCTCTTCCTCCGCCAGCTCCACCGCGAGTGTGTATGCGGACGGCAGGTGCTCCTCCACGTGGACGCGCTCATCGCCGTAGACCTCGCGCGCGATCTCCGCCAGATCATAGGCATCCGTGGCGCGGGGGGAGGAATTCTGGGTGATCACCACTTCGGTGAGCACCGGCTCGAGCGCCTCGAGCACGCCGCGGGCATCCTTGTCGCCCAGGATGCCCAGCACGCCGATAAGCCGGGTGAAGTCGAAGTCGTGCTCCAGCGCCTTCGCCAGCGCGCGGGCGCCGTGGGGGTTGTGGGTGGCGTCGATGAACGTCGTCGGCGTAGCGCGCACGCGCTCTAGGCGCCCCGGCGAGGACGCTGCGGCGAACCCGGCGCGCACCGTGTCCGCGTCGAGCGGGCGCTCGGCGTTCGCGCCGTAGAACGCCTCAACCGCGGCAAGCGCCACGGCGGCGTTGCGGGCCTGGTGGGGGCCGGCGAGCGGGAGGAAGACCTCGTCGAACGTGCCGGACAGGCCCTTGAGCGTAAGCACCTGGCCGCCGACGGCGACCTCCGAGGCCGCCACATCGAACTCGCTGCCGAGGCGGGCCACCGCGGTGCCCACCTCGACGCTCTGCTCCAGAATCACGCGCATTGCCTCCGGCTCCTGGTCGGCGATAATCGCCACCGCGTCCGGGTTGCGGATGATGCCGGCTTTCTCCCCCGCGATCGCCTCCAGCGTGTCGCCGAGGTAATCCGTGTGGTCCAGGCCGATCGGCATAATCACGTCCACGTCTGCATCCACCACGTTGGTGGCGTCCCAGCGTCCGCCCATGCCAACTTCCACGACGGCCACGTCCACTGGCGCGTCGGCGAACGCCGCGAAGGCGAGCGCGACCATGACCTCGAAGTAGCTCATCGGGGTGCCCGTGCGCTCGTCAACCATCTGGATGTACGGCTCGATCTCGCGGTAGAGGCGCACGAAATCAGCCGGATGAATCGGCTCACCGTCGATGCCGATGCGTTCGGTGACGCTGATCAGGTGCGGGCTGGTCGTACGCCCCACCCGGTGGCCGAAGGCGCGCAACAGCGACTCCACCATCCGCACCGTCGACGTCTTGCCGTTCGTTCCCGCGACGTGGATGACCTTGCAGGATTTTTGCGGCTCGCCGAGCAGATCCATGAGCAGCTCGATGCGCTCCAGCGACGGGTCGATGATCGTCTCCGGCCAGCGCGCCCGCAGCTCGCCCTCGACCTGCGCGAGCGCGGCGAGGTCCTCCTCGCTCACCTCGCGCGGTGCCGCCTCCTGCTGCTCGTCGTCCGCGACGTCCTGCCCCGGCACGCCGAGGTTCAGCGTCAGGCCGGATTCGTCCTGGACAACCTCGTAGTTTTCCACTTACGCCCCGGCCTCCGGCAGCTGCGCCAGACGCGCAGTGACGCGCTCGAACTCCTCCTGCGCGACCTGCTGGCGCTCGCGGATCTTCGCCACCACGTGCTCCGGCGCGTTGGCCAGGAACTGCTCGTTGCCCAGCTTCGCGGCCGCGTTGTCCAGCTCCTTCTGCGCCGCCGCGAGCTCCTTGTCCAGGCGCTTGCGCTCCGCGGCCACGTCCACCGTGCCCGAGGTATCCAGCGCCACATCGATCGTGGCCTGGCTCAGGCGCACTTCCACGCTTGCCGACGCCTGGAACCCCTCACCCGGAGCCTCCACACGCGCGATGGAGCGGATCAGCTCCTCCTGCTCCGCGAGATCCGCCTTCGCCAGGTCCAGCTTCGCCGGCACTTTCTGGCTCGGCTTCACACCCTGATCGGAGCGGAAGCGGCGCAGCTCGGTGATGAGCTTCACGGAGTCCTCGATGCGGCGGCGGGCGGCCTCGTCGGTTGCCGCGCCCGCGTTGGTGTCCTCGGCGGTCGGCCACGCGGCCAGCGTGATCGTCTCCCCGCCGGTGAGCGCACGCCACAGCACCTCGGTGATGAACGGCATCGTCGGGTGCAGCAGGCGCAGCACCACGTCGAGCACGCGGCCGAGCACGATCTGGGTGTTGCGGCCGCGCTCATCCGCGCCCTCGCGCGGGATCTGCGTCTTCGCAATCTCCAGGTACCAGTCGCACAGCTCATCCCACGCGAAGTGGTAGAGCTCCTCGTTCGCCTTGGCGAACTGGTAGTCGTCCAGGTAGGCGTCCACACGCGCGCGAACCTCCTCGAGGCGGTCGAGGATCCAGCGGTCCGCGTCCGTGAGTTCTTCGCGGGCAGGGAGCGTGCCGACGGCTGCCCCATTCATCAGCGCGAACTTCGTGGCGTTGAACAGCTTCGTCGCAAAGTTGCGGGCGGAAGTCGCGTTGTCCTCGCCGATCGGCAGGTCAATGCCCGGGTTCGCGCCGCGGGCGAGCGCAAAGCGCAGCGCATCCGCGCCGAAGCGGTTCACCCAGTCCATCGGGTCGATGCCGTTGCCCAGGGACTTCGACATCTTGCGGCCCTTCTCGTCGCGGACGAGGCCGTGGAGGTAGAGGTCGGTGAACGGCACCATCGGGCGGCCGTCCTTGCCCTCGCCGAGCACGTCAGGGGTGGTGGTGCCGGCGAAGGTGCCGAACATCATCATGCGCGCCACCCAGAAGAAGAGGATGTCGTACGCGGTGACCAGTACGGACGTCGGATAGAACTTGTCCAGCTCCGGCGTCTTGTCCGGCCAGCCCATGGTGGAGAACGGCCACAGCGCGGAGGAGAACCAGGTGTCCAGCACGTCCGGGTCCTGCTCGTAGCCGGCCGGCGGCTCCTCGTCCGGGCCGACGCACACTACTTCGCCCTCCGGGCCATACCAGATCGGGATGCGGTGGCCCCACCACAGCTGGCGTGAAATGGTCCAATCGTGCATGTTGTCCACCCAGTCGAAGTAGCGCTTCTCCATGGACTGCGGGTGGATCTTCGTGTCGCCGTTGCGCACGGCGTCGCCGGACATGCGGGCCAGCTCGTCAACCTTCACGAACCACTGCAGGCTCAGGCGCGGCTCGATCGGCTCGCCGGAACGCTCCGAGTGGCCCACGGAGTGCACGTACGGGCGCACCTCTTTGACAATGCGGCCCTGCTCCGCGAGTGCTTCACGCACTCGCACGCGCGCCTCGAAGCGGTCGAGCCCGTCGAACTGGGTGCCGGTGTCCGCGATGCGGCCCTTCTCATCCATGATGATCGGCATGTCCAGGTCGTGGCGCAGGCCCATCTCGTAGTCGTTCGGGTCGTGGGCCGGGGTGATCTTCACCGCGCCGGTGCCCAGCTCCATATCCACGTAGTCGTCGGCGATGACCGTAAGTTTCAGGTCGTCGCGGAACGGGTGGTCGAACTCGGTGCCCACCAGGTGCGCGTAGCGCTCATCCTCCGGGTGGACGGCAATGGCCACGTCGCCCAGCATCGTCTCCACACGAGTGGTGGCCACAATGAGGTGCGGCTCATCGTCGTTCAGGGAGCCGTAGCGGATGGAGACGAACTCGCCGTCGACATCCTTGTACATCACCTCGATGTCGGAGACTGCGGTCTCCAGCACCGGCGACCAGTTGACCAAGCGGTAATCGCGGTAGATCAGACCTGCGTCGAAGAGCTGCTTGAAAATCGTCTGGACGGCCCGTGAAAGACCGTCGTCAAGCGTGAACCGCTCCCGCGACCAGTCAACGGAGTCGCCGATGGCGCGCATCTGCTTCGCGATGGTGCCGCCGTACTCCTGCTTCCACTCCCAGACCTTGTCGATGAACTCTTCGCGGCCGTAGTCGTAGCGGTCCTTGCCCTCTTCGGCCTTCAGTTTCGCCTCGACCTTGGTCTGGGTGGCGATGCCGGCGTGGTCCATGCCCGGCAGCCACAGCACCTCGAAGCCCTGCATGCGCTTGCGGCGGATTAAGGAATCCATGAGGGTGTGGTCGAGCGCGTGACCCATGTGCAGCTGGCCGGTCACGTTCGGCGGCGGCAGCACGATGGAGTACGCCGGCTTATCCGACTCCGGGTCGGCGGTGAAGTAGCCCGCCTCCACCCAGGACTCGTACAGCGTCTCCTCGTGCTCCTGCGGTTCCCAAGACTTGGGCAGCAGGTCTGCGCGGTTGGTGCCTACCAGTTGATCATTCGCGTCACTCACGTCTGACCATTGTAGTAGGCGCCCAACCGCGCCAGAGAGGAACTAACTAGAACAGGCCGTCGGCCACCTTGGCCTCGGCGCGCAGCGCCTCAATGTTCGCGTCGATGCGCGGGCGCTGGAACTCGTTGATGTCCAGATCGTCGATGACCTGCCAGCGGCCGTCCACGCCGACGACCGGGAAACCGAAGACCAGGCCCTCATCCACGCCGTACTCGCCGGTGGACGGCACCGCGGCGGTAGTCCAGCGACCCTTCGTGCCCTGGACCCAGTCGCGCATGTGGTCCACGGCGGCAGACGCAGCAGAGGCCGCGGAGGACTTGCCGCGCACGTCGATGATCTCGGCGCCGCGGTGCGCAACGCGCGGGATCAGCTCTTCCGTGTACCAGTCCTGGTCAATGCGGTCGATGAGCTTCTTGCCGTGCACCTCGGCGTAGGTGAGGTCCGGGAACTGGGTGTCTGCGTGGTTGCCCCACACGACAACCTTGGAGAACTCCTCCGAGTTGATGCCGAACTTCTGCGACAGGTTCGACAGCGTGCGGTTGTGGTCCAGGCGCATCAGGGCGTTGAAGTGCTCCGCCGGCACATCCGGGGCAGCCTTCGACGCGATGTACGCGTTGTTGTTCGCCGGGTTGCCCACGACGAGGACACGGACATCGTCCGCAGCGCCGTCGTTGATCGCCCTGCCCTGCTCGATGAAGATGCGGCCGTTGGCCTCCAGCAGGTCGGCGCGGGACTCGCCCTTGCCGCGCGGCTTCGCGCCGATGAGGAAGGCGGCGTTCGCGCCCTCGAACGCCTTGGTCTGGTCGGTGGAGACGTTCACGTTGCGCAGCAGCGGAAGCGCGGAGTCTCCGAGCTCCATCGCTGTGCCTTCGGCGGCGCGGGCCGCCGGCTCAATCTCCAGCAGGGTCAGCTCGACCGGCTGCTCGGGGCCGAACACGTCGCCGTGCGCGACGCGCCACAGCAGCGCGTAGGCGATGTTGCCTGCGGCGCCGGTGACGGTGACCTTGATCGGCTCAACGGTCTTGGTGATGGCGGAATCGGATGCGGGTGCCATGTAAAACTCCTTCGTCGCCCGAAAATGCACTAACACTGCCAGTATAGGTCGGCTTTCCTCCCCCCATTTTGGCGACGATTTTTGCCCCCGCCCGCAATCCGGCTCCGCCCCCGGCGCTTTTGGGGCACGATTACATGTGGTCACACGTAAGAGAGGGAGTTGCCGGTGACGGACACAGACGCCGCCCGCGAAGGGGCGCTTCGCACCGCGCTGACCGTGTTCGCGCGCGACGGTTTCGCCGGCACCACACTCGAGGCCATCGCCCGCGAGGCCGAAGTGCCGAAGCGCGATGTCGCCACGGAGTTCGGTGACCTGCAAGGGCTCTACGAGCACGCGTTACGACGGGCAGCTGTCTGCCTCTCCCCCGCCAAAGACATCCTCAACCGCTCCGACGCGGTCCCGGTGGAGGGCATGCGCCGCTTCGTCGACGCCATGTTCCACACCTTTGTCGAGCACCCTGACTGCGTGCGCCTGATCCTGCGCGAAAACCTCGACGCGGTGTTCGACGTCGAAGAAATGACCAGCGGCGACCGGGATAACGATGTTGCGCTGCATGTTGAGCGGCTCCTCCTCGTGGGCCAAGATGCGGGCGCATTCCGCCCCGGCATCGGCGCCGACGATCTGCTGGCCCTCATCGTGGCGCTGTGTGAGTTCCAGGTGGCGCACGCGGCAACGATCTACGCGATTAGCCGCGTCGACTTTGCCGACCCCCGCAACGTCGACGGCATGCGGCGCATGGTCGTCGACACCGTGCTGGCGTTTCTCACATCGAACATCGCGCCCTCGGGGCACGATTCCTACCTCGTGTCCAACTACGAGGTCGGAGCCGACGAGATCTACTAGGCCCGGTACCTAGGCCGAGCGCTTCTCTTTCTTTTCGACGTACTCCGGCTCGGCCTCGCCGCGCACCACCGCGTCGGTGATCACGACTTCGGCGACATCCTCGCGGTCCGGCAGGTCGTACATCACCGGCACCAGAATCTCCTCCATGATCGCTCGCAGGCCGCGCGCACCAGTCTTGCGTTCAGCCGCCTTATCGGCGATCTCGCCCAGTGCCTCGTCGGTAATAGTGAGATCCGAGCCGTCCATCGAGAACAGCCGCTGGTACTGCTTTACCAGAGAGTTCTTTGGTTCGGTGAGGACGCGGACCATCGAGTCGCGGTCCAGGTCGTTCACGTGCGCGATGATCGGCAGACGTCCGATGAACTCCGGGATCAGGCCGAACTTCACCAAGTCACCCGGCTGCACCTGCGCAAGCAGGTTTGCCTCGTCGCGCTCTGTCTTGGAATCGATCTCCGCACCGAAACCGATGCCCTTCTTACCGACGCGCTCCGCGATCACCTTGTCCAGTCCCGCGAACGCGCCCGCGACGATGAACAGGATGTTCGTAGTGTCGATCTGGATGAACTCTTGGTTCGGGTGCTTGCGCCCGCCCTGCGGCGGCACGGAGGCGACGGTGCCCTCAAGAATCTTCAGCAGCGCTTGCTGCACGCCCTCGCCGGAGACATCGCGGGTGATGGACGGGTTCTCGGACTTGCGGGAGATCTTGTCCACCTCGTCGACGTAGATGATGCCGGTCTGCGCGCGGTTCACGTCGAAGTCAGCTGCCTGCAGCAGCTTCAGCAGAATGTTCTCCACATCCTCGCCCACGTAGCCGGCCTCGGTCAGGCTCGTGGCGTCAGCGATGGCGAACGGCACGTTCAGCATGCGGGCGAGGGTCTGCGCGAGGTAGGTCTTGCCGGAACCGGTGGGGCCGAGCAGGAGGATGTTGGACTTGGCAATCTCCACATCCTCCTCGCGGCGGCGGCTCGACAGCACCGTCTGCTCAGAGCGGATGCGCTTGTAGTGGTTGTACACGGCGACGGCAAGCGTGCGCTTCGCCGTGTCCTGCCCGATGACGTACTCATCCAAGAACGCCGTGATTTCCGACGGGCGCGGCAGACGATCGTCCTCAGCTGCGCCCTGCTGGGAACCAGCGAGCTCCTCTTCGATGATCTCGTTGCACAGCTCGATGCACTCGTCGCAGATGTACACACCGCCTCCGGCGATGAGTTTGCGCACCTGCTTCTGGGTTTTACCGCAGAACGAGCACTTCAAAAGTTCCGAGGCATCGTGCGTTACTGCCATCTACTTACACTTACTCCCACGTCATTGTTGCTGGTTACGTGCTGGTCTTCCCAGCATACTGGCACTAGCCTCCACAACCCCATTCGCAGCGCCGCTATTTCCGCGGTGAGTTTCCGCTAGCCTGGCGCGCATGACCACACTAGCAGTGCACGAATTCGGCAACCCGCAGGGCGAGACTGTCGTCCTGCTCAGCTCCATCGCCACTACGCACGAAGCGTGGGACAAGATCATCCCCGCGCTCGAAGAGGACTACCGCGTTGTCACCGTGGACCACCGCGGCCACGGAGCATCGGAGGTCGCGCCTATCGCGCCCGGCTCCGCGACGGTCAAGGATCTTTGCGACGATATCCTGCACGCCCTCGACGCAGCCGGAGTCAACCGGTTCACCGTCGTCGGCCTCTCACTCGGCGGCGCGCTCGCCCAGTACCTCGCGGCGAACTCGGGACGAGTCGAAAAGGCCGCGTTCTGCTGCACCGCCACCTACCTGGGCGGCGAGGAGAAGTGGTCCGAACGCACCACCACCGCGCGGGAGAAGGGCATGGATGCGATGGCGGACGGGTTCGTGGAGAACTGGTTCACCGAGGGCTACCGCGAGGAGCAGCCGGAAGAGGTCCGCCGCATCCGCGACATGGCCGCCGGGATCGACGCGGAAGGCTACGCGCAGTGCGGCGACGCGCTCGCCGGGTGGGACTTCGCCGATGAGTTGGAGAAGATCACCTGCCCTGTCCTCACCGTTGCCGGCGCCCAGGACCCGGGTACTCCGCCTGCGGAGCTGGCCAAGATCGCCGAGGGCGTGTCCGGGCCTGTCGAGTCGCACGTGATCGACCCGGGTTCGCACCAGGTGGCGGTGGAGCGGCCGGAGGAATTCATCAGGGTGCTGACGCAGTTTCTCGCCGGCTAATCGGCTAGCCTAGAAACGTCGTCAAGCGTTCTGCCCCGGAAGGAAGTCGCGCGAAAGTGAACAGCAACCGCGTTTTTACTGCTCTCGTCGCCTGTGTCGCATCGGCGGCGTTGCTGGCCGGTTGCTCCAACGAGGAGGAAGTTCGCCTGGGTGAGCCGGAGCTGGACTTCCCCTACACCAGCGCAACTCCGACGCCGACGTTTGATCTGGACCTCGACGAGCTCCTCGATGAGGACGAGGAAGATGAAGAGGACACCGAGACGGAAACCTCGGAGTCCGAGTCCGAGTCCGAAACCAGCGGGGAAGAGACCTCCGAGAGCACGACGACGCGTACCTCGACCCGTGTGGCCACCCGCGACGTGGTGGAGAAGTCCACCCGCATGGAGCCCGTGCCGCTGCCGCCGGGCGCGGCGTGCGCGTGGCCGAGCCAGTCCGAAGCGAACGGCGGCGAATTCTCCACCTTCTGCAACCGCGAGTGGGCGCGCACAGTGCTGGACGGCCAGCAGTACTTCTGGCAGGCCCGCGGCAACGGCTGGGTCAGCGTGGACCCGACGGGTGAGCGCGACAACCAGGTGTGCTGGAGCCGCGACAGCTTTAACGGCGCCCCGGAAGCAATCCGGAACGCCGTCGTCTACTGCGAGTAACCGCTAGCCGTTGAGCTTGCGGTAGTCGAAGACCTGGTCGATGATGCCGTACTCGACTGCATCGGCGGCGGTCAGGATCTTGTCGCGGTCGGTGTCGATGCGGACCTGCTCGGCGGTGCGGCCGGTGTGGTGCGCCAGGGTCTCCTCCATGAGGCGGCGCATGCGCTCGATCTCCGCAGCCTGAATCTCCAGGTCAGAAACCTGGCCGCGGGAGCCCTCGGTGGCCGGCTGGTGGATCAGCACGCGGGAGTTCGGCAGCGCGGCGCGCTTGCCCGGAGCACCTGCGGCGAGGATCACTGCCGCGGCGGAGGCTGCCTGGCCCAGGCACACGGTCTGCACGTCCGGGCGGACGTACTGCATGGTGTCGTAGATCGCCATCAGCGCGGTGAAGGAACCGCCCGGGGAGTTGATGTACATGGTGATGTCGCGGTCCGGGTCCTGGGACTCGAGCACCAGCAGCTGCGCCATGATGTCGTTCGCGGAAGTGTCGTCGACCTGGGTGCCCAGGAAGACAATGCGCTCCTCGAAGAGCTTGCCGTACGGGTCGATCTGCTTCGTGCCGAAGCTCGTCTCCTCCAGGAACTGCGGCAGGACGTAGCGGGAAGTGGGCATTTCAAAAGCCATAGTCTTGAATCTCCTTAGGTGTCCTAGTTGCCGACAGTGCCGTCGACGGCCTGGGTAGCGCTCTCGATGACGTGGTCGACGATGCCGTATTCCTTCGCCTCCTGGGCGGTGAACCAGCGGTCGCGGTCAGAGTCCTTGGTGATCTGCTCGAAGGTCTGGCCGGTGTGCTCGGCGATCAGCTCCGCCATCTCGCGTTTCGTCTGCGCAAACTGCTCCGCCTGGATGGCGATGTCGGCTGCGGTGCCGCCCACGCCTGCCGACGGCTGGTGCATCATGATGCGCGCGTGCGGCAGCGCGTAGCGCTTGCCCTTCGTACCGCCGGAGAGCAGGAACTGGCCCATGGAAGCGGCCAGGCCCATGCCGTAGGTGGCGATGTCGCACGGGGAGTACCGCATCGTATCGTAAATCGCCATGCCGGCGGTCACGGAGCCGCCCGGCGAGTTGATGTAGAGCGAGATGTCCCGGTTCGGGTCCTCCGCGCTCAGCAGCAGGATCTGGGCGCAGAGCTTGTTGGCAATCTCGTCGTCCACCTCCTGGCCCAGGAAGATAATGCGCTCACGCAGCAGGCGCTCGTACACCGAGTCGCCCAGGTTCATGCCGTTCGGCGATGTCATAGGTTTACAACCCCTTCTTTCGTTTCTGCATTATTAACGCCCCCACCCTACCCGCGCGTTCCCGCACGCCCACGAAGTTCGCTGCCGGCTAACGCAGGTGACACTGAAGCCCCGGCGCCGCGCTTCAAGCGGGTCTCCGGGGCTTCACACGCTTTCCGACGTTCGCTTACTGCTCGTCGGCCGCGTCCTCGACTGCCTCGGTGGTCTCGGCCTCGGTGGCCTCCACGATCTCCTCGTCCTCCTCGATCTCGCCGAAGTACTCGTTCGGATCGACGGACTCGCCGTTCTCGTCGGTGACGGTGGTGCGGGCGATGGCGGCAGCCAGTGCCTTACCGCGGCGCACGTCGGAGAAGAGGTTAGCAATCTGGCCGGACTGCTGCAGCTGGCCCACGAACTGCGCCGGGTCCATGCCGTAGGACTGCGCGGTGAACAGGATGTGGTCGGTCAGCTCCTCCTGGGTGACCTCCGGCTCCTCCTGCTCAGCGATGGCGTCGAGGAACAACTGGGTGCGCACGGACTCCTCGGCCTGCTCGCGGGTCTGCTTGTCGAACTCCTCGCGGGTGGTGCCCTGCGCCTCGAGCAGCTGCGCCAGCGCGGCCTCGTCGTGCGCGAGCTGGCCGAGCAGCTGGTGCTGCTGGTTGTGCACCTGCTCGTCCACGATGGACTCCGGCAGCGCGAACTCGACCTGCGCCAGCGCGGCCTTCAGGACCTCGTCGCGGATATCCGCAGCCTGCTGGGCCTTTGCGTTCTCCTCGAGCATGGTGCGGGTGTTCTCGCGCAGCTCCTCGACGGTGTCGAACTCGGAGGCCAGCTGAGCGAAGTCGTCGTCCAGCTCCGGAAGCTTGCGCTCCTTGGACTGCTGAACGGTCACCTTGATGGTGGCCTCCTCGCCCTTGTGCTCGCCGTGCTCGATGGTGGTGGTGAACTCGGCTTCCTCGCCGGTCTTCAGGCCCTTGATGGCCTTGTCCAGGCCCGGGATGAGATCGTCGGAGCCGATCTCGTAGGTCAGGCCCTCGGAAGATGCGTCCTCGAGCTTCTTGCCGTCGACCTCGGCGTGGATGTCGATGACGGCGAAGTCGCCCTTCTTCATCTTGCGGTTGGTGTCCTTGAGCTCCCCGAAGCGCTCGCGCAGGCTGGTCAGCTCTGCCTCGATGGCGTCTTCGTCGACCTTCAGCGCCGGAACGGTCACGTTGATGGCGGAGAAGTCCGGGACGGTGATCTCCGGGCGGACGTCGATCTCAGCGGTGAACTCGACAACGTCGTTGTCCTCGAGCTTGGTGATCTCGATTTCCGGCTGGTTCAGCGGGTTGAGGTTGCGCTCGGCGAGCGCCGCCTCGTAGCGGGTCGGCAGCATGTCGTTGACGACCTGCTCCAGGATCGGGCCGCGGCCAAAACGAGCGTCGATAAGCTGGCGCGGGGCCTTGCCACGGCGGAAGCCGGGGATGGTGACCTGCTGCGCGATCGCTGCGTAGGCCTGGTCGATCTCCTTGCCCAGCTCGTCGAACGGGACAGAGACGGTCAGCTTGACCCGAGTGTCGCTGAGCTTATCGACGGAAGTCTTCACGGATTACTCCTGTATCTCTCTTTGCCTAAACTTCTGCAGCAGCCCCCGCGTGATGCGGGACTGCCCCTGTCGGGGCGACAGGATTTGAACCTGCGACCCCCTGCTCCCAAAGCAGGTGCGCTACCAAACTGCGCCACGCCCCGTGAAGCCTGTGTGACTCACGTCGGCCAATTGTAGCGGGCAGCAAATACCGCCGAAGTTGGGGGCGGGTAAACGCTGGACCAGGGAAACGGAAAGGCCGGTCCACGCGACGCGCGACCGGCCAAAATTGGAGGGAATGACGGGAATCGAACCCGCGTCTTCAGCTTGGAAGGCTGAGGTATTAGCCACTATACGACATTCCCAAGTGGTGAAACTGCGTTAGAACTGTAGCGCAGGACGACCGTGGCGGGCAAAACCTCGCGCCCCGCGGTCTCGCTATGCTTTGGGGCATGAACCTACTTCTCCTCCTTGCCCTCTGCGGCGGCCTCTACTTCCTGTTCGCCTCCAACAACGGCCAAGGCGGTTCCCGCAAACAGATTGAGCAGCGGGAGCAGGTCCAACTGCAGGACGCGCTGGCGGATGCGAAGCGCTGGACCGACCGCCTGGGCTCCCAGGTGCTCAACCTCTCCGGCAACGATGCCGCGTCCACGCAGGCGATGGCCGACGCTTCCGAGCGCTTCAATGCCGCCTCCGCCGGCCTGGCCGAAGCGCGCACTGTGAAGCAGGCGATGCTCGCCCGCGAATCCGCGCTTGAGGGCCTGCACTACGTGAACGCGGCCCGCGAGATCATGGGAATGCCCGCAGGCCCCGCACTGCCGGAGCTTGAGGGCCAGCGCCAGGCGGGCCGCGTGACTGAGGAGCGCACAGTGCGCCAGGAGGACGGCTCCACCGTCACTGCGTCCCCGCACGCCTCCTCGCAGACGCCGCACTACTACCCCGGCGGTATGGTTGCCGGCCGCCCAGTGCCGGCCGGCTGGTACTCCACCGCGTGGTGGGCGCCGGCCATGATGACCGGCATGTGGGCTGCGAGCTCGATGATGTTCTATTCCGCAATGTTCGCCGGCATGGCAGGCACCCCGTCCCCAGCCGAGTTCGAGGCTGGCGACATGGGCGACATGGGCGATATGGGTGCCGGCGACATGGGTGACATGGGCGGCGACTTCGGCGGCGGCGATTTCGGTGGGGATTTCGGGGGCGATATGGGCGGCGGGTTCGACTTCGGCTTCGACTTCTAAGCCGCTCGCAGCTACTGCGGGCGCCCCATCTCGGTGCCGGCGATCTGCTCAGCCGCCGCGATGACCTCACCCAACGCCTCCGCGGCACGGGTGGCGGATTCGGAGCCCGGGGCGAGGAGGTCGTCGCGCACCTCGAACATGATGCCCAGCACGCGGGCGTTCATCTCGAAGCCGACGGGGATGTAGACGCCGGTGAACGGGGTGTTTCGCTCCACCTTGAAGCCGGCCCGAGCGAAGATCTCGGCTGCGGTGTCGGTGAGGATTGCCGGCGAGTGCACGGAGTGGGTGCCAATGCAGACGTCGGGAAGCAGCTTGCCCGCGTGGATGCGGTACTCCTCCGGCTGGTTGCCGTAGGAGTGTACATCCACAATCACGGCGCCGCCGGTCTCGCGGAGTCGGCCGCCCACGACATCGGCGACGGCATCGTTGTAGGGGTGGAAGTATTGAGCCTTGAGTGCGGCATCGTCAAAACCAAGGGGACGCAGCAGGCCGCCGTCAGTCATGCGGGTGTACACGGCCCCGCGGCCGGAGGCGTCCATCGAGTCGCGCTGGTTGTAGAAGCGGCCCGGATCAGCGACGAGGCGGGAAATGCCGCTCACCACGCTCCAGGCGCGCCCGCCGGCGAACTCGCGCGCCGCCTCGGCCAGGGTGTCCGTGCCGGTGTCGGTGACGCGGTCCAGTTCCACCTCGACCTGCTCCGGGGTGGCGACGAATTCGGCGGCCACCTCCTCGGGGATGTGACGGGAGGCGTGCGGTACGTGCAGGATCACGGGGCAGTCTTGCGCGCCCTCGTCGATGGCGAGGTGGCTGTACATACCCCGAAGCGTAAAGCCGTTTCGGGTTTTGTGCTGGGTTAGCGGCGCTGCCAGGTGCCGTCGGCAAGCGTGATTGCCCCGGCTTCCTCGAAGGCTCGCAGCCAGCCCTCCATCGGCCACTGCCCCCATTTCTCGTGGAACGTGGCGGCGTTGGCCAGGATGTCGTCGAGGTGCTCCCACGGCGGGGAACTGACGGGGTGCCACTGGTGGAAGGCGTGGGCGCCGCCGACCCAGTAGAGCTCGATGCCGTGCTCGCGCAGCTGCCAGGCGAAGTCGGTGTCCTCGCCGCCGTAGCCGGAGTAGGCGGTGTCGAAGCCGCCGAAGTCCCGCTCGATGCGGCGCCACGTCCCTGCGGTCATGGCGAAGGAGAGGGACCAGAAGAGGTTGTAGTCGTCCGCGCGCACCAGCTCACCGGGGGCGGGGTTGGGGCGCGCCGGGTGCGGGTCCGGGCGCACGGTGCGCAGCTCGCCCTCCTTCATGTAGGTCACGGGGCCGGCAACCACCGCGTCCGGGTACTCGGCGAGCGCGCGCACGTAGTGGGTGACCAGGTCGCCGGAGGCCACGCAGTCCGCGTCGAGGAAGATGAGGATCTCCGCCCCGCGCTCGATGGCCGTCGCCGCAGCGAGGTTGCGCGCGGCGGCCAGGTTGCGGCCGTCGCCGGGCAGCGCCACGACGTGGCTCTTCGGCACCGCCTTGCGCAATATGTCGGCATCGGCGAGCGCCACGGTGATGTGGTCGGTGCCCTCGGGCTTCAGGTTCACCTGGTGGGTGAGGTGCCCGGCGCGGTTCGCGTCCGCCAGCGTCACCAGGACGATTGCGCTTGCCGACGGATCTAAAGCGACCTCCTCGATCACCGCCGCCGCGCGGTCGGCAGCACCCTCGGTTTGCCAGCGGGACCAGTCGGCGCCCAGGGCGGCCGCCTCGGCGAGTAACGCAGGCCACTGCTCGGCCGGCGGGAACGTGTCGGGCACGACGGCGAGGCCGGCATCGGCGAGCGTCTTCGCGTTGCGTTTCTGTTCGATGAAGGGCCGCGGCTGCGGCAGCAGAATGGCGGGGGCGCCGGTGACGGCGATGTCCGCGATCGAGTTCTGGCCGCCCGCGGTGACCACCACCCCGGCGCGCTGCAGCAGCTCGGTCGGGTCGTCCACGCGGTTGTCGCCAGTGAGGAACGTGAACGTGTACTCGGGGCAGGCCCGTTCGACGGCCTCCCAGTCCTCCGGTTCCCAGGTGGAGCCGCCCTGCCCCGCCATCACCACGACGTGGTGCGGGTCGCGCTCGATGCCCTTCAAAGGAGTGAGCCTGGAAATGCCGCCGACGGCGTGGAGCCGGTCCGCGTGCGCGGCGAGGTGCTCCGGCACCGGCACCCAATCGGGCCAGGCGGCGATCAACGCGTCCGCCTGGGCGTAGCCGAGCTGGTGGGGCGCGTCGTCGCGCAGGCCCGGCATGGCGTGGGCGATCACGGGGACACCCATCAACCGGATGAACACCCCGACTTCCACGGACACGTCGACGTAGAAGGCATCGGGGGCGTTGTCGGCGATCCAGGTGGCAATCGTCGCGAAGCGGTCGCGCAGCCCCGCGTTACCGTAGGGGGCGTAGTGCAGCGTGCCGCCCGCGGTCATGGCGCGGCCGTGGTGGCCGTGACCTGCGTCGTCGGCAAGCAGAACGTCCCCGGACGGCGCGGTGGAGAGGATCACGGCGCGGTGGCCGCGGCGGGTGAGCGCCTGCTGGATTTCGCGGCAGCGCTGGATGTGGCCGGAACCGTGGTGGTGGGCGTAGATGCCGATGGTGGCCATGGTCAGGCTGCCTCCGTGAACATGTGCTGCACCTTGCGGTACAGCTCGACATAGGTGCGGGCGGTCTGGGTCAGGGAGTGGTTCGCCACTACCCAATCGCGCACGGCGGCGCGGTCGATGCGTTGGGCGCGGTGGATGGCGCGGGCGAGGGCTGCGACGTCGTCCGCCGGAGCGAGGGCCGCGGGAGCGCGGCGCAGCAGTTCACCCATCCCGCCGCGCTCGAAGGCGGCAACCGGCGTGCCGCAGGCCATCGCCTCGAAGGCGACGAGACCGAAGGGCTCCTCCCAGCGCGGGCTCACCACGGCGACGCAGGAGTTGGCCACCAGCGCGCGCAACTCAGCGTGGGACATCGCGTCGTGCCAGGTAGCTACACCGGGGGCCAGGCGCGGGACGATCTCCTCGCGGAAGTAACGGTGGTCGCCGTTGCGCCCCGCCAGCACCAGCTCCACCCCGGCGGCGCGGCAGGCATCCATTGCCAGGTGAGCACCCTTTTCCGGCACGAGGCGGCCGAACCACACCGCGCGCGGGCCGCCCGGGCCCGGCTGCCACGTGGACACGTTCACGCCGTTCGGGATCACGGCCGCCGAGTACGGGAGTTTCCAATCCTTGGCCGTCGTGTGGCTCACGGCAACAAAACGCCCGGCTCGCGGACCGGCCGCCGTGATCGCGGCCTGGAGCTCGTCCACGCATGGGGTGTGCAGCGTGGTCACCATCGGCAGCGGGGCCTGGCTGTGCTCGCCGGGGAAGATCAGCGGGTTGAGGCTGTTGTTGTGCACCACGTCGTACTTGCGGGCCACTAGCAGCTCGCGGAGCTGCACAAACGCGGCGTCCTCGCGCTCCTTCCCGCCCTCCGGGTAGGTGGTGTCGGTCGCGTCCTCCGGGTGCTCGCCCCAGTCCACACCGGGCAGTTCAAAGCTCTTGCAGTTGCCGTCGGAGCCGGCGGCCGCGAAGAAGTCCACCTCGTGGCCCAGTCCGCGCAGCGCGTTGACCATCGTGTGGCAGAACGCCTCGAGCCCGCCCGCGTAGGGTTCCCGCACCGGGTAGCGGGCGGGGCCGATGAACGCGATTCGGAGCGGTGTCGCTTCCGTCATCGCGCACCACCCGCAAGGTTCTCGTAGATCGCTGCGTGCGCCGCGACCACTTCATGCAGCTGAGCCTCCCGATCCCCGACGTACGGCACGCCGCCGCGGGCGAGCAGCTCCTGCGCTGCGCGGCCGGCTGCGCGGCCATCCCCCGCCGGGTATTCCGCCACCGCTTCCGGCGTATCCGCCTGGCTGGCGTAGCAGCCGCAATCGGGCACCGCGACGGGCGTGCCGTGGTCGCGGCACATTTCCAACCAGCCGGAATGCGTGCCGCGGGTGTACGGCAGCACGCACGCGCCGGCGCTGGCGACAGCGGCGAACAGCGCTTCGTCGCCGTACGGCTCGTGCACGATGAGGCGCAGGTTCGCCGTCTCCGCAAGCCCGGCGCGCAGCTCGGCCGTCGCGGGCACGTCGTGCGCGTGCACATCCACCGGCACCTCGGCGGCGATGTCGCGGTAGAACGCCGGGTCCGCCACCACGTTGCCGCGCAGGGACTTCACAAACACCGCCGCCCGCGCACCGCGCTCGGCGCGCACCGGGGCTTCCGCAATGCGCGGGTGCTTGACGACGATCGGTTCCTCCACCCCGTAGTCCGCCCGCAAAACCTCCGCCGCGCACTCCGTCAGCGTGAGGGTCGCCGCGGCGGCGTCGACAAGCACCTGCAAGCGCTCGTGGTGCTCGCGCTGATCCTCCAAGTGGGGGTTATCCAAGTCGTGCACGGTGACCACCAGCGGGACCGGGAGCGCCGCCACCATGTCCCGGATCTCGTCCGGGGTGTAGTGCTCGAAGCCGAAATGCACGTGCAGGATGTCGGGGTAGTCTGCAGGGTCCAGCTCCCGCCAGTACTGGGCGGTGAACGCGGGGTGCGGCCACCAGTTGCCGTCGATGTCCGGGTCGGGCAGGTACGCCACACCTGCAGGACGAATTGCCTGCGTATACGGGTGATTCGCCGGGATCGAGAGGACCCGCACGGCGCGGCGGTTGGAACTCACTCCATTAATATAATCTCTTTCGCATCTTTAGTGGCCATCCGCAGTTTTCGCGCCCACACCGTTGCTACTGTGGGCGCATGCCCGTGCTTACAGTCGTCGGCAATTGCCAGGCCGAATCCACCCGGCGGCTCCTCATGTCCACCGGAGAGTTCGAGTCCGAGCGCATCAAACCGGTGCATGAAATCGAGCCGGAGGACCTCGGCTGGTTCACCGAGCTGCTCGCGCGCACCGATGTGTTGGTGACGCAGCCGATCCGCGACGATTACCGCGGGGTGCCCGTCGGCACGTCGCAAATGCTCGCCCACCTGCCTCGCGGCGCACGCCACGTCGTGGTGCCGGTGATGCGCTTCGACGGCCTCATGCCCTACCAGGCGATCATCCGCAATCCGGAAAACACGTCCGAGAACCCGCCCGTGGTTCCCTACCACGACCTGCGAATCCTCGCGGCCGCGGCCCGCGGGCTCGACAACCCGGCCAACCCGGAGCCCTCACCCGAGGCACTTCGCCGCGCCGCCGCGATGAGCGTGGAGCAGATCAGCATCCGCGAGCACGCCCACGGCTCGGTGGTGATCTCGGATTACCTGGCCACGTCGCCGGTGTGGCACACGGTGAACCACCCGGACAACGCCTCGTTGGCGGTGCTGGCCACCCGCGTGCTGCGCGAGCTGGGCATCAGCGCCGACCCGCTGTTGCCGGATTACGAGATGCTGGGCCAGCTCGATGCGCCCATCAACGCCCCCTCCGCCGCCGCACTCGGGGTCGCCGTCACCGGCCGCGACGAATGGCGCGACAGGAGCACGGGGCGTATCGACGCTTTCGAGATCGCCAGCGCACAGCTCGAGTACTACCGCCGGCGCCCCAGCGTGGTGGAGCACGGGCTGGTCCGCCACGCCGAGCGCATCGCCAACCTGGGACTTTTGGAGGCGCGCCCATGATCCACCTCATCGTCGGCCCCGCCGCCCACGGCGTGACCGCCTACGCACTGCAGCTCGCCGATGCCCTCGGCACCGTTGACATCGTCCGCGAAGAGACCTTCACCGAGGCCCCGCTGCCGGATGGGCCGATCCACGTCGCGTTCACCGACCATCTCTTCGGGGCGGGCCCGGACGCAGCCGTCGAGACGCTCCTTGCCCGGGTGGGTGAGCGCCCGCTGTCGGTGAGTTTCCACGACGTGCCGCAGCCCGAGGAGGGTGCGGAGCGTTTCGCTAGGCGAGCTGCCGCTTACCAGCGCCTTGCCGCGGCCGCCGACGTGGTGGGGACGAACTCCGAGCACGAGGCGCGCTTTTTCGACGCGCCGAGCAGCGTGATCCGTCTGCCGATCCCTCAGGTGCACTCCGAGTTCGATCCGGAGCCCGGCACCGTGGGCGTGCTCGGCTACCTCTACCCCGGCAAAGGCCACGAGTACCTCATCGCTGCGCTGGACGGCAGCGGGTACCGGCTGCGCTTCCTCGGCGCGGTGTCCAAGGGCCACGAAGCGTGGGCGGAAGAGCTCGCCCGGCACGCGGAGATCACGGGGTGGCTGAGCGATGACGAGCTCGCCGCCGAGATGGGCCGCATCGAGATCCCGGTGTGCGCGCACCGGCACTTCTCCGCCTCCGGTTCGCTGATGACGTGGCTCGGTGCCGGGCGCACCGTGCTGGCCACGGATTCGGACTACACGCGCGAAATCGACGCGTGGCTGCCGGGCCGCATCACCCGGGTGAGCGGCTCGTGGCGCGACGCCGTCGATGCATTCCAACCCGAAGTTCTGGACCCGCCGCGCTACGGCTGGGCCGATGTCGCAACCGCCTGGGAGGACGCATGGCATTCAGCTGGCCTCGAGTAAGCGTGGTGATCCCCCACTACAACGCGCCCGATTCGCTGGCGCGGGTCGTGGAGGCAGTACGCGCGCAGGACTACGCGGGCGAGGTGGAGATCATCGTCGCCGACGACGGCTCCGAGGCACTGCCCCAAATCCCCGGCGTGCGCCTGGTACAGCAGGAGGACCTGGGCTTTCGCGCGGCTGCCGCCCGCAATCTGGGTGCCGCCGCCGCGACCGGCGACGTGCTCGCATTCCTCGATGCCGATACCGTGCCGGAGCCCGGCTACCTCTCGGCCGTGGTGCCGCACGTTGTCGGCGACCACCGCGCCGTGGTCGTGGGCGCGCGTCTCACAGGCGCCGATCGCACTGAGCCGCAGTGGCTTGCCGACGCCTGGGACGCAACCGACAACCTCCGCACCGCCGACCACACGTCGTGGCGCTATGTCATCTCTGCCGTGCTGACCTGCAGCAAGGAGTTCTTCGACGAGGTCGGCGGCTTCGACGGCACCTTCATCGGCTACGGCGGGGAGGATTGGGAATTCGGCTTCCGCGCGTGGAATTCGGGCGCGACGCTCGTGCACGAGCCCGCGGCGGTCGCGGTGCACCCCGAGGAGGACTTCGGCTCGCGTTTCGACGATCCCTCGCAGCGCATCCGGGTGAAGAACGCCGAATCGCTGGCGCTGGCGCGGCGCATCTCGCACCCGCTCGCGCGCCCGGAGAGTGTGATCTTCCCGGACTTCGACATGACCGTTGCCGTGCCGGAGCTGGGGGGCGAGGGCGTGCTCGAATTCATCGTCGCCGAGTGGTTGAAAGTCGGCGCCCACGTGCAGGTGGCCGAGGTACCGGAGCTCTTCAGCGCCGACCCGCGGGTGGGCACCGAGCCGGTTGACGCGCGCGTCCACGTCGCGATCGGCGCCGCGTGGGCCCCGCAGGACATGAGTGTGCTACTCGCCGCCGAGCACGTGCTGTGCCCCGACGGCACCATGCTGCGCACCCGACGCGCCGCCGCGCTCGCACTGGAACCCGCCGCGGCGCGCCCTGAGGACATCGGGCTCACTCCGGTCACGGGGCCGCTGCAGCTCGAGCGCTACTTCGCCGGCTGGTAGTTACAGCGCCGCCCGGCGCGCCAGGAAATCGAAAGCGTTGATCTGCTCCACATGACCTGTTGCGAGCGGGAGCCGGTCCCCGGTGAGTAGCACGCAGCGCGCACCCGGCGGCAGGCCTCTGAACGAGGAGAGCTCGCGTTCAAGCACCCGCTCGTCGAGCGCCGTGAGCGCGACCTGAATGAAGAGCTCGGTGTCGTCTCGGCGGGCAAAGAAGTCGATCTCGCCGCCGGAACCTACCCCGGTGAAAACCTCGTAGCGCTGGCGAAGTAGCTCGAGATACACCTGGTTCTCAAGATCGTGCCCGGTGTTGGAATTTCGCCGGCCAGTGAGCGCGTCGCGCAGACCCGCATCCACCCAGTAATACTTCGGTGTCGACTTCAACCAACCTCGGCCGCGGGTGTCGTAGCGATGGCACGGGTAGATGAGGTGCGCGTCGGCCATCAACTTAAGATAGCGGTCAACGGTGTCGGTACTTACGGGGGTGCCGGTGGATTTCAGCGTGTTGGCAATCTTGTTCGCAGACAACGGTGAGCCGGCGTTATCCAGAACAAAAGAAGCCACCTTAAGGAATACGGCAGTATCGCGGACATCGCCGCGCAGGGCGATGTCCCTCGTGAAGATTGAGTCGAAGAGATCGCGGTTGAGCTGCCTCGTCAGCTCGGGAGACGGTGCCAAAACGCTGCGCGCAAAACCGCCCGTGACCATCCACTGCTGGTAAGACGTTTCAACGTGCTCTGTTTCCGGCGTGGCGGTGAAATGCCGGTATTCCTCGAGGGAAAGCGGAAACACCTCGATCGAGACGTAGCGGCCAGCCAAATAGGTCAGCCCCTCTCCCGCGAACATGGAGGCGTTGGATCCCGTGACGCAGATCTCCAAGTCCTGCGATGCTCTCAGAGAATTGATCACTCTCGCCCATTGGTCGAGCTCCTGCACCTCATCCACGTGCAGGTGGGTCACACCCCCGGTTACCGCGTCCCGCACGTGCTCGTGGAAGACGTGCGCATCACGCAACGGATCGAAGGCCAAATCCTCGAAATTGATGGTGAGGATCGCGGCAGGATCAACTCCACGATCCACGAGGTGCTTGCGGTAGAGCTGGAGCAACGTCGACTTGCCGCTGCGCCGCACGCCCGTAATCAGGCGCACTAGGTCAGGGCTGTCGACTGCGGTGAGCTCGTCCAAGTACTGCGGGCGGGGAAAAAGTTGCACGATTTACGATCATAGTCGTAAATCTTCGCGAAACACGAGGACTTTACGAACGTAATCGTAAATCTCAGGCGTCGTTACGCGCCCGGCACCTCAGGGGCTTCACCGGTGCGCTCGTACTCGGCGAGGATATCGATGCGGCGCTGGTGGCGCTCCTCCTCGCTCCACGGCTGGGTCACGAAGGCGTCGACGATAGCCAGCGCCTCCTCCTCGGAGTGCATCCGGCCGCCGATGCCGATGAGCTGCGCGTTGTTGTGCTCGCGGGCGAGCTTCGCGGTCTCGACGGACCAGGCGAGAGCGCAGCGCGCACCCTTCACCTTGTTCGCGGCGATCTGCTCGCCGTTACCGGAGCCGCCGAGCACGATGCCCAGGGAGCCCGGATCTGCGACGACAGCCTCAGCTGTGGCGATGCAGAATGCCGGGTAATCATCCGCGGCATCGTACTCGTGGGCACCGCAGTCGGTGACCTCGAAGCCCTTGGCCTCAAGGTGGGCCTTGATCTGGTTCTTCCGCTCGAATCCGGCGTGGTCTGCACCTAGGTAAATACGCATGGTGCCCATGCTACCCGGCGGCGAGTTTAGGACTCCTGGACCTGCGGGCCCTCGGTGCGGGAGCGTTTGAGCTCGAAGAAGTACGGGAAGGAGGCCAGCTTGACCGACGCATCGAACAGCTCGCCTGCCTCCTCGCCGCGTGGCACGCGGGTGATCACAGGGCCGAAGAACGCGGTGTCGCCGAGCTGCACCACCGGAGTACCCACGTCGTCTCCCACCGCCTCCATCGCGCGGGCGTGAAAACCGCGCAGCAGATCATCGGCGTCCTCGGTGTTCGCCACCTCGGCGTAGTTCGCCGGCAGGCCGACCTTCTCGAGTGCGGCGGCAATGACCTCGTCGTACGCCCCGTATCCCTGCTTCCCGCCTTCGCCACCGGGGTGCACCATCTCGCCCATCACGGTGTAGAGCTCATCGATCTTCTCCGGCGCTTCCGCCTTCACTTTGGCGAATACCCGTGCCGGGCCCCAGTTCGCCTCCATCATCTTCATGTAGTCGGCGGGCAAATCCCGACCGTCGTTCAGCACGGCAAGGCTCATGGGAACCCAGTCCACGGCCACGTCGCGGACCTGCTCAACTTCCTTCATCCAGCGGGAAGTCTGCCAGCAGAAGGGGCAGGAAACGTCGAAGTAAAAGGTCACGTTTTGCATGCGCCCCACTGTAGACACACTGCGCGGGCGTGGGCGGCGGCGCAGGTATGTTGGTCCGCATGAAGACGAACCTCACACGCGCCGACGCACAGGCGCGCAAGCAGCTGATCGATAACGTCCACTACGACATTCACGTCGACGTCAACGGCCGCGAGCAGTTCACGTCGCACACCGTGGTCACCTTCGATTCCAAGGCAGGCGAGACCTTCTTCGACCTGGTGGCGGACGAGTTCTCGGCCACCCTCGACGGCCAGCCGACCGACGGCCGCACCCTCCCGCTCACCGAGGGCCGCCACGAACTGGTGGTGGACGCCACCATCACCTACAACCGCACTGGTGAGGGCCTGCACAAGTTCACCGACCCCAAGGACGGCAAGGACTACCTGTACACCCAGTTCGAGCCGGCAATGGCGATGAAGGTGTTCGGCTGCTTCGACCAGCCGGATCTGAAGGCCACCTACAGCGTGCACGTCACCGCGCCGGAGTCCTACACCGTGGTGCTCAACGAAGCGGCTGTCCGCGAGGGCAACACCTGGTCCACCGAGATCACGTATCCGCTGTCTACCTACCTCATTGCGATTGTGTCCGGCGAGTACGAGCACGTCACCGACACGTACGTGGATGAGCAGGACGGCCGCGAGATCCAGCTGGGCCTCTACGCCCGCGCCTCCCTCATCGAGCACATGGATGCGCAGCGCCTGTTCCAGCAGACGAAGGACGGCTTCGACTTCTACCACGCCAACTTCGGCCGCTCCTACCCCTTCGGCGACAAGTACGACCAGATCTTCTGCCCCGAGTACAACATGGGTGCCATGGAGCACGTCGGCGCGGTGACCTACCGCGACGAGTACATCTTCACCTCCGAGCCGACGCCGCACCGCGTCGAGCGCCGCAACGACACGATCCTCCACGAGATGGCGCACATGTGGTTCGGTGACCTGGTGACCATGCAGTGGTGGGATGATCTGTGGCTCAACGAGTCCTTCGCCACCTGGTCCGCCGCCACTGCGCAGACGGGCATCGGCGAGTACCCGGATGCGTGGGTGACCTTCGCCGCAATTGAGAAGGCGTGGGCCTACAGCCAGGACCAGCTGCCGTCCACCCACCCGATCGCCGCGGACGCGCCGGACATTGAGACCGCGGAGCAGAACTTCGACGGCATCACTTACGCCAAGGGCGCCAGCGTGCTCAAGCAGCTGCAGGCCTACGTGGGCTACGACGAGTTCTTCGCCGGCGTGCGCAAGCACTTCGACAACCACGCCTACGGCAATGCGACGTTCGACGACCTCCTCGGTGCGCTCGAAGAGGCCTCCGGCCGCGACCTCTCCGACTGGGCCGACCAGTGGCTGCGCACCACCGGCGTCTCCCGCCTGTACCCGGAGGTCACCGACACCAGCTTCACCGTGGTCCAAGAGGCGGACACCATTCGCACGCACCGCGTGGGCGTGGGGCTGTACTCGCTTATCGACGGTCGTGTGCAGCGCACCCACGCAGTGCGCGTCGACATCGAGGGCGAGCGCACCGAGATCCCGGAGCTGGCCGGCATCGAGCACGACCTTGCGCTGGTCAACGACGAGGACCTCACCTACTGCAAGATGGGCCTGACTCCCGAGCACCAGGAATTCGTGCTCGAGCACCTGGGCGAGATCGAGGACCCGCTCGCGCGCACCGTGTGCTGGTCCGCCATGTGGGAAGCCACCCGCGACGGCCTGCTGCCGGCCCGCAAGTTCGTGCAGCTCGTAGCGCGGTTCGCGCCGTACGAGACCCACCCGAGCGTGCAGGAGCGCGTGCTGCACCAGGCAATCCAGGCCGTCAAGCACTTCGTGGACCCGGCGTGGCAGGGCGAGGGCTTCGATCTGCTCAACGAGGCCTACCGCGGCGCGGAGCCGGCATCGATCTTCGACCGCGCCCTGGCCCGCGTGACCCCGAACGAGGAAACCGTGGCCTACCTCAAGAAGCTGCTGGAAACCGCGCCGGCGTCCAACCAGGAGGTGCGCTGGCTCGCGCTGACCAGCCTCATCGCCGCCGGTGAGCTGCCGCTTGCAGCGGCAGACGAGGAGCAGGACGATTCCAACGAGGGCGCTATCTCGCGCCTCCGCGCCCGGGCGACCGTGGATAAGCGCTGGGCGTGGGACAAGCTGGTGAACGAGGACCTCACCAACCTTGAGGCGCGCTACCTCATGGACGGCCTGTCCTTCAACCACACCGGGCTGGAAGGCCTGTCCGACGAATACTTCCGCGTCGCGCCGGGCCTGTGGGACCGCCTGACCAACGAGATGGCGCAGCGCACCCTCGAGGGCATGTACCCGCTGTGGGATGTGTCCGAAGCAGGCGTCGATAAGGCGAACGCCCTGCTGAACGACGAATCGGTGCCGGCCGGCCTGCGCCGCATCCTGGCCGAGGGCCAGGACCGTGTCGCCATGGCTGTGCGCAACCGCCAGGTCGACGCGGCGAGCTAGGGCTTAGAGCCGCGCGAGCGCCTGCTCGAGGTCGGCGATGAGGTCCGCCTCGTCCTCGATGCCGACCGAAATGCGCACCAGCTCGCGCGGCACCTCCAGGGCTGAGCCGACCACGGCGAGGTGCGTCATGGTGGCGGGGTGCTCGATGAGGCTCTCGACGCCGCCGAGGGATTCCGCCAGGCAGAACAGCTTGGTGTTCATGCACAGCGCCTTTGCCTGCTCCTCCGTCTGCATGAGCACCGAGACCATGCCGCCGAAGCGGCGCATTTGCTTCTTGGCGATGTCGTGCCCGGGGTGCGTCGGCAAGCCCGGGTAGCACACGCGGGCCACGGCATCCTGGCCGGAGAGGAACTCGGCGACTGCCTCCGCGTTGTCGCAGTGGCGCTCCATGCGCACCGGCAGCGTCTTCAGGCCGCGGGCGGTGAAGTAGGCGTCGAACGGCGACGGCACAGCGCCCACCCAGCCGAAGAAGAAGCGCAGGTGCTCCTCGAACTCCGGGTCGTTGCCGCACACGACGCCGCCGATGACGTCGGAATGGCCGCCGATGTACTTCGTGGTGGAGTGCAGCACCACGTCGGCCCCGAGGGTGAACGGCTGCTGCAGGTAGGGGGACGCGAACGTGTTGTCCACCACCAGGGTCGCCCCGCCCTTGATAGCGGCGATCGCGGCCACGTCGACGATGTCCAGCAACGGGTTCGTCGGCGTTTCCACCCAGATCACCTTGGTGTTCGGCTGCACCGCGGCCGCGACTTCCTGCGGATCCGTCATGTTCACCACAGTGTTTTCCACACCCCACTGGGTGAAGATCTGCTGGATCAGGCGGTAGGTGCCGCCGTAGGCGTCGGAGCTGATCACGATGTGATCGCCCGGCTTGAGCAGAATGCGCAACACCGTGTCCACGGCCGCCATGCCGGAGGAGAACGCCACCGCGTACTCCGAGCCCTCGAGACCGGCTACCGTCTTCTCCAGCGCGGTGATGGTCGGGTTGCCTACTCGGGTGTACTCGTAGCCGCCACGCAGCTTCGCCAAACCATCTTGGGCGAAGGTGGTGGACGCGTAGATCGGCGTATTAATCGGCCCGTAGAGGCTGTCCGGCTCGTAGCCTGCGTGGATGGCGTTCGTGGAGGGCCCGGAGGCCGTGGCACCGTTGGTCAACGTTGTCGCCTTTCGTCATCTGCTGCGTTCACGTCTGTTGAGGCAACAGTAGACCAAGCTGTCCATTCGCGGGCATCCTCGCCGATTTATATGCGCCGGGCGCTGCTCGGCCGCCGAGTGGGGCGCAGCGTAGACTCTGCAGCGATGTTTACCCCACAGCTGACTCCCCTGGCCGCCGCCGGCGCCGATGCGATCAACGACATCGAAGATTGGATCAAGGACCCGCAGACCCGCGACATTTTCGTCGAGCGTCCCCTGTGGATCCTGCTGATCCTGATCATCGCGATCGTGCTCCAGATGGTGCTCAACCGCATCATCAACCGTGCCGCCAAGCGGTCGATCGCCAACCCGGGCGGCACCATCGCGCTGCGCCGCGGGGACGATGAGGACGGCGACAGCCCGCAGGCGCGTGCCCAGGAGCAGCGCCGGCAGGCTCGCATCAGGACGCTGGCTAACGTGGGGCGCTCCGCGGTCGCGATTGTGATCTGGGTGTGGGCCGCCATGGCGATCCTGGACCAGCTCGGCGTGAACGTCGCACCGCTGGTCGCGTCTGCCGGTGTCGTCGGCGTGGCCGTCGGCTTCGGCGCGCAGTCGCTGGTAAAGGACTTCCTTTCCGGCATGTTCATGCTGATTGAGAACCAGTACGGCGTCGGCGACGCGGTGCAGATCGGCGACATCTCCGGCACCGTCGAGCATATGACGATGCGCATCACCACGGTGCGCGACATCGACGGCACGCTCTGGTACATCCGCAACGGCGACATCGAGCAGGTGGGCAACCAGTCCGACGTGTACTCCGTTGCCCGCCTCGAAGTACCGATTTCCCTGCTCAGCGACCCGTCCGACGCCGCGCAGGTCATCGAGCGGGCGTGCTCAGCCGCGGTGCGCGACGAGAAGATCGCCGCCTCCGTCATCGGCCAGCCGGAGGTGCTCGGCGTGTCCAGCTTCACCCCGGACCACCTCACCTACCGCGTCAGCGTGAAGACCATGCCCGGCGCGCAGTGGGCCGTGAGCCGCCACCTCTACGAGGAGGTCCTCGAGGCGCTGCAGGCCGCCGGCGTGATTCTGCCGGGCCTGGAGCCGCGCAAAATCATCAACGTCGAGCCGACCGAGGAGGCACACCGTGACTAGCCCGCAGGAGCAGACGCTTTTCGACGCCGTCGGAGGCGACGAATTCTTCCGAAAACTGGTCAGGGGTTTCTACGACCAGGTCAAACAGGACGATCTGATCGGCCCGATGTACCCGGACGATGACTGGGAGGGTGCGGAGGACCGCCTGCGGTGGTTCCTGGAGCAGTACTGGGGTGGGCCGCGCACCTACCAGGCCGAGCGCGGCAACCCGATGCTGCGCCGTCGCCACTTACCCTTCCCCATCGGCGAGCCGGAGGCAGACCGCTGGCTGGAACTCATGGGTCGCTCGCTGGAGCAGTTCGACGACGAGGACCTCGCGCCGCTGTACCGCGCGCAGCTGTGGAACCACATGCAGCGCGTGGCATACATGATGATCAACCAGGGCCCGCGCGCCTATTAACTAGACCAAAAGCCCGAGTCCCGCGTTGCGGTAGACGCTGCCGAAGGGCGCGTCGAGGCGCACCCAGCGCCCCGCGGTGGACACCCGCAGGTGGCGTGGGATGTGCTCCGGGGCCTCGAACCCGGGGATGAGCCCGAGCGCGGTGCACGTGAAGATCATCCGCATCGGGATCTTCACGGGGTCCGCGGAATCGGCATCGGCGGTGAGCACGATGCCGTCGAGCAACGATTTCGGGGGACCTGCGGGACCGGAGAATTGCCTGGCAAGGGCTCTGCCTTCGTCCGCAAGCGAGCGCGCGGCGGCCACCGGCA
The DNA here is from genome assembly GCF_024160105.1 of Corynebacterium stercoris. Taxonomy (GTDB): domain Bacteria; phylum Actinomycetota; class Actinomycetes; order Mycobacteriales; family Mycobacteriaceae; genus Corynebacterium; species Corynebacterium stercoris. Next base: position 361,338 of record NZ_JAMFTQ010000001.1, read on the forward strand.
CGGTGTCGCGCGCGGTGAAACCCTGGGCTGGGGGCAGGGCACCCGGCCAGGAGGCGTCGCGGGCCGGGCCGATGTCGCGCGTGCCCGCTTGCAGTGCTGCGAGGAGTTCGGCGGCGGAGACCGCGGCACCGTCGCGGGAGGCGCGCCCTGCCACCCGGCGCGCGGCGATGCAGTCGAAGGGGGTGGTGACGAAGACGTCCACGCCCCCGCCCGCGACCTGCTGGAAGCGCGCGGCGGCGAGCTGATCCAGCCCCACCGCGCGGCCCACCAGCGCCTGCAGTCCCCTACTTCCCTCGGTGACCTCGAGCCACTCCATGTCGCTGATGGCTACTGCTCGTTGCTCGCCGCGACGCGGGTGAGGATGCCGATCTCTTTTTGGGTGATCTGGCGCGGGGTGGTTGTGACGGTATCCACCGTCACCTGCACGCACTCGATAGAGCAGCAGATGCGCCCCTGCTCATCCTTCACGTCCTGGTGGGTGGTGAAGGAGGTGTTGCCCACGCGCGCCACGTGCGTCTCCACCGTGACCACCGCCGTGTTCGGCAGCAGCGGGCGGACGTAATCCGCCTCGATGCGGCGCACGAACACGGTGAAATCGTTGCCGTCGCCGTAGAAGAACTCGCGGGCGAACGCGATGCGGGCCTCCTGGGCTATCTCGATGTAGGCGGCGTTGGTGACGTGCCCGTTGCGGTCGAAATCGCCCCAGCGCAGCGGCACCTGGTGGATGTGGATGTTCTCGGCGGCACCGGCGTCAGCCATGGCAAAACCCCTTCATTTGAAAGCTGTACTGACTCGCTCGTTAAGCCTAGCGGGTCAGCTTGCGGTGCGTGACGCGAGACGGCTTCGCCGCCTCCTCGCCGAGACGCTCCACCTTGTTCTTCTCGTAGTCGCCGAAGTTGCCTTCGAACCAGAACCACTTGCCTTCTTCGATGTTGCCCTCCCACGCCAGGATGTGGGTGCAGGTGCGGTCCAGGAACCAGCGGTCGTGCGAGATTACCACGGCGCAGCCCGGGAACTTCTGGAGAGCATTCTCCAGGGAACCGAGGGTTTCCACGTCGAGGTCGTTGGTCGGCTCATCGAGCAGGATCAGGTTGCCGCCCTGCTTCAGCGTCAGCGCGAGGTTCAGGCGGTTGCGCTCACCGCCGGAGAGCACCTTCGACGGCTTCTGCTGGTCCGGGCCCTTGAAGCCGAACGCGGACAGGTACGCGCGCGACGGCATCTCGTTCTGGCCCACGGTGATGTAGTCCAGGCCGTCGGAAACGACCTCCCACACCGTCTTCTCCGGGTCGATGTTGGCGCGGTTCTGGTCCACGTAGGACAGCTTCACCGTCTCACCGACATCCACCGAGCCGTCGTCCGGCTCCTCCAGGCCCACGATCGTCTTGAACAGGGTGGTCTTACCCACACCGTTCGGGCCGATGACGCCGACGATGCCGTTGCGCGGCAGGGTAAACGACAGATCCTTGATCAGCACGCGGCCGTCGAAGCCCTTGTCCAGGTCGTTGACCTCAACGACCTTGTTGCCCAGGCGCGGCGGGGTCGGGATCTGGATCTCCTCGAAGTCCAGCTTGCGGTACTGCTCCGCCTCGGCCGCCATCTCTTCGTAGCGCTCCAGGCGAGCCTTGTTCTTGGCCTGGCGGGCCTTCGGCGAGGAACGAACCCACTCCAGCTCGCTCTTCAGGCGCTTCTGCAGCTTCTGATCCTTTTTGCCGGCCACCTCGAGGCGCTCGGCCTTCTTCTCCAGGTAGGTGGAGTAGTTGCCCTCGTACGGGTAGAGCTTGCCGCGGTCCACCTCGCAGATCCACTCCGCGACATTGTCCAGGAAGTAGCGGTCGTGGGTAATGGCCAGCACGGCACCCGGGTAGGACTGCAGGTGCTTCTCCAGCCACAGCACGCTCTCCGCATCCAGGTGGTTGGTGGGCTCGTCGAGCAGCAGCAGGTCCGGCTCAGAGAGCAGGAGCTTCGCCAGTGCTACTCGACGCCTCTCACCACCCGACAGGTTGGTTACCGGCGCGTCGGACGGCGGGCAGCGCAGCGCCTCCATGGCCTGCTCGATCTTGGAGTCGACCTCCCACGCGTCGGCCGCGTCGAGCTCCTCCTGCAGCTTGCCCATCTCTTCCATGAGCTCGTCGGAGTAGTTGGTGGCCATCTCCTCGGCGATCTCCTCGAAGCGCTGCTTCTTGGCGAAGATCTCGCCCAGGCCCTCTTCCACGTTCTCGCGGACAGTCTTGTCCTCGTTCAGCGGCGGCTCCTGCAGGAGGATGCCCACCGTCGCGCCCGGCTGAAGGAATGCCTCGCCGTTGTTCGGCTGGTCGATGCCGGCCATGATCTTCAGCAGCGACGACTTACCGGCGCCGTTCGGGCCCACGACGCCGATCTTGGCGCCGGGGTAGAAGGCCATGGTGACGTTGTCCAGGATGACCTTCTCACCGATAGCCCGACGGACGTTTTTCATCGTGTAGATGAATTCAGCCACGTGAAATCCCCTTTTGGAAAGTGGTGGAACAGTTTTCCCAAAGGGTACATCACGCCCCTTGCACCGGCTGCGGCGCGATTCGCAGCCGGGAGCGCGGGCTAGAACGGCACTGAAGCGTTCGCTTCCTCACCCCCGTCCCCCTGCGTCGCGTCGTCCGCGAACGACGGCGCACCCGCCATCAGCGGCTCGCGCTCCTCTTCCTCGCGGCGCTGCGCCTCGAAGTCGAAGGTGGCGGCGTCGTGCGCCTGCATCTCCTCCGAGCCGGGCAGCGTGTGCGTCATCGTCTCCGTCTTCACACTGTTGACCTGGAAGTTCGACAGGTTGAAGGCCACCTGGGAAGCGATGATCACAATCTTGGAGCGCATCGCCGTGGTCTCCTTGCCCTCCTTGTCGTAGATGGTTTCCTGCCACGATTCCGTCACCAGCTTGCCGGTGACGGTCACGGGGTGGCCGCGGCGAAGCGACATGCGGCAGTTGTTCGCCAGCTTCCCCCAGCACTTCACGTCGATGTACAGGTGGTCGGTGTCATCCCAGACTTGGTCGCCGTTGGGGGCTTTCCTCTCCGTCTTGAAGCGCCGCGACGCGGCCAGGCGGAAGCGTGCTAGCTGGGTTTCGGACGGCGGGTAGGTGTTGAAGCTCGGGTCTTCGGTCAGGTTGCCCTGGATGGTCACGTAGGTAGCGCCCATGGTTCAAAAATCCTTTTCGGTTGGGTGTGTGCATGTGCGGTGCAATCGAACGTCGTCATGCGTGTGCTCGATGCACCTGCAGAGTCGCACGGAACCGAAACGCTTGAAAGGGCGCGGGCCGACAGCCTGTGGATAGCGATTTTTCTATCCACAGGTTATTGAAAACGTGCAGCTAGTGGCGGGTGTAGGAGGAGAGCATCTCGTTGTAGCGTCGCCACTCCTCGTCGTCGTTCTCCTCCGCGATGCGGTCGGTTTCGCGGGACTCGGCACGGTCCTCGGCGAGCCACTGCCAGAACAGCACGCCGAAGACGATGACCAGCGGGAAGGAGCCGGACGCCCACGCGATGCCGCCGCCGACCTTCTGATCGGCCAGCAGGTCTGGGTTCCACGGCAGGGCGAGGGTGGTGTAGAAATCCTCCGCCATCACGATGTTGAGCTGCATGAGGTAGACACCCATGAACAGGTGGATCGGCATGGAGATCCACAGCCACGCCAGGCGGACCTTGGCTGACGAGCGTCCCGGGATTTCGTCCGGGCCGATGAGCTCCCAGAAGTAGAAGTAGCCGGACGCCATGAAGACGCCGTTCATGATGACGTGGCCGGCGTGCTCCGAAATCAACAGCTCGTAGAGCGGGATGAACATGTACATGACGTAGAAGAACACCAGGAACTGCACGAGGCTGACCGGCGGATACGTGACAATCCGCACGAAGCTGGAGTGCTGGAAGCTCTCCGCCCACATCCGCGGGTTGAACTCGCCCGCCGGGTACGCCTCGCGCACCAGCGTCAGCGGCGCGCCAAGCACGAGCGCCACCGGCACACCCATGGACAGAATCATGTGCACCGTCATGTGCGCCGAGTAGGACGCGGGCATGTGCATGCCAATGCCCGAACTGAGCGTGACGACGATCGTGGCGCAGCCAATCAGCCACCACACCGTGCGCGAGGTTTTCCAGCCCTCGACGCGGCGCGTGAGATGCAGGTAGTAGCCCGCCATGAGCAGCGCCATCACGCTGTAGAGCAACTCGAAGCGCCACTCCGTCACCCAGTTCGTCCAGGTGAGCGGCTCGGTGAGGTTGTAACCCATCTGCACCTGCATCTGGGTGAGGTTGACCTCCCGCGGCGGGGGCGGCGGCGTGCGCCCGAGCGTGGCGGCGAGGCCGGCCACGGCAGCCATGAGGATGACTTCGCCGGCGGCGAGGCGGGTGAACGCGCGCGGCTGGGTTGCAAGCTTCGGGATGGTGACCTGGCGGTGCCAGTACCCGATGCCGCCGAGCAGCAGCAGTCCGATCACTTTGGCGACGAGCACCCACCCGTAGTGGTACTGCGTGAGGTCCTCGAAACGCACGCGCACCGCCGCGTTGACCACGCCGGAAATCAGCATGCCCGCAAACGCGAAGAGCGCGATGTTGGAGTAACGCCGCGCAGCCTGCCCCATGTGCGGGCCCAGCCGGCGGCCGTGCGCCACCAGCGCCATCAGCCCGCCGACCCACAGGACCATGCACAGCAGGTGCCAGATGAAGGAGTTCGTGCCGTAATCGTGGTTGCCGCCGGAGGCGGAGTGGCCGGACAGGCCCAGCGGCATGACGGTCACCACCGCGCCGCCGAGCAGCGCCACCTGGGGCCACCAGTGCGTGGCGAGCAACCCGCACAGCGCCACCACCGCCGCGAACGCCGCGACAACCAGCCACACCTGCGCGTCGTTGACCTGGTTCAACGCCGTGGACCAGGCACCGACGGAGAAGAATACGGTGCTCAAGGGTTGGCCGGAGACGTCGGAAAGCACGAGCGGGATCATCGCCAAGCCGATCACCGCCAGCCCCGCCGAGGCCCAGGCACCGGTGCGCGACGCAACCATGCCGTCCACCGTGAGCGCCGCGCCGTTGAGATCCTCGCCGCGTGCCGACGGCGGGATCAAGAACGCCGAAAAGAGGAACGAGCCCACCGCGAGCGCCGCGAGCATCCACGCCGCGCCGCGCATCGCGGGAAGGCCGAACGTGGTGGCGGGGCCCGGATCCGGGATGCCGAGCGCGGCGAGCGACTCGCCGACGAAGCTCTGCGCAACCGCACCGGCGAGCACCGCCGCCACCAGCACCGCCGCGATGTAGAACGGCCACGACGGACGCGCCGCTGCCTTGGTGCGCACTTCCTCTCCCATACGCCTCACCCTACTTTCGCGCGGTTTAAGGGCATAACCGGCTCTGCGCTAGGATTGCCACCACTGCCTCCATAGCTCAGTGGATTAGAGCAACCGGCTTCTACCCGGTGTGTCGCGGGTTCGAGTCCTGCTGGGGGCGCTTTTTCTTGCCGACGATTTTCCCAGGTCAGCGCAGTTTCCCTCCTCCAGATCGAAGAAGTGGGTACCCTCGGGGCCACACCCCGACAACTCACGAGGAGGAATCCCATGACTGAGCACACCAGCCGCCCGCCGAAGAGCGAAGACAGCATCGACCAGCTGGGCGATCCGGACGCCACCCACAAGATCCAGGAAGAGGCTTCCGCGGACGAGACCCACAACAACGCCGAGATCACCGGCGAAGGCGCAACCGAGGCAGAGGAGAAGTGGCCATGACGAACCCCGATAACCACGGTGTTGAGCCGGGCAGCGAAACCGATCGCCTGCTGGACGCGGCCACCCGCCGCATTGGCAACGAGCCTGACGACGACGGTTCGTTCGGCGACTTCGACGCCGCCGACCAAGATGCCGTTGACGGCCCGCACGACGTGACTACCGGCGAGCACGGCGATACCCCGGACCAGATCCGCACCGACATCGACCGCTAAGCGCTCGTCGTACACGAAACCCGCCCCCAAAGGCCCTTGACAGCCCTGAGGGCGGTTTTTGTATACTTTCCACCATGGAAAGCAACCAGATCTCACGCGATGAAGCCCGCGCCGCGCTGGATGCCGTCGACGCGATCGAGCGCCAAACGCACGATGACGGCACCCCGGAGGTGTGGCCGACCGCAGCCGTCGGCGCGCTGTTCGGCGCCGCCGTGGTGATGACGCTGATGGAGACCAACTGGGTGTTCCTGCTGCTCGTCCTCACGGTGGTGATCGCGGCCGGCATTCTCCTGCACGGCCGGAACCGGAAAGTCCGCGCGAGCTACAAGCAGCCCGTCCAGGAAGACACCGGCGGCTCCAACTGGCTGGCCGTCCTCGCACCGATCCTGACATTCAGCGTTGTCACGATTCTCCCCCGCGGCAATTGGCCGATCGCGCTCGCGGCCGGCGCAGTAGCCGCAATTGTCATGGGTGCTGCTATGTGGCACGACACCAAACCGCACGGTGGCTCGCGATGAGCGCGATCGACCCGGTGATCCACCCGCTCGGCCGGCTGCAGATCTGCGCGACACTCTTCCACTCGGGGGCGGTGGAAACACAGACCGGCCGCCAGGAGATGCGCTTCGCGGCGCTCAAGGACGCGGTGGGCCTATCCGATTCTGCGTTGTCCAAGCAGCTGACCGCCCTGGAGGAGCACGGCTACGTCACCCGCTTCCGCGAGTACGGCGCGAGCCGCGCCAAAGATACGGTGTGGGTCACGCTGACCGCCGAGGGGGCCCGCGCCTTCGAGGGGCACGTGGCCGCGCTCAAGGAGATCGCCGCCGGCTAGGGGCAGGGTAAGTTTGAGGCCATGGCTTTTCCCCAACCGTCGATAAGCGCCTACGCCCTGGTGACGGGCGCGAGCCAGGGCATCGGTGAGGCGATCGCCCGCAAGCTCGCCGCCGCCGGGCACAACCTGATCCTCGTCGCCCGGCGCGAGGACGTGCTCATGCGCATCGCCGACGAGCTCGCCGCAACCCACGGCGTCAACGTCGAGGTGTTCGCCGCGGACCTGTCGAAGGAGCGCGATGTCACAGCGCTCATCGAGCACATCGAGAATCGCACTGTATCTATCTGCGTGAATTCGGCGGGCATCGCCAGCTTCGGGCCGTTCATCACCGCGGACTGGGACTACGAGGTCAACCAGTTCAACCTCAACGCCACGGCGGTGTTCCGCATCACCAAGGCGGTGCTGGACCAGATGGTGGAGCGCGGTTCCGGCGCGCTGTGCAACGTCGGCTCCGCCGCGGGCAACTCGCCGATCCCGAACAACGCCACCTACGTGTTCACCAAGGCCGGCGTGAACACCTTCACGGAATCGCTGCACTACGAGCTGAAACCCCTCGGTGTCCACTGCACCCTGCTCGCGCCGGGACCGGTGCGGGAGGCGGAAATTCCGGAGGAGGAGCAAACGTTCGTCGATAAGCTTGTGCCCGATTTCCTGTGGACAACGTACGAGTCCTGCGCCGAGGACACCCTGCGCGCGATGCGCAAGAACAAGCGCCGCGTCGTGCCGGGGCCGCTGTCGAAGGCGATGGATGTGGTGTCCACGTACGCCCCGCGAGGGTCGCTCGCGCCGCTGATCGGATCGTTCTACGAAAAGATGGGAGAGGAACAGCGTGCTTGAGATCGCCGCGAAGGATAACCGCATCGTCTGGGTCGACCTGGAGATGACGGGGCTCGACCCCTCCCGCCACGTCATCGTCGAGGTTGCGGCGCTGGTCACGGACGCGGAGCTCACGCTTCTCGACGACGGCATCGATCTCGTCGTCCACGCCACCGACGCCGAGCTCGGCGAGATGGACGCGTTTGTCACTGAGATGCACACCTCGAACGGCCTGCTGGAAGAGATCAAGGCCTCGCCGGTCAGCATCGAGGAGGCCGAGGACGCGGTGCTGGAGCTCATTGCCAAGCACTGCGACCCGGCGCACCCCGCGCCGCTGGCCGGCAACTCAATTGCCACCGACCGCGCCTTCATCCGCGCCCACATGCCCCGCCTCGACGCGGCGCTGCACTACCGGATGATCGACGTCTCCACCATCAAGGAGCTCTCCCGCCGGTGGTTCCCCAAGGCGTACCAGAACCAGCCGGAGAAGGGGCTGAGCCACCGCGCGCTCGCCGACATCGTCGAATCCATCCAGGAGCTGGATTATTACCGACGCTCCGTGTTCACCGCCGCGCCGGGCCCGGACGGCGATACCGCCCGCGCTGCGGCCGCCGCCGCGCACGACAGCTACAGGAAATATTTGCAGTAGCGTTCGGTAGGCGAACAGGGTCCTGAGTGCTTTAGCATGTCGCGTATGGATCAACGGGATGCTGACGCGCTCGATGCCGCCAAGCTCTACTACCGCGAGGACCTCAGCCAGGCCGAGGTGGCTGCGCGCATGGGCCTGTCCAGGCCGACGGTTGCGAAACTCTTGCAGCTCGCCCGCGACCGCGAGTTCGTGGTCATTGAAATCCGCGACCCGCGCGAGGCTGGCGCCGACCTGAGCGCGCAACTCATCGACCGTTTCAACCTGCAGGGTGCGCGCGTGGTCTACCCCCCGCGTAACGACGATTCCTTTTTCGGCACCGAAGCAGCCCAGGCAGTGCTCCAGGAGATCGGCCGCACAGGCGCGCGCTACCTCGAGGAGATCGTTGAGGACGGGATGTCCATCGGCATCGCCTGGGGTAAGACGCTGCGCAGCGTGGCTAAGCACCTGCGCCCCACCACCACCCGCGCCCGCGAAGTGGTGCAGCTCAAGGGCGGTTCCTCCCGCTCGGGGGTCACCACCCACAATTTCGACGCGATCCACCAGTTCTGCAACGCGTTCAACGCCCCGGCGCGCATGCTGCCGCTGCCGGTGATCTTCGACAAGGTGGAGACAAAGCAGATCGTCGAGCAGGACTCCTACATCGCCGAGGTGCTGCAGCACGGCCGCGAGACCGACCTCGTGGTGTTCACCGTGGGTTCGGCGAAGAAGGAGAGCCTGGTGATGAACCTGGGCTACCTTTCCGACGACATGGTGGAGGAACTGCTCGGGGTTGCGGTGGGCGACGCGTGCTCGCGCTTTTTCACGCACGACGGCGAGATTGCGGCCCCGCGCGTCAACGACCTCACCGTCGGCATTTCGCTCGACGAGCTGCGAACCCGCCCGCGCCGCCTCCTGGTGGCCGGCGGGCTGTACAAGGCGGAAGCGATTGAGACCGCGCTGTGGATGGGCCTTGCTACCGATCTCGTGGTGGACCAGCCAACGGCCGAGCTCGTGCTCGAGTTGCACGCCAAGCGCATGGCCGCGCAGGTGTGACAAAAGCAAATCTTTTGCACAAATGTAAATTGCGCTATTGCCGTGTGTTACTTTTCTTCCTAGAGTGGGAGGTGGATCACCTACTCCCCCACAAGGAAGGATCGCAGCCGCCATGGCCCTGCATCTCGACACCCCCACAGCATCCACCCCGCACATCGTCCCCACCGGCCCGATCGCGGAAACCGTCCTCATGCCCGGCGACCCGCTGCGCGCCAAATTCATCGCCGAGACCTACCTCGATGACGTCGTGCAGTTCAACGCCGTGCGAAACATGCTCGGCTTCACCGGCACCTACCAGGGCCACCCGGTGTCCGTCATGGGCTCCGGCATGGGCGTGCCCTCCATTAGCCTCTACGCTTGGGAGCTCATCCACATCTTCGGCGCGAAGAAGCTGATCCGCGTCGGTTCCTGCGGCGGATTCCAGCAGGACCTGAAGCTCTTCGACATCATTGTCGCTTCCTCCGCCTCGACCGACTCGAACTTCCTCACCCAGTACAATCTCCCGGGCACCTACGCCCCGACGGCATCGTGGAAGCTCCTGGAGGCCACCTACCTCGAGTCCAAGAAGCAGAACGTGGACATCCACGTGGGCAACATCTTGTCCTCCGACATCTTCTACAACTTCCAGGACGACGCGAACGACCGCTGGACGCGCATGGGCGTCCTCGGCGTGGAGATGGAATCCGCCGGCCTTTACGCCACCGCCGCCGAGGCTGGCGTGGACGCACTCGGCATTTTCACCGTCTCCGACGTGATCGGCTCCGGCGAGAAGACCACCGCTGAGCAGCGCGAAAGCGCATTCACCAGGATGATGGAACTGGCGCTGCCGTTGGCAGCCGTCTAGTCGCCGCCGTTTTTGCCGAAAGAAGGGCTTCCATGACAACCGCTAACCCTGCCGCCGGTGGCCTCAACCCCAAGCGGGCCGTGCCCATCATCCTGTTCACCTTCGTCTTCTCCCTGATCGTGGACAACGGCTTCAAGTTCATGACCGACTCGATGGGTGAGGCGCTCAACCTCACCCTGAACGAGGTCAGCCTCCAGGCATCACTCGCCGGCGTGATCATCGGCATCGGCGCCGTGGTGTACGCCGCGCTTGCCGACGTCGTGAGCATCCGCAAGCTCATGCTCGTCGGCATCGCCCTGACACTGGTCGGTTCCGTGATCGGCTACGTGGGCCAGAACATGTGGTCCATGGTGCTGATCGGCCGTGTCGTCCAGACCACCGGCCTCGCCGCCGCAGAGACGCTCTACGTCATCTACGTGACGAAGCACCTGAGCGAGCAGGAACAGAAAACCTACCTGGGCTTCTCCACCGCCGCGTTCCAGGGTGCGACCCTGTTCGGCGCGCTGACCTCCGGCTACATCGCCACCCACATCTCGTGGACCGCGATGTTCCTCATCCCGCTCATCCTCATCGTCGCCGTGCCGGTGATCCTGAAGACGGTGCCGGAAGAGGAAAGCCTCGAGGCCGGCCACGTCGACTGGGTCGGACTGCTGCTCATCGCCGTGCTGGCCACCAGCGCCATCATGTTCATGCAGGCGTTCAATTTCCTGTGGCTTATCCCGCTGGTCGTCGGCATCGCGCTATTCGTCGCGCACATCAAGCGCGGCGCCCGCCCGCTGGTCAGCCCGGAATTCTTCCAGAACCGCGCCTACGTCACCGCGCTCATTCTGGTCTTCGTGGTGTACTCGGTGCAGCTCGGCTACCTCGTGCTCTTCCCGGCCATGGCCCGCGAGGTGCACGGCTTGTCCGCGGACACCGCATCCCTGCTCCTCATCCCGGGCTACACCGGTGCGGTGCTGGTGGGCATCTTGTCCGGCAAGATCGGCCAGTTCCTGCCTAGCCGCCCGGCGATCTTCACCGCGCTGGCTTCCGTGATCGTCGCCCTGCTGATGCTCGCGTTCTTCATGGAGCTCGGACCCTGGGTGTTCGTTGTGTCCTCGCTGCTGTTCGCGTGCGGCTTCGCGCTGCTCTACGCCCCGCTCGTGGCCACCGCGATCGGGGATATCCCCCCGGCGAAGTCCGGCATCGCCATCGGCTTCTACAACCTCACCATCAACGTCGCGGTCCCGCTCGGCATTGCCTACAGCGCCAAGCTCGTCGACCTCAACCTGGCGACGCCCGGCTTCCTGCCCGCCAACGCCGGCAGCTACCCCGTCGTCATGCTCATCCTCGCGCTCATCGCGGCGGCCGGCACCGCCCTCTACGCGGTACTGACCGCCCGCATGCAGCGCCCCGCACAAACCATCTCATCCACTATCTAAGGAGATTCCCATTATGACTTCCCTCTCCCGCACCGATGTCGCCCAGCTGATCGACCACACCCTGCTGAAGCCTGAGGCCACGCACGCAGACGTCGAAAAGCTCATCGCGGACGCCACCCGCCTCGGCACGTTCTCGGTGTGCGTCTCCCCGTCCATGCTCCCGATCGAGACCCCGGAGGACCTCAAGGTCGCCGTGGTGTGCGGCTTCCCGTCCGGCGCCGTGCCCACCGAGGCGAAGGCGGCCGAAGCCGCGTACTGCGTGGCCAACGGCGCAGACGAGGTTGACATGGTGATCAACATCGGCGCCGCCAAGGAGGGCAACTGGGACCTCGTGCGCGACGACATCGCCGCCGTGAAGAAGGCGTGCGGCGACGTGCTGCTCAAGGTCATCATCGAGTCCGCCGTGCTTACCGACGACGAAATCATCGCCGCCTGCAAAGCCTCCGTCGACGCCGGCGCCGAGTACGTGAAGACGTCGACCGGCTTCCACCCGGCCGGCGGCGCCTCCGCCCACGCAGTGCGCCTGATGCGCGAAACCGTCGGCGATGCCCTCGGGGTGAAGGCTTCCGGCGGCATCCGCGACGCAGCTGCCGCGAAGGAAATGATCGACGCCGGCGCATCCCGCCTCGGCCTCTCCACCTCCGAGGCAATCCTGGAGGGGTGGCAGTAATGGCCGCGCTCCAGGACATCGCCCAGGACTGGCTCGCCCACGACCCGGACCCGGCGACCCGCGAGGCCCTCGCCGCGGCCATCGAGGCGAAGGACGAGGTAGCCCTCAGTGCCGCGTTCAACGGTCCGCTCGAGTTCGGCACCGCGGGTCTGCGCGGCGAAATCGGCTTCGGCGAGTCGCGCATGAACCAGGCCGTGGTCATGCGCGCCACCGCCGGCTTGGTGGCGTGGCTGTCCAAGCAGGTGGAGCGCCCGCGCGTGGTCATCGGCTGCGACGCCCGCCACGGCTCCGCCCAGTTCGCAGAGGCGGCGGCCAAGGTCGTCGCGGGTGCGGGCGGCCATGCGATTTTGCTGCCGCTGGGGCGCCCGACACCGCTGACGTCGTTTAGCGTGCGCGCCCTCGACGCGGACGCCGGCATCATGGTCACGGCGTCCCACAACCCGAAGTGGGACAACGGCTACAAGGTGTACCTCGGCGGCCGCGCAGCCACCGGCGACGCCGCGGGCGTGCAGATCATCGCGCCCGCCGACAAAGAAATCGCCGCCGCCATCGCCGCCGCCCCCGGCGCCGACGAGCTGCCCCTGGGCACGGACGAGCAGATCGAGCGCGTGGACACCAGCGCCGCGTACCTCGCCGCCGCGAGCGCCCTCGGCCGCCCGGCCACCGACATCACCATCGTGCTCACCCCCATGCACGGCGTCGGCGGCGAGCTTGCGAAGCAGGCGCTTGCCGACGCCGGCTTCACCAACATCGTCGAGGTGTCCGAGCAATGGGCGCCGGACCCGGACTTTCCGACGGTCGCCTTCCCCAACCCGGAGGAAGACGGTGCCCTCGACCTCGCCGTCGCCACCGCGAACGACGTGGGCGCCGACGTGATCATCGCGCTCGACCCGGACGCGGACCGCTGCGCGCTCGCCGTTCCCGCCCGCGACACCGCCAGTGCCGGCACCCATATCGGCGGCGGCTGGCTGAAGCTCTCCGGCGATGAAACGGGTGCGTTGATTGGCGAGTGGGCTGCGTCCCGGGCGTCGTCAGGCACCACTGCCTGCTCGATCGTGTCCGGCCGCATGCTCTCGCGCATCGCCGAGGCGCACGGCCTGCGCCACGCCACCACGCTGACCGGGTTCAAGTGGATCGGCCGCACGCCGGAGCTTGTGTACGGCTACGAGGAGGCGATCGGCCACTGCGTCGACCCGGCGCACGTGCGCGACAAGGACGGCATCTCCGCCGCCGTCGTCGCCGCGACCATCGTCGCCGAGCTCAAGGCCGAGGGCATCAGCGTCCTCGAGCATTTCGACCGCCTGGCCGCGGGGTACGGGCTCTACCGCACCCAGCCGCTGACGTTCCGCGTGCAGGACCTGTCGCTGATAGCCGAAGCCATGCAGCGCTTGCGCGCCCAGCGCCCCGCAACACTCGCAGGCTCGCCCGTCACCGAATACGTCGACCTCAACGACGGTTACGGAGAGACGCCCGGCACCAACGGCATCCTCATCCGCACCAGCGCCGACGACCGCGTGATTATCCGCCCCAGCGGCACCGAGCCCAAGCTCAAGTGCTACCTCGAGGTGGTCATGGACACCGTTGATTGGGAGGCCGCCGACGCGCGCCTCGCCTTGCTTTCCGACGCCACCCGCGAGCTCTGCGGCATGTAGCCGACCACGGCCCCTAGCTGCGGTTTTTGTAAAGCTTAGGGGCCGTACTAAGGTAGATCGCGCTGCTTTCGCAGCGATGGTGGCTGTAGTTCAGCTGGTAGAGCACTAGGTTGTGATCCTAGGTGTCGCGGGTTCGAGTCCCGTCAGCCACCCCAGCGTCGAAGCCCCGGTTCCCGCCGGGGCTTCACTGCTTTCCGACGTTCGGTTGCAGGCCTCCCCGCACCCCTCCGCGGATCGCATTTCCTCCCGCTGAGCAGGCGATTTCACCCGTGCGGAGGAGACTGCTATAGTTCTTTTTCGTTGCCCAGCAGGGCACGAACAAGTAAAAAGCGCCACTAGCTCAATTGGCAGAGCAACTGACTCTTAATCAGTGGGTTCGGGGTTCGATTCCCTGGTGGCGCACCATAGGGCCAGGCCAGAGGGCATAAATCCACTCTCTAGCCTGGTCCATTTTCATAAAGTGGCCAAAAATTGGCCAGAATGTCGCCGCCACTGTCCCGGACAAACCTGCGAGGAGCCGGCCCGGCGACCACGGTTCATCTCGCGACACGTCTTCCCCGTTCGCGCGATCGCCGGCATGACTCTAGCTCGCGCAAGCGAAACCCAGAGCCCCACGGCGTGGATACCCGACTCGCACTCCATCGTTACGCTCGGCCTGGACTCGACCGTCGCGTCAGAAGACCGCTGTACTCGCCGTGATTGATTAGTGGCAGTTCGATACCCAGAAAGGTGCTCGCGGACGCTGGAGCCAGTATCGGCCCCGGGAAACCCGCGCTTCAGCCCGCCCGCTGCAAGCACAAACTCCTTTCCGCGATCGGACACCTTCACCGAGCGCACGCCGGGGCGCACCGCTGCAGCGGCTCGCCCGCCGGGCTGCGCATGGTGAAGGTGGCACGCGCCAGCTCATCCAGCTCCACGTCCGTGGCGAAGTATTCCGCCTTGCGGCCCTCCGCACAGAACGTGACCACCCGCGCGGTGGTGCGGGAGGCCATGGCGGCAACCAGGTCGTCGGCAACGGATGGCAGCGCCTCTACTAGCTCGCCCTTGGCCAGGGTGCGCGGAGCCCGCGTTGTGCACCACGCCCACCTGCGGCGGGGCGATGCGCGCGAGGTGCGCGATGTGGCCGCGAAACTTACCCCCGCCCAAGAAGCCAATCAGAGGCAATTCTCCTCGACAAACTGCCGCACCTCCGACATGAGCACGAAAAGCGAACCGCTACTGTCTCGCTCGACAGAAATGAGTCCATCACGCACCCATTGCCGCACATCATCCGGTTTGACCTGCATTCGGCGCGCCGCGGTGGCGGCGGAAACCCTGTTCTCGGCGCGCTGCTCTTCCGCCGGTCCATCCACAATCTCACTCATGCGGCGCCGCATTTCGTTGATCGCGATAAGAAACGGCCAAGCCTCTTCGTGTTTCGCGATCGCCGCCGCATGAGACTCAATCCAGCGACACCAACCCGACGGTTCCCCGCCTAACGAATGCTCGGGCTCGATCTCGTCTCGCAGGTGTCGGCACCATTCACGAAGTCGAATCTCGACCAATAGCGTCGTATCCACGACTCGATCGTTCCCCGGCGCCGTCGGCCCGAATGTAGGCCTCATCTTTCGCGCGGTATCAGAATGGCCGCGCATTGTCTTCATTTCCTCGATCGCACCTAGAAGGCGTCGAGCATCCCGTGCAGCCGACGCGACGGCTGCACGCATCTCATTTTCTGAAATCATCAGACCTCTTCCGTATTTCATCCGTGCCGGCGAATCGCCGGCACTAATTCAAGCCCCACCTGAAAGCTCACCCCGAGCGCCATTCGCTGCATAGCTCACGCCCCGCCCGGGCCGCGAACGGCTGGCGCTGCGTTTGCGGACGTTCACCCCGACTTCCCAGTGGCGGCACTAGCGACAGCGGCGCCCGCTGCGACAACAATGCAGTCCACCTAAACGAGCGACGTGCCGCGAGAGGCGACTTCTGCCGCCGCCGCAGCCAATCTGTCGCCCTCTAACTCCCCGCGGTTCTTCGCGGCGCCGTTCCCGCCCGACGCTTGACCGTGGCGCCAGAACGGGGGCGGCGGCACTACCGCGCCACAACTCGCCCGCGGACACCGCGAAGGGAAGCCCCTGGCGCACGCTTCCAGAGTCAAGGCACTAGCCCTTCGGACAGCCTCATTTCGTCCCGTAACCTAGTTCGATCACACCTCAAATCGGTTACGGTTATTGCAGAGGGCGAAAACGCCAGACCCGTAGCCAGCCCGAGCGCCTTTGCCATCGGGGCGGCCCTGGGCCTCTGACCAGGGGGTTTCCCCAGGAGCCTTTTTGGGTGTGTTCGTTTCTTTCTTTCGTCGTCGGAAGCTGAGGCGCCGTTCAGAGCTGGGGGCGGCGGGGTGCTGGCCAGTGTGCCCGGCATCTGCGACCTGTTGTAGCCGTAGTTTCCGGGCATCGTACTTGTAGGGCTTACTCCGGCAGCTTGGAGGGGCTGTGCCGCTTGCGGGTGGCGAGCCTGGCCGCGATGCGCTCGTTCTCTTCCGGGCTATCCCGGTTGAGGAACAGCTCGGCGTCACTCGCACTGAGGCCATACCGCTCTGCGAGGAGCCGGCGCTGCCAGGCGTTGTCACGGTCGCTTTGTTCGCGGCTTTGGTCCGCCCGCTGGCGCTCGAGCTTTCGACTTTCCCTCTTGGCGCGCTTCTCCTATTCTCGAGCGAATTCGCGCCAGCGGTCCCGTTCGTGCTCGAGCTCTGCAACGCGGTCTGAAAGCTCTTGCAGCTTGTGACCCCGGTGCTCGGCAGCGACACTGTTGGGGTTAGGGGGCATGCTTTCCTCCCTGTGGTTGCCCTGTGAGCGCTAGGCGTCGGGGTCTAGTGGGCGTTGAGCCTTAACTTTGTTGGCCGCTGCGATCTTCTGACTGCGCGCTTCTTTTCGGTCTTCCGCGGTGATCGCCCTGCCGAAGCCCTTGTCGACTTCAACAATGGTCCCGAGTGCGTGAAGCGCGTGTTGACGCTGCCGCAGTTCGTTGAGCGAGGTCACTGGCGCGAGCTCGAAGTGCTTTATGTCGCCGCGCGCGAGGCTGACGAGAAACTCGCTGACATTGCCCGGCTGAGCTGCGGCCGCCGCCTCAAGTTGGGCGTCGTACTCGGCTGGCTCCCAGGTGTCTTCGGTGTGTACCCAGCCGGACGAGTACCGGTGCCGGATGAGCGGGTCAAACTCTCGCGTAGGCCGCGCGAGCGCGGCGCAGGTGCGCAGCTCGAAGAATCGCTGTCGCTGCCGCGGGTCGCCGAGGCCTGCTGATGTGGGGGCAATTGCCGAAAGTGCCGCGAGCGCGCGTCCAGACTTGCGAAGCTCGAGTGCGGCTTTGGGTTTGGTGTCGAGGGCAGTGTCCAGGTCACGGACGTTGCCGAGCTCCTTCACGCTCTTCATGAACAGCGCCGTCATCTTCTGGATGTCGAGTTGATCTAGTATCCAGTCGAATGCCGCCCCGTTCGTGAAGAGGGCGCGCTGCTGCCGGCCTAGCTCCTGCCCCAGGTCGGAGACCTCTGCGACAACTCGCCAGTGCTCTTCCTTTTTCAGTTCTGCCTGCACGAGCGTGTCCCATTCGTCGGCGGGAGCGTGAAGGAAGATCGCGGCGAAGTCGGGGCGGGGTACGCTATCGGCCCATTCGTTGAATGCTTCGAGGCGCTGGCGGATGCGGGCTTCGGGGCGTGGGGCGTCGAGAGTTACGCCCCAGGTCTCTTCGATGAGTTGGATTTGCCCTTCAAATCCGGATGCGGCCGGGATGGTGAAATCGAAGCCTTTAGCTGACATTGTGGTTTCCTTTCTGGAAGTTTGGGGATTAGGGTTTCGGGGCTCGCCGCGCGGGGTGGCGACCGGGGCGGCAATCGAGCGTGATTCATGCGGTCTCCTTCCGTGGTTTCCCGAGTTCGTAGAGTTCGCCGGCCCACACTCCATCCGCCCGCTTTGGGACATTGGCGGAGCACGTCGCGAGCACGGGGCATTTGCGACAGAGGTTTTCGGCGTGGGCAATCCGGTGCTGCTGTTCGGTTTTGGTCTCGCCGGGGTTGGGGCCGCGATCGAACATCGGGGCCTGCCCAACGCATAGGCCGCGGGCCAGGTCTTGCTTGTGCGGTTGTATTTGGGCTGCGAAGTATCGGAGCGCGAAGTTCTCCGTCGCGCCCTCTACCCCGCGGAGCTGTCTCTCAGTCACGGCGTATCACCTCCCGTCTCTAAGGCATCGACAATCTCATCGGCGAACTGGAAAGCCTGGGTGCGGTTAAGTTCGAGGATGTGGCGGGTGCCGTCTCTTTGCGTCACTGTGACGATGGCGCGATGGTGCCCTTCGGTATGGCGGGCGGTGACTACGACTTCGACGCTGCGCCACCCTCGCCCGCTGCGATTGAACCGTGCTTTCATGCCGCTATCTCGTTCCGGTAGTACTTGCCGCGTCGATCTTTTCGGACGGCGCCGGCGCGGATGAGTCCGTCGAGGGCGTCTCGAAGGTGTTGCCCTGGGTCGTGTTTGTTGAGCAGCTTGTTGGGAAGTGAAGCTTGCACCCGGGCGAGCGAGAGCCCCTTCTCGGCGCTTAGCGCTTCGAGTATTGGGGTGCTTAGCGCTTCGAGCGAGGACAGATCGGCAATGGCATCTGATACTTGGGCCGGGCTGCCGGGCTCGCTGCCGCCGCGGGTATCCGGCGAAGAATCCCCCGAAGGTGTCGAAGATTCCCGGAATAATGCGCGGGCGCCTTCGGGAACCTTCGAGAAGTCGATCGACCATTCCCAGCCGGATTTCATGCCCCGCTTCTCGGTTTTGACTCCGATTCGCTTCCGGGCTTTCTTGACTGCACTGTCGTTGAGGCCGGCGGCACGTGTTGCTTTGAGAACGTCGCTCGCCGGGGCGCTGCCGCCGTTCTCGATGAGGTAGTCGATAACCACTGCTTCGATCTCGCCGCGCTCGTCGTTCGCTTCGTCTTGAGGCGCAAGCAAGTCAGCAGCGGAAATGCTCGTGACACCTCCCCACTCGGCGCGTCCAACTTCCGCAGTCTCCCCCAGATCCACGGGAACGGTGGCGGAAACGATGCGGACTTCGCGCGAGACGGTCTCGCGAGCTAGGTTTCCCTTCGTATTCGTCACAACGAGTGTGCCGTCTTCTTTGGGTGCCACGGATAGCACGCTTCGCGCGATCTGTGACCATGCGATCGAACCGAGCATGAGTTTGCCGGGGTCGGCGCTTTCGCGTTTTCCGAAGTGGGTGAGACCAATGACGGCAATGTCGTGTTTGTCTGCCATTGAAGCGAGAGGTTCGAGAAACTGCCGCACGTCATCGTCGCGGTAACCGTCGAGGGAGCCGTGCATTGCGCTCTTCGCGGCGTCGAGCACGACGAGGTGCACGTTGTTGTCGACGAGAGCGCGGGTAAGCAGACCGGTATCGCCGGGGAGGGTGAGCGATCCGGCACCGCCGGTTTCAGTGGACACCTCGAAGAAGAAGACGTTGTCCAGATTGGCGCCGGCGGCTTGCAGTCGCGGCTTGACCGTAATTGAGGGGCTGTCTTCAGTTGCGAGGTATGCCACGCGCATAGGTCCGCCGGCAAGCTCTCCGCGGGTTGCCTGTGCTGCAATGTCGCACGCGATCGTGGACTTGCCGAGACCTTCGCGGCCGGCGAGCAGCGTTAGGGAGCGTTTGGGAATCCAGTTGGGGATGAGCCAGTCCAGGCGCTCGGTTTTGACGCTCGATGCCGGAATGAGGGTGACGCGGCGGCTGTTAGGGCGCTCTGTCAACGTGACTAGCTCGTCCGGGCCGTGCCCGGCTGCGATGTGATCGGTAAGGTCTTTGCCCGCTGCGGCGTGGGTGAATGACAGCTTGGCTTCGGGTTGTCCGATCGCGACGAGATGGTCGAAAACCTTGCGGGCGCGCTTATTTCCAGATTCGTCATTGTCGGCAACGATGATGAGGTCGCGGCCGATGAGGGGCGCCCAATCAGCTTTGTCGGGTGAAGTTTGAGCGCCCTGTGCCTGGGAGACGGCGGACGCGCCCCAAAACTCGCGGGCGCTGTTGACGTCTTTCTCGCCTTCGACGATATAGACCGGCCCTGTGCCGCTTATTGTCTCGATTCCGTAGAGCGCGCGGACGGCGATGTGCTTGCACTCGGCGCAGTTTTTGGGCGATTTGTTGTGCTTGCAGACTTGCCTGAAAACCTTGTTGGGTAGCCGGCGCACCACGAATCCATCCGTGTACGGATAGCGAACCTCTTTGTTGTCGAATAGGTCTGCCCACGATAGGCCTAAATCGTTGAGAATCCGCTCTTTGACTTGCTTCTCGTCCGGTTCGTCGAAGAAGTGAAGCGAGACCTGCTCGCCGTCGTAGAGCGCTGAGCCGCCCAAATCGTTCGCGTGACGAAGGCTGTGTCCCGGGGTTTGAAATCGTGCTCGCCGGCCGCTCTCAGTCTCATTCCACGCGAGCCCTTCGGCTTCCACGGCGTCGCGCACTCGCTCGAATGCGTTTCTGCCGTTCTTGTTGGCTGTCACTGTGTGGCTTTCCTTCCTGTGGCCCTGTGTGGTCTTTGCGCGAGCGCGCGGGAATTCTCTTTCTGAATGGGGACTGCCCCCCCTGTGGCCGCGGCGGGACTCGCACCCGCCTGTCTGCTCGTCGGCCTGCGCCTTCGGTTTAGAAGACGGCTTCGAGTCGATCGATCACCTCGCTGATTTGGCTAGCTGCGCATTCGTCTGTGCAAGAGCTTTCGACGTCGCGCAGGGTTTCCAGCGCGTCGAAGACAGCTAGGTCTTTGTATCTGTGGTCCCGGGCGAGCGTCTCGCGCTCTTCGGCGTACGCGCGTCGAATTGGGGCGAGCACTTCCTCGTCGTGCCGCCGGAGCGCTTCTGCCAGCTCTTCAGCGGCGCGGTTTCCGTTACCGTTCATCGAAAACTCCCTTCGTAAGATCGAGGTGAGCGAGCAACTCTTCGGCGTCGGCGACAACGAGGGCGTCTGCCTGGTCAAGAAGCTCATTCATCGTCGTTCAACTCCGCCCATGACGAGACGCCGAGCTTGGCGAGCGTGGCATCGTCTTCGGCCAGAAACGCGTCGAGCAGCTTCTTCACGGTTTCGGTGTCGCCGGCCCGGTAGGCGTCTACTAGCTCGTAGTGCATCTCTGCTTCGCGCGCTTGGCGTCGAGACGCTTGTTCAGCCGCTTGCTGCAGGCGAAGTCGCTCTTCTCTTTTGCGTCGCTCTGCCTCAGCGTGGGCGATCTTGGCTCCCACGCAATCGGGGCAAAGCTGGGCCGGGTGGCTCTCGCCGGATAGGTCGCGGTAGTTTGCGGCACTTACGAAGACAATGCGGGTGTCGTTTGGCGCGAGCTTTTCCCCGCACCAATTTGTGACGCGGTCGCGGCCCTTGTTCGGCAGGTGTAAGGCGATCGGCTTTGGGGTAACGTGACGGGTTGAGATGCCGTGCGAAAGCTTCTCTGTTGCCCCGGTTGTCGTTGGCGCGACTGCCGGGGTGCTTTTGTGTGCTGGGGTCATTGGATATCGTTTCCTTCCTTGTCTAGGCGGTTTTCTTTGGTGCCGCCCTGCTACTTTCGTCGGAAGCTGTCGAGGTCGGCGTCGAGAAGTCGCTCACGGATTGTGGTGACGAGGTCGCCGGTTTGGACGAGGTACCTTGCAAGTGCGTTGTTGTCGTAGATGCTGGCGTCGAAAAACTCGCCCAGGGCGATGCCGAGCTCGGTGGTGAGTGTGGCGTTGATGGTGTGGGTTATGTTGGCGCCGTTCGGAAACTTGGGGGCGGCGGCATTCCTGGCGTTCATGGTCAGCTCTCTCCTTGTGGTGGCGGCGTATTGGTTAGCGGTTCTTCTGCCCCTTGGGTGCAGTGCGGGTCGAGTAGTGCCACCGTTCTGCGTGGCCACATTGGGCAGGCGGTGTCGATGTTTTCTCTTCTGCGGGCCTTCACCTTCTTCGGCATTTCGCTTCACCTCTCGCAGGCCTCTAACCCGCTATGCGACGTATCCGTCCTCGAGTCCGTCGAAGCTGCGGTCGACGGCGGAAGAGCGGGTTAAGGGCCGCGAAACGGCGCTCGGGTGGTTGATTCTCTGGCGCGGCACCTTGGAAGACGTCGAGTGCCGGGTGCCGCCGGCAGTGTGCGGAAGTTCCGTCTTGACTGGGACGCCATTCGAGTAGAGCGCCGGGTCTTCGCCGTCTGGTCGATCAGGCTCGCACTCGTCGCGAATGAGTGCCCTCGCGTTCGAGATGGTGCTGCGGACTGTGCGGAGGTTGCGCCGCTCATGGGGCGCCAGGTTTCCATCTTTTAAGAGCTCATCGAGCTTGGTGAGCCCTTCGTTGAGCAGGCTGTCGAGGTGGAGATATCGAAGGGAGTCTGCTGGGGTGCAGCTCGTAGATGATTTCACGGGCGCGTGCTCTAGTGGTTCGGCCCCGAAGGTGGAGCGGTCGCCGCTCGCGGGAATCTTGGAATCTTCGGCACCTTCGGATTCTTCGGCGGAACCTTCGGGCGCAAGGTCTGCCGCATGCTCGACGACGGTATCGAGCGCGGCCACCCAAGTTTCGACCTTTTCCGACTTGATGAGCTCTTGGTTGTCGTAGATCAAGACCAGATAGCCGGGTTCGTTCGCGATTGAGTAAATCTCGAAGCGATCGTTAAGGGCGTCGGCGATTGCACGAGCGGCGTCCAGGTCGATGCCTTCGGCGAATATGCGGGGCTCATCGAGGAAGACTGCGGCCGTATCGCCTCGCTTCTCGATGGTGGGGATGAAAAGCATTGAGCGTTCCTTCTAGCTAGGCGGTGGCGGGTAGCTCGTCCAGGCCGAGCACGTCGAGTAGCGGCTTCTTTGGCACGACGTAGCGGCCGTTGATCTTCAGAACGGGCGCAGGAAAATTACCGGTACGCGCAGCCTCATAGGCGCTGCTGCGACTGATTCCCAGCAATTGTGCCGCTTCCGTGATCGTGATAGTGGCAGTCATGTATCAATCCTTCCCAGCAAGCACAATCTGTGCTGCTATCCCGAACACTACAGATTGTTCAGAATAAGCGCAAGAAATCCGTGTAAAGTTTCCGATTATGAGCACGAAACCGGTCGACGAGAACCAAAAGAAGACTCGCGGTGACCAAGCGGCCAAGGAATGGTCCAGCAAGCTAGCAGAGCAATTCGGCCAGGCGGTCAAGTTCTGGCGGGAAAAAATGGAGCTGACTGCTGTGGAGCTGTCGAACCGAACACGCGAGATCGGTTATCCGATTACGCGCGCCACGATCGCGAAGATCGAGAGCAACAGCCGTAATTCCAAAGTCGATGTAGCTGAGGTGTTGACTCTCGCGACCGCTTTGCATGTCGCCCCAATTGACCTCATCTTTCCAGGCCTGCCCGATAGGCGGCACTTTGCAACTCAACGGGTCGAAACGGTTAGTGAACGCGCCCAAGAATGGTTCACATCAAGCCCTAAGTTCGAGGAAGTCCCCCTGTGGCTCAAAGGTGGGCCTCATGCGATGCAGTACGAAAACAGCTTGGAGCTGCGCAGCGCGATCGAGAGATATCACAAGCTAGTTGCATCGATCGAGGAGTTGCCGGCAATGCAAGACGCTGAACCGTTCCTCCTCCTAGAAGGAGACGTCATCGAGCTAGAGGGCGCCGCATTCTACAAAGCACAGGTGCGCTTACAAGCCAGCGCCGTAGCTTCATACAACGGCGATGTCAGCCTTCCGCATTGGTTCGATTGCCTAGTGGAGCCCAAAGATGCCGAGGGGTAGGCCAGCGACAGCGCCCGGCACACACGGCGAGATTAGCTTCACCCAGCTCGACGGCGGCAAGGTGCAAGCTCATACTCGCGTGCGTCTGCTCAATGGTGAGACGAAGCGCATCCGAGTGCGGGGCAAGACGAAGGCAGAAGCCACCCGCAAAGTGAAGGCGCTAGCCGCTAACGCAGTCGCCCTACGCGACAACGATGAGCTGCGCACCAACAGCACCATTGCTGAGCTAGTCGACCACTGGTTAGACCACCACGACGGCGCCGCCGGCACCGTCGACGTCTACCGAAGCACTGCACGCAACCACATCACGCCCAACATCGGAGAGCTTCGGCTCAACGAAGTGCGGCCGTCAACAATGCAAGCATTCCTCCACCGGCTCGAAGAGATGCCGGCGACTGCGAAGCGCGCCCGGTCGATACTCTCGTCGGCATTCGGCCTCGCTGTGCGCCAAGACCTCATCACCTCAAACCCAATCCGCGAAACACTCCCTCCGAAGCAAAAACGCGGCGAGGTGCGCGCCTTCGAGGGTGACGAGCTCGCGACGTTTCTGGCGATGGTCGACCACTACACCACCAGCGGCCGCAAAGGCCGCGGCGCCGCTTTCCCCCGCTTAGTACGCTTCCTCGCTGGAACCGGCGTAAGGCTCTCCGAGGCGCTTTCGATTCGAGCGAGCGACGTCGACCTGGACGCCGAGACGCCGACAGCTATCGTCCGGCCAACGAAAGACGGCGGCACCTCAACCCGCGTCGTACAACTGCCGAAGATCGCCGCCGATGCGGCGCGAGACCAACTCCGAGACACCGGCGGCACGTTCGACTGGCTCTTCCCCACTTCCACCGGCACCCACATCTCGAAGTCGACTGCCGAGCGGTGGATGTGTGAAGCGCGACACGAATGGGAGAAGGCCGGCGAAGCGAAAGGCCGGCCCGATGTGTCGTGGGTGACGTTCCACACGATGCGGAAGCATGTCGCGACGGTGCTGTCGGAGCGAGTGAGCGTCAACGCGGCAACACAGCAACTTGGCCACGCTGACACCACGGTCACACAGCACCACTACATATCGCGGCCTAAGGCCGGGCCGGCTGTCGCAGAGGTGCTTAACGATCACTTGTTCCCATCTGAAAGTGGCCAAAAAGTGGCCAAATAGTCGCCGAGAAAAAACGGCATAAAGTGGTATAGCCAGCACTTGCAACGCTATACGCTTGGACTACGGGGCACTATCAGAAAAGTGACGGAAACGCAAACACCAAGTTTCCCTACCAGTGGGTTCGGGGTTCGATTCCCTGGTGGCGCACCATTTCCCAAAGAAGCGGGGCTAGCTGAAAGCATATCGGCTAGCCCCGCTTCCCGTCGGGTACTGTGTGCGCATGACTCGCGCACTCTTGCTCGTTGACGTTCAGAATGATTTTTGCCCCGGCGGCTCGCTCGCCACGGACCGCGGCGACGAGGTCGCCGAAGCCATCGCCGCGCTGCTCAATGATCCCGAGCGCACCGCCGCTTACTCCCACATCCTCGCCACGCAGGATTGGCACATCGACCCGGGCACCCACTTTTCTGATGAACCCGACTTCGTCGATTCGTGGCCGGTACACTGCGTCGCCGGCTCGCCCGGCGCGGAGATCCGCACCCCGGTGGATACCTCGAAGATCGACCGGTACTTCCGTAAAGGCGCCTACACGGCCGCATACTCGGGGTTCGAGGGCAGCGACGATGCCGAGGTCTTGCTCGCCGACTGGCTGCGTGAGAACGGCGTTGACGAGCTCGACGTCTGCGGCATCGCAACGGACCACTGCGTCCGCGCCACCGTCCTCGACGGCCGCCGGGAGGGGTTCCGCGTGCGCGTCCTCGTCGACCTCTGCTCCCCCGTCGACGAGGCCCGCGGCGCGGCGGCGCTCGAGGAGATGGCTGCCGCCGGCGCCGACATCGCCTAGCGCTTTAGCGACGGGAGAGCTGGTCTCGAACCGTCGTAAAGCCGTGTTTGTAGAGCAACGCGGTCCACAGGTACATCGCCGCGTGGTTGCTGGCGAGGACAAGATCGGGGTGAGTGCCCGTCAGCAGGCTGCGCACTCCTTCGTGGTGGATGTCGAACGGCAGCGAGATGAACCGTTCAACTTCCCACGTGTCCTGCGCCGCTGCGGCGGCGTGCAGGAACTCGTTCCAGCTGCGGTCGATGCGGGCGACAAAGGCGAAGCACGGCTGCCACCGCAGCTGGTCGAAGAAGAACCCTGCGTTGGCGAGCTTCGACACCCGGGCCGAGTGCCTGATCTCGTTGCCGATGTTGAGCTCTTCTTCCAGGCCTCGCAGCGCAGTCTCCGTGGGGTCGTAGACGCCGCCGAGTCCTAGGTCGCGCGGTTCCGCGCCTTCCGCGACGAAGTGCACGAAGCTGCGTTCTTCGGCGGCGTCATGCCCGCTCGCGATCATGAGCTTGCCCCGGACTCCCAGGACGATGCGTTCGTCGCTCGTGACGACGACCGTTCCCGTGCCCACTTTGGCCATCGCCGGCAGGGCCGCACAGTCGACGACACCCTGGGGGCTTACCTGGGCAATGTCGCGCAAGGTGTCACCCCCGTCCACCTTGGAATCCAGGTTGGCGGTCGTGCCGAGGAAATCGAAGTAGGTGGCGGGCGCCGGCGTGAGGGTGAATTGCGGGCGCTTCCGGCCGTCCTCGCCGCGGATGAGGGTCACTCGGGCATCGACGATGTCGACAGCATCACCGTTGAATACCGGGATACCGCGCGCCTCGGCGTCGGCGAGCACCTCGCCGAGTACGGCGTCGCGGTGCTCCTGAATGTTGGCCGCAAGCTCCCGCGGGGCGGCGAACTTGGTGAAGACGACGTCTGCGTTGGCGGTCCACTCGATTCCCGCGTTACTCGCCCTGATCACCGATACGTCGGGGATCTGCATGCGGCCGACCTGCACGCTCTGCCGTTTCCAGGTGTCGCCCGAGAAGCGGCGGATTGTGTCCTGCTCCCGCATCCTGCGGACATCGTTGAACAGAGCTAAGAACGCGACGCCCGCGGCGGACAGCGCAGTCAACACGGAGCCCAACGCAACAACGACCAGCTCCCGCGAGTAGGTGCCGTCCTCCGTTGCGAGGTAGGCCAAGCGGCCCGCCAGGAGAAGGGATACGCCCAGGACAACCCACCCGAGCGCTTTCATCACTGGCGACGCCTGCGTAAACGACGCGCCAGCACGGTCCCGCCAGGGAGCCCGGGTTTCGGAAGGATGATCGGCAGTCGGTGGTTTTTCCAGCACAGCCGTCATCTTCGCACGCCCGGCGCGGCCCCGCGCCCCTACTTGGGCGTGTAGCCGAGGATCTGCTCCATCTCGCGCATCTCGGCGGTCTGCACGTCGATCATCTCGCGCGCCATGTCCTGCAGCGGGGCGAAAGCACCGTTGTCCATCTCGCCTTGGGTCATGAGGATGACGTGGGCGTGGTGGTAATGCATCCACTCGAGGAACGTGGTGCGCAGCTCTTCCCCTTCGAGCTTGCGGAACTCCGCGAGTTGCTCCGGGTAGAACATGCCGTTGGCGATGTGGTGCGAGTGCATCTCCATGTCCTCGTGGATGCCCCATTCGTCGGCCCAGGCGCGCATCTGGTCGTTCTCGCGCTGCTGGCCGTCCTTGATGCGCTGCGCAAGGTCGCGCACCTGCGGGTCGTCCACGTCGGAGGCGAGCAGCACGTCGGACATCTCGATCGCCTGCTCGTGGTGCGGCACCATCATGCCCAAGAAGTGGACGTCGGTATCGTTGTGGCTCGCGGCGGTGCCCCCTTCCCCGAGCCGGACGATCGACGGTCCCAGCAGCGCCAGCACCAGCGCCACCGCGCCCACCACCGCCGCGATGATCCATAGCGGTTTCTGGCGTGCGCGCTGCACACCTGCGAGATCGTCTGCCGAATCAGCCCCAGTAGCCATTGGTAATCCTTTCAAAATCAGCAAAAA
Source organism: Corynebacterium stercoris (assembly GCF_024160105.1). Classification (GTDB taxonomy): domain Bacteria; phylum Actinomycetota; class Actinomycetes; order Mycobacteriales; family Mycobacteriaceae; genus Corynebacterium; species Corynebacterium stercoris. The sequence continues at coordinate 388,866 of NZ_JAMFTQ010000001.1, forward strand.
AGAACCGCCCAACCTGCAAAGAGCTGGGCGGCGGGCACAGAAGTGCCGTCGTAAAGCGAGAAGCCCTTAGCGGCGAGCCAGCAGTCTCTGGAGCTCCTTGAGCTCGTTCTTGCGCTTGCGGCCGTTGTAGAACTTGATGCCGACCAGCGCCGCGATACCGACCGCGATGCCGCCGAGCACCTTCTGCACGGTCTCGTCCTGCAGCCAGTCGATGGCCTGCTCCTTCGCGTTGTCGGCGAGGTTGGACGGGTTGGTGCGGTCCGCGAGCTCATCCAGGGTGCTGGCGAGCTGGGTGCGGGTGCGCTCAAGGTCGCGCTCAATATCGTGAATGTCTCGTGCCACGTCTAACTCCTTGTTGTTCGGTACTCGTGTCCACACTAGTGGAAAAACGCGGGGAGAACAGTGTAGAACGGGGCCATGGCTGAGCAGATCAAACTTTCCGCGGGCGATACCGCCCCGCAGTTCACCCTGAAGAACGACCGCGGCGAGGACGTGTCGCTTACCGATTACGCCGGGCAGCGCGTCATCGTTTACTTTTACCCGCGCGCGAACACGCCGGGCTGCACCACCGAGGCGTGCGATTTCACGGAGCGTTTCCCCGAGTTCGAGGGCGCGTCCGTCGCCGTGCTGGGCATTTCCCCGGACCCGGTGGACAAGCTCGCGAAGTTCCGCGCCGACCACGACCTCGCGGTGGAGCTGCTTTCCGACGAATCCAAGGACACCCTGCGCGCCTGGGGCGCGTTCGGCGAGAAGAACAATTACGGCAAGATCGTCGAGGGCGTCATCCGCTCCACGTTCCTCGTCGGCCCGGACGGCACCATTGAGCAGGCGCAGTACAACGTGCGCGCCGCCGGCCACGTCGACCGCATTATGCGGGACTGGGGCATTTAGCTTCCCGACGTCCGCCCCCTGTACAGTGATGGGGCACACGCGCCCGTGGCGGAATTGGCAGACGCGCTGGATTTAGGTTCCAGTGTCTTATGACGTGAGAGTTCAAGTCTCTCCGGGCGCACTCCAACTTTAGTTTGGCTTGCTGGGGCCCGGGGGTAGACTTAGCCACTGTGAGTGAGCAGGTGGACCAGGCAAACGCCCCGAAGCGCAACCGCGTCAAAGTGCGCGCGTGGCACATCCTGTTGCTGATCGCGGCCGTGATCACGTGCCTGCTGCTGGCGAATTGGCAGTGGGAGCGCTACCAATCGGGCACCGGCACGTTCCAGAACTTGGGGTACGCGCTGCAGTGGCCGTTCTTCGGCGCCTTCTTCGTCTACGCCTACCGGATGGGCATCAAAATGGAGAACGAGAAGATCGACGCGATCAACTCCGGCGAGGCCATGGCTGACATGTACGAGGCCGACCTCGCGCGTTACGGCGATTCGGGGCAGATCACGCGTATCGACGAAAGCTTTCTGCCCGAACGCCCCCACATCGACGTGGAAACGTACAACGAGATCCTGACCCCGCGCCGCCAGCGCGAGAAAGGCCAGCAACCATGACCCAGCCGCAGCACCCCACCACCGCCGCCACTGCAGGCCAGCCCGGCGCGCCGCGCATCCACCCGGAGCGGCAGCGTCGCGTCCGCAGCGCTCTGCGGATGTTCTCAGTCGCCGCATGGATCACGGGTGTCCTGCTGCTGCTCCTGGTGGCGCGCATGGTGATGGAGTACGGCTTCAACATGGACGTCTCCGCCCTCGCGTGGGTGGCCCGCGTGCACGGTCTCGCGTTCATCGCGTTTCTGATGACGTCGCTGAACCTCGGCCTGAAGGCCCGCTGGCCGGCGATGACGTGGGTAGTCACCGCCATCTCCGGCGTGATTCCGTTCCTGTCGTTTGTGGTGGAGGCCCAGCGCCGCAAGGAAGTGACCGCCACGTTCCAGCTCTAGCGCGCAAGCTCCGCGATCGCGGGCGCGAGCTGGCGCAACGCCGCCCCGCGGTGGGAGCGCGCGTTCTTCTCCTCCGCTGTGAGCTCGGCCGAGGAGCGCCCGCCGGCGTCCAGCGGTTCAAATAGCGGGTCGTAGCCGAAGCCGTTCTCCCCGCGCGGGGTCCGCAGCAGACGGCCTTCCCAGCGCCCCTCCGCGGTCACTTCCTTGAACTCCCCGCTTGCCGACGGCACCACCAGCGCGCAGTACGACACAAACGCCGCCGCCCGGTGCTCGATGTCAGCCATCTGGGCGAGGAGCAGGCGGTTGTTCGCCTCGTCGTCGCCGTGGGCGCCCGACCAGCGCGCCGAGAGCACACCCGGCATCCCGTTCAGCGCCTCGACGGTCAGGCCGGAATCGTCGGCCACGCATGCCAGCCCAGTGGCCTCCGCACCCGCGCGCGCCTTGATCAGCGCGTTTTCGGCGAACGTGAGGCCGGTCTCCGCCGGCTCGGGGTAGGAGGCGACATCGGCGAGGGAGAGGAGCTCGACGCCGGCAATCCCGACGTCGGCAAGCACGTGCTCTAATTCGCGCAGCTTCTTCGGATTGCCGGAGGCGACGAGCAGCTTCACAGGCCCAGCGCCGCCTTCTGCGCGGCGATGAGCTCGGCGCAGCCCTTCTCGGCGACGTCCAGCATGGCGGCGAGCTCGTCGCGGCCGAAGAGGCCGTGCTCGCCGGTGCCCTGGATCTCGACGAAGTTGCCGCCCTCCTGCATCACCACGTTGAGGTCCACCTCCGCGCGGGAATCCTCGACGTACGGCAGGTCCAGGCACACGTGCCCGTCGACGATGCCCGCCGACACCGCCGCCACCGGCGCGAGCAGCGGCTCACCCGGCACCACGCCGCGCTCCTTGAGTACCGCGATCGCATCCGCCAGCGCCACGTACGCGCCGGTGATCGACGCGGTGCGGGTGCCGCCGTCGGCCTGCAGCACGTCGCAGTCGAGCTGAATCGTGTTCTCGCCGAGCTGCGTGAGATCCACCGCGGCGCGCAGACTGCGGCCCACCAGGCGCGAAATCTCGTGCGTGCGGCCCTTGACCTTGCCCTTCATGGACTCGCGCGGCATGCGCTCGTGCGTCGCGGACGGCAGCATCGCGTACTCCGCCGTCAGCCAGCCCTCGCCGGAATCCTTCTTGAAGCGCGGCACGCCCTCCTCCACGGTGGCGGTGCACATCACGCGCGTCTGCCCGAACTCCACGAGCACGCTGCCCGCCGGGTTGGAGGTGAAACCGCGGGTGATGCGCACGGGGCGCATCTCGTCGAACGCGCGCCCATCGACGCGCTGGAACATCTCAGTCATGCAGCCCAGGGTAGCTACACCTCAAACACTGCGCCTGCGCGGCCCAGCACTACCTCCCCGTCGAACTCGGTCTTCGCCGCGGCCAGCGTCGCCTCCGCGTCGCTCCACGGTTGGATGTGCACGAGCACAAGCGTGCCGACGCCCGCTTCCCGCGCCACAACGCCCGCCTCAGCGCCCGTCAAGTGCATCCCCTCCGGCTGGCCGTCCGGGTACGGACCCCACGCGGCCTCGCAGAGGAGGAGATCGGCGTTGGTGCTGGCGTCGATAAGCCCCTGCGTGAACCCGGTGTCTCCCGAGTACGTGAGCACGCGACCGGTCGTGTTGTCCTGCACGCGCAGCGCGTGGGACTCCGCCGCCGGGTGCACGACTGGGAACGGGGTGATGGTCACGCCCTCGAACGCCACCGGCTCACCGGATACCCACGGAGCGAACTCGAACGTGTCCGAAATGTCGTTGATGTCGTCCGGCCCGTCCGAGCCGAGCCGGCCCAGGTGCTCCGGCGTGTACGACGGGCCCAGCATCCGGTTGCGGCTGCGCGCCGGCGCGTGCGGGTGGTAGCGGCGCCACACCAGAAGTGACGCGGCGTCCGAGCAGTGATCCGCATGCAGGTGGCTGAATACCACGTGGGCCTCGGAGGGGTTGAACCGTTCCTGCATCGCCGCCAGCGCGCCGGGGCCGAGGTCCATGACCACGTCGGGGTTGCCCTCCGTGGACACCACGTACGACGATCCGGGGTTGCATGGCGAGCCGAGGCTGCCCGAGCATCCGAGGATGGTGAGCTTCATGCAACACACTGTGCCACGGATTGGCCCCCAACACGAACGCTATGCGTCAAATATGTGACCCCACCGCGTGGACCCGCGGGCCGATGATGCGTTCCGCAAGCTTGTCGAAGAGCTCCGGGTCGCCCGTGCACTCGAACACGCGGGTGGGGGTGTGGCCGTCGTCGGCAAGCATGTCAGTCTCGGTGAGGATGCGCAGCACGTCCTTCGACGTCTCCTCCGCGGAGTTGACCAGCGTGACGTGGTCCCCCATCGCCAGCTGGATCACGCCGGAGAGCAGCGGGTAGTGCGTGCAGCCCAGCACCAGCGTGTCCACCCCGGCGGCCTGCAGCGGCTCGAGGTAGCCCTGCGTCACGCCCAGGATCTGGCGCCCGGACGTGATGCCGCGCTCCACGAACTCCACGAATGCCGGGCACGCCGCCGCGTGCACCTCAATATCCGGGTGCAGGGAAAACAGGTCCTGGTACGCGCCGGAACCGATCGTGCCCACCGTGCCGATCACGCCGATCTTGCCGTTGCGCGTGGTAGCCATCGCGCGGCGCACCGCCGGCTGGATCACCTCGACGACGGGAATGTCGTAGCGCTCGCGCGCGTCATGCAAGAACGCGGACGTCGCCGTGTTGCATGCGATGACCAGCATCTTGCAGCCGCGCTCCACAAGCTCGTCGCCGATGCGCTGCGCAAACTCGCGCACCTGCGCGATCGGCCGCGGCCCGTACGGCGCGTTCGCGGTGTCGCCGATGTAAATCAGCGACTCATTCGGCAGCTGGTCCATCACCGCGCGGGCGACGGTCAAGCCCCCGACGCCGGAGTCGAACAGCCCGATCGGCGCGTTGTTGTCCACGCCGCTTACCGCCTGAGCTGCTTGTTCGCCTGCTTCGCCTCGCGCTTGGCGGCGAGCTCGGGCGGATCGTCGGAAGTAATGATCATCGCCGCGATCACCCCGCCGACCGCGCCGAAGAGGTGCGCCTGCCAGCTCACGCCCGGGGTGCCGGGCAGCACGCCCCAGATCAGACCGGAGTAGAAGAAGCCGAGGGTGAGCCCCAGCGTGATCTGCGAGCCGGAGCGGTTAAAAAAGCCGCGCACCAGCAGGTACGCCAGCCAGCCGTAGACCAGCCCGGACGCGCCGATGTGGTTCGTGCCGATCCCGCCGAACACCCACGTGCCCAACCCGCCGACAATCACCACAAACGCGGTGACCTCCCAGAACACGCGCTTGCCGGAGTAGCCGACCAGGAACGCGAAGATCGCGCCCGGGATCGTGTTGGAGATGATGTGCTCCAGGCTGCCGTGCAGCAGCGGCGAGGTGAAAATGAACGGCAGGCCCGACAGCTCCAGCGGGTGAATGCCCAGGTAGAGCAGGTTCCCGCCGAACGCAATCAGGTTGACCAGGTACACAGCCCAGATCACAATCACGTAGCCCACCGCGAAGCGCAGGCCCGTGTTGCGCTGCCGCACGCGTTTCGACGGCTGCTTCACCGGCCGCTGCGCCGGCGGCATACCCGTCGGCGGGTACGCGCCGAACGCTGGCTGCTGCGTCTCCGGGTGCGAGAACGGTCGCTGGAAAGGCTTGCCGTAGCCGGGCTGCCCGGTCTCGCCGTAGCCCCAGCCGGGCGGGGTGTGGTGCTGGTTATTCGTCATCGCCGATAAAGCTTAGCGGGCCATGTCGCGCCACGCGGTGACACCGAGGTCGCCCACCGCGTTGACCACGGCATCCACGATCGCGGCCTGCACCACGCCCGCGGCCGCCGCGCCGAGGGCAGTGAGCGTGCCGACGTCCGGAATCCCCCGCCCCGCGTCCTCCCCGACCGACACAGCAAACAACGTATCCCCGTCGAGCGGCGAGTGCGCCGGCACCACCGCGCGAGCGATCCCGTCGTGCCCGGTGATGGCGAGGCGCTTCATCTGCGCCTTGGTCAGCGGCGCGTCGGTGGCGATCACGCCAATCGTCGTGTTCAGCCGCGGCACCGGGCGCTTCAGCTTCCGGAACGCCTCCACGTCCACCGCGGGCCACGAAGGGTCGCCGTACAGCAGCCCCGTGCGCGGGTCCACGACACTGCCCACCGGGTTCGCCGCCACATACGCGGCCACCGTGTACTCCCCCACGTGCGCGTGCGCCGAGCCAAACCCGCCGCGCAGCACGCCCGCCGTCGCCCCGCAGCCGACACCCACGCTTGACGACGCCTGCTCCTCCCCCTCATTCGCAAACGCATCCGCCACCGCCGCGGCACCGTCGGCGGGACCGGGGCGGTGCGACGGGTCACCGACGGCGAGGTCGAAGATCACGGCCGCCGGCACAATCGGCACGATCGGCCCGCCCGGCAGCTGATCCCCGAACACCTTGAAGCCCACCCCGCGGCGCTCCAGCTCGCGCATTGCCCCGTCAGCCGCCGCGAGCCCGAACGCCGAGCCGCCGCACAACAGGATCGCGTTCACCCGCTCGACCGTGTTGTGCGGCTCCAGAAGATCAGTCTCGCGCGTGCCGGGCCCGCCGCCACGCACGTCCACCGCCGCGACCATGCCTTGCGGGTCGTCCGCAACCAGGGCGGTCACCCCGGTATCGCCGAGTGAGGTGTGGCCGACGCGCAGCCCCCAGCCGTCGTTAAGCACGAAGCTCCTCCTAATCCATGAGTGCCTGGAGCAGGGAGTCCTGGCACGCCGCGAGCCAGTCCATGAGCACCGCGCGCTGCTGCTCAGCCTGCTCGCCGCCCGCGCGCTCCTCGGAGACGAACAGGCGCATGTCGTTGAGCGCGGCGAGGAATTGGTGCGCCTCCGCCTCGTCGATGCTCACGTCGACGCCGCCGGTCGGCCCCAGCTTCTCGTTGACCACCTGCAAGTTCATCAGCTTGGCCTTAATAATGTCGTTCTCGTGCAGGGAGCGCAGCAGGCCGTTGTCCCCGTCGAACTCCTCGTCGCCCTCCCGCTCGAAATCCGGCAGCAGGCGCGCGAGCTTCGGATCCGCCGGCGCCTCCGTGTGGCCGGTGGACACGCCCAGCATCTCGGCGAAATCATCGCGCGGGGCGGACTGCGCGCGGGCGATCAGCGCCTCCGACACCGTCGCCGTGAGATCCCCGATCAGCTCCCGCTCGAGCGGGTCGAACCGGGTGGAAAACTTCACGCCCGAGCGCATCAGGCCTTTCTTGCGGCGCCATTCCTGCATCGCGTGCCCCCTAGCCCGCCTGCTGCATCGTCGCCCACAGGCCGGCGGTGTGCAGCTTCTTCACGTCGCCCTCAACCTTGTCCTTCTCGCCGGAGGAAACGACGGCTTTGCCCTCGGTGTGCACCTGCATCATCAGCTCGTTCGCGCGCTTGCGGTCGTAGCCCAGCACCGTCTGGAACACATAGCTGACGTAGCTCATGAGGTTGACCGGGTCGTCCCACACGATGCACATCCAAGGCAGGTTCTCGGCCGTGGCAATGTCGACCTCGATCGCCTCGTCCAACTCGGGCGACGCCATCGGCGAGCCCATTCGCGCCTCACACTGCATGCGCACCACCTTACCCGAGCTGCGGGGGCTATCCTTGGGCAGCATGAACGACACTCCCTCCCGCGTGAGCGATGCGCGTACGCACGCTTGCCACGACTCCACCGCGTTTCTCACCGACATGTACGAGCTGACGATGCTCGACGCTGCCCTGCGGGACGGCACCGCGCACCGGAAGTGCGCGTTCGAGGTGTTCACGCGTCGCCTGCCCGCGGAGCGCCGCTACGGAGTGGTCGCCGGCACCGCCCGCGTCATCGACGCGATTTCGAACTTCCGCTTCACCGAGGAGCAGATCGCCTCGGCGGACTTTCTTTCCGACGAAGCGAAAGAGTACCTGCGCAACTACCGCTTCTCCGGCGATGTCGACGGATACCGCGAGGGCGACCTCTACTTCCCCTTCTCCCCGATCCTGACGGTGCACGGCACCTTTGCGGAGTGTGTGATCCTGGAGACGGTGATTCTGTCGATCCTGAACTCCGATTCCGCCGTCGCCTCCGCCGCGTCGCGCATGGTGTCGGCGGCCGACGGCAAGCCGATCATCGAGATGGGCTCGCGCCGCACCCACGAGCAGGCCGCCGTCACCGCCGCGCGCGCCACCTACATCGCGGGCTTCGACGCCACCTCCAATATGGAGGCCTCCCTGCGCTACGGCATCCCCGCCTCCGGCACCGCCGCGCACGCGTGGACGCTCCTACACGTCGACGAGAACGGCAAGCCCGACGAGCGCGCCGCCTTCCAGGCGCAGATCGACGCTGCCGGCAAGGACACCACCCTGCTCGTGGACACCTTCGACATCTCTAGGGGCGTGGAGAACGCCCTCGAGGTCGCCGGCACCGAGCTCGGCGCCGTGCGCATCGACTCCGGCGACCTCGGCATCATGTCGCGGCGCGTGCGCCACCAGCTCGACGAGGCGGGCGCGTTCAACACCCGTATCATCGTCTCCTCCGACCTGGACGAATTCGCCATCGCCGGCCTGCGCGGCGACCCGGTCGACGGCTTCGGTGTCGGCACCTCGGTGGTCACCGGCTCCGGCGCCCCGACGGCCGGTCTGGTGTACAAGCTTGTTGAGGTGGAGGGACACGCCGTCGCAAAGCGGAGCTCCGGCAAAGCCACGTACGGCGGCGCGAAGAGTGCCTACCGTGCGTACCGCGCGTCCGGTGTCGCCGTGGCCGAGGTCGTGCACCCGGAGGGCGCGGACATCGCGCAAAAGCCGAACCTGGAATACCGCAAGCTCACCGTGCCGATGATCCGCGGCGGCGAGATCGTCGACGCGCCGTTCGACCTCGAGGATGCGCGCGAGCTGCACCGCCAAGCGCGCGAGACGCTGCCGTGGGAGGGCCTGGCGCTCTCGCGCGGCGAGGTTGCCATCCCCACCCAGTTCGTCGGCTTCCCCGAGCCCGCGGAATAAGTGGCGGCCCAAGACGAGCCCCTCCACCCGAGCGTCGAGGACCTGCTGACCGCAGCCGTCGAGGCGATCGGCGGTGCCCCGCGCCCGGGCCAGGTGGCCATGGCGCAGGCCGTCGCGCGGGCGCTCGCCGGCGAGCGGCACCTCGCGGTGCAGGCCGGCACCGGCACCGGCAAGTCGCTGGCGTACCTCGTGCCGGCAATGCTGCACGCGCAAACCACCGGCACCACGGTGGTGGTGTCCACCGCGACCGTCGCGCTGCAGCGCCAGCTGGTGGAGCGCGACCTGCCGCGCCTCGCCGACGCGCTCGCCCCGCACATGGAGCGCCGCCCTACGTTCGCCATCCTCAAAGGGCGCAACAACTACGTCTGCCTGCACAAACTCGCCGTCGACGAGCAAGTGCCGGAAGCGCTCATCGAGGAAGAGGACCTTTCCTGGATGGGCCGCCACATCAAGCGCGTCGCCGAGTGGGCGCAGGAAACCGAAACCGGCGACCGCGACGACCTCACCCCCGGCGTGCCCGATGCCGTGTGGGCGCACGTGTCCACCTCGTCACGCGAGTGCCTCGGCGCCGCGCGCTGCCCGCACGGCGCTGAGTGCTTCGCGCAGCTCGCCCGCGAGGAGGCGCAGCACGTGGACGTGGTGGTGACCAACCACGCGCTGCTCGCCATCGACGCCCTCTCCGACGTGGACGTGCTGCCGCCGCACGACGCGGTGATCGTCGACGAGGCCCACGAGCTCGACGGACGAGTCACCTCGGTGGCCACCAACGGCATCTCGAAGCGCTCGCTGACCATGGCGGCGCGCCGCGCGGAGAAGCTCGGCGCCAAGAAAGGCGCGCTGGAAGACGTCATCGACGACTTCACCGCGGTGCTCGACCTCGAGCCGCCCGGGCGCTGGGAGCGCATCTCCGAGCCGGCGCGCGGCGCCTTCGCCGGCTTGCGCGACGCACTCTGGAGCGCCCGCACCGCGATTGCCGACGCCCCCGAAGGCGAGGCCGACAACGACCCCGAGACCTTCGCCGAGCGCACCAACCTGCGCAACCACCTCGGCGACCTACACGACGCCATCGTGCGCATCCTCGCCGTCTTCGACGAGGACGACCCCGCCCAGCACGCCGACGTCGTGTGGCTGGACCGCAGCGACCGCTTCGGCGACTCGGTGGCGGTCGCGCCCCTGTCCGTGGCGGGCATCCTGCACGAGACGCTTTTCGACGACGCCACCGTGGTCCTCACCTCCGCCACCCTCGCCGTCGGCGGCAACTTCAACGCGATGGCCGCGAACTGGGGCCTGCCCGCCGGCTCCTGGGACTCGCTCGACGCCGGCACCCCCTTCAACCCGCGCAAGAGCGGCATCCTCTACACCGCAGCGCACCTGCCCACGCCCGGCCGCGAGGGCATTGCCGACGCCACGCTGGACGAGATGGCCGAGCTCATCACCGCCGCCGGCGGGCGCACCCTCGGCCTCTTCTCCTCGCGCCGCGCCGCCGAGCAAGCCGCCGAAGCGATGCGCGAGCGCCTGCCCTTCGACATCTACCTCCAGGGCGAGGACACCACCGGCGCGCTCGTGGAGAAGTTCGCCAAGCACGAGAACTCCTGCCTCTTCGGCACGCTCACCCTGTGGCAGGGCGTGGACGTGCCGGGCAGCGCGTGCTCGCTCGTGCTTATCGACCGCATCCCATTCCCCCGCCCCGACGACCCACTGCCCCAGGCACGCGCCAAAGCCGCCGACGCCGCAGGCCGCTCCGGGTTCATGGAGGTCAGCGCCACCCACGCCGCGTTGCTGCTCGCCCAGGGCACGGGGCGCTTGTTGCGCTCGGTGGAGGACCGCGGCGTCATCGCGGTCCTGGACAATCGCTTAACGACGAAACGTTACGGCGCCTACCTGCGCAAATCCCTCCTGGATTTCTGGCCCACCACCGACCCGGAGGTCGTGCGGGCCGCGCTGCGCCGCCTGGTGGCTACTTAAGTCTCCGGCGGCAGCGCCACGACGGTGATTGAGCCGGGCGCGACCTCCGTGTAGCCGGCGTCGCGCACCGGCACCGCGCCCGGGCGGCGGGCCGCGTCCGCGAACTCGTCGGCGCCCACCTCGCGCACGTTCAGCGCGAACCCGCTCGCCGCCCACTCGCGCGCCGCATCCACGTCGAGGTTCGCCGCGTACAGCATCGACGCGTGCCCCACCTGCGCCGCCGCCTTGCCCAGCGTCATCCCCAGCGACGCATCGACCAGGATGGTGGGCTGGGACGGGTCGAGGGGTTGGCTCGAATGATCGTCGTCAAGCTCGGTGCCCTTGATCTGCAGTTTCGAGATCGCGTGGGGCACGTCGCCCACCGCCGACGGCACAAACGCGCGCACGCCGCCGACCGTGACGCCGGGCAGGGCCTGGACGTCGTCCCACGCTTTGTTGCGGGCGCGGCGCGCGACCTTGCGGATGCGGTGCGAATACCAGCCGGCGAGGCGCTCGCGCCAGAAGCCGTCCGCGCCGGCGCGCTCGTCGAGGCAGACCGCGACGACAGCCTGCGCGGCCTCGACCAGCACGCGGTTGCGCGGCGGCGGATCCTGCTTCGGCAGGTTCATCGCAAGCTGCATCGCCTGCACCGTCGCCGGGTCGGACGGGTCCTCGCTGCGCTGGCGGTAATCGCGCTCCACCAGCTCGGCGAGCAGCGCGTGGGCGGATGCGAATGCGTCCACTACAGCGGCACGCGGCCGTCGATGCCCGCGCTGCGGTTCGCGTGGTCGATCTCCTCGCGCGGAATGCCGAGGATGTACAGCACCTCGTCGAGGAAGGGGTGGTTCACCGACGCGTCCGCGACCTCCTTCAGCGCCGGCTTCGCGTTGAACGCAATGCCCAGGCCCGCGCGGGAGAGCATGTCGATGTCGTTCGCGCCGTCGCCGACCGCCACCGTCTGGTTCATGGTCAGGCCCGAGTCCGCGGCGAACTCCGCGAGGAACTCGGCCTTCGCCTGCCTATCGACGATCGGACCAGTCACGCGCCCCGTCAACTTCCCGTCCACGATCTCCAGCGTGTTCGCGCGCACGTAATCCAGTTCCAGCTCCTCCGCCAGCCCTTCGAGGACCTGGATGAAGCCGCCGGAGACCACCGCGGTGCGATACCCCATGGAGTTCAGCGTGCGGATCGTCGTTCGCGCGCCCGGGGTGAGCTCGATGTCCTGGGCGACGGCGTCAATCACCGACGCGTCAAGGCCCTCCAGCGCCTTCACGCGTTCGCGCAGGGACTCCTCGAAGTCCAGCTCGCCGCGCATGGCGCGCTCCGTCACCTCGGCGACCTCGGCCTCCTTGCCGGCGTGTGCGGCGAGCATCTCGATGACCTCGCCTGTGATGAGCGTCGAGTCGCAGTCGAAGCACACCAAGCGCTTCGCGCGGCGGTGTAGACCCGCGTGCTCCATCGCAAGGTCGATGCCTAGCTCGGCGGACAGCTCGGCGAGCGACTTGCGGATCTCCTGCCCGTCGCCCGGCGTGTAGTTCGGGATAGTGATGCGGAACTCCAGACCCGTCACCGGGTACTGCGCGATGCCGCGGATCACGTTGATGTTCGCCCCGTACGACGCCAGCGTGGCGCCCAGCTTCGACACCGCCGCCGCCGTCACCGGGTTGCCGAGCGCCACCACCACGTGCGTCGAGCTCGGGCGCGACACCGACGCCGTATCCGCACTCGTCTCGATGGTCACGCGCTGGCCGAACTCCCACAGCCCCACGCGCAAGTCGCGCTCCAGGTCACTCAACGCCTGCGGCTCCATGCCGATCAGCGCCGCGAGCATGAGGCGGCCACGGAAGTTGGTCTGCTCCACGTCGAGCAACTGCACTTCGTGGCGGGCGAGCGCGGTGAAGAACGCCGCGGAGACGCCTGGGCGGTCCGGTCCGGACGTGGTGATGACGGCCGGTCGCAGGCCTTCTTGCAGTTCAACCTCCATGGCGGGCATGCGGTGAACCATAACACAGCAAAACCCCCACCGTGTGGTGGGGGTTTGGTGCCGTCAGGCTGTCAGGAGGCGCCTGGTGTTACTTCGCGGTGGAAGCGTTCGGGCCGTCGACGTTGTCGAACTCGTGGGTCGCACCCTTCCAGGTGGCCGGAGTGTCGTCGCTGTGGCCGGTGTGCGCCTCGCGGCGCAGGGTCTCCACCATGTGCGGGTAGTGCAGCTCGAACGCCGGGCGCTCGGAGCGGATACGCGGCAGGGAGGTGAAGTTGTGGCGCGGCGGCGGGCAGGAGGTTGCCCACTCGAGGGAGTTGCCGTAGCCCCACGGATCGTCGACGGTGACGATCTCGCCGTAGCGCCAGGACTTGAACACGTTCCAGATGAACGGCAGCATGCCGATACCCAGGATGAACGCACCAACCGTGGAGACCTGGTTCAGGAGGGTGAAGCCGTCGGTGTCCAGGTAGTCGGCGTAGCGGCGCGGCATACCCATGTTGCCCAGCCAGTGCTGAATCAGGAAGGTCATGTTGAAGCCGATGAACACCAGCCAGAAGGAGATCTTGGCGAGGCGCTCGTCCAGCATGCGGCCGGTCATCTTCGGGAACCAGAAGTGGACGCCGGCGATGGCGGAGAACACCACGGTGCCGAACAGGGTGTAGTGGAAGTGCGCGACCACGAAGTAGGAGTCGTGCAGGTGGAAGTCCAGCGGCGGAGCAGCCAGCATGATGCCGGTCAGGCCGCCGAAGAGGAAGGTGAACAGGAAGCCCATGACCCACATCATCGGGCTGTCGAAGGTGATGCGGCCGTTCCACATGGTGCCGACCCAGTTGAAGAACTTCACGCCGGTCGGAACCGCGATCAGGAAGGTCATGAAGGAGAAGAACGGCAGCAGGATGGCGCCGGTGGCGAACATGTGGTGTGCCCACACGGCCATGGACAGGCCGGCGATGGCCAGGGTTGCGAAGACCAGGCCGATGTAGCCGAAGATCGGCTTGCGGGAGAACACCGGGATGATCTCGGAGATAATGCCGAAGAACGGCAGTGCCAAGACGTACACCTCGGGGTGGCCGAAGAACCAGAACAGGTGCTGCCACAGGATCGCGCCGCCGTTGGCGGTGTCGTAGATGTGGGCGCCCAGCAGGCGGTCGTACAGCACGCCGAGAGCCGCGGCGAGCAGCAGCGGGAAGATCATCAGCGCGATGATGGAGGTCACGAAGACGGTCCAGGTGAATACCGGGAGGCGGAACATGGTCATGCCCGGGGCGCGCATGGTCAGCACGGTGGTGAGCATGTTGATGGCGGAAGCCACGGTGCCCACACCGGTCGCGCCCACGCCGACGATCCACAGGTTCGCGGACACGGACGGGGTGTGGGTTGCGTCGGCAAGCGGCATGTACATGGTCCAGCCAAAGTCGGCCGCGCCGCCCGGGGTGATGAAGCCCGCGAGCATCGCCACAACGCCGACGGTGGTGATCCAGAAACCGAACGCGTTCAGACGCGGGAAGGCCACGTCCGGCGCACCGATCTGCAGCGGCAGGACGTAGTTGGCAAAGCCCCACACAATCGGGGTACCGAACGCAAGCAGCATCACGGTGCCGTGCATGGTGAACAGCTGGTTGAACTGCTCGTTGGACAGGAACTGCAGACCCGGGCTGAACAGCTCAGCGCGGATGAGCAGCGCCATCAGACCGCCGACGAAGAACCAGACGAAGGACATGATGATGTACATGATGCCCAGTTCTTTGTGGTCGGTCGTGGTGATCTGCTTGTAGATCTTGGAGCCGCGACGGGCATTACCCGTGGGTTCCGGACGAGTTGGCGGGACGTAGTTGTCCAGCCTAGGCGCCACAGCGGTCATGCGATCCTCCTGACAAGTGCACGAAAGCCTTATTAATACCGAGTCATCATAGATGACCGGTTCATCGAATTACCAGCCATCACAGGCCAGTTACAGAGTGGAGTCTATCCCCCGGGCCCGCCAAATGGGACGTATGCACACGAAGTGGCCGCGAATCACACTCAGAGCAGTGCTTTTCGACGTCCGTCCCCTGCACCCGTACGGGGTAGGCACCGCGCCTTTCGCCCCACCCTTTCCCGGTTACAACTATGCGCCGCGGGCCCCCTGTGGATAACCTAAATTGATCGTACCAAACTTATCCACAGTTCGTCTTTTTCGGTTGACGGTATTCGGTACGGAACTTAGCGTGCGTGGCATGGATTCATTTGCAAGTTTCATCCACCAACAGCGGGAGGTCGATGTCCTTCGGGACTTTGATAAAGACCTCGCCTTAGACGCCGGGATTGCACCCGCCCGGGTGAAAGACTGGGAGGTGTTGCACAAGGTCTACTTCGGGCCGACTACGTCTCCGCAAAAGCAACGCCTCGCGTATGAGGCGGCGTGCCGCGGCAAAATCTCCCTTGACACGCTCGCCATGATCGAGCGCCGCCTCAAACCCATCACGAGCCGTCGGACGAGGGACAAGCTGCGCCTTGCCGCGCTCGCGATCGCGGGCCGCTACAAGCATGTCGCCGACAAGCTCAAGACCCTTATCCCTAAGGCGGCCCCTAAACCTGCGGAGGACCGAATCACGTTCAGCCCCTCCCGCAGCGGGAAGCGCCGCATGACCGTGACCTGCGACGAACGCATCCTCGCCGACCTCGAGCACTACCTCCGTCAAAAACATGAACGCGGGGTGCAGATGGCCAAACACATGCTGACCCGCTTCATCGACCTCATCAGAGGCAAACACAGCGGAGGCGGCGTCCCCAGCGCCGCGCCCCGCCCGCTACTACTCATCCCCCTCGACGCCTGGGTCAGCATTCACCGCGGCACCGGCAACGATGTCACGCTCGGGCTTACCGACGGCACCACCATCAGCGGTGCCGACTTCCTCACCAAATTCACCGCCACCACCGACAACCACCTCGAGGCCGCGCTCTTCCACCCGCAGGAGGGGCCCGTCAATCTGTACCGCACCGAGCGTTTCGCCAATCAGAAGCAGCGCGACCTCGCGCGCGCCACCACGCCGATCTGCCCTGTGCCCGGTTGCCGCCACGCCGCCGATAACTGCGAAATCCACCACATCCAGGCCTGGAAGCACGGCGGGGAGACCAACCTCGAAAACCTGGCACCGCTGTGCAGCTACCACAACGGCACCAACGACGACGACCCAGAAACCACTCGCCGCGGCCGCATCACCACTGTCGACGGCCAGCCCGTATGGCAGTCACCCCGCGGCTACCTCGTCCCCAACTCGCTGCACCCTTACGGGGCGATGGCGACACTGTTTGAAGCAACCGTCGAAAAGCAGGGGGCGAAAGCCTAGAAGTCCCAGTCGTCGTCCTGCGTGTCCTCGGCCTTGCCGATGACGTAGGAGGAGCCGGAGCCGGAGAAGAAGTCGTGGTTCTCGTCGGCGTTCGGCGCGAGCGAGGCGAGGATCGCCGGCGACACGCGCGTCTCGTCGGCCGGGAACAGGCCCTCGTAGCCGAGGTTGTTCAGCGCCTTGTTCGCGTTGTAACGCAGGAAGCGCTTGACGTCCTCGGTCCAGCCGAGCGGATCGTAGATGTCCTCGGTGTACTGGATCTCGTTGTCGTAGAGGTCGTAGAGCAGGTCGAAGGCGTGCTCCTTGAGTTCCTCGCGGCGCTCCTCGGATTCGTCGCGAAGCCCCACCTGGTACTTGTAGCCGATGTAGTAGCCGTGCACGGCCTCGTCGCGGATGATCAGGCGGATGATGTCGGCCGTGTTCGTCAGCTTGGAGTGCACGGACCAGTTCAGCGGCAGGTAAAAACCGGAGTAGAAGAGGAAGGACTCCAGCATCACGGACGCGATCTTGCGCTTCAGCGGGTCGTCGCCGCAGTAGAAGCTCTCGATGATCTTCGCCTTGCGCTGCACCTCAGCGTTTTCTTCGGTCCAGCGGAACGCGTCGTTGATCTGCGGCGTCGACGCGAGCGTCATATAGATGTTGGAGTAGCTCTTCGCGTGCACGGACTCCATGAACGCGATGTTGGTGTACACCGCCTCCTCGTGCTGCGTGCGAGCGTCGGGAATGAGCGACACCGCGCCGACGGTGCCCTGCAGCGTGTCCAGCAGCGTCAGGTTCGCGAACACGCGCATGGTGGACAGCTGCTCCGCCTCGTTGAGGGTGTTCCAGCTCGGGATGTCGTTGGACACCGGGATTTTCTCCGGCAGCCAGAAGTTGCCGGTGAGACGGTCCCAGACTTCCTGGTCCTTATCGTCGGGGATGGTGTTCCAGTTGATCGCCTTCATCGGCTCCGGGTGGGAGTCGACGTAATCCTCGTAGTCCGCGTGGCTCATGGCGCCAATCCTAGGCCACGCTTTTCGACGCCACCCTTCCCCCGCCTCAATGCCAACCCCCTCCACCCCATTTATTACGATGGTCATACTAGATTTGCACGTGCTTTGCGACGGAGGAATCATGGCAACCGCTCGAGAATCGTCGACCGAACCGCTGCTCGCGTCCGTACTGGACAAGCTCGGCGAGGAAATCGTTTCCGGCGTCATGCCCGAGGGGCACACGTTCACCCTGCAAGAACTCTCGGACCGCTTCGGCATCTCGAGAACTGTCGCGCGCGAGGCAATGCGCGCGCTGGAGCAGCTGGGCTTCGTGTCGTCGTCGCGCCGCGTGGGCATCCGCGTGCTCCCCGCCGAGCATTGGGCGGTGTTCGACCGCTCCGTGATCGCGTGGCGCCTGGCCAGTGAGGCGCAGCGCCCGGCCCAAATTGAGTCGCTGGCAAGCCTGCGCACCGCCGTCGAGCCGGTCGCGGCCGGCCTCGCCGCCGAGCACGCGACGCAGGAGCAGATCCAGCGCCTCGAGTACCTCGCCGCGCGCCTCATGGAACTGTCCGAGCAGGGCGCCGGCAACAGCGACGAATTCCTGGAGATCGACAAGGAGTTCCACACCCTGCTGCTCAGCGCGTCCGGCAACGAGATGTTCGCTGCGCTCGCCGAGCCGATCATGGACCTGCTGGAGGGCCGCACCCGCTACGGCATCATGCCCGACGCGCCCGAGATGGAAGCGATGCGCCTCCACGTCGACCTGGTTGAGGCCATCGCGCGCGGCGATTTCCAGGCGTCGGAAAGCACGTCGCGCAAGTTGCTGCTGGACGTCGACGCCTTCATGGACAACTAGCGCGCGGCGGGCGCCCCAGCTTAGAGCATGCAGGAGACGCAGCCCTCGACCTCGGTGCCCTCGAGCGCCATCTGGCGGAGGCGGATGTAGTACAGCGTCTTCACGCCCTTGCGCCAGGCGTAGATCTGCGCTTTGTTGATGTCGCGCGTGGTCACGGTGTCCTTGAAGAACAAGGTCAGCGACAGGCCCTGGTCGACGTACTTCGTCGCCTCCGCGTAGGTGTCGATGATCTTCTCGTAGCCGATGTCGTAGGCGTCCTTGAAGTACTCCAGGTTCTCGTTGTCCATGTGCGGCGCCGGGTAGTAGACGCGGCCGATCTTGCCTTCCTTGCGGATCTCAATCTTGGAGGCGATCGGGTGGATCGACGAGGTGGAGTTGTTGATGTAAGAGATCGATCCGGTCGGCGGCACCGCCTGCAGGTAGCGGTTGTAGATGCCGTCGCGCGCGACGTCGGCCTTCAGCTGCGCCCACTCCTCCGCCGTCGGCACCGCGATGTCCGACGCCTCGAACAGCGCCTTCACCTTCTCCGTGCGCGGCTGGAAGTCGGCTGGGTCGTAGCGGTCGAAGAACTCGCCCGTCGCGTACTCGGACTCGGCGAAGTCCGCGAACGCCTCGCCCTTCTCAACCGCGATCTTGTGGGACGCGCGGATGCACTCGTACATCACGGCCGCGAAATACGCGTTGGTGAAGTCGAGGCCCTCCTCGGATCCGTACTCGATGTGCTCGCGGCCGAGGTAGCCGTGCAAGTTCATCTGGCCGAGGCCGATCGCGTGCGACGCGTCGTTGCCTTCGCGTACCGACGGCACCGAGTCGATCGACGTGCGGTCCGCCACCGCCGTCAGCCCGCGGATGGCCGTCTCGACGGTGCGGGAGAAATCGTCCGAGTCCATCGCCATCGCGATGTTCAGCGAGCCCAAGTTGCAGGAGATGTCGTGGCCGATGACGTCGTAGCTGAGATCGTCGTTAAGCACGGAAGGCGAGTTGACCTGCAGAATCTCCGAGCAGAGGTTCGACATGTTGATGCGGCCGGTCTTGACCGGGTTCGCGCGGTTCGCCGTGTCCTCGAACATGATGTACGGGTAGCCGGACTCGAACTGGATCTCGGCGATGGTCTGGAAGAACTGGCGCGCCTTGATCTTGGTCTTGCGGATGCGCGGGTCCTCCACCATCTCCTCGTACTTCTCGGTGATGGAGATGTCGGCGAACGGCTTGCCGTAGATGCGCTCGACGTCGTACGGGGAGAACAGGTACATGTCGTCGTTGCGCTTCGCCAGTTCGAACGTGATGTCCGGGATGACAACGCCCAAAGACAGCGTCTTGATGCGGATCTTCTCGTCCGCGTTCTCGCGCTTCGTATCCAGGAAACGCATGATGTCCGGGTGGTGCGCGTTGAGGTACACCGCGCCCGCGCCCTGGCGCGCGCCGAGCTGGTTGGCGTAGGAGAACGAGTCCTCCAGAAGCTTCATCACGGGAATGACTCCCGACGACTGGTTCTCGATGTGCTTGATCGGCGCACCCGACTCGCGGATGTTGCTGAGCAACAGCGCCACGCCGCCGCCGCGCTTGGACAGCTGCAGCGAGGAGTTGATCGCGCGGCCGATGGACTCCATGTTGTCCTCGATGCGCAGGAGGAAGCAGGACACGAGCTCGCCGCGCTGCGCCTTGCCGGCGTTGAGGAACGTCGGGGTGGCGGGTTGGAAGCGGCCGGTCATGATTTCGTCGACAAGCGCGGTGGCGAGCGCCTCGTCGCCCGACGCCAGGAACAAAGCCGTCATGGACACGCGGTCCTCGAAGCGCTCGAGGTAGCGGCGGCCGTCGAAAGTCTTCAGCGTGTAGGAGGTGTAGTACTTGTACGCGCCCAGGAAGGACTTGAAGCGGAACTTGTAGCTGTACGCGCGCTTGAACGTGGACTTCACGAAGTCCCAGTCGTACTGCTCGATCACGCCCGGCTCGTAGTACTTGTTCTCAATCAGGTAGTTCATCTTCTCTTCCAGGTCGTGGAAGTAGACGGTGTTCTGATTGACGTGCTGCAGGAAGAACTGGTTCGCGGCCTCGCGGTCCTTGTCGAACTGGATGTTGCCGTCGGCGTCGTACAGGTTCAGCAGCGCGTTGAGCGCGTGGTAGTCAAGCTGCGCGGCCTCGGTTGCGGGCTCCGGGACGCTGCGGCCGTGGGCGGTTGCGGGCGTGGTGGTGGACACGGGTGTGGGCCTTTCGACAGAAAAGAGGGCGAGCTAGACGGTTGCGTTGGTGCGTGTTCGAGTGCGAGGGTACTTGGCGCGCAGCCGGGCGAGGCGCTGAGCAGCCTCCTGCTCGGCGAGATCGGGGGGAGCTGCGACGAGTGCCGCGCCCGTGGCGGGCCGCAGACCGAGGCGTTCAGCCTGCTCAACGAGCTGGCTGCGCACCCGGGCGACATCCTCGGCGCAGCCCATCAGCTCAAAGCGGTAGAGGTAGGGCACGCCGCATTTGCGGGCGATCACGTCGCCGGCGCGACAGTAGTCTGCCCCGAAGTTGGAGTTGCCGGCCGCGATCACGCCCCGGATCAGGCCGCGGTTGTGCTCGTTGTTCAAAAAACGAATCACTTGCGGCGGGACGGGACGCGCGTGGTTGTTGGAGATCGACGCCCCTCCCCCGTACGTCGGGCAGATCAGCACGTAGGGTTCATCGACTACCAGGTCCGCGTCGCCGCGCTTGAGCGGGATGCGTTTGGCGGGGAGGCCGACTTTCTCCACGAACCGTTTGGTGTTCTCGGTCGCGGAAGAAAAGTAGACGACCAGCATTGCGAACCGCCGGGGGTTACGCTGCGGCGAGGCCGCGGATGCGGTCCGGGCGGAAGCCGGACCAGTGCTCGCCGTCCACCTCGACAACCGGTGCCTGCAGGTGGCCGAGCGCCATGACGTAGTCGCGGGCGCTGTCATCCAGGGAGATGTCGACGAGGTTGTACTCCAGGCCAGCCTTGTCCAGGGCGCGGGTGGTTGCGCGGCACTGCTGGCACGCCGGCTTGGTGTAAACGGTGATGGACATGATCCTTGTCGCCTCTCTGGTTCTATAACGGCTCACTACGCGGGTGTGGGGTATCTCCCCCGTTGCACACCAGAGACACTATACCTTGGGTAATTTTTCGGCAACCAATACTATATGTAGTAGTTACACCAGTGTAATTGCAGGATACCGGGGGGGAATTACCTACATGTAGTCCATCACCACGCGAAACGGCTTACATCAATGGCATTAAATGTTGCTAAGAAAACGAAAACCCGCCCGGATGGCCATCACTGAACCATCCCGGGCGGGTGACGCCGGACGCGGCGACTAGCCCTGGCGGGCCTTGAAGCGCGGATCCTTCTTGTTGATCACAAACACCTTGCCGTGGCGGCGCACAACCTGGGCGCCCGGCTTGTTCTTCAGCGACCGAAGCGACTTGCGGACCTTCATCGGGCGCTCCTTTCTACTCGGTTTAATCTCAAGCGACACGCGGCAAACCGCCGGGTCGCGACACGTCGGTACATACTACACGCCGCCCGCGCAGGCTCCAAACCTGCGCATTTGGGCTTTTTCGCTTGCCGACGCCGAAGTTCCCCCACCACAGCTACCATGGCTGCCATGCAGGACCAGATCAGAAACGCCCTGGCAGTGCGCCCATCGATCGACCCGGCCGCGGAGGTCGATGCCCGCGTGGATTTCCTCGTCGACTACCTCGAAGCCTCCCGCGCGAAGGGGTTCGTCCTGGGGATTTCCGGCGGCCAGGACTCGACGTTGGCTGGGCGGCTGGCGCAAATGGCCGTCGAGAAGCGTCGTGTCCAGGGCGGGGACGCGCAGTTCGTCGCGGTGCGCCTGCCGCACGGAGTGCAGGCGGACGAGGATGACGCGCAGCTGGCGCTCAAGTTCATCCAGCCGGACGAGACGGTGACGGTGGACATCAAGCCCGCCACCGACGCCGTGGATGGGGCCGTCGCGGCGGCGCTGGGGCTGGAGAAGCTCGGCGACTTCAACAAGGGCAACGTGAAGGCGCGGCTGCGCATGGTGGCGCAGTACGCGATCGCCGGGGAGCGGGGGCTGCTCGTCATCGGCACGGATCACGCCGCGGAGAACGTCACCGGATTCTTCACCAAGTTCGGCGACGGCGCCGCCGACCTCGTGCCGCTCGCCGGGCTGAACAAGCGCCAGGGCGCGCAAATGCTCGAGCACCTGGGCGCCACCCCGCGGTTGTGGGAGAAGATTCCCACCGCGGATTTGGAAGAGGACCGCCCGGCGCTGCCGGACGAGGAGGCTCTCGGCATCACCTACGCGGAGATCGACGACTACCTCGAGGGCAAGGACGTGCCCGACGCGGCGCGGGAGCGGCTGGAGCACCTCTGGCGCGTCGGCCAGCACAAGCGCCACCTCCCGCCCGGCCCGGCCGAGACCTGGTGGCGCTAGCGGTTACCCAAACGGGTGGAGCACCGGGGCGCCGACGCGCGCCGCGGCGACGGCCTGTTTCTTATCGGCCGTGATGAACGGGCAATCGAGCCCGGAACTTAGCACCTGCAGCCAGGAGGCGATCTGGATCGCGCCCAGGGTTTTCACTTCGCCAGCTAGCAACTTCGCCTGCGAAATAACCCAGTCGTTCACCGAGATGAGTGACAACCTCCGCGCCACCTCATCGACGTGGCGAAGCTCCATCCCGCGGCGGTGCGCGTAGCGCGCCAGCTCCACCTCCGTGATCGCCGAGCTGAGTTGCTGGTAATGGGGCAGGAGGTCCAGCGCCCACGCTGTAAACTCCTCCTCGCCGAAGGTGGCGAGCAGCACCGAGGTGTCCACGTACGCGATGTGAGGCGAGACCATCACGTGTCGGCCCGCGCAATCGCTTCGTCAATCCTGTGGTCGCCGCGCTCTTCCTCCAGGTAGTCCGCGAGGCTCATGCCCAAGTCGCGCATCGGAGGCAGCGACTCATGGAACGCCTCCCAGTCGAACGGGGCCGGGTCGGCCCGCCGCGCGATGAGGCCGAGTGCCTCCAGCCGGTCGATGCCCGTCTTCTGGCCCACCGGCCTGATAACTGCGATCGGATTCCCGCGGTCTGTGATCGTCACTGTCTCCCCCGCCTTCGCAACCCGGTCGATAACGCTGCGCGTTTGCTGGTTGAGCTCGCGCATCGACACTTCACGCCCCTCAAGCACCGCGGACAGCGCTTTCTCAACCTCAGACATGTATTACGTTGTACTACAACGCCTCGAGCGAGGCCTCCGCAGCGCGCACAAGCGCCGAACCGTAGCTCGGCCCGTGCGTGTAGGCGTGCACGGCCAGCGGATGTAGCTGATGGATGGGAATGCGCGCCCGCCAGTTCCCCGCCCCCAAGTCGCCGCCGGCGTCGAGGTATCCCGAGACGATGTCCTCGAAGTAGGGCGCGCCGAACAGCTCCAGCATCGCAATGTCGGTGAGCGGGTGGCCGCCGTGGGCGGCCGGGTCGATGAAACGCGGGCCGTCGACGCCGAAGAGCAGGTTGCCGGACCACAAGTCGCCGTGGATGCGGGCGAGCGGGGCGTCCTCGTCCTCCGACAGCAGCGCGTCGCAGGCGCGGCGCACCGTCTCGAGCCCGCCGGCGCTCAGATTCCCCACCGCAGCCGCCTTCTCGGCAAATGGCAGCACCCGCTGGCCGACGTAGAACTCGGCCCACCGCGGCGTCGGCACGCAATCTTGCGGCGCGCGCCCGATGTAGTTCTGGCCATCCCACCCGGCGGGCGGGGCCCCGAACGCCTCGGCACCCAGTGCGTGGATGGCGGCCAGTTCTGCGCCCGCGACGCGGGCTGCGGCCCGGCTGGGGCGCGTGGTGGCGACGTGTTCGATGGTGAGGGTGTTTGCAGCGTCGTCAAGCGAAAGCACCTCAACGACCGCGGCGGAGCCCTCGCGCAGCCACCGCAACCCCGCAGCTTCCGCGGCGGCTGCTTGTGGGCCCGTGCCCCGCTTCACAAATGTCTCACCCATGCTGTGCCTCCAAATCGAGCAGAAAGCGCTTCATCGCAATGCCCCCAGCGTAATTACCCAGCGAACCGTCGGCGCGCACGATGCGGTGGCAGGGCACCACGATCGGCAGGGGATTCGTCGCGCACGCGGTCCCGGCCGCCCGCACTGCGCGCGCGTTGCCTGCGAGCGCCGCGAGCTGCGCGTACGTCGCCGTCTCACCGTACGGCACCGCCAGCAGCGCCTGCTGGGCACGCAGCCGAAACCCCTCGCGCATACCCCAGTCCAGCGCCAGCTCGAACGCCCGGCGCTCACCCGCGAAGTACTCCCGCAATTGCGTGCCGACGCTCCCCTCATCCCCCTCGCAAGCCCCCGCCGCCCACAACGCAAAACGCGCGGGATCCAGCTCGATTCGAGCCAGCCCGCGCGGGGTAGACACGCTCATGACCTCGCCCACCTCGCAGGTGTGCACGTGGTACGTCGCCGTGTCCAACATGGTGGAGCTAACGGGATTCGAACCCGTGACCCCCACACTGCCAGTGTGGTGCGCTACCAGCTGCGCCATAGCCCCAAAGCGTATTCTGTTAAAAAGTGGAGCTAACGGGATTCGAACCCGTGACCCCCACACTGCCAGTGTGGTGCGCTACCAGCTGCGCCATAGCCCCTCAGAGGGAGTGTTCCCGGCGGGAAAACAACTCCGCTCAATATACCGGCGGGTGGTCTGCCGACCAAATCCCCTATCGTGCAGCCAGATCGGCCGGCCAGTTCTCGGTCAGGTTGCCGTCGTCGTAAAGATCCTTGCCGTCGACGACCACGCGCGGGGTCCACACCTCGCCGCCGAGATCCTGCTGGAGCTTGGAGTTGTCGGCGCTCATTTCCATCGCGGCGTTGAGGTATTTCGCGTCGCGGATGTCCTGCTGGGCGGCGTTCGACGCGCCGTAGCCCTTCGCCAGCTCAGCCAGCTTGGTCTCGTCGACGTTGTTGTACACCTGCTGCTGGTTGCGCATCAGGTAGTCGCGCAGGGTGAACGCAGCGTCGGTGTCGCCGTTGGCCAGCAGTGCCAGCACCGCGGCGAGAGTCTTGGTGGAGTGGCCCACGTTGCCGCGGTCCAGGAAGACCATGGGGCGCAGGTCGATGGCGATCTCGCCCGCCTTGATGCGGTCGAGCATGTCCTCCTCAGTGGCCTCGTAGTACTGAGCGCAGTAGGAGCAGGAGAAGTCCTCGAACAGGGCGGCCTCGTTCGCGTCCTTCGCGTTCGGGGCTGCAAGACGAATCACGTCGTCGCCCTCGGACCACGTCACCTCGATGCCGTCCATGGAGATCAACTCCGCCTCCATCGCGGCCTTCTGGTCGTTGCGGCCGTTGTACACAATCAAGCCAATCACCAGCGCGGCGATTGCCACTACGGCGAGCACGGCCCAGATAAACGCAGAACTGCCCTTGCTGTTCGGGTTCTGCACCTTACGGGTGGTCACGTTTCGTCTCCTTGACGTCCAGTTGGGTTGCCAGCTTAAAAGCTTAGGGGTAGAGCGCGTACTTTCTAAACGGGCGCCACATCATGAACGCCGTCACGGCGATCAGACCGAAATCGCGCACGATCGCCCGCAGGAGCTCGCCGGGTTGCGCGTCGCCGGACCCGCCGGGGTTGAAGCAGCCGCAGTCGATCGTCAGCCCGCGGCTGTAGGCGCTGTAGAGCCCCACGATGAACGCCGCCAGCACGGCGATGCTCACCCCGCCGGCCCAGCGCAGCTTGATGCCGAGCAGGAGCAACAGGCCGCCGGCGATCTCCAGAGGTCCGATCACCCGCGCGAGGAGGTCTGACCAGTAGGGCGTGAAGATCTCGTACGCCTCAATGGACTTGGTCACGTCCAGGTGCGCGCCCAGTTTGGTGTAGCCCGAGTAAATCCACATGAACGCGAGGCCGAATCGGGCCGCTGCGGACGCGATGTCCAGCACCAGATCGATTCCGCCGCGCGCCTCGGGCGCCTCGTTTGCGCTGCGCAGCACCGTTGTAGAGCTCACTCGTTCGACCCTAGTGCATGCGCGGGCCCGCTACTGCCCCAATACCTCCGAGACGAGCGCCACAGCTTCGTCCTGCACCTGCTTGAGGTGCTCGGCACCCTTGAAGGACTCGGCGTAAATCTTGTACTTGTCCTCCGTGCCGGACGGGCGCGCCGCGAACCAGGCGTTCTCCGTGGTCACCTTCAGGCCGCCGATGGCTGCACCGTTACCGGGGGCTTCCGTGAGCTTTGCGACGATCGGTTCCCCAGCCAGCTCGCCCGCAGCAACCTGCTCGGGCGACAGCGCCTTGAGGGTGGCCTTCTGCTCGCGGTTCGCCGGGGCGTCGATGCGCGCGTACGCCGGGGCGCCGAACTCTTCTTCCAGCTCCGCGTAGCGCTGCGACGGGGTCTTGCCCGTCACGGCGGTGATTTCGGAGGCGAGCAGATCGAGGATGATGCCGTCCTTGTCAGTGGACCACACGGTGCCGTCCTTGCGCAGGAAGGAGGCGCCGGCGGACTCTTCGCCGCCGAAGCCGATGGTGCCGTCGATAAGCCCCGGCACGAACCACTTGAAGCCCACCGGCACCTCGACCAGTTCGCGGCCGAGGGAGGCCACGACGCGGTCAATCATGGAGGAGGACACAAGCGTCTTGCCCACGGCGGTGCCCGGCGCCCAACCGTCGCGGTGGGAGAAGAGGTACTCGATGGCCACCGCGAGGTAGTGGTTCGGGTTCATCAGGCCGGCATCCGGGGTGACAATGCCGTGGCGGTCCGCGTCGGCGTCGTTGCCGGTCGCGATCGAGTACTTCTCGCGGTTGTGCACCAGCGACGCCATGGAGTTCGGCGAGGAGCAGTCCATGCGGATCTTGCCGTCGGTGTCCAGCGTCATGAACCGCCAGGTGGCGTCTACCTCCGGGTTGACCACGGTGAGGTTCAGGCCGTGGGTCTCGGCGATCGCGCCCCAGTAATCAACGGAAGCGCCGCCCATCGGGTCAGCGCCGATGGACAGGTCGGAGCCGCGAATCGCGTCGATATCCACCACGTTGACCAGGTCCGCCACGTAGCGGCCCTTGAAGTCGAACTTCTCAGCGCGCTCATCCAGCACGCCGGACACCGGCACGCGCTTGACACCCTCCAGGCCGCGGCCCAGGTAATCGTTGGCGCGGGCCGCGATCCAGTCGGTCGCGTCGGTGCCGGCCGGGCCGCCGTTCGGCGGGTTGTACTTGAAGCCGCCGTCGCGCGGCGGGTTGTGCGAGGGGGTGATAACAATGCCGTCGGCACGCGCGGCGTCCGTGCCGGTGACACCGCCTGTGAGCTTGGCGTTGTGCGCGAGGATGGCGTGGGAGACGGCCGGGGTCGGGGTGTAGCGTCCCTCGGCGTCCACCAGCACCGGCACCTCGTTGGCGATGAGCACCTCGAGCGCCGAGATCATCGCCGGCTCGCTCAGCGCGTGCGTGTCGCGTCCGATGTAGACCGGGCCGCCGATGGTGTTCTCGCGGCGGTAATCCACAATCGCCTGCGTGGTGGCCAGGATGTGCGCCTCGTTGAACGCGTTATCCAAGGAGGAGCCGCGGTGGCCGGAGGTGCCGAACGCCACCTGCTGCTCCGGGGCCTGCGGGTCAATGTCGCGGGTGTAGTAGGCGGTGACCAGCTCGGCGATGTCGATCAAATCTTCGGGGCGGGCGGGCTGGCCGGCGCGCTCGTGTGCCATGGCGGGCTCCTTCACGGGGATTGGCGGGGTGCAGTTCACCTCCCATTGTGGGCGTGCCGAACGGTTTCCGCCACGGTTCGGCCAAAGTACACTGCCCCACTGTGCGTTCGGAGACTTTCACCACCGGCATCAGCGTCGGCCTCGGCGCGGGCCTGGGCGCCGTGACCCGCTGGCTCGTCGTGCTCGCGGCCCCGCCCGGCTCCGTCGAGGCGCTCGCGCTGACGTTCGCCGTCAACGCAGCCGGCTGCTTCGCCATGGGGTACGCCAAGCCGGGCTTGTTCTGGGGCACCGGGTTCCTCGGCGGATTAACCACGTTCTCCGCGATCGGGTTGGCGGCGGTGCAAACGTCGATAAGCGGGGCCCTGGCAATCATGGTGCTGAGCTTCGCCGTCAGCCTCGCGGCGTGGTTCGCGGGCGACGCAGTCCGGGGGCGCGCCCGTGGCTAGCGCAATCCTTCTCGTGTTCGTCGGCGGGTTTCTCGGCGGCACCTGCCGCTGGTGGCTCTCCCGCGTCATCGAGCACCCGCGCGCGGCGACCTTCGCCGCCAACATCGCGGCGTGCGGGGTCATCGGCTTCGTCGCCGCAGCCCCCGCAGCGTGGCAGGCCCTGCTCGGCGTCGGTTTCGCGGGAAGCTTATCGACGTTTTCCACCCTCGCCCGCGAACTCGGAGAACTACTCAAAGCCAAGGACTACGGGGAAGCCGCGACATACCTGCTGGCCACGGCGCTCATCGGCACCGCGGCCGCGGGTTTCGGCATGATCTGGGCTCCCTAGTCGGCGATCGCGTCGAGCGGCGGAGTCTTCGCCGCCCGGTTCGCCGGCCACAGCGCCGCGAGGATACCGACGAGGACGCTGCCGCCGAGCATCTGCGCGACCAGGCCCCACGGGATCACGATCTGCTCGAGGCCCTGGTCCGCCAGCACGGTGAGGAATGTCCAGCCCAGCCCCAGGCCGAGCAGCACGCCGAGCACCGCGCCGAAGAACGCCATCTGCACCGATTCGAGGATGATCATGATGCGCACCTGGCGGCGGTGCGTACCCACCGCGCGCAGCATGCCGATCTCTTGGCGACGCTCAATCACAGACAGCGTCAGCGTATTCACGATGCCCAGCACCGCGATCACCACCGCGAGCGAGAGCAGCGCGTAGAGGATGAACAACATCTGGTCGATGAGGTCGAGGACCTCGCCGGAGATGTCGTCCTTGCTCTTGACCTGGACCACGATGTCCTGCTTAACCTCGGCCTCGAGGTTGGCGCGGAGCTGGTCGCTATCCACGGTGCCGTCGCCGCTGACGCCAAGCATGATGATGTTCACCGCGCCCGGCGGCAGGATCTGCGTCGCCGCGTCCGCGCTGACTACCACGGCCGGCAGCATGGAGGATTCCTCGAAGATGCCGCCGACAGTCGCCTCCACCGTCAACGGCGAGATGCCGGGCGCGGCGATCGTGACGGTGTCGCCGACCTTCCAGCCGCGTTCCTCCGCCCACGCGCGCGGCGCGATGACCGTGTTCCCGTCGAGGGAGGACGAGCCCTCCGCCATCTCGAGGGTGATCAGGTCGCCCGGGTCGCCGTAGAGCACCGTCGTCGAGCCGAATTCGCCGAGGGTGGCGCTGTACTCGCCGTCGACAGTAATGGCGGCCTCGGTGTACGCGGCGACGGCGCCCACGCCGTCCACCTCCGGCAGCCGCTCCATGAGATCGCGCGGAATGGGAAACGCCGCCATGTCCGGGCCGGCCAGCACGTACTCCGCGCCGACCTCGTTCTCAGCGACCGTATCCACCGAATGCTTCATCGACGCGCCCAGCATGCCGATGATGGTCACCAGCGCAATGCCCAGCATCAGCGCGAACGCCGTCGCCGAAGTGCGGCGCGGGTTGCGCTGCGTGTTCGTGGACGCGAGGCGGCCGACGGTGCCGAAGGGCGCGCCGATCAGCCGGCCCAGCGGCGGCACCACCGGCAGACTCATCGCCGGGCCCGCCAGGAAGATGCCGGCGATGACCGCCACCGCGGCCACACCGACCAGCGACGCGCGATCCGCCGTCGCACCATCCTCCCACAACAGCGCGCCCACCGCAGCGGCGATGCCCGCCGCGATCAGCGCCGCACCCGCGAGGGTTCGTTTCCGTAGCGGCTGCGGGGCGGCGGACTCGCTCGCGCGCATCGCCTCCACCGGCTGCACGCGCCCCGCCTGGCGAGCCGGTGCCCACGCCGAAATCACCGTCACAATCACGCCCGCGACAATCGGCACGATTGCCGTATCCAGCGCGAACCCGATCCCGCCGGCCGGCAGATCCATGTTGTAGCGCTGCATCACCTGCTTGATCAGGGCGACCAGCCCCGCGCCTCCGGCCACGCCGAGTACTGAGCCGAGCAGCCCCACAATCACCGCCTCAGCCAGCACCGAGCGCGTCACCTGCCCGCGGCTCGCGCCCAGCGCGCGCAGCAGCGCGAACTCCTTCGTCCGCTGCGCCACGATCATCGAGAACGTATTCGCGATCAAGAACGTGCCCACCAGCAGCCCGACCAGCCCGAACGCGATGAGGAAGTAGGACACGAAGCTCAGCGCTTCGCGCACGCTTTTCGACGTCTCCTCCGCCGCCACCTCGCCAGTACGGACCTCAAGCTCCGGGTGGGCCGACGCGATTTCATCCGTCAGCGTCTGCGGGTCCGTGCCCTCCGGCCCGGCGAGCAGCAGGCCGGGCACGGTATCCGGCGCCACGTAAAACTCGCGGTAGTCCGCCTCCGGGAGCAGGAAGCTTAACGACGTCTCCTGCACCGTCTCATCGTCATAGAATCCGGTGACGGTGTAGCGCTCGCGCCCGCCGGTATCCACGATGATGAGTTCTTGGCCCATTTCAATGCCGTAGAACTCTGCGCCGTTGGCGTTGAGTACCGCCTCCGCCGGGGTGTTGCCGGGTTCCGGCGCACGACCCTCGATGATCTCCGGCGCTAGGGCGACGTTGTCGTCCGGACCGTAGTACACCGCAGCGCTGGCCCTGCCCTGGCGGGTTTGGATGGCGGTTTCGTCGGTAGTCGCAGCCACGATCGTCGTCGAGCCGACGAGGTTCGCACGTTCCACGGTTGGGAGCTTGGTGATGTCATCCGCTGCGTCGGCAGGCACCGAGCTCGAATCCTCGCCTGGCTCCACGACCGCGTCGGCGTTCTTGTACTGCGTAGCGACGGCCGAGTCGAAGGTGCGCTCCAGCATGTTCGTGAACATCATCGAACCCGCGATGAACGCCGTGCCTAGCACTACCGCGAGGACGGTGAGCGCGAGGCGCAACTTGTGCGCGCCGATATTTCGTAGCGAGACCTTCGTCATCGCCTGCGTTCCGGTCGCCACGCGCTACCCCTCGATCCCGGCCATGACGTGGAGAATCGCGTCCATGGTCGGCTCGCGCATCTCGTCGACGATCTGGCCGTCGCGCAGGAACACCACACGATCGGCGTACGACGCGGCGCGCGCATCGTGCGTCACGATGACCACCGTCTGCCCGTCGTGATCCACCGCGTGGCGCAGAATGCTCAAGACTTCCTTGCCGGCGTTCGAGTCAAGGTTGCCGGTCGGTTCATCTCCGAAGATGATCTCCGGCTTGCTCACCAGCGCACGTGCACAGGCGACGCGCTGCTGCTGGCCGCCGGACAGCTCGCTCGGGCGGTGCTTGAGGCGCTTCGCCAGCCCCAGACGCTGCGTGATCTCGTCGAACCACGACTTATCGATCGCCCCGCCCGCGATATCCGTCGGCAGCGTGATGTTCTCCGCCGCAGTCAGCGTCGGCACCAGGTTGAAGGACTGGAAAATGAACCCGAGCCGATCGCGCCGCAGCTCAGTGATCTCCTTGTCGCTGAGCTTCGACAGCGCCGTCCCACCGATGTACGCCTCACCCGATGTGAACGAGTCCAGGCCGGCCATCGTGTGCATCAGCGTGGACTTACCGCTTCCCGACGGTCCCATAATCGCCGTGAACGCGTTGCGCTCAAACTCGACATTGACACCGTCCAGCGCAGCCACCTGCGTGTCGCCCTGGCCATAGGTTTTCACCAAATCGACGGCCCGTGCTGCTGCTTCCATTTGTAAGAACCTGCTTCCCCGCAGCCGCTACCGCCGCGCTTGTGCGGAATGCCGCGTGTGCGCTTGTCCGAGCGCGCCGCTTGAAGACGGACATTCCGTTGACATAGCTACGTTACCCCGCGCCGCTAAGGGGGCGGGAGTCGAAGGGGACGGGGAGTTGAAGGGGACGGTTGCGCGGTGGAGCGTTCTTCAAAAACCGGCGTCCCCTCGAGTTCCTGTCCCTTGCCGGCGGCCCCACCGATCATGCCGGTAGCGGTCTTCGTCGTCGCGCCGCTAGAGCGCTGCACCGGTGGAGCCCGGTCTCCGTGGTTTCCGTGGCTTCCGACAGGTTGTCAGCAAATGTAGCGACCAGGGGAAACGGGGTGGGTTATGAAGGATGTTGTCAAATCTTTCTGGGACGCTCGGGTCGGGTGTGGGGGTTGGTGGGGGTTGCGTGGTCAGTCTCTCGGGTGCTCCGCGTGGTGCTCTTCGGAAAGTAGCCCACTGGGGCTGTCTACATACGACCTCGCCGCGGCACCTGCGGAACCAGGAGCCTCCGGCAGGTTGTCAGCAAATGTAGCGACCTGGGGTTTTGGGTGGTGGTGTGAAAGATTCTGCAGAATCTTTCTGGGACGTGGTGTGCCGGGGCGCATGTCGCCGACCCCCGGTCCGCGGCGCCCGTGGACAGGGGAGCCTCCGGCAGGTTGTCACTGGATGTAGCGGCCTGGGGAAACGGGTGGGTTATGAAGGATGTTGTCAAATCTCTCTTGGGTGCCGGCAAAAGTCCGTACGCATGCAAGCGAACAACCCGGTGCTGGGTGGTTGCACTCAGTACCGGGTTGTTCGTTTTGTGTGAAGTTGTTGGGTCGGCGGTAACCTACTCTCCCACACCCTCCCGGGTGCAGTACCATCGGCGCGGGCGGGCTTAGCTTCCGGGTTCGGAATGGGACCGGGCGTTTCCCCGCTGCTATTGCCACCGACACACTTAATTGAATTGTTGGCCCACCGGGGGTTGGTGTGGTGTGTCAGATACTGGTGAGTGGACGCGTGCAAGACTCTTTGCTTGTTTGTCTAGTGTTTGCCACCCTTGGTTGGGGTGGTTGTGTTTTGTTTTGGTGTATTAGTACCGGTCGCCTCCACACCTTGCGGTGCGTCCAGTTCCGGCCTATCAACCCAGTAGTCTGCTGGGAACCTCGAATGAAACCTCATCTTAAAACAGGCTTCCCGCTTAGA
>NZ_JAMFTQ010000010.1 GCF_024160105.1 Corynebacterium stercoris
CGTACCTGCTGCGGCTCTAGACCCTTGCCGTAAAGCTCGACGGCACGCTCACGAACCGCCAACGGGTAATTCATCTGGAACTCCTCACCGATGGCCGAGGGTTCACAGGAAAGCTTCAGTCCCCCGAGTTCCAATTTTGCGTAGAAATTCGACTGTGTTGAAGCATCTGACGCCGAAGTTGGAGGCTACGTCTGGGATCTTGACTTTCTTGACGCTCTCCGGGGCGGATACCTCGTTTGTGACTATCCCAGCATTGTGCCGGTAAGCCGAGGCGACGAGCCAAGAATCTGCGACCCCTAGGAATTCATCCACCGCAGCAGCCCTGTACCTTGGCTCGCGTACATCCGCGACCCACTCGGTTACCTCCGCGTAGCAACCGATCTCCAGCTGGTCCGGACGCAGAACTTGGCTCTCTTCCCGGTGCCGTGAGTACCAGTCATAGGTGGGATGCGACCACAGCTTGAGTTCGTCATCAACCTCTTGGTGAAAGAAGACAGAAGGTGTAAAAAGCCTCGTCTCGAGATCTACCCATAGTGAGGGGAAAACATCATCAGGGTAGAGAGTTGCTAGCTCTCCCAGAAAATTGGAATCAACGAGATATTTCACTTAGACGGCTTCCCGGTTGACTTCATTTGCCCGAACCATTTTTGTGTACGACTCGTATGTCTTAACCCCCAAGTAGCGAGCCGCTTCCGCTTCAGAAATCTTCCCGGTTTGCGCAGCCCGCGTCACAGTATCGAAAAATCTACCTCCCACTCGGGACCTCACTAGCACGTGAAATGAGGGCCCTCCCTCCGCTCTCCGAACTTGCTCCCCCCTTCCTAGCTGAAGGCTGGGCAAGATTTCGGTGGCCTCATCACGGTCCCTCAGATCTAGCTCAACCAATCGCCACAGCATCGCTTCCCTACTCATCCCGAACCGAGGCGCGAGAATCTCTACTATTTGCACCAGCGATTGCTCCGGGTCATGTTGGGATCTGACGGCGATCTCGGGCGCAATGAACTCGGAGGCAAAACGGTTGCAGCGCCTTTCCACCTTCAAGTGGTCAGAATGGTCAGAAAGACCGGGCGCACCAAAGACCACGTGCCCGAGCTCGTGCGCAAGGCTAAAAAGTTGAGCTGATTTGGAATCGGTCGCATTCACAAAGACAAGGCAGAAGCCGTCATCTTCAATTGTGAAACCTCGAAATTCGTTGGTATCCAGCTTTCTCTTATTCGAGTGCTCTACTACCGAATTCCGGGAGACTAGAATCCCCGAATTTTCCATAGCCCGAGTTAGCGTCAGCACACGATCTGGCCCCGGCAACGGGTTCTCGTGTTCAAACCCGAAACTCTCCCTCACAGTCGCTGCGACATCTGCGATATGGACGCCTTCTCGGGCGGAGTTAAAGAGTGCTGGGGGATCGATTCCTTCCTCAATTGCATACTCCGAGTACCAGGCAAGCCGCTGTTGGGATTTCAAGATGATTTCGCGCAAGTCTGGGCTGAACCGCTCGAGAATGGTGTTGTCGACGGTTCTAAAATCGGCTATCCCAACCTCTTCCCCTGAAGGTTCCAAGAGAAGAAGACGCCCGAAAGGGAGCCGCGCCCTATCAGCTAGCTCTCTAGCTTGACGCAATGTGGGTTGAGCTTCGCCGTCAATCCAGTCTTGGATTTTTGGAAACCTTTTGTTCAATTCTTCATCGGTCAAGCCCGTTCGTCCGATCGCCCACTCGAGCACAGAGGGAGCGACCGATACCCGAGGCGTAGTCACGGCCCCTCCTTCCTGTGTATCTCCATTACCCAAAGCGCGTAGCGTTCGTGGGAGAGTGAACTTAACGGCGAGACCTAGTCTAGATGGTGGTAGCCCCATAAGTCTCTGCTTGCGGTACTGACCCGATTTTCCCCCAGCCGGACTGGACATGCCGAGTTCTGAACACCCTGCACACGTGTCCCCCACCCCGTAACCCCCGCGCTCCCCGTACCGTTCTAATAACCAACAGACCCGAACCCCCGAGGAGCCACCATGCCCACATCCCGCGCCCGCCTCGCCGCAGCCAGTACCGCCGCCATCTGCGCCCTCGCCGGCGTTGCCGCCCCGGCGCAAGCTGCAACCGTCGGTCCCCGCGCCGCCGACAACACCTGCAGGCTCACGCTCACTGCGGGCGAGCAGGCGTACGCCGCCGAGCAGCCGTACGTCACCGGGCTGAACCCCCCGACGGGCTTCGTCGTCGACCAGGCATTTGCGATCGAAGGCGTCTTCCCCGCCGCCAAACCGATCGGCGAGGAGCTGGAGCAGGCACTCACCTCCGAGACGCCAGCCAGCGCGATCACACTCACCGAGAAGCAACACGCCACGCTCAAGGCCGCGGGCATGCCGGACGCGCTGATCCAGCAGTACGTCGACGCCAGGCTCGGCCGCAACAAGATCCCCGACGTTGCCCACCCCAAGGTCCGCCCCGCGACCGACCCCAACCGCATTGTCGCCGATGCGCGCGAGTCCCTGCGCCCCGCCCCCGTGCAGTTCCCGCTTGCCGACGCTTCCTTGAACAACCCCGTCCTCCACCAGCAGCTGACCAATGCTTGGCGGGAGACCCCGTCCGGCAAGCGCGCTGAGAAGTGGCACGACTACAACACCGCGCGATTCAACGCCCACATGGCCTGCGCCAAGGGCGAGACGGAGGTGAAGTTCCCGGCGCTCAACGTGGTCACCGAGCCACTGCCCACCAGCGATCTGTCCTCCAAACTGAGTTCCGACGGCGGTAACAACCGCGTGGACATCATCCTCGGCGCGGTGATCAGTCTGGTCGCGGCGCTCGCAGGCCTCGTGGCGCTGGCGCCGAAGCTGGGGATCAAGCTGCCGTTCTAGCCACTCCACCGAGAGCAGACGAAACCCGCGAGCCGATCACGGCCCGCGGGTTCATTCATCACAGCGCACGAAAGAGCGCCGCGCTGGAGGTTAGAACTTCGGCAGCATCTGCATGAACTGGTTCACCAGTGCCTGCATCTGGGCCTGGAAGAAAAAGCTCGCAGCGCCGAAGACTGCTGCCAGGCTGGCCAGCACACCAACGGTGATCAGGCCGGTCTTGGAGGAGCCATCCGAAGAACCATCCGAGGAACCTGCGGAGGAACCGTTCTTGAACTGCGGCTTGAGGTCAACCTTGGTCTTTGCAACGTCGATGCCAAGTGCGTTGGTCACGGCGAAGAAGATGTCGGTCTGGTCGATCTGGCCGGTGATGTTCGCGGCGCCCGGGCCGGAGGCGGCGATGCGCACCTGTGCACCGGTGTGTGCCTGGCCGCCGAGAGCGTCCTTGTCCTCGTTGGACTTCGCGTTGGCGAAGTTGATGGTCATGTCGGAGCCGTCGGCGGTGATCAGCTTGGTGGTGCGGCCAGCGGTCTGAACATCGTTGTAGGTGATCTGCGCGGTGTGAGCGTGGTCAGCGGTCGCGATGATCAGGGTCGGCTCGCCGGTCTTGGCAACCCAATCCTGGACAGCCTTCACAGCGTCGTCGAGCTGGCCGACCTCACCGATAACGCCACAAGCGTCAGCGTCGTGGTCTGCCTTGTCCGGGGATGCGGACTCGACCTGCAGCAGGAAGCCCTTGTCGTTCTGGAGCAGCTCGAGGGCCTTGGTGGTCATTGCGCCAAGGCGCGGGGTCTCTGCGGTGAACTCCGGGTTCGCCTCGCACTTGGTTGCTTCCTGCTTCGCGCCATCAACGGTCGGGATGGTCTGCTTGAAGGCACGCGGCATGTTACCCGGAGCGAAGAGGCCCAGCACCGGCTTGTCGCCGTTTGCCTCGGTCAGAGCGTCGAGCTCGGCGGCGTTGGTAACAACCTGGTAGCCGTTCGCCTTGGCGTTGTCCAGGACGGAGGTGTCCTTAGTCCAGGTGTTCTTGCCCCACTTGCCGCCCTGGGCAACCGTGGCATCGAAGTACTTCGCGCCGCCGCCGAGGGTGACGTCCGCGCGCAGGTCAACGATCTGCTCGGTGATGGAGCCGAGACCGCCGTTCTCGCGCAGCTGCTCGCCCTTGGCCGGCTTCGCCTCGCCGGACGGTGCGTAGTAGCCGCGGTTGGTAGCGTGCGCTGCGAAGGCTGCCGGGGTGGCGTCCTGGATCTCGGAGGTGGTGACATTACCGATCTTCAGGCCGTTTGCCTTGGCGATCTCGCCGAGGGTTGCCACCGGCTTGCCCTTCACGTCCACGCCGACAGCGCCGTTGTAGGTCTTGATGCCGGAGTTCCAGCCGGTGCCGGACGCGGCGGAGTCGGTGACGTAATCCGGCAGGCCGGTCTCCTTGTCCAGCGCGAAGGTGGTCTGGTAGCCGGTGTACTCCAGGTTGTCCAGGCCAGCCATGCGGCCGTGGGAGCCGTGGAGGTAGTTGCGGGCCATGGTGAGCTCGGAGTCGCCGGTGCCGTCGCCGATCATGACGACAACGTTCTTCGCCTTGCGGTTGTCAATCTGCTGGCCCTTCGCACCGAACTGGGCGCAGTCGCCAACCTTCGGAGCGCCGCCCTTGGCGACGAGGTAGCACAGCTGATCGCCCGGCTTCGCGCCACGACGGGTGGCCAGGTTCATGCCCTTGCCGTCGTTGACGGTCCATGCCTGCTGGCCGCCCTCGGTACCGCCGTTGAGGCCCAGTGCGTTGGCCATGACGTAGAACGCGTCGGTCTGGTCCAGCTGGCCGTTGACGTTCTCGGAGCCCGGGCCGTAGCCCGCGATGCGCACCTGGGTACCGGTGTGCTGCTGGGAGATGCTCGGGGAGGTCTGGGTGCCGAATGCCACGGACATGACTGCGTCCTCCTTGAGGGAACGCAGGCGGGTCACCGGGGCGACGTTCTCGCGCTTGTCCGGCACGATCTCAGCGGTGTGGGCGTGGTCGGCGGTGACCACCACGAGGGTGTTGCCGTCGGCCTTGGCAAAGTCCAGGGCCTCCTTGATGACCTCGTCGATCTGCTCGGTCTCGCCGATCAGGCCGCAGGCGTCGGCGTCGTGGTCAGCCTTGTCGATGGAGGCGGACTCAACCTGCAGGAAGAAGCCCTTCTCCGCGTTCTTGTCATCCAGCAGCTCGATGGCCTTCCTGGTCATCTCGGCAGCGGTCGGCTCGTTGCCGGTGTCCACAACCTTGCACTGCTCCGCTTCCTGGGTCTTAGCGTCGCCCGGGACAGTCTTCTCGAAGCGGCGGGTCATGTTGCCGTCGTGGAACAGGCCCAGCACCGGGGTGTCCTGGTCGGCCTTCTCAATCGCGTCCAGGCCAGCCTTGTTGTCGACAACCTGGAAGCCCTTGGCAACAGCGTTCTCGCGGACCGTCTTGCCGGCCTCCCACTCCTTGCCGCCGTCGTTCTTGTTCACCAGGAACGGGTTGCGGTTCTCGCCGCCGCCCTTGACCTCGGTGTTGAAGTACTTGCGGCCGCCACCCAGGGTGACGTCTGCGCGGGTGTCGATGATCTGCTCGGAGATGGAGCCCCGACCACCGTTCTCACGTGCCTCTTCCGGGCCGACAACCTTCTTCTCGCCGGACGGCGCGTAGAAACCGCGCTGGGAGATGTGGGAACCCATGGCACCCGGGGTCGCGTCCTGAATCTCGGAAGTGGTGACGTTACCGGTGCGCATGCCGGCGTTCTTCGCCATCTCGATGAGGTTCTCGTGCGGCTTGCCCTTGATGTCAACGCCCAGGGCACCGTTGTAGGTCTTCACACCGCTGGCCCAGCCGGTTGCGGATGCTGCAGAGTCGGTCACGTACTGGCGCTTGCCGTCCTTGCCGATGGCGAAGGTGGTGTACGCACCCGCGGCAGTCAGCTCGTCCAGGCCCTCGAAGCGGCCGTTCGCACCCTTGAGGTAGTTGCGGGCTGCGGTGATCTCCTGGTGGCCCATGCCGTCGCCCAGGATGAAGATGACGTTGCGGGCCTTGGCGTCGGTGTTGCCCGGGCCGCCCTTGCCAAACTGGGTGCAGTCGCCCGGCTGGGGTGCGCGGACGTTGCCCTCGGAGTCGAAAGTTACACAGGTTTCCTTGTTGTTAAAGGTTGCGGTGTGTGCGGCCGCAACCGGCAGGTTGGCCAGCGCCAGCGCGGAGACGCTGACGATGGAAGCTGCTGCCTTAGTAGAGAAGCGCATGAAGCTGTCCTTTGAGCAGGAGGATGAGGCGTTGAGTGGTTTTTGAACCGACGCGAACGCTATCCCCAGGGTGTTGACAGCAACTTACGACGAGGTAAACAATAAGCAGCGAATCTAATTCCCCAGCTAGAAGTTATTAGATTCACTTGTCTTGTTAGAAATGTTTCCCATTAAGCCGGGAACGAGCTGTGAACGCCACCCTACTTAGGCTGGATCTCGCTCTCCACGACCCACTTGTGGCGCTTCATGGTCATATCCGGGGAATCGATATCCACCATATACACCGTCTCGTCGGTTGAGGACTCGATTGTGGCCTCCGCGCCCTGCATCCCGGACATGTGCTCGGCGAGGATGACGGCGGAGGAGCCGTCGTTAAGACGCTCGGTCCCGGCGCCTTCCAGCTCCTCCCGCACGACCCACTTGTGGTTGACCACCTTCTCGCCGCCGTCGGTGGGCGTGTACGTGACGGCGTAGGTGTAGGTGTTGTACGCGCCGCTGATGGTCGCGGGCGCACCGTCCATGCCCGGCATGTGATCCGCGGTGAGGATCACCTCGGCGCCCACCGGGAACTTCGGGTTGGCTGCCTCCTCGATGCCGGCCGGTGCCGGGCCGCCGTCCTCCGGGTGATCGTGGCCGCCGTGGGCCTCGTGTGCCTGGTGGTCCTGCTCCTCGGCAGTGGTCGGCGCGGCGGTGTCGGCACTCTCGGAGGAGCAAGCGGACAGGGAGAGCACGGATACGGCCGCAGCGGCGGCCAGGGCAACTGTACGAATGTGGGTCATACCTCCGTTGTACCACTGCCGCTCGCGCCCGAACTCCGGGGCTTGCACGCTTAACGACGAAAGGCCGCCACCCTCCCTGCTAGGAGAAAGTGGCGACCTTGTCGCTCACACCGTTAGGTCCCGAGCGGGACCTGCAGGCCGGGAACTACTGCTGCTGGTTGCGCAGGTTGCTCCACTTGTCGGTGCCGACGGCGGTCCAGGCCTGACCAGCGTCGTTGGAGCACCAGTCGTACAGCACCGCACCCGCGGCCGTGACCGCGAGGATGGCACCGGCGGCCTTACCGGCCATCTCCAGCTGCGGCTGGTACTGGGCGGCCAGGCGAGCTGCCTGCGCGTTGATGTCGTTGACCTGGTTTGCGATGCGGGCGAAGTCCTGGTTCTCCCACAGGCGACGGTTCAACTCTTCACCCGCACGGCCCACACCGAACGGATCCTCCGGCGCGTACTGGCGAGCAATCTCGTTCGCACGCGCGTTCAGCTCACCGTTGATGCGGTTCAGCGCGTCCTGGTACGGCGCCACGGCCTGCTGGATGACAGGACCAGCGACCTCGTTGAGGCCGTAGCCGAGCAGACCCAGCGGGATCAGGTACAGCAGCGGGGACTTGACTGCGTTCTGGACACAGCGCTCGACCACGGTCGCTGCATCCGGAGTAGGCGTGATGGACGGCTTCTCAGCAGTTGTCAGCCCACCCGTCGTCGTTGGAGGCGTCGAAGCCGGCGTAGTCGTGATCGGCGTGCTGGTAACCGGCGTCGTTGTGTTCGGGGTCGTCGATGTCGGCGGAGTCGACGGCTTGCTCGGCGGAGTCGACGGCTTGCTCGGCGGAGTGGACGGCTTGCTCGGCGGAGTGGACGGCTTGCTCGGCGGAGTCGACGGCTTGCTCGGCGGAGTCGACGGCTTGCTCGGCGGAGTCGACGGCTTCTTAGTGCCGACGACGATGATCATCGGCTGACCTTCACTGATTACCTTTTGGTCGTCGCCTACGTGAGCAATTACCTTCGGTTGACCTTGCTGCTTGACCCGGTGGGTACCTGCCTCCATGTTCGGGTCCTCTTGCACGATGACCTCGAACGGTTTCTCCTCAGTCCACTCAGCAGCCTGCGGCTTGGACCCAACGCGCACAACGCGCTGGACCGGCTCCTTCACCGTCTCGACGGTGGCCTTGCCATTGACAACGGTCACCTTGACCTTACCGTTTTCACCAGCGACATCCTCGACCTCCTGGCCCGGATCGAGGGTCGGGTCGTAGACGATCTTCGTGGTGAACGGAAGCTCCACAACCTCAGAAACCTCAGGTGCCGGATCCGGGGCGCCCGGCTTCTTGGTGCCGATGCGGATGACCGCGTTCTTCGGAGCCTTGGTCTGCTGGGTGGTGGTGACCGGATCACCAGACGGCTTGCCGTCAACAAGCTTCTGCGTCGTGGTGACTACCTCTTCACCGAGCTCGCCCTGGGTAATGACCTGCTTGCCCTCTTCGAGGGTGTCGTCGTAGATGACGCTGGTCTTGAACTCGATCGGGCGGGTCACCTGGGTCGAGATCTCGTCGTCGTCGGCACGCGGGCCGTACTCGACGATGCGGTTGACCGGCTCGACGCGCTGGTTCGTGTTCTCAACCGTGGCAGATTCGCCGTTGGCCTTGAACTCTACGTAGTAGGTCGCCTCGCCGTCCTTGCCTTCTTGGACGACCTTGGTCTCGCCTGGCTTGAGCGCCGGGTTCTCGCGGAACTCGGTCGTGAACGGGATCGGCTCGGTCCAGGTCACCTGCTCACCGGCGGCTGGCTGCTTGGTGCCGACCTTGATCACCTGAGTGACCGGCTGCGTGGTGACGTTCTCTTCTCGCTTGGTGTCAGTGACCTGGCTGTTGACGATGGTCTGCTTGACCGTGACCGTCTTCTCGCCAGCCTTACCCGGCGTTTCCACCTTGTACTCGCCAGCAGCAAGAGTCGGATCGTACTCGATCTTCGTCTCGTACGGCACTGGCTCCTTGTGCTCGAACGTGTTCGAGCCCTCGGTCTTCGTACCGACGCGCACGACTGCGTTTACCGGCTCCTTCGTGCGCTGCGTGGTGATCGTCGGCTCGCCAACGGGCTTGCCGTCCTTGATCTCCTGGGTAGAGGTGATCTTCTCCTCGCCGTTCTCACCCTGCTGGTCAATCTTCTGCTCACCAGCAGGGAGAGTGTCATCGTAGATGAACTCGGTCTTGAACTCGATCGGTCGCGTGGTCTCAGTCTTCAAAGTCTGATCACCAATCGTCGGACCGTACTCAATGATCAGGTCCTTCGGAGCCTTGGTCTGCTCCTCCTTGGTGTCAACCTTGGAATCGGAGCCCACAGAAGAGAAGTCGGCGGTGAACTTCTTCTCGCCGTACTCACCTTCCTGGACGGTCTTCACCTCGCCGGGCTTCAGATCCGGGTTCGCGCGCACAACCGTCTTGAACGGGACATCCACCGTCCACGTCACCGTGTTGGTCGCTTCGGCGGGCTTCGTACCAACCGCGATGATCTTCTTTGTCGGCTCCTTCACCGTCTCCTCGGTGGTGGTGGCCTGACCGTTGGGCTGGCTGTTCACAACCGGCTGCGTAACCGTCACCTTCTTGGTGCCCAGCTCGCCCTCCTGAATCACCTTCTGCTCGCCCGGGGCAAGGTTTGGGTCGTACACAACCTCAACCTCGAACGGAATTACGGCCTCAACCGAGTTGACGGTC
This sequence comes from Corynebacterium stercoris, assembly GCF_024160105.1. Taxonomy (GTDB): domain Bacteria; phylum Actinomycetota; class Actinomycetes; order Mycobacteriales; family Mycobacteriaceae; genus Corynebacterium; species Corynebacterium stercoris. The sequence goes on from NZ_JAMFTQ010000010.1 coordinate 9,569, forward strand.
TGGCCCGTGGTCTTCGTGCCCACACGCACGACAGCGTCGACCGGCTCCTTGGTGCGCTGCGTGGTGATCGTCGGCTCGCCAACCGGCTTGCCGTCCTTGATCTCCTGCGTCGAGGTGATCGTGTCCACACCGTTCTCGCCCTGCTTATCGACGACCTGCTCACCCACCGGCAAGTTCGGGTCCGCCACGAACGTGGTGTTGAACGGCACCGGGTTCGTCGTCGTCGAGGTCAGCGTCTGATCCGGAATCGTCGGACCATACTCAATGATCCGATCGGTCGGCTCGGTGCGGCCCTTCGACTCGGTCACCGTGGCTTGGCCATTGGTGCCCTCAAAGGTCGCGGTGTACTTCGCCTCGCCGTTGACACCCTCCTGGACGGTCTTGACCTCACCCGGCTTCAAATCCGGGTTCGGACGCACAACCGTGGAGAACGGAATCGGCTCAGTCCACTCCACCTTGTCGGTAGCGGTGGCCTGCTTCGTGCCGACCTTGATCACCTCAGTCACCGGCTGCGTGGTGACATTCTCCTCACGCTTGGTATCAGTGACCTGGCTGTTGACGATGGTCTGCGTGACCGTGACGGTCTTCTCGCCAGCCTCACCCGGCGTCACGACCTCGTAGGTGCCAGCCGGCACATTCGGGTCGTACTCAACCTTGGTCGGGTACGGCACCGGCTCGGTGTACTCGTACGAGTTCGCGCCCTCGGTCTTGGTGCCCACGCGGATGACCGCGTCCTGCTTCGGCTTTGTGGTTTCAGTGGCAACGACCGGGTCGCCGGACGGCTTACCGTCGACAAGCTTCTGGGTGCTTGTGACCGTTTCCTCGCCGACCTCGCCCTGCTTATCGACGACCTGCGTACCCGCCGCGAGGGTGTTGTCGTAGACGATGGTGGTCTCGAACGGAATCTTGCGGGTCGTCTCGGTGACCAGTTCTTGGTCGTCGAGGCGCGGACCGTACTCGATGATCTCCTCGACCGGCTGCTTGGTGTCCTCGGACTCCACGACGGAAGCCTGAGCGCCGGTAGCAGTGAACTTCGCGGTGTAGGTGCGCTCGCCGTTCACACCCTGCTGCACAACCTTGGTCTCGCCCGGAGCGAGTGCCGGGTTCGAGCGGGTGGTGGTGCTGTACGGGATCGGCGCGGTCCAAGTCACGTCCTTGGACGCTTCAGCCGGCTTAGTACCGACGTGCACGACCTCGTTAGTCGGCGCAGTGGTTTGCTCCCACGTGCCGTCGGGCTGCTGCTTCTCCACACCTGCCACACCCTTGGTGACAGTCTTGTACTCGCCGGCAGGAATCGTGTCGTCATAGACGTATTCCACTCCGAACGGAACCGGGCGTGTCGGAACGTCGACAACGTTCACGACGGCCGTAGCGGTGTCCGTCGAGCCATCTTCATAAGTCACCGTGACGGGAATCTCGACCTTGCTGCCCGGCACGGCATCCGCCGGTGCGGTTGCAGTGACCTTGCCGTCGTTGTCGATGCTGACAGTCCAACCCTGGGGAACAGCACCCAACTCGTACTTTGCGACGTTGACGTTGGCCGGCTTCTGCAGGGTGACTGGCAGCGTTGCCGTCTCACCCGGGTAGACCGTCTCCGCCGGGTAGCTCGGTTCCGCCTCCCAGCTGTTGGTCAGCTGCACCACGGTGGTCACAGGGACCTTCGGGGTGGCGCCGCTCGGGGTCACCACATCGACGGTGATGGTCTTTTTGTCGCCCGGCTTGGAGCCTGCCGGTGGCGTGGAAGTAACGACACCGGTGTCCGGATCGATGGTGTATTTCCAACCATCCTCGGTCACCAGTTCGCCGTCTTCATTGGGCTCTAAGTTGAGGGAGAACTTCGAGCCCTCCGGAGCACCCTGCACCTGGTGGTTCACAGCCTTATTCGGGCCGGTGGATTCAACGGAGTAGACCGGGGCGATATCGCCCCTGAGCACAACGACGGTGCCCTTGACCTTCTGCGGCTTTTTGGCGTTGTTGTAGTAAGCGAGAACCGGCACGTCCAGGACGTAGCCTTCGGGCGCAGTCTTCGGAATCGTGGTGGTGATAACACCGGTAGTCTCGTCGATGTTGAGGGTCCACGTGCCGCTGGCATCGGTATGGGTGAGCGTGGTCGTGCCGTCTTCGAAGGTGTAGCGCTTCGGAGCCTCGTCCGTCGTGTTACCGCTGAGACCGCGCGCCGGGACCTCAGGTTTCAACGTGACGTCGGAGTTCGGCTTATTGGTCACTGTGTCATAAGTCGGGATCTTGATGTCCACGATCGCCTGGAACTGGGTCTCGATCTCGTCCGTGGTCTGGTCCGGGTAGGTCGCCTTCACCTTCGGAGTGATGATAGTGCCCGGTGCGACAGTGTCGTCCGCCTTCGCGGTGACCTTGCCCGTATCGTCGACGGTGACAGTCCAGCCATCCGGAACGGTGGACGGGTCGACCTCGAACTTAGCCGGGTGAACCGGCTTGTGGCCCTTCATGATGGACTTCGTGCCCACCTGGGCGGTGAGTTCGCCACCAATGGTGCCCGTGGTCAGACCCGGACGCACCAGGTCGGTGACCTGGGTGTTGTTCGGATCAACGACCACAAACAGCTCAAGCCTATCGGTCGAGCCGTTCGAGTACTCAACGGTGATCACCGGACGGGCGAATGTGCCCGGCTTCGGGTTTTCCGGAGCGGTGACGGTGACGTTGTAGTTATCGTCAAACTCAACGGTCCAGCCCTCGTAGACGTACTTCTCGTCCAGGGTGACCTCGGCCTCGAAGCCGCCCGCGTCCCTCTTCTTCACAAGCTCCGCGATTTTGTCCGGGACCTGGGTGAAGGTGACCTTCTGCAGCTCGGTGGCAAGAGGACCCGTCGCGCTATCCACGCCGGAGATGATCACAGCGTCGGTCTTGTCGTACTTCGGGTCGTGGTACTCCGTGTCGTCGAGAGAGAACGACGTCGAGTCGATGACGTTCGCCTTGTTGTAGCGCGTCAGTGAATTCGAGCTGTCGAAGGTCTTGCCGACGCCTTCGTTGTTATTCTCGGCTGCACTCTGGAGCTGGGCAACGGTACGCGGCTTCGCCAGAACGGAGAAGTTCACGTTCTTGTCGGTCGCCAGGTCGGTACCACGGTATTCAGGCCAGGTGAAGAAGATGTCGCCGTTCGCTTCGTCGATACGCAGCAGCTGCTCACCGCCGGAGGCTTCTGGGTCTGTGGTGCCGATGAACTTACCGTTGCCGTCGTAAGCTTCCACGACCATGCGGGACATGGAATCGTCCTTGCCGCCGTTCTGCACAGCAGGAATTTTGATCGTACCGACCTTCGTTTCCTCGCCAGGAACGATCACATGCTTCTCGGATACCTCGGCAGTCTCCCACGACACCGTGATCGGGTTACATTCGATGTTCTCGCTCGGCCACGGGTTTACAGTAGCGCCAAAAAAAGCGTCGGAGCCCTTGGTGGCGTACGGGCCATTAGGATTCTGCACCTTGTAGTTGCTTTGCCAGGCGTAACGCAGAGGGTCAGCGGCGGAGGCCGAAGCGAACTCATTGACTTTCTCGTCGGTCAGCTCTGCGTAGAGATTCAAGTTCCGTAAAACGCCTCTACCACTGGTAGTAATGTCGATGCTTTCGTCGGCCTTGTGAGTGACGCTCTTGCCATCGAAGGTCTGGCCGGCCTCCATGGGGGGCACCGTGCCGGTATTCAAGACTGTGCCAAGCCCCCCCGTATTGGTGAAGTACCAATCGGCGAATGTGCGGTCCTTCGAGTTATCAAAGGAGACGCTCAGGCCCCACAAGGTTTTATCGGGGCTAGACCCACTCGGCTCCAGGGTGTTCCATCTGAAACCTGCCTGGTTTCCGCTCGGCTCACCGCTTTTAACAACACACGAACCGGCCGGCAGGTCGGACGCCTGCTGGGCATCCGTCTCAACCGCGCCGGACTTCTCACGGACGCCACCACTCAGGGTGGCGGCCGCGGCGTGCGGTGTCAGCGGGCCCGGCCCCACGACGCTAAAGCCACCAAGCGCTAACGCAATCGCGGACGATGCCGCAATGCCGCGCGAGGTTGAATTACGGAAACGGCGAGATGATTCAGTCATTTTTGCTCCTCTTTGAAGTGCAGTTTCACCACGTCCCAACAGGGGGGTGACAGATCGATGACAGATAATATCACAGCTTACCGATCAGAGATACTGCTGTCTACCTGGACATTTGCCTATCAGTGCCCCGTGCCCCAACCAGGCCCACCACCGCAAGCAGGGCGGACAGCAGCACCGCCGAGATGATGCCGCGGTAGTCGCCGCCGTTACCCGCAGCGGACACCGCTGTCGTCGCCCAGTGCATCGGCGCTGCTTGCGACAACGTTACCCACACCTGGTCGACCTGCGCGGTGGTCGCGGTGCGCCACACCCAGCCGACAAGTCCGGTCTGCACCAGCGCGAGCACTCCGGCCGAACCAAGACCTACCCCGGCGCCGAATGCTCTATTGAACACGGAAGCCAGGCCCGCGTTTGCGAGCGTGCCCAGCAGCAGACCCGCAAACGCAACCCCGTATTCCTGCACACCAAACCCGGATCCGATCACCCCGGCCAAGATGGTGCCCGCAGCGGCCAAAACCACGGATCCGATGCCCAGGATCCACCAGCGTCCGCGGGATGCGAACCACGCCGCCGCCGAGAGCGCGGTGCCGCCCAGCACGGCCATCGCCGCGAGCAGCATCGCCGCCACCGGGGCCAGGGTCGGGCCGGCTGGTTCACCACCGTCAGCCCCTGGCGCGACCGCCGGCACCGGAATCGCCGCGCGAACGGCGCCAACCTTATCGGCGTTCATGCCCGCCATCTGGTTGATCCTTTCCACGCCGGCGACCAACTCGTCGATGCCGCCGGTGGCCTGCCCGGTCTGCGCCTGAAGTTCACGCAGGCCCGCAGCCAACTCTGCCGAGCCACTGGTGGCTGTATATATACCGTCGTGGAAACCGTATCCGGGCACAGCCAGCTGATTGGCCAGGTCGCGGGAGCCGTCGCGAAGCTGGTTCATCCTCGCCATCGCGTCTGGCGGCAGCTGCGCGGTCTGCGCCTGCTCGCGCAGCTCTTTCAGGGACTCGCGCGCCTGCACTGCCTCTGGATCTTTCGCGTCTTTGAGCTCCTCCAGGGAGCGGTCGATCGCGCTGACCACCTGGCCGCGCACCGCCTCAAACCCTGAAATCTGGCCCACAATCTCCCCGATGGAGTCCGCCAGCTGCGTCGCGCCCGCGCCCAACTGGCCAGTGCCGGCCTGGAGCTGGACCATGCCGTCGGCGAGTTCTTGGGATCCGGACTGGGCGGCCGCAATGGCGTCGATGAGCTGCTGGGCTTGCCCCTGCGCCTCGCCGATGCCCGCGGCGAGCTGGCCCGCGCCCTGCTTAAGCACCTGCGCCTGCAGGCCGGCCTCACCGGCGGCCCGGCGCGCGTCGCCAAGATTGTCCGGGCCGACCTGCGGGGCGCCCGAAACCTCCGAATCGCGCCCCGCATTCGTCCATGTGTCGGCCGGACTCATGGGCAAAAATACCCCGACTACCAGCGCCAAAAGCGCACACACCAACCGCCACGCGTTGCCCGATTTCATGGCACTGTTCTTAGCACTCGCACGGGTTTGCTGCGGGAGGCTCACCGCCGGAAATGCTCAGCGTTAGAACAGTGTCGGCAGCCTTGATACTGTCGTAAGGGTTCTTGCCAAAACCATGGAATGAAATGGGTTCACCATGACACTTCCCCTTGTCATCGGGCTCGTCGCGGCGACGGTGGTGCTCTCACCAATCCTCGTGCGAGTCATAGACAAGAAGGCCGGGTACCCTCTCGCAGCGCTGCTCTTCGCCGCCGCGGCTGTGCTGGGCTCCAAGTACACCGAAGTCTCCCGCGGCACGGACCTCGAATGGTCCTTTACGTGGGCGCGCGACGTAATGGGCATGGGCACATCCGTGGACTTCGCGCTGCGCGCGGACGGGCTGAGCATATTCTTCGCACTGCTGGCGCTTGTGATCGGCGGTGTGGTCTTTTTGTACTCCGCCGCGTACTTGCCCGAGCGCGACGGCAACACCAGCTTCTACACCATCATGACGGCTTTCACCCTGTCGGTGCTGCTGCTTGTGCTGGCCAACGACGTGGTGCTGCTCTTCATCGGCTGGGAACTCGTCTCCATCGCATCGTTCCTGCTCATCGCGCGCTCCGGCTCCTCGGGCGAGGCCGGGTCCTACCGCACCCTGATCCTCACCTTCTTCGGCGGATTGACGCTGCTCACCGCACTGGCCATCGCGGCGGTGCAAGCCGGCACCACCTCGCTCTCCGGCATCCTGGCGGCCGATTTCTGGGCGCAGGATTCCAAGCTGGTCACCGGCCTGGCCGTGCTCATCGCGCTCTCCGCCTTCACTAAGGCCGCGCAGTTCCCCTTCCACTTCTGGCTGCCCGAGGCGATGGCCGCGGCCACCCCGGTCTCCGCGTTCCTCCACGCCGCCGCCGTGGTCAAGGCCGGCATCTACCTGCTGCTCCGCTTCTCCACGGTCTTTGCAGCCACCCCCGAGTGGAACTGGCTGCTGATCATCACCGGCCTGTTCACGGCGCTGATGTCCGCCACCTTCGCCATCACCAAGACGGACCTGAAGCACCTCACGGCGTACTCCACCGTCTCCCACCTGGGCTGGATCGTGGCCGCCATCGGCGTGGGCACCCCCGTTGCCCTGGCCGCGGCGCTGACGCACACCCTGGCCCACGCCCTGTTCAAGTCCTCGCTATTCATGCTCATCGGCGTGGTGGACCACGAGGCCGGCTCCCGCGACATCCGCCGCCTGGGCCCGCTGTACAACAAGATGCCGTTCACCTTCGCCTCCACCGTGGTTGCCGCCGCCTCCATGGCCGCGGTGCCGCCGCTGTTCGGCTTCGTGTCCAAGGAGTCCATCCTGGCCGCGCTGCAAGAGAACCCGCAGGGCATGATCCTGTTGGTGGTGGCCGGTATCGCGGCGTTTCTCACCTTCCTCTACTCCGCCAAGATCGTTTTCGGCGCGTTCGTGGACGGCCCGAAGGACATGTCGCACGTGCACGAGGCCCCGGTGAGCCTCTGGCTGCCGGCGGCACTGCCGGGCCTGATGTCCGCCGTCGTGCCGTTCATGCTCCCGCAGGTAGCCAGCCTGGTGTCCACAGGCGTCACCGCCATCACCGGGGAGGCGTACGAAGCCGAGCTGCACATCTTCCACGGCGTGAACGCCCCGTTCATCGTCTCCATGATCGTGCTGGCCGCCGGCATCCTCTTCGTGCTCTTCGCCCGCAGGCCATTCTTCGCCCGCGTGGAAAACAAGGAGCTGCTGCCCACCAACGGCAACGAGATCCTGAGTGAGGTGAACCGTACGGCTACGAGCGTCGGCAAGCATTTGGGCTCCATCGCGGACGGTTTCAACCCGTCGCGCCACCTGTTCCCGCTGTTCTTCCTGGTGGTAGCGCTCGGCCTGTCCACGGCGCTGCTGACAGACGGCGTGGACGGCGTGCCGCTCGCCCCGCGCGCGGAAGGCATCGACGTGTGGTGGGACCTCATCCCGTTCGGCATCATCCTCGCCTCGGTGGTGGGCATGTGCCGCACGCGCTCCCGTTTGGCCACCACCGTGCTGTTGGGCACCGTGGGTGTGGGCATGACGCTGCAAATGTTCATGCTGGGCGCGCCGGACGTGGCACTGACCCAGTTCCTGGTGGAGGCGCTCACCGTCGTAGTCATGCTCATGGTGCTGCGCTTCCAGCCGCGCACGTTCCCGGAGACGCCGAAGCGCAGGCAGGTCACCGCGACGGTGTTCGCCGCCCTGGCCGGCATCACCGCCTTCCTGGGCGTGTGGAGCCTGCTGGGCCGCCGCGAGCGCTCCGAGCTGGCCATGTGGTTCCTCACCGAGGGCGGGCTGGAAACGCACGCGGACAACATCGTGGCCGTGATTATCGTGGAGTTCCGCGGCTTTGACACCCTAGGCGAGCTGTCCGTGCTGGGCATGGCGGCGGTGGTGATCATGGCGGTGACGTCCTCCGTGCCGCGCCACAAGTTCGAGGCCGGCACCCGCCCGCGCCCGTTCGGCCAATCCCAGTTCAACACCCTGCCGCTGCGCAAGGCCACCACGCTGGTGATGCCGGTCCTGGTGGTGCTCTCCATCGTCATCTTCTTCCGCGCCCACAACGCGCCCGGCGGCGGCTTCGTCGCGGCCCTCGTGCTGGCCACCGGCTTCGCGCTGAGCTACCTCTCCCGCGGCGCGGATACCACCGTGGTCAACGAGAAGACCCCGGTGCGCCTGATCGGCTGGGGCATCATCGTCGCCATCTCATCCGGCTTCCTCGGCCTCATCGAGGGCGGCTTCCTGTACTCCATCTACGGCGAAATTGCCGGCCAGCACTTCACCACGGCCATGATCTTCGACGCCGGCATCTACATGTGCGTGGTGGGCATGGTCACCCAGGCCATCAACTCCCTGGGCGGCTACCTGCGCCCCGGCGCGGAGGTCTCGGAGCTGGTGTACACCCGCAGCGAGGCGGAGAACCCGCTGCCCAACGTCCCCGAGCCGGACCACCCCGAGAATGCCGTGGATGCCCACCCGGCGCCGCTCAACCCGGCCGAGGCACCCCGATCCGTCCTGTCGAAGGAGCTTGATTAACCATGGTGATGGCACTGACAATTGCAGTCCTAACCGCCGGCTCCGTGTACCTGGTCATGCAGCGCGGCATGGTGCGCGTGGTGTTCGGCATGTCCCTGTTCGGCCACGCCGCCAACCTCACCCTGCTCGCCGCGGGTGTGGGCGCGTGGCGCGGCGAGGCGTTCCCTTCCCGCACCGCGCTGGAAGACATGTCCGACCCGCTGCCGCAGGCGTTCGTGCTCACCGCCATCGTCATTGCGATGGCAACCACGACCATCCTGCTCATGCTCGCGTCCCTGGGCAAGGACGACGACACGAAGGATCAGCCCACCGGCACCGACTCCGGCTACAGCCACATGGAGCTCTCCCCGTCCGCACTGTCCACCGCCGGGCGCACCGCCCGCCTCAACCCGCGCAAACTGCGCGCCATCCACGACATGGAAGTCCTTGAGACCGTTGACCGCTCCCTGGAGGTGACCGAACGATGACCGCAGACGCAATCCTGCCCATCTTCGTCGCGCTCCCGCTGATCATCTCCGCCGTCACGGCGCTGTCCCCGAGCAAGACGCTGAACGACGCTTTGTCAATCATCATCCCGGCCATCAACCTCGCCGGCGGCATCTGGCTGTACCAATACACCGGCGAGCACGGCACGATCAGCCACACCATCGGCGGCTACCAAGCCGGCGTGGGCATCTCGTTTGTAGGCGACCAGTTCTCCGCCATCATGCTGGTCACCACCATGATCGTGGCGCTCACGGCCAACTGGTTTGCCATCGTGGCCGGCGAGACCCAGGCCCGCTACTACACGCCCCTGACCCTGGTGCTGATCACCGGTGTATCCGGCGCGTTGCTCACCGCGGACCTGTTCAACTTCTTCGTCATGATCGAGGTCTGCCTCCTGCCCTCCTACGGCCTCATCGCCATGACAGGCACCCGCCACCGCCTCCTGTCCGCCCGCACATTCGCGCTGGTGAACCTGGCCGCCTCCACGCTTCTGGTGCTCGGCGTGGGCTACGTCTACGGCGTGGCCGGCGCGGTGAACATCGCGGCCCTGCGCGGCGCCGCCGCCGGCAACGGCCCGATGACGGTGGCCATGGGCATTGTGGTCATCGCCATCGCGCTGAAGGCCGGCGTGTTCCCGGTGCACACCTGGCTGCCGCGCACCTACCCCTCCACCTCCGCGGCCGTAATGGGGCTCTTCTCCGGCCTGCACACCAAGGTGGCGGTGTACATGCTCTACCGCATCTGGGTGGTCATCTTCGACATGGACGAGCGGTGGAACACCCTGATCATCGTCATCATGGTTGTCTCCATGCTCATCGGCGGCTTCGCCGGTCTGGCGGAAAGCACCATCCGCCGCGTGCTGGCGTACCAGATGGTCAACGGCATGCCGTTCATCCTGGTCATGCTCGCCTTCACCGGCGGGGGCGGCGAGCAGGCCCGTTACGCACTCGCCGCGGGCCTGTTGTACACGCTGCACCACATGATCACCGTCGGCGCGCTCACGCTGAACTCCGGCGCGATCGAGGAAACCTACGGCACCGGCACCATGAGCAAGCTTTCCGGCCTCGCCCGGCGCGACCCCATCACCTCGGCCGTGTTCGCGGCGGGCGCGTTCTCCATCGTGGGCTTCCCGCCGTTCTCCGGCCTCTTCGGCAAGGTGACCATCATGCTGGCTGCGGCAAGGCCGAGCGACGTCACGTCCTGGGTCGTCATCGGCACCATCATCGTCGCGTCGTTCGGCGCGCTGCTGTCCATGATGCGTGTCTGGCGCAAGGTCTTCTGGGGCCGCCCTATGCAGCACTACCCGGCTGCGTTGAATGTGCGGTGGCCGTATTTGCTGCCGTCGTTAAGCATGATGCTCCTGTCCCTGGCAATGTTTGTGCTGGCCGGGCAGATGTGGGGTATCACCACCAGCGGCGCCGACGCGCTGCTGAACGTGGACCAGTACACCTCGGCGGTGCTTGGCACCGACGCCGTGGGCGTGTACCAGGGAGGACGCTAAATGTTGCACGCGATTACGTACACCTTCTGGATTATCAAAGAGATCTTCGTGGCGGGATGGGCCGCCGTCGCCGCGGCGTTTAAGCCCAACACCGGGCTTGAATCCGTGATCATCTACTACCCGCTGCGCCTGACCACGGAGTGGGAGATCTTCTGGTTCTCCACCTCCATCACCGTCACCCCCGGCACCCTGTCCGTGGGGCTGCGCCACCGCACTGAGGACGACGCCGCGGAGGTGCTGATTGTGCAGGCCGCGTTCGGCTCGGACCCCATCGACGTGATCGAGGGCCTGGCCGACATGGAGGAGCACGTCAACCCCAAGGTCAAGGACATCCCGTTCGACGCCGCGAGCGTCGCCTGGGAGCCCTACCGCGATTTGGGCGCGCCGAAGGCCGCCCACGTCCCGCCGGCAGAGAGGATGGACTAGATGTTTGCCACGACGTTTGAAACCGTGATGGCGGTCTGCATGATCGTCATGGCCGTCGCACTGCTGATTGGCCTCGGCGCGGTGATTTTCACGCGCGACGAATTGTCCCGCGCCGTGATGGCGGACTTTGTCTTCTACGCCATGATCGCCATCTTCCTGGTGTGGACGCTGGTGCGCGAAACCATGATCGGCTACGACGTTGCCATCCTCGCCGCCGTCATCTGCGGCGTCATTCCCACCATCTCTATGGCCCGCATCATCTCGAGGGGGCGCCGCTAATGACTGTCCTGGAAATCATCGTTGCCGCGCTGGTCGTGGTCTCTACCGTCTACACGGTGGCCACCGTGCTGCTGCAGCTGCGCGCGCCGGATGCGCTGACCCGCGCGAACCTGCTCGGCCCGCTGGTGTGCCTTGCCTTCCCGACGCTCGTGCTAGCCAAGCTCATCTGGTCTTGGGGCACCTACGGCTTCAGGCTGGGCGAGTTCCTCATGGCCGTTGTCGCCGTCGCCGGCGTGTGGATCATCGGCTCCGTCGGCTCCTTCGTCATGGGCCGCTCGATCTACGGCGTCACCGTCACCGACAAGCTGGACACAAACGCCAACCACTAGCGGCTCGCAGGCATGAAAAAAGCCCCCGGAGGGGCTTTTTCGCTTTCCGACGTTCCCTTAACCCTGCCACTTCGCGTCAGCGCCGACGGTGCGCTTTTCAAAGCGCTCCTTGGCATCCGCGTAGTCCTCTTCCGGCAGCTGGTAGAAGAACACGCGCGGCAGCGCGGCCTCGACGCGGTTGAGGTACTCGGTGACAAAGGTCTCCACCTTCTCGTCCTCAGCCGACTTCTTGCTCACGTAGATGAACAGCGGGCGGGCCAGCGGGTACTCGCCGCTCTGAGTCTCCTCGCGGCCCGGTGCGACACCGTCGACGGAGACGTTGTCGATGCGGTCGCGGATCGTGCCCTCGGTGGCCAGGTAGTTACCGATGCCCATGAAGCCCAGGCCGTTCACGTCGTCCGCGATCCAGCTGGAGAGCTCGTCGATGTCGTCGGTGGCGGCGTAGTCGCTGCGAATCTCGGCGTCGCCAAGCACGGTGTTCTTGAACACGCCGAGGGTACCGGAACCATCCGGGCGGCCGTAGAGCGTGATCTCCTCGTCGGGCCAGCTCGGGTCCAGGTCGGACCAGCGGGTCGCGCCGGAGTTCTCGGACCAGATCTCGCGCAGCTGGTCGATGGTCAGGTCCTGCGCCCAGGTGTTCTGGTTGTTCTTGACCAGGGTGATCGCGTCTAGGGCGATGGGCAGCTCGATGAACTCGACCTTGTTGTCCTCGCAGAGCTTCTGGTCCTCGGCCGGGATGGCCACGGAGGAGTCGTTGATGTCGGACTCGCCCTTGCAGAACGCCTGGAAACCGTCGGTGGAGCCCTCGGAGGTGAGGTTGACCGGGGTGTCGGTGCGCTCCGCGATGAAGCGGGTGATCGGCTCCACGGTGGCGGAACCGGTGATGGTGATCGCGCCGTCGCCGGCGGCGGTGGTGTCGGAGGAGGAGCAGCCGGCCAGCAGCAGCGCGGCTGCGAGCGGCAGTGCAGTCAGTACGCGCTTCATTACTTGCCGCCCTCCCGCATCTCGGAACGGAACTCGCGCAGCAGCTTGAACAGGTTCATCCAGCTGCCCTTGTTGGTGGCCAGGTAGTGCGGCACGTTCTGAAGCTCCGCCTCCTGCTCCGGGGTGAGGTGGGAGGCCTTTGCCTCTGTGCGGGCGCCCTGGCGGGCCTCGAGCTCGGTGCGCAGCTCAGCTGCGGTCTCCTCCAGCTCGTTCAGCAGCGCCTCCAGCGCTGCGTCCGGGGCCTCGCTGTTGATCAGCTCGGAAGCGAGCGGACCGAGGTCGAAGTCCGGGTCCGTCGGGTCGAGGTGCATGTTCGGATTAGTCATGGCTTGTGCTCGCTTTCTTTAAGACAGGGCGTTGGAGATGATCACGGCCAAGATCGGGATGACGAAGAACACGCCGGCGACCCACACGAAGACGTAGATCTTGTTGCGGTCCGCCATCTTGGCCAGCCAGTCAGAGCCGGTGGGCGGCAGTTCACGCAAGAACGGGATACCCAGGATCACAATCGCGGAGAAGAGGTTGAACATGGTGTGCACCAGCGCACCGGTCATCGCGGCCTCTGCTTCCACACCGGATGCGGAGAACGCCGCGATCAGGCCGGTGATGGTGGTGCCGATGTTTGCGCCCACCACGAACGGGAACAGCTCGCGCACCTTGAACTTGCCGGAGCCGGCCAGCGGCACCGCAAGCGCGGTGGTGGTGGAGGAGGACTGCACAATCGCGGTGATCAGAGCACCGGAGAGCACGCCGGTGAACACGCCGCGGCCCAGCGCCGCGTGGAGGATCTCCTGGGCGCGGCCCACCAGCAGGGCGTTGAGCAGGTTACCGATGAAGCTGATGGAGACCAGGATGAGCACAATGCCCAGCACCGCGAGGATGATGCCGCCCCACACGTTGCCCAGCGGCTCGACCAGGCCCGTCGCCAGGCTCACCAGCGGCTCGGTGATGGTGTCAATGAAGTCGCCCACAACGTTGAACACGGAAGCGACCGGGTTGTCGCCCTGGCCGGACAGCGACGGCGCGATTGCCTGCGCCGACTTGGACAGCACGCCGAAGAACAGCTCCAGCGGGAAGAAGATCAGAAGCGCGAGCAGGTTGAAGAAGTCGTGCACCGTCGCCATAGAGAAGGCATTGCGGAACTGGCGCTTGTTGCCGGCCAGACCCACCGCAACCAGCGTGGACGTCACCGAGGTACCGATGTTGGCACCGAAGAGCATCGGCACCGCGATCTCCAGCGGGAGACCGCCGGCGAGCATGCCCACCACAATCGACGTGGTGGTCGAGGAGGACTGAATGATTGCTGTGGTGATAATACCGATGGCCAGACCCACGAACGGGTTCTCGGCGAACGCGAACAGCTGCTTGGCCTGGTCGCCGGCGGCCATCTTGAAGCCGTCGCCGATCATGCCCACGCCGTTGAGCAGCAGCCACACGGCAAGGGCGACCGCTACCCACTCAGCCACGGACTTCGCGGTGCCGGTGAACGGCAGGAAGCCCAACGGATCCTTCTTTTCTTCTTCGAACTGCTTCTCAAAGTCGTCGTCGGAGCCTTGCTTTCCGACGTTATCTTCCAACCGCACGGCGGTAGAACCGCCAGTGTCTCGACTCATGCTCACCCAACCTCATCACGTAGTGCGCCCGCGTGCCGGGCACAGGTACGCGAGACGTTACAGGTAAGAGATGATGATTCGGTGGCCCGAAGGTGAACGTTCGGAGAACTTGAACAGGAAAAACCCAGCCAACACGAAGCTTGCTGGGTTTTTTACCTAGTCGCCCTCAGGCGAACCGTCGGCGTTTAAGGGTTCGCGGTGGAAGCCTGCTTGTCGGCCTTGTCCTTGTCGCCCTTCGCAGCCTCGGCGCGCTTGCGGCCCAGCTCGGAGCGCAGCTTCTGCTCCAGCTCGTCGCCGATCATGCCCCAGTACTTGAAGGTGCGCTCCTCCACGTCCTTGTTCTCGATGGCCAGCATCTTGTTGGTGATGTTGTCCACGAAGCGCTTCTTGGCCGCATCGTCGAACACGTTCTCGTAGAGGTTGCGGGCCTGGGAAGAGTCGTCGTCAAGCTCGTGCTTCACGTACGCCGCGCGCACCAGGTCGGTGCCGTGCGGATCCGGGTTCACGTACAGGTTCGAGGCCTGGCCGTAATCCTGCATGGAGGAGGAGTCCTCGCCGTTGTCCAGGTAGCCCATGCCCTTGTCGGTGCGGTTCGGGGAGTAGTTCGGCTCGCCCTCGTGGTTGAAGAAGTAGGCCATGGAGCCGCGCTCGGCGTAGGTGTTCACGTCGGTCAGCGGCTGGTTCACCGGCAGGTCGTTGTAGTTCGTGCCGATGCGGTAGCGGTGCTGGTCGGCGTACGCGAAGATGCGCGCCTGCAGCATGCGGTCCGGGGACAGGCCCACGCCCGGCACCAGGTTGGACGGGTCCATGGCAATCTGCTCGATCTGCGCGTGGAAGTTCTTCGGGTTGCGGTTGAGCACGAAGTAGCCCACGTCCTGCAGCGGGTAGTCCTTCTGGCTCCACACCTTGGTCAGGTCGAACGGGTTGTACTTGTAGGTGGCAGCGTCCTCGAACGGCATGATCTGCACCTTGACATCCCAGATCGGGTAGTCGCCGCGCTCGATGGACTTGAACAGGTCCTCGCGGTGGAAGTCCGGGTCCGTGCCGGCCTTCTCGGTGGCCTCGGCGTCGGTGAAGCACTCCCAGCCCTGGCGAGTCTTGAAGTGGTACTTCACCCACACCACGTCACCTTCCTCGTTGATCCACTGGAAGGTGTGGGAGCCGAAGCCGTCCTGGTGGCGGCTGGTCTTCGGGGTGCCGCGATCACCCAGCAGGTAGGTCACCTGGTGCAGGGTCTCCGGGGTGCGGGACCAGAAATCCCACTGCATCTCATCCGAACGCAGGCCGGATGCCGGGTCGCGCTTCTGGGAGTGGATGAAGTCCGGGAACTTCATCGCGTCGCGCAGGAAGAACACCGGGGTGTTGTTGCCCACGATGTCGTAGTTGCCGTCCTCGGTGTAGAAACGCAGGGCGAAGCCGTGCACGTCGCGCCAGGTGTCGGGCGCGCCGGACTCGCCGGCTACTGAGGAGAAGCGGGCGGCCATCGGGGTGACGGTGCCCTGCTGGAACAGCTTGGCCTTGGTGTACTTGGACACGTCCTCGGTGATGTGCAGCTCACCGAACGCGCCGTGGCCCTTCGCGTGCGGGATGCGCTCCGGCACGTTCTCGCGGTTGAAGTGCGCGAGCTTCTCAATCAGGTGAATGTCCGTCATCGCGTTCGCGCCCTGGCGGCCCTGCGTCACGGACTTGTTCTCGCTGGCGACGGGGACGCCACCGAGCGTCGTCGTCTGGCCGTCGCCCGCCGGGCGCTCACCGCGCTCGACGATCGGCTCCGCCTGAGACGGCTTCTGCTGCTCAGCCATTGTTTCATCCTCCACGTGGGTAATAGATAAGTGCGGTCGCATTCAATCTTAGGCGTGTTTGCGGCTGGTAGTCTTTCGCAGCGTGAGCAGGAGTGACGACGCCTACGTCACCGACCTCGCCCTCAAGGCCGGTCGGGGAGACCGCGCCGCCCTCACCGAGTTCATCGAGCACACGCAGGACGACGTTTGGAGGCTCCTCGCCCACCTCGCCGGCCGCGAGTACGCCGACGACCTGACGCAGGAAACCTACCTGCGGGTGCTGAAGTCGCTGCCTAGGTTCGCAGGGCGATCGTCGGCACGCACGTGGCTGTTGTCCCTGGCGCGGCGCACGTGGGTGGATTCCGTGCGCCACGACATGGCGCGGCCGCGCAAGGCTCACGCCGAGTACGAGGACGTAGCCGCGCAAGAGGCCAGCGCCGACAGCCCCAGCGTGTGGCTCGAAGTGATGGACGCGCGCGCGATGCTGGAGGCGCTGGCTCCTGAGCGTCGGGAAGCACTCGTGCTCACGCAGGTGCTGGGGTACACGTACGAGGAAGCGGCGAAAATCGCCGGGGTGCGCGTGGGCACGATCCGCTCGCGAGTGGCGCGGGCGCGGCAGGACCTCGTCGCCGGCGAAGGCTGACGGCCCAGCGCACGCTACACTTGATGCGACCACATGCCCACCTAGCGCGCTGTCGAGCGCGCACACTTGGAGGCTCGAGCTCGCATGCTCAGAACCGCAACACTGATTTCCTTCGCTTTCATCGGCACCCTCGTCGGTGCCGGCTTCGCATCCGGCCAGGAAGCGATGCTCTACTTCTCCGCATTCGGCACCCAGGGCATCTGGGGCGCGGTGCTCTCCTCGGCGCTCATGCTCATCGCCGGCGTGACGCTGCTGCAGCTCGGCTCCTACTTCCGCGCGCAGGAGCACATGGAGGTGCTCGGGCCGATCTCGCGCATGAAGATCACGGCGTGGATCCTGGACATCGCCACGATTACCACGCTGTTCTCCATCGGCTTCGTCATGTTCGCCGGCGCCGGCGCGAACCTGAACCAGCAGTTCGGGCTGCCCGTATGGGTCGGCGCGGTAATCATGCTGGCGGCGACGATCGGCTTCGGCATGCTCGACGTGGACAAGGTCACGGGCGCGATCGGCGCGCTCACCCCGTTCCTGCTGCTCTTCATCATCATCGGCTGCGGCTGGACGCTGATTAACGCGCACCCGGACTGGGCGGCGCTCAACGAGTACGCGGCCACGAACGTGGACACGACCCTGCCGAACTGGTGGATCTCCGCCCTGAACTACACCGGCCTGAACGTCATCTGCGTGGCGTCCATGGCGCTGGTGATCGGCGGCAACGAGCTGAACACCCGCGCGGCCGGCCTCGGCGGCCTCTTCGGCGGCATCGGCTACCTGGTCATGCTCATGCTGCTGGCCGTGGCGCTGCTGCTGAAGATCGACATCGTTGAGGGCCAGGACATGCCGCTGCTCACCCTCATCACCGACATCAACCCGACGCTGGGCACCATCATGGCGCTGATCATCTTCGGCATGATCTTCGCCACCTCCCTCGGCATGTTCTACGCGCTGGGCAAGCGCCTGTCCCGCGGCCGCGAGGAGAAGTTCCGCGTCATCTACATCGCGGCCTGCCTGATCGGTTTCGCGCTCTCCTTCGTTGGCTTCCAGACGCTGGTGTCCGTGGTCTACCCGATCCTGGGCTACATGGGCCTGGTGCTCATCGTGGTGGTCACGTTCGGCTGGCTGCGCGGCCTGCCGAAGCTGCGGAAGGAGGAGCAGCGCCGCAACCGCGCCATGGAACTCATGCGCGTGAAGCTTGACCCGCGAGAGCGCTTCACCAAGAACGACGAGCGCGAGCTCGAGCACGTCACCGCCATGTCCGTCGTGGACGACGAGACGCTCTCCGAGGCGCTCGAGGAGTCCGTCACCCAGGAACTCATGGCCGACGAGGAAGTCGAGTTCGACCCGGAGGACGTCGGCCGCGACGTGGTTTACGTCAGCTACACCGAGCCCGTCTCCCGCGACGAGTACGAGCCCGACGAGCCGTGGAACGACACCACCATCGACGACCTCATCGCCGCCGACGAAGCTGAAGAGGCCTCCGAGGAGCGATAGAAAAAGCCCCTGTACGGGGCTTTTTTGCTTTCCGACGTTCGGAGCTACACCAACAGCTCAGCGATCTGAATCGTGTTCAGCGCGGCGCCCTTGCGCAGGTTGTCGCCGGACACCACGAACACCAGGCCGCGGTTGCCGTCCACCGCCTGGTCCTGGCGGATACGGCCCACCAGGGAATCGTCGATGCCGGTGGCGGCGAGCGGCGTCGGCACGTCGACGACCTGCACACCCGGCGCGCCGGCGAGGATCTCTGCGGCCTCCTCCGGGGTGATGGCGCGGTCAAACTCCGCGTGCACCACCATCGTGTGGCCGGTGAACACGGGCACGCGCACGCACGTGCCGGAGACCTTCAGGTCAGGAATACCGAGGATCTTGCGGGACTCGTTGCGCAGTTTCTGCTCTTCGTCAGTCTCGTTGGAGCCGTCGTCGACAAGCGAGCCCGCGAGCGGCAGCGCGTTGAACGCGATGGGTGCCACGTAGGGGCCGAGGTCCGCCGGCGCGAGCGCGGAGCCGTCGCGCGCGAGGTCCGCGGTGGCCTCGCCCAGCGACACCACCTGGGAGGCCAGCGCCTGCACGCCCGCCACACCCGAGCCGGACACGGCCTGGTAGGAAGCCACGCGCATGGTGTTGAGGCCGGCAGCGTCGTGCAGCGCCTTGGCCACCGGCATGATCGCCATGGTGGTGCAGTTCGGGTTCGCGATGATGCCCTTGGCCAGATCTTTCGCCTTGTCCGGGTTGACCTCGGAGACGATGAGCGGCACCTCGTCGTCCTTGCGCCACGCGGACGAGTTGTCCACGACCTTCGCGCCGGCCGCCGCGAACACCGGCGCCCACTCGCGGGAGGTGGACCCGCCCGCGGAAAACAGGGCAATGTCCACGTCGGCGACGGACTCCTCGGTGACCTGGGTGAGGTCCTCGACGGTGATCTCCTCGCCGCGGAACTCAAGCGTGGTGCCCGCCGAGCGCGGGGAGGCGAAGAAGCGGACGCGGTCCGCGGGGAAGTTGCGCTCCTCGAGGATGTCGCGCATCACGCGGCCGACCTGGCCGGTCGCGCCAACTACAGCAATGGTGGTCATGGGTGGTTTACCTTCCCGTTCCGGCGTACACGATGGCGGGCTCGTCGCCGCCGAGCTCGAACTTGGTGTGGATGGCGCGCGCGGCGTCCGCGATCTCGTCCTGATCCACCACGGCGGTGATGCGGATTTCGGAGGTGTTCATCATGTCGATGTTGATGCCGGCGTCACGCAGCGCCTCCGTGAAATCGGCGGTCACGCCCGGGTGGGACTTCATGCCCGCACCCACCAGCGACACCTTGCCGATGCGGTCGTTGTAGGAGATGGCGTCCCAGCCTTCGTCGGCACGCATGCGCTCGAGAAATTCCATGGCGCGGTCCCCGTCTGCCGTCGGCAAGGTGAAGGTGATGTCCGTCTTGTTGTCCTCGACGGACGAGATGTTCTGCAGCACCATGTCGATGTTGATCTCGGCGTCCGCGAGCGCGCGGAACACCTTCGCCGCCTCGCCCGGCACGTCCTTGATGCCCAGGATGGTGATCTTGCCCTCCGAATTGTCGGTGGCAACTCCGGTCAACACTGCTTCTTCCACGGGGATATCCTCCATTGCTCCGGCGATGAGCGTGCCGGGATCATTGCTATACGACGATCGGACGCGCATCGGCACGTTCCACGCACGCGCGTACTCCACACTGCGCAGCACCAGAATCTTCGAACCGCTGGCGGCGAGCTCCAGCATCTCCTCGAAGCACAGCTGGTCCAGCTTGCGGGCGTCCGGCACCATGCGCGGGTCCGCGGTGTAGACGCCGTCCACGTCCGAGTAGATCTCGCACACGTCCGCCTTCATGGCCGCCGCGAGCGCCACCGCGGTGGTGTCCGAGCCGCCGCGGCCCAGCGTGGTCACGTCCTTGGTGTCGCGGTTCACGCCCTGGAAACCGGCGACGATGGCCACCTTGCCCTGGTCCACCGCATCCTGCACGCGGCCCGGCGTGACCTCGATGATGCGGGCGTTGCCGTGGCGCTCTGTGGTGATCACGCCTGCCTGGGAGCCGGTGAAAGACTGCACGTCCACGCCCTGCGCGGCCACCGCCATGGCGACCAGGGAGTTCGAGATGCGCTCGCCCGCGGTGAGCAGCATGTCCATCTCGCGCGCGGGCGGGGTGGGGTTCACCTGCGCGGCGAGGTCGAGGAGCTCGTCGGTGGTGTCACCCATCGCGGAGCAGACCACCACCACGTCGTTGCCCGCCCGTTTCGTGGCCGCGATCCGCTCGGCCACAGCGCGGATGCGCTCGGCGGATTCGAGGGACGAGCCCCCGTACTTCTGCACGATCAAGGCCATGTGGGTGGCACCCCTTCGCGGGTTCGAGTCCGATAAATAACGCCTTGAGAGTTTACCGCCCCACCCTGCCTGGCACGCAGCGGAGGGCTAAAATCATGCGCCGTGCACAGCAACGGCCTCGCGGCAGCCCTCGCGCTGCTCTCCGCCGTGCTCATCGCGGTGGGCACCGTGTGGCGCCACCGCATCCTGCGCGCGGGCCAAGCGCGTTCCGAGGCCAACGACGCGCCGCTCACCTCCCTCCGCCGCCCCGCGTGGTGGCTCTCCGTCGCCGTCGCCCTGCTGGCCTACGCCCTGCAAGCCGCGGCGCTGGCGTTCGGGTCGCTGCTCATCGTGCAGCCGATCCTCGTGCTGTCGCTCATGCTCACGCTGCTACTCTCCGCTCGCGTCGCACATCGCCCGATGTCGCGCGCCGAAACGGTGTGGGCGTGGGTGCTCACGGTTGCGGTTGGGCTGGTTATTGTCGTCGGCAAGCCGCAGCCCGGCACGCGCGAGGTCCCCGCCTGGGAGTGGGTCGCGGTCTGCGCCCTCGGCGCGCTGGGCACAGCCGCGGCCTTCGCCTTCGCTTCACGACGCTCCCCCCACACCAAAGCCCTCACCTACGGCCTCGCGTGCGGCGCGATCTACGGACTGTTGGCCGTGTTCGCGAAGGTGGCGATGGACGCGCTCGCGCACGGCGGCGTCGCGGCCATGCTCGCGTGCTGGCAGTTCTGGGCCGTAATCGTGAGCGCGCTCGCCGGCGTGCTGGTGCAGCAGTACGCCTTCGGCGCCGGCGACCTGTCCGCATCCCTGCCCGCGAGCAAAGTCGCCGAACCCATCGTGGCGCTCGCACTCGGCTACGCGATGCTGGGCGAAACGTTCGCCGTCGGCTCCTGGGGCCTGCCGTTCATCGCCGCCGCCGTTGTCGTCATGCTTTTCGCCGCCGTGCAGCTGTCCCGAGCTGCGCGTTTTCAATAACCTGTGGATGGATTTTCCGCTTTCCACAGGCTCGAGCGCTTGGCGGTTTGCGGCGCTTCAAACGTCGCTTAGCGTGCGTGCCATGAGTACCGCAGCGACCGTCGCACAGGCGATGTCAACCGACGCCATGGAGTTCGTGGCGTCCTTTGACCGCGCCCTGTTCGCGGACGCCTGCGTGAACCCGGCGCGCATCAACGAGTGGGCGCGGCTCAACGAGGCCTACTTCGGCGCGTGCGCCGCACCCCGGCAGCAGGAACGCTGCGTGCGGCTGGCCCGCGAGGGCGGGTTCTCGGTGGACCAGTTGCTGGCTGTGGAGCGTCGGTTAGCGAAGTTGCCCAAGGCCCAGCGCACCATGCGGGCGCGGATGGAGCTGCTGGAGAAGCTCGTGGCCGCCGCGCCGCGCTCGTACGACGCGTTTTCGCAGCTGGTCACGGAGTTCGTGCCCGTCGAGGAGAAGGAGTGCGCGGGGGACCTGCGGTTCAGCCGCCCCAACGGCCGCTTCGGCGGCATGCACGCCAGCGGCCCCAGGCGCGATTTCGCGGACCTCGAGGCGAAACTGCGCTCCATGACCAACCCCGAGCTGCCCGAAGGCCCGCAGATGTACGAGGCGCTGTTCACCCTCCTGCGCGGCGAGGGCGGCGGCGTGCCCACCGCGGCGCCGCGGCCGGTCGTCGCGGTTCCGCTCCCGGACGGCGTGCGCATCGAGAGTCTTGAGGGCGACGACGTGGAGCTCGGGCTTTCCGACGGCACAACCATGACCGGCGCCGAATATCTTGCCACCGGTCTCGGGCTCGCCGGCGGCGCGGACGTCGAGCTCGCGCTGGTGCACCCCACCGTCGGCCCCGTGAAGTCGTACCGGCTGAGCCGCTTCGCCAACGACGAGCAGCGCCTCCTCGCATCGTTGCGGAACCTCGTCTGCGCCTGGCCCGGCTGCAAGCGCGCCGCCGACTTCTCGCAAGTCCACCACGTGCGCGCGTGGAGCCGCGGGGGCGAGACGAACATCGACAACCTGGTCATGCTCTGCCCCTTCCACAACGCCGTCAACGACGACGACGCCCAGCGCCGCAAGTGGGGGCGGATCGAGCTTGTCGACGGTCGCGCCATGTGGATCTCCCCCTACGGCCGCCGCGACGTGAACACGTTCCACCCGTACGGGGTGATGGAGCGGCTCTTCCCCGACCCACCACCCGCAGGTCCAGATTAGAAATGACGCGTTGAGCACCGGCCTAGCCCCAGGTGACATATTCACCCCGGGGCTTCTAGGCATGCCTAACTGGGATGTGCGTTGATTTAGCTACTGCTACTGGAGGACCCAGATCCCGACGGGGTTGCAGTCACACTCGGCTCCGCAATGGCGGTGGTGGTGCGTGGCACCGAGCGGCCACTCGACTCGAACCCCGGCGCACACGCTTCGACGATCGCCGCAATGGCCGCGAGGCCAAGTGTGGCCGCGAGCATGCCACCGGCAACCTCAGCAAGGTTGGCACCGCTGCGCGCCAGCTGTTCGTTGATCTGGGCGAGGACGGGGTTGTATAGACCTGCCTGCATCTGGAGCTGAGAGCTAAACTCCCCGATCGGATCACCGATTTGCTTCGAAAGCTCTTGGAACAGTGGGCCACCCGCGGCTAGTCCGATACCCACCGGAATGAGAAGCAGCAGCGGGATGCCGATGCCCTTCGATGTGGATACACATCGCTCGGAGCTCCCCGGAGCAACGGTGACCGTGGTTGGTACTGGTTCTGTCACCGTGCTTGGTGTTCCGGTGAAAGTCGACGTAATAGTGGATACACGAGTTTCCGTCTTCGTCAACACAATCACCGACCCGCCCGAGCGCGAAGTAGTAGTGATCACGTTTGTCTCGGTGGTGGGAATTGTGGACACCACGGTGGTGGGCAGTGTGGTCCGTTCCGTCTCGGTAATCCGTTCCGTGGTGGTGGTCACCCGTGGCAGCTTGTTGATCGATTGGACGAGCCAGGTGTTTGCTGCGTCCCGGAGAGACACCTCCTTTGGATTACTGACCTCGAATCCGTCAACCTTCCTCTGCTTCAGTGTGTAAGTAATGTCACCCTGAGAGTCCTTGACGGGCAGATCGTACAAATGGATCTTCCACCCGTTGTCCTTTGTGACGGGGATTTCGTGCTCTTTCTTCTCGCCATTCTGGGTGCGAGTGAGAACAAAGGTGACGGACTCCGGAATGCGCGAATCGTCGTCTGCAAGTGCTGCGCCGTTTTCGTCTTGCCACGCGACATCGATAACCTCGTAGGACTTACCGGGGCGACCGAACGTCACCTTTCCGCTGGCATCGATGCCACCGCCGCGAAGCCGGGCAGTGTTGTTGGTGATCTTGAGGCTCGCTTCCGCGTCGGCGTTTTTCTCCCCCGCGTCCGACACATCGTTCTTCAAACCCCGAACCGGGTCTTCGCCTAGGACGGAAAGTTCACCGGGATGCAGATGTTCCCGCGCCCCCGTGACCTGGGACTGATTATTGCGCAAGTACTTGGCCTCACCGGCCGGGGTGACATCGCGGCCGGCACCTAACAGGAAGTCCGACAGATTGACCTTGCCTGGGTTCAGATATGTGCCGGGTACCGAATAACCGATATCAGCCCCAGACTCACCAGCTTGGTTGCCGTAGATCGCCCCACCCTGAGTTGAATGCACGATGAGCTGCACGGCTTGCCCGTCTTGGCCCGGCGTCACCCAAATGCCACCGCCAACGCCGGTAGTGTCGCTTCCTGCTTGGTTTTTGGTCACAAGAGCGTTGTCCAAGTGCAGGCTGTATCCAA
This sequence comes from Corynebacterium stercoris, assembly GCF_024160105.1. Taxonomy (GTDB): domain Bacteria; phylum Actinomycetota; class Actinomycetes; order Mycobacteriales; family Mycobacteriaceae; genus Corynebacterium; species Corynebacterium stercoris. Next base: position 33,814 of record NZ_JAMFTQ010000010.1, read on the forward strand.
TCGATGCGACCGCGACGCCGCCGCCCTGCGCAGCACTGTTCGTGTCGATGGATCCCTTCCGAAGCTGCACATTGTTTGAGGCAACGTACACACCGCCAGCGGAGTACTGACTGGAGTTCTCGCTGATCGTCCCGCCATTCAACGTAAAGGACGCTGGAAACAGCTTGGCGTACTCCGAGTGGGAAAGACCAGTCCGCCCGCCAAATCCCGGCTTTTGCCAGTACCCGTTGTTATCGGCGGTGAAATAGTTATCATATGCGGCAACTCCGCCACCGTAACCCTGAACCTGGGGGAAGATACCGGCAGCTCTATTTTTGGTCACCTCTCCGCCGTTCATGGTTACTTCCGAATTGGCAAACGATGTCACCCCGCCACCGAACATCCATGCAGTGTTCCCGCTGATGTTTCCACCATTAATTTCGATGGTGTTTTTCGTTTTCTCGGCACGATCTTTGATTTCCGCGGTCAGCCACGAGTCGACGTCATTGTGGGCGAGCACACCACCGTTCGTGCCCCGGTTGCCAGACACCGTACCCCCGTTAAGCGTGGCTGTCCCCCCGTTGTAAACGCCGATACCGCCGACTTCGCCCTTTGCGGGGCGCTGGAAGAGCTGACCGTTCTGGACGGCCACCCCGGCGAGCCCGCCCGCCACCGTGCCCCCATTCATTTCAAACGTTCCGCCGTTGACAGCGACGTTACCCGCGCCATTCGAGGCGTAGGAGCCTCGTTGATTTTTGGATACGGCGCCTCCGTTCATAACGAAACGAGCATCGCTTCCCTTGACAGTGACCGCACCCTCATATTGCCCAGTACTACCCACGGCGTTCTGGATGAATCCACTGTTCATAACGAGCGAGCCCTCCACGAGGATGAGTGGGGACGTTGACGGTTGCTTGTAACCGTCCAAGATGAGCGTGCCCGCGCCATTTGCCACCGTCAGCTGCCCACCAGGCTCTACGTGAATGAGCGGACCTGCCGTGTTATCGCGTAGGAAAAACGCGTTGCCACCACCCTGGGCAGATAAGGTGACCACCTGGCCTGACCGTACCTTGACGGTACCTCCGGCGAAGTTTCCACCAGTTGGGATCTCGATCGCCATCTTGCCGCTATCAATCAGAGACTGCAGTTGTTGCGCAGAACATGGACCGGCGCAGGTACTCAACTGCGCTGCGGCAATTGGAGCGTACTGCGGAAGCGTTGTTGGTAGCGCCACGGTGGCGGAGGCGACGAGCGCACCAACTACCGAGGGAGCCAGGATTCTGTGAGTGGTTTTAGCCGAACGCATGGATTTCCTTCCACCGCAGGGGAGACTACGTCAGGAAACGTTACTTCGCTTCCAAATCCTCTTCCAACATCTTTCCCAGTTAGAGAAAGTGCCCGCCGACACGAAAGTCCGTGTAGGCTACGTCACATGTCGAAGCGGCAGCTCCTCCTTCTATGCCGCGGCGGGATCTAGGCCAAGAACACGGCCGGCGCCCCGTCGCGGAGTTTGTGCTGCCGGCCGTGGCTTAAGATCAGCTCTCAACAGAGCGCCGACCCAAAAGGACCCCGCCATGACTCCCCCGAATGACTTTTTTGCGCCCCGCGAAATCACCACCCCCTCCGGCCCCCGCAACGAGGGCCAGCCGAGCTGGAACAAGCAGCGCGGCTCCTCGATGCCGGTAGACCGCTACCAGCCGTTTGCCGTCGAGGTCGAGGACATCACCCTGCCGGACCGCACCTGGCCGGACAAGAAGATCACGGCCGCGCCGCAGTGGTGCGCGGTGGACCTGCGCGACGGCAACCAGGCGCTCATCGACCCGATGAGCCCGGAGCGCAAGCGCCGCATGTTCAACCTGCTCGTCGAGATGGGCTTCAAGGAGATCGAGGTCGGCTTCCCGTCGGCCTCGCAGACGGACTTCGACTTCGTGCGCGAGATCATCGAGCAGAACATGATCCCGGACGACGTCACCATCCAGGTCCTCGTCCAGGCACGCGAGCACCTGATCCGCCGCACCTTCGAGGCGTGCGAGGGCGCGAAGAACGTCATCGTGCACTTCTACAACTCCACCTCGAAGCTGCAGCGCGACGTGGTGTTCCGCAAGGACCGCGACGCCATCAAGAAGCTCGCCACCGACGCGGGCGAGCTGATCCTGAGCATTGCCGACGATTACCCGGACACCAACTGGCGCTGGGAGTACTCGCCGGAGTCCTTCACCGGCACGGAGCTGGATTTCGCGCTCGAGGTCTGCGACGCGGTCGTGGACACGATGCGGGCGACGCCGGAGAACCCGATCATTATTAACCTGCCGTCGACAGTGGAAATGATCACGCCGAACGTCTACGCGGACTCCATCGAGTGGATGCACCGCAACCTGGCCAAGCGCGACTCGGTGATCATCTCCCTGCACCCGCACAACGACCGCGGCACGGGCGTCGCAGCGGCCGAGCTCGGCTACATGGCCGGCGCAGACCGCATCGAGGGCTGCCTGTTCGGCAACGGCGAGCGCACCGGCAACGTCGACCTGGTCACGCTCGCGCTGAACATGCTCACCCAGGGCGTGGACCCGCAGATTGATTTCAGCGACATCAACAAGATCCGCCAGACGGTGGAGTACTGCAACCAGCTGCGCGTGCCGGAGCGCCACCCCTACGGCGGCGACCTGGTCTTCACGGCGTTTTCCGGCTCGCACCAGGACGCGATCAACAAGGGCCTCGACGCGCTGGCGCAAAAGGTTCGCCCGGGCGCGACCTCGACGGACGTCGCGTGGGACGAACTGCGCGAGACGATCTGGGAGGTCCCGTACCTGCCGATCGACCCGAAGGACGTCGGCCGCACCTACGAGGCCGTGATCCGCGTGAACTCGCAGTCCGGCAAGGGCGGCGTGGCGTACATCATGAAGACGGACCACGGCATCAACATGCCGAAGGCGATGCAGCCGGAGTTCTCCGCGGTGGTGCAGGGCATCACCGACAAGGAGGGCGGCGAGGTCAACTCCAAGAACATGTGGGACATCTTCGCCTCCACCTACCTGGATTTGGATTCGCCGCTCGAGCTGGTGGATTACGAGGTCACGGGCGCGGCCAGCGACGACGATGACGCCGCCGTGCGCGCCACCGTGCTTTACGACGGCGAGCAGCAGCAAATCAACGGCACCGGCAACGGCCCGATCGCGGCCTTCGCCAACGCGCTCGAGTCCCTGGGCATCGATTTCGAGGTGCAGGATTACTCCCAGCGCGCCCGCACCGCCGGCGACGACGCGGACGCGGCCTGCTACATCTACGCCGACGTCGACGGCACGGCGGCGTGGGGTGTCGGCATCGCCGGCTCGACCACCCGCGCGTCGCTGAAGGCCATCGTTTCCGCCGTAAACCGCGGCCTCACCCACGCGAAGGAAGGCGGCGTGTAGCTTCCCCGGCGCGCTCCGCGGTGCGGCTGTAGTGTGTCCTTTCGGTAATCGACACTGCATTTCACCACGGAGTACGCATGCGAGCTGCAAGGTATGTGATTCCCGAGCACGGCCTCGGCACGGTGTGCACCATCACCGCCGAGGACGTGAACGAGGCGCTGGTGCGCGAGGTGGTGGGGGCCGCGCGCAACAGCCCCTGGCAGATCGCGGTGTCGCTGATCGGCCCGGACCTCGACATCTACTTGGACAGCAGCTACCTCGGCACCGTCAGCGCCGCCGACGCCGCCACGTACCCGGAGCTCGGGTGGATCCGCGAGGCCGGGTTTACGCCGCAGGTCACGGCGTGGGCGATCGTCGAGAATGGTGAGGCCTCCCTGATCCTGCGCATGCCGCGCCCCGGCATGGTGCTGCCCGCGAACAACCCGCCCGCGGACCCGTGGGTGCTGCTCGGCGGCGGGTACACGGTCGCGGTGACACCCCGCGTGCCGACGTCTGTTTCCAACCGCCACGTCCTCGCCACCCTCACTCTTGCCGACGACGGCGAGGTGGACGTCAGCGTCGACAACGAACCCGTCGGCCGCCTCGACGCGCACGCCCGCGCCGCGCTTGCCCCCACCCTGCGCGAGCTGCAACGCCGCGGCTACATCGCGGTGGCCCGCGGCTACCACACCCCGCCGGCGCTCGTGCTCAGCGCGGCCCCGATGGAGCCGACTGTGCGCCCGCTCGCGTACCCCTTCCCGGCGCTGCCGCCGATGCCCCGCGCGGCGCACGCGCCGGTGGTGGAGCTTGTGGAGGAGGAAATGAGCGTCGTCACGCATCCGCGTCGCTGGTGGCAGCTGGCCCGCCGGTAGACTCGGCACAATGACCGAGCCCTCGTTTCCGTTTGTGGCGGTCCACGCGCAGTCGACCGGCATTCACCCGTCCACGGGCCGGCTTCTCACGCTCGACGCCGTGACGTTCGACGACGCCGGCCGCGTCGGCGAGGAATTCCACCAGGTGTTCAACCCCGGCTGCGACCCGGGCCCGCGACACATGCACGGCCTCGAACCGGGCGATTTCGCGCAGGCCCCGCGTTTCTCGCGCTCGCTTCGGGCGCTGGACAAGCTTATCGACGATCGGACCCTCATCCTCCACTCTTCCCCCACCGACTGGGGTTTCATCGTCTCCGAGGCGCGGCGCGCCATGAACGCGGCCGCGCGCGCGAACAGGTCGCGCAACCGGCGCGGCGGGCGGCGGCGCCAACGCGTGGGGCACGTGCCGCGGCCTGCGGAGATCGTGGACGTGCTCGCTAGCACGCGCCTGCAGGGCCACATCCCCGTCGACGAGCGCCTCGGCGCGCTTGCGGGCCTCATCGGCGTGGAGGCGGCGCCGGCTGAGGCGAGTGTGGAACGGACGTCGATAAGCGAAGCCGAGCGCTCCCGCGAGCAAAGCCTCACCCTGGTCGCGATGTTCCTCGCGCTGCGCGAGGCGGGCGAGCTCGCCGCCGTCGACCCGCAGGAGCTCGCCGCCGACCGCTTCGGGCTGCAACGCTCCGCGCTGCGCGTCGACGCCGAGAAGGCCGCCGCCACCAGCGAGAACCCCGGCGTGTACCGCGGCGCACTGCAGCGCGGCATGGAAATCGTGATCACCGACGACATCGCCCGCAACCCCGACGACCTCATCGACCGCAGCGTCCGCGCCGGACTCACCTACAGCGAGAAGCTGTCGCGCGAGACGTCGCTCGTGGTCTCCGACGCCGCCTTAAAGGGCGCCGAACTGCGCGGCAAAGCCATGCACGGCCACCGCAAAGACATCCCCATCCTCTCCGCCGAGCAATTCGCGCACGCTTTGGAGGCCATGGGCGGAGTACCGTAAGGCGCATGAATTTGCGATCCAAAGTGGCTGTCGCCGCCGCGCGGCTGGCCACCACGGCCTCCCGCGCCACCGGCCGCGGCGCCGGCGGCATGATCGGCGGCCTCGTCGCCGGCGCGATCGACCCGAGCATCATGGAGCACGTCGCCGCCGGGCGCCCCGCGGTGCTGGTGACCGGCACGAACGGCAAGTCCACCACCACCCGCATGCTCGCCGGGGCGCTGCGCGCGAAGTACACCGTGGCCACCAACGACAACGGCGACAACATGGACGCCGGCATCATCTCCGCGCTGCTGGCGGGCGAGGCGGCGTCGCACATCGCGCTCGAGGTCGACGAGCTGCACGTCCCGCACGTCGCCGAGCGCCTCAAGCCCGAGGCGTTCGTGCTGCTCAACCTCTCGCGCGACCAGCTCGACCGCGTCGGCGAGATCAACGCCATCGAACGCGCTCTGCGCGCTGCCGTCATGGCGCACCCGGAGGCGACGGTCATCGCGAACTGCGACGACGTCCTCATCACCTCCGTCGCCTGGGACCACCCGAACGTCGTGTGGGTGGCCGCCGGCGCCGGCTGGCTCGGCGATTCCGTGACCAACCCCCGCTCCGGCGGGCACGTCGTGCGCACCGACGAAGACTGGTACGCCGTCGAACCCCTTCCCGACGGCACCGAATTCCGCCGCCCCGCCCCCCACTACCGCGTCACGGATGAGGGCCTTGAGGTGCGTGGGGGAGACGTCGTCAAGCTTGAGCTCCAGTTGCCGGGGCGCGCGAACCGGGGCAACGCCGCGCAAGCCATCGCCTGTGCCGTCGAAGCGTTCGACGTGCCGCTCGCCGACGCCGTCGCCGCCGCCGAGGCCGTGGACAACGTCGCCGGACGCTACACCACCGTCGAGCTCGGCGAGCGCAGCGTGCACCTCATGCTGGCGAAGAACCCCGCCGGGTGGCAGGAGGCGCTGTCGATGCTGGACGCGGGCGCGGACGGCGTGGTCATCGCCGTGAACGCGCAGCAGGGCGACGGCGAGGACGTGTCCTGGCTGTGGGACATCGACTTCGACGGCGCCGCGGCGCTCGACGGCGCGACCGTCGTCGCCGCGGGCGAGCGCGCGACCGACCTCGCCGTGCGCCTACTCTACGCGGGCGTCGAGCACGAGCTGGTCCACGACCCCGTGAGCGCGATCCGCGCCTGCCCGCCCGGCCGCGTCGAAGTGCTGGCCAACTACACCGCCCTGCTCAACCTGCGCCGGGCGCTGACGAAGCAGGAGGATTACCGTGCGTAAACTCACCATCGGCCTGATCCTCCCGGACGTGCTGGGCACGTACGGCGACGACGGCAACGCCCTCGTCCTGCGCCAACGCGCCCGCATGCGCGGGATCGACGCTTCCATCCGGCGCGTCCTGCTTACCGACGACATCCCCGCCGACTGCGACATCTACACCCTCGGCGGCGGCGAGGACGCCGCCCAAGTCATTGCCGCCACGCGCCTCGCCGCGTCGCCTGGGCTCCAAGCGGCGGCCGCCGCGGAACGTCCGATTTTCGCCGTCTGCGCGGGCATGCAGATCCTCGGCCGCACCTTCTACGCGCACGGCACCGAGGCGCAGGGCATCGGGCTTATCGACGCCACCACCGAGCCTCTCCAAACCCGCGCCATCGGCGAAGTCGCCGCCACCCCGACGCGCGCCGGCGTTACCGCGGAACTCGACGAACCGCTCACCGGTTTCGAGAACCACATGGGCAAAACCGCGCTCGGGCCGGACGCGCAGCCGCTGGGCAAGGTGACGCGCGGCGTCGGCAATGGTGCCGGCGAGGCCGTGGAGGGCGTTGTGCAGGGCAACATCATCGCCACGTACATGCACGGGCCGGCGCTGGCGCGCAACCCGCAGCTCGCTGACCTGCTCATCGCGCGCAGCCTCGGCGTGCGCCTCGAGGAGCTGCCCCCGTTGGAGATCCCCGTCATCGACCGCCTGCGCATGGAGCGCCTCTCCCGCTAGCGTCGGCTAGAGCTTGAGGCGCCCCGTCAGCGCGCGGGACAGCGTGAGTTCGTCGACGAACTCCAAATCCCCGCCCAGCGGCATGCCCGACGCCAGTCGCGACACCGTCAAATCCGGGAAATCCTTGAGCAGGCGGGCGATGTAGCTCGCCGTCGCCTCGCCCTCGGTGTCCGGGTCGGTCGCCAGAATCACCTCGGCGATCTCGGGGATCGCCTCCCCCTCCAGGTCCGGCTGCACCCCTCCGATGCGCTGCAGCAGCGAGGCAATCGCGAGGTCTTTCGGGCCGATATTAGCCAGCGGGTCGAGCGCCCCGCCGAGCACGTGGTAGCGGCCCGCGTACTCGCCGGTGCGCTCGATGACCTGGATGTCTTTCGCGTCCTCGACCACGCACACCGTGGCCTTGTCGCGCCCCGAATCCGCGCAGATGCGGCACACTTCTTCGCGCGACACATTGTTGCAGATCCGGCAGAACGTCACGCCGTCACGCACCGCGGCGAGCGCGGCGCGCAGGCGGTCGATGTCCTCCGGCTCCGTCTGCAGCAGGTAAAACGCGATACGCTGCGCGGACTTCGGCCCCACGCCGGGGAGGCGCGAGAACTCGTCGATAAGGTCCTGCAGCGGTCCTTCGAACAAAACCTAGATGATGCCGCCGAACGGCACCTCGCCCGGGCCTGCCGGCTGGCCGCCGAACGGGGACTGGCCCTGCGGTGCGGCGCCGCCGGTCAGCGGGCCGATCTTCTCCTGCGCCAGCTGGCCGGCCTTGTAGTGCGCGTCGCGGTACGCGGCGAGGATCAGGTCCTGCAGCGTCTCAACATCCTCCGGGTCCACGGCCTCGGGCTTGATCTGCAGGTCGGTGATCTCGGCGCCGCCGGTCATGGTGATGGAGACGAGCTCGCCGCCCGCGGTGCCCACCACGGTGGCGTTGAGCAGCTCTTCCTGGGCGCGCTGCAGCGCTGCCTGGACCTCGGCGGCCTGGCGGATGAGTTCCTGCATGTCGGCCGGCATCTGCGGCTGGGTCATGGTCTAAAACCTTTCGTCGTAAAGCAATTGCTCCAACGAGTCTACAGCGGGCGCGCGCCGAGCTCCGCCGCGAGCAGCTCGATGGCGACCTGCGACGCGTCACGACGATCCGGAGCACCCTCCTCGTCCGCCGCCTGATCCGCCATGTCTCGCTCCTCGTCCTCGCGCGTGTACTCGGGCGGGGCGTCGTCGAAGGGCTCCGGCGGGGGCGGGACCTCCTCCGGCTCGGGTTCAGGTTCGGGTTCCGGCTCCGGCTCGGGCTCCGGCGCTTCCTCCTTCGCGGGCGCCCAGACCTCGGCGCGGCGCGGGGGCTCGATGTTCGCCGCCGCCGGATCCGTTCCGATCACGCAGCGCACGTTCACGCGCGCGCCCAGCTTCTCCGCGAAAACCGCGACGATGTCCGCGTTGTTGTTCTCCGCGTTGATGCGCTCCGCGAGCGCGCCCGTGTTGTGGCCCACGACCAGGGTGTCGCCGTCGAAGCCCAGCGGCTTCGCCTCGGTCAGCATGATTTCCGCGACCTTGTTCCGCGTACCGACGCTCTGCCGCAACGCCGTCCAGTCCCGCTCAATGCGCTGGTAGAGCTCGTCGTAATCGGTCACCTGCGGCGCAGGTGGCGGCGCGGGTTCGCTGCGCGGCGGCTCCGGCGCGGGCGCAGGCTCGGGAGCGGGTGGCGGCGCGGGCTCGGGCTTTGGCGCTTGCTGCGGCGCAGGTGTCGAGGCGCTACGCGGGTTGCGGCCCGCCGCCGCAGCTGCAGCGGCAGCCGCCGCCGCGGCCGCCCCGCCCGACGGTGCCGGGCTCGGAGGCGCGGCAGGAGCCGGGTTTGGAGCGGCGGGAGCGGCTGCGGCAGGCGCGGGCGCGGGAGCTGCGGCAACGGCGGGGAGGGTGAGGAGGTGCGCCATCATCACTTCGAGGAGCAGGCGCGGCGAGGTGGCGCCGCGCAGGTCCGAGATGCGGTCGTTGACCTCGGTGGCTAGGGCGGCGAGGCGGGCGCCGGTGAACTGCTCGGCTTCGGCGCGCAGGATGTCGGCGCGGTCGACGGGAGCGTCGACAAGCCCTTGCCCGAAGGCGTCGGGCACGGTGCTGATGAGCAGCAGGTCCCGAAGCCGATCTAACAGGTCGGTGGCGAAGCGGCGCGGCTCGTGGCCGGATTCCATGACCGAGTCGATGGTGCGGAACATGGCGGAGGCGTCGTTGGCGGCGAGGGCGTCAACGGCGGCGTCGAGAAGCGAAAGGTCCGTGACCCCGAGCAGCGGCAACGCGAGCTGGTACGTCAGCCCGTCGGGGCCGGCGCCGGCGAGGAGCTGGTCGAGGATGGAGAGCGTGTCGCGGGGCGACCCGCCGCCGGCGCGGATGACCAGCGGGTACACGTTCTCGTCGACGTAGACGCCCTCCTCGGCCACGACGTGCTCGAGCAGCTCGCGCATGGCGGCGGGCGCGAGCAGGCGGAAGGGGTAATTGTGGGTGCGCGAGCGGATCGTGCCCAGGATCCGCTCCGGCTCGGTGGTGGCGAAGATGAAGATGAGGTGCTCCGGCGGCTCCTCCACGATCTTCAGCAGGGCGTTGTTGCCGGCGGCGGAGATCATGTGCGCCTCGTCGATGATGAAGACGCGGTAGCGCGACTCGGCGGGCGCGAACAGGGCGCGTTCGCGCAGCTCGCGCATGTCGTCGACGCCGCCGTGGGACGCCGCGTCCAGCTCCATCACGTCCAGGTTCCCCGGCCCGCCCGGCGCGAGCGACACGCACGACGGGCACACGCCGCACGGGGTCGACGTCGGCCCCTCCACGCAGTTCAAACTCCGCGCCAGAATGCGTGCCGACGACGTCTTGCCGCACCCGCGCGGACCCGAAAACAGGTACGCGTGGGCGATGCGGCCGTTATCCAGCGCGGTGGACAAGGGCCTGGTCACCTGCTCTTGGCCGATGACCTCTCCGAAGGTTGCGGGGCGATACTTCCTGTACAGAGCCACGCCGTTAGAGCTTAGTCGCGCAGCCAGTTGGCCACATCGACGCCGCGGCGGCGCAGGCGGCGCTCCAGCACGTCGGTGCCTTGTTCGGAGGCGATGGAAAATTCGTCGTCGGTAAGCATGACAAGCTCCACGAGCAGCGTGAGGTGATCGCCCTGGCGCACGTGCGGGGTGCCCTCGACGAACAGGCGCGGCTCGCGCAGCCAGCCGTGGCGGACCTTGCCGGCGCCGATGCCTTCCAGCAGCACGCCCGGCTGCGGCGGCACCCCGAGCGCGCCGAGCTGCCGCACCGCTTTCACCAGCGTGGTGGCCAAGGTGACGTTGTCCACGTTCGCGCGCAGCACGATTTCGCAGCCGACGCTCACCTCCTCGGCGCCCGCGAGCCGCAATCCCGTATCCACCTCGGAAAAGCCGACGGTGACGCCCACGGGTACCCCGTGGTGCGTGGATGTGGCGACGGGGTTGCCGGCGAACATCGTCAGCGTGAGCCCCGGGAAGAGGGTGTCGAGCCAGGAGACAATGTCGTCGCCGGTCACTGGAGCTCACGCTTCTCGACGGCTGCCAGCAGCACGCACGTAGCCACACCATCCATCGCCTCGCTCACCTCATCGAGCGGCGGCAGCGACGGCGCGAGGCGGATGTTCGTGTTCTCCGGATCCACGCCGTGCGGGAACGCCGAGCCGGCCTTGGTGAGGTTGATGCCGGCGTCCTTCGCCAGCTCCCACACGCGCGTCGCCGTGCCCGGCACCACGTTCAGCGAAATGAAGTAGCCGCCCTGCGGCTCCGTCCACTCCGCGACGCCGTACCCGCCGAGGCGCTCGCGCAGAATGCCGATCACCGCCGCGAACTTCGGCGCCAGCGAGCCTGCGTGCTTGCGCATCAGCGCGCGCACCCCCTCCGCGTCGCCCAGCAGCATCGCGTGGGCCAGCTGGTTCTCCTTGTTCGGGCCGATGCCGCGAATGTTCGCAATCGAGCGGTACCAGTCCAGGTTCTCCACACTCGACGCGAAGAAGCTCACGCCGGAACCCGCGTGCGTGATCTTCGACGTAGAGCTCATGTACCAGAAGCGGTTCGGGTTGCCCTGCGCCGCGGCGATGTCGATGACGTTGGGGTTGTCGGGGAAAACGTCGGTAAGCGTGTGTACCGCGTACGCGTTGTCCCAGATAATGCGGAAGTCCGGCGCCGCCGCCTCGAGCCCGGCCAGGCGCTCGATGGTCTCGCGCGAGTACACCACGCCCGTGGGGTTGCCGAAGAGCGGCACGCACCACATGCCCTTCACCTGCGGGTCTTGCACAAGCTTCTCGACGGCTGCCACATCCGGCCCGTCCTCCGTCATCGGCACCGTGATCATCTCGAAACCGAACTGCTCCGTGATGGCGAAGTGGCGGTCATAACCCGGCACCGGGCACAGCCACTTCACGGTCTCCTCCTCGCGCCACGGACGCGGCGAATCGTTCGTGCCGAACGCGAACGCAAACGAGATGAGGTCGAACATGATGTTCAGCGAGGACGAGTCACCCGCGATGAGGTTCTCCACCGGCACCCCGAGCACCTCCGCCCAGATCTCGCGGATGTCCGCGATGCCGTCGAGCCCGCCGTAATTGCGCACGTCAACGCCCGACTTCGTGCGGTAGTTGTCCTTGCCCGGCAGCGCGAGCAGATCGTTGGAAAAATCGAGCTGCTCGCTCGACGGCTTGCCGCGCGTGAGGTCCAGGTTGAGGTTCTTCGCCTTGAGGTCCTCGTAGCGCTGGCGCACGTCCTGCGCCAGGGCGTCAAAGTCCTGCTGAGAAAGTTCGTTGAGGTTCGCCATACCTGACGATCGTACCCGCGGGCGCGCACTCCCCCAGCGCGACGCAAGGCAAAAATAAGGGGACCCCACGCACCTGCCAGAGCTCGCTGACCCTTGCTGCGTTCCCGCCCTGGGGGAGTTCACAAGATAAACACCGCGTGGGATCCTGCCCCACACTGTAACCCGAGCCTCGGCGCAGGGCCAAAAGCAGCACGTGTGGGCACGCGTTTTGTTGCTTTACGACGGTATCGGCTAATGTATTCCTCCGATACAAACGGTGCCGCTTCGGTGGGGCCGGGAGTGTTTGACTGGAGGATTCGACTAGCGGCCTATGTCACACGCCTGGAACGCGTGCGGGTAGCAATACCCTCGTGGGTTCAAATCCCACATCCTCCGCAAAATCCGAAACCGGTGCGCTCTTCTTGGGGCGCGCCGGTTTTTTCGTTCCTACAGCGCGTAGAATTGACACCACGCGATTCCGTGAACATCCGGGCGTCCCGTCAGATGCGCCCACGAATTCACAAGGAGAACTCCCCCTCATGAACGAGCAGCTCAAGGACCTCATGAACCAGCAGGTCACCAACGAGTACGGTGCCGCCTACATCTACCGCCACCTGGCGAACGAGATGGACGCGCACTCCTTCCCGGGCCTGTGCAACTGGTTCGTCGCCCAGGCGCAGGAGGAGCTGGAGCACGCGCAGAAGTTCGCCCAGCACCTGCTCGACCGCGGCCAGCACATCCACCCGCTGAACATCGAGATCGACGTGCCCGAGGTGCACAACCCGCTCGACGCCTTCAAGGCCGCGCTCGCGCACGAGCAGAAGGTGTCCGAGCAGATCCGCAACATCACGCGCGTCGCGGACGAGGTCGGCGACCTCGAATCCCGCGCGCTGCTCAACTGGTTCCTCAACGAGCAGATCGAGGAGGAGGCGACGGTCGGCGAGATCGTGGACCAGCTCGAGCTCGTCGGCTCGGACGGCTCGGGCCTCCTGCGCATCGACGCCACCCTCGCCTCCCGCGAGACCCTCTAGGTCTGCTTTCCGTCAGTTTTTTCGCTCAACCCATCTGAGAAAGGCTGCACCCATGGCAACATCGCTCGATGTAGCCCAGTTCATCTATGACGAGCTAGGGTGGGTTGACGCGTGGAAACTGGCGAAGGGCAACTCATTGAACAAACGCATTCTGAGGAGCCGTGGCTGAAGGCTAGGAAGGGAATGGGGGACAGTATGAAGTCGAACCAGACCATTTCCCGTGCTGACATGCGACGCTTCTATGCCTTGCAGGAGGCTCGAGGCGCATCAAGCCCGGCGCGCTCGGATCTCGACGGTACCTTCCCAATTGCTCTTCAAACTGAGACATTCGAGAAGAACATCGACCGCTGGTCAGGTGCTTTGGAGCTGCTTGCAGAGCGGTGAGCAAGTTCTGTCTAGAGCCGCCGGCAGATCTCGAACTGCCCTAGGGTGAACTGCGCCTGAACACCGGGCGAAACCTGCCCAAACTTCGGCCGCTGGCGATGCGAACCGCTCGCCGGTGGCCGACTATATGGGCGTGACTCGTTCCTTCACTCGCCGCGGCTTCCTCCGCAGTTCCGCTGTGGCGGCGGGGGCGGTTGGAACGGGCGTCGCGACGCAGGCGTGGGCGCAGAGCTCCCAGCCGGTCGCGTCCACGGCCCCCCTGGCGGAGATGGAGCTCCCGCCGCTGCCGTTCGTGCACGGCGTGGCGTCGGGCGACCCCCTGCCGGACGCCGTCATCATTTGGACGCGCATCACGCCTGACGACGCTTCCTTCCCCGGCAGCAACGCCGGAGCACCAACCCCGGTGCGCTGGGAGATCGCGCTCGACCCGGAATTCGCGCACGTCGTGCAGTCGGGCCACGCTACGTCCACGCCGGAGCGGGACCACACAATCCACGTCGACGTGCGGGGGCTCGCGGCGGCGACGACGTATTTTTATCGTTTCGTCGTCACGCAAGGGCCCCACGCGGGCACGGTGTCGCCGCTGGGGAGGACGAAGACTGCGCCTGGGGTGGGGGTGAACGTCGGGAAGCAGAAGTGGGCGGTGGCGAGCTGCGCGAACTGGGAATCCGGCTTCTTCTCCGCGTACGCTGACCTGGCCGAACGCGGCTGGGCGGGCGACGTGGACCTCACCGTGTTCCTCGGCGACTACATCTACGAATACGCGCGCTACGAGTACGCCGGCTTCGGCCCGGTGCGGCTGCACGAGCCGGCGCACGAGATCGTGACGCTTCAGGATTACCGCACGCGCTACGGCCGCTACCGCACCGACCCAGCGCTAAAGAACGCCCACGCCGCGATGCCGTGGATCGTCGTGTGGGACGACCACGAGATTGCCAACAACACCTGGCGCGACGGCGCCGACAACCACCAGCCGCACGAAGGCGACTACCTCACGCGTCGCGACGCCGCCGTGCGCGCGTACTACGAGTGGATGCCGGTGCGCGTCGCCGACCCGTCCGGCGAGGGGCGCATCTACCGCTCGTTCACGTTCGGCGACCTCGTCGAACTCACCATCATGGACCTGCGCACCTTCCGCGACGTGGAGTTTTGGCGCGGCGGGTCGCGCCAGCCCGGCGACGCGCGCACGATGCTCGGCTCCGAGCAGTACAACTGGCTCATCGACACGCTTGAGCGCTCGCGCACACGCTGGAACGCGCTGGGCAACTCCGTGATGTTCTCGCCGATGCGCCTCGGCGCGGTGCTGCACAACCCGGCGACGCGTCCGTTCGCGAAAGCGCTGTCCTCGAACATCCTGAGCTCGCACGCAAACGTGCCGACGATCGACGAGATGCCCCTCAACGGCGACCAGTGGGACGGCTACGACTTCGAGCGCCGCCGCCTCATCAACACCCTGGGCCGCCTGGGCAAGTCCCCGATCTTCCTCACCGGCGACATCCACACCGAGTGGGCGCATTCCGTGCTTCACGACGGCACCGAGATCGGCTGCGAAGTCGTCTGCGCCTCCGTCACCGCCCCCAACGTGACCGATTCACTTGGCCTGCGCGCCGGCGGGCCCGTGTTGGCCACCGCTGTGAACTACATGCATGCCGCCAACCCCACCCTGCGCCACTGCGCCCTGGACACCCACGGGTACTCGCTGGTGACGATCACGCCAGACGAGGTTGTCGCCGAGTGGCTGCGCGTGGACAACATTCTCGAGCCGCTCTCCCCCGTCCGCCCGGCAGTGGCGCTGACATGGCGCAAGGACGCCGGCTTCGTGCGCTAGGCTCCCCGCTTCACAGCGTTCGTTTTTCAGGGCCCCGAGCACGCGGAAATCCAACCTATTGCCCCCCTAGAAGAAATATCAGCGGATAGCTTTTGGAGCCTCAGAGATCATCCTCTCCATCAGGCTCGGGGTTGTCGCGGAAAAGCGGATCTTCCTCGTTCTTCGGCGGGCGTTTGACGCATTCACGTACACCATCGACGTGTTCATTCAAGCTGTCTGAGACCGTAGCCCACATTGGGTCCAGGACGAAGTCTATCCCTGACCGCCTGGCATGCTTAGCAGCTGGTACAAAATCGCTATCACCCGAAATCATCACGATCTGGTTCACCAGACCCCGCTCAGCGAGCGACGCGATGTCCAGTCCGATACGCATATCCACGCCTTTTTGCGTAATGTCTAGAGAAAAGTCTTCCGCTTTCAGGTCCTGGACAGATATTTCGCCACGACACAGTTTCTTCAACGGTCGCGGTTTGAGACTGTACCCATTCTGAGTCTCAAGTTCCTCACCTCGTCGTAGGGCAACCTTTCGCTTTTTGACGAGCTCCTTCAAGAACTCAGTCATCCACTGAAACTCCGCTGATTGACCAAGGTTGACCTGTTGTTGGGTTAACGGGTGGTACAGGACCTTCGAAGACGGAGGACAGTCGTAGTAGAAAATTCGATACAGGCTGCTCTGAGATTCCCGAATGTGCCTTTTGCAGTAGTTAAACAGTTCGTCCGCCCGACCTCTTGGTGTCTTGTCACCGAATAGAGCCTTAGCCCGGTGGCGGTAAAAACCTCCGTCAACCAAAATTGCAGTGACAATCGGCTGGCGGGGATATTCTGCGGAGAATTTGTTCGAAGAATGTCTGCCCATAGGCCCCATTAAAACACTGAAAGCCCAGTCATCGGCACACTCCTTATAGGTGGAGGGTCAACGGCTGGGCCTAGTAACGAAACTTTAGCAAAGTTCTGTTGCAAAATGCAACACATTTAGCCAGGAGTCGACTCACCTCTCCAGACGAAGGGGTCTCGGGGCAGGCGGGACGGGTCGAACTGCTCGAGCAGGTCGGCGGGGGTGTTCGCGGGGGGGCAGCCGACGGAGGCGGCGAGCTGCGCGAAGACCGCCGCGGCGGGGGCGGTGCTGGTGGCTCGGGTTGCGGCGGCTTGGGTCGCTGCGGGGTCGGTGCTGGCGGCCCGGGTTGCGGCAGCGGTCATCTCCCGCAGGGTCACGGCGCCGTCGCGCTTCGCCAGCCGCTTGCCCTCCGCGTTGACCACCAGCGGCACGTGCACGTACTCGGGCTGGGGGTAGCCGAGCAGGTGCGCCAGGTACGCCTGCGCGGGGGCGGAATCGAGGAGGTCGTCGCCGCGGACGATTTGGTCGATGCCTTGGAAACCGTCGTCGACGACCACCGCCAGGTTGTAGGCCCAATCGCCGGCCTGCGCCTGGTCGACGCGACCGCCGCGACGGAGAATCACGTCGTCGACGGGGCCGGTGTATGCGCCGTGGTAGAAATCGCGGATGGTCCACTCGGAGGCGTCGGCACGCAGGCGGATGGCGGGGAGGCGGCCTTGGGAGGCGAGCTCTGAGCGTCGGAAAGCGCGGTGCTCCGGGGAGAGGTCGCGGCAGGTGCCCGGGTACAGCCCGGGACGCGCGTGGGGGGCGGAGGCGGCCTCGCGGATGTCGCGGCGCGTGCAGTAGCACTCGTAGGTGGGCAGCTGGGCGAGCGCGGCCTCGTAGGCGGCGTGGCGATCGGACTGGTAGAGCACCGGCGGATCCCACTCGATGCCCAGCGCCGCGAGGTCCGCGAGCTGGCGCGCGGCGGACTCGGGCGAAGAACGCTCCGAATCGATGTCCTCCACGCGCATGAAAAATGCGCGGCCGGTCTGGCGCGCAAACAGCCACGCAAGCAGCGCCGTCCGGAGATTACCGAAGTGCAAATCGCCCGACGGCGACGGCGCGTAACGGCCGGCGCTAGGCACGTCCGTCTCCGGCGTAGTAGCGGCCGAGGAATTCGTCGCGGAACGCCTCGTAATACCCGCCGTCGATGGACGCGCGGATGTTGTCCACCAGCCGCACCATGAACTCCAGGTTGTGCATGGTGCACAGCGTGCCGGCCAGGTATTCCTTGGCTTTCAGCAGGTGGTGGATGTAGGCGCGCGAGTAATTCTCGGACACGTAGCCGCCGAATTC
The DNA here is from genome assembly GCF_024160105.1 of Corynebacterium stercoris. Classification (GTDB taxonomy): domain Bacteria; phylum Actinomycetota; class Actinomycetes; order Mycobacteriales; family Mycobacteriaceae; genus Corynebacterium; species Corynebacterium stercoris. Next base: position 51,229 of record NZ_JAMFTQ010000010.1, read on the forward strand.
TTCGTCGACGCCCGTGAAGTCGCGCTTGAAACGCGCTGCGGTGAGGTTCATGCGGCCGTCGAGGGTGTACACGCCGCCGCGGCGCCCGAGGCGGGTCGGCGAGACGCAATCGAACGTGTCGGCGCCAGCTTCGACGGCGGTGAAAATGTCGTCGGGCTCGGAGATCCCCAGCAGGTGCCGCGGCGCATCGACGGGCAGTTCATCCGTCACCCAGCCCACAATCGCGCCCAGGTTCTCCTTCTCCAGCGCGCCGCCGATGCCGAACCCGCCGAAACCGCGCTTCCCCTCGCCGCGCGCGGCACGGTCCAGCTCGAGCAAGCCGCGCGTCGCGTGCCGACGCAAGTCCTCATACTGCGCCCCCTGCACCACACCCCACAGCGACTGCTCGGGCCGCCCCGGGTGGGTGACGGCGCGTTCGCGGGTCAGCCGGTCGTGCTCGTCGAGGCAGCGCTTCGCCCAGCGGCGGGTGCGCTCGACGGAGTGCTCCTGGTAATCGCGGGTGTCCACCAGCGTGGTCAGTTCGTCGAAGGCGAAGATGATGTCGGCGCCGAGCTGGTGCTGAATCTGCATCGACACCTCGGGCGTGAAGCGGTGGGTGGAGCCGTCGATGACGCTCTTGAAATCCACGCCGTCATCGTCCACGCGCGCCTTGCGGTCCTTGTTCGCGGCGCGGATGTCGCTCTCGGTTAGCCCCGCGGTGTCCATGGCCAGCACTTTGCGGAAGCCCACGCCCAGGCTCATGACCTGGAAGCCGCCGGAATCGGTGTACGTCGGCCCGTCCCAGTGCTCGAACGCGGCGACGCCGCCGGCCTCGTCCACAATGTCCGGGCCGGGCTGCAGGTAGAGGTGGTAGGCGTTGGACAGAATCGCCTGGGCGCCGATCTGGCGCACCTGCTCGGGCGTGAGCGTTTTGACGGTCGCTTTCGTGGCCACCGGAATGAACGCCGGCGTGTGGATGTCCCCGTGCGGCGTGTGAATCGTGCCGGTTCGGCCGTGCTTGCCGGGTTGGTTCGCGCCGTCGTAAAGCGAAGTGCCCAAGGTGAAGGTCATGCGGAAATCTCCTGGGGTTGGCGGGCGTCGTCGAGCATGTGCTCGATGCCGGTGCCCTCGACGTCCATTTCGGGCAGAATGCGGTCGAGCCAGCGCGGCATCCACCACGTGGCGCGGCCGAGCAGGAACATCGTGGCGGGGACGAGCGCCATGCGGATGAAGAACGCGTCGAAGAACACGGCCACGCCGAGCGCGAAGCCGAAGATCTGAATGAACGGCAGCGGCTGGTTGATGAAGGCGATGAACACCGCGATCATGATCACCGCCGCCGCCGTGACCACGCGCGCGCCTTGCGTGAAGCCCTCGATGGTCGCTTCCTCCACCGCGTGCAGCTCCGCGTCGGGGTCGCCGGCGCGGCGCAGCTTGAGGTAGTGCTCGCGGATGCGGGTGACCAGGAAGACCTGGTAATCCATGGCGAGGCCGAAGGTCACGCCGATCATGAAGATCGGCAGGAAGGACAGGATCGGCCCCGGCGTGTTCACGAGGCCGAAGAGGCCCTCCTGCCACACCAGGACGGTGAAACCGAACGCCGCGCCGACGGAGAGGAGGAAGCCCAGGCCCGCGACCAGCGGCACCATGATGGAGCGGAACACCAGCATAAGCAGGATGATCGCCAGGCCCACGACGATGCCGAGGTAGAGCGGCATCGCGCCCGCGAGCTCCTCGGTGATGTCCATCTGCACCGCGGTGAGGCCCGTGAGGCCGATGTGCACCCCGGTGGCATCCTCCACCTGGCGGTTGTTCTCGCGCAAACCGTGGGCGACGGCGAGGGTGTACTCCTCCTCCGGGCCGCCCTCCGGGGTGGCCAGGATCTGGGCCGCGGTGAGGTCCTCGTTCACGCTCACGAGCTGGGCGTGGCGCACGCCGGAGACGGAGTTCGCCTCGCTGACGGCGTAGAGGAACGACGCCAGCGCCGCCTTTTCGGCGCGCCCGCCAGCGGAATCCGGCACGGCAGCCATGTACGGCTGGAGAATCTCGGCGTCCGGGTTCACGCCGTGCGCGTCGACGATCAAGAGCAGCGGCGCGTTGATGCCGGGGCCGAAACCCTCCGTCATGAGGTCCGCCGCTTTGCGCTGGGTGGTGTCCTTATTGGAGGTGGTGTCAGACGGCAGGGCCATCTCCAGGCCCAGCACTGGCGCGCTCATCGCGCCGAGGCCCAGCACCACCGCGGCCATGACGGCGGCCGGGAAGCGGCGCACGACGTTCACCCACGTGCGGCCCATCGAGCGGGTGTCCAGGTCTTTCGCCGGGCGGTTGCCGGGGCCGGCGTGGCCCGCCACGCCCGGGATGCGGCCGGCGAACGCGCGGTCTCCCCACGCGCCGAGCAGCGCCGGCAACATCGTCAGCGCCACCAGCACCGACACCAACACGGTGAACGCGGCGGAAATGCCCATCCAGCTCAAAAACTCGATGCCGGCGAGCACCAGCGCGACCAGCGCCACGAACACGGTCGCACCCGCGAACACGACGGAAGAGCCGGCGGTGCCCACCGCCATGCCGGCCGCCTCCGGGCCGGGCAGCGTGCGCCGCTCCTGGCGGTAGCGCGACAGGATGAACAGGGCGTAGTCGATGCCCACGGCCAAGCCGATCATCACGGCCAGCACCGGGGTGACGTCGTTCAGCTCGACCCAGTGCGTGGTGGTCAAGACGGCCAGCGCGCCGATACCCACGCCAACCACGGCGGTAACAATCGGCATGGTCGACGCGGCGAGGGACCCGAACGTCACCAGCAGCACCAGAAACGCAACGCCGATGCCGATCATCTCGGACGTCGTGTTGATCTCGATCGGGTCGCCGTAGCCGGGGCCGCCGGCCTCGACCTGCAGGCCGGCGTCGCGGCCGATCTGCATCGCGTCCGCGACCACGCGACGGTCCGCATCGGTGACTTGGAATTGGGATTCGGCGGCGAATTCGAACGTCGTAAAGCCGATGCGCCCGTCGTCCGAGACCATGCGGAGGTTGTAGGCGTCGGCCCGCGCGCTCTCCTCCGGCAGGCCCATCTGCGTCATCTGCTCCACCAGGCCGCGCTGCAGCTCCGCGTTGATGCGCACCGGGTTGCCGAACCGCTGCGTGCCCTCAATCGCGCCGAGGTTGTCCTCGATGTGGCGCACCGTCTGATCCATCGCGGCCATGTACGCCGGGTCCGCGAGCTGCGCGCCCTCCGGCGCCGCGAAGACCAGATTCACCGACGGCGAGCTGGCCACATCGCCCTCGCCGGGGAAATTCTCCTCCAGCGTGGTCAGCGCCTCGATCGCCGGGGTGCCCGTGATGGCAAACTCGGAGGTGAACGGCTTCATCAGCGAAAACGCCGCGCCAGCGCAGCCCGCAAGGATGACAAGCCACGCCACAATCACCCGCCACGGGTGCAGGTAGGACCAACGCCCCAGCTTGAACAGCAGTTTCGGCACGAGCGGAGCTTCCTTTCGGTTGACGCTTACCCGATCAATCCTAAAAATGAACACCGCGCGAGACAATCATCATCTCGCGCGGTGCCAGTGGCGGTAGCGGCGGGATTTGAACCCGCGGTGGTTTTACCCACACTCGCTTTCGAGGCGAGTACCTTCGGCCGCTCGGACACGCTACCGCTAGCTACAGTAACCGCCGTGCGGTGCGCAAACAAAATCTCCCCGCCGGCTGTGCGCCGTGCGGGGAGATCGGTGAAAGGGTGCGACTAGATCTGGTCAGCTGCGCGGTCAGCAGCGTCCTCGATGTCCTGCTTAGCCTCGTGCTCCTCGCGCTTGTCCTCCACCTTCGCGGCAACCTCGTTGAACTTGTCCTTGATAGCGTCACCAGCCTCGGAGAGCTTCTCCTTGATCTCGCCGCCGAGCTGGTCAGCCTTGCCCTCGTTCTTGAGCTCGTTGTTACCAGTCAGGTCGCCGAGACCCTCCTTGATGTCGCCCTTGAGCTGGTCGCCCTTGCCTTCAAGTGCCATGATGATCTCCTTTTGTTGTAGTTAATAGCTAACAGCACCCACTGTAGCGCCGGTCACGGCCGTGCCGCCATAACAATTCAATTACGGGGTTGCGCCCGCACGTCGGCGAAAAACTCGCCCATGAGCTGGGCCGTTTCCGCCTCCAGCACGCCGCCGCGCACCTCGACTTGGTGCAGGTGGTGCGGGTCGCGCACCGCATCGAACAGTGAGCCGAGCGCGCCTGTCTTCGGCTCGTACGCGCCGAACACCACCGAGCGCACCCGCGCGCCCAGGATCGCGCCGGCGCACATGGTGCACGGCTCCAGCGTCACCACCAGCTCGCATCCGTCGAGACGCCACGTGCCCAGGGTGCGCGCGGCCTCGCGGATCGCTTCCACCTCGGCGTGGGCGGTGGGATCCGCATCCGCTTCACGACGATTCACCCCACGCCCCACCACACTCCCATCCGGCGCGTAGACGATCGCACCGACAGGCACGTCGCCGGCGGGGGTGGTGCGGGCGAGCGCGATGGCCTCGCGCATGCGCTCGGCGGCGCGGCGCTCGAGTTCGCTGGGCACTGTCACGGGCAGTTGCTAATCGACGGCGTCCGCCAGCTCATCGGCAAAGCCCAGCTCCGCGGCGATGGTCTCGGCGAGGTCGTAGGGATCTGCGTCGTCGTCAAGCAGAATGCTCAAGCGCTCCTCCGAGAGCCCGAGGTCGGCGAAGATGGCGAAGTCGCCCTCGGCCCACGCGTCGACGTCGTCGAGCTCGTCCGGGTCGATGTCGGGGACGTCGATGCCGGCTTCGGCGAGGATGTCGGCGGCGAAATCGTCGTCGACAGCCATCGTCGCGTCCGAGATGAGCACGCGGATGCTCGCCGGACCCGGGCGCACGACCACCAAGTAATCCTCCTCGACGTTGAGGATTGCGAACGCGGCGCCCTCGCTGCGCAGGCCGCGCACCGCCGCCACCGAGGTGTCCAGGCTGGTGAAATCGTCCTTGAACTCGCGGACAACCCAGCCGCCCTCGCGGCGCGCGACGGTCACCGCAAACCCGTCCTCAAAATCCTGGCTCATGCTGCAACAGGGTAGTCCGGCTCCGCGCCCAACGTCGGCGGGTGGCGTTAGACTGTGGCGAATGAACGCCTCCGCACACGTTTTGCCCCCTGTCTGCATCATCGGCAACGGCCTCATCGGCGGCTCGCTCATGCGCGACCTGGCCAAGAAGGGCGAGCGGGTGTACGGCTACACCCATTCGAACGCGGGCGCGCGCCAGGCGGTGGCGGACGGTTTCGACGTGGTCACCGACCTGGCCGCGTTGCTCGCGCGGGCGGAGCAGGACCACGCGCTGATCGTCATCGCTGTTCCCTTCGACGTGGTCGCGGAGATCCTCGACGCCATCGCCGAACATGCCCCGAGCTGCGGCATTACGGACGTGGTGTCGGTGAAGGGGCCGGTAAGTGCGATCGTCGAGAAGCACGGCATGCTCGAGCGCTACGTCGGCGGGCACCCGATGGCCGGCACCGAGTCCTCCGGCTGGGGAGCGTCGCACGAGGGGCTCTTCGAACGCGCGGCGTGGGTGGTCACGTACGACTACGCCGTGGCCGCCGACCGCGTGCCCGAGGGGTGGGCGACGCTGTTTACGCAGGTCTGCCGTATGGCGTCGCTCGTCGGCGCGGAGGCCGTGCCCGTATCCGCCGCGAAGCACGACGAAGCCGTCGCGCGCGTATCCCACCTGCCGCACGTGATCGCGGAGGGCTTGAGCATCGTGGGCGACCGCGGCAGCACCCTCGCGCAGTCACTGGCCGCGGGGTCGTTCAAGGGCGCGACGCGCGTCGCCGCGACGCAGCCGTCGCTGGTGCGCAACATGTGCGAGACGAACGCGGAGCAGCTGGTTGGCGTGCTCGACGAGTTCATCGCGCTCCTGGAAGAGGCGCGCGATGGCCTGGGCGCCGAACGGCCCGACATGCAGCACCTCGCCGAGGCCGGGCACCGCGCGCACACCCGCATGGCCGCGCGTTCCGGCGCGCGCCGCGAGTCCGTCTCGCCCGTGCGGATTTCCTCCCGCCCCGTGATGCGCGTCCACCCCGGCGGGCCGGGGTGGGTCAAGCAGCTGCAGCAGATCGAGGCCGTCGGCGGCCGCGTCGAGGTGTTCTAGGAGCTTTTACGCTTCCCGACGACGGCCCATTGCCACGTAGGCGCCGCCAATCAGCATCGAGAGCACGCCGAGCGTGATCACTGCCTGCATCGGCGTACCGGTGTTGGCGAGCTCCTCGCTGACCTCAACCGATACGGAGGAGGTGGTGCGGGTGCTCTCCACAACCACAGCGCGGCTGGAGGTCGACTGCGGCACGCTGGTGGTGCGGCCGGTGGACATGCTGGCCAGGTTGGAAGCGGCCACTGTCGTGGAGGTGGAGGTGGTGCGCGTCGTGGTCGAGCCGGAGCCGCCGAGGCCGGCGCCGATCGCGGCCGAACCGCCGAGCGCGGCGATGAGCGGCTGCACCTCCTTGATCACCTCGAGGATCTCCTGCGGCTGCGACTTGGTCGACGTCGGGGTCGGGCCCTTCGGCAGGGTCAGCGTCGCACCGTCGTCGTTGCGGTCCACCTGCTGGGTCACCGTCTTGTAGCCGGCCGGGGCGGTGCGCACGCCGAGGCGCACCTTTTGGCCGTTGCCGGTGTTGCCCGGGATGAACACGTCCACGTAGCCGTACTGGTTGGTCAGGCCGGTGCGGTAATCCACGCCGCGGGTCTGGATGTTCAGGCCGTCCACGCTGTAAATCTGCGCGTCCTGGACCGGGTCGCCGCCCTCGGTGATCACGCGGACGCGGATCGTCGCGTCGTGGAAGCGCGCGCCGGTGGTGCTGCGCGTCGTGGTGGTGGTCGAGGTCGTGCTGGTGGCGGTGCCGACGTACTGCTCCATTTGCACGGAGGCGGCGGTGACGTCGGTGAACACCTTGAACTCTTCGCTGAAGCCGTCCTTGTTCACGTTCAGGCTCAGCGTGGCCTTATCGCCCTCCGGCACGTCGATCTCCACGAGGCCGACGCGGTTGGTCACCACGGAGAGCGACTTGTCACCCACCTGACCGGTCACGGTCGCGCCCTCGACGGCGTTGCCGTTCTTGTCCTTGACGGTGATCGCGAGCTTGTGCGCCTCGATCTTGCCGGCGGCGTTGGTGGTCACGGTGGTGGTGGGGCCGTCGGCAAGCAGGGTCACGCGGTGGGTCTGCGCGGAGGCGCGCACCACGGACTGGGTGCCGTCGACGTTGGCGACCACGTCGACGTTCGGCACGTCGATGCTGGCCTGGCCGTTCTTATCGGTGACGGCGGAGAGGTCGGTGCCCTCGATGTCGATGTCCACGCCCTGGCGGGAGAGGCCCTTCTCGTCCACGACGGTGAACAGCACGGGGCGGTCGGCGTTCTCGTCCACGGCCGGCAGCGGCGCGCCCTGCTCGACCTCGGCAGCAGCAGCCTGGGTCGGGGAGGTGGTCGGCTCGCTGCGCTCGGCGATCACGGTCGGGATGCTCGGCGCGGCGGTCTCGTAGACGTTGATGCCCTCGCCGGCCGGCAGCGCGCCCGCGGCCTCGCCCGGCAGCGGCGCCGGCTTGGCAAACTCGGTCACAGCCTTGTAGCCGGCGCCCTTCGGCAGGTACGCAATCTCGCGGTAGTTGTCCACGATCTCGCCGCCGAAGTACGTCGCCGCCACGGCGCCGTCGCGCACCTCGATGGAGCGCGCCTCATCGTCGGCGAACACCAGCGTGTTGTCGGCCTTGGTGTAGGCGTAGTTCAGCTCCTCGATAGCGCTCAAGTCCAGGCCCGGCTTGACCTGCAGCGAGGCTATCTCGACACGGCCGGTCTCGATGTTCAGCGTCCACAGGTAGGGCGCGCCCTCCGGGTCGCGGGAGACGGCGTAGAGCTCCTTGGCCTTGCCGTCGGCAGCCGACGAGGCCCAAGCGCTCGGCGTGCCGACGTTCCCGATGCCGTCGCGAAGCTTCAGCTCACCCGCACGCGCGCGCACGGCGGCGGCGTCCTTGACCTCGCCGTCGATCTTGTCCTTGGACAGGTCGAGGACGCGGAACTTCGGGCCGGAGAACAGCACCAGCTCGCCGCGGGAGGTAAACGCGGCGGAGGCGATGGTGTTGGTCGGGAAATCGGCGCCGAGGCTCAGCGCGCCGAGGTCGGACACGCCGTCGCGGTCCTGGAACATGCGCAGCAGGTGGCCAGCCGGCTTGCCGTCCTCACCAGTCGAAATGGCGTACATGCGGTTGTTCACCGGGTGGTAGGCAACTGCGGTGTAGGTCCAACCGTTCGTCGAATAGCGAGCGTGCGCCGAACCGCTGCCCGGGCGCGCGGTGCGCTCGGTGTACTTGTCCAGGGTGCGGGAGAACTCGTTGATCCCGCGCACGATGGCGCCGGTGTCCGCCTTCGCCGCGGTGGCAGCCGGGGATGAGGAGGCCGCCGGCGTGTCCACGACCGGGGCCTTGCTTTCCGACGCCTCCTGCGCCTGCACAGGAGCAATAGCAACCGTGCCGGCGACTGCAGCTGCCAGCGACAGCCCTGCGACAGTGCGGGTCTTCGGGGTGATCCTCATCGTTACCTCTCAGTTGATTTTGGGCGCACGGCAACCGCGGGCCCAGATAGCCGGATCTCAATCTACCTGCCGTGAGGGCAGTTCTCAATCGCTCGGAAAGCGCTGGCCGCGGCGGGCTACAGGCCCAGGATCGCCGAGGCGATGAGGAAGTAAATCACCAGGCCCGTCGCATCGCAGAACGTGGAGATGAACGGGTTGGAGAACACGGCCGGATCCGCGCCCACCGTCTTGGCCACGATCGGCATCGCGCCGCCCACCGTCGCCGACATCGTGCAAATGGACAGCAGCGTCAAGCCAATAACCTCGCCCATCTCGATGCCGTACACCAAGGACGCCAGCGCGAAGCCGAGCGCGCCGAGCACCGCGCCCAGCATCAGGCCCACGCGGACCTCGCGCCACATGACCTTGAGGATGTCCGATTTCTTGACGTCGCCAAGCGCGAGTGCTCGCGTGACCGTGGTCGCGGCCTGGTTACCGGTGTTGCCGCCCGTGCCCGTGAGCAGCGGGATGAAGAGCGAGAGCACGACGGCCTGCTCCATCTTCTCCTCGAACACGTCGAGCACCTGCACCGTCAGGATCGCCGACACCGCGAGCACGAGCAGCCACACGATTCGCGAGCGCACCAGCTTGGTCAGCGGCGTGGACAGGTACGGCTGTTTGAGGGATTCGGAACCGCCCTGGCGGGCGCTGTCCTCGGTGTCCTCGCTTTCCACGACGTGCTGTGCTTCGTCGAAAGTAAAAATGCCCACCAGGCAGTTCCCGGAATCCACCACCGGCAGCGCCAGCAGCCCCAGCGGCAGGAACCAGCGCGCCGTCTCCTCGGCATTTGCGCCCACGCTTACCGACGGCGATTCCTCCAGCAAATCAGCAACCCGCGTCTCCCCGTCCGCGAGGAACAGGCGGCGCAGCTTCACGATGCCGAGTAGGTGGCGCTCATCATCAATCACCGGGAGGGTGTAGAGCGTCTCAAGCTCTTTCTCGTGCTGACGCAGCATCTCCCGGACCTCGTGTGCCGTCATCTCGAGGTAAATCTCGGGCACCTGCGGGCTCATCACACGGCCGACGGTCCCCTTCTCGTAGCCGAGAACCGCGTCGGTGTTTTCCTTGTCCCTCTCGCCCAGGTCCTTGAGCAGGCGCTCCGCGACGGGGCCGGGGAGCTCGTCGAGCAGCATGACGCGGTCTTCCGCGCCCATCTCCTCGAAAAAGGTGCCCACGGTGTCGCTGCCCAGCGCGTTGACCATGTCCGCCTGGTGGCGAGGGTCCAGCGTGTCGAAGACCACCCCGGCGCGCTCCGGCGGCAGCAGGCGGAAGAGCACGGCCGCGCGCTTGACGGGGAGGCGCTCGATGAGGCGGATGATGTCGCTCAGGCTGGCGTCGGCGAGCAGGCCGGAGATCTGCTCCGCGTCATCGCCGCGCATCCACGTCTCGACGACCTTCTCAAGCTCGTGCAAAGCATCGCGTTGCTGCATCGTGGCCATGTGGACCTCTCTTCCAGTGTTTGTCCCGTGCGGATTGTATCCGAACGTCGGCACGTGAAACGCGAAAAACCCCTGTCGATCAGGGGTTTCAGGTGGTGCGCCCGGAGGGATTCGAACCCCCAACCTTCTGATCCGTAGTCAGATGCTCTATCCGTTGAGCTACGGGCGCTTTCCGTGTTGCACTTGCGTGAACAACGAGGTGTTACATTACACCGCCGGGTTGAAAGCGCCAAAATTGCTGGTGGCGCGGGGTTCTCTCAGGTGGTTGCCGGGGGCGGCGGCGGGATGTTGGGCCGTGTCGCAACGGGTACTTGCCCGCGCAAATGTAAGACTAAAACCTGATTTCCCGATTAGTCATTTGTTCATTCGCACCCTCGTGCCGAGTTTCGGTCGTGGTCTGCACCCGACGCCCCTATCGAAGGAGCCTTTCCATGGCCAAAGCCGTCCGCCCGCGCCGAATTGTCATCGCGGCCAGCGTCCTCTCCCTCGCGCTCGCCGCGCCACTCGTGACCGTGCCGGAGGCGGGGTTCTTGCCGGTGGCGGAGGCAGTCGAGGCGGGAGACTTCGCTTCCCGTTACGAGACTGGCAACTTTTGGAATGCGAACGAAGCTCCCGTCCAAGGGCTTCAGCTCGCGGCCGGCGACAATGTTGAGGTCCGGGGCAAAGCCATCTGGGACTGGAAGGTGCGTAACGATGGTGGCACCTTGAAACTCATCCGTCCACAATCAGCACCGTCTTTCAAGACTGGCAACGTCGACATCGGGGTAAGGGTCACGCCAGCAGGTGGACAAGCTTTCAACACCACGCTGAAGGTCAATGTGGTGGACTCAATGCCCCAAGCGGCCTGGGAGGGCGAGCTTCCCAGTGAAAACCGCCAGGTGGTGGACTTTGATGGGGGCCGTTCCAAGGCAATTGCGGCGCTGCCGGCAGGTGTGAGGGTGCGAAAGGTGCCCGGTTTCGATGCCGTCGGTGCGGTGGGCTGGGATGTTGCCGCCGAAAACGGCAACCTGGTGATTAAAGCACCCGGCACGTTCACCGAAAACAAAGATGTAGACATCCCGGTTGAATACACCGACGGCACTTCCTCTTATCAAAGGTGGGTACGGATCACTCCAAAGGGCCCGCAGACCAGCGGCAGCGATATTCGCGACGGCATCGGAGGCGTCATCGGCAGCATCATTGGCGGCGCTACCGGCGCTGGCGGCGGGTTGGTTCGAGTCGAGGTGCACCCGAGCGCCGTCAATATCACCGGCAATGGATCCAACAACGGTAACCCGTCTGTTGTCATCACCAACAACGCGAACCCGACGGTCGAGATTCGCGACAACGGTTCTAACAACGGCTCCAACAACACCGTTCAGATCACCGGCAACGCGAACCCGGTAATTACCGGCAACGCGAACCCGACCGTGAATGTCGAGGTGAAGGACAACGGTTCCAACAACACCGTCTCCGGCAATGGCGTGGTTCAGCCGAGCGCGGTCGTTGTCACCGGCAACGCCAACCCGAGCAACAACGGTTCCAACAACAGCGCGGTGGTCTCCGGCAACGGAGTGGTTCAGCCGAGCGCCGTCGTAGTCACCGGCAACGCGAACCCGGTTGTGACCGGTAACGCGAACAACAACGGTTCCAACAACGCCGTCAACGCGAAGGTCGAGCCGAGCGCTGTCGTCGTTAAGGACAATGGCTCTAACAACCAGGTGGTAATTACCGGCAACGCGACCGATCTGCTCGGACGCGGGGCGAAGAAGGATGGCACCGGTGGCGACGCCGCAGGCTCAAGCGCGGCCACCGGCGGCATCCAGGATCCGCGCTGCATTGCTTCTCTCGCGGCGCTCGGTATTCCGCTCGCAGCGATGATTCCGCTGGCACTTGCACAGACGCTGAATCTCCCGGCACTCGATGCATCCGCAGCCATCGCGGCTGGCGCGTTCGACGAGATTGTGGCTCAGTTCGGTCTCACCCCGGCGGCCATCAATGGTTTCGCCGGCGGCGTTGTGGGTGTTGTCCTTGCGGCAATCGTGGCTGCAGCTGCGGTCACCTGCTCCCCTAAGGCCGCGACGATTACGGTTCCGGCCACCGTCACCCAGGTGGTTGCAACCGAACCGACGGTATAACGCCGTTCATTGCTTCCCCCGCCATTCAGGTGGGGGCGTTCGTCGTAAAGCAGAGCAAAATAAAAACCCCTGCTCATGCAGGGGTTTTCGGCATAAAGGAAATTGGTGCGCCCGGAGGGATTCGAACCCCCAACCTTCTGATCCGTAGTCAGATGCTCTATCCGTTGAGCTACGGGCGCGTGGCGGAGACGACAGGATTTGAACCTGCGGCCCTCGTCAAGAGGGCAACTCCTTAGCAGGGAGCCCCATTCGGCCACTCTGGCACGTCTCCAGACCTCGAATCAGTCTAGAGCACCCCAGCACCGCGACCAAATGGCACCCAGAATTTGACCCGGCGCTGGCAACGCGTTCGCCCGTATACTCGGGCCCATGAAACTCAACACCTGGCTGAACTCTGGATTTTCCGCTCGCGGCGACCACTCCGATACCGCTAACTGGCTGGTCTGGTTCCCCGCAGACCTCGACACGCTGACCGCTGGCCCGCTCGCGGGCGACAGCGGCTCGGTGCCGTTTTACCTCACCCCGAAGTCCTACGCGCTGGGCCAGGCGGGCGACAACATCGTGTTGCTCGGCATTCCGCTCGGCGAGCTCGACGGCTCCTGGCGCTTGAGCGACCGCGCCGGCGCGGGTACCGACGTCCGCTCCGTAGAAACCCTGGATGAGGTCCCGGGCCTCCTCGGCGAGAAGTTCGCGCAGCGCACCGACAGCTCCGCGGTAGTGCAGGTGCGCGGCCAGTTCCCGATCGAGAAGATTCAGGTCGTGGCGGGCCAGAACCGCCCGGCCACCCGTCGCGCGATCGACATCCTGCGCGGCGTGGCCAGCGATTTTGACGGTGAGCGCCAGTTCCACACCATGCCGGAGCTGTTCCCGGAGGAGCAGGTCTAGGAACTGAACGTCGTGAAGCAAAAAGCCCCTTGAACGGGGCTTTTTTGGCGGAGACGGGGGGATTTGAACCCCCGGAGGTGTGACCCTCGCCGGTTTTCAAGACCGGTGCATTCGGCCGCTCTGCCACGTCTCCAGGCCGTGAAGAGTCTACACTCCACTAGTCTGGGCGGGCATGAAGGCTATCCAGTTAACTGACCAGGACAACCCCCGCTCCCTCGAACTGCAGGACGTGCCCACCCCTGAGCTGCAGGACGGGGAGGTGCTGGTCAAGGTTATCGCGACCGGCGTGAACCGCGCGGACCTCGTGCAGGCGGAGGGCAAGTACCCGGCGCCGAAGGGCGAGTCGGAGATTATCGGCCTCGAGTGCGCGGGCATCATCGAGGACCCGGGCACCACAGGCCGCGCGAAAGGCGAGGAGGTGGGGTGCCTGCTCGCCGGCGGCGGGTACGCGGAGTGCGTCGCGGTGCCGGAAGGCCAGCTCATGCCGAAGCCGGCGAACCTGACGCTCACCGAGCTCGCCGGTGTTGTGGAGGTGGCCTGCACCGTGTGGTCCAACCTGGGCATGCTCGCGGGCGCGCACGAGCCGCACGCGAACGGCTCGCCGAAGAAGGTGCTCATCCACGGCGGGTCGGGCGGCATCGGCTCGTTCGCGATTCAGCTGTGCAAGGCGCTGGGCTGCGAAGTCGCCACCACCGCCGGCAGCGCAGAGAAGCTCGAGTACTGCAAGGAGCTCGGCGCGGACATCGCGATCAACTACAAGGAGCAGGACTTCGCTGACGAGCTCAAGGGCTGGGCGGACGTGATCCTCGATGTCGTCGGCGGGCCGTACCTCGAGCCGAACGTCAAGGCGCTGGCGCTCGACGGCCAGATCATCGTCATCGCCCTGCAAGGCGGCGCGAAGGGCGAGATCAGCCTGGGCCGCATGATGCCGCGCCGCCAGTCGCTGCACGCCACCACCCTCCGCGCGCGCCCGCGCCCGATGAAGGCGGAGATCGTCGCCTCCACCATCGAGCACGTCTGGCCGCTCCTCGAATCCGGCGAGGTCAAACCCACCATCACCGCGACCTTCCCGCTTGCCGACGCCGCAAAAGCCCACGACCAGATGGACTCCGGCTCCAACACCGGCAAAATCGTCCTCGAGGTCGCCGACGCCTAAGCCAGGCTGGCGACGGTGCGCGTCAGCTGCACAATGTCGGCCTGGGTGTTGAACGGCCCCAGGCCCACGGTCACGGCGCCGCCCATCTCCTCCACGCCCATGTCGCGGAGCAGCTCGCTTGCCGACGCCTCCGTTGCAACCATCCCGTTAGCAACCAGCCGCTGATGCACGGTAGCCGACGGCACGCCGCGCACGCCAAACGTCAGCCGCGGGATGCGGTCGGTGTCGGCGTCCTCGGCGGCTTCGCCGGTCACGCCCACAATGTGGACAACCGGCAAGGTGCCGAGGAACGTCTCGAGGTCCTCGCGCAGCTCCTCCATGTAGCCGGCGAGCTCGCCCATCGAGGCGGTGAGGCGGGCGCGGCGGGACTGGCGCGGGGCGACGCCGCGGCCATCCCCGCCAGAACCGGCACCAGCCGCGGCAAGTGACGCGTAGTGGTCCACCGTGGCGGACACGCCGCCTGCGAGACCTGCAGAAACAGGCAGCTCAAGCATGTCGCTGTCGAGGCGGCGCAGCATCGCCTCGTCGCGGAACACCAGCGCCGCGACGCGCGGGCCGCCGAGCTCGCCCACGTCCAAAGCCACAATGTCGGCCCGCCAATCATCGAAGGTGATGAGACGGTAGGGGGCGAACGAAGAAGCGTCGACAAGCACCCAAGCCCGGGAGCGCTCGCGGACGCGCTCGACGATATCGCGCACCGCAACCACCGTGCCCAGCTCGGCGTGCGCGGCGGGGATGGCGACGAGCCGGGTGGAACCGTCGACGAGCTTCTCGTACTGCCACGCCGGCAGCTCGCCGGTAGCGAGGTCCGGCTGCGCCCAGCGCACATCCGCGTCGGCGCGGGTGAGCATGGTGTTGCACTGCGCGCGGCCGACGTTGCTGAGCACGATCGAGGAGTTGTGGCGGAACAGCGGGCGCATCGCGGCCGTCAGCGCCATGTACAGCACCGGCAGGCTCGGGCCGAGGACCACGCGCCCCGGGGTCACGCCGCACAGGTCGGCGACCGCGGCGCGGGCATCGGCGAAAAACGTCTCCCCCTCCGGGCGGCCGACTGCCTCGCGCACATGCGACCCGCGCGACGGCTCCGGCTGCGGCACCGCCGCGGACATGCGGAACGACCGTGCAACCGCCGACGACACCCGCTCCGGAATCTGCGGAGTGTCGTGCGAATTGAGGTAAATCCATCCGTCGGAAAGCGAGGTGTACAGCCCCCGCACACCAGCGACGTCGTAGGACACTGCGAGCTCCTCCTCCACCGCTTCCGGACCAATTGAACCCCAATTATGCACACCCCCACATGGGCGCGCATACCGCCAGCTCGGGCCGATCCCGGAAAAGCCGGGTGCGAGCGCTAGGGTGAAATCCGTGCAGGATCTCGCAAAGCTCCGGGCGGACACCGCCCGCATGACCAGCGCGCCGGGAGACGCCACGCCGCCGTCCAAGTCCAAAACATGGGCGATGGCCTGGAGCGACCTCGTGCGCGGGTGGGGGCAGCACGAACTGTGGCTGCAGCTCGGCTGGCAGGACATCAAGCAGCGCTACCGCCGCTCCACGCTCGGGCCGCTGTGGATCACCATCGCCACCGGCGTGATGTCGCTCGCGCTCGGCCTGCTGTATTCGATGCTGTTCCAGATCGACGTGGCGAAATTCCTGCCGCACGTCACCGTCGGCTTCATCGTGTGGGGCTTCATTTCCGGGTGCATCAAAGACGGCGCGAACGTGTTCATTGAGAACGAGGGGCTGATTAAGCAGCTGCCCTCGGCGCTGAGCGTGCACGTGTACCGCCTGGTGTGGCGGCAGCTGCTGTTCTTCGCGCACAACATGGTGATCTGGCTTTTGCTGGTCATCATTTTCCGCATCCCGCTGACGTGGCACACGCTCCTGGCGGTGCCGGCGCTGCTGCTGCTCGTGCTCAACGGTGTGTGGGTGACCATGCTTTTCGGCATCATCGCGACGCGATTCCGCGACGTTGCGCCGCTGCTTGAGGCGCTCGTGCAGCTGCTGTTCTACGTCACGCCTATCGTCTGGACCACCGAGACGCTGAAGCAGCAAGGCGGCGAGGTGGCGCAACGCGCGCTGCTCGCCGAGATCAACCCGTTGTACCACTACCTCGAGATCGTCCGCGCGCCGCTCATTGACAAGCCGCTCGCTGGTTACCACTGGTGGATCGTGCTCGGCTGCACCGCAGTCGGCCTGGTGATCACGCTGTTCGCCATGAAGCAGATGCGCTTCCGCGTGCCGTACTGGGTGTAAGGGAGAGTCCTTTTGGTTTCCATCGATACCTATAACGCCTGCGTCGACTTCCCCATCTTCGACGCGAAGTCGCGCTCCCTGAAGAAGGCCATGATGGCTACGGCGGGCGGTCGCATCGGCAAAAACGCGTCGAACACCGTGGTCGTGGAAGCGCTCCGCGATATCAACCTGCACCTGCGCGAGGGCGACCGCGTCGGGCTCGTCGGCCACAACGGCGCCGGCAAGTCCACCCTGCTGCGGCTTTTGAGCGGCATCTACGAACCCACCCGCGGTTCCGCTGAGGTGCGCGGCCGCGTCGCACCCGTCTTCGACCTCGGCGTGGGCATGGACCCGGAGATCTCCGGCTACGAGAACATCATCATCCGCGGCCTCTTCCTCGGCCAGACCCGCAAGCAAATGAAGGCGAAGATCGACGAGATCGCCGACTTCTCCGAGCTCGGCGACTACCTCAACATGCCGCTGCGCACCTACTCCACCGGCATGCGCGTGCGCCTCGCCCTCGGCGTGGTTACCTCCATCGAGCCCGAGATTCTGCTGCTCGATGAGGGTATCGGCGCCGTCGACGCCGCATTCATGAACAAGGCCCGCGTGCGCCTCGCCGAGATGGTTGAGCGTTCCGGCATCCTCGTCTTCGCGTCCCACTCCAACGATTTCCTCGCCCAGCTCTGCAACACCGCACTGTGGGTGGACAAGGGTGAGATCCGCCAGGCCGGGCTGGTCGCCGACGTCGTGGAGGCCTACGAGGGCCCCGAGGCCGGGCAGTACGTGACCGAGCTGGTGGATCGCTTCCACGGGCCGGGCAAGACGGGGTGACGTACTTGCCGGGCTGTCCTAGCGAGGCGGCAGGGTCAGCCGGACCAGCCGGCCTCGCCGGCCTCGCCGGCCTCGCCGGCCTAGCCGGCCTGGCCGAATGCTGCACCCGTTTACCCTACTTTTGCAGAATGGCCTCCCAGGGACTGAAGCTTTCCTGTGAACCCTCGGCCATCGGTGAGGAGTTCCAGATGAATTACCCGTTGGCGGTTCGTGAGCGTGCCGTCGAGCTTTACGGCAAGGGTCTAGAGCCGCAGCAGGTAC
>NZ_JAMFTQ010000011.1 GCF_024160105.1 Corynebacterium stercoris
AACACGTGGCCTGGGTGCAAAACGAGCTCAATGAAACACCCCGCCAAATCCTCAACGGCGCAACCCCACGTGAGATACTCCACGAAGTATTCAAACGTGGCGCAAACACCGCATGACACCGCCCCGTCACTATTGGGTTCTCACCATGGGGGTACGCGATCTGGGCGGAGTGCTTGTCGACGGCAGGGGCAAGAGCGGGCGCCCCGCCTACTGCACCGCGGACGTCAGCTTCATAACGTTGTCGACGTAGCGGCGGTACCAGGGGCGCTTCGCCCAGACCTCGAGGGTGAGCTCGCGGGATACGGCCAGGTAGTTTTCGGCAAGGCGGGCGAGGGCGGGGATGAGGGAGCCGTCGGCGATGAACAGGGAGTTCTCGTAGTTGAGCGAGAAGGAGCGGATGTCCATGTTGGAGGAGCCGATCACGCCCGCCGCGCCGCCCGGCACGCCCACACCGCCAACCCCACCAGCACGCTCCGGGTCCGCCAGGGCGAACTTGGTGTGGAGGACGTAGGGGGCGGGGAACTCGTAGATGTGCACGCCGGCTTCGAGAAGCTGCTGGTAGTAGGCGGATTGGGCGTGTTGGACCATGAACTGGTCGGCCTTCTCGCCGACCAGAAGGTCCACGCGCACGCCGCGGTAGCAGGCGGAGGTGATGGCCTCGAGGAGGGAATCCTCGGGCACGAAGTACGGCGAGCACAGCACCAGGTGGGAACGCGCCTGGTGGATGAGGGCGTTGAACATCCGCAGGTTCGGCTCGGTGAGGTAGCCGGGACCCGACGGCACGAGCTGGACAATGTTGATGTCGTTGGCACGTTCGTCAGGGGAGCTGGCGTCGGAAAGCGGAAGCTCGGTGGGGGAGGCGAGGGCGAGCACCTCGTCGGACTCGGCGTACCAGTCGACGGCGAACATGGACGCGATGGATGCGACGATGGGGCCTTCGAGCTCGACGAATGCGTCGACCCATTGCCGGCCGGCGCGGACGTGGCCGGGCATGAGGTAGGAGCGGTCGATGAGGTTGAAGGAGCCCATCATGGCGACGCGGCCGTCGACGACGATGAGTTTGCGGTGGTTGCGCAGGTCGGGGCGGCGCCAGCGGCCGTGCAGCGGGTCGAGGGGCAGCATCATGTGCCAGTCGATGCCGGCGTCGGTAAGCCGGCGCTTCAGCTGCCGGAAGCCGGGGTATTTCTGGGAGCCGATGTGGTCGAAGAGCAGGCGCACGTGCACGCCGCGGGCGACGGCGCGCTCGAGCGCCTCGAACACCGGAGCTGTGGTGTTGTCCCAGGCCACGGCGTAGATTTCGATATGGATATAGTCGGTGGCGGCGTCGACAAGCTCGGCGATGCGGCGCATCGTCATGTCGTAATCCGTCCACAGCGCCGGCGCGCGTCCGCGCAGCGCGGGGTAGCCGGTGAGCGCGCGGTTAAGCCGCACGATCGACGCGACCTCCGGGGCGAGATTGCTTGCCGACGGCACGTCCCCCACCCCCGCGTGCACGTTCTCCACCGCGGCTTTCGCCTGGTGCTGGATGCGGTGGCGGCGGCGCGAGATCAGCGTCGAGCCCATGAGCAGGTACAACGGAAGGCCGACGAGCGGCAGGAAAAGAATGAGCAGCAGCCAGGCGTTCGCGCTGGAAGGTTTGCGGTTGCCCGGCACGATGCCGATCATGACCAGCTTGATGGCGAAGTCAAGGGCCGTCGCGGCGGCCTGCCACCAGGAAAAGTCGAACGTCATCGCACCTGGTCGATGTCCAGATCGTGCGTGTCGAAGTCGGCGATGACGGGGGCGTGGTCGGACGCGCCCTTGCCCTGGCGCTCCTCAACATCCACCCACGCGTCCTCCACGCGGGTGCGCAGCGAGTCGGTGACCAGCAGAAAATCGATGAGCATGCCCTGGTTCTTCTGGAAGCGCATCGCCTTGTAGTCCCAGAACGAGTAGCGGTCCTCGTGCCTCACCTCGTGCAGGCCGGATTCGAGCAGCATCTGGTACGCCGCGCGCTCCGGCTCGGTGACGTGGGTTTTGCCCTCGAACCAGTTGATGTCCCACACGTCCTCATCGCGCGGGGCGATGTTGAAGTCGCCGGCGAACACCTGCAGCTCCGCAGGCTTCACCGATTCGCGCAGGCTGTAGAGAAACTCCAGCTTGTAGTCGTAGTGGGGGTCGCCGATCTCGCGGCCGTTGGGCACGTACAGGCTCCACACCTCGACCCCGCCGCACACCGCGCCCACCGCGCGCGCCTCCTGCACCGCGTCGCCGCTCTTGCTAAACGACGGCTGCCTGAAGAACGTCTCGCGCACGTCCTCCAACCCGACCCGCGACGCGATAGCCACGCCGTTCCACTGGTTGTGGCCCACGTGCGCGACCTCGTAGCCGGCGGCTTCGAAGGTGGCGTAGGGGAAGGTGCGGTCCGCGGTCTTGGTTTCCTGCATGCAGAGCACGTCGATGTTCGTGCGCTCGAGGAACGCGGCGACGCGCTCGGCGCGCGTGCGCACAGAATTGACGTTCCACGTGGCGATTCGCATGCCACACACCCTAACGCAACCGCGCGTAGCGGTGCCGATGGTGCTCCACGAAGCCCAACTTCGTGTACAGCGCGATGCCCGCCTCATTCGATGCCCGCACTTGCAGGTAGGCCGCGTCCGCGCCTTGCGCCGCGCCCCAGGCCAGCACGCTTTCGCCCAGGCGGGTGCCGTAGCCGCGGCGGCGGTGCTGCGGCGCGACCTCGACGGCGGAGTAGCCGAGCCAGCGCCGCCCGTCGTCGGAATCCGTGATGGTCGCGCGCGTGACGGCGACAGTCTCCCCGTCGAGCACCAGGCGCGCGAAGCCAATCTGCCCGTCGATGCGCTGCGCCAAATCGCGCACCGCCGCCTCCGGCAACGCCTGGCCGCGGTAGTGGTACATGGCCAGCCACGTCGCGTCCGGCAGGGCGTCGACCTGCACGTTCGGATCCATCTCCCGCGTCTCGACGGCAGTGGACATCACCGCAATCTCCTCACCCAGCGCCCACGCGTCGGGGCGCTGCTCCACCAGCCGCTGCGCCGGCTTGCCGATACGCTCCGGAATGCACAGCTGCACCGGCATGTTGCGCGCGCGGTAAAACTCGGTGATCGCGTCAATCGGCACGGCGGTGAACCCCGCCGAGTGGCCGATCGGCGTTGCGCTGTTGGACCGTTCGGCGATTTCGGCGCCGGCGCGGATGAGCCAGCCGTCGATACGCTCCTGCTCCTGCCCCGGAAACGCGCGCGCGGTGGCGGTTTCGATCGCGCGGATGTCGGAGTTGCGGACGGTGCGCGGGCTGAGCTTCTTGATGATGTGCAGGTCCTCGATCAGCACTGCCTCGCGTGACGACGGCAGCCCTCCCACCTCCTGCGGACGCACCACCAGCGGATTCGTGCTCACGACGTGGCCGATCACGTCGCTCGCGAGGTCCCCGCGGCGGCGGCGCACCACGACGCGGTCACCGACGGCGACCTCGTCGGAACGGAAAATGCGCGACACTACGGGTTGCTGCGGCGCACCAGCGCGGCGCCGATGGCGACCAGGACCGCGCCGATGCCGATGAGCGCGAGCATCGGCGTGCCGGTCTCCGCCAGGTCCTCGTCGTTCTCGCGGGTGCGCGTGGTGGTCGGGGTCGAGGACGTGGTGGAGCTGCTGGTTGTGGTCGTGCTCGAGGTGGTGCTTGAGGTCGTGGTGCTGTCCGTCGACGTGGTGGCAGAGGTCGTGCGGTTTTGCAGCACGTCCGCGGTGACGCTGGTGGTGGCGCTGGCCGTGGTGGTTGCGGTGACGCTGCTGCTCGACGACGTGGTGGTTGACGTCGTTGTCGCGGAGGTGGTCGACGTGGTGCTGGTCGTGCTCGTGGTGCTCGTGGTGGTGTCCGCGAGGTGGTTCACCTTCAGCGTTGCCGGCTCGGCGGCGGGGGTCGTCGTGGTGGTGACGGCCTTCGCGCGGCCTTCAGCCTTCGCCTCGACCGCGTCGGTGGTGACCGCCTCGAAGCCGAAGGCGATGCGCAGGTCGCCCTGCTCGGACCGCTCGGCGGCGTCGAGGGCCAGCGCGCGGGTCACGCCGAGGCTCACGATGGGGGCGGGGACGACAACGGCATCGTCCTCCGGGAGGACGTCGGCACGCAGGGCGCGGATGAACTCGCGATCGGCCTCGATGAGGTCGCCGGCCTGCTCGAACACCTCGGCACTGGAGGCCTCGGCATCGGTGTCGGCGTCATCGCGCAGGTCGGCGAGCTCGTCGGCAGCGTCGATGAGGTGTTCGCGCCACTGTTTCAGCAGATCACGATAGGCGGACTCGGCGGCGCTCTTCTCCTTCGGCGTCTCGGCGGCATCGATGCGGGCCTTAGCCTCGGCGAGGTCGTCGAGGGCAGCGGCGCGGGTGGAGGAGACGTCGGCAAGCAGAAGCTCCAGCGGGGACACCTCGGGGGCAGGGGTGAGCGGGGCAGCGGAGACAGCCAGGACGCTAGCGGCAAGGGCTGCAGGGATGCGCATGGGGAGGTCCTTGGGCAGGAGAAATACGACAGACGCGCCTAAGCATAGTCGCTGAGGCGCGGGAACCGAGGGGTGCGCGCCGTCGGAAAGCTAGTGCCCGAAGGGATCCTCGTCAGTGCCCGGGAGCCAGGTGTTGCCGGCGTCGGACCAGCCGTTATCGCGGATCGCGCGCTTGGCCTCGCGCTTCCAGCGGCCGGTGAGCACGTCGGTGTAGACGAAGCCGTCGAGGTGGCCCACCTCGTGCTGCAGACAGCGCGCGAAAAAGCCCGTGCCCTCGATCTCGATCTTCTCGCCGTTCTCGTCGAGGCCGGTCACCTTCGCCCAGTCCGCGCGGCCGGTCGGGAAGGACTCGCCGGGGACGGACAGGCAGCCCTCGTCGTCCTCGCCGTCGTCGCGAGGCATGGTCTTCGGAATCTCGCTGGTCTCCAGTACCGGGTTGATCACCGTGCCGCGGCGCATGACGTCGCCGTCTGGGCAGTGGTACACGAACAGGCGCAGCGGCACGCCGATCTGGTTCGCCGCCAGACCCACGCCGTTCGCCGCATCCATGGTCTCGTGCATGTCGGCGATCAGCTCCGCGAGCTCCTCGACCGGCTGAGTGACCGGCTCGGTGGGGTTGTGCAGGACAGGGTCGCCGTAGATCACGATTGGCCGAATAGTCATGCTGTATATATTAGGCACATGCTTTCCGACGTCGATCTCGCTGTCCTCGACTTCGAAGCCCGCGCCCCACGCTCGCTCGGCGCGAAAGAGGAGGCGATCCAACGCGAGTTCGGCATCTCCGCCGTCCGCTACTACCAGCGGCTCAACGTGCTCATTGATTCCCCCGAGGCGCTGGAGGCGCGGCCGCAGCTCGTGCGCAGGCTGCAGCGGTTGCGCGACGTGAGGTTGTAGGGGCGCGGCGGCGGTTGGGTTCGAGGTTTGCCGCCCCCACGGCCCTACCGCCCCACCGCCCTGCAACGATTTGCCCGACTTTTACAGCCCAAAATCGCTCACCTTGCTGACCAGCGGAAACGTGGAAGGCTCAAACCGCGCTGTAAAAGCTGGGCAAATCTCTGCAGCCCCATGGAGCTCTCAACGAGCCCGCCCACCCTGCTCGCACCGGCCCCACGGCCCTGCGTCAGCGGCGCGCCACTAACCCTCAATCACTACTTGAGACTATTGTGGCGCGTGTGACTAGCAAATACACCGGCAACCACGGCAACGGCGACGATCGCGACCTGAACCGCGACTACTCCGCCGACGATTACGAGTACGCGGAGGCGTACCCCGTCGACGAATACCCGGCCGACGAGGGCTACGCCGACGACGGCTACGACGAAGCCGAGTACGTCGAGTACGAGATCGTCGACGAGGAACCGGCCGCAGGCTACGCCGCCGCAGGCGTGCCGACGGAGGAGTACCGCGGCGCGCACCGCCGCGACGACGACGAGTACTACGAGGACGACGTCGACGCCGCGTACGCCGCAGCTCCGGCAGGTGCGGCAGGCTCCACCGCCGTCGTCGCTGGCGGGGTGCCGAAGCGCGGCCTCGCCATGATCCTCATCGCGGTCGCCGCATTGCTGCTGCTCTGGGGCATTTACGCGATGACGCAGAACAAGAACACCAGCGATTCGGCCGCGCCGGCCGCAACCAGCACCGAGACCACGACGGCGGCGACGAACACCGTCACGGACACAAACGCCCCGGCAAATCCGGCAGACCCGGCGAACCCGAGCGATCCGAACGCACCGGCAGACCCCAACGCACCGGCAGACCCGGCCAACGGCGCCAACGCAGACGCAAATAACCCCGCAGACGCGAACAACCCCGCCGCCGGCGCCGCCGGCGCACTGACGGCACAGAACGCACAGGTCTTCGTGTTCAACAACTCCGGCATCCCGAACGCGGCGGGTGACACGGCAGGCCGGCTAGATAGCCAGTACACGATCGCGAATAACTCGAACGATCCGGGCGCGATGAACATGCCGGAGCAGCAGTTCGGCATCTTCCCGCAGACGTTCGTGTTCTTCAACCCGCAGGTCCCGGGCGCGGAGCAGCTCGCCGGCGAGATTGCGCAGAAGGTCGGCGGCACGCCGCGCGCCACCAACGACCTTCCGCAGGGCGCGACCGCGCTGCCGGAGCAGGCCACCAATAACCCGAATGCAATTACGGTGGTCATCGCGGGATAAACCCTGCCGGGGCATACACTGACCCGCATGGATCCGTACCGCGATTTCGCCCGCTCCCCCGAACCGACACTCGGCGTGGAGTGGGAAATCTGCGTCATTGACCCGGAAACGCGCGACCTCGTGCCGCGCGCCGCGGATGTCATCGACGCGGTGCAGCAGCGCTACCCCGGCACCCACTTGGAGCGCGAGTTCCTCCAGAACACGATCGAGCTGGTCACGCCCGTCTGCACAAACACCCGCGAGGCGATCGACGCGCTGCAGCAGGACCTCGCCAAGGTCCGCGAAGTCGCCACTGAGCAGGACCTGAAGCTCTGGGCGGGCGGCGGCCACCCGTTCACGGATTTCCGCGAGCAGCCGCTGAGCCCGAAGATCACTTACGAGGAGATCATCAACCGCACCCAGTACTGGGGCCAGCAGATGCTGCTGTGGGGCATTCACTGCCACATCGGCGTCAGCCACGAGGACAAGGTCTGGCCGATCATCAACGCGGTCATGACGAAGTACCCGCACCTGCTCGCGATCTCGGCGTCGAGCCCGGGCTGGGAGGGCCTGGACACGGGCTACGCGTCGAACCGCACCATGCTCTACCAGCAGCTTCCTACCGCGGGCATGCCGTACCAGTTCCAGAACTGGGACGAGTGGGTCGGCTTCATGCGCGACCAGAAAACCTCCGGCGTGATCAGCCACACGGGCTCGATGCATTTCGACGTCCGCCCCGCCGCCAAATGGGGCACCATCGAGGTCCGCATTTCCGACGCCACCTCGAACCTCCGCGAGCTCGCCGCCATCGTCGCACTCACGCACTGCCTCGTGGTCCACTACGACCGCATGCTCGAGGCCGGCGAGGAGCTCCCCACGCTGCAACCGTGGCACGTCGCCGAAAACAAGTGGCGCGGCGCGCGCTACGGGCTCGAAGCGGTCGTGATTACCAGCCGCGAGACCGATGAGCGGTGGGTCTCGGAGGAGCTTGTCACGCTTATCGACGAACTTTTGCCCACCGCCAAGGACCTCGGCTGCGTCGAGGAGCTCAAGCTCGCGGAGGAGATCCTTGAGCGCGGGGCGGGCTACCAGCGCCAGCGCCGAATCCTCAAGCAGGGCGGGGACTGGACCGATGTGGTCGACAACTCCTGCCAGGAAATGATCGACCTGACCTGGTAAATGAGCGTCGGTTAGCGCTTGGAGTCCTCCGCCGAATGCGTCTTCTCCGTGGGGTTGACGCGGCGGGGGTGGTAGCGCGCGGGGCGCTCGTTGACGGCGAGCAGGTCCTCGCTGCCGTAAAGGCCTTCACGGCGCGCGATGCGGCCGAGGCGCTGCGCGGTCACGGGGTTGGTCATGAGCGCGAAGATGACCAGGAGGATCATCATGCCGATGTCGCCCTTTTCGTGCGGGCCGAATTCGGGCGCGCCGGTGAGGCGGATGATGGTGCCGATGATCATCAAGAGCAGACCTGTGGTCTGCGGTTTTGTGATCGCATGGATGCGCGCCATCGTCGAATGGAAGCGCACCGTGCCCACGGCGGCGGAGAACACCATGAACGCGCCGAGGATGATGAAGATCAGCGAGACGATGTCGGCGATGAGCGGCCAGTTCCAAGTCATTAGAGCGAACCATCCCTCTTGCGGAAGCGGGCGACGGACAGGGAGGCGATGAAGCCGAGCAGCGCGATGACGATCATCGCGTTGACCACCGTGGTGTCCAGTGTCCAGCAGATGTAGAGCGCGAGTGCGCACTGGAGCGACGCGGTGATGGCGTCGTTGCCCAGGACGCGGTCGAGCGAGTCCGGGCCCACGATGACCCGCCACGCAAGCAGCAGGAAGCCTAAGGCCAGCAGCACGCCGGCCACGGCCAGGAACGCGTTGTACACGGTTGGGTCCATGGGTTCTTACCTGCCTTCGAAAATCTCGATCATCTGGCGCTCCAGCTTGCGCACGTTCTCCACCTCGCGGTCGATGGCCTGCTGGCTGGAGGCATCCAGCACGTGGATGGTCCATTCGCGGTTGGCCACGTCGATGTCGGTGATGGAGCCGCCCGGCTGCAGGTTATAGGCGCAGGTGGCCAGGTAGAGCACCAGCTCGCTGGACACGCGCATGGGCACCTTCAGGATGGCGTTCTTCGGCTGCTCCTGCGGCCGCAGCGCAATCCACGCCACGCGTGCCGACGCAACAATGAGGTCCCACGACCAAATCGCCAGAAACTGCAGCGCCTTGAACCAGTTGATGTGCCTGTCCTCGCGCGGCACGGCGGGCAGCGGCAGCGCGACAACGATGAGGAAGCCGAGCGCCGCGCCCGCAATGACGTTGCCCCAGCTGATTTCGCCCATGAGGAGCAGCCACATGAGCGTCAGCCAGACGACAAAGCTCCAGCGGAAGCGGTTTTTGAATCCGGCCCATAGTTTGCTCATCGCGGCTCACCTCCCTGCACCGGCACGGGGGCCTTCTCGGTGGACAGGCCCGTGGATACCGGCGCTTGGTTTTCGCCGATGGTCTTGCGGTTTTCCAGCGAGTCGTAACCGCCGCCGCCCTGGTGCGGTGTGGCGAACTCGTCCGGCCTGCGCGTCGGGTTCTCCTCATCGCCGCTCAGCACCGCCTCGCGGTAAATGGCCTGGTCCTGTGCGGACTGGGCGGCGCGGTCGGTGATGTCGGAGATCGGGCCGGCGAGGAAGGTGATTGCTGTCGACGCGGCCACCAAAAGCGCCGTCGATAAGAGCATGCCCGGGGGGATGCGGCCGACGTCGTCGCGCTCGTCGATAGTCGTCGTTTCGTAGCGCTCCGCAAGGGTGGAGGGACGCGCCATGGCGACGTTGCCCTCGGGGGCGTCGTTGCGGTCGCGGAGGAACGCCTTGGACCAGACCAGGATCATCGCGTAGAGCGTGAGCAGCGAGGTGATCACGGCGCCGGCGATGAGGACCCAGGCGAGCCAGGAGCCGTCGTCGGCACCCGCTTGGATCAGCATGACCTTGCCCAGGAAGCCGGACAGCGGCGGGATGCCGCCGAGGTTCAGCGCCGGGATGAAGTAGAGGATGGCGATCAGCGGCGCAGAGTAGATCAGCGAGCCCAGGCGGCGCAGCTGCGCGGAGCCGGCCTGGCGCTCGATGAGGCCGACGACGAGGAACAGCGACGTCTGCACCAGAATGTGGTGCACGGCGTAGAAGATCGCGCCGGACAGGCCCTGCTTGGAGGCGAGCGCGATGCCGAAGATCATGTAGCCGATGTGGCTGACCAGGGTGAACGAGAGCAGTCGCTTGATGTCGTTCTGGGCGAGGGCACCCATGATGCCCACGATCATGGTGAGCAGCGCGACCCACATCAAAAGCCCGTCGAGGGAGCCGTCGGTGAACACGGTGGTGCGCATGCGGATGATGGCGTACACGCCGACCTTGGTCAGCAGGCCCGCGAACACGGCCGTCACCAGGGAGGCGGCGGTGGGGTAGGAGTCCGGCAGCCACGCGTCGAGCGGGAACACGGCCGCCTTGATGCCGAAGGCCACGAGCAGGGTGGCGAAGATCGCCGCGCGCGTGCCGTCCGGGATCTCCTCCATGCGGATGCCCACCTGCGCCATGTTCACGGTGCCCACCGCGGCGTAAACCATGGCGAGCGCGAAGAGGAACACCATCGAGGACGCGATGGACACCATCACGTAGCCGATGCCCGCGCGCACGCGCCCCGGCGACGCACCCAGGGTGAGCAGCACGTACGACGCCACGAGGAACACCTCGAAGCCCACGTAGAGGTTGAACAGGTCGCCGGCGAGGAACGAGAGGTTCACGCCCATCGACAGCAGCATGTACACCGGCAGGAACACGGCAACCGGGTCGTCTTCGTCGCCGTCGCGCAGACCCTGCGAAATGCCGTACCACTGCACGGCGAAGAGGACGATCGAGGAGACGAAAAGCATGATCGTCGATAAGCGGTCGCTCACCAGCGTGATGCCGATCGGCGCGTCCCAGCCGCCCATCTGCACCGTTTGGATGCCGTGGAGGTCCACGGTGATGATCATCGCCGCCGAAATCACGGACAGCGTCAGCAGCGTGGTCAGCGCGATGGTGCGCTGCAGCATGAGGTTGCGGGACAAGGCGATCAGCCCGGCCGCCACGGCAGGCAGCAGGATCGGCATCACCGTCAGGTACGGCATCCACGGCAGCACCGCTTCCGCGAATTGCGCGAGGCTATTCACCGTCAGCCTCCTTCACGGGCTGTTCAAACGAGCGCGGGCCGAACGCGTCACCCGACGAGCTCAGGCGGCCGGTCTCCGGGTTCGCGGACAAGTCGTGGTCCGGCGCGGCCGACGGTGTGGTCGGACGCGTGGCAATGAGGCGATCCTCCTCATCCCGCTCAATGATGTCGTCCGTGCGGTAGCGGTACTGGCGGTAGGCCAGGGAGAGCATGAACGCGGTCAGCGCCATCGAAATCACGATCGCGGTGAGGATCATCGCCTGCGCCAGCGGGTCCGCCATCGCGTCCGCGGCCTCCGACGACCGCTCCAGGATCGGCGGCGACCCCGCCTGGCCGCCCGCCTGCAGAATCAGCAGGTTCGCACCGTTGCCGATCAGCAGCACGCCCATGATCATCCTGGTCAGCGCGCGATCCAGCATCAGGTACACGCCGCACGCGATGAGCACACCGGAGCCGATCAGCAGAAACAGGTTCGCTTCCATCTCACTCGCTCCTTTCCGGGCTTTCGCTTGCCGACGTTCGGTTCTCCGCCTCTACCGCAGTCGAACCCGAGGTCGCCGTGGCCAGTCGTTCCGACAGGCGCTCGAGGCGCATCCGGGCCTGCTTGGCGCGGCGCCGCGCGTTCTTTTCCTGCAGCTCCTTGGCGCGGTCGCGGGCGCGGTCCTTGCGGGCTTCGTCCTCGCGGTCCAGGTACGCGCCCATGGTGGGCAGGATGTGCATGATCAGGCCGATGACGATGATGTACACGCCGGCGTCGAAAACCAGCGCCGACGGCACGTCGAACTCGCCGATGAGCGGCAGCTCCAGGCTGACGTAGTCAGACATCAGCGGCGGGTAGCCGAAGAACATCGGGAAGACGAAAGCCAGGCAGGTAATCAGCATGCCGGCGCCGAGGATCTTCGCCGGGTCGATCGGCAGTGCCTCTTCGATCTCGTGGCGGCCGCCCGCGAGGTAGCGCAGCGTGAACGCCAGCGCGGCGACGAGGCCGCCGGCGAAGCCGCCGCCCGGCGCGTTGTGGCCGGAGAAGAAGAAGTACATGGAGAGCAGCATCATGGACGGGAACAGGATGCGGGTGGCAATGTCCACCATGATGTTGCGGTTCTGCTCCGTCTCACTTGGCACGCCGTGCGCCAGCCAGCGCGGGCGCGTGGTGGACAGCGTCGGGCGGCGCGAGGCGCGCCCGAACTTGCCGGTGCCGAAGATGAGGCTGGCCACACCGGTGGCCGCGATGACCAGGACCATCGTCTCGCCGAAAGTATCCGCCGCGCGCAGGTCCACGAGCAGCACGTTGACCGCGTTGCGGCCGTGGCCGATCTCGTAGGCGAGCTCCGGCATGTGCTTCGAGATCGGCTCCGCCACGCGGGCGGACATCGCGGTCATGGCCACCACCGTCACGGACACGCCGGTGCCGATGGAAAGCCAGGCGCGCAGGCGGTTGTCCTCGTTGCGCGGCTCCGTCTCCGTCGGCATCTTGCGCAGCACCAGCATGAACACGACCATCACGATCGTCTCCACCAGCGCCTGCGTCAGCGCCAGGTCCGGCGCGCCGTGCAGCGCGAAGAGCATCGCCATGCCGTAGCCGGTGACACCCACCATGACCACGCCGGACAGGCGGTTGCGCTGCATGGTGGCGAAGACCGCCATGCCCACCATGATGGTCACCACGACACCCTGCCAGGCGTTGTCCCACAGGATCATGCGGATGCTGTTACTGGCGCCCAGGATGAGGTACGCCAGCGGCACGAGCATGAGCGTTGCGAAGATCACCGCCAGGTTGATGGTCAGCGAACCGCGCTGCGTCGACGCGGTCAAGCGCAGCGACAAGGTGCGCAGCGTGGAGAGGATGTTGTCCCAGATCACGTCCGCGTCGCCCAGCGCCGGTTTCTCCAGCTGCGCGCGCTTGACCAGGTCGCGCTGCCAGAACATCACCGCGCCCGCAGCGATGATCACTACAGTGAGCACCAGCGGGACGGTGATGCCGTGCCACAGCTCGAGGTCGTGGCGCTCCACGCGGGGGAAGCGGACATCGAGGTAATCGTTGAAGGCGTCGGAAAGCCAGCGCGGGAAGAGGCCGAACATGATCGTGCAGGCCGTGAGCACCGAGGGGGAGAGCCACATGATCGGGCCGATGCCGTGCATCTCCTGCACCGCCACGCTGCGGCCGCGCTCGTCCGTCTCCTGGTTCGGCTTGACCGCGAACGCGCCCCACAGGAAGTACAGGGTGTACGCCATGGTGAGGATCGAGCCCACGACCAGCACCACCAGCGTGATCTTGCCGGGCATGCCGGTGAGCAGCTCCTCGTGCAGCACCGCGTCCAGCGCCGCTTCCTTGGCCACGAATCCGAACAGCGGCGGGATGCCCGCCATCGACGCCGCCGAGATGACGGCGAGGATCGCGACGATCGGTTCCTGCCTGCCCAAGCCCGAGAGCTCCCGGATATCGCGCGTGCCGGTGGAGTGGTCGATCGCGCCGACCACCATGAACAGCGCCGCCTTGAACAGGGAGTGGCCGAAGGTGATGGCGAGGCCCGCCATCGTCGCCTCACGCGAGCCGATGCCGATCACCGCGGTGATGAAGCCGAGCTGCGAGACCGTGCCGTACGCCAGGATCAACTTCAGGTCGCGCTGCTTCAGCGCCATCCAGCCGCCGAGCAGCATGGTGAACCCGCCGGTGGTGATGACTACGAGGTGCCACGTAGTCACCGCCGCAAGGTCCGGCGCCAAGCGGGCGACGAGGTAGATGCCGGCCTTCACCATCGCCGCCGAGTGGAGGTAGGCGGAGACCGGGGTAGGGGCGGCCATCGCGCCGGGCAGCCAGAAGTGCCACGGCGCCTGCGCCGACTTGGTCAGCGCGCCGAGCATGATGAGCACGATCGCCACCGAGATGCCGGTGGTGCCCTCGATATCCGCGAACTGGGAGATTTCCGATAGCTTCCAGATGCCCGTCTGCGCGCCCAGCAGGTTGATGCCCACCAGCATCGCGAGGCCGCCGAAAGTGGTGATCATCAGCGCCTGGATCGCCGCACGGCGCGAGCTGGCGCGCTCGCCGTAGTAGCTGACCAGGAGGTAGGACAGCACCGACGTGAGCTCCCAGAACACGTACATGAGCAGGAAGTTGTTCGAGATCACCAGGCCGTACATCACGGTGGCGAACATCGTGAGCTCCGCCGCGAACTTGGCCAGGCGAATCGGGTTGGAGTCGAAGTAGCCCCAGCAATAGAACAGCACCAGAGCGCCGACACCCAGGATGATCAGGCTGAATAAGCCTGAGAGCGCGTCGAGGCGGAACTCCAAGTTCATGTGCGTCGACGGCATCCACTCAAACGTGGCGATGATCTCGCCGCCGTTCCGGAACACCCCGCCGTTGAACAGGGAGACCATCCATATGAACCCGCCGAGCGGCACCAAGGCCAGGATGCCGAAGGCGGGCCTGCCGATGATGCGCAACATAAAGGGCGCGGCGATGGTGGCGGCAATCAGGGCGATCAGTAGCGTCAGCACGGTCGCGGGCCCTCCTTGTCGCATCGAGTTGGTACGTGAGAGCCGCACCGAAGGGCACAGACGTGCCAGAGAAAAATGCGGCCTCCACCCGAGAAAACCCAGGTAGAGGCCGCGCTACACCATAATTAACTTGCGGAACAAGATAAAAGGCGCGTCAGAAAATGTAGCGCGGCCAACAATGGACACTGTACATAAATCAACGACTTCACGCTCACGTCGGGTCCACCCGCCCCTGCCGGCGGGACCTGGCTCGCCGTTCCGCAGCTGCCCGGGGTGACAAATTCGACCACAACGGTGGGCGCATAAGTTCACTACCAGGCACTTTAAGGTCAGGCAGATATTGGAGATGCGGAATTTGTCACCCGGATGGAACTACATGTTGCCGTGGATGCGCTGCGCGCCGGCGGAGAGCGCCGCCGCAGCGGAGGCCTCCGGGGTCTCACCGAAGCCGGCGACCCAAGCGTTGCGGAAGTGGCGCTCGGAGTGGCCGACCTTGATAAACGTCGCAGTCTGGCCGAAGAGCTCAACCTGGTGGAACTTCAGAATCTCCACGTAGCGGTTGTGGATGTTCAGGACGCGGGTGATGGCGCGGACCGGGCCGTTCGCCTCGATGACCTCGGAGGTGCGGCGCGCCGGGCTGGCCTTCGGCATCGCGTCGACGTCGAAGGCGTACTCGGACATCATCCAGTTCTTCTGGGTGGTGCCGGTGTGGGTGATCTTCAGCGTCGGCTCCGGCGCGTAGGTGGCCATGAAGAGGCCCCAGTCCATGTCGCGGGCTTCTTCGCGCAGCTCGCGCGGGAGGCTGGCACCGAGCTCGATGCGGGCCATAACCTCGTCGAAGTGCGGGGCCTCCGGTGCTGCGTGAGTGATGTGCGGGTGCGCGCTCGGCGCGGCGTGGATCGCCTCGTGCAGGTCGGTTGCGTGGGACGGGGCAGCGGTGGTGGTGTGGGTAAGCATTGTGGCTCCTAGCTTTTGCGAAGTGGAAGGTTTTTCGACCCTGGTGCTGGGGTGCTAACGACTACTTCCGCGCGCCGCGGGGGTCTATGCGGCGGGGTGCGTAGCCCCGAGTACTCGCTCGGCTAGGACGCCGGCGGCTCGGTCTTCTGCAGCTAGGAAAACGCGAATCACTGTCACGCAGGTCACAGTAACCCAGATCACAGTGACGCGCAACACATTTTGCAATCGGCCAGTAAAAAGCCCCTCCGAAGAGGGGCTAGAAGCAGCTCATACCTACTTGCCGTAACGGAGCAGGAACAGTGCCTGGGCCTTCGCTACGTGCTCGATCTCGGTCGGGTCGACGGACTCGTCGACACCGTGGATGTTGCACTTCGGCTCCTCGACGCCGTAGAGCGCGAACTCCGCATCCGGGAAGGTCTGCTGCAGGGTCACGCACAGCGGGATGGAGCCGCCGGAGCCGATGAGCGCCATCTCCTCGGAGCCGTACGCATCCTTGAGCGCCTGGATGACGGTGGCCACGCCCTCGCCGTGGACATCGGTGTCGAACGGCTGGTTCACGCCTGAGATCTCTACCTCAATCTTCGCGCCGTACGGTGCGTGGTTGATCACGTGCTCCTTGACCTTCTCGGCAACCTCGGCGGCGTCCTGGCCAGCCGGGACACGCAGGTTGAAGAGGCACTCGGCGGTGGGGTTGACAATGTTCGATGCATCCACGACCGGCACGGAGGTGAAGCCGATCACGGTCAGCGCCGGGCGGGCCCAGATCATGTCCGCCGGGTCCTCGTCTTCGGTGCCCAGAATTTCGACGCCGTCGAGGATGCGGGCGTCCTTGCGGAACGCCTCGCGGCCGTACGGGTCGCCGTCCCACTTTCCGGTGCATTCGACACCATCGATGCGCGTGCGGCCGTGCTCGTCGAAGAGCGAGTCGATGATGCGCACCAGCGCGTGCGCGGCATCCGGTGCGGCGCCTCCGTAGCCGCCGGAGTGGATCGCGCCCTCGAGGGTGTCCACCTTCACGTGCACCTGGCCGCCGCCGCGCAGGGTGGTCACCAGCGTCGGGTGGCCGACCTCAACGTTGCCGCCGTCGCCGATCACGATCATGTCCGCGTCGAAGAGCTCCGGGCGCTCCTTGATCATCTTGCTCAGGGAGTCCTTGCCGCCGAGCTCCTCGGCGCCCTCGAAGACCACCTTCAGGCCGAGGTCGGTGCCGCCGGCCTCCTCGACGAGGCGCAGAGACTCCAGGTGCATCGCGATGTTGCCCTTGCAGTCCGCGGCGCCGCGGCCGTACCAGCGGCCGTCGCGCTCAGTCAGCTCGGTCGGCGGGTTGGTCCACGCGTCCGGGTTGGTCACGATCACCGTGTCGTAGTGGGAGTACAGCACTACGGTCGGGGCGCCGTTCTGCGCCTCCTTGGTGCCGATGATCAGGTCGGCGTTATCGATCGTCTCGAAACGCTCAACGTTCAGGCCGAGCTCCTCAAGAGCCTTCGCGCAGAAGTCGGCGGCAGCCTGGTGCGATTCCTCAGCAGCCGGAGTGGAGTGCGGGGAGTAGAAGGACACGAGCTCCTTCATGTCCTCCCAGATGCGGTCACGGTTCGGGTTCAAATTCGGTGCAGTCATGTCTCCACGCTAGCACCGCTTTCTGGGCGGGAGCTGGGAACTTTACGACGTTTGCTAGCAGGCGTCGGCAAGCGGGCGCTCCTTGCACTCGATGGGGGAGAGTGCTAAAACTGGGTGCTGGCACTTGCACTCCCAGAGTGCTAACGAAAGCTACTTAAAGAAGAGGCATTTTACGCATGGCAAAGATGATCGCATTCGACGAGGAAGCACGCCGCAGCCTGGAGAACGGCCTGAACACGCTGGCCGACGCTGTCCGCGTCACGCTCGGCCCCAAGGGCCGCAACGTGGTGCTGGAGAAGAGCTGGGGCGCGCCGACGATCACTAACGATGGCGTGACCATCGCGAAGGAGATCGACCTCGAGGATCCGTACGAGAAGATCGGCGCCGAGCTGGTCAAGGAAGTTGCCAAGAAGACTGACGACGTTGCCGGCGACGGCACCACCACCGCGACCGTCCTCGCACAGGCACTCGTCCGCGAGGGCCTGCGCAACGTGGCCGCCGGCTCCAACCCGATGGGCATCAAGCGCGGCATCCAGGCCGCCACCGAGAAGGTCTCCCAGCACCTGCTGGACACCGCCAAGGAAGTTGAGACCCAGGAGGAGATCGCTTCCACCGCCGGTATTTCTGCGGGCGACCCGGAGATCGGCAAGAAGATCGCCGAGGCGATGTACGCCGTGGGCAACGGTGCGGTGAACAAGGATTCCGTGATCACCGTCGAGGAGTCCAACACCTTCGGCGTGGACCTCGAGGTCACCGAGGGTATGCGCTTCGACAAGGGCTTCATCTCCGCGTACTTCGCCACCGACATGGAGCGCGGCGAGGCGGTCCTCGAGGATCCGTACATCCTCCTGGTCTCCTCCAAGATCTCCAACGTCAAGGAGCTCGTGCCGGTGCTGGAGCAGGTCATGCAGTCCGGCAAGCCGCTGCTGATCATCGCCGAAGACGTTGAGGGTGAGGCGCTGTCCACCCTCGTGGTGAACAAGATCCGCGGCACCTTCAAGTCCGTGGCCGTGAAGGCGCCGGGCTTCGGCGACCGCCGCAAGGCCATGCTGCAGGACCTCGCCATCCTCACCGGCGGCCAGGTCATCGCCGAAGAGGTCGGCCTGAACCTGGAGACCGCAGGCATCGAGCTGCTCGGCCAGGCCCGCAAGGCTGTTATTACTAAGGACGACACCACCATCGTCCAGGGCGCCGGCGACCAGGAGCAGATTGAGGGCCGCGTGCGCCAGATCCGCGCCGAGATCGAGAACACCGACTCCGACTACGACCGCGAGAAGCTCAACGAGCGCCTGGCCAAGCTCGCCGGCGGCGTCGCAGTGATCAAGGTCGGCGCCGCCACCGAGGTGGAGCTCAAGGAGCAGAAGCTGCGCATCGAGGACGCTGTCCGCAACGCGAAGGCAGCTGTTGAGGAGGGCATCGTCGCCGGCGGCGGCGTGGCACTCCTGCAGGCCGCATCCGTGCTCGAGGGCGACCTCGGCCTGGAGGGCGACGAGGCGACCGGCGTGAAGATCGTCCGCGAGGCGCTCTCCGCACCGCTGAAGCAGATCGCGCTGAACGCAGGCCTGGAGCCGGGCGTTGTCGCCGACAAGGTTTCCCACCTCCCGGAGGGCGAGGGCCTGAACGCCGCCACCGGCGAGTACGTGAACATGCTGGGCAACGGCATTGCCGACCCGGCCAAGGTGACTCGTTCCGCACTGCTGAACGCGGCTTCCATCGCTGGTCTCTTCCTGACCACTGAGGCCGTCGTCGCTGACAAGCCGGAGCCGGCTGGCGCAGGCGCTGGCATGGACCCGGAGGCCATGGGCATGATGTAAGGCCTGTGGGGCCTGCTGGCCCGCGCAAAGCTTGCTGAGGCGCGCTCTTCCCGTTGTGGGGAGGGCGCGCTTTTTGCTTTCCGACGGTCGGGGGGAGCGGTGGGAGCGGCGCCGGGTGGGTGGGGAGGCGGCGGTGGGGGCCTAACTACCCCCAGATGTGGGGCATGGTTTGGGGCGGCACGGCCCTTCGTATCGGTAGGTACTTCGGCACGTGTTACAGACAGCCGAAGAAAGTTAGATTGTGTTAACCAGACGTGTCGAAGCGACGCAGGTAGAAAGTTGTTTCGGCTGCTAGGTGACATAAAGGTTAAATTCCGAACCCTTGAAATCCTCTGAAAAGGAGTGTCAACGAATTTCAGAATTCCCCTTGCGCTCTGGAAAGACTGTGGCATACTTCTTCCCGTGATACCCCTTGGCGGGTGTCAGAAAATGTCAATACCTTTGCCAGTCTTCTGGCACCGACACCGAAGGGGACAACATGCCCATCAAGGATCTCATCGACCTCCTCAAGGACCTCGAGGTTTTCGCGAAGAACTTCTCCGCTCTCTTCCAGAACGCACCGGGCCTCCTGAAGCCGTTCACCAACGCTGACATCGTTGAGAACACCAAGGCTGTCTTCACCATCAAGAAGTAGCCACTTCTTCCCCTACAGCATCTGAGAAACAAGGAGTTCTAAAATGACCTTCAAGACCGCTATCGACAACTGGGCAGCTCTCTCCTCCGGCGACACCATCACCGGTGGCCTGCTCTCCGCTCTCAAGGTTCTCGGCGGCCTCGCTGAGAACGCTCACAAGCTGCTCGGCCTGCTCGTCTAGTCACGACGCCGAAGCTTCGAGCTTCACGCACCCCGCCAGCGCGATCGCGCGGCGGGGTTTTTGCTGCCAGAAAATGGTTGTGGGGTGGGGGAATGAGCGTCGGCAAGCTTAAGCCCCGTGTGGGGCTAGAATGGGCGGTATGGCTGACCACAAAGATGACGAATTGCCGATGATCGACCTCGCCGCGACTGAAGGCTGGGTCGTGGATGATTCCGACGAGGACGATCCGGTGCTGCTGATGCCGGACGGCTCGCCGATTGAGACGTGGCGCGAGCAGTACCCGTACGACGAGCGCATGACCCGCGACGAGTACGAGGACAAGAAGCGTGCCCTGCAGATCGAGCTGCTGAAGTGGCAGAACTGGACCAAGGACACCGGTCAGCGCCACATCATTCTCTTTGAGGGTCGTGACGCTGCCGGCAAGGGCGGCACCATCAAGCGCTTCAACGAGCACCTCAACCCGCGTGGTGCCCGCACGGTGGCGCTAGAGAAGCCGTCCCCGCGCGAATCGACGAGCTGGTACTTCCAGCGCTACATCGAGCACTTCCCGGCAGCCGGCGAGATCGTTTTCTTTGACCGCTCCTGGTACAACCGCTCCGGTGTGGAGCGCGTGATGGGCTTCTGCACGGAATCCCAGCACGCCGAGTTCCTCCGCGAGGTGCCGATGCTGGAGAACATGATCCTCGGCTCCGGCATCTCCCTGACCAAGTTCTGGTTCTCGGTGACGCAGCGCGAGCAGCGCACCCGCTTCGCCATCCGCCAGGTGGACCCGGTGCGCCAGTGGAAGTTGTCCCCGATGGACCTGGCCAGCCTGGACAAGTGGGACGACTACACCCGCGCCAAGGAAGAGACGTTCCGCTACACGGATACGGACGAGTCGCCGTGGATCACCATCAAGTCCAACGACAAGAAGCGTGCCCGCCTCAACGCGATGCGCTACATCCTGTCCAAGTTCGAGTACACGAACAAGGACCACAGCGTGGTCGGTGAGCCCGACCCGCTGATTGTGAAGCGCGGCCGCGACCAGATTGGTGACTAGGGGCTAGGTGAACCCTCCCGAAGGGCTTCCGCCGATTGGCGGAGGCCCTCTTTGGGTTAGGTGGGTTGAGCCCTAGATTTACGCAGGCAAAATCACATTGTGGACCTAGAGAAAATCGCACAGTTCATTGCTAGTTTCATGGATATTAGAACGCATTCAACCCTGAACTCGCCGCGTTCTTGGATGCCAACCAGCCAGCAGTGGCGCTCGGTATCACTGGCCTGGGTCTTCTCGCGCTGATGTTCATCCCTGATCTGTGCGGTGATGAATCCGTCGCGGAGGTGCTGTCCAGCAAGTAGACCGCCACGCTAGTAACCTTTCCCTCATGGGTGAGGGGGCTAGCGAAAAGTCGCGACGACTTGTCGATATGGGGCAGAAGGCAGATCTCAACGCTGACTCTGCCCCATTCGTCTATATGCCGAGCGTCGATGCCGTTGACGGCGTGGACTACCCGGTGCTGCTCGGAGACGGTTGCATGCTGTCGATTCGCACGCGGGAACTGGATAACCGGATCGTCGATTTCGCACTCAACCAGTACGTGACACGAGACTATCCAGCCAATTACTCGAATCAGAATCAAGACGTCGCGCGGATTGACTGTTGCCACAGTAGGATCCACCGCCACCAGTTCCACCGGGATCGCGCTCAGAGCCCGCAAGAGGTTATCGCCGACTTATCGCAGTCGCCGAGTCAGCTGGAGGCGGAACTCACCATTCATTCCCACTACGATGAGTGCTATCTCCTCATGATCGACAACTGGGAACTCTATTTGGAAAGGTTGGAGAAGTAGCATGAGCAACGAAACTGCAAAACGATCGCGTGAAGTGAAGTTCCTGACCAAGCTGCGACTCCTCATCGCAGGTATCACGCAAGCGTCGATGCTCAGCCCAGCAAAGCGCGAGGATTTCGCTGCGGCAACGCCTTGGCACCCGAATATGCCGATGATCCCTGCCGAGTGGTCGCGCCCGCTCAGCGAGGTACGGGACCTTGCGCGTGAAGCTCTCGCTGGCGGCGGGGATACCGTCTTTGTACCGGTGCTGCGGGATCCTGAGCTCACGGACGGCGTCCCCATGATCACTGCCTGCTTCTTCACCAGCAAGAATGTCGACGACTTCTGGTCTGAAGAGGTGAGCTCCATGCACGGCGGGGTCACCATGGAGGATCTGGTCGCGACCCTCAGCCCGGACAAAAAGTGGGACTACCGCGATCTCGAAAGCGTCGGCCCCCTGAAAACGCTGATCGACATCGTGTAACTAACAGGCGCCCCGCCCGCGCCCGCCCGCTAAAACACCAGCTGGTTGAGGAAGCGCTGGGCGCGTTCGCTCTGCGGGGCGGTGAAGAACGCGTCCGGCTCGCCGACCTCGACGATCTGGCCGGCGTCCATGAACACGATGCGGTCCGCAACCGCGCGGGCGAAGGACATCTCGTGGGTGACAATCAGCATGGTCATGCCGTCGCGCGCCAGGCCGACAACCACCTCGAGTACCTCGCGGACGATTTCGGGGTCGAGGGAGGCGGTGATTTCGTCGAGAAGCAGTGCCTTCGGCTGCATCATCAGCGCGCGCACGATGGCGACGCGCTGTTTCTGGCCGCCGGAGAGCTCGCGGGGGCGGGCGTCGGCTTTGTCGGCGAGGCCGACGCGCTCAAGCAGTTCGAGAGCGCGCTCGCGGGCGGCGGATTCGTCGGCACCCTGGACCACCTTGGGGGCGAGCAGCAGGTTCTTCATCACCGTGAGGTGCGGAAACAGGTCGTAGGACTGGAAGACCATGCCGACGTCGGTGCGAACGTCGCGAAGCTTGGTGCCCGCGGCCGTGACCTCGTGCCCGGCGACGGTGATGGTGCCGGAATCCACCGGCTCCAGGCCGTTGACGGTGCGCAGGAGCGTGGATTTACCGCAGCCGGAGGGGCCGATGATGGCCACGACCTCGCCTTTGGCCACGGAGAGGTCGACGCCGCGGAGGGCCTGGTGTCCGTTGGGGTAGGTCTTATGAACGTCGTGAAGCGAAATAAGCTCCATTTAGCGCCACCTTTCCTCGAGTTTGCGGGCGGCGAGCGAGATGGGGAAGCACACCGCGAAGTAGAGCAGGAAGACCACGCCGTAGATCCAGAGGGCGGCGCTGGGGTAATCGAAACGGTTCGCGTCGATGATCTGCTGCGCCACTTTGAGCACCTCGACGACGCCGATGAGCGCGACCAGGGAGGTGGTCATGATCATGCGGTTGGTCAGGTTGATTGTGAGCGGCAGCAGGCCGCGCACTGCTTGGGGGAGGACGACGTGGCGGTAGAGGTCGCGGCCCTCGATGCCGAGCGCGGCCGCCGACATGTACTGGTGCTGCGGCACGGCCTGGATGGAGGCGCGCACGAGGTCACCCATCTCCGCCGTGCCCCAGAGGGTGAAGACGATGACGGCGGCGAGGCGCGCGTCGAGGTTGATGCCGAAGCCGCGCGTGAGGTCGAAGTACACCAGAAACAGCAGCACGAGCTGCGGCATGATGCGCACAAACTGCAGGTAAATCTGGGTGATGAGCTGCACGGCGCGGTTCTTGGACGTCATGACGATGCCGAGGAGCGTGCCCAGCACGATCGAGAGCCCCATGGATGCGAGCGCGATCTGCACCGACACCCACAGCCCGCCGAGCAGGCGCGCGAAGTTATTGCCCTGGGCGAGCACCTCAAGATCCGAAAACATTCGCGCGCACCTTCCTCTCGACACGGCCGGCGATCAGCGAAATCGGCAGCAGAATGATCAAGTAGAACGTGACCAGCAGAAACAGCGCCTCGCGGGTCTCGTACGTCTGCCCGATCTGCTCCTTCGCCGTGTACACCAGATCCGGCAGCGCGACGATGCTCACCACCGACGTCTCCTTGATCAGGAACACAATGTTCGCCGTCAGCGCCGGCAGCGCAATCGCGGCCGCTTGCGGGGAGATCACGTGCCGCAGCGCCTGCACGCGGCTCATACCCAGGCTTAACGACGATTGCAGCTGGCTCTCCGGCACCCCCTCCAGACCCGCCCGGATCGCCTCACCCATGTAGCTGCCGCCGAGGAAGCCCAGGCCCACCACGGCGCAGGTTTCCGACGACAGCACAATACCCAACTTGGGCAGGCCGAAGTACAGGAAGAACAGCTGCACCAGGAGCGGCGTGTTGCGTGACAGCTCCACGTACACGCTCACCAGCTGGGAGAGCACCGGGACGCGAAAGAACTTCGCGCTCGCGCACACGACGCCGACGAGAAATGCCAGGAGAATGCCTTTGGCGGCAACCCTCACTGTGAGGACTGCCGCCTGGGCATAGACCGGGATGTTGTCGGCTACGACCGAAAAATCCACGATTTAGAGCTTGCCGCCCTCGACGACGAGGTCGTCGGCGGAGACGGCGTCGCCGTACACCGGCTTCAGAGTCTTGTCGTACGCCTGGTGGAAGAAGTTCTCCTTGCCCAGCTCGGTGAGCTCGTTGTTCATCCAGTCGCGCAGGTCGGTGTTGCCCTTGGCCACGGCGCCTGCGATGGTGTCGGTGTCGCCGAGGGACGGGATGGTGGTGGAGAAGCCCGGGGTGTTCGCGGCCCAAGCGAGGGCCTCGGTGTTGTCGGTGACCCAGGCGTCGCCGCGGCCGTCGATGAGCGCGTTGGTGGCCTCGGTGTACTGCTCGAACTTGGTCAGCTTCACATCCGGGTGGTTCTTCTCCAGGTACGTCTCCGCGGTGGTGCCCTTGACCACGATCACGTTCTTGCCCTTGAGGTCCTCGACCTTGTCAATCGGAGCCTTATCCGGGGTGACGGCGCCGAGGGAGACCTTCATGTAGGGGTTGGCGAAGTCCACCTTCTCCTGGCGCTCCGGGGTGACGGTGAAGTTCGCGAGGATGATGTCCACCTTGTTGGTGTCCAGGAACTCGACGCGGGAGGCGGCCTCAACCGGCACGTACTCCACGTTCACGCCGAGGTCCTCGCCGAGGCGGTTGCCGTACTCGATGTCGTAGCCGGCGTACTTGCCCGCCGAATCCACGTAGCCGAACGGGGCCTTGTCGGAGAACACGCCGATTTTCACGGTGCCGTCGTTCTGGATGTCCTCGACGGAGCGGTAGCCGGCGCTCGCCGCGGGCTTATCGCTTGCCGACGACGTGCTTGCCGACTCCGAGTTCGAGCACGCCGTCAGGCTGGCTGCTGCCAGGAGTGCTGCGAGACCGGCGGCGATGCGGGTGCGGGTGTTAGACATATCGGTCTACTTTCTTGGTCGACGTCGGCGTGAGCTGGGCTTCGTTCCGACGCTTGGCGAACTAACCTGTGCGCTTAAAGTACACCACTCTGTCTATTTTCAAAACCTGGGGTCGGTTGAGGGGAAAGGGCATTGCCTGTTCCCCGTAGATGTACGTACAATGTGTGTACAGAATCTACTGAAGGGGAATTCTAATGACCATCAAGGATCAGAGACTCAACCTGCGAGCTACCTCGGACCAGAGTGAGGTGCTGCGACTGGCAGCGGAAGAGTCGGAAGTCTCTGTGACGGAATTCGTGCTTCGTAGCGCGATGCACGAGGCGGAAATGGTGCTGGCGGATAAGCGCAGATTTGTGCTGACCGACCATGACTTTGACGTCTTCCGCCAATCACTCGACAGGCCAATCAGGGTTGACAAGCTTGCCGCGCTCTTTGCGGAACCTAGCGTGTTCGGGCGGGAGATCAATCTTGAGCGCTGACAATGTCCTCCATGCGCCGAGGAGGCTCGAGAAGTCGGACAATCGAAGCGACTTTCAATCTGGCGAACCGTCGCTAGACATTTGGTTTCATCGCTATGCCTGGCAGAACCAGCGAGCCAGAAATTGTGTCGTGTACGTCACCACGTGGAATGGGCAGGTGATGGGCTACTACGCTGTCTGCACCGGCAGCGTGGAAAAGGAGTTGGTTCCCGCCGATTTTTCTCGCGGCAGACCCCGCGAAGTTCCCGTGGTTATCCTGGCCCGCCTTGCGGTGGACACCAGGGCACAAGGTTTGGGAATCGGACGA
The DNA here is from genome assembly GCF_024160105.1 of Corynebacterium stercoris. Classification (GTDB taxonomy): domain Bacteria; phylum Actinomycetota; class Actinomycetes; order Mycobacteriales; family Mycobacteriaceae; genus Corynebacterium; species Corynebacterium stercoris. The sequence continues at coordinate 25,577 of NZ_JAMFTQ010000011.1, forward strand.
AGCCTGCTCAGGGATGCTCTTTCAAGGTGTCTCGCTGCATCTGAATCAGTGGGTGCCGCGGCTCTCGTGGTTCACGCATTGGATGAACGAGCTAAGGGGTTCTATCTGGCGCATGCTGATTTCGAGGAGATGCCCGGGGAGCCGCTCCACCTCATGCTCCCCATTGCACAGATCGCGCGGGCATCGCAGTCCACCTAAGTGACCCCTACGTGGCCTCGACGGGGTTGCCCTGCCACGCCGTGGCGGCCGGTACGACATCGCCGCGCATGACGAGGGAACCGGGGCCGACGGAAGAGGTGTCGCCAAGCGTGGCCCCCGGGAGCATCACCGAGTTGAGGCCGAGGGTGGCACCCGCGCCAACCTCGACGGGCGCAAGGGACATGACGCGGTCCTGGAACAGGTGCGTCTGCACGACGGTGCCGGGGCCGACGGTTGCGCCCGGGCCGACGCGGCAGAGGTCCGTCTCCGGGAACCAGTAGGACTCCACCCACGCACCGCGGCCCACCTGCACGCCGAGGGCGCGCAGCGCGAGGTTCATCTCGGCGGTGCCGCCAGCCCAGTTGAAGAACCAGGGGGCGGCCAGCATCTCCACGAACTGATCCTGCAGCTCGTTGAGCCACACGAACCAGGAGTACAGCGGGTGCTCGCCGGCGCGATGCTTGCCGACGCACACCCACTTCACCGCCGCCGTCACAGCGACCGCCACGGCGCCGAACGCCATCCAGAGCAGCCCGCCGAGCAGCAGCGCCCACAAACCGAAGCGCTCCACCAGCGAGAATGCGCACATCGCGAACGCACCGGCGACGAGGCCCTGGGCGGCGGGGGCGAGCAGGCGCAGCGTCTCGATGAGCCCGCGGCGCGCCCGCATGCCGAACGTCGGCGCGAAGGTCGCTGCCTCGCCCTCGCCTGCGGAAACCTCCACGCGGCGCATGCGCTCCGGCGGGGAGCCCCACCAGTTCGACCCGGCCTTCGCCTTCTTCGGGGCGGCGGAAAGCACGGCCACCAGGGACCCGCGGCCGACCTTGCGGCCCGGCGCCACAACGCCGGAGTTGCCGACGAAGGCGCGCTTGCCGATGACGCTTTCGTCGGCACGCATCCAGCCCCCGGAAAGTTCGTAGGGGCCGATGAGGGTGTCGTCGGCAAGAAATGCGCCCTCGCGCACCTCGGTGAGTTTCGGCACCATGACTGCGGTGGAGACCTCCGCGCCGCGGCCGATGCGCGCGCCGAGCGCACGCAGCCACACCGGCGTGAGCAGGCTGGCGTAGAGGGGGAAGTGGCGGTTGCGGGCGTCGTCCATCAGGCGCGTGACCGTCCACAGACCCCAGCCGGGTGCGCTGCGCACGGGGTGGGTGCCGGGCTTCACGCTTATCGACGCCAGTCTTACCCCAACAAGCGTCAGCACCAGCCCGGCTGCCTGGAAGATCAGGCCGCCAAGCGCCGCACTGAGAAGCGGCCGGCCGGTGGCGAAGGTGAGGATGACCGCGCCCCACGCGGCGAGCGCGACGCTGACCACCGGGATGAGGCCGATGCCCAGTGCGCTCAGCGCGTACGCGGCCTCCCACTTACGGCCCGCCGGCGGCGCCTCCTCCGGGAACGTCTGCTTGGTCTTGCCCACCTTGCGCGCGGGCGAGCCGGCCCACCGCTTCTTCACCGGTTTGCGGCCGGTGACGGTGGAACCGGGTTCAACCTCGGCGCCGTCGCGGATGTCGGTGCCGGGCATGAGCGTGCTGCGCGTGCCGACGCGGGCGCCCTCGCCAATCGTCACCGTGCCGACGCGCAGCTCGTCTCCGTCGATCCAGTAGCCGGAGAGATCCACCTCCGGCTCGAGGGACGCGCCCTCGCCGATAGTGGCCAGGCCGCTGACCGGCGGCAGCGTCTGCATGTCGACGTCCTTGCCCACGCGGTTGCCCAAAAGCCGCGCCGTGGTTTTCATCAGCGGCGTGGCCGAGACGTTGAGCGCGCCGGAGGCCTGCAGCCAGCGCTCCGCGGCCCAGAGGCGCAGGTGCGTCGCGCCGCCGCGCGGGTAGGAACCCGGTTTGAGGGGGCCGCGGAACCCGTCGCGAATCAGCCGCGCGCCGAGCGCGCCGATGGGCACGCGGCCGAGCGGGGTGCACAAAAGGACCCAGAGCGCGATGATCGTGCCGGCTGCCGGGCCGGTCGCCGGCCAGACCAGCAGCATCGCCAGCATGATCCAGAGGATCGGGGTGGCGGCGCGCAGCGTCATAATGGGGATCAGCGCGAGCGTCTGCGCCACATGCGTGCCCGCGGACACTGGGGCGACGTCGCGGTTGCGGGTGGGTGCGACGGGTTTCGACGCGGCGTCGATACGCTGCGCCAGCGCGCCGAGGCGGGGGTGGTCGTAGAGGTCGCGGACTGCGAACGTCGGCACGCGGTCGCGCAGGCGCGCAACCAGCGCCGCGGCCGCGAGTGAGGTGCCGCCGAGGTCGAAGAAGTCCGCGTCGACGCTGGTCACGTCCGTGCCGAGCACCTCGACCCACTGCTCCGCCACCCAACGCTCCGTGTCCGTGAGGCCCGCGGCCTCGACGGCGGCGGGCAGCGGCCACGGCAGCGCGGCCTTGTCCACCTTGCCGGAGGTGCGCACGGGCAGCTCGTCCAGAATCGCGATGCGCGGCACCAGCGCCGCCGGCATCACCTCGGTGAGCTGCGCGCGCATGGTCGCCGGATCGAGCTCGGTGCCCGGGTCGGGGGAGACGTAGCCCACCAGCACCTTGTCGCCGCCCGGCAGCTTCTGCACCGCGACGGCGCTGTTGTACACGCCCGGCAGCGCCGCGACGTTCGCCTCGACCTCGCCGAGCTCAATGCGGCGGCCGCCGATCTTGACCTGGTCATCCGCGCGGCCGATGAACGCGAGGCCGTCGTCGGTGGCACGCACGTGGTCGCCGGTGCGGTACGCGCGCTCCCACTCGTCGAGCGGGGCGTACTTCTCCGCGTCCTTCGCCGGGTCCAAGTAGCGCGCAAGCCCCACGCCGCCGATGACCAGCTCGCCGTCCGGCTGCACGTGCAAATCCCAGCCGTCGAGCGCCCAGCCGATGGTCACGGGCTTGCCGGGCTCGAGCTTCGCGGCACTGGCCACGACGGTCGCTTCCGTCGGCCCGTACGTATTCCACATCTCGCGCTCGGCGCTGAGGCGGTCCGCGAGCTCCTGCGGGCAGGCCTCGCCGCCGACGATGAGCAGCCGCACCCCGTCGAGCGCTTCCGCAGGCCAGAGACCCGCGAGCGTCGGCACCGTGGACACGACCGTGACGTCGCGGCGAATCAGCCACGGGCCCAAGTCCTGGCCGCTGCGCACGAGTGAGCGCGGCGCCGGCACCAGGCACGCACCGTGGCGCCACGCCAGCCACATCTCCTCGCAGCTCGCATCGAACGCCACGGACAGGCCCGCCAGCACGCGATCCTCCGGCCCGAGCGGCTCGTCCTGGCAGAACAGCCGCGCCTCCGCGTCCACGAACGCCGCCGCCGAACGATGCGTCACCGCCACACCCTTCGGCGTGCCCGTCGAGCCGGAGGTGAAAATAATCCAGGCGTCGTCCTCGGGCATTGGCTTTTCGACGTTCGGTTCCCCACGCCGCAGCACCCGAAGACCCTGGTCAGTGAACAGGGCGTCAATGTTGGCTTCGCCGAAGACCAGGTCCGCGCGCTCCTGCGGATCATCCGCGTCCACCGGCACGTACGCCGCGCCCGCGAACAGCGTGGCCAGGATGGCCACGTACAGGTGGCGCGTACCCGACGTCATCCGGATGCCCACCCGGCTGCCGCGGCCGATGCCGTTCTGGTTCAGCGTCGTGGCGAGGCGCTCGACCTCCTCGACCAGCTCCGCGTACGTGAGGATGCCGGCGTGGTCGTCGTCTTCGTCGTCGGCGTTGGCGTGCGGGTCGGCGTGCGCGTCTTGCTCGTCGTCCTTGTCGCGGGTGCCCGCGCCGCCGTCGTCGATCGCGGCAGCGTCCGGGTACTGCGCAGCCGTGGCCAGCACGATGTCCACCAACGTGCGCGACGACGGCGCGAGATGCCCACGCAACAGTCCCTCCGCGTGCGCGGGGTCCGCCGGGGTGGTGGTGGCGGTTGGCGCGGCGTCAGCGACGGCGGGTTGCTCAGCGGCCCCCGCGGCGACGTTATGCGCTGGGATCTCGCTCGGTTCGGATCCTTGATCTGGTTTTGACATAGCCGACACCGTAGTTTGCCTCGCTGTTTACGGCAATTCGTTGGTGTGCGCCCACGAATTTCCGGCGGCCGGACGGTGGGCATCGGGCACGGGGTTCGCTGCGCGCGCCCGGGCTGCAAACCCGGCTATTTGCTGAACGGTTTAGCTGGGTTTGTGGCCGAATGGGGCTCAAACCGGGGCATCAGGTGACTAAACCCGGCTATTTTCCGAACGGTTTAGCCGGGTTTGTGGCCGAATGGGGCTCAAACCGGGGCATCAGGTAACTAAACCCGGCTATTTTCCGAACGGTTTAGCCGGGTTTGTGGCCCCAGAGTCCTGGGGTGGGAGGCGGTGCGGCTGATGGCGCGCGTCTGGCCAGTCGGCCCCTCGCGCCGCGCCCACCAGGCCAGTGGCGCCCACAGGTCCGCCATGCCTGCCAGACCCAAAAGGGGTGAAACCCAGATGGTGAAAAACAGCCCCGTGGGCCATTTATTCACCATCTGGGTTTCGCGGTGTTGGTCTCACCCTCTGGCGAAGCGGAGGGCCCGCAGAACGCTACCGACCGAACGTCGGCAAGAAGCCTGGCAGCGCGAACGATGCCAGCCCGACCAGGGCAGCGACCGCCGCGATCACGCCAACGACGATGCCGACGATCTTGCCGGCAGACAGCTCGGGGTAGAACACCGGCTTCGTGGCCGGCTGATCGGTAGACGGGGTCTCGCTGGTCTCCGAGCCCTCGCTCACCGACCCTTCGCCCTCCGACCCCTCGGCCTTCCGCGCGCGAGCCGCTTCGTCCAGGGACTTGACGATCAGCTCAATGTATGCCGGATCGTGCTTCAAGATCGGCTTAAACTCGCTGGCCAACGCAATCGCGTCCAACTCGCTCTGCTTCTCCGCAGCCTCATCGAGCAGTTTCTCAAGCGCACCCGTCCCGAACAGCTTCTCCGCCTCCGCATGTCGGGCCGCACCCTTCTCGCGAATCCCGGCCCAAGCGTCGCGCTGTGCAGCTTCATCGCCGGCAGCCTTTGCTTGCTCGAGACGCTTCACCGCCGCTAGGAGAGCTTCCTGCTTATCGACGAACGGTTTTCGAATCCGGTCGAGCTCTTCGTAGATCCGATCGAGCTCCTGCTCGAGCTCCCGGACCTGCTCCTGGGTCGCTTTCTGCTTCGATGCAGCCACAGCATTAGTCGGCAGCTCAAGCGCCTCCTCGGCAGACGCCGGGACAACAAACGCAGTGGAAACGAGGGCAGCCGCCAGGGCTGCAGTGGTGATCTTTTTCATGTCAGCTCCTATACGCCCGGCAGGAAGTTCTGCAGGTTCGGCAGCACGAACGTGCCCAGGCCAATCAGCGTCACCAGCACTGCAATCACGATGGCCGCGATTTCAGCCGGCTTCAGCTTCTTGGCGTCGTCACCCGTCGCACCGTTTTCTGCACCCTGCTTGCTTGACGACGAAAGACTCGAGCCCTTCTTCGGATTCTTCGCGCCGTCGACGAGCTTTTGGCCCTCGGTGACGGCCTTCTCCGCCTCGTCGAGCTTCTTCTTCGCGTCCTCGACCTGCTTGTTGGCGTTGGTCAGCTCGGTCTGCTTCGCATCCAGGGCGGACTTCGCCGCCGCCGTCTTCTGCTTCACCTCGTTGATCTCGGCGAGCGGGCCGGCGAGCTTCTTCTCCTCGGTGGCGAGCGCCTGCTTCGCGGCGGTGTCCTTGGTCTTAGCCGTTTCGCGGGCGGATTGTGCGGCCGTCAGGCGGGCCTCAGCAGCTTCAACCAATTGTTTGGCATCCGCGGCTTCCTTTACAGCTGCGTCCCGAACATTCTTCGGGGTGTTTTCCCCAAGGTTGTCGACATAACCGTTCTTGGTTTTGAGCACCTGTTGCTTTTCAACCAGATCGTCCTGAGCAGCCTTCACCTCGTTCTCAGCGGCCTCCAACACCGATGCAGCCGCATCCGCCGCCTGTTTCTTCGGCTGATAGTCGCGGTTCGCGTCGTTGAACGCCTTCTCCTTCGGCTCCTCGGCCTTCTTCGCGTCGTCGTAAGCCTTTTGCAGCGCCGGAAGCGCATCCTGTGCAGCCTTGACCTTCTTCTCAGCGTCCTCGACTGCCTTCTTGGCGTCGTCGCGCTGCTTCTTCAGGTCGGTCAGCGCCTTCTCAGCAGCCGCGATGAGCTCCTCGCGGGTCGGCTCGGTCTTCGTGGTGTCGGTCTGGTTCGTGGTCTCGGCGGCGAACGCGGTCGGGACGGTGACGGAGGTAGTAGCGATCGCGACAGCGACGATGCCAGCACGCAGGGTCTTCTTCACGGGAACTCCTCGGGATCGGATGGGGGCTGCACTAAAACTTAGTTGCACCTTGCTTATCGACGCTCCCTTTTCAGCCGCTACCTTCCCCACAAACCAAAAACCGGAGCAACCCCAGCGGGGCGCTCCGGTGATTTCCGAGCAGCGGACTAGAACGGCAGCTGCGGGAGGAAAGCCTGTAGCTGGGGCAGCAGGGCTGCGCCCAGGCCGAGCACGGCAACCAGCGCGCTGACCACGATGACCGCGATGCCGAACGGCGTGAGCTTGTCCCCGTCCTTGAACGCCGGGAGGCTGGAGCCCTTGCCCTGGTTCTCCTTCTGGGCTTCAAGTTTTGCGAGGTTCGATTCGGCGATCGTTACGAATCCCTCCGCCGTGGTGAACAGCGTTTGCGCAGTCGGCAGCTGTTTCTTCGCGTCTTCCGGGTTTAGAACACCGGCCTTGAGTGCTGTTTCCGCACGCATTGTTGCCCGCTGTGCCTCGGCGTATGCATCCTCCAAGGGACGAACCTCTACCGAGGCGAGAAGAGATGCGTTGGATGCCTGAGTCTTCTTCGATTCGGCAGCTTCAACGGCCTTCTCTTTCCCGGCCTGCACTGACTTCGCATCATCGAGCTCCTTTTTGAGTCCGTCTACCTTTCCCTTTGCCTCGTCAATTTGAGCCTGGGTCGGTTCACCCTCGGTCGCCGCCGTCGCTTTAGAGAGAGTATCTGCCTTGGTATGAGCGTCGGTCTTCTTCTTTACGTCTGCCTTGGCCGTCTCCAGCTCTTGCTTAGCGGTCTTCAGTGCCTCGTCGGCTGCCTTCTCGTCGTTCTTTGCGGTCGTCAGCTTGGTGTTAACTGCGTCGTACTCGGCCTTCTTCGTGGCCTCGGCCTTCTTCGCGTCGTCGTAAGCTTTCTGCAGTGCGGCAGACGGCTTTGCCTCACCCTTGATAGCTTCTTCGAGACGCTCGACCTCAGCCTTTGCAGCATCGCGAACGAGCTTTGCCGTTTCAAGCTTCTGCTTTGCATCCTCAATCTGCTGGTCGAGCGTCAGCGGAGCATTCGTTGCAATAGCAGTATCTGCGCCAGAGGTACCACCAGCGGCATCGCCCTCGGCGGCGAACACCACCGGGGCGTTGACAACGGTCACGGAGCTTGCGGCGAGAGCGGCGGCGAGGATGCCTGCGCGCAGGGCTTTCTTCATGGAATTCCTCAACAATCGAGACAATCGAGCGTGGCAGGGATGCACGTTAAACGTACATACTTCCCAGCTCATCGTGAAGCTTGCCCCGGGGATTACACGGAAATCCCGCCCCTACTCCCCCTCCTCGGTGAGGATCGCCTTCGACAGCTGCTTCAGGGACTTCAGCTGCTTGTTGGTCGACATGTCGAGGGCGCGGTCCTCGGCGGCGGCGACCTCTTCCATCAACGACGCGTGCGCCTTCGCGCCCTTCTTGGTGGGGGTGACAATCTGGCGGCGTCGATCGTCGGGGTCGCGGTCGCGCTTCACCCACTCAAGCGCCTCGAGCGAATCGATGAGCCGCACCATGTCGGAAGCGTCGATGACCAGCATTTCCGACAGCTGCCGCTGCGAGAGCCCGTGCTCCATCACGCAGCTGAGAATCCAGTACTCGCGCATGGTTGAGCCGCGTTTCGCCAGCGTGCGCTCCACCTCGTCCTTCGTGTGGCGGCGCACGCGCTCGATCTGAAACGACGGCGACCGGGTGAGCGAACTGGGCAGCTCAGCTGATTGGGACATAACCCAAGCGTAAGCAAAATTCGCGGGGGACGTAAACGATTTGCCCCACCAACTATGGGGCTTTCGCTTGCCGACGCCCCTTTACCCGCGCTCCTCCTGCTCCAGGGTCTCCGTTTCCATGCCGGCCTGGATCCAAGCCTGGGTGCCGCCGGCGACGTTGATCACGTTGTCCCAGCCCAGCGCGTTCTCCAGGTACTCGGCCGCCTGAGCGGAACGCCCGCCGCTCTTGCAGATCAGGTAAATGTCCTGGTCCGGGTCGATCTGGTCGGCGTGCATGACGAACTCGCTCAGCGGCAGGTTGGTCGCGCCCTTGGCGTGGATTTCTGCGTACTCGTCCTTTTCGCGAACGTCGATAAGCTGTGCCCCGGCGGGGACGTCTGTTACTGCAACTTCTTTCATGGATGCGAGTGTATTGTTTCCGCATGGCCGGCGATACGTATGTGCCGCGGCGACCCCCTGAGCTGCCGCGATCCGAACGCCACCCCGCGCCGCACCGCAAACCCCCGACGCCGCGCTGGGTGTTTCACGTGCGCCGCGCGGTCGCGCTGCTGATTCTCGCGCTGCTGATCTTCGGCGTGGTGCGCGCGTGCGGGGGCGGGGAGGAGCAGCCGGAGCCGGTGGCCGAGACCACCGCCGAGACCCCCGCCGAGACTGCAACGACGGCGCAGCCGACAACGCCCGCCGAGGCGCCGCCGGAGATCATCGACCAGTCGCGGCCGGTGGAGATGCGCATCCCCGCCGTCGGCCTGACCGCGAAGTTCGAGGACGCGGATTGCCGAGTTGTGGACGGCGCGATCGATCCGGGTCCGTTGAATAAGGCGTGTGCGTATACGAGCGTCGATAAGCCCTATCAGCTCCCCGGCACGCACACGTCGGACGTGGTGGTGCTGGCGGGGCACGCGGCGGCTGGGGTGCCGGCGGTGTTCGACAAGTTGTACAACCCGTCTGCCGAGGAGCACACGCTCAAGATCGGCGACGTGATGTACCTGCGCACCGCGGAATCCGGGGATTGGTGGCTGAAGTACCAGGTCACGGACCTGCATGATCCCGACAAGTCCGCGCTTGGGGGCGATCCCGCGATTTGGGGCACGCAGGCCACGCCCGGCCGCCTGCTCACGATTTCCTGCGTGCAGCCCGCGAACCCTTTCGAGGATTCGGTACGCAACGCCGTGATCGGCTGGCGCTTCGAGGGTGTGTCGCTTGACGACGCTTCCTAGCAACGAACCTCCAGCGCACAGACCCGAACGCCCCCCTATGTGGGGGCATTTTCGCGTGCGTAACACGAGGGGCTAACGGGACTTGTGTGACGAATGTGAATTCTGTGACTAGAGTGGTTGAAAGTCTAAAGCCTGCATTGAGACTTTAGAGTGAGTCTGAACCCGAAGCCCTTTCCTGAATGACCCTGGAGAACCTCATGAAGCGTTACGGCACGTCCATCACCGCCCTGGCTCTTGCCGGGGCCATGACCCTGTCCATCGCGCCGCACGCCTCGGCGCAGTCCTCCTACGGCGCTGAGATCGCTGGCAGCAGCATCAACGCGGCCATCGACGAGGTGACCAAGCCGGTCGCCGACCCGCTGATCGGCTACCTGTCCGCCACCGCCACCGGTCAGAGCGAGACCGTCACCCTCCTGCCGGCGCTGGGCGAGTGGAAGGCCGGCGGCGAGGCCGGCATGTGGGGCGGCAAGAGCTGGTTCTACCTCCCGGACGGCGTCACCGTGACCACCGATGAGGCCCTGGCGAAGCAGGCCGACGCCAAGGCGACCGGCAACCTGGAGACCGAGATGAGCATCATCGAGCTCGCCGTCGTCTCCGGCCGCTCCGTCCCGGCGAATAAGGCCGAGGAACTGCGTGCGAAGTACCTTGTCGCCCTGGCAACCATGAAGTCCCTGCCGGACTGGAAGGCTGGCGGCGAGATCGTCGTCGGCGAGGGCGCCGAGCAGAAGGTGTACAAGTACCACTCCAACGGAATCCACGTTGTCGCCGCCGACGCCGACATCAACGGCGCCATCGCCGCCGACACCAAGACCTTCTTCCAGCTCTCCCGCGAGCTGAACTGGCTGCTGCCGAAGAACCTGGTCGAGCGCTCCCTGACCGTCTCCGCGTCCGGCCAGGCCGGCACCGGCACCGGTGCCGAGGGTTCCGCAGCCGCCCAGACTGGTTCCTCCTCCGTGGACTCCCTGCCGGCGTTCAAGATCGGCGAGTTCGCCGGCAAGCTCAACGGCGAGGACTGGATCTACTACAGCGACAAGTTCGTGGTGAACTCCCGCGCGCTGCTGAACACCCCGCGCATCGAGGGCGACGCACGCTGGATGAGCATCGCCGCATTCGCCCAGGCACTGGGCAAGTCCCAGCCGCGCGAGCTCAACGGCGAGAGCCACTACCAGCTCACCTCTTCCACCGCCGACCTGGCATTCGCCGCTGCGATGGCGCTGCCGGCGATGCTGATCATCGGCGGCGTGAACTGGTACCTCAACCAGGACGGCCGCACCTACGTCATGGACATCACCCGCACCAGCTCCGTCCCGACCGCCTGGGAGCGCGAGGCGTCCGCCAACATGCTCTCCTCCAACCGCGCAGAGGTTGAGTCGCAGATGGACAGCTCCACCTCCACCGAGGGCCGCGGCATCACCGCCGAGACCGGCTCCAACGAGTTCGGCAAGGGCCTCATCGCCCTCCTGCTGGCTTCCGTGCTCGGCGCAGCGGTCTTCGCCTTCGGCCGCCGCCAGCTGGTCTAACTCGCGCTCGTCTGGTCCCTGTCCCGGGTTCGGGATGGGGACCTTTCGTCGCTAAGCGGGGGTCCTAGAATCGCGCGGGTGGATACGGACTTTTCGCAAGAGGTGTACACCCTCTACTTCGTGCTGGAGTACATCGGCGTGTTTTTGGCGGCGGTGGTTGGCGGGACGATTGCGAAGCGCGAGGAATTCGACGTGGTCGGCTTCCTCGTGGTTGCGCTGGTCTCGTCGCTTGCGGGAGGGCTGATCAGGGACGCCGTGCTTAACGACGGTCCCGCAGCCGCCCTCCAAACCCCCGGTTACCTACTCACCGCTAGCGCCGGCGCGGTGGTCGCATTTGTGATGACGTTCAAGGACAAATTCTGGGACACGTTCCGGTTTTACGCGGACGTGGTGACCATCGGCGTCTGGGGTGTCGTGGGCGCCACGCGCGCGATTGAGAACGATCTGCCGTGGATCTCTATCATTCTGCTGGGTGTGCTCACGGCTGTCGGCGGGTCGCTCACCCGCGACGTGATGCTGGGTAAGCTGCCCAGCCTGCTCACCGAGCAGAAGATGCTGGTCTTCCCTGCGATCGTCGCGTCCGTGATCTTGTCGGTGTTCCATTACTACGGGTTGATGTGGCAGGGCATGTTCGCCGCCGCCGTTGCCGGGCCCGTCGTGTCCATGTGCGTGTACTGGTTGAGCAACTGGCGCCGCAGGCAGGTCGGGCTGGCGTAGAGGGGGCACCGGGTTGGGCGGTGTGCGTCGGTGCCGCGGGCGCTGCGGGCGCCGCGGGCGCTGCGGGCGCCGCGGGCGCTGCGGGCGCCGCGGGCGCCGCGCTCGCCGGTGGGGTGCCGCGGTCTGCGGATTTCTTTTCGGTAATGCGCTACATAGAGGATTCGGCGGAAATACGTGTGGAATCCACACATTATTGGCGCATCTGCGCTAGGGGAGTGCCGCTGCCGGGGTGGGGCACCGGAGTAGGTGCCGCTGTCCCTGCTTCCGCGGGGCTGCCGCAGGGGCGACGGCCAGGCGGTGGCCAGAACTGGAGCTCTCAACGACTGGAGCTCTCAGCGTCAAGCCGGTGACCTGCGGGTTTCAGTTGGTCGCCTGTCAACGAACGCGTTGAGAGCTCCAAGCCGGACGCGAATTGGAGCTGTCAGCGATTTCAGCCTGTTTGGCGCAGCAAAAAGCCGGGTCCACCGCAGTAAACCCGGCGCGAACTGGCGCAAACTGACGCAAAGCGGCGCAAACTGGCGCAAACCGGCGCAGAGCGGCGCGAACCGGCAAGGCCAAACCCGAAAGCCCAGTCCGCAGACCCGAAAGCCAGACCTAGTTCTCGGTCTCGGTGTCCTTCTCGGCCTCGAGGCCTTCGCGGGAGTTGTCGCCGACGCGCTCGAACGCGTCGAGCGCGGCCTGCAGGATCGCCTCAGCCTCGGCCTTGTCGCCCCAGCCGGAGCCGGTGACTTCCTTGTTCGGCTCGAGGTCCTTGTAGTGGACGAAGAAGTGCTCGATTTCGTTCTTGGTGAAGTCGTCGACGTCGGAAATGTCCTGGTAGCGCTCGTAGCGGACGTCGTCGATGACGCAGAGCAGCTTGTCGTCGCCGCCGGCCTCGTCGGTCATCTTGAACACGCCGATGGGGCGCGCGATGACGGTCACGCCGGGGAAGACCGGCTCGGGGGTGATGACGAGGGCGTCGAGGGGATCGCCGTCGTCGGCAAGCGTGTGCTCGATGAAGCCGTAGTCGGCGGGGTACGCCATCGGGGTGAACAGGTAGCGGTCGAGGAAGACGCGGCCGGTTTCGTGGTCGACCTCGTACTTGTTGCGGGACCCCTTCGGGATTTCGATGATGACCTCGATAGCCATGGTGCTCCTTTGGATCGGTTCTGAAGTTACTGGCACCATCGTAGTCTGGGTGGGAGTTGAGGAAGAGCAGGCCGTCATCTACCTGATGCAGGGCTATTGCGAGCTCTCGGGCTCGATACGAAGCAGGTCGGTAACTACGTGCTCCCGCAAGTGCTCACGCAAGAATGGCAATACAAAATCCGCGGTACCGCGGCCCGTGGTTACAAGGTCAGCCTCGTTGAGTCGGGAGCGGTAATTGTAGGCCTGCTGGTCGCTGACCCCCAGACGTTTGGCTATCTCGGTGATTTTCGACTCGCCGTCATCCAGCGACATGGCTGCGAGGAAGCGTCGGTCCTCGCTCGACAGATCACTGAGCGCAGGCTCGTGAACGAGCTGCCCGAGCTTCTTCCTGGCTTTCGCTACGCCAGCTTGTGTCGCATCTAACGAGATTTCTTCCCCGTCGGCGAATCTCCACGAGTAATTTCCTATCAGCTGGATCATGAACGGGTAACCCCCTGATGCTTCTACCGCGTAATTTAAGGCCTGATCGTTCCACGTCCTGCCGGCATCTTGAACGGGAACTGATAGCCCCTCCCGCACCTTGCTGTCGGGGAGCCGCCCTAAGTCGATTCGGTTAGCGCGGCGTAGGAAGGTGATTGGGTTCCGTCCATCTTGGCTGGCTAGAAGCGGCCGGATAGAAGTGGGGATACCGGCGAGAACCACGGCAATCTCCCGGTTCTCGCGAATGAGGTGCTGGATCGTTGTGGCAAACTCCGTAATTTCGTTTTGGTGTACGTAGTGCAGCTCGTCAATCGTGATGAGAATGCCGCTCGGGCGCTCGTTGAACCTTGAGTTCTCCGCAACAAGGTCGAGAGCTTGAGAGAGCAGGGAGCGCAAATTGCCGGTGACCTGACTTGGTCCCTCGCCTTCTTGCTTAAAGCGCAAAAAGGAAGGACCGATCTGGATTGTCCGTTTACCAGTAGCTCGCTCGCCGTTGAGGAGCTCACCTATCTGCAGCTTGAGATTCTGAACAAAACCCTCAGTGGCGGTTTCGGAAAATGTAATCCAACCATGTTCGGCCGCGGTGTCCTCCAACTCGTTGAGAAGCACCGTCTTACCAACACCACGTGCCCCTACCAGGAGTGTCACGCGTTCGTGCGTCCCTGGTCCCTCACGCAGTGCCAGAGTGAAGTCCTCTATAACTTCGTCACGCCCCACTAGCAGTGGCGGGCTCGATCCAAGCGAAGCGCGGAATGGATTGTCTCCAAACATGACCCCATCGTAATGAACCATGTGTGTTTGTGTGGATTGTGTGGAGTTGTGTATGCCTACCCGCTGATGTCGCTTTGTGTGGTTTGTGTGGTGTTGTGTATAACCCGTCTTCTTGCGCTGTACTACGCACTGCGTACTACGCTCTGCCGAGATGGATGAGAAGCGCGCAAGAAGAACCGCCACGTGGGTCACCGCCGCCGCGGCGCTTGTGGGCGTGGGCACTGTCGCCGGGTTCGGCATCGCCGCGCACGAACAACTCTCCGCCCTCGAGCACGCGCCCGCGTACGCCCTGCCCACCCCCGCGCCCGTCCTGGTCGCCGCCACCGAACCTTCGCTTGCCGACGCCTGTCCCCCAGCCGCCTTCGACCCCCGCCTCGCCGAGTTCCACGCCCGCGTGACGGACGCCGCGACGGGCCGCGTCGTGTGCGACGTGCAGTCGGGGGCACCGCTGCGGCCCGCGTCGACAACCAAGATTCTCACCGCCGCCGCGGCCGTGCTGGAGCTCGGGCCGCTGGATCGCCTACGTACCGACGTCTACCGCGTGGGCGATGACCTGGTAATTCGCGCCGCCGGCGACGTGTGGATGGACGCCGAAGCGCTCGATGCGCTTGCCGCGCAGCTCGCCGGTTCCGGGGCGTCGCGAGTGCTCATCGATACGTCGGCGTGGGCCGCGATGCCCGAACTCCTCCCCGGGTGGGATCCCGTAGACATCGACGGCGGCTTCGTCGCTCCGCTGCAGCCCGCGATGTTGAGCGGCGGCCGCGGACTGGAGGACACGGTCGGCGACGTGCCGCGCTCCCACACCCCGGCGCTGGATGTCGCGCAGGCGCTTGCGGACCGCATCGGCGTCAGCGAGGTGGGGTACGGGTCGGTGCCTGCGGCCGCCGGTGGGGCGGCCGCCGGTGAAGCCGTCGCCGCGCCGGTCGCGTCCGTCGAGTCGCCGGACCTGGTCACCCGCCTGGCGGTGATGATGAAGAACTCCGACAACGTCTACGCCGAGGCCATCGGCCGCGAGTTGGCGCTGCACCGCGGGCAGACCGACGCGCCGGCGGCGACGCTTGCGATCCTCGCCGAGCACGGCTTCGACACCTCCGCGACCACCGTCAACGACAACTCCGGCCTCTCCGAGCTGAACCTGGTCACGCCCGCGCTTCTCGATTCGATCCTCGCTGCCGCCGCCGCGCCGGGCCCCAGCGAGCTCCGCCCGCTGTTGGCCACCCTGCCCGTCGCCGCCGGCGAGGGCACGCTGATCCAGCGTTACGGCGACCTGCCCGGCCGCGGCTGGGTGCGGGCGAAGACGGGCACGTTGGATGAGACGTCGGCACTTGCGGGTACCGTGACCAGCGAGAACGGCAACGTCTACACCTTCGCGTTCCTCTCCAACGGCTCCGAGATCCTCGCTGCCCGCCGCGCGCTCGACGAGCTCGCCTCCGCCCTCCGCACCATGTAGGCCGCGCCGTGGACCCGTTCTGGCCCCGCAAGTCGCCGCACTTCCTCGCTTGCCGACGTTCCATTCGTGACCTCCCCGTTTCCGCCGCAGCCACCACGCCCGTCATCGGCCTCTCCGGTGGCCCCGATTCGTTGGCACTGGTCGCGGCGGTAGCTGCGGAGGGGAGGGACGTGCGCGCCGTCATCGTCGACCACGCGCTGCAGCCTGGATCTGCCGCGGTTGCCGAACGCGCCGCCGAGCAGGCGCGTGCGCTCGGAATCCGCGCGGAAGTCATCCGCGTTGAGGTCGCCGCCGATGCCGCGGCGCAACGCGGCCTGGAAGCCGTCGCCCGCGAGGCCCGCTACGCTGCGCTGTTCCGTGTCGCCCCCGAGGTCTGGGTCGCTCACACTGCCGACGACCAGGCCGAAACCCTCCTCCTCGGCGCGCTGCGCGGCAACCCCGCCGGCATGGCGCGCGTCGAGACGCGACCCGAAGGCGCCCTCGTCCGCCCGTTCCTCAACCTCCGCCGCGCGGACACCGTCGGCGCGTGCGAGGAACTCGGCCTCCAGTACTGGCGCGACCCGATGAACGACGACCCCACTTACCGACGCGTCGCCATCCGCCACCACATCATCCCCACCCTGACCGACCTCCTCGGCGGCGATGCCGTCCCCGCCCTTGCTGCCACCGCCGACCGCATCGCCGAGGACCGCCAGCTCATCGCCGCGCTTGCGGACCTCACCCCCACCGACAACTGCGAAGAGCTGATGAACGATCCGGCGCCGATCCGCCGCCGTCGATTAGCGGCGTGGCTCCTGGCCAACGACGTGCCGGTGCAGGCGGACCAGCTCGCGGACATCGAGCGCCTGGTCACGAACTGGAAAGGGCAGGGCCCCGTGCACGTCGCGGGCGCGCAGGTCACCCGCCGCGCCGCGCGGCTTTGTGTTGTGAAAGTTACGCCGAAAGACTAAAGAGGGGCTCTGACTTGAGCTACACCGCCTGTCGGCGGGCTGGGATTCGCACCCAGATCTCCCTCTTTCGTGAAAACCTTGGTCGTGAACCCCCTAGCGTTTGTCACGTCCCCAAACCTCGGGGCCGTCTGAGGGTTTCTCCGCCCCCGACGGAACCGGCGCCGCGTTTTGTGCGTCTAATACGCATGGGAACAAAACGAATCGATAGAGAACCTGAAGAAGTCCGCGAGGCCCGCCGCAACCGCGAGGCCGAAATTCTTAGTCACGTGATCAATCTGAGGAAGCTCAGCCACCAGTCAGCGGGCGAGCTCACCGGCGATTATCACGACCTCCACCCGACCCTGATCTACGCAAAGAATCTGTGGGACGCCCTGCCTTTCCACGAACAGCGCTGGTTGGAGTGCCGAGCCGCATCGATGACCAGCAGGGGAGCGATCTTGGTCGGTCGCTCCGCAGCGCGCGAGTTGGGGATGTGGGTCATCAGCCTCACCGACGAACCGGTTGAGCTCGCCGTCCCGTCGGGCGGGACCTCCCCGCGCCGTCTGAAGCGTGGCGGTATGAAGTATCGGCGCATGGAGCTTCGCGACGACGAAATCACCGAGCGCAACGGCTGCACCATCACCAATTTCTTCCGCACCTTCGCAGATATCGCCCGTTACCACGGTTTTCTGGAGGGCCTCATTGCCGCCGATTACCTCCTCTACCGCGGCTACGATCCGCAGGCGCTGCGCAAACAGATGCGGCGCCTTGGTCCGCTGCACCGGATTGCCACGGTACGCAGGTGCATCGACCATGCCGTTTCTAACTCCGATTCACCATACGAATCTCTCGCCCGCGCCCTCCTCATCGAGGCCGGCATCGGCCCGATCCAGACCCAGGTAAAGATCCTCCACTATTTCGTCGACATTCTCATCGACGGTTGGTTGATCATCGAGATCGACGGCGACATCAAATACGAAGGCCCCGACGCCGATGCCGTTCGCAAGCGCGAACACGATCGCCAGAAGCAGATCACCAACAAGGGCTACGTGATACTCCGGTACCCCGCAGACTTCATCCGCAGGCACCCGGAGCAGTTCATCGCCGAGGTTCTCCAGGCCATCGCAGCCCGCGGCGCTGTCATCGCCTAGAACCACGCTTTCCGACGTTCATTTCCTCCACCACCACGCCGTTCTCCAACCCCGCCGCCCGGCCCTGCGTTCTGCTTCTAGCTCCCACAGGCCGGGTGGCCTTTCTGTTTTGCTGTTCAGGGTGTTTCGTTGCCCGGCTGGGATCACGGTCCACGATCCTCGACGTCACCCGGGTCGACCCCCGCCGCTCAGGCCGATCCCCGCCAGCCCCCAGGTGGCCCGTTGCGTAGCCTCCGTTCCGATCCTCCCGAGACGATCCAGTCGTTTTTATACATGGAGATTGGACGAATAAATCCCTCTGGATCGCGGCGGGCGGCTCGGCAACCATGGATCGAAACAGAGGATCGATCTGCGTTCGCTATCCGCACCGACCGGCCCCACCGCCAGGCCGCCCACACCGCCCCGCAGACCCGAAGTCGCCCCGTCAACGCCGCAAACCCCGCTGCCAAACCCGCCCCAAACCCCCAAACCACCTCCTACCACCCCGCTTCTTGAAGCTGCGCGCCCGCCGGTGGCACTATGTAGAGGTTGAGCCATAAATAGCCACCTGAGCGAAAGGCCCGCCGCCATGACCGAGCACGCCCCCGAGCAGCACCCCGCAACCCACACCGCGAAGCTGTACGACAAGAAGGACTTCAACGTCCCCGCGAACCGCTACGGCGACGACGTCGAGGCGATTCTGATCGACGAGGAGCAGCTGCAGTCGCGCATCCAGGAGCTGGCGGACATGGTCAGCGAGAAGTACAAGAACGCGGAGCAGGACCTCATGCTGGTGTGCGTGCTCAAGGGCGCGGTGTTCTTCCTCACCGATTTCGCCCGCGCGCTGAGTATTCCGTGCGAGATGGAGTTCATGGCGGTCTCCAGCTACGGCAACTCGACCACCAGCTCAGGTGTCGTCCGCATCCTCAAGGACCTGGACAAGGAGATCCAGGGCCGGGACGTGCTCGTCGTGGAGGACATCATCGACTCGGGCCTCACGCTGTCGTGGCTGCTGCGCAACCTGAAGGGCCGCGGCCCGAAGTCGCTGGAGGTGGTGACGCTGCTGCGCAAGCCGGAGGTGCAGACGGCGAAGATCGAGCTGCTCGATGTCGGCTTCGACATTCCCAACGAGTTCGTGATCGGTTACGGGCTGGATTACGCGGAGCGGTACCGTGATCTTCCGTACGTCGGCACGCTGCACCCGCGCGTGTACTCCGAGCACTAGAGCTTTTCGACGAAAGAACACATGACCAAAAACCAAAACGTGCTGCGGTGGGGCCTGATCGGCGCCACCGTCCTTATTGTTCTGTACCTGTTGACGCTGATCGGGGACGATACCCGCGCGTATCAGCAGGTGGACACGTCTGTCGCGCTGGAGCAGCTGCGCGAGAATAACGCGGAAGAGGTGCAGATCGACGATCGCGAGCAGCGCGTCCGCATCGACCTGCGCGAACCGATCACCGTCGATGAGCGCGAGGGCATCGAGGCCATCAGCGCTCAGTACCCGGCGCGCACCACCCCGGTGATTTTCGACGCGGTGCAGAATTCCGGCGCCGACAGCTACAAGACGAACGTGACGCAGGAATCGTTCCTGATGTCCATGATCGGCTTCATGCTGCCGATGATCATCATCTTCGGCCTGCTGATTTACTTCACGTACCGCATGCAGGCGGGCGGCGGCATGTTCGGCATCGGCGGCTCGAAGGCGAAGCAGCTGACCAAGGACAACCCGACGAACACGTTCGCGGACGTCGCGGGTGCCGACGAAGCCGTCGACGAGCTGCAGGAAGTGGTGGACTTCCTCGTCGACCCGACGATTTACCAGCAGCTCGGCGCGAAGATCCCGCGCGGCGTGCTGCTCTACGGCCCGCCCGGCACCGGTAAGACGCTTCTCGCCCGCGCCGTCGCGGGCGAGGCGGGTGTGCCGTTCTACACCATCTCGGGTTCGGACTTCGTCGAGATGTTCGTCGGCGTCGGTGCCTCGCGCGTGCGCGACCTGTTCAAGCAGGCCCGCGAGAACGCGCCGTGCATTATCTTCATCGACGAGATTGATGCCGTCGGTAGGCAGCGCGGCTCCGGCATGGGCGGCGGCCACGACGAGCGCGAGCAGACGCTGAACCAGCTGCTCGTGGAGCTGGACGGTTTCGACGGCCGTGAGGGCGTGATCCTCATCGCCGCGACGAACCGTCCGGACATCCTCGACCCGGCGCTGCTGCGCCCGGGCCGCTTCGACCGCCAGATCCCGGTGACCAACCCGGACCTCGCCGGCCGCGCGCAGATCCTCAAGGTGCACGCGAAGAACAAGCCGCTGTCCAAGGACGTGGACCTGGACGCGCTGGCGAAGCGCACCGCCGGCATGTCGGGCGCGGACCTGGCCAACGTGCTCAACGAGGCCGCGCTGCTCACCGCCCGCGTCGGCGGCAACGTGATCACGCCGGACGCGCTCGAAGAGGCGACGGACCGCGTGATCGGCGGCCCGCGCCGCAGCTCCAAACTCATCTCCGAGAAGGAGAAGAAGGTCACCGCCTACCACGAGGGCGGCCACACGCTCGCCGCGTGGGCGCTCCAGGACATCGAGCGCGTGTACAAGGTGACCATCCTCCAGCGCGGCAACACCGGCGGCTTCGCCATGACTGCCGACGAAGACGACAAGGGCATGTACAACCGCGACGAACTCTTCGCGCGGATGGTCTTCGCCATGGGCGGCCGCAGCGCGGAGGAGCTCGTCTTCGGTGAGCCGACGACCGGCGCGTCGAACGACATCGAGCAGGCCACCAAGATCGCCCGCGCGATGGTCACCGAGTACGGCATGTCCAGCGTCCTCGGCACCGTGAAGTACGGCGAGGAGCAGGGCGACCCCTTCGCCATGCGCGGGGGCGGCGGGCACCTCGACTACTCGCCGGCCGTCGCGGAGACCATCGACCGCGAGGTGCACGAGCTCGTCGACGCCGCGCACGCCACCGCCTATGCCATCCTCGAACGCCACCGCGATCACCTGGACACGCTGGTGAGCAAGCTGCTCGAGAAGGAGACCCTGCGCCGCCCCGACCTCGAGGCGCTCTTCGAGGACATCGAGCCGGAGCGTCCGGAGCTCCCGCTTCACGACGCTCGTTTCACCCGCCAAGAAGGACGCGACCCCGTCAAGACCCCGGTGGAACTGGCGAAGGAGCGCGGCGAGGAACCGCCGAAGCGCTTCTCCATCCTCGAGGCATCGCGTGAAACCCGCGAGCGCCGCCGTCGCGAGCGCGAAGCAGAGCAGGCGCAGCAGAACCAGCCCTACAACCGCTGGCGCGCTGGCGGAAATTCCAGCGGCGGTCAAAACGCCGGCGCGGCCCCGAGCGGCCAGAGCGGCTCCTCCCGCTGGCAGCCGCACCCGGGCGGCCAGCGCGGCAACCAGCCGAACTACGGCCCAACCCCGCCGCCCGGCTGGACATACCCCGGCCAGCAGAGCCAGCCGCAGGCACCCCAGCCGTTGCCGCCGCACCCGGGCATGGACAAGTACCGCCCTGGCGAGGAGACGACGCGCCTGCCGCGCCCGAACCAGCGCCCAGCCGAGCAGCAGCCACAGCGTCCGGCCGAGCAGCCCACCGAGGAGATCGGGTTCCGGCTGCCGGAGCACGAGCGCCCGGACCACCCGTTCGAGGAGAACGCGACGGACTCGAACGTGCCGGAGGAGACTCCGGTGCGGGACGCGGAGGACATCGCCAAGCCGGACAGCGAGCAGCCGGAACCGCCGCGCGACGAGACCCAGGAGGGACAACTATGACCGAGCCAACCCGCGAGAGCGATCTGCTCGACCCGGAGCACACGAGCCCGGGCGCAAGCGACCACGCGCTGGCGACAACCGGCACGTTCGACCGCGAGCGCGCCGAGGCCGCGGTGCGCGAGCTGCTGATCGCGGTGGGGGAGGACCCGGACCGCGAGGGCCTCAAGGAAACCCCGGCGCGCGTCGCCCGCGCCTACGAGGAGGTCTTCGCCGGCCTCCACGCGGAGCCGACCGACGTGCTGGAGAAGACCTTCGCGGAGAACCACCGCGAGCTGGTCCTGGTGCGCGACATCCCGATCTACTCCACCTGCGAGCACCACCTCGTGCCGTTCTACGGCAAGGCGCACATCGGCTACATCCCGGGCCCGGAGGGCAAGGTCACTGGCCTGAGCAAGCTGGCCCGCCTTGCGGACCTCTACGCGAAGCGCCCCCAGGTGCAGGAGCGGTTGACGGCGCAGATTGCGGACGCGCTCGTCGAGAAGCTCGGTGCCAGCGCGGTGATCGTGGTTATCGAGTGCGAGCACCTGTGCATGGCCATGCGCGGCATCCGCAAGCCGGGCGCCGTGACCACCACGTCGGCGGTGCGCGGCGGCTTCCAGCACAACGCGGCCTCGCGCGCTGAGGTCATGAGCTTGATCAGGAGCTAGAACATGAGCGTCGATAGGCTGAGCGCGAAGGGGCGCACCACGGTGATGGGCATTGTGAACGTCACCGCGGACAGCTTCTCGGACGGCGGCCAGTACCTGGACGTGGACGCCGCGGTCGCGCACGCGCACGAGCTGGTGCGGCTGGGGGCGGACATTATTGATGTCGGTGCGGAATCGACACGCCCGGGCGCCACGCGCGTGCCCGCGGAGGTGGAGGCCGCGCGTATCCGCCCGGTCATTGCGCAGCTTCACGACGACGGCATCCTCACCTCCATCGACACCATGCGCGCCGCCACAGCCATGGCCGCCGCAGAAGCCGGTGCGGACCTGATCAACGACGTCTCCGGCGGCCTCGCCGACCCGGACATGTACGCCGTGATGGCGGAGACGCAGCTGCCGGTGTGCCTGATGCACTGGCGCGCGGAGCGTTTCGAGTCCGCGGCGGGCGCGGCCGATCACGGCGGCGACGTGGTCAAAGACGTCCACGACGTGCTGGCGCAGCTCGCCGACAACGCCATCGCGGCCGGCGTGAAGCCGGAGAACATCACGGTGGACCCGGGCCTTGGCTTCGCCAAAACGGCCGAGGACAACTGGGCGCTGCTCAACGCCCTGCCCGAGTTCATCGTGGGCCCGTACCCGGTGCTGGTGGGCGCGAGCCGGAAGCGCTTCCTCACGGGCATCCGCCAAGCTCGGGGCCTCGATCACTTGCCGACCGACGCCGATCCCGCCACCGCCGCCGTCACCGCGCTTGCCGCGCACATGGGCGCGTGGTGCGTGCGCGTGCACGAAGTGGCGGTGTCCCGCGACGCCGTCGACGTCGCGTCGGCATGGAAGGCGGGCAGGTAAATGGCGGACCGCATCGAGCTCAAGGGCCTGACCGTCCACGCGAACCACGGCGTGCTGCCGCACGAGACGGCACACGGCCAGACCTTCACCATCGACATCACGTGCTGGCTCGATTTCGCCCAGGCCGCGGCCGACGATGACCTCACGCAGACCATCAACTACGCGGAGCTCGCCCAGCTGGCCCACGACATCGCGGCCGGGACGACGCGCCAGCTCATCGAGACCGTCGCCACGCAGATCGCCGACGAGGCCCTGCAAACCTACCCCCAGCTCCACGCCGTCGAGGTGACGCTGCACAAGCCGCACGCCCCGATCCCGCTGGTGTTCCAGGACGTGGCCGTGGTGGCCCGTCGCTCCCGAAAGCGCCTCTGACCATGCGCGCAGTGCTGTCCACCGGCTCCAACATGGAAGATTCGCGCGCGCACCTCGCAGCCGTGGTCCGCGCATTCGAGCCGCATCTGATCCGCGCGAGCTCCATCTACGCCACCGCGCCCTGGGGCGGGGTGGACCAGCCGGACTTTCTGAACCAGGCATTGCTTATCGACGTTCCCCTCACCCCCCACGAGCTCCTCAACACCTGCCAGCAGCTCGAGCGCGAGGCGAACCGCGTGCGCGACGTCCGCTGGGGCCCGCGCACGCTGGACGTGGACATCGTGCACATCGACGGCTACACCGCAGACGACCCGGAGCTGACCGTCCCGCACCCGCGAGCCCACCAGCGCGAATTCGTCCTGCGCCCCTGGTTGGAGATCGATCCGGACGCGCAGCTGAACGGCCAACCCGTCCGCGAGATCCTCCACAACCTCGAACCGCAAGGCGTGCGCCAACTCCCCGCCGAAGCCAGCGACCCCGCCGACCCCACTCAAAGCGAGGCGCGACCATGACCCGCACCCCGCTCACCGGCCTCATCGGCGCGTTCTTCTTCACGGCCGCCGCGGCGCTGATCCTGGTGCGCCGCTTCTACAGCGCGCTCGTCTCCCTCGACCTGATCGTGCCCTTGAGCCTCTGGATCGTCGCCGCGGCCTGCGGCTACTTCGCCTACATGGTGCACAAGCGTCGCGAGGAGGGGAAGGTGGGCCTGGACCGCAGCCAGCTCAACCCGATGATGGCCGCGAACCTCATGGTCTTCGGCAAGGCCTCCGCGTGGGCGGGCGCGCTGTGCGGCGGCCTCTACGCCGGCGTGCTCATCTACGTCATTCCCCGGCTGCAACTACTCACCGCCGCAGCGGAAGATTTCCCCTCCGTACTTTCGGGTGCGCTCGGCGGCATCGCGCTCGCCGCGGCGGGGGTAATGCTGGAGCGGGCGTGCGAAGTGTCGCCACCCTCCGCCGGCGAGGGCGTTAGCTAAGGTAATCACCATGACTGACCGCGAGCCCACGTCCGCAACCAGCTCCAAGGGCACCTTCTGGGTGGTCGCCCCGTTCGTGGTGGCCGTGATCGGCACCGTGGTCATGCTCTTCACCAACTCCGCCAACGCGCTGAAGATCGCGCTGATCTTCGCGCTCTGGGCCGCCGTCGCCGGCATCATGGTCATCGACCGCACCCGCCGCGACCGCGACACCGCAGTCCAGCGCGCCGCGGACACCGAGGCACAGCTTGCCGACGCACGCTCCCAACTCGCAAAGCACCCCGACACCCCCGCGCCGGCAGCCCCAGCCGTGGACGTGGAGGTGCTGCGCGAGCTGCAGGCCGAGATCAAGGCCCTGCGCTCCCAGCTCGAGGAGCTGCGCGGCGAGCCGCTGCAGTACGAGCCCGCCGCCGTCCACGCCGCCGCCCGCCGCATCCAGGAGATCGAGTCCACCCCGAAGCAGCCCGGCCCCTCCACCGAGGACACGGCGAAGATCGCGGCTGTGAAGGAGCCCCCCGCTTCCCGACGCCAGCGACCCGGCGCCCCGACCGCCGACGCCATCTCCGGTCGCCTTGGCCAGCAGCCGTCCCGCCCGCAGCCGAACCCGCTGGCCGCCCTGATCAGCGAGCGCGAACGCGAAGCCGCCGCGGCCCCCAAGCCGACCGCCAAGCCGGCCCCCACGGCAACCCCGAAGCCCAAGCCGACCGCTGCGCCCAAGCCCACCCCGGCAGCCCCCAAGCCAACCACCCCGAAACCCGAGCAGCCCAAGCCGTTCCCGACCCCGGCAGCCCCGAAGCCGCAGCCGACCCCGCCGGCCGAGCCCGCTCCGGCCGCAACCCCCAAGCCGGCCGAGCCCACTCCGTCCGCAGCCCCGGCCGACACCACCGAACCCACCACCTCCCGCCGTGGCGGCCGCCGCCGCCGCGACGAGCGCGGCGCATCCGCCATCTCCGTGGCTGACCTGCTGAAGCGCGAGGAGCACTAGCGCCCGCATGCCGCCCCGCCTCGCCGTCGGCGTGATTGGCCACCCGCACCTGTCCACGCTCCTTGAGCGCGCCGGCCACACCACCCACGCCATCGACCCGTTCGACGACCCCGGTGCGATCCAGCACGTTGACCTGGTGATCCTCGACGGCACCGCCGACGACATCCGCGCCACCGCCGCCGAGCTCGCGCCCCACGCCCGCCCGCGACAGATGTTCTTGCACACCGCGCTCGACCACGGCCCGCAACTACTCGACGATGTCGAAACCTCCCACGCCATTGTCATGGCAGCCCACAACCTCTTCGGCACCGTCTGGGTCACCGCCGCCGCCGACGAGATGGGGGAGACCCTCGTCAGCATCCTCATTGCCGAAGCCGGCGGCACCGCCGTCCCCATCAGCGACCAAGACCGCCCCGCCATCGCCGCAGCCCAGCACCTCCGCGCGCTGGAACAAGCGGCCCGCGAGGACGCCTTCGACATCCTGCGCGCTACCATTCCCACCTTGGAACCCCTCCAGGACAGTTTCTTCCAGGCCCCATCCGGCACGCTGCCTGCCATAACCCCGAGCGACCTCGACCGCCTCGCGGCCGCGATCGACGATCCCGGCGCCCGCCGTCTCTTTGTCGACCTGCACCGCCGCCGCGCCGAGCAATCCCACGCCACGGACATTGAGCTGTGGGCCTACGAGCACTACGAAGGATCCCGACCATGACGTTCACCCCAGGCCAAGCCACCGTCGTCACCGACGAAGCACTGCTTGCCACCTACGGCCGCGCCTTCCGCAAGATCGGCAAGACCATCGCACTGGTCCCGCTCTCCAGCGCGATCCACGCCGGCCACATCGAGCTCATCCGCGCCGCCCGTTCCCTCCTCGGCGCGTACACCGTGGTCACCTTCACCGGCGAGCTCGACGACACCACCCGCGACATCTTCACCCGCGAAAAGGTCGATCTCGTCTTCAACGGCCCCCTCGAAACCACCGTCAGCGTCAACACCGGCCTCGACCACCTCGAAAACTCCGAGGTCATCGCCCGCGACGTCGCACGCATCCTCGCCGCCGCCAACCTCACCCACGCCACCGACCTAGTGATGGGGGAGAAGGACTTCGAACTCCTCGTGGCCACCCAGCGCGCCGTCTCCGCACTCCGCATGGAAGTGAAACTCCACTCCGTGCCCACCGTCCGCACCCCCGACGGCGTCGCGCTCTCCTTGCGCAATTCGCGTATCGACGACGCTTCCCAGGACACCGCCCTCGCCCTTTCCGCCGCATTGACCGCCGGCGCCCACGCCGCGGAGCACGGCGAGGAGGTTGTCCTCGAGACCGTCCGCGGCATTCTCAACGCCGCTGGTGTGGAGCCCACATACCTGGCGATCCGCGACCTCGCCTTCGGCCCCGCCCCGCAGACCGGCGACGCCCGCCTGCTCGCCGCCATCACTCTGCCCGCCAAACAAGACAGCTCCACGACCGAGGCGCAAGCCTCGGTCCACCTCGCCGACAACGTCGGCCTCCCACTCGGCATCGGCTTCAAGCACATCGCCGACGACTTCTAGCCCTCCCGCGCACATATGTGCGCGACCCACACATAGATCACGGGAATCACATAATTACCCCATTTGCCTGACAACACACAGCGATCCAAAATCCTGTGACTCATGTGACCACCGCTCCACCCGCGCCCCGCCACAATTCCCTGCGCTAAACTCGCAACCATGTCTGCGCCCCTCATTGCCGGAATCCTCAACGACCGCCACGGCTTCAACTTCGACGCCGACCGCGTCCGCGAGACGGCCCGCACCGCCGCCTCCACAATTTACGAAGCCAGCAATGACGACGGGGCAGCAGTCCAGGTCGAGATCTTCGACACTCCCGTAGCCCACGGCACCCAGTTCGACGCGATCCCGACGTCCGGCGCGTTCCAGCCGCGCGGCGCCGGCCAGCTTGACGACGGCCGCTTGTACGTCCTCCAGGAAGCCCCCGTAGGCACCCCGCTGGCGAACCTCATCGATCAAAAGCGCAGCAACAACGAGGTCTTCACCGCGCAGGAAACCCGCGATCTGCTCCAGCAGGTCGCCGAGACCGTCGACGCCTACAACGCCTCCGGCCAGGCAGATCTCCTCGCACGCTCCATCAACCCGGAGCACCTTCTGGTCCAGCCGGCGTGGTCCGACGTCCCCGTCAAGCTCTCCCTCGTGGGCCCGAGCCTGGAAACCGCAGCGCCGGAGGATAACCTCCACGATTTTTGGAATGTCGTCGCCGAGCTCACCGGCCAGCCCGTCGATGAGGAGGCTGCAACCAAGCACGCCACCGCAGTCGGCTACCTGGAGCACGCCACGCAGGAGCTCACCGACAACACCTCGCTGATCGGCGCCCCGGTCGGCCCGCCGCTGGCAGCCTCTGCGCCGCAGAACCCGGACGATGCCCCGGTCGCCGACGTCTCCCCGCGCCCGCAAGACGGCTACCGCAAGCCGCCGGAGCCGTACCCGGCCAACGTCGCGCCCGCACCTGCGCCGGAGAAGAACCGCATGAACCCGTGGCCGTGGATCATCGCAGTCCTGGCGCTCGCGCTCGTCGCGCTCCTCGTCGCCTGGTGGTGGACCACCAACCGCGGTGAGCAGTGGTCCGCCTCCGAGCAGCAGATCGCCGAGGCCTACCCGGGCATCGTGGGCAAGCGCGCCGGCCAGGCCGGCTGGGAGGGCCTGAAGTGCGAGTCCGCTGCACCTGACGCTGACCAGGAGGCAAAGGTCCGCTGCGCCAACGAGGATCTCGGCGTGACCGTGGCCAAGTACACCACCCAGTCGGAGCGCGACGACGCTGTCCCGGGTTCCGAGTACGCCACCGTCCTCGGCTCCGGCGAGTGCATGATCGACGATTTCGAGATCCCGGACGCATACCCGCAGGCTTTCGCCATGGCCCCGCGCGACAAGGGCCAGTTCCTGATCATTGTCAACGGCAACGAGGCTGAGGCGAAGCGCCTCGATCTCCCCGTCTGCAACTAACCAACACCCAGCGACTACCATTGGCGGGCGTGAATCAGAAGCAGCCCGCCACCAACGCAGATAAGAACGCTGCCCCGCAGCAGTCCCTCTCTGAGCAGCAGCAGATCCGCCGCGCGAAGCGCCAAAAGCTTCTCGACGAAGGCCGGGAGCCCTACCCCGCCGAGATCAAGCGCACCACGAGCCTGCGCGATCTCCGCAACACCTACCAGGTTGTCGAGGCGGGCGACCCGTCCGCGAACGGCACCACCCACCTCGAGCCGGGCCAGGAAACCCAGGATGTGGTCTCGGTTGCCGGCCGCATCATGTTCCAGCGCAACACCGGCAAGCTCTGCTTCGCCACGCTGCAGGAGGGCGACGGCACCCAGCTGCAGGTCATGCTGTCTCTCGCGGAGGTCGGCGAGGAGAACCTCGCGAACTGGAAGGCCGACACGGACCTCGGTGACATCGTCTCCGTCACCGGCCGCGTGATCGCGTCGCGCCGCGGCGAGCTCTCCGTCCAGGCCACCGAGTGGCAGATGGCATCCAAGGCGCTGCGCCCGCTGCCGGTCGCGTTCGCGGACATGAACGAGGAGCAGCGCGTCCGCCACCGCTACACCGACCTGATCATGCGCGAGCAGGCGCGCACCAACGCGCTCACCCGCGTGAAGGTCATCGCCGCGGTGCGCAAGTACCTCACGCAGCTGGACTTCGTGGAGATTGAGACCCCGATGCTCCAGACGCTGCACGGCGGCGCCGCCGCGCGCCCGTTTGTCACCCACTCGAACGCGCTGGATATCGACCTCTACCTGCGCATCGCGCCGGAGCTCTTCCTCAAGCGCGCCGTCGTCGGCGGCATCGACCGCGTCTTCGAAATCAACCGTAACTTCCGCAACGAGGGCATCGATTCCTCCCACTCGCCGGAGTTCACCATGCTCGAGACCTACCAGGCCTGGGGCACCTACAAGGACGGCGCCCGCACCATGCAGGGGCTCGTCCAGTTCTGCGCGCGTGAGGTCTTCGGCACGGAGCAGGTCACGCTTGCCGACGGCACCGTCTACGACCTTTCCGGCGAGTGGAAAGTCCTCGAGATGTACCCGAGCCTGAACGAGGCGCTGCAGCGCAAGTTCCCGGGCCAGCCGGAGGTCACCGTCGATTCCACGGTGGAGGAGCTCACCGCCATCGCCGGTGTGATCGGCCTCGACGTGCCCAAGAATGCAGGCTGGCTCCACGGCAAGCTCGTCGAGGAGATCTGGGAGCACCTCTGCTCCGACCAGCTCTACGAACCGACCTTCGTGATCAACTTCCCGGTCGAGACCTCCCCGCTCACCCGCGACCACCGCGAGCAGCGCGGCGTCACCGAGAAGTTCGACCTCTACGTCCGCGGCTTCGAGCTGGCCACCGGCTACTCTGAGCTCGTCGACCCGGTGATCCAGCGCGAGCGCTTCGAGGACCAGGCACGCCTCGCCGCCCACGGAGATGACGAGGCAATGCTTCTCGACGAAAACTTCCTCGCCGCCATGGAGCAGGGCATGCCCCCGACCGCCGGCTGCGGCATGGGCGTGGACCGCCTCCTGATGGCCCTCACCGGCCTCGGTATCCGCGAGACCGTCCTCTTCCCCCTGGTGAAGCCGGAAGCCAACTAACACTTCAACGCGGCACCTGCCCCAACCCAGAAAGATTTTGCAGAATCTTTCTGGACCGCGCCCATTTCCCCAGGTCGCTACATTTCGTGACAATCTGCCGGAGACGAAGCTATCGGTGACACCACCCGGTAATCTACGGCCATGACCACCTCCCGTGTCAGCCGCTTCCTGGCCGCGCCCGCCGCGCTCTTCCTCGCCGCCGCGACCCTTGCCGGCTGCTTCGGCGAGGAGAACGAGCTCGCCGAACCCACCCGCCCGTCCACCACGGCAGCCGCGACCACCACCACCCAAGAAACGACCACCGAGGAAACGACCACTACCGAGGCCAGCAAGGAACCGGTCTGCGACATGGCCTACCTCGCGGAGCCGGGGGACTGGGGCGATTGGGAGATCGACATGTGCGACGGCGGCTTCGCCCGCGTCGGCGTCCCGCAAACTGATGCGGTCACGTACGTCCAATGGGACGGCGAAGCCTGGACCCGCCTCGTCGGCGACGGCACCCACTACAGCGAGATGGTAGGTGGGATGACGGACTGCTTCACCGACGCTCACATCGACAAGCTCGGCGTTCCCTCCCCGCTTCGCGAGCGCCTCCCGAAGTGCAACGGCAGGACCGCCCCGGCCCAACCAGCCCCCCAACAACCCGCCCAGAACCAAGCCACCGGCGAGATCATCACCATCACCGGCCTCGGCGAGGCCTACGAGGAGGCCAGCTACCCGGCGTGCGACGGCCGCAGCATCCTCATCCTCGATTCGATCATTGACCGCGGCAACACCGGCGCCGCCCAGGGCGAGCTCGCCCAGTGGGTCATGTTCGTCGACCCCTCCGGCATGGACCGCAGGTTCACCGTCCCCGGCCAGTGCCCGTCGCTGCGCGCGCAGGTTGATGGCAACAACGTCTACCCCGTGTACCTCGACTTCGGCCAGGACACCGCTGCCATGTGCCGCGCAAAGGCGACGTACGGCGGCAACGGCCGCATCCTGTCGGACCGCGCCGAGTACGTCGACCCCTGCTAGACGGAGCCTCCCATGACCCAGCCAATGGAACCCACCGACCGCCCGCGCCAGTACTTCCCGGACACGGACCCAAACCTGCCTACGAT
Source organism: Corynebacterium stercoris (assembly GCF_024160105.1). Taxonomy (GTDB): domain Bacteria; phylum Actinomycetota; class Actinomycetes; order Mycobacteriales; family Mycobacteriaceae; genus Corynebacterium; species Corynebacterium stercoris. The sequence goes on from NZ_JAMFTQ010000011.1 coordinate 56,419, forward strand.
CGACCCCACCCACCCCGATCCAGACGCGGTTTACCTTGCCGACGCCCAGCCCAAGCGCCGCACCTGGCCGTGGATCGTTCTCATCCTCGCCCTCATCGCCGCGCTCGGCGCCGGCGGCGCATGGTGGTACACCGAGCGCGCGAACCAGCAGCCGTGGCAGGGCAAGGACGCGGACATCGCCCGCGCCTTCCCCGGGCTTGTCTCGCTTAACGACGGAGGAAAAGCGCCCACCGGCATGCGCTGCCACAGCGCCACCCCGGAGGGCGACGAGCTCGCCAAGATCCGCTGCGCCAGCCCCGACGCCGGCATCAACATCTACGCCTTCGAGTCCCCCGAGCAGCGCGACGCCGCCCTCCCTCCCGAGCAAGAACATTTTGCTAACGACGTCTGCACCCTCGCCTCCGCCGAACTCCCAGACCAGACGCTGCCCGCCTACTTCCTGGCCCCCAGCCCAATCGCCGGCAGCCCTGCCCCCTCGAACCTGGACCGCTTCCTTCTCATCGTGAACGGCGCAGACGCGGAAAACCTCCGCCTCCAGCTCCCCATCTGCTAAAAGTGCTTTACCTCACACTGCCGGCCAGTCTGGCCAAAAATCATAGGGACTACTAAAGTTTGAGGCATGTAAGCCCGAGCCGCGACCCCCACGCGCTCGGGCTTTTGTCCTGTCTATATCCCACTCCTGCACCAAAAGGAGCACGCACTATGGCAACCACGAAGGCGGACCTGAACTCTCAGGCCGCTGACATCATCGCCGGCATCGGCGGCCCGGAGAACGTGAAGTCGCTGACGCACTGCGCGACCCGTCTCCGCTTCGAACTCCACGATGCCTCTCTCGCGGACAAGGACCGCCTTGAGGCCAACCCGAAGGTCATGGGCGCTGTCCCGCAGGGCGGCTCCCACTACCAGGTGATCGTGGGTGGCGACGTCGCCACCGTCTACAACTCGATCAACGCCCTGCCTGAGATGCAGGGCCGCAAGCAGCTCTCCAACGACGACCTCAAGGCGCAGCAGCGCGACAAAGCCAAGGGCAAGATGCCGTGGCTGGATGCGTTCTTCGAGTATCTCTCGGATTCCTTCCGCCCGATCCTCGGCGTCCTCCTCGGCGCCTCGCTGATCATCGCCTTCGCCGCGGTCCTCGACGCCTTCCACCTCGTCGACTTCCGCGCCGAGGTCAAGACCCCGGGCTGGCAGTTCGTCGACGCGATGTGGGGCTCGGTCTTCTTCTTCCTCCCGGTCGCCGTCGCCTACAACGCCGGTAAGAAGCTCGACATCGACCCGTGGGTGCCCGCCGCCATCATGCTGGCGCTCTTCACCCCGGACTACCTGAACCTCATGGAGCACCCGGAGGCCCGCACCGTCGATCTCTTCGGCAGCCCGACGAGCGTTGTCGACGTCTTCGGCCTGCCGATGATTCTCAACGGCTACAACGGCAACGTCTTCGTCCCGCTCATCATGGCCGCCGTCGCCGCACTCGTGTACAAGGCGCTGCAGAAGGTCATCCCGTCCGCGGTCCACATGGTCTTCGTGCCGTTCCTCACCCTGCTGGTGATGATCCCGGTCACCGCCTTCATCATCGGCCCCTTCGGCTACCTGCTCGGCGCGTGGATTGGCACCGGCCTCGCCTGGATGAACGGTAACGCTCCGTTCATCTTCGCTCTGCTCATCCCGATGCTGTACCCGTTCCTGGTGCCGCTCGGCCTGCACTGGCCGCTGAACGCCCTGATGCTGGTGAACATCAACACCCTTGGTTACGACTTCATCCAGGGCCCCATGGGCGCATGGAACTTCGCCTGCTTCGGCGCCACCGCCGCTGTGCTCGCGCTGTCCATCCGCGACCACGATCCGCTCATGCGCCAGACCTCCGGCTCGGCGCTCGCCGCCGGCCTCCTCGGCGGCATTTCCGAGCCCTCCCTCTACGGCATCCACCTGCGCTACAAGAAGATCTACCCGCGCATGCTGGTCGGCTGCTTCGCCGGCGGCTTGACCATCGCCATCCTTGGCACGCCGTTCGGCGGCGTGAAGACGAACGCTTTCGTCTTCACCTCCCTGCCCACCATGTTCGTCTTCGACCCGATGTGGGTCTACATGCTCGCCATCGCCGTGGCGTTCTTCACCTCCTTCTTCATCATCCTGGCCACGGACTACCGCACCCCGGAGGAGAAGGAAGAGGCCCTCGCCCGCGCAGCCGCCGCCCGCGAGGAGTCCGAGGACGACGCCGCAGCCGCGCAGGTCTCCGCACTTGAGCCTGGCGACGAGCCCATCGCCCCCGCCGCAGCTTCTTCGCCCGCTGCACCCGCCACCGGCAGCACCGCGCTCGCAACCGCCCCGGCCGCCACGGCCACGGCAACCGAGACCGCCGAGGCCCCTGCCGACCCGATCACCGTCGACGTCCTCGCACCCATCGCCGGCGAGGTCGTCGCCCAGGAAGCGATCAACGACGCCGCCTTCGCCGCCGGCGCCCTCGGCAAGGCCGTCGGCGTGATCCCGGCCGCCGACACCCAGACCGCCACCGTGGTCGCCCCCGTCGCCGGCAAGATCATCTCCGTAGCCAAGACCGGCCACGCGTACGGCATCAAGACCGCCGACGGCGTCGAGATCCTCGTCCACATCGGCATCGACACCGTCGCACTCGAAGGCGCGGGCTTCACCCCGGTCGTGGAGCGCAAGCAGCAGGTCGACGCGGGCACCCCGCTTGCCGACGTCGATTTCGCCTCCATCCGCTCCTCCAACACCGACCCCACCGTGATCACCACCGTGGTGAACACAAAGAAGCTTGCCGACGTCACCGACATCGCCCAGCCGAACCCCAACGGCGCAGTCGCCGCCGGAGACCCGGTCCTCCGCGCCACCAAGTAACTCCCACAACGCCACACGGCGGGGACCACTCCAATCCCCGCCCGGCGGCCCGGCTAGCGCCACAACCGCACACATAGTTGCGCCTCGCACACATAGATCGCGAAAAACCAAAGTGTGGCGCAATTCGCTGAGAGACAACTCCACCCTTAGAAGCCCCTCCACAAGAAGCCCCCACACCCAAAGGACCCCGCAGAAATGACCTCCCCAGCAGAACGCAAAGTCCTCCACGGCATCGGTGTCTCCGCAGGCACCGCCTCCGGCCCTGTCGCTATCGTGACCCCGGCAGTCGGCATTGACGAGCACGAGCCCGCCTCGGTCGACCTCGAGGCTGATTCCCAACGCGTCCGTGACGCACTCCAGCAGGTCGCAACCAGCCTCACGAACCGCGCCGAGCACGCCAACTCCGAGACCTCCAAGAAGGTCCTCGAAGCCACCGCCGCACTCGCGACCGACCGCGGCCTGATCAAGCAGATCGATAAGGAGCTGAAGAAGGGCACCGGCGTCACCAAGGCAATCCACGACGCCGTCGAGGTCTACGCCGGCAAGCTCCGCAAGATCGGCGGCTACATGGCGGAGCGCGTGACGGATCTCTACGACATCCGCGACCGTGCCACCGCCCGCGTCCGCAACCTCCCGGAGCCTGGCATCCCAACGCTGGAGGGGCCCTCCATTCTCGTTGCTGAAGACCTCGCCCCGGCAGAGACCGCCACGCTGGATCCCGACCAGGTGCTGGGCATCATCACGGAGGCCGGCGGCGCCACCTCCCACACGGCGATCCTCGCCGCCCAGCTCGGTATCCCCGCAGCTGTCCAGGTGAAGGGTATCGCCGAAGCGATCGCCAACACCCCAGTCGCCGCCCTCGACGGGGGAGTGGGCGAGGTCATCGTCGCCCCGACCCCGCAGGACATCGAAGAGCTTGAGGAGCGCTCCCGCCGCCGCGCCGCGGCCCTTGCCGGCTCCTCCGGCGAGGGTGCCACTAAGGACGGCCACAAGGTCAAGCTCCTCGCCAACATCGGCACCGCCGACGACGCCGCGAAGGCCGCTCAGTACGACCTCGAGGGCTCCGGCCTCTTCCGCACCGAGTTCCTCTTCTTGGATCGCGACGCCGCCCCAACTGTAGAGGAGCAGACCGAGACCTATATATCTGTGCTGAAGAGTTTCGGTCGGCGCCGCGTGGTGGTCCGCACCCTCGACGCCGGCGCGGACAAGCCACTCTCCTTCGCCGATCTCGGCCCGGAGGAGAACCCAGCCCTCGGCCGCCGCGGACTGCGTCTCTCGATGGCACGCGAGGATCTTCTCGACGACCAGCTCCAGGCCCTCGCCAACGCCCGCGAAGCCGTCGAGGGTGCCGAGCTCTGGGTCATGGCCCCCATGGTCGCCACCGTGGAGGAGGCGGAATGGTTCGCCAACAAGGCTCGGGGCTACAACTTGCCGACGGTCGGAGTCATGGTCGAGACTCCCGCAGCCGCCATCATGTCGGAGCAGATCCTCTCGATCGCCGACTTTGCCTCTATCGGCACGAACGACCTGTCGCAGTACACGATGGCCGCCGACCGCATGCAGGGCGAGCTCGCCGAGCTGCTCATCCCGTGGCAGCCGGCGGTGCTCAAGATGATCCGCGAGACCGCCCAGGGCGGCGAGCGCAATGGCAAGCCAATCGGTGTCTGTGGCGAGGCCGGCGGTGATCCGCTGGTGGCGCTCGTGCTCGTGGGCCTGGGTGTGCAGTCCCTTTCCATGGCACCGGGCAAGGTGAACGCCGTGCGGGCGGCGCTGCGCCTGCACGACCTGCAGGCGTGCAAGCAGATGGCCCGCCTTGCGCTGGAGTCGCCGACTGCCGCGCAGGCCCGCGAGGCAGTGCTTGGCGCGGCGGATCCGGTGCTGCGAGATCTCCTCTAATTCTCAAAAGAGGCTACGGCGGGTCGCGGATGTTAGCTCACAGCGATGTTTAATCTTCGCGACACGCCGCAGCAACCGACAGTTCACAGCAAACCGACCTGTAGTGCCATCCTAAAACCCCAGCTAGACGGCTTGGCTACCCCATTGTGGGGGTGGACTGGTGTGTTTGGAGTGAAACGAGTGAAGATTTGGTGCGAAATTACTGGGAATCTAAAATCCCAGCTCAGCGGGCAACTTCCTGGGTTACCGGTGTCAAACCTCTCCAGTGGAGGAAAGTTAACTTCTAGATGACTTGCAAGAGGTTTGGCGCATTCGTAATGTATCGGGGGACGGAGCCGATACAGGTAATTGAGAACCACGGGTGATCTTTTACCGAAGTCCCGTTTGTTCCGGAAAAGTTTTCGGCCGAGACGACCGTCTGGGTCAGACTCACCTACTACTCTCTAGGAGTATTTACACATGTTCAAGAACCGTGTTCGCACCGCAGCTCTTGCTGGTGCTATCGCAGTTGCTACCGGCGTGTCCGGCCTGACCGTTCCGGCTTACGCTCAGAACCCGGAGACCGGCACCACCGGTTCCAACCCGCAGACTGACAACACCACCAACGTTGTTGACGCTTCCAAGGGTAACGGTGGCACCGAGGCTACCAACATCGCTCCGATCGACGGCGCGACTGCCGTTGACCAGCTCGCTAAGAAGGTTAAGGCCGACAACAAGGCTATCAAGGACTTCCAGAAGGACGGCGGCGTTGTCGACTACGAGCCGTTCGCGGATCGCCCGATCGAGCAGCAGCTGATCGACGATGCTAAGGCAAACGAGGCGAAGGCTACGGAGCTGCTTCTGCAGGCAACCGCAACGCTGAACGACATCGACAAGACGATCAAGGCTGTCGATGCGGAGACCAAGGCTGCAAACGCTGCGTGGCAGAAGTACGCTGATGCAGTGACCATCACCAAGTCCGAGAAGCAGGAGCTCATTGACTTCCTGGATAAGGGCAACAACCGCGACCTCGTTCCGGACGATATTGAAAAGGCTATCGACGAGCTTTGGGCTCTCGAGAAGAAGCCGGATGACCTGGGCTACCTGGACCAGGTTCAGACGATCGCTCGCAAGACCGACAAGGGTTCGGTTAACTACCTGGTAGACCAGCTGGACGGCAGCGTGCGCGACTACAACAGCAAGGATGATAAGGAGCTCGCTAACGAGGTTAACGCTGTTCTGACCATCTCCGACATGGTCAACGGTTACCTCACGGGCTTCGACAACCGCAACGCGCTCTACAAGGATGCAGTTGCTAAGTCCAAGATCGCTACCAGCCGCAACGTTGTTGAGCTCAACTCTCTCGCTAAGCAGGCTCGCGCTCACGTTCGCGCCCTCCGCGTGATCCAGGCTTACTACGGCATGGCAGCTCGCTGGCTTGATCTTTACGAGAACGATGTTCTTACCACCGATGAGATCCAGACCCTGCGCGCGGACTACTACAACGTTGTGTTTGTGGACGCTAACGGTTGGTCCCTTTACAAGCGTGCCAACGCAGCTGCAAGCAACATTGCAAAGGACAACGTAAACTGGGACAACTACTCCAACCTGAACTGGGAGAACGCTGCTCAGAAGGTTCGCCTGCTGGACAAGCGTTACAAGGGTGAGGCCGCAGCCAAGGATGCTGCCGATGCTGCCAGGGCTGCTGAGGCAAAGGACCTCAACACCCAGCTCGCTAAGGTTGCTGACGAGCTCGCTAAGCTCAACGCAGCTAAGTCCGGCGGCCAGAACAACCCGGGCAACAACAACGGTGGCACCACCAACCCGACCACCGACACCAAGTCCTCCATCAAGTTCAAGAACGACGACGACTCCCTGGCTCCGGCCGGCATCGCCGCCATCGTTCTCGGCGTCGTTGCAGCCCTCGGCGGCATCCTCGCCTTCGCTTTCCCGCACGTTCAGAACTTCCTTCCGAAGTTCTAAGAATGCGGCGCTAAGCGCCTAACGACAGACGCCACCCAGCCCACAGGGCTGGGTGGCTCCTGTCGTTCAGTACCGCTAAGGTGGGGAAGCTCGGTCGAGTCCGCAGGTGAACAGCTCTACTTCAACGGCTACCGCCTGCCCCAAACGTCGGGAGTAGAACCGAGCGAACCTTCAACCGCCTGGTCTCTGAGTGGAGCTTCTTGTAAGGGGTGGAGATTCTTGTAAGAGTTCGAACGTTGGAAAGCAAGCGTCCCAACGTGATATCGGCTGAGCGGATCGGGGGTACGTGAGCTATGAAAGCCGTCCAGAGTACGTACGAGATGCTGATCCGTTTCTACCAGCTGCGGATGGGGGGCAAGGCTACTCGGAAAGGTAACTGAGTTACGCATAGCTTTGGCGCGCTGATTGTGGGAATGTGCTCCACCCGCGGGATCGGGAAGCGTTCGGGGACGCGCCGGAAGGCGAGATCTGAGACCTGCTCTGTCCCTAGTAAATGGCTTGCGCGTCACTGCATTTCAAAGGAGATCGTGGCAGAGCGCTATTGGTCACGGTGCTGAGGAATCCCTGCCTGCGCTTGGGGAGATTGGAGAGCCGGAATTCGGTTGCGAATGGGGCCGGTGGAAAGCGCGGTCTGCGATCGTGCAGTCGCTTCAGGATGAGGGCAGCGACTGGCGGAACTGGTGTGATCGTCACAAGCTGTGCCAGCGGCCCGGGTTGGACGCCGATGCGCTGAGGGATCGGGAACTGTAGCTCGGGATGGAGTTGGTTCCGTACCAGTCACCGCCGTTCGGGTCTGAATCTGGGAAAGGCACGAGGACGGGCGGATCAACATTCTCGAGCTTGTGTCCGGTCAGCGGAGTCTCGCGCTCCTAGAAGCGATGCTGTGGGAGGCTGAGCGGAACGATGATTCGGTGCTGAGGATCCTTGCCGTTGGGGGCAATCACACGACGAATGGTTTTGACGGTGGGCGGTTTCCGAAGCGGGAGTTTGTGGAGAAGTAGCTGCTCTACGGGTAAAGCAGCGAGCAATTCCGTTGGTCGTCGCCCGAAGGGTCCGTTTACTCGATGTTGCGCGGGCGGATCTAGTAACACCGTGGTGGGTTTCGAGTAACGCGATGGTGAGTATCCAGTAACACCTTGGGGGACGATGCTGGTGACCGCGCGACTACAGGGCGCGCGGCATTACCAGAGGAGTCCAGTTGTGACTGACTACCGGGCGGTGATGGACCTTGTGCTCAAAGGTTGGTCCGTCCGCCAAATTCGTTCCACTGTGGGGTGTTCCCACACCACAGTTCAAAAGGCCCGCGAGGCGCTCGAAGCTTCAGGGATCACTACCGAAGCCCAACTCGCGGGATTGAGCAGTGAATCATTAGCCGGGCTGTTTCATGATGGGCGCAGCACCGGCCAGGGCGATTTCGTCCCGATCGATTACGATGCCGTGGCCAAAGCCAGGACCGGCAGGCACAAAGTAACGCTGCAGGTGCTCTGGGGCCGCTACACTGCTACCCCGGCCGGTGATGGGCAGCGCTATTACAGCTACGAGCGTTTCCGGCAGCTCGTGGCCCAGCACGTTGACGCCGCTGGGCTGACAGCCAGGATCACCCACGCCCCGGGACACACCATGCAGGTGGATTGGGC
>NZ_JAMFTQ010000012.1 GCF_024160105.1 Corynebacterium stercoris
GCTCATCGGTTGAATTGTCGGCCGCGTAAGACGTTGGGTTTTGCTACTCCTGCGGAGCGGATGGCGGAGCTGTTAGGTTTAGCTGAAAGCTAGGAAATGTTGCAACGACCCCTAGAATCCGCCGACTAGCAGGCACGCGAAAAGCCCCGGCCGGGGCCGGGGCTTCAATCGTCGTTAAGCGGGAAGCGCTTAGGAAGCGTTCTTCTCCTCGACGCGCTTGATGGCCTCGTCAGCCACCATCTCCTGGATGCCCATGTCGAGCTCGGAGGTGAAGCCGACGCAGGAGCAGTTGATCTCGCCGAGGACGTAGGTGTCCTCGCCGGTCTCGTCGTCGTCGGCGAGCATGAAGTCAGCGGTCCAGATCAGCGGGATGTTGTCGCCGCCGAGGTTCTCGGCGATGACCGGGCGGACCTCGGCGAACATGTCGACGAGCTCCTGCCACTCCTCCGGCTTCTGGTAGGTGTACTGCGCACCGGAGAACAGGGTTGCGGAGAATGCGTCGCCGCCGGCGGCCGGCTTCTTGTGCACCACGAAGACCGGGTGCGGGCCGACGAGGAGGATGCGGATCTCGCCCTCGACGATGCGCGGCATGAAGCGCATGTCGACGAGCATGCCGTTGTCACCCACGATGTACTGGTCGCAGAAGTCCATGAACTCGCCCAGCTCGCGGTCCTCGGTGTGGTTGTCCACAGCCTCGGTGCACTTCAGCTTGGTGTCGAGCGGCAGCGCGGTGCCCGGCTCGACGGAGTTGGCCAGCTCCTCGTCGGCGAGGCGGACGCGCCAGATGCCGGAGCCGGTGGAGCCACGGTTCTGCTTCAGCACGCGCTCACCGTAGGAGAGGGAGGTCGGGAAGGTGTTGTGGAAGGTCTCCACGTCGTAGTACGCGGCGGTGTCGGAAGGAACCAGGTCGGTCTGGTTCAGCTTCACCAGGGCGTCCTTGGCACCGTAGGAGACCATCTCCTCCGGGGTGGACATGCCCACAAGCCCTGCCTCGGAAAGGCGGGTGAGCAGGTCGAAGTAGCCCTTCTCGCCGCCCGGGACGTTACCCGGGTTCACGCGGGAGATGTAGCCGTCGAAGTTCTCGGAGACGTACTTGAACAGGTCACCGGCCCACTCCGGGCGGAAGTAAACAACCTCTGCGTGCCAGCCCTTGTCCTTGATCGCGTTGACGATCGGCATGGTGTCCTTGCGGTGGCCGTCGAAGTACTTGTCGGAGCCGCCCTCAACCTCGAAAACAACAATTGCCTTGTGCACTTAAGATCCCTTTCGGTGTAGATCGTTGCAGTGTTCGCCGCGCCTAGCGGCGCCGGGATTCTGCCCGGCGGAACTGCGAAGCAGGCCTTGCGTCAGGCCCGAAAATTCCGGCCGTTCCTTAGAAAAACTGTACGGTGTCCGGCGTGAATCCACCCGGCAAGCAGCACGTAAGTGGTAGAACTCACACACGTTCGGTGGACCCCCAAAACGCCGTCCCCGGAAGGCCTCGCGGCGGTATCGTTGATGGTGATATTTCGCTTGCACGCCAGAAAGATCCCAGGAGGCGCCCACGTGGGAATTGAGCTGGAGAACAACCCGCAATTCAAAAGTTTCGCGCACCCGGAGAAGTTCGTCTCCGCGGCGTGGCTGTCGGCCCGCCTGGGCACGAAGGGGCTGAAGGTTGTCGAGAGCGACGAGGACGCCTACCTCTACGACATCGGCCACATCCCGGGCGCGGTGCGCATTGACTGGACGCGGGACCTCAACGACCCGGTGGTGCGCGACCTGATCGACGGTGAGGCGTTCGCCGCCCTGATGCGGTACCGCGGCATTTCCCGCGATGACACTGTGGTGGTCTACGGCGACCGCGCCAATTGGTGGGCCGCGTACACGGCGTGGGTGTTTGAACTGTTCGGCCACCCGGACGTGCGCCTGCTCGACGGCGGCCGCGATGCCTGGATGGGCGAGGAGCGCGACACCTCGTTTGCGGTGCCGGAGTACCCGGCCAGCGATTACCCCGTCGTCGAGCGCCGGGATGCGCCGCTGCGCACCTTCGCTTCCGAGCTTTTCGACGTCAGCGATATCCAGCTCATCGACGCCCGCGCGCCTGAGTTGTACGCCGGTGAGGAGGTGCCGGCGACGGCCGCCACGCAACGCGCGCCGCAGACGCTGCGCTCCGGCCACATCCCGGGCGCGGTGAACGTGCCGTGGGGCCGCTCGGTGTTCCCGAACGCGCTGTTCAAGGGCATCGACGACATCGCCGCGATTTATGAGGACTTCGATCCGTCGGCACGCACGGTGGTGTACTGCCAGATGGGCGAGAGTTCCGCGCACACGTGGTTTGTGCTGAACCACATCCTCGGCTTCACGGACGTCTCGCTGTACGACGGCTCGTGGGTGGAGTGGGGCAACATGGTGCGCGTCCCGATTGAAACGGGAGCGGGTTCGGCGACGAATTAACCTACGGTGCCGTAAGTTAGGGCGGGTTTGAGTGTCTTCGGGCCCGCCCCGCGCTGTACTATGAACCGACACAACCGATATATGTTGGTGCACCTATCTATCTAGCGAGAGACGGGAAGTATTTGTGGCTACTACCCCACTGACCAAGGTTCTGGTTGCCAACCGCGGGGAGATCGCCGTGCGCGTGATCCGCGCAGCGAAGGACGCTGGCCTGGCCTCCGTCGCGGTCTATGCCGAGCCCGACGCGGACGCGCCGTTCGTGTCGCTTGCCGACGAAGCGTTTGCCCTCGGCGGCACGACGGCAGCCGAGTCCTACCTGGACATGGACAAGATCTTGAAAGCCGCCGCAGACGCAGGCGCTGACGCGATCCACCCGGGCTACGGCTTCCTGTCCGAGAACGCGGAGTTCGCCGCGAAGGTCATCGACGCCGGCCTGACCTGGATCGGCCCCTCCCCTGAGGCGATCGCCGCGCTCGGCGACAAGGTCACCGCCCGCCAGATCGCGGAGAGGGTCGGCGCGCCGATGGCGCCGGGCACCAAGGATCCTGTCTCCACCGCGGATGAGGTCCTCGCGTTCGCCGACGAGCACGGCCTGCCCGTCGCCATCAAGGCGGCGTTCGGCGGCGGCGGCCGCGGCATGAAGGTCGCCCACACCCGCGAGGAGATCCCGGAGCAGTTCGAATCCGCCACCCGCGAAGCTACCGCCGCCTTCGGCCGCGGCGAGTGCTTCGTGGAGCGCTACTTGGACCGCGCGCGCCACGTCGAGGCGCAGGTGCTTGCCGACGCACACGGCAACGTTGTTGTTGTCGGCACGCGTGATTGCTCCCTGCAGCGCCGCTTCCAGAAAGTCATCGAGGAGGCGCCGGCGCCGTTTTTGACCGACGAGCAGCGCGCGCGCATCCACGACAGCGCCCGGGCGATCTGCAAGGAGGCCGGCTACACCGGCGCCGGCACCGTGGAGTACCTCGTGGGCTCCGACGGGCTGATTTCCTTCCTCGAGGTGAACACCCGCCTGCAGGTTGAGCACCCGGTGACTGAGGTAACCGCCGGCGTGGACCTGGTGCGCGAGCAGTTCCGCATCGCCGCAGGAGAACCGCTGCGCTTCACCGAAGATCCGGCGCCGCGCGGCCACGCGATTGAGTTCCGCATCAACGGCGAGGACGCCGCGGCGGGCTTCATGCCGGCCCCGGGCACCATCAAAACGTATGTCGAGCCGGCCGGCCCGGGTGTACGCGTCGATTCCGGCGTGCGCGCCGGTTCCGTGGTCGGCGGCCAGTTCGACTCGATGCTGGCGAAGCTCATCGTCTCCGGCGAGGACCGCACGGAGGCGATCCAGCGGGCGCGCCGCGCGCTGGCGGAGTACACGATCACCGGCCTGCCCACCGCGATCCCCTTCCACAAGGCGATGGTGGAGCACCCGGCGTTTGTCGGCGACGATGAGGGCTTCGACGTGTACACGCGCTGGATCGAGGAAGAGTGGGTCAACGACCTGCCGTCCGCCGAGGACGCCGACTCGGACGAGGATGCCGAGGCAGCCCAGAACCGCATCTTCGCCGTAGAGGTCAACGGCCGCCGCATCGAGGTGGCGCTGCCGCAGTCGCTCGTCTTCGGCGGCACGCAACGCCCGCGCCAGAAGAAGCGCCGCTCCAGCCAGTCTAAGGCGGCGGCCTCCGGCGATACCGTGGCGTCGCCGATGCAGGGCACCGTGATCAAGGTCAACGTCGCCGAGGGCGACGAGGTTGCCGAGGGCGACGTGCTGCTCGTCCTCGAGGCCATGAAGATGGAGAACCCGGTCAAGGCCCACAAAGCCGGCACCGTCACCGGGCTCGCCGCCGAGGCCGGCACCCAGGTGAACAAGGGCGCCCCCCTGCTCGAGCTGAAGTAGTTAGCGCGCCCAGCCGCGCACCGTCTCAATCAGCTGCACCAGCGTCGGCGTGGCGGCCACCAGCACGCCCATCACGATCGCGGCGATGACCGGCAGCGTCCCCGCCTGCCAGTCGCTCTCCGCACCGCGTGCCGACGACCGGTCCATCCACCGCTGCTCCACCCGGCCCGCAATGTTGGCGGCGGCGTCGGTGGCGCTGACGATCGGCGTGCTCACAATGAGCCCCGCGGCTTGGTGGTCGCGGTAGAAGTCGGAGATCAGCGCAATCTCTTCGTCGGCAGTCGGTGCCGGCCTGTTCGTCGGCGCGGCGGCGCGCAGCACCGTGTGCTCCCCGCTCGGGCTGCCGACGACGCTGTGCCCGGACAGCACGCCCATGAAACCGCGGCGCCCGTCGACGAACACGGCCCCGCCGGAATCCCCCACCGTCGCCGGCGACTGGTCCCAGTACACGTTGCCGCCGAGCGTGCCCGCGTACGCCCCGCAGCTTGGGGCGGCCGTCGCTGCGCCGTACGTGCAGATCCGGTCGCCGGCCTTCAGCTCGGAGGGGGAAATCCGAGCGTCGCCAGTAATCCGGTTCTCGCCGAGCGCCACCTCGTCGTCCCAACGGATGAGCGCCCAGTCATTGCCGGACACCGACGCGCCGTACGCCGTCGACGGGTACAGCGTGCCGGCCTCACGGAACTCGCCGCCGACCTCGACCGCCACCCGATCCCCGCCGCGGCCGCAGTGCGCCGCAGTGTAGCCCACACGCGCGTCGCGGTCGTTGAACCCGAGCGTGCAATACGTCGACTCCCCGATCCGGATCCGGTCGCCCTGCCGCGCCTCAACCTCCGCAGCGTGCGCCGGCGCCGCCACCGCCGCCGCGAGCACCACCGCTCCTGCCAGCCCTGTCCATCGCATGCGGGTCAGACTACCCCTTCAGCTACGATCGGCCGCATGTCGCACTTCGCTTTCCGACGAGCAGATGAATCCGACCGCACCTACCTCCAGCGCCTGAATTACCTCGCCGACGTGTTCGGCGACGAGACGGCCGAGGTCGGCCCCAACCAAGTCGCCGATGCCGCGCGCTACGTCGGCGATTGGGACCCGGAGCGCGACGGCGGTGTCATCGCCGTCGACGAGTGGCGCGTGCCGGCCGGCGGCGTGTGGCTGCGTTACTGGTCCGACCCCGCCGACGGCCACGCCAACCTGGACCCCGAGACGCCGGAAATCGCCATCGCCGTGGAGAACCGCTTCGCCGGGCAGCGCCTCGGCGCACAGCTGCTGGAGCAGGTCGTCGAGCTCGCGCGCGAGCAGGGTGCGAAGCGGGTGGCCCTCTACGTCGCACCGGACAACCCGCGGGCGCGCCACCGCTACGAGGAGTTCGGCTTCGTCGACCACCCCGAGATCGATGACGTGATGACGTTCGAGCTTTAAACCGCACGAGACGACGAAAGCGCCGGCGCTCCTGGGTTGGAGGCCGGCGCTTTAAACGTCGTCAAGCAAAGTGCCCTTAGGCGATGACCACCACCAGGTCGCCGCCCTCAACCTTCGTCGCCTGGGACAGCGCGACGCGCTCGACCTTGCCGTCCTTGGTCGCGGAGATGTTCGCCTCCATCTTCATGGCCTCGATGGTGGCGACCGGGTCGCCGGCCTTGACCTCGTCGCCGACCTTCACGGTCACGTTCACCACACCGGCGAACGGCGCCGCGACGTGGCCCGGGTTGGAGGAATCGGCCTTCTCCACCTCGGCAACGGTGGACTCGGCGTTGTTGTCGCGCACCAGCATCGGGCGCACCTGGCCGTTGACGGTCAGGATCACCTGGCGCATGCCCTTCTCGTCCGGCTCACCGACGGCGTCGAGGCGGACCACCAGCGGCGGGATGTTCGCGTCGATCTCGCCGTAGTAGATCATCGTCTCCTCGCCCTCTTCGAGGCCGTAGAAGAAGGTCTTGTCGCCGAGCTGGTCGGTGATGCCGTACATGCGCTCGTGCTCGAGGAACTCGGCGTACTGCTTCGGGAACAGCAGCTTGTCTAGGGCCGTGCGGCGGGTCTCGTGGTCGTCGCTCTCCAGATCCGGCGCGAGCTCGGCCGGCACCTGCACGGTGTGGTCGACCTCGCCGCGGTTCTCCAGCGCCTTCTCGCGCAGCAGCGGCCAGCCGCCCGGAGGCGTACCAAGCTCGCCCTGCAGGAAGCCGATCACGGACTCCGGGATGTCGTACTTGCGCGGGTTCTCGGCGAACTCCTGCGGGGTCACGCCCTGGCCCACGAGCTGCAGCGCCAGGTCGCCGACCACCTTGGAGGACGGGGTCACCTTCGTCGGGCGGCCGAGGATCTCGTTCACGCCGGCGTAGTAGTCCTCCACCAGCTCGAACTGGTTCGCCAGGCCCAGCGCCTTGGCCTGGGTGCGCAGGTTGGACAGCTGGCCGCCCGGGATCTCGTGCTTGTACACGCGGCCGGTCGGGCCCGGGATGCCGGACTCGAACGGGGCGTACACCTGGCGCACAGCCTCCCAGTACGGCTCCATGTCAGAGACGGCCTGGAGGGAGATGCCGGTGTCGCGCTCGGTGTTGGCGAACGCCGCCACCAGTGCGGACATCGACGGCTGGGAGGTGGTGCCCGCCAGCGGCGCGGAGGCAACGTCGACCACGTCGGCACCGGCCTGGGCAGCCGCCAGGTAGGTGGCCAGCTGGCCGCCGGCGGTGTCGTGGGTGTGCACGTGCACCGGCAGGTCGAAGCGCTCGCGCAGCGCTGTGACCAGCTTGGATGCCGCCATCGGGCGCAGTAGGCCAGCCATGTCCTTCACCGCCAGGACGTGCGCGCCAGCCTCGACGATCTCCTCGGCGAGGTTGAGGTAGTAATCCAGCGTGTACAGGTCCTCGGCCGGGTCCAGCAGGTTGCCGGAGTAGGCCATTGCGACCTCGGCGACGGTGGTGTTGGTCTCCAGCACAGCTTCGATGGCCGGGCGCATCTGGGAGACGTCGTTCAGCGCGTCGAAGATGCGGAAGATGTCGATGCCGGAGGTCGCCGCCTCGTTCACGAACGCGCGGGTCACAGACTCCGGGTACGGGATGTAGCCGACGGTGTTGCGGCCGCGCAGCAGCATCTGGATGTTCACGTTCGGCATTGCCTCGCGCAGCTCGTCCAGGCGCATCCACGGGGACTCGTGCAGGAAGCGCATGCCCACGTCGAAGGTCGCGCCGCCCCACGCCTCCACGGAGACCAGCTCCGGGGTCAGGTGGCCGACGTGCTTCGCCGCAGCCACGAGGGTGTTGGTGCGCACGCGGGTAGCCAGCAGGGACTGGTGCGCGTCGCGGAAGGTGGTCTCGGTAACACCCAGCGCGGTCTGGTTGCGCAGCTTCTCCGCCCACTTCTTCGGGCCGAGCTCGAGCAGCTCGTCGCGGGAACCGCGCGGGGTCTCGCCGTACTCCAGCTTCGGCAGCTTCTTCGACGGCTGGATGTTGGTCGGGCGCGGGCCATTCGGCTTGTTGACGGTCACCTCAGCGAGGTAGTTGAGGATCTTACCTGCGTCGTCGGCGGCATCCGGAGCGTCCAGCAGGTGCGGGTGGTCCGCGATGAAGCCGGTGTTGATGCGCTCGTTGCGGAACTCCGGCTCGGAGAGCAACGCGCGCAGGAAGCCGATGTTGGTGGACACGCCGTCGATGGCGAACTCGTTGAGGGCGCGCAGCGCGCGATCCACCGCAACCTGGAAGTTGCGGCCGCGGCAGGACATCTTCACCAGCAGCGAGTCGAAGTTCGGGGTGATGGTGGTACCCACGTGGACGTTGCCGTCAAGGCGCACGCCGGCGCCGCCCGGGGAGCGGTAGCCGGTGACGGTGCCCGCATCGGGGCGGAAGCCGTTCTTCGGGTCCTCGGTGGTGATGCGGCACTGCAGCGCCGCACCGTGCACCTCGATCTGCTCCTGCTGCAGGTTAAGGTCGGCCAGGTTCGCACCGGCAGCGATGTACATCTGGTTCTTCACGATGTCGATGCCGGTGACTTCCTCCGTGATGGTGTGCTCCACCTGCACACGGGGGTTCATCTCGATGAAGACGTGGTTGCCCTGCTCGTCGACGAGGAACTCGACGGTGCCGGCGCCCTCGTAGTTGATCTCCTTGCAGAAGTTCACCGCGTCCTGGCAGATGCGCTGGCGCTGCTCCTCGGTGATGTGCTGCGCCGGGGCGATCTCGACGACCTTCTGGTGGCGGCGCTGCACGGAGCAGTCGCGCTCGTAGAGGTGGACGACGTTGCCGTGGGAGTCAGCCATGATCTGCACCTCGATGTGCTGCGGCTTGATCACGGCGCGCTCGATGTACACGCTCGGGTCGCCGAAGGCTGCCTCCGCCTCGCGGGATGCCTCGGCGGCGAGGCGCTCGACGTCCTCGATCTTCTCGATGAAGCGCATGCCGCGGCCGCCGCCGCCGGCCACCGCCTTGACGAAGATCGGGAACTCGAAGTCCTTGGCGAACTCGGCGAGCTCTTTCGGGTCGGAGGACGGCTTGGAGTCCTTCAGCGTCGGCAGGCCGGCGCGCTCGGCGGCGAGCACGGCCGCGGACTTGTCGCCGGTCAGGTCGAGGGTCTCGGCGGACGGGCCGATGAACTTGATGCCCTCCTCCGCACAGCGGCGGGCCAGCTGCGCACGCTCGGAGAGGAAGCCGTAACCCGGGTAGACAGCGTCCGCGCCGGTCTGCTTCGCAGCGCGGATAATCTCCTCGATGTCGAGGTAGGCCTTCACCGGCTGGCCCTCAACACCAATCTGCACGGCCTCGTCTGCGAACGGGCGGTGGAAGGAGTTGCGGTCCTCGCGGGGGTAAACGGCAACGGTCTTCGCACCGGTTTCAAACGCGGCGCGGAAAGCACGCACGGCAATCTCGCCGCGGTTCGCTACCAAGATTTTCTTGAAAGCAGGAAGTTCAACAAGGCGCTCTTCCACTATTGGTCCTTTCGGAGGAACGTGATTCCGCAGGTCATTATGTGTCCTGGGTTACGTTGGGTGAGTTTGGCGGACAATACAACTTTAACGCACGCAGTGTGCGATATTTCTGGTATTACCTTGGTTGGTTTTTTGGGCAGGTACCCCCTACCCCCGAAGCGCCGAAGCCCGGCCGGCTCGGGGACGAGCAGGCCGGGCTTCGCAAACGTCGGCAAGCGAATTAGCGCTCGACGTGGCGCTCGTCCGGGCCGTTGTAGGCGGACAGCGGGCGGATGAGGGAGTTGTTCTCGAACTGCTCGATGACGTGGGCGGTCCAGCCGGTGATGCGGGACATCACGAACAGCGGGGTGAAGAACTCGATGTCGAAGCCGAGAATGTAGTACGCCGGGCCGGACGGGAAGTCCAGGTTCGGGCGGATGTTGATGGAGGTGTTCTCGTACATGGTCTTCGCCATGATGTCGTACATCTCCACCCACTTCTGGGAGTCCTTCTCCGGGTGCTCGGCGGCGAGCTTCTTGAAGGCCGCTTCCATCGTCGGCACGCGGGAATCGCCCTTCTTGTACACGCGGTGGCCGAAGCCCATCACAAGCTCCTTGTTCTTGAGCTTGTTCAGGCACCACTCCTCAGCCTTCGCCGGGTCGCCGATCTCCTCCATGTGGTGCATGACGAACTCGTTCGCGCCGCCGTGCAGCGGGCCCTTCAGCGCGCCGATGGCGCCGGTGATGGCGGACCAGCCGTCGGACATGGTGGAGGCGATGGTGCGGGCGGTGAAGGTGGAAGCGTTGAAGGAGTGCTCCGCGTAGAGGATCATGGTCTTCTCGAACGCCTCGATGTCGCTCGGGATGTTCGCCGGGGACTTCTCGTCGTCGCCGAAGACCATCCAGAGGAAGTTCTCGGAGAAGCCCTTCTCCTTGGACGGAGCGATGTACTCCTTGCCCTGGCGGCGGCGGATGTCGGTGGCGACGATCGTCGGCAGCTTCGCCAGCAGCTGGCGGCCGATGGACTGCAGGTGATCTGCGCTGGTGGTGAACTTCTCCGGGTCGTGGGTGCCCAGGTAGCTCACGGCGGTGCGCAGCACGTCCATCGGGTGGCAGTCCTTCGGCAGGAAGTTGATCACCTGGACCAGTTCCTCGTCGATGTCGCGGTTGGCCATGCAGCCGCCGCGGAACTCCTCGAGCTGCTCCGGGGTCGGCAGCTCGCCGTTCCACAGGAGGTAGGCGACCTCCTCGAACGTGCAGTGCTCAGCCAGCTCCTGGACCGGGTAGCCGCGGTACAGCAGAGAGTTGGTCTCCGGGTTGACCTTGGAAACGGCGGTGTAGTCGGCGACGACGCCGTTGAGGCCCTTGCGGATGTCCTGCTCAGTCATGTGATGTGCTCCTTGTCTCAAAAATGGGTGGGGTTACTTCACGTCGTCCGAGTTGGCGACGAAGGTCTGCTGGTACGTGTCCTTGGAGTAGGTGAAAACGGACTGGTCGAACTGGTTGTATTCGTCGTAACGCACCAGTTCGTAGAGGCGGGAACGGTGCTGCATCTTCTCCAGCCACGGCTCCTGGGTGCCGGTTTGGGCGATGTCGCGCAGCATCTCTTCCGTCTGGCCCATGGCGAGGCGGAAGGTGGTCACCGGCCAGATCACGGCGTTGTAGCCGAGCTCCTCGAGGCGCGGCGCCGGGATGAGGTCGGTCTTGCCGAACTCGGTCATGTTGGCCAGCAGCGGGGTGTCCACGGCGGCGCGGAACTTCTCGAAGTCCGCCTCGCTGTAGAGCGCCTCGGTGAAGATGAGGTCGGCACCGGCGTCGGCGTACGCCTTAGCGCGCTCGATGGCTTCGTCGATGCCCTCGATGCCGGCGGCGTCGGTGCGTGCGCAGATGACGAACGCGTCGTCGTGGCGCTCGCGGACGGCGGCGGTGATGCGGCGGACCATGAGGTCGCGCGGCACGACTTCCTTGCCGTCGAGGTGGCCGCAGCGCTTCGGGTTGACCTGGTCCTCCAGGTGCAGTGCGGACAGACCGGCTGCCTCGAACTCGGCGACGGTGCGGGCTGCGGACATGGGCTCGCCGAAGCCCGTGTCGGCGTCGATGAGCACCGGCAGGTTGGTGGCGCGGGCGATCTGGCCGCCGCGGTGCGCAACCTCGGTGAGCGTGGTCAGACCGATGTCCGGCAGGCCGAGGTCGTTGGCCAGCACGGCGCCGGAGACGTAGACACCGTCAAACCCGTGAGCCGAATCCCGGCTCACGTCCTCAATGAGGCGCGCGGTCAACGGGTTGAACGCGCCCGGGAGCTTGGTAATGCTTTCCGACGTCAGCGACTCGCGC
Organism: Corynebacterium stercoris; assembly: GCF_024160105.1. Classification (GTDB taxonomy): domain Bacteria; phylum Actinomycetota; class Actinomycetes; order Mycobacteriales; family Mycobacteriaceae; genus Corynebacterium; species Corynebacterium stercoris. Next base: position 11,543 of record NZ_JAMFTQ010000012.1, read on the forward strand.
AGCGCCAAACGGCGCTCGTGCGGGGTCTTCTCGGGTGCGAACATTAGAAGATGCCCCCCGGGATCTCCGGAGCCTGCTCGCGGGCAGCGTCGTTGACCACGATGTTGAGCTCGGAGAGGTCGGTGAGGTTCTCCAGGTTCTGCACGGCCTCGAGGAAGCGGTCCTGCTCAGCCTGGTCGACGATGCCCTCGGCCAGGGTGCGGAACTTCTGGATGTAGTTCTCGCGGACGAACGGGCGGGCGCCGAACGGGTGCGCGTCGGCCACAGCCATCTCGTCCTCGATCACGGTGCCGTCGTTGAAGGTGATGACAGCCTTGGCGCCGAATGCCTTCTCGTTCGGGTCGGTGGAGTGGTAGCGGCGGGTCCACTCCTCGTCCTCAACGGTGGAAATCTTGTGCCACAGCTCCACGGTCTCCGGTCGGCCTGCGCGCTCCGGCAGGTAGGAGTCGACGTGGTGCCAGGAGCCGTCCTCGAGGGCGACGGCGAACATGTACATGATGGAGTGGTCGAGGGTCTCGCGGGAGGCCTTCGGGTCCATCTTCTGCGGGTCGTTCGCGCCGGTGCCGATGACGTAGTGGGTGTGGTGGGAGGTGTGCAGCACGATGGACTCGATGTCCGCGGTGGACTTGCCCATCTCCTCGATGGTGGCCTTAATGCGGCGGGCCAGGTCGATCGGAGCCTGGGCCTGGTACTCGGCGGAGTGCTCCTTGGTGTAGGTGTCCAGGATCGCGCGCTTCTCCTCGCCCTCTGCGGGCAGCGGGACGATGTAGGTGCGGTCCGGGGAGTGCAGCATCCATGCGATGACGCCGTCCTCGCCCTCCCAGATCGGGGCCGGTGCGCCCTCGCCGCGCATGGCGCGGTCAACTGCCTCGATGGCCATCTTGCCGGCGAACGCCGGGGCGGACGCCTTCCAGGAGGAGATCAGGCCCTTGCGGGACTGGCGGGTTGCGGTGGTGGTGTGCAGCGCCTGCCCGACAGCCTGGTAGATGGTGTCCACATCCAGGTCGAGCATGGTGCCGATGCCAGCGGCCGCGGACGGGCCGAGGTGTGCCACGTGGTCAATCTTGAACTCATGCAGCGAGATGCCCTTGACCAGGTTCACCTGGATCTCGTAACCGGTCGCGATGCCGCGGATCAGCGCCTTGCCGTCGAGGCCCTTGTGCTGGGCAACAGCGAGGATCGGCGGGATGTTGTCGCCCGGGTGGGAGTACTCGGCGGCGAGGAAGGTGTCGTGGTAGTCAAGCTCGCGCACGGCGGTGCCGTTGGCGAAGGCGGCCCACTCTGCGGAGTAGGAACCCTCCACGCCGAAGACCTGCGCGCCGTTTTCGGTGACCGGGTGGGCCTGCGCCATGACTCGGGCGGTGGCGACCGGACGGCGGCCGTAGGAAGCGACAGCCACCGACGCGTTGTCGATGATGCGGTTGATGATCATTTCCTTGGTGTCTTCCGGGACCTCAACCGGGTCCGCGGCAACCTTGGCGATCTTGTAGGCCAGGTGCTCCTCGATCGGGAACTCCTCAGCAGACTTCCTGGTGCGTACTTCGTGCTCAATCATGCAGCGTTCAGCTCCTCACATATTCGCTTGTCAACTCCCCGGCCCCATCCGCCGGATGTTGCAGCTCATACTAGGGCCATTTGTGTGCGCTAGGTCTCGATCCAGTTTGTGTAAAAATGTGTCACGCAACGATACACTTTGTAAAAGTTGTAAATCCGCAGCGTGCGGGGTTCCTCACAGGAGGTTCTACGGTGGCTAAGCACTTCGCGGGGGCACAGATCCACACACTTCGTATGAATCGCGGCCTGACGCAAGTGGAGATGGCCCGCAAACTCGGCATCTCCACCAGCTACCTCAACCAGCTCGAGAACGATCAGCGCCCGCTCACCGTCACCGTGCTGCTCCAGCTCACGCGCGTGTTCGGCGTCGACGCCTCCTACTTCTCCCCCGACGCGCAGCAGCGCACCGTCCGCGAGCTCGCCGAGCTGTTGCCGGGCATCGGTGACGATGAGCTCACCGAGTTCGCGCTGCGCTTCCCCGCCGTCGCGCAGGGGGTGCGGGACATTCCCTCGCTTTTCGACGCTTCCTTGGCCAACCCCCACATCAGCGTCCGCGACTTTTTCCAAGACAACGAGAATTACTTCGACGACCTAGACACCGCCGCGGAGCGTTTCGCGCTCCAGGCGCCGTCCCGGCAGTTGCGGTTGACGCGTTTAGCTGCGGCGTTCGACCGCGAGCACGGGTACACCGTGCGGTTCAACCAGCACACGGCGGGTGCGCGGTCGATCGTCGATACGCACACGCGCGAGATCCGGCTGCGAACCGGGCTCACAGAAGCCCAGCAGTGCTTCGAGCTGTCCTACCATTACGGGTTGATCGAGCATGCCAGGTTGATTGAGACGCACGTGCGCCCGCTTGCCGACGCCACCGCGCGCCAGCTCGGCCGCCACGGACTCGGCCAGTATTTCGCGGCCGCGGTGACGATGCCGTACGGCGAGATCCTCGCGGCGGCGGAGGCCACGCGCTACGACATCGACATGATTGCCGCCCGGTTCGGCACCGGCTTCGAGTCGACGTGTCAGCGCTTGGGCACGCTGCAGCGGCCCGGCGAGCGCGCCGTGCCGTTTGTGTTCGTGCGCACCGACCGCGCGGGCAACATTTCGAAGCGGCAGTCCACCACCTCGTTCCACTTCGCCCAGCGCGGCGGCACCTGCCCGCTGTGGGTGGTGCACCGTGCGTTTGAAACCTCCAACCGCGTGACCAGGCAGGTCTCGGTGATGCCGGACGGGCGCACCTACCTGTGGATGGCGCGCATGGTGCAGGGCCCGGCAGTGGGGTTCGGCACCCCGCGCCAGGAGCACGCCGTGGCGTTGGGGTGCGACGCCGCCTACGCCGACCGGCTGGTGTACGCGGACGGCTTGGACCTCTCTCCCGAATCGGCCACGCCAATCGGGCCCGGGTGCGAGACGTGCCCGCGCCTGGAGTGCCCGCAGCGCGCGTTCCCGGCGCTGGTGCCAGCCGCGCGCTTGACCTGATTAGTCCAGGTCGGAGTGGGCAATGAGGCGGCGCGCCGCCTCAGTGATCGAGCCGGAGAGCGACGGGTACACGGCCATCGATTCCGCCAGCTGGCGCACGGTGAGGTTGTTGGTCACCGCGATGGTGATGGAGTGGATGAGCTCGGACGCGGTCGGTGCCACGATCACACCGCCGATGACCTGGCCGGATCCCTTGCGGGCGAAGATCTTCACAAAACCGTGCTGCAGCGAGCGCATCTTGGCGCGCGCGTTGGTGGCCAGCGGCAGTTTGTAGATGTCCGCCTCGATCTCGCCGTCGCGGATCTGCTGCTCGGTGACACCGACCGCCGCAATCTCCGGGCGGGTGAACACGGCGTTGCCCACCGTCTTCAACCGGATCGGTGCGACACCCTCGCCGAGGGCGTGGTCGACGGCGATGCGCCCCTGCTGAGCGGCCACGGAGGCAAGCGGCATGAGGTCTGTGCAGTCACCCGCGGCGTAGATGCCGGCGACGTTGGTGCGGGACACGCGGTCCACGTGGATGTGGCCCGACGGGGTGGTCTCCACACCCGCAGCCTCGAGGTTCAGGTCAGCGGTGTTGGGGATGGAGCCGATGGACATCATGACGTGGGAACCGCGGATCTCGCGGCCGTCGGTGGTGCGGACCACGACGCCATCGCCGGTGTTTTCCACGGAATCCACGCGCGCATCCTTCTCCAGGTGCACGCCCAGGCCCTCGAGCACGGTCTCCAGCACATCGGCCGCATCCGCGTCGTCGTGCGGCAGGATGCGGTCGCGGGAAGCCACCATGGTCACCTCGACACCCAGCTCCGCGAAGGCGGAGACGAACTCGGCGCCGGTCACGCCGGAGCCGACAACGATAAGGTGCGTCGGCATCTCAATCAGGTCATACATCTGGCGCCAGTTGAGGATGCGCTGACCGTCCGGCTCTGCACCCTTGAGCACGCGCGGGCTGGCACCGGTGCACACGAGCACCATGTCGCAGTCGATGCGCTCCTCCTCGCCGCCGGCCAGCTCCGCCACCACGCGGTGAGTGGTGTGGCCGGTCTGCTCGCCCGAGAAACGGGCGCGGCCGTGCAGCACGCGCACGCCGGCGCGATCCAGCTGCGCGTGGATGTCGCGGGACTGCTCGGCAGCCAAGGCGACCACGCGGTTGTTCAGCGCGGTCAGCGCCAGCTGGGCGTTGCCCAGGTTGTGGTTGAGGCCCATCGCGTCCGCGCGGCGCAGGTCAGTCTTGATATTCGCACCCGCGATGAAGCTTTTCGACGGCACAACATCCTTGCGGATCGCCGAACCGCCGGCGCCGTTGTCCTCGATCAGCGTGATGTCCGCCCCGTACTTGGATGCAACCAGCGCGGCCTCGTAGCCTCCGGGGCCGCCGCCCATGATGACAATCTTCTTCGACACGCGGGCCAGTCTACTAGGGAACGCTCAGCTCAGCGTCAGGGCCGTACAGGGCAGAGATGTAGCGTTCCAAAATTGCGCCGAAGAGGCGGACACCGACATCCAACGAACGCTCGTCGATGATGATGTTCCCTTGGTGCAGGTCCGGCTTGTCGCCGGTGCCGCTCCAGGCGCCGAGGCGCACCATCGTGCCTGGCACGTGCTCGAGGTACCAGGAGAAATCCTCGCCGCCGGAGGATTGCGGGGCGGTGACGATTGCGTGCGGGTCGATCGAGCGGCCGGCTTCGACCGCGAGCGCTGTCGCCGCGTCGTCGTTGAGCACCGGCGGCACGCCGCGGATGTAGTTGAGCTGGTGCGTGCAGCCGGTGGGCGCGAGGATGAGGTCGATCAGGTCGGTGAGCAGCTCCTCGAGCGCGCGCCAGGTAGCAATATCCGCGGTGCGCACGGTGCCGTCGAGAAGCCCGCGCTTCGGAATCGCGTTGGCCGCGTCGCCAGCTTCGATGCGGCCGAACGCCAGCACAGTGCCGGTCCGCGGATCCACGCGGCGCGACAGCAGGGCGGGCAATTGCGTGACGACGGCGCCGAGCGCGTACACCACGTCCGCAGTCAGGTGCGGACGCGCGGTGTGGCCTCCCGGGCCTTCGATCTGCAGCTTGATCACGTCGGCCGCGGAGGTGATGGCCCCGGCGCGCACGCCGATCTGGCCGACGCGCAGCTTGGGCTCGACGTGGAGGGCGAAGATGGTGGACACGCCGCTGAGGCCGCCCCATTCGATGACATCGAGCGCGCCGCCGCCCATGACTTCCTCGGCCGGCTGGAAGATGCAGCGCACGCCGATGGGAAGGGTATCGGCGCACTCGCTCAGCGCGCAGGCGAGGGCAAGCACGACGGCGGTGTGCACGTCGTGGCCGCACGCGTGGGAGACACCCGGCACGAGCGAGGCGTATTCAAGCCCGGTCTGCTCGGGCACCCGCAGCGCGTCCATGTCGGCGCGAAACGCGATCCGCTCCCCCTCTGCGGGGCCGAGGTCCACGTAGCAGCCGGTGCCGGGAAAGCGCACAGCCTCGAGCCCGTGCTGCGCCAACACATCGACGAGGAAGTTGGTGGTCTCGATCTCCTCGTTGGAAAGCTCCGGGTGGGAGTGCAGGTGGCGGCGCCAGCGAACGACTGCATCCCGGTTTTCCCGCAACCACCCGTCAACGTGTGCCGAAATCGCGCTTCCCACGCCGTGCAGCCCTCCTGCGTCAATCGTTATTCGAAGCCCCTGTGCTGGGCAGAAGTGTACGCCCCGCTACGGAAGTTCAAAAAGGGTGTGCTGGAATCGCGGCACCTCCGGGGGAGCGCCGGAGCGCAAGTACTCTTCGTCGAAACGCGCAGTGTCCAAGGGGACGTTGGGCCAGCTCATGGCCATGGTGAGGTCGTCCCCGGGGATGGCGAAGGGGCGGTCGACGAGATCCCCGGCGCTCGGCAGCAGCACCGCGGGCGGGACGTAGAGCGCACCCGCCAGGCGGTACACGCTGCTTAGAAGGGGATCGGCGCAGCGTTCCTCGTTGTAGTGGTTGCGCTCGACGTTGGAAACAAGCGAACGCGAGACCCCCGCAATTTCCGCGAGCCGGGCTTGCGTCAGCCCCCGCATCATTCGCATGACTCGGACGCGGTGGCCGAAGCCGAGCGCGTAGCTGACCCAGTAGCCCTGCGGCAGCACTTCCCCCATGGTGAACCCCCTCTTGCACGCCCCCCAGCGTGCGACGAGGCCTTAGCCTAACCGAGGTTTGAACACCCCGCTACAGGTCGATGTTGCGCGGTCCGTAGAGGCGGTCGCCTGCGTCGCCGAGGCCGGGAACGATGTAGGCGTTCTCGTTCAGCGCCGGGTCAATCGTCGCCGTGACCAGCCGCACTGGGCCACCGTGAGCTGCGAGCCTATCGACGCCCGGCTGTGCGCTGACCATGCACACACACGTGATGTCGTCAGCACCGCGCTCCACCAGCAAATCAATTGCGTGGATCAGCGAACCGCCGGTAGCCAGCATCGGGTCGACGAGGAACACCGGCTGGCCCGCGAGGTCATCCGGCAGGGCTTCGAGGTACGGCACCGGCTCGTGCGTTTTCTCGTCGCGCGCCATGCCAATGAAGCCGACTTGCGCGTCCGGGATCATCGACAGCGCCGGGTCAATCATGCCCAGACCAGCGCGGATGATGGGCACGATGATCGGCGGGGCCTGCAGCCGCTTACCGGTGGCGGTGCCGACCGGGGTTTTGGTGTCGAACGTCTCTACCGGCAGGTCGCGGGACGCTTCGTAGATGAGCATCGCGCCCAGGTCGGCGAGTGCGGCGCGGAAGGCGGCGTTGTTGCTGCGCTCGTCGCGCATGATGGTCAGCCTCGAGGCGGCCAGGGGGTGGTTGACAACCGTGATCTCCATGGCCCCCATGGTAAGCGCGGATGGAACCGAACCGCGTTCGCGAGCGTCTAATACGCATGACTGTTTTCACGCTCGACGCTGCCACTGTTTCTGCCCACACCGATGCCCTGCGCGCGGACGCCGCCACGCTCATCCCGCTCGGCCGACCCCCGTTCCCATCCACTGGATTCTTTGCCGCGTATAGCGCCGCGGTCGATGAGGCGCTCGCCTGCGCCAATGAGCGCGCGGAAGGCATCAGCGCCGAGGCGCGCCGGCTTGCGGCTGCGATGGATCTGGCGGTCGCCGCCGCCGATGCCGTCGACGGCTGCACCTCCGAGGCGCTGGAGGCCGTGCTGTGACCGCGCCGCTTGCGTCCGTGGCCGGTGACGTGGCCAAGGTGTACAGCGACGCGATCTTCAGCCCGCGCGTGGACGGCGTCCTCGACCCGGTCACTGCCGCGATGAAGATTCTTGCGGCGCGACCGGAGATCATCCCGACCCTGCCCGCGTACCGGGTCCCGGATTTCGCCGCGTTTGCGCCGCTCGCGCAGCTGGTGGGCAGGGACGCGCAATCCCGGCTCGACGCGGTGGCCGCGTTGGAGTTCCACCGCGGGGCGATTAGCGACGCCATCTCCGCCGGCGCTTTGATCACGCTGGCCACAGCAGTTGAATTGACGACGATCGCGGCCGGCCTCGGCCCCAGCGTTGCGGCCGCGGTTGTTGCCGCGACACCTGCGGGGCCGGCGGCCCAAATGGCCGCTGCGGCCGGCCTGATCGCCATCGCCTTCGGACAGGCACAGCAGGCGCTCGAGGAGATGCGCACCGGCCTCGAGGAGGCGGCCCAGCGGCTCGCAGCGGCGACGGCGCAGGCGATGGCGGTGCCGCTGCCTGGGGCGACCGTCGGCACGCAGGAGGCCGAGGCCGCGCTCGGGGGTTATGCCTCGCAGACTGTGCTCGGTGCCCCTCCTGCCCCGGCGGCCAGCGCCCCGCCCCAGGTCCGGCCGGTCGCGCCGCCGGTGCGGGCGACGCAGCCCGCTGCCGCCGCCCCCGTGCGCGAAGCGCCCGCACCGCCCCCGCCCATGGCAGTGCCTGCGGCTGCCCCGAACCCCTCGGCTGCCGCGGCGGCAGCCGTCGCCGCCGCGAAATCGCAGCTGGGCACGCCGTATGTGTGGGGCGGTTCCCAGCCCGGAGGGTTCGACTGCTCTGGGCTCACCTCGTGGGCGTACCGACAAGCCGGGGTGACTATCCCGCGCATCGCCTCCGACCAAGCCGTCGGACGCCAAGTGAGCTTCGCGGAACTGCAGCCGGGTGACCTGGTGATCTGGTCGGGCCATGCCGCGATGTACGTGGGCGACGGCATGATGATCGAGGCCGGCGACCCAGTCCAGCTCAACCCGGTGCGCACCAGTAACATGGGCATGGCGTTCAAGGGTTTCTGGCGGCCCACGGCATAAACAGGGCCGCGGCGCAGGCGCCTAGTACAGTTAGCCCCCATGAGCACCCGCGCGATTCTCCCCGTCAAACTGTCCCTCACCCAGGGCGATTTCTACACCTTGTGGGCACCGACTTGGAAGGAGAAGGGGTCCGAGTGGCAGGCATTCCTCGGCGACGAGGAATCCGTGCTCGCCTTCACGTCCCCGGAGGACATGCTGGCGTATCTGGAGACCACCCCGCGCCACGATCTCAGCGACCACCCGAAGTGGTCCGCCTTCTCCGCGCAGGGCGAGGACCGCGTGCTGCCCAGCGCCAAGCAGGAGTACGACATCATCGGCGCCCCGAACTTCCTCGCCGGGCGCCCGAGCCACGAGAACGTCTCCGCATTGTCGCGCGTGTTCCAGATTTCGCGCTCGCTTGCCGACGTCGCCGCTGCCGAGCAGGCGCAGATCTTCTTCGCCTCCCACTCGGTGCTGAACAACGTGTCCCGCGGCTCCGACCACTACTCCGGCGACAACGGCTTGGACGAGTGGTCGAGCGTGGGCCACGTGGTGTTGCAGAACTGGGCGTCGGTTGTCGAGTCCCTGGACGGCGCGGTGCGCGTGGTGGAGACCTCCAGCCTGGACGCGAACGCTGTCGCGGCTGCTTCCGCCGCGATCCTCGCGGCGAGCGACAAGCGCGCCGCGGCCGCCGCGCAGGACGAGCAGCGCGAGGCGGCCCGCGCCGCCGCTGCGGACCCGTACGACGCCTCCACGTGGGCGCGGGCCGGCATCGACCCGGTGAAGGTGACTATCCAGGGCAAAACCGTCTACACCCTGCGCACGTACCTGGGCACATCCCCGGTGTTCTTGGGCAAGTACGGCGAAATCTTCACCTTCCCCACCCCGAAGCACCTCAGCCGCTGGATCATTGAGAACGACGACCACGACCTCGCCGGCGTGTCCACCTGGCAGGACCTGATGAACGAGGCGAACGCTGGCGAGCTAAAGGTGGAGGTCCACCCAGATAACGCCTACTCCTTCAACGGCATCGCCGAGGACATTGCGAAGAGCGTCGACGCGGTGGACACGAAGCAGATGGGCAAGGCGTACGAGCTGCTGGCCGACGCCGCCGACTGGGCGGGCGACGATTCTTTGAACTCTATCCTCCTGGCCAACCCGCGGATGCAGGACTACCTGGCCTACATGCTGGGCTCGACCGAGGCCGCCGGCTACGTGCCGTCCGCCCCGTTCACCGACAAGGCACAGGCGTGGAAGGATATGGAGGACCAGCTGATCAAGCGCTTCTCCAAGTTCTAGGCGCACCCCCTCCCCGCCCGGCCGCGCCGCGGGCCGGGCCTTAAACTATCCGCCTATGACAGTGGACCAGGTTGACCCGCTCATCGGTGACATCTACCGGTGGTTCGACGTCTCCGGCGTGCTGCTGATGGGCATCATCGGCGGCACTATTGCGCGCCAGCGCGGCTACGACATCGTGGGCTTCTTCTTCATCGCGATGCTCTCCGCCCTGGGCGGCGGCATGCTGCGCGACATCCTGATCAACGAGGGACAAGTCGCCGCGATGCGGCAGCCGGAATACCTCATTCTCGCGTTCATCGGCGCGCTCATCGCCCGCTTCACCTACTTCAACGGCAAGACCTGGGATTTCGCAGAAAGCCACGGCGACGCCCTCATCTCCGCGCTCTGGGCCGCAACGGGCACCACAAAGGCTGTCGCCTACAACCTGCCGCTGCTGCCCTCCATCCTCATGGGCGTGCTCACCGCCACCGGCGGCGGCATGATCCGCGACGTGGTCACCGGCCGCGAGCCAGCCATCTTCGGCAACAACCGGCCCGCCGTGGTCCCGGCCGTGGCCTGCGCCGTCGTGGTGCTGCTCGGCAACGCCGCCGGGTTGCAGGCGTGGGGGCTGATCCTGGGCCCGATCGTCAGCTATGCCCTCTTCCTGGTCGGCTACTACGGCAATTGGCGCATGTCCACCGCCCAGGTGGCGCCTGTCAACGAGACGGCCGCGCAGGTGACCAAGCTCGCCCGCATCGCGGAACGCCGCTCGCGCGACGTCGCCCGCGGGCTCGAGCCGAAGAGCCTGCGGTCGTGGCGCCACCGCCAGATGGAGAAGGCGCTCCAGCGCCGCATCGAGGCGGAGGTGCGCCGAGGCAAGCGCCGCCAGCAGGCGGAAATTGACGCGGACGAGTTCCTCACCGAGTTCACCGACGACCTGGCTGAGCAGCAGCTTGCGGACGGCAAGGATGCGTCGAAAAGCGACATGCTCGACATGGTGTTGAGCGATGAGGCACTCACTGACGAGCTGATCGAGCGCCTGGTGGCCCGCTACCAGGCGAGGGGGAAGTGACATGAAGTTCGCAGCAGCAGCGGTCGTCGGTGCCGCACTCCTCGCGCAGGCAGGCACAACGGAGGCACCGGTCTTGCCGACGAGCGGATACTACGACGCGAACGGCATGTGGATCCCGCCGAGCCGCGACCGCGCCCCGGACACCGACCACTGCCCGCACTCGCTGGTGCCGCCGGAGCCCGTCTCCACTTCGGAGCGCCGCCCCGACGGCTCGACGCCGACCCCGCTGCCGCTGGTGTACAGCGGCCCCTGCGGCATCACGGCCGCCGACGGCTTTGTCGTGGACCCGGGTGTGGTTGCGTCCGCGTGGGTGGTCGCGGACATCGATTCCGGCGAAGTCATCGCGATGAAGGACCCGCACGGGCGCTACCGCCCGGCCAGCATCATCAAGGTGCTCATCGCGATGGTGGCCATCGACGAGCTGGACCTCGACGCCGTAGTGCCCGTGTCCGAGGAGTCCGCAGGGCAGGAAGGCTCCGCAGCCGGCATCGGCGCCGAGGGCACCTACACGGTGCGCGACCTGCTGCACGGGCTCATTCTGAACTCGGGCAACGATACGGCCCACGCGCTCGCGCAGGCGCTCGGCGGCGACCAGGTCACGCTGGCGAAGGTCAACCGGCTGGCGCAGGAGCTGGGCATGGCGGACACGCGCGCCACCAGCTACTCGGGCCTCGACGCCGCCGGCATGTCCACCTCCGCCTGGGATATGGCCCTGGCGTACAAGGCCGCGTTCGAGAACCCGACCTTCGCCGCGATCGCCGCCACGGAGTACTACGACTTCCCCGGCTTCGGCGACCTGCCGGGTTTCCAGCTGTGGAACGACAACAAGCTGTTCATGTTCGATCCGGACGGCATCGGCGGCAAGACCGGCTACACCGACGACGCAAACCACACCTTCGTCGGCGCCGTGCAGCACGACGGCCGCCGCCTCATGGCCGTCATCCTGGACACCGCCGCGTGGAACCTCGCCCCCTGGCAGCAGGCGCAAGCCCTCCTCCACGCCTCCTACCCGCTCACCCCGGGCACACGCGTGACGACGCTTCAAGCAGCCACCGCTCCGACCACCGCCGCGCCGAGCGCTCCAACAACGACGACGGCCGCGCCGACCACCTCCCCGGGCACCCCGGACGGGGTGGCGGAGCGGGCCGACGCGGCCGAGCGCGAGTTGTGGATTGCCGGAGCAGTTGTCGCCGGCGTGTTGGTGCTCGCCGGCCTGGCAATGTGGCTGAGCCGGCGGTTCAGCCGCCGCAGCTAGCTAGTTGCGGGTGATCAGGGACGCGATGCCCGCACCCACGGCGCCCAGCGCGGCGCCGACGCCGAGGGTCTTGCCCGCGGTGTTGGCGTTGGAGGTTGCCGCGCCAGCGCGGACGTTGATCACGGCCGGCGGCGGCACGTCCGCGGGCTGCATCTTGAGCGATTCCTCGGTGGTAGCCGTCCACGCGGAGACGTACAACACCACTCGCCACACAAGGTAGAGCACGACCATCAACGAGATGATCGGGCCGAAGATCGCACCGGCCGGGTTGCCGGTGGCCGATCCAATAATCAGGCCCGCGAACTGCTGAATCAGCGCGAAGATGATCGCGCCAAGCAGCGCACCCTTCAGGCCGGACTTCACCGGCACCTTGGTACGCGGCATGTACATCACAATCCACACCATGACCAAGAAGGAAGCGAGTACGGAGACCAAGAAGCCCACGAGCCACACCACGCCTCGCGCACCGGGGAAGTTCCCCAGCCCGAGGTACTCCATGACCTGGCTCGTCCAACCCGAGACACCGATCGCGGTGACACCAAAGGCGAGGATGAGCAGTACCAGCAGGCCGATCAGCCCGAGCAGGTCACGCAGCTTCTTCATGACGAAGTTGCCGCCCTCGTTCGCGTCCAGGCCCCACATGGTGGTAACACCCGCACGCAGGTGGTTCATCCAGTTCAGGCCAGACCACAAGGTGGTAAGCAAACCCACACCCGCGACGGCGCCGCGCTGATCAATGGCGGACTCGATCACGCCGTTGACCATGTCACCGAGGTCGCCCTCGAGGTTGGCGGTGATTTGCTCCTGGATCTCGAACATCAGCTCTGGGCGTGCGTTGAGGAAGAAACCCAGACCCGCGAACAGCAGCATGGAGAGCGGGAAAATGGCCAGCACCGAAAAGTACGTGATGCCGGCGGCGAACTGGTTGCCGCCCTGCTCCGCAAAGCGCTCCTGCATGCGCATCACGTGGCCGACGGCCGGTGCCTTGTCTTCGATCTTGTCCAGCGTGCTTTCTTGCTGCTGCTTGGTGGCGCGCTCGATGCCCTGCTGGTCAGTGTAGGCTTTGCGCGGCGATGTCGAGGTTGCCATCGACGTCCCTTCCTCGGTTGATTACGTCCAGCCCCTCATCGTAGAGGAAGTGCTTAGCGGCGGGGTGCCAGGAACCCGACCTTGGAGTACACGTCGGCAAGCAGCGGTGCCGCTACTTCGCGCGCACGCTCGGCGCCACGGGCGAGGATGGACTCCAGTTCGCCGCGGTCCGCCATCAATTCGTCGAAACGCGCGCGCAGCGGCGTGGTGAACGCCTCGAGCGCCTCGGCGGTGTCCACCTTGAGCGCGCCGTAGCCCTGCCCCTCGTAGCCCGCGACGATGTCGTCGATCGGGCGGCCGGTCAGCGCCGATTGGATCACCAGCAAGTTAGACACGCCCGGCTTGTTCTCCTTGTCGTAGGCAATCACGCCGTCAGCGTCCGTCACGGCGGAGCGGATGCGCTTCGCGGACGTCTTCGGCTCGTCGAGCAGGTTGATCAGGCCCTTCGGGTTAGCGCCGGACTTGCTCATCTTCGACGTCGGCTCCTGCAGGTCGTAGATCTTGGACGCGCCCTCCGGGATGAAGCCCTCCGGCACCACAAACGTCTCGCCGTACTTCGCGTTGAAGCGCTCCGCGAGGTTGCGGGTGAGCTCGAGGTGCTGGCGCTGGTCCTCGCCCACCGGCACGAGCTGCGGGGAGTACAGCAGAATGTCCGCCGCCATGAGGATCGGGTAGGTGAACAGGCCCACCGAGGTGCGGTCCTGGCCGTGCTTGGCGGACTTGTCCTTGAACTGCGTCATGCGGCCGGCCTCGCCGAAACCGGTCAGGCACTGCAGTACCCAGGTCAGCTCGGCGTGCTCCGGCACGTGGGATTGCACGAACAGCGTGGACTTCTCCGGGTCGATGCCCAGCGCGATGAGCTGCGCGCAGCCCGCGATAGTGCGGTTGCGCAGCTCCTCCGGATCTTGCTCGACCGTGATGGCGTGCAGGTCTGGGATGAAGTAAAACGCCTCGTAGCCGTCCTGCAGGGCAATCCACTGCTTGAGCGCACCGAGGTAGTTGCCCAGGTGGTAGGAATCCGCGGTGGGTTGAATGCCGGAGAGAACGCGCTGCAAAGCCATGGGGTTAGTGTACGTGCCATGGCCAGCATCACCATCCTCCAGCCGGACCCGATCGTGCCGCCGCAGCGCCTCGCGGGCTGGCTTGCCGATGCCGCCGCGGCGACAACCCTCGTCGACCTCACCAGCGAGCCGGTGCCCACCCTCGCGGGATGCGGTGACGGCATCATCCTGCTCGGCGGTCGCGCCGACGCGCTCGACCACGCCGCCTCCCCGTGGATCCTCCAGGTGCACAGACTCCTCCGCGACGCCCGCGCCGCGCACGTGCCGGTCCTGGGCATCTGCCTCGGCCACCAGATCGTCGCGGACTGCTTCGGCGGCGAGGTCTCCGTCGGCCTCGCGCCGCAAGACGAGGAAGGTGCCACGCGCATCACGCTCACCGACGCCGGTCTCGCCGACCCCGTCCTCAGCGTTCTCGGCCCCTCCCCCGTGGTCGCACAATCGCACCACGATGCAGTGACCAAGCTCCCGCCCGGCGCGACACTCCTCGCGTCCAGTGGGTGCTGCCCTATTCAGGCGATGCGCCTCGGCTCCATCCTCACCGTTCAATTCCATCCCGAGGTGACCCCCGCCGTCGCCGGCGACTGGGCGGCGCGCAGCGGGCACGACGGGAACGAGATCGCCTCAGAGCTTTCGCTTTTCGACGCTTCGTTGCAGCGCGACGGCCGCGCACTCACCACCTCGTTTGTGGAGAAAACTCGCCCAAACAGCCCGCGGGCTGGATTGGTGCAATAGATTCGAGGGATACGTCGTCAAGCTTTAGCCCCGATCGGAGCGAACATGCCACCGTTGCCCAACGTGAACGTCCAGCAGCTCATTGGTGCCGTCATGGCCGTCCTTGCCGCGCTCAGCACGCTGATTGGTGTTCCGCTCTCCCCGGGCAGCAGTGTTCCCGCCCCCGCGGTGGCACCGGCGCACGGTGCCGCCGGCGTTTCGCAGCAGGCGCTCGTTGACGCGACGAACCGCTTCCGCGAGCGCAACGGCCTGCCGGCGCTGGAGCCGATGCCGGAGCTCAACGCCGTGGCGCAGGACTGGTCCAACCGCATGGCCCGCGAGGATCGCCTGTACCACAACCCGCACTTCGTCAACGCCTACCCGGCCGGCTGGCGCTACGCATCTGAGAACGTGCTGCAGAACTGGTCGAACGCGAACGCCGACGTGTTGGTGAACCAGTGGGCGAATTCCCCGGGCCACCGCGCGAACATGCTCGACCCGACAATCACCCACATCGGCGTGGGCGTGGCGGATGCGGCTTCTGGCAAGCGTTACGCCACCCAGAACTTCGCGCGCTACTAGCGAGACATTTTTCAGCGCCGCCCTTGACGGTGGCGCTTTTCTAGCTATATGGTTACCCACATGAGTGGTAAACCCATATACCAAGCGATTGCGGATGAGCTCCGCGACATGATCGGTGCCGGCACCCTGGCACCCGGCGACCGCGTGCCGTCCACCAACGAGCTTTCCGCCTACCACTCTGTGAACCCCACCACCTCGGCCAAAGCACTCACCGAGCTGTTCAACGAGGGCCTGCTGGAAAAGCGTCGCGGGCTCGGCATGTTCGTGCTGGATTCGGCGCGGGAGCAGGTGTTAAGCACTCGTCGTGAAGCGTTTGCCCGGGATTTCGTCGAACCCTTTGTCCACGCCGCCGACCAGCTCGGATTCACCACGGAAGAACTGGCCGTCATGATTGCCAAGGAGCGCAACCGATGAACTTGGAACCCGGTTTCTACGCCCTCGTCGGGCCGAACGCCGCAGGCAAAACCTACTACCTCCATTCGCTGATGGGCCCGCACGCTGCATTCGTCCCCGCGGGTGCGGATGCAAAGTTCGCGGGCACCACGGTGGGCGATCACCTGCGCGCCGCCCGCACCGCCCGCCCCATGTCGCGGGTGGATTTCCCCGACACGCGCATCAAGAACCTTTCCGTAGGTCAGCGCCGACTGCTCACCTTCGAGGTCGCGCTGGCCACGGGCGCAGAGCTTTTGCTTCTCGACGAACCCTTTGACGGCATCGACGTCGCTACGCGCAAACAGGTCCGTCAACGCCTTATCGATTATCTGGCGGAAAGCCCGGAACGCACCGTGATTATGGCATCGCACCGGCCGGAGGACTTCGCGGGCCTGGCCACGCACGTGATTCAGGTGTTCGGCCGTGAGGTCTCGCGCCCGGTGGCGCTGGATGACGCGCGGCTGTGCTTCCCCACGGTCACTGGCCCCACCGCCGAGATAGAGGAGCTGGCCGCTCGCTTCCCCGTCGCCGAATCGTCCAGCCTCGGCCCGACAACGCGCGCCACGTTCGCCAAACCCCTCCGCGATGAGGAGTGCCACCTGCCCATTTCTTACCCGGACGACGCCGAACTGATTGACCTCCTGGCCACCGAAAGGACCGCACGATGAAACTCTTCCTCAGCCCCTTCAAACCGGCGATCTACTTGGGCGGGTTCGTGCTGCTGTGCCTGGTGACTCCCCTCGGCCGCCTCAAGTTCGGCGACGGAGGCCTGTGGACCATGGCGAGCGCCGCCGCCCTGTGCCTGTTCTTCGCGGCCGGCGCAGCGAATTGGCCAGCGTTGAATCAGCTCGGCGCCAGCTTCAACCGCTGGATGAACTCGGCGGTGCTGACGGCGCTGGTGGCGGCGGTTGTGCTCGCACCGCTAACGGCCGCATCCGCGGTGTACCACCAAGCGCACAGTCCGTATTACTTGTGGTACGACCCGTTCATCATCACCAACGGCGAGCCGATGCCCTGGATCGACGGTAACGGCGAGCCGTACTTCATCGACGGCGCAGCGCTGGACGCATCCTCCATCGCGGCTACAGTGCTCCTACACTTCGTCATTTTCCTCACGATGGCCCTGGTCGGCGTAGCGATCGGCCTCGCGCAGGGCACCCGCATGCAGTGGCTCATGATCGGCAGCTTGTTCGTCGGTGCTTTCATCGGCGCCTTAGTCATCGCCGTGACAGCTGCGGGGCCAATCGTCCTGGCAGCCAGCGCGATTGTGTTCGCCCGCACCCGCCGCTTCGTGCGTTGATGGGCCCAGGGTCGCCTAAGCGTGGCAGTAGGATCTGGAGCATGAAACCCGCCGGAGCCGACGAGGGAGTCCACACTCAGGCTTACGACGCTTGTTTCAGTGATCCTGCCTGGATAGAGGAAGCTGAAGTGTGGGAGGCCACAATCGGAGACGGCCTGAACCTAACCTGACTAGCTGCGAGGTGAGTACACCTAGCGCTCCAGCCACTCCGAGCGGAGCAGGCCGTGGCGCGAGCAGCACGCCTCCCACGCCATCGGGCTGATTTTCACCACCATGCGGCGCTCGCAGATCGGGCAGATCCGTGGCGCGTCGTAGGGGCGGGCCGGGTTGATTGGCCAGGCGATCTCGCCGCTGAGGACGGCGTCGGCAAGCTCTGTCGAGTCTGGAACCCGCATTAGAGGGACTTGAGGGTGTCGTAGAGCGCGCCGTGGCCGGAGTTCTGCTTCTGGCCCACCGGGGTGATGGTGAGGTTCAGGTTGGAATCCATCACGCGGTCAACTGCCTCGCGGTCCTTCTCCATCGGGCGGCCGAACGTAGTCAGGTAGTTGCCGCCGATGATGGCGTTGGCGCCGCCGAGGAGGCCGGCTTCGGTGCCGTCGTCGCCAAGCGCGAGCTCCGTGCCACCGGCAAAGCGCAGCTGGGTCGACGGCATGGCCAGGCGGAATGCGGCCACTGCGCGCAGCGCTTCGCCCTGCGGAACCAGCGGACGGTCCGCGAACGGGGTGCCCGGGCGCGGGTCGAGGAAGTTCATCGGCACCTCGTGCGGCGTGATCTCTGCGAGCTGCGCGGCGAACTCGGCGCGCTGCTCAATCGTCTCGCCGAGACCGATGATGCCGCCGCAGCAGGTCTCCATGCCTTCTGCCAGCACGTGCTCGAGCGTGTCCTTGCGCTCCTGCCAGGTGTGGGTGGTGACAACGTTGGGGAAGAAACTCTTCGCGGTTTCGAAGTTGTGGTTGTAGCGCATCACGCCCATCTGGGCGAGGCGGTGGGCCTGTTCGCGGGTGAGGATGCCCAGCGACGCGGAGATGGAAATGTCCACCTCGTCGGTGATCGCGGTGACGGCTTCGGCGACCTGGTCCAGCAGCTCGTCGGTCGGACCCTTCACGGCGGCGACGATGCAGAACTCGCTCGCGCCCATCTTCTCGGACTGCTTGGCAGCCTCCACCAGTTCGGCGATGTTTAGGGTCACGGCGCGCACCGGCGATTCGAAGAGGCCGGACTGGGAGCAGAAGCTGCAGTCTTCCGGGCAGCCGCCGGTTTTCAGCGAGATGATGCCCTCGAGGGAGACATCCACGCCGCAGTGCTTGATGCGCACCTGGTGGGCGAGGTCGAGCAGCTCCTGGAGGCGCTCATCCTCGATCTGCAGGACCTGCAGGATTTCGTCCTGGGTCAGGCCCTCGCCGCGCTCGAGGCACTTTTCGCGCGCGATGTCGAGGATGTCTTTGGTTTCGGTCTGGGGGGCGGTGGTCGCGGTCATGCCCGTTGAGTGTAGCGGGTGAATTGAACGGTGTTCAGGGATTGGAATGAATTGGGAGCTTAAACGGGACGAACTGCCAACATCGCAGGCTCTATGGTTTTCACAGCTTGGCCAATCATTGAGCATGCTCAATGATTCCCTCTCTCCGGGTATTAGGCCCAATGTTCCCTTTGTTCTTTGCAAAGACGGATCATAGTGGGCGCTTGCTTCTGGGAGACTCTTGAACCGATCCGCGCTGGTGCGAGTTGGCTGATAGGCAGAGGCCCGAGCAACACGAAGCGGACCAACTGCGACGGAGCTCATCCCCGCAAGCGCGGGGAGCACGACGGGTTCACGGCCAACGGCGGCGGGTTCGGGGGCTCATCCCCGCTAGCGCGGAGAGCACAGCGGGTACTCGACAGCAGACTGCGGGTTCCAGGGCTCATCCCCGCTAGCGCGGGGAGCACATGCGGGAGTCGCTGAGGGTGACGGACTTCGCGGGCTCATCCCCGCTAGCGCGGGGAGCACTCTGCCACCGCGTCAACCGCGATTCGGTTCAAGGGCTCATCCCCGCTAGCGCGGGGAGCACACCCGGCAACCCCGCGGTCTGCGCGACGGCAACGGCTCATCCCCGCTAGCGCGGGGAGCACTGGGGTTAGCCGAGGTGGAGCCAGTGGCCGGTGGGCTCATCCCCGCTAGCGCGGGGAGCACACGCCAACGGCGAGAAGGAGCGCGCCGACGGCCGGCTCATCCCCGCTAGCGCGGGGAGGACTCCTTAAGCTCCTTGCGCAGCAGGGTGATTTGCGGCTCATCCCCGCTAGCGCGGGGAGCACACCGAGGAGGATGTGGACGTCACGGGCGACTGGGGCTCATCCCCGCTAGCGCGGGGAGCACATCCGATCCTGGCGGGCATCCAACTGCTTCTGGGGCTCATCCCCGCTAGCGCGGGGAGCACAACGTGATCAGCTCGGCCATGCGGGCGGCGGGCGGCGGTGGGCTCATCCCCGCTAGCGCGGGGAGCACCACAAGCCCAGGCGCAATACAACGTCGGTCTGGGGCTCATCCCCGCTAGCGCGGGGAGCACATGGTGGGCTACCCGATGACCTGGCGCGCGAACGGCTCATCCCCGCTAGCGCGGGGAGCACACGTACCTCGTTAGCCGCTTCGGTGTAAACATCGGCTCATCCCCGCTAGCGCGGGGAGCACCCGCCGGAGCAGCGGGAGTTGGTGGAGGAAGTGGGCTCATCCCCGCTAGCGCGGGGAGCACCTACCCGCATGGCGCGAGGGTGGAGCAGTAGTCGGCTCATCCCCGCTAGCGCGGGGAGCACGGCGTGTGTGGAAAGACCGGGGCGACTGGATTGGGCTCATCCCCGCTAGCGCGGGGAGCACTCCTGCGGGTCCGTGTCGCGCTTCTCCCACACCGGCTCATCCCCGCTAGCGCGGGGAGCACCCCGCGCTGGGGCACAATCCACAAGGGGACGGACGGCTCATCCGCGCTAGCGCGGGGAGCACGTCACGGCCCTTACCAGCTTGCCGCCCTTGCCCGGCTCATCCCCGCTAGCGCGGGGAGCACGGCGATGGCAGAGCCAGGTCAACCTCGTAACCGGGCTCATCCCCGCTAGCGCGGGGAGCACCAAGTGGTGGGGGTTGTCTGTGCTTTCTGCACGGGCTCATCCCCGCTAGCGCGGGGAGCACGAACAAGAAGTACCAGTCTGACCCGCAGGCCATGGGCTCATCCCCGCTAGCGCGGGGAGCACTGGCCGCAGCCCTGCTCGTGGATTTTCCCGCCGGGCTCATCCCCGCTATCCCCGCTAGCGCGGGGAGCACTATTGCGACGGGTCGGAACGCGCCCGGTGGGAGGGCTCATCCCCGCTAGCGCGGGGAGCACCTCTGCTGCCCAAAGGGTGCCGTATCGACACGGGGCTCATCCCCGCTAGCGCGGGGAGCACTCATTAGCAATGAGGCCGAACTTGCCGTCCTTGGGCTCATCCCCGCTAGCGCGGGGAGCACTCTGCAGAGTCAGAGGTGTCCTCGGCTAGGCCGGGCTCATCCCCGCTAGCGCGGGGAGCACTATGCGTCGACACTGTTGACGGCTGGTGTCCCGGGCTCATCCCCGCTAGCGCGGGGAGCACGAACGGCACCGCCGATTCGGTGTCCGAGCTGGGGGCTCATCCCCGCTAGCGCGGGGAGCACTTCACGCCTGGCCGTGCCGGTTGCAAGATTGAGGGCTCATCCCCGCTAGCGCGGGGAGCACTGCTACTTCAGTCATTAGTGGTCTCCTTCGAGGGGCTCATCCCCGCTAGCGCGGGGAGCACGCGCTGCACCGCCCCGCCCCACCCGTCACCCCGGGCTCATCCCCGCTAGCGCGGGGAGCACTTCGCCCTGGGGGCCTTTAATGTTGCCTGTTACGGCTCATCCCCGCTAGCGCGGGGAGCACGTGAGCCGTTCTTCCGCGCCGATGGCACCCCGAGGCTCATCCCCGCTAGCGCGGGGAGCACTGTGTCGTCGTCCGGGTCGGGGTCGGTGGGTGGGGCTCATCCCCGCTAGCGCGGGGAGCACTGCCTGCGTGGACTCCCACGCCGCCTTTACCCCGGCTCATCCCCGCTAGCGCGGGGAGCACGAAGCGTCGGACCTCACTTCGATGTTCTTCGGGGGCTCATCCCCGCTAGCGCGGGGAGCACAAACAGGCCGAGAACGTCGTGGAGAACACCCACGGCTCATCCCCGCTAGCGCGGGGAGCGCACGAGGCCCAGCGGGTTGTTCTTCATCGCGGTGGGCTCATCCCCGCTAGCGCGGGGAGCACTACGGTGAGCGCAATCGTGTCGATGCGGCACCCGGCTCATCCCCGCTAGCGCGGGGAGCACATGTGACCACGCAGTGGGACATTCGGTTGCCGTGGCTCATCCCCGCTAGCGCGGGGAGCACGACGTGCGCGACGGAGTCATCTCCAGCCATGACGGCTCATCCCCGCTAGCGCGGGGAGCACTGCAGACCACCGAAGACCTTGTCGACAACGAAGGGCTCATCCCCGCTAGCGCGGGGAGCACGGAGCTTCCGATTCCGCGCCTGATCCGTGACGAGGCTCATCCCCGCTAGCGCGGGGAGCACTCCGTTGGGGACGCAACGACACCCGCGGGTCCTGGGCTCATCCCCGCTAGCGCGGGGAGCACACGCCGAGGCGTGGGACTCGTGGAAAGGGGAGGGGCTCATCCCCGCTAGCGCGGGGAGCACGGGTGAGTGTCCTTTGGTGGGGCGTGCGATCAGGGCTCATCCCCGCTAGCGCGGGGAGCACGAGGATCGGGCGCTTCGGAGCATGACTCGGGCGGGCTCATCCCCGCTAGCGCGGGGAGCACTTCTCCTCTGCGTGTTGGCGTTGCAGCGCCGTTGGCTCATCCCCGCTAGCGCGGGGAGCACGACTGGTACTGCCCCGTCGTCGGCGTCGGACCGGGCTCATCCCCGCTAGCGCGAGGAGCACCCCAGCGACTCCATGAAGTCGTCGTACTCGAACGGCTCATCCCCGCTAGCGCGGGGAGCACCCTATGGCCCCGCAGGACGGGGAGGTGGGCGTGGGCTCATCCCCGCTAGCGCGGGGAGCACACGGGTGAGCCGCTGGAGAAGCTCACGACCCAGGGCTCATCCCCGCTAGCGCGGGGAGCACCAAGTGCGGGAGTGCTTCTTCATCTCCTCGTACGGCTCATCCCCGCTAGCGCGGGGAGCACATGCTGTTCGCGAGGTCGATGGCCTCCATGCTCGGCTCATCCCCGCTAGCGCGGGGAGCACCAACTGACCCGCTTCGCCCCAGTCCACGGTGAAGGCTCATCCCCGCTAGCGCGGGGAGCACAGCCATTACCCACTGCCTCGAACCCGGCCCGGAGGCTCATCCCCGCTAGCGCGGGGAGCACCCATCCACCGCGGCTTTCTGCGTCGGCATGACGGGCTCATCCCCGCTAGCGCGGGGAGCACTGCTCCACGAGCGCAGTGAACTCCGGGCCGCCCGGCTCATCCCCGCTAGCGCGGGGAGCACTGCATGCCGTGGAAACCGCAGTATCCGGGCGAGGGCTCATCCCCGCTAGCGCGGGGAGCACCTGGTGGTTCATGTCGGTGTCCTCCCCCTGGGGGGCTCATCCCCGCTAGCGCGGGGAGCACCGGCGGCCACCCACCACCCACGGTGCACCGCGAGGCTCATCCCCGCTAGCGCGGGGAGCACTGTAGGTCTTGGTCATTTTGTGTTCCTTTCGTGGGCTCATCCCCGCTAGCGCGGGGAGCACCCACCCCTCGCTGCCGATACGATCACTAGCCATGGCTCATCCCCGCTAGCGCGGGGAGCACGCTACCGAGGCGGGTGCTGACGCGGTCCGCGACGGCTCATCCCCGCTAGCGCGGGGAGCACGCAAAGGCGCTCGGGCTGGCTACGGGTCTGGCGGGCTCGTCCCCGCTAGCGCGGGGAGCACTTACCGCCCCGGTATGGGCTCCGTTTCGGAAGCGGCTCATCCCCGCTAGCGCGGGGAGCACCAGGCGAAGGTGGCGCTCGGCGCTATCGGCGGCGGCTCATCCCCGCTAGCGCGGGGAGCACCCCGGCCGTCGGCGTAATCCAAGCCGGGGTGTAGGCTCATCCCCGCTAGCGCGGGGAGCACTGGATGTGAGTTACCCGCACCTGCGGCTCGCCCGGCTCATCCCCGCTAGCGCGGGGAGCACGGCTTGATGCCGAGCTCGGCGCGGTAGTAGACGGGCTCATCCCCGCTAGCGCGGGGAGCACATGGCGTGCGGTCGCCTGGACTTGTGGGAGCGGGGCTCATCCCCGCTAGCGCGGGGAGCACTGCTCTGCAGTGGCTAGATCTAGCGCTGCGGCCGGCTCATCCCCGCTAGCGCGGGGAGCACCCCACCAGCACAGCACCGACGAACTTCGCCAGGGGCTCATCCCCGCTAGCGCGGGGAGCACTTGAAGCGCTGCATGACGTTCGCTGCTGTCTCGGGCTCATCCCCGCTAGCGCGGGGAGCACGCCCCGTAGTCGTAGCCGTACTCGTCCACCTTGGGCTCATCCCCGCTAGCGCGGGGAGCACGGGAGGACGTGACCGCCGATCTGGTGAAGCCGGGGCTCATCCCCGCTAGCGCGGGGAGCACCGTAGGGGACACCCCACCACCTGCGGGCGCAGGGGCTCATCCCCGCTAGCGCGGGGAGCACCATGTTTGGGCTGGTCACCCCCGCCCCTCCCAGGGCTCATCCCCGCTAGCGCGGGGAGCACGTTGGGGTTGATGTAGCCGATGCGCTGGCCCTCGGCTCATCCCCGCTAGCGCGGGGAGCACTAGTTCTTGACCTGGTCGCCCAGAGCCATGTTGGGCTCATCCCCGCTAGCGCGGGGAGCACTTTAAGGGCGAGTTCACTGGCGGGGCGACGCTGGGCTCATCCCCGCTAGCGCGGGGAGCACAGGGTGAACCCGGCCCGCAGGGTGAGCCGGGCGTTAAGGGCTCATCCCCGCTAGCGCGGGGAGCACATCATCTTCGAGTACGAGCACATCGAGAAGACCGGCTCATCCCCGCTAGCGCGGGGAGCACAATCACGCGCAGGCGCGCCCGGCACCCGGCCGGGGCTCATCCCCGCTAGCGCGGGGAGCACGTGACTAGCCACACGGAACGCGCCCTGGCCGGGGGCTCATCCCCGCTAGCGCGGGGAGCACTAGCGTCGCGGGAGAGCGTGGGCGGAAAAAGGAGGCTCATCCCCGCTAGCGCGGGGAGCACTATCGAGGTGGTTCCTGATCTGCCGCACGGTTCGGCTCATCCCCGCTAGCGCGGGGAGCACGGCCAGGCGTGCGGTGCGGTCGTCACGGGTAGGGGCTCATCCCCGCTAGCGCGGGGAGCACATTTTCACCGAATGAAACAGTTGGTTCGCAAGGGGCTCATCCCCGCTAGCGCGGGGAGCACTCCGACAAGGGGCTGCTGCTGATCCTCGGAACCGGCTCATCCCCGCTAGCGCGGGGAGCACTTTCCGGGCAGTCATTCTCCGCGGTCTGGGTGGGGCTCATCCCCGCTAGCGCGGGGAGCACAGTTGCTTGAGCAGCGGCACCGCGAGGGCAACGGGCTCATCCCCGCTAGCGCGGGGAGCACTCAAGCGTGCGAAGCAAGCGGAAGCGCAGGCTGGGCTCATCCCCGCTAGCGCGGGGAGCACGATCTCCGGCTCGGGCAGCTCCGGCTCGGTCGGGGCTCATCCCCGCTAGCGCGGGGAGCACCCGTCCCGCAGCGACGAGCACCCCCAAAACGCCGGCTCATCCCCGCTAGCGCGGGGAGCACGCGGCACACCGATCTTGGCGTTGATCTGCCTCGGGCTCATCCCCGCTAGCGCGGGGAGCACCTCGGCGATCTGGGGCTGAAGCACAGCGCCGAGGGCTCATCCCCGCTAGCGCGGGGAGCACTCGCGCGTGCACATGCATTCGCTGCGTCACTTCGGCTCATCCCCGCTAGCGCGGGGAGCACGCCAACCCAGCCCTGCAAAGTGTCGAGGCCCGAGGCTCATCCCCGCTAGCGCGGGGAGCACGCGGCACACCGATCTTGGCGTTGATCTGCCTCGGGCTCATCCCCGCTAGCGCGGGGAGCACGGACTTTCCTGTCCTTTCCTCCTGCACGGCACCGGCTCATCCCCGCTAGCGCGGGGAGCACTGAACTGCTCGGCTTTGCGGACAGTGCCCGATCGGCTCATCCCCGCTAGCGCGGGGAGCACCGGTCGTGTCTCGCTACCTCGGGCACGAAAACAGGCTCATCCCCGCTAGCGCGGGGAGCACTTCCGGCTTCTTCTTCCAGCGCCAGCCACGCACGGCTCATCCCCGCTAGCGCGGGGAGCACCACCCAGTCCTGGTACTCCCACCCGAGTGTCAGGGCTCATCCCCGCTAGCGCGGGGAGCACCGCTGGTCGCGCGAAGGGCACAATCGAGGTGCGGGCTCATCCCCGCTAGCGCGGGGAGCACCCGCGGGCGAACATCTCGCGTTCTGCGCGCAGTGGCTCATCCCCGCTAGCGCGGGGAGCACAAGACGTTCCTGCCGTACTCAGGCCTGCCCAGGGGCTCATCCCCGCTAGCGCGGGGAGCACTCCCTGTCGTGGACGTGCTGGCTGATCTTGCCGGGCTCATCCCCGCTAGCGCGGGGAGCACTTGGACGTGTCAACATGGGGCACCGCCACCAAGGGCTCATCCCCGCTAGCGCGGGGAGCACTCGGAGCCAACACCGATCGAGTCGCGGGCGACGGGCTCATCCCCGCTAGCGCGGGGAGCACTCAAGCGTGCGAAGGAAGCGGAAGCGCAGGCTGGGCTCATCCCCGCTAGCGCGGGGAGCACTCTCGAACCCCGCGGTGAGGGCGATCTGCGCGGGGCTCATCCCCGCTAGCGCGGGGAGCACCGCAGCTCCCATGAACTAGGTGAACTGTGCGGGGGCTCATCCCCGCTAGCGCGGGGAGCACTCTACGGAGCAGCCAGCCCACTCCGCCGCCTGCGGCTCATCCCCGCTAGCGCGGGGAGCACGAAATTGTTGACGTTCTTCGCGCCCCGGGCCGCGGCTCATCCCCGCTAGCGCGGGGAGCACACCATTTTAGTGGCCTGACCTGCGGGTTTCCAGGGCTCATCCCCGCTAGCGCGGGGAGCACGTAGTCGGTCTTTTCGGTGTAGCCCTTGCCTGCGGCTCATCCCCGCTAGCGCGGGGAGCACTCTCAGTGAGCAGCCCTTTTGCCAATCTAACACGGTCTAGAGATTCAACTTCTTGTCAGACGTAACTGTCGGGTTGAAGCCATTCCGATGGCACCTTGTCGCAGTTCAATGCTCAACGAGCCTCGTACGCTGCGCGTTGACGCCTTGCCTTGCTCCAACCCTTCCTGCGTTTGGCTTCCGAGGGCGGGTGCTTTCGCATCATCAGCGTAATCCCATCGAAATCGGTGGGCACCCAGCTATGCCGATGAGTCCGAAACTCCATTCCCTGCTCTGAATTGGATGAGTACACCAGTAGTGCGCGCCCGTCGTTGCACAGAGCTACTGTGCGATCCCATAGGAGATCACGTATTCGCGCACTCGGCGTTCCCACAAAAACACCAGGGGTAACCTCTAGGAGCCACTTTGTTAGGTCACCCCTTAATCCAGCCGGGCAAGCTGTGACGACGAGGACGATCACTGTTTCAGCTCCTCTTCGGACCAGTTGACTCCGGCCGCAATCAGCTCGAGTTCGCTCCATAGGAATAGTTCTGCATCAGATGGCAAAACCTCGTCGTCAACCTCCATCACGTGCTTGATGTCTTTCACCATTCGAGGCATGAGCCGGGTGCTCACAACCGCGTCGCGAACCAGCCGTCTGACTTCATTAGAGGGTTGGCCGCAATTTGCAGCGACAGCATCAAACGCTGCGGGTATCGCAATCTCAGCCTTATAGAGGTCCGCGATGTCATACACAAAAGAACGGTCAGTTCCGGTGTGCACCACCCCAAGCGCGGGTACGAATCCGAGACCCGCAACAACAGCATGCGCTACCCCGTACAGCGCAGCGCTCGCTGCAGTCAGTGCTTGATTAATCGGGTTCGAGGATTCGAAGTCATTCGGGTCATAGCTTCTTCGATCCCAATACACACCGGTTCGTTGCGCTTCAGCTGCGTAAACGCGCTTCATCCTCGCACCCTCCCGGCCACGCAGCTGCGCCATCGAAAGACCCTCGAGATTCTCGCCGGGAAAACGCAACGCGTACATCCGCTTTGCACAATCCAAACGCTTTCTCTGGTGCGTCACTATCTCGGCCTGCTTTTCAGCGCATCGAGATGACTTCGCGGGCGGTCGGCCCTGAGCGTAAAAGCGCACACCGCGTTCCCCAACCCACACAACGCTTGCCCCAGCGTCGCCCAGCAGCGCCATTGCCGCGTAGGTAACGCGTGTGCCTGGCCCTAGCAGAAGCGCTGCCAGAGCGGTTGCGGGTACGTGGGCGGTGCCTCTGTTGTCCGTGATGGTCAGCGCATTGCCGTCCCGGTTTACCGTTGCTCGCTCGACGTAAAGAAATGAGATCCGGTCTTCTAAGCGCGAGAGAGCTAGTCGGGTAACGGGGACTTCACTTGGAGTGCTCACTGGATTTGGCCTAACGGCGCCAGTGTCAACAATCCGCAGCCATACCCTTTCGCACGCCCGATCCCCTGCTGGAGACTCGTCCGCAGCAACGCTGCATCTGAGACCTCGAGCGTCCCAGTGAAGCGTGCCTTCGCCACGCGCACGGGTTGTTTACGTGAACCTGCAGCCCTTTCTCGTTGGAACACATCAGTCCAGCGCTCGGTGATCTGCGGGATCTCGCCCGAGGTGTCGGAGTCGTCTCGCTGGGCGAGAGCGAACCCGCACCCCGGAGCCTTCTTGTACAACCAATCGAGTTGGTGCGCCGGAGACACATGAGCTTTCACCTTCCCGCGCTTTCCCTTTTCAAAAACGGAATACGTAGGGTTTGCCACAAGTTCGAAGTGCCACCGTTGGCCTTTCATCAGGCTGCCGAGAAGGCGATCGTAGTTTGCCGTCTCTCCCGGTCGTTCCGGCCAACCTGCCTGATCGACAATGTGGTCCACAGCAGGAATTTCAGGTCCCACAATATAGAGAACACTGTGATGCTCATGCGGATCCACTCGCCACAGCACCCGGGAGTCCGTCTCGTCAAGGTCCGGGGGAAACGCGCTGCGAACTGCGGCGTGCATCGACTGAGCGTCGGTAAGCAAACGAGCTCCACCGCGCCGCGTTGTATTAATGAGAACCCTGGTCATCGTTGTCATGCCCACACCACCGCATCAAAGAAAGGATCTGAGGCTTCTCCGCCCTCGGGATTGTTCATGTCGACGTAGCTCGACTGGATTACATTGCGCCACCCGTACTGGCGGTGACGGGGGTCGAACGAAAGCGGCACGTCTTGCCTTGCCATCCCACCGCCTTCTCCAGGCAGCGCATCCCGGTAGATGGGGAGGCGCACTTGGCGGGGCGACCGGGACTTGTGCGCTGTGGTGGCGTGCCACGATTTGTGCTCATGGAGTGCCTCTTCTGCAGGCTTATTAACGACTCCGAGCACCAAGCCGGGGTGCACGGGGCACGACCGACGGCCCATGAACAGCGGGTAGGCAGGCTGCCGAAGCGCGAGTTCAAGGCCTTCGACGACCTCCCGGTGCTCGGATTCCACAGCGGCGACAAACGCGGCGTCTGCCAGGTAGTACCGCGTGACCAGGGACGCAGAACTTCCGGGCTTTCTGATCCAGTCCTGCGCTGTCTGGTAATCACGCAGGAGGCTCCCGGATTGGTCTACCCGCACCGCGAGGGTCAGCGCTGCCAGGTCTTCGACGGGATCACTGCGACGCCTGCCCTCGGCTGCGGCGAGTAAGCCGACAATGCCAGATTTGGAGGGGGTGGGAGCGGTCGCGCGGACTTTGAACCTCGATTCGTCGCCCCACGACTGCATTGGCCCCTTGAGGAGTAGTAGCAGAGAATGAGCCATTACTTTGCCTCTGCCGCAACGAGATCAGCACGGACCTTTTCAGCGAGTTCCGGAAGCGTGACGCGATCCGCAAGCCCATCAAAGGCATCAGCGGACGTTCCGAGACCGACTACGTACGACGCTAGCGGCTGGAAGCCGTATGCCTCGCGCACGTTGGTAGCCTCCTCCGCGAGGCGGCGAGTGGCAACCTCGCGGCGGCCAACCCCGTCTTCCGCTTCCACCGCGTGCTCAAACGCGGTAACGAGGGAGATCGGACGGGTATCACGGACCGTGACGTAGAGCAGCTCCGGCACCGTCTGGTTTGCGAAGGTGTTGATCTTGCCGGTCGGCATGGAGCAGGCAAACGCTTCGATGAAGCGCGACGCCGCTTCATACGCGGCCTCGGTCGATCCGAGGTTCTTCGCGAGACCCTCAACGTTGATGGTTGCGTAACGATAGAGGGTCGACGACATCATCTGGGTGGTGCCGATCATGCCTGCGCCAGTTTCATGTCCATCGGCCGCAAGGTCGTCGACGGCAGTGAAGTAGTCGAATTCCGGTGCGCTCGTGTGAACGCCAATGGCGTGTGCAACCTGAACGGCCGCGTCGATGTTGAACGATGCGTCATCTGCGACCATGCGGCCGAACATTGCCATATCCACTGAAGCGTCGGAGTTAAGAATTTCTTTCGCGGTGTTCTTATCCACCTTCTCCCCCTCCTCCAGGGCAGCAAGCGTGGCTACAGCGCGATCAATCTGCTGCTGACTGAAGAAGAAGAGGTATCCGGTTTCGGGGTACTTCGTTTCAGCGTTTTCGTTCTGGGGCTCAGCCTCGGCCTTTTTCTTCGGCTTCTTTTCCTCTACAAGCCCGATCTTTGCTGCGGCAAACAGCTCGCGGACACGCTGCAGTGCGGTTGCCTCATCCCAGCCGGTTGCCTCAACGAGCTGTTTCGTGATCTTTTCGGGAAGGCGCTTCGACCGCGCACCGATTGCTTCAGCTCCAAAGTTTTCACGGTAGTAGCTGCGAATCGCCCGCTTCCATGCCTGCGAGGAGACGCGCTGGCGCGGGGTGCCACCGTAGATTGCGGACTTCGGCGAGCCAGTGTCATCACGGTTGATCAGTGACGGGGGCACGGTCTGCAGGGCGTGGATATCGATGGTGAGGGTCATGGTGTGTTCCTTTCAAAGAAGCGGGTGGTTAGTTGGTGTTGGTGGTGGTGTCGAGGTCTTCTGGGGGCTGTGCGTCGTAAAGCTGACGTGCGCCTCGAGCAAAGTCACGGCCCCATCGAAGGAGCACGCCCGGCTTCCGGTTCGGGTTCACCAGTGCTCGCAGGTCCTCGGAAAATCGGCCGTAATCAAATGCCAGCTCGTAGCTGCGCAGCAGCGAAACGAGTGAGCGCAAGTGGACTGCGCGAGAAGCATCGTCCGTCGCCAGCTGAAGTGCGTCGAAACGGTGCTTGAACGATTTCGAATCAGTTCGGGGCATAAGCTGACCACAAGCTTGGGCGAACGAGACGTCACTCGTATGCATCGGCTTCTTGGCACTCTGCATGTGCACCCCAAAGAGCGAGAGCGATCGGTAGAGAGCAACTTCAGAGGCTGAAGGCTTTTCGCCCCGGCCCATGAAATCCTCGTTGAGCGGCGGGTTCAGCAGGCCGATGATCTTCTGCAACCCCATGGGGTTGTCCGCAGGTTCAAACGCCGAGGCCTTGCGGAGTTCCGCCAACGCCGCCCGGGCATCCGAGCCATCGCGCCCATACGGGTTGTTTAGGTAGTCGCGCTGCAGCTTGTCGACAGTTCGGGCAACGCTCTTCCATAACGGTCCACCGCTCGGTGGCACTGATGGTTGTGTCATTCGTTCATTCCTTTCTCGGTTTGGATGACGGAGTCTTTCTGCACGCTCAACGGGAGGTCTTTATCAAGACGTCGACGCAGCTGACGCGCAGCGGTGCCGGCATTCAGGATTCGTCCGTCTCCCCCGTCCTGACCCGCCCCCTCCAGACGTCCGATAAGTGCTCTCGGACCTGCACCGGCGATCAGTTCGTGAGCTGTCTCAAGCACTACCTGGCGGACCGTACGCTGCCAGTCGACTGATTTCGCCTCTATGTTTTCCGCCGTCACTCCCCTGAGCCACGCAACAAACTGCGGCTCCAACTCAGCGAAAAGCCTGTCTGCGGGCTCTTGGCCAAATGCATACTCACCGCCCGCCGCCTGCAGGAGCTGACCAGCGAAACGACCGAGGGAATATCTGGCCGCTGCAGTGGCGGCCGCCGCGTTGCGTACGTCGCGGCGTACCTCGGCGCCAAGGTCGTCCCCTCGCAGTACCGCAAGCGGAAGGCCGATACTTGCACTCATCGTCACGGCGACTGAAGACGACTGGGCCCCGTACTCCATGGACACAAGTGCGACATCGAAGACTTCATCCTGGCCGGTGTCGGCTGCAATCTCCGCGAGGTTCGTAAGCGTCTGGGGACGCTGCGGCGCAGTCTCGGCCCCGTCGTACTGAGCGTCCTTGTCCACGGCGATCAAGGGGTCAAGTGAACGCCACATCGTCTGGCGCATATCGTACGGACGCGGGTAGTAGGCCGGCTTCCCCTTTTTCGACTTGTTCGGACTGTAGCGATACGGGGTCATTGGGTCGCCGAAAGCATTGAGGCCAGCATCTGGGATGCCATCCCCGTTGCTCACAAGCACCCTGGTTACCAGCCCGTCTTCTTCGTAAAGACGGATACGTCGTGCCTGCCAGGTGGCAAACTCCGCAGCGCCGCTGGGCGGGACTAAACGAGGGGCCGCAGTGTCTTGGTCTCGCTCCCACACGGGCAAGCTGTCCTCCAACACCGAGCTGGCCGTGGTGTTGAGAATCAGTGTTTCCAGCAACGTTGAGCCCACGATGACGGTACCGCCCGTCATGCCGCTCCAGCCGGTTCCGATTGGGTAGCCTCTGCCGCCCTTGACGCGGGGGTCACCGACGGCACCCGTCTTGATCCCGGAATAGTCGTAGGCCTGGCAGTGGATAAGCCACCGAGCCGCCTCAGCGAGGCCGAGCGCTTCGCGTCCGTCACCGGTACGCATAGTGAAGTAATCGTGCTCCGCCTCTGGAACTATGCGAGAAACCGATTGCGTCGTCCCGTTGCACGCAACTAGGTCTGCTACCTGCATGAATGGTTGTTCCGAGTCAAGCAGATCAAACCTGTCGAAGTACTTATCCAGGTAGCTGAGGACAGCTTCGTCCCTCCCCGTGGCAAGCAGCGCGGTTCGCGTATCGACGAACCATTCTTCCCACTCAAAGTCATCGCGGGCGCGTTTCGATGTCAGATTTTCAGCGAGCTCAGCATGATGAGCCCTCCAAAACACCGCAAGCAGCACTCGCAGGACCGCGTAGTCCTGCGTCGGTGAATCACCCATGACCGCCGTCGCGGGAGTCGATCCGTCGAACAGCTCGCGCAAGCTCGCAATCCGTTTCTCGCCATTGACGTGGCACGCTACCCATTCGTGGTCAACAAGATTGAATGTCATGGCATATCTCCTTTCTATTTCCGAGTAGCAATTTGGACACTATCCGCCGCCTCCGACAGCACGAGCGGTGTTGTCGCTCAAGGTTTCGAGTCCGAGCTCTGACGAATACCTCACCTGGAACCTGCCCACCCGCGCTACCCAATCGGCGTTGAGCGGCAGGGCCAGCTGTCCGCGGAGGAGATAATTGTCGTCCCAGGTTTTCGGCGTAGATTCTTCCAGCTGGCCAACGACGGCCTCGAAGTCAGCGAGCGCGCGCGTCATGCGGGCAGGCAGGCGAACAGTGCTCGCCGCAAGGTGGCGCGCAACCCGCGGCTCGAGTTCCGAATCCCACAGGACCTCCCCGTTCGGCTGCCCGAGAGGGGAATAACCGAATTCCGTGAGCTCGATGGGGATGACCTCGACCGTTGGTTCGGCATCGCGAACCTGAGCGGCGCCGCGCTCCTCCCCCTTATCCAGAGACCGCAGGGCGTGATCAGTCAGCTTGAAAAGCTCGCGGAGATGCTTCGCGTCCTCTGGGGCCGCGATTCGATAGTCGCTAGACCGTTTAATTGCACTCTCTTCCCGTAGCCTCGACGCTTCCTTCGCTTCCTCATAGACCGAAAGCCACGCTGGAGGCACCTCGACCTCCCGTCGGTAGGTTGCGTGAACCAGCGGGGCAATATCGCCGGGGCGCCGAAACGTATCAGGCAGCAGAGCTGCGGTGTGGAGCAGGATCTTGGGGTCGTAGATTGCCGCGGTGCCGGAATCGAAAATCGGGCTAGGTTCCCGCTGCACGAACCCTCGGATGTAGATCCGCGGCGAACTAACTTTGCTCGGGCGATCGGCGGCAGGACGCGTATGGCGGTGCAGACGCCCCGCACGTTGGATAACAAGATCCATTGGCGCAATGTCCGAGTACAACACGTCCACGTCGATGTCGAGGCTCTGCTCAGCGACTTGCGTCGCGACGACCACTTTGCGCAGCGGGCGGCCTGCGCCCCTGCGGGCATCTGGACCAAGCTCGGCGCGCAACTCATCCTCTCTCTCGACTCGCTCCCAGGACATGAATCCGGCGTGATGCAGGGTGACCTCTCCGGGGAAGGCGTCGCTCAGGACCCGATACGCGTCTTGGGCGCGGGAGATCGTGTTGCAGAGGACGAGCGCGCAGCCGCCATCAGCCAGATTGTCCTCCAGGCTGGCACGCAGCGTGTCAGTATCGTCCGCGATCACCTCGATCGTGGCTGTCAGCGTGGTCGGGGACGGTTCCGGGGTGTAGAACCGAACGTGCTCATCAGTTGCAACCGTGACCAGTGGGTACGCATCTCCAGGGTCATCGTTTGGCCTCGCATCCGTATAGGCCGAGATCATGGCGTTGCGCCGGTCTGGTGGCAGCGTTGCGCTCATCACAATGGTGCTCGCACCGTAATAGTGCAGCCATTCGAGGGTGGTCAGCAGGTACGCGGAGGTGTACGCGTCGTACGCGTGCACCTCATCGAAAATCACCACTTTGCCTGCTAGCGCCGCATGCCGCAGCATCGAGTACCGCTGTGTCAGCGCAAGCATCAGTACTTGGTCGACGGTGCCAACCACGATGTTGGAAAGCAGGCCCTTTCGCCTCCCGCTCATCCACTCCTTCGCCACAACACTGCCGTGTTCAAGGTCCTCCCCAATTCCTTGAAATCGTAGAGACTGATACGGCTCAACCAGGGAGTTCTTTGAGTGGGCAAGGTACATAGAAGCAACGCCTCCACGTTCCCCTGCCCGTGAGGCCCAGTCGAGGGTGCGCTCCAGCAGCCCATTCGCAGTGGCCATTGTCGGGGCCGCGAAATACACACCTTGCGCATCGTTTCTCGCGACCATGAGTCCCGCACCGGCCAGGGCCGCTTCTGTCTTACCGACTCCGGTTTCCGCCTCGACAATCACCAGGCAGGGGCCGTCAACTTCGCGTACCGCATCGACAACCGCACGTTGCACTGCGCGCGGCGTGCGGTCACTTCCCCACCCGAAGAATTCAGCAAATACCTGATCAACGCTGTCTTCGACCGCCCTGGGGCGCAACGGCCCAGTAAGTTCGATCGCCGCAAGACCGCGAATAGTACGGTCGACCTGCGATCCGCCACTGCCCATCGGAAATGCATCCGCGTTGGAGGCGATCCAGTCAGCCATCACGACAAGCCCGGAAAGGACTTGCGCGGACGCGGTTCGCATCCTGCGAAGGCGAGGCGCCACCGATACAAACCCAGTCAGCTGCGCCATAGCGTCGACTAGCTCTTCCTGAACTTTGCCCCAAGCCGACGAATACATCGTTGCCGCGTGCGCCGCCGCGTTGCTGGCCTCTTCTTCGGACGCAATTCCGTGGTGCGCATCCACCGTTGCTGCGAGCCTCTTGGCAACGGACCGGGGCACCCCGCACCCCACAAGCCAGTTAGAGAGAATTACCCCCGAAGCGACACCGTGGGGAATCTTCTGCTCTTGCTGCTCACGGTTGCGAGCATCGAGTGGGAGACCTGCATCGCGCACTCCGGAAACAATGTGCGCATACTGCTCGCGATCAATCTGCCGCTGGAACTGGGGGATCGCCTTCCCCACATCGTGAACCCCGGCCAAGAAGATATAGAGCGCCCTGACTTCATCATGGGAGAGGCGAAGGTTATCTGCAAGGAACCGCACCATTGCCCCGGAAACCCAGATATCGAAAACACCGGCGGCAGCGCAAGCCGTGTCGACGAGGTGTTGAGGTAAAGAAAGATGACCGGAGTCATCTCCAGACTTCGCCCACAGCGCTCTCGCTTGCGCCGAACGCGCCGCAACCCATCCTTCGGCACTTGACGCAAACTCAAGGGTAGAGGGCGGAAGTGCAGTGATGTTCACGCTGAACCACTCCTTCCCGCCAATCCGTCGTTCCGGCCCAAGAATAATAGCGTTAGTAGATTCTCGCCAGAGATAGCGGGAAAATCCTGAATACCCCGCGACTCCGGTTGATTTGTAAAGTCAATCCGGAGATCCCAGGCTGGCTCCCCGCGCCCGCGGGGATGAGCCCGCTATCATTCTGGGATCCTCATCCTCCCCGCGCTAGCGGGGTTCCAGGGCTGGCCATCGTTTTCAAGGCCAGCCTCTTTTTAGCGCTCCCCCCTCCCCAGAAAAAGCCTCTGAGTTAGCGGTACTCCACCACCACCGGCGAGTGGTCCGACCAGTTTCGGTGCTACGCTCGTAGCATGACCATGGCGGAGCACATCTCTCAGCGGGAATTGCGAAACGAAAGCGGGAAAATTCTGCGCGCGGTTGAGGCGGGCGAAGAGTTTGTGATTACGAACCGGGGGCGCCCAGTCGCGCGGCTCGTCGGCGTGGAAGACGGTGCCGAAAGGCGCTGCATCCTTCCTGCGCAGAAGCCGAGTCGCCCGCTCCGGATTGGGAAGCAGTACCGCCGGAAACTCTCGGCTTCCACAGATGAACTCCTCGAGGGCTACCGTGACGAGCGCATTTGAGCCTGCGCACCGCTGGTACCTGGATACCTCGGCTGCCCTTAAGCTCTTCGCGGACGAGGCCGAATCGGATGCCTTAGAGCAGGCGATTCTTGAGAGCTCTCCACAGATCTTTTCCTCGACGTTGCTCGAGACTGAACTGCGCCGCGTTGCCGTCCGGCATCCGGAGATTGCGCAAAGCGAGATCTCCGACTTTCTCCAGTCAATCGAGTTGGTCACGTTGACCCAGGCGGCGTTTCGCCTAGCGGGGCAATTGCCCGGCGCGACGCTGAGGTCCCTCGACGCACTGCACTTAACCGCGGCCCTCCTCGGCGGAGCATCTGCAATAGTCACCTACGATCGCCGGCTCCAAGCTGCCGCAAGGAACATGGGGCTCACCGCACTCGCCCCCGGCCAGACGCAGCTCCCCTAGCGGTACTCCACCACCACCGGCGAGTGGTCCGACCAGCGCTCTTCCACCGTAGCGGCCTTTTCCACCCACGCGCGCTGCGCCCGCTCGAGCATGTTGGCCGTCGCAGCCTGCACATCGATGCGCCAGCCGGCGTCGTTGTTGAACGCCTGGCCGCGGAACGTCCACCACGTGTACCCCGCGTCCTCCGGGTTCAAACGCCGCGCCACGTCGAACCATCCAGGGTCAGCGCATGCTTGCCGACGTTTCTCAGACACGTACTCGACAGCCCCCGCCCAGCCGGGCAGATCCTTGAGCTGCAGGTCTTGCGCCTCCTCGTCCGGGAAGCAGCCGAAGACCGCATCCATGAACGCGCGCTCGTGCGGCAGAAAGCCCGACTTCTTGTGGTTTGTCTTCCAGTTCTTCAGGTCTTCGCGGCGGTGGCAGATGTTCCAATCGCCGCCGATCACCATGTCGGGTTCCTCCTCGGCCCACTGGGCAAGTAGCGGCTCGAACTCATCGAGGAAGCGATACTTCTCGTCCTGTTTCGCGGTGCCGGCCGAACCGCTGGGGAGATACAAGGAGGCCACAACGGTGCCGTCGGAAAGCGTGGCCCTGATGAAGCGGCCGGCGTCTTCGAAGGTGGGGATGCCGATGCGGACGTCGGCAAGCGGGGTGCGCGAGAGAATGCCCACCCCGGCGCGGCCCTTTGCCCCGGGTGCGGTGGCGGGGGCGACGGCGAGGTGCCAGCCCGCCTCGAGTGCGGGGGCGAGCGCGGCGGTAGCTTCGGCCTCGGTGGCGCGGACCTCCTGCATGAGGACGACGCCCGCCGTCGTCTCGCGGAGCCACGCCAGCATGCCGGGGTTGACCTCGCTGCGGATCTTGGTGGCGGCGCGGATGCCGTTGACGTTGACGCTGGCGATGGTGAGGCTCATGGGTTTGCACCATACCGGTGCCTCTCACGCGGTACGCTGGGAGGTTGAAGTCTGACACCTTAGCATTAAGGAGCACTATGTCTACGATCATCTGGACCCGCACCGATGAGGCGCCGCTGCTGGCGACGTACTCCCTCAAGCCGATCGTCGAGGCGTTTGCCTCCCAGGCCGGCATCAACGTGGAAACGGCCGACATTTCCCTGGCTGGCCGCATTCTCGCGCAGTTCCCGGAGCGCCTGAACGACGACCAGAAGATGGATGACGCGCTGGCGCAGCTCGGCGAGCTGGCGAAGACGCCGGAAGCCAACATCATCAAGCTGCCGAACATCTCCGCTTCCCTGGTGCAGCTGAAGAAGGCGATCGCAGAGCTGCAGGCCGCCGGCTTCGACATCCCGGATTATGAGGATGCGCAGGAAAAGTACGACGCGGTGAAGGGCTCCGCCGTGAACCCGGTGCTGCGCGAGGGCAACTCCGACCGCCGCGCGCCGGAGGCCGTGAAGAACTACACCAAGAAGCACCCGCACTCCATGGGCGTGTGGTCCACCGATTCCAAGACCAACGTGGCCACCATGGACGCGAACGACTTCCGCCACAACGAGAAGTCCGTGATCATGCCGTCCGAGGACACCCTGACCATCAAGCTGGTCAAGGCCGACGGCACCGAGGAGGTGCTCAAGGACGGCCTCAAGGTGCTCGAGGGCGAGGTCGTGGATGGCACCTTCATGTCCGCCAAGGCACTTGACGCGTTCCTGCTCGACGCCGTGCAGCGCGCCAAGGAGGAGGGCGTGCTCTTCTCCGCGCACCTGAAGGCCACCATGATGAAGGTCTCCGACCCGATCATCTTCGGCCACGTCGTGCGCGCCTACTTCAAGGATGTCTACGACAAGTACGGGCAGGAGCTTATCGACGCCGGCTTGAACGGCGAGAACGGCCTCGGCGCAATCCTGGACGGCCTGTCCGAGCTGGGCAACGGCGAGGAGATCCGCGCAGCCTTCGAGCAGGCGCTCGCCGACGGTCCGGACCTGGCCATGGTGAACTCCCACAAGGGCATCACCAACCTGCACGTGCCGTCCGACGTGATCATCGACGCCTCCATGCCGGCCATGATCCGCACCTCCGGCCACATGTGGAACGCGGACGACCAGGAGCAGGACACCCTCGCGGTGATCCCGGATTCCTCCTACGCCGGCGTGTACCAGACCGTGATCGATGACTGCCGCGCAAACGGCGCGTACGACCCGACCACCATGGGCACCGTGCCGAACGTGGGCCTGATGGCGAAGAAGGCTGAAGAGTACGGCTCCCACGACAAGACCTTCAAGATCCCGGCCGACGGCACCGTGCAAGTGGTCAACTCCGCCGGCGATGTGCTGATTGAGCACCACGTGGAGGAGGGCGACATCTGGCGCGCTTGCCAGACCAAGGACGCCCCGATCCAGGACTGGGTCAAGCTGGCTGTGAACCGCGCCCGCCTGTCCGGCATGAAGACCATCTTCTGGCTGGATGAGGAGCGCGCGCACGACCGCAACCTGATCGAGCTGGTGAACAAGTACCTGGCTGAGTACGACACCGAGGGCCTGGACATCTCCATCGCGTCCCCGGTCGAGGCCACCCGCACCTCCGTCGAGCGCATCCGCCGCGGCGAGGACACCATCTCCGTGACCGGCAACGTGCTGCGCGACTACAACACCGACCTCTTCCCGATCCTCGAGCTGGGCACCTCCGCGAAGATGCTCTCCGTCGTGCCGCTGATGGCTGGTGGCGGCCTGTTCGAGACCGGTGCGGGCGGCTCCGCCCCGAAGCACGTGCAGCAGGTACAGGAGGAGAACCACCTCCGCTGGGATTCCCTGGGCGAGTACCTGGCGCTTGCCGAGTCCTTCCGCCACGAGAAGAACGCCAACGGCAACGAGCGCGCCGGGGTCCTGGGCGATACCCTCGACCGCGCGACCGAGACCTTGCTGAACGAGGGCAAGTCCCCGTCCCGCAAGGTCGGCGAGATTGATGACCGCGGTTCCCACTTCTGGCTCTCCCTCTACTGGGCCGAGGAGCTGGCGAAGCAGACCGAGGATGCCGAGCTGGCCGAGAAGTTCGCCCCGGTTGCCGAGGCCCTGCGCGCCAACGCAGAGCAGATCGACCAGGAGCTCATCGACGCCCAGGGCGGCGCTGCCGACCTCGGCGGCTACTACTGGCCGAACGAGGAGAAGACCAACGCCGTCATGCGCCCGTCCGCGAAGTTCAACGAGATCATCGACGCACTGGAGAAGTAGCTCGCTGATCTGAGATCGGCCGGTGTCGGGGTTTCGCGACCCGGCACCGGCCGGTTTTTGTTTGGTCAGACTGGGCAGCGCTGTGCCCAGCCCGGTACCTCCGCCCCACTTACCGCAAACGCTTACCCGACGAACTAGACCACCTAGATCAGATCAGAAGAGCGATTTTTTCTTGCTTCGTAACCAGAAAAAGATGCCAAAACAGCCCTTAAACTCTTCAAAAAACTCCCTTACCTGCGGAATCTGTGAGCGCTCTTCGAAATGTAGCCCACTGGCGCTCTTTGAAAAGTAGCCCAGTGTGGTCGTTGGTTATTGTGCCTGATGTGGTTGCGGGGCGGGGGTTGTTGCGGGGATTTCCCTGCCTTTGATGCGGTGGCTGGTGCCGCGGTGTTGGAAGATTTTGGCGTGGTGGACGATGCGGTCAACCATGGCGGTAGCCACGGTGACGTCGCCGAAGCATTGTGCCCATTGGGAAAATGCCAGGTTGGACGTGACGATGATGGAGCCGTGTTCGTACCGGCGGGACACGAGCTGGAAGAACAGGTTCGCGGCGTCGGCCTCCACTGGGATGTAGCCGAGTTCGTCGATGATGAGCAGGTGGTAGCCGCTTAAGCGTTTCAAGGTTGGTTCCAACCTGCCCATCGCGTGGGCTTCGGTCAGCGTGTTGACCCACCCGGCGGCGGTGTCGAACAAGACCCGGTAGCCTTGCTGGGCTGCCGTGACGCCGAGTGCTGTGGCGAGGTGTGTTTTGCCGGTGCCGGGCGGGCCGAGGAGGACGACGTTTTCGGCGGTGGCGACCCACGCGCCCGTTTCAAGACGGGCGATCTCTGCCCGGTCGATTGCGGGTTGGGCGGTGAAGTCGAAATCGGCGATGGTTTTCACTGAGGGGAAACCGGCGCGTTTGACGCGTTGGTTTGCGCCGGATTCTGCTCTGGCGGTGGCTTCAACCGATAACACGGCTGCGAGGTACTCCTCGTGCGTCCAGGATTCGGCGCGGGCTTGTTCAGCAATGGTTGCGTGGATGTTTGCGATGCGGGGTGCTTTGAGCTCTCTGGCGTAGCGGTTAATTGTTGCGGTGGTGTCGTGTGCTGGGGTGCGGGTCATGCGGTGGTCCTTTTCGCAGGGCTTGAGGTGATGCGGTCATAGACGGTGAGGTCGGCGGCGGCGATGTCGAAGCTGGGTTTCGGTGCAGGCGTGGTTGCGCGCTGCTGGCGCATTGCTTTTGCCGCGGCCTGGTGGGCGGGGTCGGTGATTGTGCGGCCTTTCGCCCAGATTCTTTGGTGGGTGGCGATTGTTTCCCCGCCTGGGCCGGTCACGGTGACGTGGTGCAAGGTGGTGTGCACCGTGACGAGTCGGTCGACGTAGGCGGGGTCGACGCTGTAGTGGTTGGTGTCGACGGTGACGAAAGTAGTTGCGGGGCAGCCGCACCGCGGGGCGGGTGCCGAAGGTCGGTGTGTATGGCGGCAGGGGCCGCATCCCGGCCCGGTCTGTGGTGAAGGCTTCAGCTGGCGAGGTTTTCAACACCGCGTGTGTTCTCACGTTGGCAACGGTGGTGAACCAGTCGTCGAGCTGGGTTTGCACATCCTTTGGGTTGGTGAAGCGCCGAGCCGGGAAGAACGAGGTTTTCATGTACCCGTTGGTGCGCTCAACGATGCCCTTGGATTCCGGGTCCCTGGGTGGGGTTTGCACGATTTTGCAGCCCAACGCGCCGGCGAACGCGATTACCGGTTCGCACAGTCTGGCTCTGCCGATGCCGGATTCGCGGTCCCACACCAGCCGGGTGGGAACTGCGGTGAAAGTGTGCTCGAGGAGATCCCACATCCCGGCCAAAAGGTCGTCGGTGGTGCGCGACGGCAAGATCCGCGCCCCGGCGAAGCGGGAATGGGAAGCAACCATCA
>NZ_JAMFTQ010000013.1 GCF_024160105.1 Corynebacterium stercoris
TCCGCAAGGCCCCCGACACCCTGGAGCTGCCCTCTGGCGCGAGCCCGGGCACCTTGACCCCGGTGGAGCTGCGCGCCGAGCTGGAGCGCGACCTGAACCAGCTGGAGCACCGCGTCATGGATTTGGAACGCACGCCCTCTTCTCCCACCTTCGTGGATGATTTCGTGCGCATCCTCGGCGATTACCGCCTGATTCTGGAATACATCCGCCACGTCGCCTTCACCGACGTGAAGGAGCGGGAGAAGCTGGAGACGCCGGCGCTGTACGAGTCCACCTACTGGTACCCGCACTACTTCACCTACTACCACCTGGACACGTGGCACGCGTCCAACGTGGCAGCCGCCCAGGCGGCGGCCGCCTCGTCCTCCTCCGGCTTCAGCGCGGCGGGCGGCAGCTCCAGCTTCTAGCGCGCGAGAGCCGGCCCTCCCCACAAACCAAAACCGTCGTACCATCGGCGGCATGAGCGATAAAGGTTTTCGCGGTTCTAAAAGCTCCGTCGGCAAGGACATTGCAGCAACCCTTGCCCTGACGGCTGCGTTGGGCATGGGTGGCGGCGCCGCGGCGTACGCGTTGAGTGACTCGGTGCCCACCGCAGATGAGGTGGCCATCAGCGTGCAGCAGCAGCAAGCGCAGGTGGAGATCTCGGACCCGGCTGACCTGCTCACCGAAGAGGATGAGGCCCGCCTGCTGCGGGACGTGGAGCGCCTCAACCGCCCGGACAGCGTGAAGAAGATCCACTTCATCATGCTCAACGAGGGCCGCGACAACGTGAACGACTCTGTGGAGAACTTCCTGCGCGACCACTACCCGGACGAGATCGGGGACGAGTACTTTGCCGACGGCGTCCTGATCATCGGCGCCGACATGAACAGCCGCCAGAACTTCATCTTCGCGGGCCAGGACGTGCTGGATCAGCTCTACCTGCACAAAGGCCAGCGCCTGTCCAGCGCGCTCGAGGCGATGAAGCCGGGCCTGCGCGACAACAACATTGAGGCAGGTCTCGTTGCCGGCGCCAACACCGCCACGGACATCGAGGCCGCGCAGGCCTACCCGATCAACGATGCCGAGGGCGACAGGACCGTAGCCGGCATCGTCTCCGGCCTCGTGCTCGGCGGCACTACCCTGGCCGCCGGCGGTGTTGCCACGGAGCGGCGCAAGCGTCGTCGCAAGGAAATTGAGCAGGCCCGCACGGATTACGATGCCATCGCGGCGGAGTACACGGGCCTGAGCCAGCGCCTCGACGAGCTGGACATCCGCGCCAACTCCGTCTCCAGCTCGTTTGCCAACCTGGAGCTGCGCAAGCAGTGGGAGGAGGTGCGCGACCGCTTCCTGGGCATGCACGAGGCCGCCTCGCTGGGCGTGGGCACGGACCGCCAGGCGTGGGAGAACCGCAAGGAGCTCGCCGCCGCCGCGAAGACGCTTGAGGACACGGGCCACGCTGAGGACAACATCAACCGCCTCTTCGCCGTCGAGCAGGGCGATGCCGCGGAGCGCCGCAGCATCATCACCGAGATCCGCGCCGACGTGATCCAGGCCCGCCGCAAGGTGAAGAACAAGGAGCTCAAGCGCGATCTCGCCGCCCTCGAGCGCAGCCTGGATTACCTGGACCAGAACCCGGACTACCCGAAGTTCCTGGACGAGTTCACCCGCATCCTCGGCGACTACTCCCTGCTCCTCGACGAAGTCAAGCGCCGCGAGATGAGCGACGTCAAGGAACGCGCCACCCTGCACACCCCGCGCCTGACGGACCCGGGCTTCATCTACGTCAACTACACCCCGTACGTGGTCATGAACTCCTGGCACGCGGACAACGTGCGCATGGAGCGCGAGTCGCAGCAGGCGTCGTCCGGTTCTTCCAGCGTGAACACGGGCTTCAGCTCGGGCTTTTCGGGCGGCGGCGGGTCCAGCTCGTTCTAGTAAAGTCAGGCGGGTGAAACGCCGCCTCGTACTGGGTCTTTGCTTTACGACGTTCATTTCAAGCGTCGTCACGCCCCAAGCCCTCGCCCAAGCTCCGCTGACCGCATACCAGGGCGGGCAGTTCTACACCCGCGCCTACGGTTCGGACCGGGCGGCGAGCTGCACCATCAGCTACAACGATGCCGCGAAGCGGGTCAGCTACACCGCCGCTCACTGCGGCAAAGCCGGCGATACGGTGTTCCTGCGCGATTACCGCGGCGTGAACGTGGCCGCAGGCACCTTCTCCCCTTCCAGCGCCTTCGCCGGGCACCAGACGAACGATTGGGGCGTGATCCGCTGGGACCCGCACGTGGTCCTCGGGGCAAACACCTTCTCCGGCGATACCGTGGTGCACCCCTCCCAGCTGCGTAAAGGCGACCGCGTGTGCGTGCGCGGCGTGACGGCCCACGGCCCCGCCTCCCCCACCGCTAGCACCACCGTGAACTGCGCGCCCTTCCTGGGAAGCATCA
This sequence comes from Corynebacterium stercoris, assembly GCF_024160105.1. Lineage (GTDB taxonomy): Bacteria > Actinomycetota > Actinomycetes > Mycobacteriales > Mycobacteriaceae > Corynebacterium > Corynebacterium stercoris. Next base: position 2,427 of record NZ_JAMFTQ010000013.1, read on the forward strand.
ACAACACGTTCTTCTTCGAGGACGCGGGCACCAAACCCGGCGATTCCGGCGGCGTGGTTTTCGCGCCGGGCCGCGGGTACCTCGGCGTGCTCTCCGGCGTGAGCGAGTTGACAAGCCCGGGCCGCGCCAGCACCGTGATCCAGCGTGGTGCCTTCCCCGCGAACGGCGCCGCCATCAGCAAGAACGAGATGCTGCGCTGGGCAAACGCCAACCTGCCGATGCCGGTGGAGAAGGTGAACACCGTGCCTGTGGTGCCGCCGGCGGACGCGAACGCTTCCGCCTCGTCCGCGCAGGGTATCGGCGCGATCATCGCGGCCCTCGTCGCGTTCCTGGCGGTGGCGTTGCCGTTCGCGCAGCAGGTTATGGGGATGCTGCGGGTGTAACTGCAGGTCAGGCGCTGTGTCGCGGGGCCCGCGCATAGGCGAGGCCCCCTCGCCTTCTCGCGCTCTAAATGGGGGGGTGGGTGAGCGCTCTACCGGTCTCGGGGGGGGTGGACCGTGGGCGAGGGGACCTGCACACGTGAGTATACGCACAGGGAGTTGAGGTTGTAAAGAGGGACGGACACAATAATGGCAACGCCAGCGATTTATTAGATCACGTTCTGCAGTCGCGCCCCAGCCTGTGTGGCTGAACCGCTCACCGGGAGTAATGGCCTCTACGGGGTCAAGGCAATGAGCTGGTTAAGCAGCTCCTCTTGGCGCTTGATCAGGTCATCCTGGGTGCGTAGCGTCTCCTCGATGGAGTCGGTCTTGACCTGCTCTCGTGGCTGAGCCGGAACTTCCATTCGGTTCAGGATCTCGTTCTGGCGATTGATCAGTTCGCCCTGTTTACGGATGCTTTCATCGACCTGTCGAGCCAGTTCCTCAAAGTACTTCGCGTTTTCGCCGATCACAGTGGAAGGCAGCTCGACGTTGTTTCCATCTTTAACGTTCATCCCCAGACGCTCGTCCACTTTGCCGTCGATCACCTCGTAGCTGGCGCCGCGAGAGCTGCCCCGGTCATCGTGCAGTGCACCGCTGGAGTACACAACACCCACGATCGCGGCGATGATGCCCAATACTCCGAGCACGGTGCTGATGATGTGGAGGTCGAGGCGAAGATTAGCGGGAAGGTTCATGGAAACTCCGTTGACAGGAAATGGACAGGACCCGGACAGCTTACATGAGGTGTGTTCCGGGTTCGGATCGTTGAGCCAAAATGCGAACCGAATTTCGATTTCGTCCTGATCCCATTTGAACCCCTGGCTACCCTTACGGGTATGACATCGGAAGCGGTAGCACCCCTCCCCTTGAAGCAGCATTCGCAGACGTATGCACCCGGTCTGATGGTCAAGGTGCGTGATGAACTCTGGCTGGTCACCAGTGTCACCCAATCCGTGGATGGCTACCTGCTCAAAGTTCGTGGCCTATCGGACTACGTTCGCGACACCACGGCTAGCTTCTACACGGCGCTCGACGACATCGAGGTCTTCGACCCGGCCAAGGTGGAGGTCGTGCCGGACCGCTCACCCGGCTACCGCACCACGCGCCTTTGGCTTGAAACCACCCTGCGGCAAACGCCGGTCCCGCTCTACCAAGAAGAGCTGTCCGTCGCGGATCAAATGCTCATGGACCCGCTGGATTACCAGCTCACCGCGGTGCGCAAAGCGCTTTCCGACGACAACCTGCGTCCCCGCGTCCTCATCGCCGACGCCGTTGGCCTTGGCAAGACTCTGGAAATCGGCATGATCCTGTCCGAGCTAATCCGTCGCGGACGTGGTGAACGCATCCTGGTTGTCACGCCGAAACACATCATGGAGCAATTCCAACAAGAGATGTGGTCTCGTTTTGCCATTCCGTTGGTTCGTCTCGATTCCGCGGGCATCCAACGCGTGCAGCGCATCCTTCCGGCGAGTCGAAACCCGTTCACCTACTTCCCGCGGGTCATCGTCTCAATGGACACCTTGAAGAGTGGAAAGTACCGCGCTTACCTGGAGAAGGTGCGGTGGGATGCAGTGGTGATGGATGAGATCCACAACGCCACCAACGTGGGCACCCATAACAACGAGCTAGCCCGTACCTTGGCACCCACTACCGAGGCGCTCCTGCTCGCATCCGCCACTCCGCACAACGGTGATCCGGAGTCTTTCAAGGAGATCCTGCGCCTGCTCGACCCCACGGCCGTGATGCCGGACGGCACGATCGATCAGAATGCCGTTGCCAGGCTGCTCATCCGCCGCCACCGCCACAGCGAGGAGGTCGCGAGTGTGGTCGGCGAGCAGTGGGCGGAGCGCAAAGACCCCGTGAACATCCCGGTAGAGGCCTCGAACGAGGAGAACGCTGTTGCCGCGGAGCTCGAGCAGACCTGGATCAACAACAACCCTGCCCCCGACCGCCTCTTCCCGTGGACGCTAATCAAAGCTTTCCTCTCCTCCCCGGCAGCGCTTGCAGAGACGATCCAGAATCGCCTGAGAAACCCGAAGGTGGATAGCGCCCAAAGGCAAGCCCTTGAGCGGCTTGCAGCACTCAACGCGGAAGTCACCCGCGAGAACTCAAATAAGTACGCGGCGCTGGTGAACTACCTTCAAGACATCGGTGTCGCTAGAGGCAGCGATACGCGCGTGGTTGTGTTCTCGGAGCGTGTGGCTACATTGCACTGGCTCCAGCGGAACCTGACCACAGATCTCAAACTCGGCAACGACCAGGTCCAGGTCATGCACGGCGGGCTCTCGGATGAGGAGCAAATGCGTCTCGTTGACGAATTCAAGCGCGAGGACTCTAAACTCCGAGTCCTTGTCACCGGCGATGTCGCCTCCGAGGGCGTGAATCTTCACACCATGTGCCACAACCTGGTTCATTACGACATCCCCTGGTCGCTCATCCGCATCCAACAGCGCAACGGTCGTGTGGACCGCTACGGCCAGACCGAGCCCCCGCAGATCGCGGCCCTTCTTTTGGACACCAAGCAGGGCGGCTACGTCGGCGAGCTGCACGTGCTCACGAAACTGATCAACCGCGAGAACGAGGCGCACGCACTATTGGGCGATGTGGGATCACTCATCGGCAAGCACACCGTTACGGGCGAGGAAGAAGAAATCCGCAAAGTCATACAGAACCAGCTCGCCTTCGAGGAAGTGGTGAAGTCGCCCGAGGAGATCGTCAACGAGCAAGCAGAGACCGAAGCAGATTTGATCGACTTCTGGATGTCGGGATTCGGGCTTCAAGACGATGAAACCTCGGTCCCTGGCTCGCCCCAATCCCCTGCCGCCACAACCAGCCTCTACCCTTCCGAGATCGCGTACCTAGAGGACGCGCTCAACGAGGCCTTCCACGCCGCGCCTGAAAAGCCTTTGTCTGCCGGCGGCGTGCAGTTTCAGCTGCACCCCAACGGCGTGGCCGAGCTTGAACCACCCGAGGACCTGCGCCGCCGCCTCGAGGTGCTGCCGCAAGATTACCTAGCGGACCGAAAAGTGCGCGAGCACTTCCAACTGGCCACCAACCATGCGGTGGGCAACGAGATCCTCCGCAAGGCCCGCACGGGCCACGATGGATCTACCTGGCCCAAGGCCCACTTCCTGGGCCCCCTGCACCCAGTGACGGATTGGGCAACAGACCGCGCACTGGCCGCTCTGTCTGCCGGACAAATCACCGCGATCGAAGGTGACGTACCCATGCCGACGGTCTTGCTCATGGCCACACTGACCAACAAGCGGGGCCAGGTCGTCTCCCGCGCGTTTGTCACCGTGGCAGGCGGGATGCTCCCGCAGACGATCGAGGACCCCATCGCGTGGCTCCGCGGCGTCGGCCTGACCGAACAGGCCATTAACCCGGGCACCCTCACCCTGCCTGAGAACACCCAGGAGCTCATCGCGCAATCCGTCCAGGCCGCGAGCAACCAGCTCCAGCCGATGATGGCCGCCGCCCGCAGTCATGCGCAGGAGCGGATCGGGCACTGGTCAGCGCGAGCTCAGGACTGGGAGGACGCGAAGGCGGGTGTGCAGACCACAGTGCGCGTGGGCCGCTCCGCCAACCTCATCGAACAAGAGAAGTCCCTCATCACCTCGCTCGAACCGGACCGCGAGCTCATCCGCCCTCTCGTACTCGTCCTGCCAAACACCCAGGAGCACTAACCTATGGCCACTTTCGATTCCATCCTCAACATCGACGAGTGGATCAGCGACCACTACTTCACCACCGACGAAACCAAAGGCGAGTCCTTCACTAAACGCGTGAAGAACCGCACGAAGGAGTGGGAGGCGCTCGAGCAGGAAACGGGCACCCTCTCCCCCATCAAGCGCCTCCAGCAGCGCCGCGGCGAGCTGCAGACAGCATTCGCCACCGACGCTGACCTGGACGTCAGCAATAACCTCATCCACCAGGCGTTCGGCTATGGCACGCCCGCCCAGCAGCGCTACACCCGCGCCGGGGACACGTTCACCTACACAGGCTGGGTGGGCAACGCCGGCACGCTCGCCGTCATCGCCGCAAACACGGGAGCGGAGACCGTCGACGACATCCCGGCGCTGCCCGTCACCATTGCCCAGGAAGCCAAGGACCCGCAAACCACCAAGGTGTCCAAACTCGTCGGCGACCTCTTCTTGGCCGCCGAGCCCCCGGAGTACGTTGTGGTGCTTGCCGGCCCGTGGGCCATGCTGGCAGAGCGCGAGTCCTGGCCGCTGGGCCGCTACCTTGCTGTGAACCTCCAGCTCGCTGCCGAGCGCAACGACACGAAGAAGGCCGGTGAGCTTGAGCGCGTCGCCGTCATCCTGGCGCGGGAGAACCTGGAGCGTGCCGCCGACGGCACCACCTGGTGGGCGCAGACCCGCGAGGAGTCCCAGCAGCATGCGGTGAAGGTCTCCGGCGACCTGCGCGACGCCGTGCGCGAATCGATCGAGATCATCGGCAACGACGTGCTTGACCGTCGACGCGAGCAGGACTTGCCCACCGACACCATCGACGGCAACAAGCTGGCACGCCAATCCCTGCGTTACCTCTACCGCATCCTTTTCCTGCTGTTCGCCGAGGCCTCCCCCGAACTGGCCATCCTGCCCACCGGCGCACCGGAGTACGTCGACGGTTACGGCCTGGATCGCCTCCGTGACCAGATCCTCAACCCACCGGTCACCGACAAGGCCCGCCGCGGCACGCACCTCTACGACTCGCTCCAGCTCCTATTCACCCAGGTCAACGAAGGCCACGACCCACTCGACTCTCCCACCGCCGACCAGGACGCGCAGAACCAGGGCCTCACCTTCCGCAACCTCGAGGCCGACCTGTTCAAACGGGAGTCGACATCCCTCATTGACGAGGTCAAACTCTCCAACGCCGCCCTCACCCGTGTTCTGCAGAACTTGCTTCTGTCCAAGGTGTCCGCAGGAAGGGACCGCGGCTTCATCTCGTACGCCACCCTTGGCGTAACCGAACTCGGCCAGGTCTACGAGGGCCTGATGTCCTACCACGGCTTCGTCGCCCAGGAGGACCTGTACGAGGTCGCACCGAAGGGCGACGCCTCCAAGGGCTCCTGGGTCCTGCCCACCCACGCCGCCGACACGGTCCCGCAGGACAGCTTCGTCATGGAGACCAAGCGGATGGAAGAAGGTGGCACCGCCAAGACCCGCCGCCAGCATCCGGCTGGCTCGTTTGTGTTCCGCCAATCCAGCCGCGACCGAGAACGCTCCGCATCTTTTTACACCCCGCAGGTGCTCACCGAGTTCACCGTCGGCCAGGCCATCGAAGTGCTGCAGGAGGAGGGCCGCATCAAAACCTCCGAGGACGTACTCAGCCTCACCATTTGCGAGCCCGCCATGGGCTCCGGCGCCTTCGCCGTGGAGGCCGTGCGTCAGCTCGCGGAGCTCTACCTCAAGCTGCGCGAGGATGAACTGGACCAGCAGGTGGAGCCCGAAGAGCGCACCGTCGAACTGCAGAAGGTAAAGGCGCATATCGCCCTGCACCAGGTGTACGGGGTGGACTTGAACCCCACCGCGGTGGAGCTCGCCGAAATCTCACTTTGGCTTGACACCATGACCCCGCAGCTCAAGGCCCCGTGGTTCGGCCTGCACCTGCGCCGCGGCAACTCGCTCATCGGTGCGCTGCGCTCCACGTACTCCACCGCGCAGCTGAAGAAGCGCGAGTGGCTCACAGCTGTCCCGCGCCGGGAGCCGGTGCAGAATTTCGCCGAGGTTATCGACGCTGGCGAGACCCGCGACGCCAATGCCGCCGGGCGCATCCACCAATTTCTCCTCCCCTCCGCAACGTGGGGAGCGGCCGCCGACGCAAAGGACCTGAAGACTCTGGCCGCCGACGAGATCAAGGCCATGAAGGCGTGGAAGAAGTCCGTCACCGGCAAGGTGCCCACCAAGGAGCAGGCGAAAAAGCTGACCAACCTCGCCGCGCGCGTGGAATCCCTGTGGGCCATCACCCTGTCCAAGATGCGCATCGCGGAGGAGCAGATCCGTCGCGACATCGACCTGTGGGGTCTAATCCCGGAGCGAAACTCGAAGAACGTGCGCCGCGAGCAGATCGAGCGCGAGCTGCTTCACGACTCCGAGGGCGCCTACCTCAGATTGCGCCTCATCATGGACGCCTGGAACGCGCTCACCTTCTGGCCGCTCACCGAGGTAGACGCGCTCCCCGACTTTGACGAGTGGCTTGCCACGCTTACCGACGTCATCGGCGTAGACACCACCGCCCGCGACGCGTCCCAAACCCAACTTGGCCGCGCCACCGACTGGAACGAGCTGGTGGAGCTCGAGCGCACCGACATCGGTCTCTCCGGTGCGCGAGCGATGGACATCGTGCTTGCGAACCACCCGTGGTTGCGAGTGGTGCAGTCCGTCGCCGCCGAGCAGGGCTTCTTCCACTGGGACCTCGACTTCGCGGCGGTCTTCGCCGGTGGTGGCTTCGACCTGCAGGTGGGCAACCCGCCGTGGGTGCGGCCACGCACCGACCTCGATGCTCTGTACTCCGAAGCCGACCCGTGGTTCTCCCTCGCCCACAAGCCGACTCAAGCCGCTAAGAACGAGCGGCGCGAGCAATGGAACACTGATCCCTCTGCACGCGAGACTGTCTACCGCGGCCTCGGTGAATCGGTTGCTACCGCTGCGGTGCTCTCCGATGTGACGCGCTACCCGCACCTCGTGGGCCAGCAGCCCGATCTCTACCGCGGCTTTATGGAACGCACGTGGGGTAACGCGTCGGAGGATGGAGTCACCTCACTCATCCACCCCGAGTCGCACTTCACGGAGAAGAAAGCGGCACCTTTGCGCCGGGGTGCATACCTGCGGCTGCGGCGTCACTGGCACTTCGTTAATGAGCTGGTTCTTTTCGACATCGCTCATATATTCTTCTACGGGGTGCACACCTACGGTGCGGCCCAGAGCAGTCCACGTTTTTTGTCGGCAGTCCACATGTACCATCCGTCGACCGCCGTGGAATCACTCAAACACAATGGCACAGGGCCAAAACCAGGCTTCAAAGACGAACAGAATAACTGGGATTTAAGACCGCACCGTGACCGTGTTCAGACAGTCGATGAGCAAACTCTTGAGGTGTGGAGATCCCTCCTCGAAGGTGACGGTGAGTCATCTCTCAATTCCCGAATGGTCTACACCGTTAACACTGAGGCTGCGGGTGTTCTTGAGAAGCTCGCAGCTGCCCCCCGCGTACGTGAGCGAAGCCTGCAATTCTCCCGTGGCTGGGATGAGTCAATAGACAAGAAAGCTGGCTACTTCGACACGGGCTGGGCAAGACCAAAAACCTGGGATGATGTGATCCTTCAAGGGCCGCACATCGGGCTATCAACCCCTATGGTGAAGGAACCAAATCCGACTTTGAGGAGTAAAGGTGACTGGTCTGCCATTGATCTCGAAACGGTCCCAATTGATTTCATTCCGGCTACCGCGTTGCAACCAGACCGGCGGACTAAACCAACCTACGACGCGGATTACCCGCACTATGCCGTAGAAAACCAGCGTGTTCCAGACAGGGCTCTGTTTAGGTTTGTTTGGAGGAAGATGGCTGCTCTGACTGGATACCGCACTCTTTACTCAGCCCTTATCCCTCAGGGGGCGGCAGTATCTGGTGCCGGGATGTCAGGGGGGAGTGTTTCCTCTTCTAAAAAAATGGTACAAACTGGGGCGGTACTTTCTGCGCTATTAAGTGACTTCGTTATCCGCTCGACCGGTGTCGCAAATATCTATGCTCAATCAATCGAGGGGCTCCCTTTCAAGTTGGACCCCGCTTTGGCAGGCAAACTCGAACTTAACTACCTCCGCCTCAATTGCCTCACCGAGGCGTATGCCCCGTTGTGGGAGGAGTTGATGGGGGAGGCGTGGGACGTCGATAAGCCTCTGCGAAAGGATGAGGAGCGCCGGGCCGCGCAGGTGGAGATTGATGCGATTGTGGCGTTGTCGCTGGGTGTGACGGCGGATGAGTTGTGCATGATTTATCGGACGCAGTTTCCGGTGATGCGGCGCTATGACCAAGAGGATCGGTTTGATGCAAATGGTCGGAAGGTGCCGAAGGAGATTGTGAAGGCGGACGCTGCGTTGCGTGATGGTGAGGAGTTGTCGGTGGCGGATCGGACGTGGGTGCATCCGCAGTCGGGTGTGGAGTACGTCTACGAGTATCCGTTTAGGCAGTTGGATCGGGAGGCGGATATGCGGAAGGCGTATGCGCGGTTTGAGGGGATGGTTACTAATTAAAAAATCAGGCTGCCAGCGGGGCTAAGGCGTGACAGCTATCAAGCCCTCAGCTATTCGGTCGTCTTGACGGCCCGATCCCCATACCCATTTTTCTAATTACGTGGAGGAGAAACGTGACTGAATGTTCACAGTCGAGGCAATTCGAGTGGAGAGAGATAGATACAGAGCTCAAACGCTATCTTCCCCAAAAGAAAGTCACGGAGGCTGGTCGAGCACCCACTGGTTGGTTGATCGTAGGAGAGGATATCCCGTATCAGGAAACGGGGATTTGGGGTGGGCTGAGCGCGGTGCTGGTGCCACCTTCATTTGAACGAGACCATCGGTTCGGTAACGGATGGGCAGGCGGACGACTCGGAGAAGTGTCGATAACGTATTCGAAGGAAGGTGAAGCTGTTTCATCGGGTTTAAGTGAAGAGGTCGGCGATAACAAACTTGAATTCTTCTGTGGTGCCACTAAACCTCCCGGAGCTAACCAACACCAGGTATTCATTGCTCAACCATTCCTCTGGTTTTGGGATGCCTATCAGGTAGGTGATGAATGGAGGTATTTAACGCTCGGTGGCGAAGAAAGAAAGCTGGTCCGGTTTCAAGTCGGTACTGAGGGCTGGACGTTGGAAGCTCGCGCAGAAGAAGTTAGAACATTCCTTCATACGTTCGGGATGAAGCTTCTCTTCCAGTTCGAACTTTTCAAGCGTACCGATTCAGACTTTGATGGCGAAGAACGTTACGAATATTCGGATGATTGGGGCCGTTTTCAGTACCACGAATACGCTTCTCGAGGAATGCCGGGAAGACATTTCATGAAGGCGTTAGATGGGTACTTTTATGTCACTGGCCTGCTAGGGAAGTCAAAACCTCGTATGCTCCAGTGGCAATCTGATCCATCAGAATACGAGGACTTCATCATCGGGGTGTCGGAAGACGGAGTACCGGTTACCCATACTTCCGATCCGGACACGTTAGATAATCACTTCGGGAAAAGTCCTGGTGCGCCCCATTATCTGACACCGATCTACTTTTCTAAGGACGTGCTAAACAAATATGCGAGCTCCCCAAGTCGTTACAAGATAAGCACTTCGAGGATAGAGTGTCTCAATCTGTGGGGGCTTGACATATCAATAAACGGACACGATCTTGTTGTAGCTTATCTTGGTGATATCGGAACCCGCCTACCATCGGAGGAACACCAGCACTGGCGCATCCACAATGTGGCTCCTGAAGGTGGGATCGATGAAGGCCGATTTCGGCGGGACATTCTTGGACAGTGGGCAGATTCTCCCGACGCAGTGAATGAGATTCGCAGGAAAGTTAAACGGATCAACGAGATCACTGAGGATGGGCTCGGGTTTGCTATATGGAGGAGTCCCAATCCCCATCTCAAAGCGGAATTAAATGCGTTAATTGGGCCAGTGTCTTCGGATCCCGCTGCGCTCACGGAACCTGTGCTTACTTTAACCAAATTTCTTGTCGATTCCTTAAACGGGAAGGCGATCAACCGTGCGCTAAAAGGCGAGGAGATCGATTCAAATAAGCACTTGGTAAATCTCTCAACGGTATTAGAAAAGAACAACATGCCAGCCGGCTGGATTCAGACTCTAAGAGATTTGCAAGGGCTCCGATCACGCGGGGGGATAGCGCACATTCGTAATTCAGAAACGGCGAAAGCCTTCGCAGCAATGGGCCTTAAGGGCCTGGATTCCAGAGACGATTTCAAACTCATTCTGTTTCAACTCAACAATGCGTTAGACCAATTTCTCGGGGAGGGTGTCACCGAGGTTGACCGAAATCGAAATAGGGATCCTATGGCAGTTCCTGCACAAGAGAGGAGTTGATGGGGGAACCTTGGGGCGTCGATAAGCCTTTGCGAAAGGATGAGGAGCGTCGAGCCGCGCAGGTGGAGATTGATGCGATTGTGGCGTTGTCGTTGGGTGTGACGGCGGATGAGCTGTGCATGATCTATCGAACGCAGTTTCCGGTGATGCGGCGTTATGACCAGGAGGACCGGTTTGATGCGAATGGTCGGAAGGTACCGAAGGATGTGTTGAAGTTGCAGGCGAAGTTGCGCGACGGTGAGGAGTTGTCGATGGCGGATCGGACGTGGGTGTATCCGCAGTCGGGTGTGGAATACGTCTACGAGTATCCGTTCAGGCATTTGGATCGGGAGACGGATATACGGGAGGCGTATCAGCGATTTGAAGCGATGGTGAGGGAGTGAAAGAAGTTCAATTAGGAGCACAGAAATGAACCAAACTGGAATTGATCAAATTTTGGGTGGCGAGCCCGTTGGCGGATTTCTGCGACTTCGATGTGGGGAGAAGGTCGAGAGTGTGCCTGGTACGATCCAGCTGATAGGCCCCCAGGTGGTCGTAAGATTCACCATCGAGGAGATGACTCGGCTGGCAGCAACGTTCGTGCCTGGGCACATGTTGGTTTTTGGGGAGGAGAAACTAAACCCGATTACCTATTCCCAGACGGCCGTTTTCGACTCAAGCCTCGGCAGCGCGACTTTAATCCAATTGGGTAGGCCAGAAGTTTTGACCCACACCATAACCCACCCGCTGGAATGTCGTTTGCGGCCTCGTTTTACCGTCTTAGCCAACGTTGGAGAGCCCTATTGGCGTAGACCCACGAAGGTCATGGCTGAAATTGGCGGACTTGCAGCTTGGATGCATAACGGGCGAGTCGCCAGATCGGGATCCTTAAACTATGAGAGGAAGACAGACGGTGACAACAGATGCCGTCTGTCTTTTGACGATTTCGATGATCAATTGTTCGTGTTCGACGACTCGGGCTCAACGTTAACGATTCGCTCTTTGCATGAGATCAATCAAACTGACTCCCGAGATGAACTCGCAATCAGGTTTAGAACCACGGTCATCGCCGAGCGATCGCACGAAACCACCTGGACGCAGGCGTTGGACACAATCGATGCGATACAAGAACTGGTTAACTTCTTATCTTGGTCTAACCAGCAGTGGAATTTTTTGCATTGTATGTTCGGGGTGAACACGACAATCGATGAGGAATTTTGGAAAAGTATCGGTACCCCGCCACCTCCAGAAGTTCCCGAATCTTGGAAGAAAACCCTGACCTCGCAGTCGCGAGACGACCTCCAGGAAACTACGAAAGCACTCGAATTCGTGATGCCCTTTGACGAGCTTACTGAAAGCTCATTTAGTACTTGGTTTCAGCTTCGTTCAGAATTTGCAGAAGGTCTCCGTCAGATTCTTCAAGTGATTCAAGAACCAGGACTGACACACGAGGTGCGTGCGCTTCAGCTTGGTGCAGGTATCGAGCTATTGGGATTCCGTTCGCTAGCTGCGAAAACCAGCACCGAGAAGGCAGACAACACACGGGCTAAGAGGCTGTTTAACGAGATAGCCGCCGAGGCGGTTCGGTTATTTCCTGAGACTTTCAGCAACTGGTCGCAAGATGCAAATAACAACTATCAGTTTATGAAGCACCTAGGTCGCAAAGGTGAGGTTCCGACGGTGGGCGAACTCGCACGCACGAATGATTTAACGGTCCTAGTCTTTCAATCGTGGCTTGCGAAGAGGTTGGGAGCATCAGACGATAATTTAAGGGCCCAAATCAGTGAGTCATGGCGCTTCACTTCGGACTATTCCCGCATCCCAGACCCCAGCGAGCTTCGTTAGCCAAGTGGAGCCCGCAAAGGCTTTTTGACACGAATCGCGAAAGATGCGTCACGATGCGTGGCACCGCGGACAAAGCTTTCGTGCTCACAGAGGGTTATCGGTGGCGGATCGAAAGTGGACTTACTCGGTGGCGAGCCCGCAACCGAGCGCACTGTAACGATATGCGATTTGGGGACTGGTTACGCGGAGAGCTGCTAAGACTGTGACCAATCTTGAAGTGGGTCATTAATCGTGGTGTACACGTATCTTCTTGGATTCCCAGGGTCCATCTTTATCAACTCTTTAAGAGTTTTCTCGGGTACCCCGATCTCCATCGCCAGCAAGACTCGTACGACAAATAGTCCTTCAGAATACGTTCTCAACTCGTCAAGATCATTGTCTACGGACAAAAGTCCCGCATGTTTGGAGGCATTATAAGCTTTAGACATGCGTTCAGCCCACCCCGGAAACTCTTTTTTACCTAGCACGGGATTGAGGCGCGCCCTGAGACGGTCGCACTCATTGCGAAAGCCGATTTGATTTTCAGATGTCTCCTCGTCGGGGTAGAAGTAGTGGAACATCCCATCGATTGCCCCACCTAGGAGTTGTATTCTCCTTGGCAGGGGAAAGTTGAGGCGAAGTAGTAAATCCAATGTTTGCACGGCTCTAGATGACCGACGATCTGCACAGAGCCTGAACCAGGTACTCACTCCTTCTGAGCCAATTGCATCAAAGGGATAGAGGTGGTGACTTGGTGCCTCTTCCGACGAAGTTCCTCGGATATCTTCTATTCCGTCCAGTAGATGCCAGCTATGAGGCCCTTCTGAATCAAGAGAGTCAGACAGCTCGAAGTGGACCACGATTTCCACGACTTCCTGTGGGCTCCAAGTTGAGATGGAGAGGAGATCTCTAAGTATCAGTGCATCTCCAATACTTTCGCCCCATTTCTGTGGACGCGTAGAAACTCTTTCGATAGTTCCAAGGCTATGCAGAGCAACGAACCTTCCTCGGTGGGACGGCCATCCACTTTCATCCATTTTCCAATCCGCTCTAAGCAGGCGTCTAATATAATCCGTCCTGTCAACCTCGACGGGATGGTTGTTGCGGGTGTTTATCTGAATCCCGCTTAGGCCGCCGTTGTTGAACTCGACACTTTCTTCGATCGCTCCTGTCTGCAGCCAATCGAATAAACCGGAAATCTCTGCACGGATTGTCCCAGCACCGCCCTCTAGGGGGATTACCGATAGACCATGGACTACGAGCCTAGATCTATAGGTCACGACTACTGTTTTTCTGAACATGGAGACCGAGCGTCCGCGCTCGTAGCAGCCATACAAAGCTAGCGTCGCTCCTTCTCCGTTGAAGATGAAAAAGCGAGGTTGGAGATCCCTAGCTAGGTCGTTGTCGAAAACGGAACTCAATCCGCTCTGCTCGCTAAGGAACTCCGATTCTGGGTACAGCGCCGTTACCGTAATAGACCCGTCGGACGATTTCTCGACGTATCCGGTGAAGGGCTTGACCTCTGGGTTCTTGGCATCGACGACATCCCCAAAGAGTTGTTCGCCAACAGTTAGAAGTCGTCTCGATCTCATTTGAGTTTCATTACTCCGTCTCTCCATTGAGCCGTAGTCTCAACCAACTACCATCAGAGCTTGACAATCTCGAAATAAAGGTAAGCATGCTTTCGATACGATCGTCTCGATAACATCGTCTCTGTGTCTACTCTAATTCCCGTCCACGCCTCAGAGCACGTTCTTGGCGGTATTTCTGAGTACCTCGCCACAGCGTTCTCGTTAGCAAATCCGGAGACATCCAACGCCCTGAAGGTGTTTTTGGAGGACACTGAACGCGGCATGTTCCACGGGCCGTACGTGCGGGTGCAACTCCCCTACGCGCGGGCGATTGGGTGGGACGGGATCCTGGACTGGATGCCGTCGTGGTTCACGCCGTACCACCACCAGGCGGAGGCATTCCGCAGACTGCGCAGCCGCGACGAGCGTGGGGAGCGCCGACCAGATCCCACGCTGGTGATCACGGGCACCGGCTCGGGTAAGACGGAGTCCTTCCTCTACCCGGTGCTGGACCACGCGGCGCGCGCCCGCGCGGAGGGCCACACCGGAGTGAAAGCGCTGCTGCTGTACCCGATGAACGCCCTGGCGAATGACCAGGCGGATCGTCTGGCCAAGCTGATCTCTAGTGAGCCGGCACTGGCTGGAGTAACCGCCGGCATTTACACCGGTGAGGCCAAAGGCAGCGTAAGGAAGGTGACGGCGCATTCGCTGATCAATGATCCAGAAGAGATGCGCCTGAACCCGCCGGACATCCTGCTTACCAACTACAAAATGCTGGACCAGCTGCTGCTGCGGCCGAAGGACCGGGAGATTTGGCGCAAGTCCGCAACGTCGTTGCAGTACCTGGTACTAGATGAATTTCACACGTACGACGGCGCGCAGGGTACCGACGTCGCGCTACTGCTGCGTCGTCTCGGACTGATGCTCAAGCAGCACCAACCGGACGGCTATGCGGGCGAGTACGCGTCGAACCCGCTGGGGCGGGTCACGCCGGTGGCAACGTCGGCCACGCTGGGCGGCGATGATGACCGCTCCAGGGTGTTGGACTTCGCGGCCACCATCTTCGGGGAGGCTTTCACGCCGGATGCGATGGTCAGCGAGAAGACGCTTACGTACAGCGAGTGGACCGAGGAGATCGGGCAGACCTTCGGGTACCGCGACACTCCCCTGCCGCCGGACATCGATGAGCTGCGCGGGATTGTGGACGCGGTCGCCGCCGATACCTCTGGGCGCGACCACGCGGACGTGGTGCTGGACATCTTCCGGACGCAGCTGTGGGGCCTGGACGAGGGCGCTGACCTGGACGCGACGATCGCGGCGTACGCGGTGCACCCGATCACTCAAGCGCTTCTGGATGGCGACGGGAAGCCCAAACCCCTCATCCCACGCGAGGACGATGAAGCGAAGACGCTGCCAGAGGCAATGTTTGATCCGATTGTGCTGCGCAGTTTGGGCGAGGACACGGCAAGGGAGTTCGTCACCCACCTGCTTACCGCCGTGGCGCACGTGCGCGCGCTCGCGGGTGAGGCGTATAAGTTCGGGGGCAAGCGCCTGCCAGGTGTGGAAACGCACCTGTGGGTGCGCGAGGTTTCCCGCATCGAGCGCGCGGTTACGCCGACCGAGGACGGTCAGGTGTTCCGCTTCGCGGACGACGGCCAGCTCCGCGCCGGGGATGCCGCGGTGTGGTTGCCTGCGATTTATTGCCGCGAGTGCGGTCGCGCCGGGTGGATGACGGCGCTTGAGCCCGGTACCGATGCGGTGGTCTTGAATGGCAGGGAGATTTGGAAGGCGAGCGTCGATAAGCCTGAGCTCCCGCGGCCGCTCATCGATGCGACGAACGAATACCGGCGCGCGGTTGCTGATGGCGCGGAGTTTGGCGCACTCGGGAACGAAGACGGTAAGCGCTCGCTGATGTGGTTTCACACGTCTACGCGCACGCTGAGCCCCACCGAGCCGAGCGAAGAAGAGCTTGCAGACGGCAGCTCCGTGCCAGTGCTCACATACTCGGGCCTGAGCGCAGGGGACTACGCACGAGACGAAGTGTGTCCAAACTGCGGCGAGTCGGACGCGGTGCGCTACATCGGTTCGAGCGTGGCCACGTTGCTGTCGGTGGGGTTGTCCAACCTGTTCGGTATGCCATCGCTTGCCCAGGAGGAGAAGAAGACCCTCGTGTTCGCGGATTCGGTGCAGGACGCGGCGCACCGGGCCGGCTTTGTTCAGGCGCGGGCGCGGGCCTTCGGCATTCGTACGTTGATGCGCAGCGTCGTCGCGGAGTCCGACGCTGGTGCTGACCACATTTCGGTAGCGCAGATGCCGCTGCGGATCTTGGAGCGGGCAGATCGTGCGGAGGACCCGCTGCGCGCCCGCTTCGAGCTCCTGCCGCCGGAGATTGCGGAAGCGCCCACGTTCATCCCGTTCTGGTCCAAGGATGCCGATGAGGATGCCCGGCGCGAAGCCACGACCGCGGTGCTGCAACGGTTGGAGCTGGATGCGGCGCTAGAGTTCGGGCAGCGCGCGCACCTGCCGCGCTCCCTGGTCTCTACGGGTGCGCTCGCGCCATCGGTGGTGGTGGATGATGCGGTGCTTCTCGGGGCGGCCAGCGAGGCGCTGAAGAGCATCGACGCCGTGCTCTTCGACGTCGTGGATGCAAGCGCAGAAGAGGTACAGCTGCAGTGGATGCGCGGCTTGTTGGAGCAGGTGCGCGACCGCGGTGGCGTGTACACGCCGATGTTCAAGAGCTACCTGCAGGACGATGCCAACTCGTGGCGCCTGCACAACCGCTATGCCAAGGCTCGCGGCATGCGCCGCTTCGCCAAGGGCGGTGCGCCGGAGTTCCCGCGCTCCGGCCCAGCGCTGGACGATAGAGACCGTGGTCTCACGCCGCTCGGCAGCCCGCGTGCTCGCTACGCGCGGTGGACGTCGAAGGTGCTGGGGATCTCCGCGCACGATGCGGCGCAGGTGCTGACCAACGTGTTCAGGGAGCTGGCGAACCGGGGCGCGGTCATGGCGATCTCCACCGACACCGGCGGCACGATCTACGCCATCCCTCCGGAGCACGTGGTGGTTTGGAGCGAGAAGGAACCAGCGCTGTTGCAGTGCGAGGTCTGCAATGCACTTTTAGGAGTGGATAAACACACACGCGCCCTTCTCGACGGCGTGCCGTGCCCGACGCCCGGTTGCCCCGGCACGCTGGGTACAGAGCAAATCGGGGAGAACTACTACTCGCAGCTGTATTCCTCCACCACGCCGCGGGCGATTGTGGCGCGTGAACACACCGGGTTGATCCCGAAGGAAGAGCGCCTGGCGTTGGAGCACGCGTTTCGGGGTGGGGATGCGACTCAGGATCCGAGCGCGCCGAACGTACTGGTGGCAACTCCGACACTGGAGATGGGTATCGATATCGGTGATCTGTCGACAGTGATGCTCGCCTCGCTGCCGTCGTCGGTGTCCTCGTACGTGCAGCGCGTGGGCCGCGCCGGGCGCTTGACCGGCAACTCACTCGTGCTCGCGTTCGTCCAGGGCCGAGGCACAACGCTGCCGAAGTTGAACCAGCCTTTGTCGGTGATCGCGGGCTCAGTGGTGCCTCCGGCGGCGTTTCTTTCTGCAACGGAGATTCTGCGAAGGCAGACCACGGCATATCTGTTGGACACTCTGGACTTCAACGCGCACGGGTTGGATGTTCGAAAGGTGCGGGACGTGTTCAGCTTCCGCAATGTGTCGTTGCTCGACGTGCTGACAGAGGAGATTCTTCAGGGCGTGGACTCGCGCGTGGAGACGTTCCTCGCCACCGTCCAGGGGTCCGTGGACGAGGCCACCGTGAATGGCGTGCGTGAGTGGGCGAGTGGGCAGGGGCCGGACTCACTCATCGGTGAGATGCAGCGGACCCGCACGCTTTGGGACGGCGAGGTCAAAGAGTTCACCGCACGTCAGGAGATTCTGCGTAAGCGCTTGAACGAGCTGGAAGCGAAGGTGGACCCGAACGCAGGCACCGAGAACGCCGACCCGGACTTGGAGCGCGAGAAACGCAGCACCAAAGCAGCCTTCCGGCGCGTGTCGCGTGATCTGGGTGAGTTACTGCTTGACGACTACTGGATCTCAGCCATGGAGCGCTACGGACTGCTGCCCAACTTCACGCTCTTGGATGACGCGGTGGAGCTCGCCGTGGTGGTTTCCCAGCTCAACCCGTCCACCATGCAGATCGACCCAGAGGCGTTTGAGCTTTCCCGCGGCGTCTCTTCAGCGCTAACGGAACTCGCGCCGGGCAATACGTTCTACGCCCGCGGCATCGCCGCAACTGTGGACGCCGTCGAGGTCGGCATGAACGGTGTCGACATTGAGCAGTGGCGCCTGTGCCCCGCCTGCTCTTATGGAGAGCGCGTGGATGCGTCGGCGCACCCCGGTGCGTGCCCCGAGTGCGGCGCCGGCGCCTTCGCGGACAAGGGGCAGGTGCTGGACACGGCGCGGATGCGCCGGGTCTCCGCAGAGGTGGACAAATCGCGGGCGACTATCGACGACTCCCGCGACTTCCGGCACTCACTGAGGTACCACACTGCACTGAGCTTCTCCGTGCCTGAGGGCGGACGCGGTGCGCGGTGGTTCCTTTCTCAGGGCTTTGGCGCGGAGTACCTGCGCTACGTGGACCTCAGCTGGTTTAACCTGGGCCGCGGGCCGGCGGCAAAGAAGATGCTCGCGGACCACGAGATTGACGCCCCGCTATTTGCCGTCTGCAATTATTGCGGCCACCTGGATTCGCAGAAGGGCGAGAACTCGAAGTGGGACCACCGCCCGTGGTGCCCGAAGCGTTCCGCGCGCGAGGAAGAGTCGGTCACGGTAGCGCTGAATCGCACGCTGCGGACCCAAGGCGTGCTCCTTCACGTTCCCGTGCAGCTCACCGCCGGCGACAACGCCACCATCCCCAGCCTTACGGCCGCGATCTTGCTCGGGTTCAAGGAGGTACTCGGCGGGGACCCAGACCACTTAAGTGTTGTCGCGGTGCGAGTGCCGGACGGGCGCGGTACCACCGTGGAAGCGCTGCTTATGCACGACAATGTTCCCGGCGGCACCGGGTACTTGTCGCAGTTCGCCTCGCCCGAGGACGTGCGAGGGCTCATCGAGCACGCCTACAAGGCCGTACGTGACTGCGACTGCAAGAACGACGAGCGCCTCGCCTGCCCCGATTGCTTGCTGCCATACACGTCCACCCAGCAACTCGAGGTTACGTCCCGCGCCGCCGCTGAGCGTGCGCTGCGTGCCATCTTGGCCAACCACGATCACCCGAGCGTGGACCAAGATCCGCTGACAGCTGAGTGGGAGCCACAGACAGAGGCGCCCTCGTTAGACGGCGCTTCAAACCTGGAGGTTCGCTTCCGCCGAATGGTGCGCAAAGCACTGGAGGCCCGCAACGCAACGGTTAAGGACATCCCCAATGCCGGAAGTGTGGAATGGCACATCACGTTCCCCACCGGCGAGGAGTGGTCTATGCGCGAACAGGTGGATTTCGGCTCCACCCGCCCGGACTTCCTGTTCCAGCACCGACGCAATCCACAACTTCGTCCAGTAGCGGTGTACACCGATGGTGCCGCGTTCCACTTCAGCCCGCAGCACTACCGCTTCCCCACCGACATTCAAAAGCGCAACAGCCTGCATTTACGGGATAAACAGGTTCTCCCGTGGAACGTCACCGACGCAGGGTTGAACTGGTTTGCGCAGGAAATCGACTTCGCCTCGGTACCGCCGTCTTGGGTCAGCGAGGTGGCTGAGAAGCGCACGCGGGCGATGGACGGCATCGGCAACAACGAGATCAATTTCTTAAAGTCCTCCCCCATCACGCAGCTCCTCACCTACTTGGCGGAACCGCAATGGGCCTCGTACGCGCTCATGGATAGAGCCTTGCTGCAAATGCTCAGCACTTCCTTGGCACCGGCGCGCATCCCTGGCGGTGTCCGCCTCACCTTCCGGGACGAGATCTGCTTCGACGCTGCACCGGTCAACGGTGAGATGCTCCCGCAATTGCTGCTTACCGACGCCCGCACACCCGGCTCAATCACCGAGGACAACTGGCGCGACTTCCTTCGTTTTGCCAACATCATGTGGCTGGCCAATAACACCGTCGTAGTTGATGTTGGCGACGGCCTCGAGGCTCCCGCTGCGGTGGCTGAGCCGGCGGCTACGGATCTGGCTGGCGTCGCCGGGCAGAGCGTCGTCGAGACTGCAATGTCCGAGCTGTGGACTGAGGCTATCGAGGAGTTCGAGGACGAATCCGAGGTCGTGGCCGCATTGCGCATGCTGGCAGAAGCTGGTGCGGAGCCGACCGAGGACATCGGCGAAGAAATCGAGTTCGTGCCCACCGCAGTCTCGTGGCCGAAGCTGCGCATAGCGCTGCTGCTGGAACGCGATGATTCATACGAAGACGCCGAGGCAACGCTTCGGGAGCTTGGTTGGACGTTGTTGTACCCGGATACACTTTCGCGCGAGACAATCCCAGCTGTTCTGCTGGATAAGGAGTAGCTGCAATGGTGACGTTTAGCCTGTACAGCGGGTTAGATCTTGACGGCGCGTTGATGAAGCCGACAATGAACTTCCTGCAGAAACTCTCGGCCGATCCGACGCACCCGTCGCTGAAGATCAAGACGCTGTCCAACGCCGTCGATAAGCGTGTGCGTACCGGAAGGATCAACGACCAGTTCCGCGCGGTGCTATTTGAGATCCGAGACGGGGACGTTCACCACTTTGTGCTCGTTGATGTGGACTCCCACGATGAGGGCAACGCAAAGGCCGAACGGCTAGATCCTGCGCGGCTGCGCCTCGATGTGAACCCGATTAACGGCATCACCACCCTTATCAATGAGGGCCCTGCGGAGGAGCCCGGCGTTGGCGCTGCTTCTGGCGCCACAGACTCCAAGGCAAAGGCGGAGGCCGCTGCCGAAGCTGCACACGCGCTTGCCGCTGAGCAAGCGAAGGCGATTGCGGAGGAAAAGGGTGTTAGGGCGGAGCTGGCAACAAAGCAGTCGCCCCCGCCGCGAGAGGCGCTGAGCGGGCTGACTCCCGAGCTGCTGTGGGAAGAGTTGGGTATTGATCCGGCGCTAACCAAGCAAGTGCTCGCACTGGAGTCCGAGAGAGAGCTTGATGCGTTGCTGGCACAGCGACCGAAATGGGAGCACGAAGCGGTACTGGCCCTTGTCGCGGGGTACTCGGTTGAGGAGACCAGGGAGTCTCTGGGCCTGCGGCGAGTCACGGAGAAAGAAGCCGCAGCGCCTGAAGACGCTCGTTTGCTCGCCGGTTTGCGCCAGGCAGCGGCTGAGATGGAGTTTGCGTATGTGGACGACGTTGAGACGGACTCGCTGCGCAGTGTCATTGAGTCTGGCGATTTCAAACAGTGGCGTACCTACATTCACCCGGAGCAGCGCCGCATGGCGGAAGCCTCCTACAAGGGCTCTGCCCGAGTTTTCGGTGGTGCAGGTACCGGCAAGACCGTTGTCGCAGTCCACCGGGCCAACAACCTGGCCACCGGCCAGATAGCCGGCGCCGGCGCCCGCATCCTGCTGACCACGTTTACCAAGGGCCTTGCGCAAGGGCTTAAATCCCAGCTCAACGCGCTGAACCCCGCGTTTCCCGAAGCACCCGACCCGGGCGAAGCTGGCGTGTGGGTAGACAACATTGACGCGGTGGTGCGCAAGGTGGTTTCTCTTGGCTCACCGGAGGAGGTGGAAGAGGCCACTCTCCGTGTGCTGGGCGTTTCTTCTCCGCGAGTGCGTCCCTACACCGATCTGGCTGCACGCCAAATCTGGGAGGGCGCGCTAGAAAGTACCGACGCGACAATGCCCGGCGAGATTGCAAACGAGGCATTTCTGCAGGCGGAGTACGAGACCGTGGTTTTAGCTAACGGGATTACTACCCAGGCTGAATATCTCAAGGTGGCCCGCTCGGGCCGCGGTACCCCTCTCAACCGGAAGCAGCGCAAACAGGTCTGGGCCGTTCTGGAATCCTTGCAACAGACCCAGGCCATCGACGGCCAGCTGTTCTGGCCAACCATGTCGGCTGTGGGCGCCGAGATCTTGAACGTGCGCTACGAGCGTGGGGGCGGATCGCTCTTCGACCACGTGGTTGTAGATGAGGCCCAAGACTTCAACGCTGGTCACTGGCGTTTCCTGCGTGCGTGCGTGGCAGAGGGACCGAACGACATCTTCATCGCCGAGGACTCCCACCAGCGCATCTACGGTAACCCGCTTACCTTGTCGCACTTTGGCATCTCTACTCGTGGCCGTGCCTCCAGGCGGCTTACTCTCAACTACCGCACGACCAAGGAGAACTTGGATTATGCGCTGCGCATTCTCCTTGGCGGGGACAAGGAATTCCTGGACGCCGAGGGCGAGAAGGATTCCGTAGTGGGCTACCGCTCCGCGAGGTCGGGACGGGCTCCGGTGATTCTCACTGCGACGTCCGAGGATGAGGAATTCGCAGTTGTTGCAGCCTTGATCCACGGTTGGTTGAAGGAGGCTGAAGAGGCACCGGCGGAGAAAGGCCGTAAAGAGGTTCGCGTCGGTGTGATGTGCCGTACTCGCGGACAGCTCGCGAGAGTCGTTTCGGGTCTTGCCGATGAGGGAATCGATGCCGTGCAAACCAAGAATGCCGAGCTTGCATCCCACGAGCAGGTTTCTGTGATGACCATGCACGGAGCAAAGGGCATGGAGTTCACGCACGTCATCCTGATGGGCGTGGGCAAAGAGATCATGCCTCTGCGGTTCCAGCTGAAGAACCTGTCAGAGGAGGATGCCCGAGCGGCACTGCAGCGAGAGCGATCCCTGCTCTATGTCGCCGCGTCGCGTGCTCGAGATGTGCTGGTGATCACCACCGTGGGCGACCGTTCTGAGCTGCTGCCGGAGAGCTAGGAGGTGGTGACCTCGATCCGGAATTCCGCAGGGTCGAGGCCGGATTGGTGTGCGATCGCCTCGACAACCTCGGCCTCGGCCTGATCGAGATGCGTGGTCTGCGAAACCACGCCGAGCTCATCGCACTCCAGTACCCAGATTCCGCTGGTGCCGCGCTCAGCTGTCACCTTAAACGTCTGCATCTTCATCGCCTCCCGAGGATCAGAAATACCGTCGGCTGCTCTGGTGGTCAAAAGTGCGCCCGTCAACCCGGGGTAGACAGCGTCACCAGTGCGGAAACTAAGACAAACCTGAGAATCTGCGGTAGCTTTTAGCCACATGGAGGGGAAAACATGGAACATCTCCGTAAAGTCTGCGGCGACGCAGTTCACGGGGCAGGTAAATGTGTCGGTGCTGCCGGGGGTTCAGATCACCAAGCAGCAGATCAAGCTCGGCCAAGAGCTAGCGCAGCTCATCGAAACCACGGCGCGCAGCTACCGAGCGGTTGATGAGACGCAGCCGATCGGTAGGAATGCCGACGACGTGTCTGGGGTGGCGGCGTTCGCAATCATGATGCTGCGGGTCCTACGGCAAGCCCGAAGCACAGAGCAAACGTGCACGTTTGCGATTTTCTTAGTTGAGGCGTGCCGCGCGGGCCTCTGGGATGAGCCGCGTTTTGCAGTCGCGTTTTCACTTGCGACCACGGTGCGGGAGAAGGCCCGCAACTTGGAACGTGGTGGGCAGCTCGAGGACTATCTGAACGAGATCGAACGAGCACTGCCTCAGCCCATCCGTAAGGGAACCCGGTGGTCTGGGCCAGTAGTCGCCGTGCGGTACAAGGAGTTCGAGCAAACACCCGTTGAGGGGTCGAAACTTGTACAAATGAACACGGCGTTGCACTCCACACACGTAGACAGCAGCGAGCTCACCGACGAGCACTTTGGTGGCCGCACGACTGTCCTGCCGATGCCGCTGTACCGGCTGGGCGAACCGGGAGCGCGGATGCTCATGTCGTTCTTCGTCGGCGGTGCGGAGTACACGGTTGGTCTCGAAGGGAAGCGCCCAGTGTACGGCCCGCTGCGGGCGATTGGGTTGGCGCTGGAGAAGTTCGTCGAAAAGCGAAATGCTGCCACGGCGCTGGATGTGTACCGCACGCTCGCGTACGCGCGGGCGTTGTTGCAGCTCGCGAACGAGGATGCGTACGCGGACAACGAGTACTTGGCCGAGGCTGTCGACGACGCACTCTGCGAATGCGCGGACACGCTGTGGGAGGCCGGCGAGGAGTTCGAGGACTTCCACCAGGCGGTTTTCGGCGCCGACTACTGGCGGGCTGAGGAGCTGCTGCCGGAGGACATCAGTGAGCGCGTAGACGGCAACCTTTCGCGGGAGCAGTTGGAAGCACTGAACGAAGCCGTGGTTGAGGCGACGCCGGGGCGCACCGTGGTGGTGTTCTACAACCCAAACGGTGATCAGCACGCGGAGCTGCCCACTGATTGGATCCCGGAGCAGGAAGATTTCACACCGGTCGCGGTGCCGTGGTTACAGGCGGAGCACTTCGCGAGCCCCTCAACGCAGATCTTCCGGACGAGGTTCTAGGGGGAGTGAAGATGGCGCTCAGGCGCGCTTTTCCGCGAGCTGGCGCCCCTCAATGATCCGCGAGAGACTCGACGGGTTACGCGCCCATCGCGCCGCTTCGCTCTCGGTGAAACCAAGGAATTGGTCAAGGGAAACGGCTTCGCTACCGGGTTGAGAATCGTGCCAAGCGTCGACCCAATCGTCGATGTCTCCGGGGTGCGCCTCGCCTGTCAAGCAAGCGTCGATAAAGCTTTTAGACATCGATCCTCCTTCCTCGGATTGCAGGTCCGATTCGTTCACCTGTGACGGCATCAAAGACTCCGATGTGTCTACCACGGACGTTAGTACTCGTCGAGAGTTTTGCCTTCACTACCGGGTGCCGAGCTGCGCCATGCGTGAACCCAGATGTCGATGTCGCTCGGACTAGCCTCGCCGGCGAGGCACGCCGTTACGAAGCTCTTAAAGATGGTCTTCCTCCATCGACTCGCCATTCTGCAACGAAGGGGGATCAAAGCGACGGAGCTTGTCCATTCGTTCTCCTTCTGCATGCAAATCTTGTTCGGTCAGCAACTCCTGCCAGGTGGGCTCATCAAAATTGAACCGTGGCGGAGGGGCATAACGCGGATTGAGAATCCGCCCCCAGCGTGCATCAATGATTGGGTTATCAGGGTCGGCTTTGAAGCAACACCAAGCTCGGAGATACCCAATTGCCTGATCTGCGGCATTAGCTGTCTCAACTAGGTCTGGAACAAGTTTGTCGGCGTGTTTGACTCCCTTGTACACCTGGTTGAACTGGTCTGCCCATTTCTCGGGATGCGATAGGGCGATTCGGGGCATGTCCAAACACACGCGTTTGACGAAGTTCGGAAAACTATTCTTGATCGTGCCTTGAGCCTGCTTTCCTTCGATTTTGTAGCCGAACTCCTCAAATGCAACTGCCGCGTTCAGCAGGCGGTTTTCCCACGACGCCTGTTCGGAGATGGCTCTACTCAACGCTGCTATGCCTGCTCTATTCTCCGCCCAGAATGTTAGCCACCTGGTAAATACCTCGGGCTGCTCGTATTCGATTAATGGGAAGCGCCGGGGATCCGAGCTAACTCGGATCGTCCAATCTGGCTGTCTGGAATTGAGCACGGGGCACGATTTGAGGATTTTAGAGTTGAACACGCGCCCGTTGAAATCCCTAATGGGGTTACCTGTCCCTTGGATGATCCGCTCGGAAAAACCGATCGGAACCCCGTAGACAATTGACAAAAAGTCTAGGAGGGCGGAGTGCTCCGCTAGGGCTTGGTGGATGGATTCTGGGCGATCGAGATTGGTAATAATCCGGGCAGCACTGAAGGCGGTAATGCCACCCTCGATTCCAGTTTCGGTCTTTCCCTCAAGCTGGAGAGTGTGTTCGATCGTCCCGGTTGCCACAAGCATCTTAGGGCTGCGCAGCTGAATATTGAGCCAGCAGTCTCCATGTGTGGCATCCTTCTGGTCAATCAATTCGTGATTAACCAGTCTCGCTTCTTCGCCAAGCCAGCTCTGTAGAGCGGGAACCACGGTTTCCACGCGCTGAACGGTTGACCAAGTATTACCGTTACCTCCGAAAACTAGGAGCTGTGGTTCTAGGACCCATTTCTCAACCTGCTTATAGGGGCCGCCCCCTTCGGTTCGCCTCGAAAGGCAATTAACGAGCTCAACCTTTCCTAGATCGTCAACAAAAATAAGATCCAGGTTGTTAGTTCGAAAGCGTGAAATACCTTTTGGCCAACGATTTCCTGGTTCCTCGTACTGGGAGGCGAGTGACAAACTCACAACGCCCTTGTCCCGCAGAAGTACTGCAGAAATCGGAGCGTGGTTGTTCGCGAGAACCCAGCCCTGGCGTCGTTGCCCGTCGCGGAGGCAGTTTCGTTCAGCCACCTCGTCCCTTCGAATCCAAATTGACACTGATTAGATTCTACTAAACTAAGTAGCAACGTTTTGTGCCTTAGCTGTGGTCGGCGGTCTTCTGCCTTAGCGATTGAAAGTTCTGGCGTGACCTCTATCTATCTCCCCATCCAAAGAAATCAGAGAGCACTTCAAACGGAACATCTTTCTTACCGATGTCTACTCCTCAAACACGATTACCTGGCGCAGTGCGAGGCCGTGGTGGAGGTTGTCCATTGCCTCGTTGATGTCGGTCAGCGCAATGCGGGCGCTGATCAGCTTCTCTGCGTGGAGCTTGCCCTCGCGCCACAGCTGCTCGAATCGTGGGATGTCTCGGGCTGGGGTGCAGGAACCCAGGTAGCTGCCGCGCAGTGTGCGTGCCTCGGTGGCAAGCACCGTCGGATCGATGCGGCTCACCGAACCCGGGGCGGGCAACCCGAGGGCGAGGGTGAGTCCGCCGCGGTCGGTGACGGCGAAAGCGGTTTCGAGTGCTGCTGGGTGGCCGGCGGCCTCGATGGCGGCGCTGAAACGACGGCCGGACGCGAGGGCCTCGTCGGGTGTCATGACCTCGGTGCAGCCGAGTTCAAGCGCAAACTCCCGCTTGTTGTCCTGCAGGTCGATGCCCACGATCTCCTTCACGCCGAGTGCTGCAGCGGTGAGTGCGGCACCGATGCCCACGCCACCGAGGCCGACAATCGCAAGGGTGGTGTCTGTGTTCGGTTTTACCTCGTTGAGCACTGCTCCCCCGCCGGTCATGATGGCGCAGCCGAACGTCGCAGCGATCTCCGGGGGCACGTCAGCACCGACGTGGGCGATGGACCTCGTGTCCATGACGGCGTGCGTCGCAAAGCCCGAAATGCCCAGGTGGTGGTTGATGGGCTGACCGTCGCGGAGGATGCGTCGTTCACCGCTCAGCAGCGTGCCTGCCACGTTGGCGTTCGAGCCCGGCTCGCACGGGGTGGTGCCGCCGGTGGCGCACGCCGCGCACTCGCCGCAATGCGGAAGCGCGATGCAGACGACCCGGTCGCCGGGTGCGAAATCGGTGACTCCCTCGCCGACCTGCTGCACCACGCCTGCGGTCTCGTGGCCGAGAAGCATGGGTACCGGGCGGGGCCGGCTGCCGTTGACTACGGAAAGATCCGAGTGGCAAATTCCGGTGGCCAGGATCTTCACCAGCACTTCGCCGGGGCCGGGCGGCATCAGCTCAAGCTCGCACACGGTGAGCGGCCGAGAATCCGCGTAGGGCTCGGGGCTACCCATATCTTCGAGAACCGCGCCAGTGATGGTGATGGTGTTGTGTGCCATGCTGCTTCAAGATACCTGTCTGAAAGCTCGGAAATTCATGCCTTGGACATGTGAGAATTGAGGAATGAGAAAGTCTGTTATTGCCGTGGCATCGGCCGCCGCCGTGACCCTGTCGGCTGTTGCTGTCCCTACTGCCTCCGCATCGTCTGCAATGTTGAGTTCGCTCATCGCCTTGGAGGCTGCGGACTCAGGTTCCTCCGAGGCTCTGTCTTCTGAGGCGAAGGCCCTGTCGTCCGACGACCAGGTTGTCCACTCCACCGGCAATGATGGCGCCTCCCTTGAGTCCTCTGAGTCTTCTACGTCCTCGACGACTGACTCGGACACCGGCAAGACAATCGGCTACGTGGTTGGTGGCATTGCCCTGGTCGCCGCTGGAGCGGGCGTGGTGTGCTGGGCTATGCAACAAGGCGTTGTTCCCAACCCAATGCCTACGGTGATTCCGTGCAACCCGCCGCGTCCTACTCCCCCGCCGCCTCCTG
This sequence comes from Corynebacterium stercoris, assembly GCF_024160105.1. GTDB lineage: Bacteria > Actinomycetota > Actinomycetes > Mycobacteriales > Mycobacteriaceae > Corynebacterium > Corynebacterium stercoris. Next base: position 30,453 of record NZ_JAMFTQ010000013.1, read on the forward strand.
CGCCGGCACCCGCCCCGGAGTCCGCACCTGCTCCTGCGCCCGCTCCGGCTCCTGCGCCCCAGCCGGCACCCGCCCCGGAAGTGCGCCCCGCCCGTGCACAGCCGTCCGGCAAGACCTACCCGAACTGCCGCGCAGTGTGGAACGACCTCGGTCGACCGATCTACCGTGGTGAACCAGGCTACGGATCCCACCTCGATCGTGATGGTGACGGCAAAGGCTGCGAACGCCCGCCGAAGTAGTGCCACAATGGCACTATGACCTGCGCAATCTACTACTCCACCTACTACGGTTCTACGCAGCAGTACGCGGAGGAGCTGGCCAGCCGCCTCGGCACCGCAGCTGAGCCGCTCCCCTCCTCGCCGAGCGCCGTCGCCGCCGAACCCGCCGCGGGGCCGCTCGTGGTGCTGGCCCCCGCGCACGGCCCGCTTCACGACGGCGCGAAGTTCCTCCAACAGCTCCCCGCCGCCGTCCTCGGCAACCGCCCCGCGTGCCTGGTCACCGTAGGCATGACGTTGGATGACGAAGCCGTGCGTGCGGACGCTGCAGGCGGGCTCCTCGGCAAGCTGAAGGACTCGGTAACTCGCTTCTACCTGCCGGGACGGATGCACTACTCCGAGCTTTCCGGCCCTCACAGGACCGCGATGCGGGGGCTGGTGAGCATGCTCAAGCTCAAGCCGGGCAAGTCGGAGAATGAGCAAGCGTTGATCGCCAGCTACGGCAAGGACATCGACCGCGTCGACCTCTCCCGCCTCGCTCCGGTGGAGGCGTGGGCGCGGGAGCACGGGGCGTAAAAGGTCGCTCAGGTTGGTTAGCGACCTTTTAGGGCCTTAAAGGGTCGCTACACTGTGAGACATGACTTGGCCCGCAGTCACGTATGAGACTCTCCTCTGGCATTCGGCCGCCGATGGGGTCTCTCGTCGGGCTGTTCGGGCGATGCCTTCGAGCTACGAGAGTGCAAAAGTGGCGTCGATAAGCACCCTGCTCCTGCCGCTGAGCTCGGAGACGCTCGCCGAGGTTGAACGAGCTACGGTGGCGGTCACTCGCTTCGACGCTGTTGAGGCGCACCGGGTGCTGCCGTTCACTCCCCTGCTGCTGCGGAGCGAGTCGGTGGCGTCGAGTCGCATCGAGCAGCTCACGTCGTCGGCCCGGAAGATTCTTGAGGCCGAGATGATCGGGGGCTCCGGCAACGCAGCGCTCATCGCTGCAAATACCCGCCAGATGGCTCGTGCTGTCGAATCCGGTGAACCGACGGTCGCGTCGGTGCGTGAGATGCATCGGTTGCTGCTCGCGGAGTCTGCGCCGCAGATTGCTGGGCGGTTCAGGGACCAGCCGGTGTGGATCGGAGGCGCCGATTCGCATCCTGGCGGAGCGCTGTTTGTGCCTCCTCACCAGCAGTGGGTCGGCGAACTCATGGCTGACCTGGAGGCGTTCATGCAGCGCGATGATATGCCGGCGCTCGCGCAGGCCGCGGTGGCGCACGCGCAGTTTGAGACAATCCACCCATTTGCCGACGGCAACGGAAGAACTGGGCGCGCGCTAGTGCACATCGTGCTGCGCCATCGGGGGGTGAGCTCCAGTGTCGCTCTCCCGATCTCCGCGGGGCTGCTCACGGATATTGACGGCTACTTCAATGCGCTCACCGCCTACCGAGGCGGAGACGTGGAGCCCATTGTCCTGTTGTTTGCGCAGGCGGCGCTCAAGGGTGTGGAGCGGGGCACATGGCTTGCCGACGAACTCAAAGCGTTGCGCACTGAGTGGAACGATCGCCTCTCTGCCCGCGCCGATTCGCTGGCCTGGGCAGTGCTCGATGTGCTGTTGCAGCGGCCGGTTGTCACGTCGGCGCTGGTTGCAGAGTTATTGGATAGCTCAACGGCGCAGGCCCGCAAAGCCCTCGATCGTCTAGAGGCCGACGGGATTGTGGTCTCTGCTCAACTTGGGAAGCGTATGCGCGCGTGGCGCTCTCCCGATGTGCTGGCCTTGCTGGATGAGTTCGCTGAGCGCGCCGCCCGCCGGATGTGACCTTGCTTGCCGCCCCTGCGCGGGCCTGTGACCAGCACTAAACTGCTGAATTGAAAGCCTCCAAACCAACGTCACACGATGCGCCGGTGGTTTCGCGCCCGGCGCGGAAGGGGTTCCATCATGAAGATCGCAGTTATCGGTGCGGGCGCAATGGGTCAGCTCTTCGGCGCGCGGTTCATCGCGGCTGGTGAAGATGTCGTCTTCTTCGATGTCATGGACCAGACCATTGACGCGCTGAACAACGACGGCATCGAGCTGATCATCGACGGCGAATCCACACACGTCGAAGCTAAGGCCGCCAAATCCGCCGACTACACCGAGCCGGTGGATTTCGTGCTGTTTTTCACCAAGGGCTTCCACACCCCCGGTGCCATCGCGGGCGCTAAGCACCTGTTCCATGAGAACACGATTGCCTTGACGCTGCAGAACGGTATCGGCAATGGGGAGCTGCTGCTTGAAACGTTCGGTGAGGACAACACCCTGGCCGGTGTCACCGACTATTCCGCGGACCGCGCGGGCGCGAACGCGATCACGTCCTCCTCCTACGGTTCCATCGCGATGGGCGATCTGGTCGCGGACGGTGTGAACTCCGATGCCGCGGTGCAGATCCACGAGCTGCTCACCCGCGCCGGGTTCAACGCCGAGCTCTTCGACAACGTGAACATCCCCATCTGGGAGAAGCTCATTCTCAACACTGTGCTGAACACCATCGGCGGCGCGACCGGCCTCACCCTCGCCGAGACCAACGAGTCCGAGCCGGGCCACCGCCTCTTTGAGGCAGTGCTCGCCGAAGCGCTCGCGGTCGCCGAGGCGCGCCAGGTGCCGGTGCGTGCCGACGTCATCCGCGAGCACATCGACACCGTCTTCGCCAAAGCCGGCAGCCACAAGACGTCCATGACCCAGGATGTCGAGGCTGGTCGTCGTACCGAGATCGACGCCATCGGCGGCGCCGTTGCCAAGGCTGGTCTGGAAGCAGGCGTGCCGACGCCCGTGTTGTCCACCCTCGCCGACGTCGTACGGGCGCGCACCCTGCCACGCGGGTAACGCGCACGCCACCGTCGTCAAGCGCTTGCCCCCGTGCGTGTAACCGCGGGCAAGGCGGGCACCACCCAGCTACTTCCCTACTGTTGTAGGTGATCCGGTGCTCCCCCTACGAAAGGCTCCCGATGTCCACAGTTCCCGGCGGCTCAGGCTCTCAAACCTCGACAGGCAGCGGGGATGACCTCCCTGAGCTGCACAGCGAGGAGCACCTCGAGCAGGCGCGCGACGAGTTCGAGCTCGACCACCTCTCCGATGCTGACCGCGAGCAGATCGAGGAGCAGGCGAAGACCGACTCGGTGCCGGATGGCTCGGTGATGTCGTGGGCGATGACGCTGTTCGGCACCGCGGTCGGCGCCGGCATCCTGTTCCTGCCGCTCGACGCGGGCACGTTCGGGTTCTGGCCGTTGGTGGTGGCCACGCTGTTCATCGGCCCGCTGGTGTTCTTTTCGCACCGCACGTACGCGCGCATCGTCTCCGGCTCGCCGATCCCCGGCATGGACGTGCTGCAGGTGGTTACGGCACTCACGGGCCGCAAGCGCGGCTTTGCCACGGCCCTTGTCTACTGGTTCGCCGTCTACCCGACGGTGCTGATCTACGCGATCTCGATAACCAACACCGTGGACAGCTTCATTGCGAACCAGTTCAACGGGCCCGAGATCAGCCGCTGGGTGCTCGCCCCGATCTGCGTGGGCATCCTCACCGGCGCGTTCGCGTTCGGGCAGAAAATCACCTTGACCATTGCGAATTTCTTGGTGTATCCGCTCATCATTGCGCTTGCCGGCGTGTCGCTGTATCTGATTCCGCGGTGGGACATTGCCAGCTTCATGTCGTACGAGTCGGACACTCCGATCTGGCAGTCGTTGTTGCTGCTGCTCCCGGTGCTGGTGTTCTCGTTTAGCCACATGGCGGCGCTGTCGCAGCTCGCGCTGGACGTGCAGAAGAAGCACGACAACGACGTGGCGAAGACCGAGAAGGACGTGACCAAGATCGAGCTGATCGCGGTCACAGCCCTGGTGCTGTTCACGATGTTCTTCGTGTGGTCGTGCGCCTTTTCGCTGGGAGCGGACGGCCTGGACGCCGCCGCAGAGCAAAACATCCCGGTGCTGTCCTATCTGGCTAACGAGACGGGGACCCCGCTGCTGGCGTGGCTGAGCCCGATCGTGGCCATCTGCGCGATCGCCTCGTCCTACTTCGGCCACATGCTGGGCACCGAGGAGGGCACCACCTACCTGCTGCGCGTCGCGGCGCCGGACTTCGCGCAGCGAGTGAACGAGAACGCGCTGCGCTGGATGATCAACATTTTCGTGTTTGTCACGGGCACGTTGATTGCGGTGTTCAACCCGTCGATTATGACGCTGATTTCCGTGGTCGGCGGCGTGTTCGTGGCGTTTTTGGTCTACATCGTGCCGACGCTGCTCTTCCGCAAGGCCACCGCCTACAAGCACTACGCGAACCGCCCGGACACCATCTTCGTGGGCGTGATGGGCATTGTGATCGTCGCCGTCACCATCTGGGACATCGTCGCCGGCTCATAGCTACTAAAGAGCTGGAGGCACTGGGAACGCGCTCGCCGGGGATAGTCGGAACAATTCCGAAGAATTAGAAACAACACGTTGAGCTGCGAGAATGCAGCAATCTGTTGTCGGAGTTTTCACCATTGCGTGGTCTATATCTTTCTCATATCTTTCTTGTCCTCGATCGACAGCTAAAAAGATATCCCTGGGTGAATGTACAATGCTGGTATGACGGACGTCGTACATTGGCGGGTGCCCGAGCACATCGAGGATGCCCTCGAAGCTGTCCACTCTGGTGCCACGGCGGACTCGCAGGAGTCTCTCACGCTGGAATTCAAGGAGGACCCAGCTCGCAGTTCCGGAAATGACGCCGGTACGGAGACCAGCGGGACTGCGGCGCGTGCGAAGCTTCTGGAAAAGCTGGTGGATGAAGCGATCTGCATGGCGAACAGTGAAGCCGCTACCGGAGACATCGTGGTGGGGATTGCAGACAAAACACCGGGTCCGGCTGCTTTCACTGGGACCAACCTATCCGAGGAGGACATCGCGCGTAGCATTTTCAACCGGACCAGACCCAATCTGCAGGTACAGGTAACCGCAGTTGATGGATGGGGCGCGCGCCTTCTTGTGATTCATGTACCAGAAGCTCGGGCGCTGTACAGCCGCCAGGACGGTGCGGCGAAGCAGCGAACCGCGGACAAACAGTTTTCCTGCAAACCTCTGACAGAGGAACAGCGCAGGTCGATCGATATGGCTCGGCGAAACCCTGATTACTCCAATGAGCCAGCAGACATTGGTGTCGATGACCTTAACCTTCCTGTCATTCAAGAGGCCCGTCGAACGTTGCGTATGCACAGGGAAACCACCGGCCAGGGTGCCGCCATCCCGAGCACCACGTATGGTCTCCTCCGCGAGCTGGGTCTTTTGCTTCACGACGGACGGATGAAACGTGCGGGAGAGATCCTTCTGGCATATCCAGAGCCGACGGATGTGGTAGTTCGGTACCTGTGGCGAAGCTTTCCCGGTAAGGACCCCCAGACGGTAGAAATCTCCGAACCTGTCCTTCTAGCGCTACCTCGGCTGAAGCGATTGATTAAGGACCACGGTGGCAGGGAGATTGAGAGGGTCCTGTTTGAGGACGGTCGCGAAGCGGCCATCGCCCGCTTTCCTGATCAGGCAGTCGATGAAGCGGTGACGAATGCGCTCATTCACCGCGACTGGCGGCTTCCCGGGCCAGTGGTGGTTGAGCAAACCAGTCGTACATTGAAGATCACTTCGCCCGGCCCCCTGCCGCCAGGCGTAAGTCTGGATCAGCTCTTATCCACTCCTTCCATACCGCGCAATAACCGGCTGATGGCAGCGATGCGGACGCTTGGACTTGCTGAGGAAAGCTCCCGCGGTTTCGACCGTATGTGGGCGTCCATGATCCGTACGGGGCGCGACGTTCCGGAGGTATTGGCAACTGAAGCGTATGTACAGGTTGTCCTCGATGCCCAAAAGCCAGATGTCGAATTCGTCAAAGGTCTCGCCCGCCTCGCCGCCCGTTTCGGGGCTGAAGTTTCCGAAAGCGTGGATTCACTCATTGTGCTGTGGCACCTCAATACCGCCCCGCTTATTACCGAAAAGACGGTGAAGGAAAAAACACAGACCTCCACTCGGGAAGCCAATGAGCTCATGGAAGAGCTGGTAGAGCGCGGTGTCCTGGAACCCGTTCGGGATGCGAAAGAGTGGTTCCTGAGCCCCGAGTCGAGACAACTTATGGGCCAAGCGGGGGAAGGCGAGATTGCAACCGTCAGTATTCAAGAGTGGGTCGAGGCCAAGCTGGCCGACGGGGAAGCCCTCCAATCCGCCGAGGTCGCGGAGTATGCGGGCATCTCCACTCAGCAGGCCGGTAATATTCTCCGGCACCTCCGTGATTTAGGCAGAGCCAAGATTGACCCAGCCGGCCCGCCCCGAGGCCGCGGCACACGGTGGATCAAAGCCTAAACTCGTGCTGAAAAGAATTTCGGAACAATTCCAAAGAATTCCAACTAGACCGCTGACCTGCTTTAACACCGAGACGCTCGTGGATAAATCTCCCGATTCTTGGCCCTATATCTTTCCGATATCTTTTCCGTTTCTCCGACCAACTGGGGGCGGGGCGGAGGATCGTCGCAAAGCAAAGGCCCTTTACTACACTGCATAACCATGACTGAGGCGAACCCCACTGCGCACCGGTACACGGCGGCGCTGGCCAACGAGATTGAATCCACCTGGCAGCAGTACTGGCGCGACAACGGCACGTTCAATGCGCCGAACCCGACTGGTGATCTGGCGACGGGCGAGGCGCTGCCGGCGGAGAAGCTCAACGTCCAAGACATGTTCCCGTACCCGTCGGGTGCGGGTCTGCACGTGGGCCACCCGCTGGGCTACATCGCCACCGATGTGTACGCGCGCTACAACCGCATGCTGGGCAAGAACGTGCTGCACACGCTGGGCTACGACGCATTCGGTCTGCCGGCGGAGCAGTACGCGATCCAGACGGGCACGCACCCGCGGACGACGACTGAGGCCAACATCGCCAACATGGAGCGCCAGCTGAACCAGCTGGGCCTGGGCCACGATAAGCGCCGCGCGGTGGCTACCACCGACCCGGAGTTTTACAAGTGGACGCAGTGGATCTTCCTGCAGATTTATAACGCCTGGTTTGATGAGGAGCAGCAGAAAGCCCGCCCGATCGAGGATCTGGTGCGCGACCTGCTCACCGGTGCCCGCAAGACGAAGGACGGGCGCGACTTCAAGGACCTGAACACGCAGGAGAAGCACGCGGCGCTGGATGAGTTCCGTCTTGTGTACCTCTCCGAGTCGATGGTGAACTGGTGCCCGGGCCTGGGCACGGTGCTGGCGAACGAGGAAGTCACCGCCGACGGCCGTTCGGAGCGCGGCAACTTCCCGGTGTTCCGCAAGCGTCTGCGCCAGTGGATGATGCGCATCACCGCGTACTCGGATCGTCTGCTGGATGATCTGGAGCTTTTGGATTGGCCGGAGAAGGTCAAGAGCATGCAGCGCAACTGGATCGGCCGCTCCCGCGGTGCGCAGGTTGCGTTCGGTTCCACGGCGGGCGACATCGAGGTCTTCACCACCCGCCCGGACACGCTGTTCGGCGCCACCTACGTCACGCTCGCGCCGGAGCACGAGCTGGTGGAATCCCTGGTGGCGGATGCGTACCCGGACGGCACCCCGGAGACCTGGACCTACGGCCAGGCCACCCCGCGCGAGGCTGTCGACGCGTACCTCGCTGCCATCGCGGCGAAGTCCGACGTGGAGCGCCAGGAGAACAAGGAAAAGACCGGTGTCTTCCTCGGAACCTACGCCACGAACCCGGTGAACGGGGAGCAGGTGCCGATCTTCATCGCGGATTACGTGCTCACCGGCTACGGCACAGGCGCCATCATGGCGGTGCCGGCGCACGACGAGCGCGACTACGAGTTCGCCTCCGTCTTCGGCCTGCCGATCATCCCGGTGCTTGACGGAGACATCTCCGAGGCGGCGTTTGTGGGCGATGCGGCGCATATTAATTCGTCGAATAGCGAAGGCCTGGACCTCGACGGCCTGGGTAAGGAAGACGCGATCGAGGCCGCCATCACCTGGCTGGTGGACCGCGGCGCCGGCGAGGAGAAGATTCAGTACAAGCTGCGCGACTGGCTGTTCGCCCGCCAGCGTTACTGGGGCGAGCCGTTCCCGATCGTGTACGACGAGTACGGTCAGGCCCACGGCATCCCGGAGGACCAGCTGCCCGTCGAGCTGCCGGAGGTGGAGGACTACAAGCCGGTGTCCTTCGACCCGGACGACAAGGATTCGGAGCCCTCTCCCCCGCTGGCCAAGGCCACGGATTGGGTGAACGTGACCATGGATCTCGGCGAGGGGCCGAAGCAGTACCGCCGCGACACCAACGTGATGCCGCAGTGGGCGGGTTCCTCCTGGTACCAGCTGCGCTACATCGACCCCACGAACTCCGAGGAGTTTGTGAACCTGGAGAACGAGCAGTACTGGACAGGCCCGCGCGAGGACGAGCACGGCGCCGGCGACCCGGGCGGCGTGGACCTCTACGTCGGCGGTGTGGAGCATGCGGTGCTGCACCTGCTGTACTCCCGCTTCTGGCACAAGGTGCTCTATGACCTGGGCTTTGTCACCTCCAAGGAGCCGTACCGCCGCCTGTACAACCAGGGCTACATCCAGGCCTACGCGTTCACCGACGCGCGCGGCGTGTACGTCCCGGCCGCCGAGGTTGAGGAGTGCGACGGCAAGTTCTTCTACGCCGGCGAAGAGGTCAACCGCGAGTACGGCAAGATGGGCAAGTCGCTGAAGAACGCCGTGGCCCCGGATGACGTGGTGCGCGATTTCGGTGCCGACACCCTGCGCGTGTACGAGATGTCCATGGGCCCGCTCGACACCTCCCGCCCGTGGGCGACGAAGGACGTCGTGGGTTCCCACCGCTTCCTCCAGCGCCTGTGGCGCCTCGTGGTCTCCGAGGAGGACGGCTCGCTCGCAGTGGTAGACAGCGAGCTGACCAGCGACGACGCGAAGCAGCTCCACCGCACCATCGCCGGCGTCCGCGACGATTATGAGGGCCTGCGCGACAACACCGTCGTGGCCAAGCTCATCGAGTACGTGAACTACCTGACCAAGACGTACCCGTCCGGCGCCCCGCGCGCCGCCGTCGAGCCGTTGGTGCAGATGGTCTCCCCGCTCGCCCCGCACATCGCCGAAGAACTCTGGGCGCGCCTCGGCCACGACGGCACCATCACCTTCGAGCCGTTCCCGACCTTCGACGAGAGCTTGCTTACCGACGACACCGTTGAACTCCCCGTACAGATCAACGGCAAGGTCAAGGCGCGCGTCGAGGTGCCGGTGGACGCGGCGCAGGACGAGATTGAGCAGATCGCGCTCGCAGACCCGCGCGTGGTCGAGCTGACCACCGGCGCCGGCAAGAACGTGGTGAAGACCATCGTGGTGCCCGGCCGCATGGTGAATCTGGTTGTGAAGTAGCTCGCGGGGGAGCACCCTGCCCTGCCCCGAGGCGGGTCCTGCGGGCCGCGGGCCGGGCTGGAGCTGTCAGCGAGTGGAGCTCTCAGCGTCAACGCTGTGACCTGCGGTTTTCTAAACGACACCTGACCGCGACAACGCTGAGAGCTCCAATTGGCGTTTGGAGAGTGGCGCACCCCTAGAAATTGCTGGGACGTGTGTGACTGGATGGAGTCAAAGTGTGGCAGGTGGGGCTGGGCGCTGGGCGCGGGCGTCGGTAGGCTGGGGGCGCAATTGACAGCGAGCGTCGCAAGGAGACTTTCGATGACCAACCCAAACCAGGGCGGCTACCCGCCGTACGGCGAGGACCCGCAGCCGGAGCAGCCGAACGCGCCGGGCGCGGGCAATGAGGCGGGTGGATCGTCGCGTTACCCGAGCTACCCGAATTACCCCAGCTACGGCGGCGACGGCTACGGCGCACCCGCGCCCGGCGCGCCGCAGCCGAACTACGGCGACCAGCCGGCGGATTACTCCCAGTTCGAGGTGAACTCCGCCGCGTCGATGGCCGGCGCGAATGCGCTGCGCTACCACGGCATGCAGCTCACCGACGGATTCTACGGCGACGGCACCCAGCCGCACCCACTGAATGATCCGCAGGCCAACGGCTGGGCGCACCGCAAGGGCACCGGCAAGCTGCGCATCGGCGAGGCGATTGCCTGGGCGTTCAAGGCGTACGGGAAGAACCCGGCGCTGTGGCTGATCATCGGTGCGATCACGGCGGTGCTCAGCGTGCTGTCCTCGATCTCCAGCCTGCCGTTCATCGGCGGGCTCGCCGGTATTGCGTCACTCCTGCTGTGGCCGGTGTTCGCGGCGGCGGCGCTGCAGCAGACGCTCGTCGTTAAGCTGAAGTCCCCCAGCGCGCCGGCTTACGGCAAGACGCTGGGCGTGGGTGCCGTCATCATGGTGATGGCGACGATCGCGGCGACGATTTTGGGCATCATCACGTTCATGTTCGCCTTCGCGTCCATCGACATCGATCCGGCCGCGCTGCCCCAGCAGCCGGAGGAAATCTTCCAGGATGAGGCGCTCTTGGGCACGCTCGCGCGGTCCTTCGGCCTCGCGTTCGGCGCGATCATGCTGGTAGTGCTGCTGCTGGTGCCGTTCATTGTCTTCCCCATTTACTACGCGGCGGACAACAACGGCGGCTTCGGCACCGCGTTCGGCCAGGGCATGAAGGCGGGTGCGCGCAACTACCTGCCGACGCTCGGCCTCGCGATCTTCGGCGGCCTGCTCAACCTCGTCGCCGGCGCGCCCGCGTTCCTCACTATCGCTGGTGTGCTCGGCACTGTCATCGGCGGCCTGCTCTCGGTTGTGCTGATGACGCTGGCCGCGCCGATCGGCCTGCTGATGGTGGCGCACGCCTACCGCCAGGTGTCCGGCGGCCCGGTGCCCTATGACACGGCCCAGTAGCCGAACCTTGGCCGCCGCGGTGATCGTCATCGCGGCGGTTTTGGTTTTCACCGTGGGCAAGGCGTACTTCTCCGTGCCAGGCGTGTGGTCGGCTGACAACCACCAGGTGCAGGAGCTGCGCCTCGAGCCGCTGTCCAGCTTCAAGTACTACAACGTGTGGTGGGGGCCGTGGCTGAACCTGATCGGCAACATCGCGCTGTTCGTGCCGGTGGGCTGGGTCGCGTTCTTGATTTTCGGCGGCATCTGGCCCGCAGCGCTCGCCGGCCTCGCCTTCAGCTTCCTCATCGAAGTCGCGCAGTACGTGCTCGCCGCCGGCTACTCCGACGTTGATGACCTGCTCTTCAACACCCTCGGCGCGCTGCTGGGGGCGATGGCGGCGCGGGTGATCGTCGGCAAGCGAGTGCCCTAGCGGGCGAAGTGGTAGCGCCGCATCATCGCCTCGAGCAGGCGGCGGCCGTCCCTCGTGGCCTCCAAACCCGTGGGCCCTTCGTATATGCCGCCGGCTGAGAAGAGCAGCGAAATTGCATCTTCCATGGCCGCGGTTGGGAAATCGTGGTTGTGCTCCGGCACCTCCATGACCCCGAGGGAATCCGCCATGCACGCGGACATGCTGCGCCAGTCCATGCCGAAGGCGCGCTCGAAACCGGCGCAGAGTTCACCTGCGAACTCCCCGACCGGATCGGCGGAGCGCACGAACTTCCCGCCGGTGTAGGTCATGCTGAGGTAGCCAGGTTTGCTTTCCTCGATGAAGCCCGCGCCCTCCAGCACCTTGCGCAGCAGATGCACAGACGGCTCCGTGGTCTCGCGCGGGCGGCTCCAGATGTTGGGGATGTCCAAGTAACGGAGGAAGTTCTCTACCGTGACGCTGGTGAGATAGCCCTTGCTGGTGAGCTTGGCGGGGACGCGGAACTCCTCGACGGCGGTGGTCAGGACGGAGGCGAGGAAATCGCCTTCCTCGTCATCAGCCATCCTGTGCGGCGCGCCGATCGGCGGGATCTCCCCTTCGCCCATTCCCGGGATCACCGTCAGGTGCGGGGCGCCCGGTACCTGCTGGCCCGGTACGCCGGGCACGCCCGGTACGCCGGGGACGCCGCGCAGGTGCGGGAAGTCATCGTCGTCGCGCGAGTCGCGGAAGGGAATGTCCAGGCCGGGGATGGGCATGCCCAGGACATCTTCGCCGGCGTGCTGCTCGAAGAACTCGGCCACGGCGGCGATCAGCGTCGGGTTGCGGTCCGGCGCCGGGTCGTTCTGCAGGATGTCGCGCAGCTCCGGGCGCGAATCGATGAACTCCTCGAACTGGTTCGCCAGGTCGAGCGCCCGCGGGTCCAGGGAGGCTTCCTGGGCGGCGTCGAAAAACAGCTCCTCCGCCACGAAGCCGATGCGGGTGGCCACCGCCACGGGGTCTGTGACGGTGAGGCGCTGCAGCATGCGCTCCGGGGACATCACCGGCAGAAAGCTCAACAGCAGCGGGGTGATCTCCATGTCGGGCTCGAGGCCCGCGGCGATGCGGCGTGCCTCGGCGCGGAAGCGCGTCATCATGGCGGGGCCGTTGGTGGCTTCGACGATGTCGGGCCCGGAAGCGTCGATAAGCAAGGGTGTGGGACCGTCGAGCTGGGAGCGGCCGAGGACCTCAATGTGCACGTTCCAATTCGCGGTCGGGTCGTAGATGTAGGTGATCTCGGTGAACTTGTGCACCGTCAGATCCGCCTCGTCGGCCTCGCCCGCGCTGGGCACCTCGGCGAAGACCTGACGCAGCTCCCCCGAGCCGGTCACGTACAGGTGCGATGCCGCGCCGGAGAAGCCGAACGCCGCGTTGATCACCTCGGACAGCTGACCCAGATCCATCGAATCGTCGACGTTGATGGTGCGCGTAATCTCCGGATTCGCGTCCTCCAACGTCATCAGCAACGTGACATTCATAGCCCTCCCCTAGATCGGCTCGCCGCCGAACACCACGGCACGAACCCACCCTGTCGCACGGTTCTTCACACCCCACGTCCTGCCGCCGGCCTCCGCGTAGGCAACTTCGCCCGCGGGGACGTCGACGTTTTGGACAGCGCAGCCGTCGGCAAGCGCAAGCAAACCGTACTCGAAGTTCGGCTCGAGCGTGAAGGCAACCTCAGCGCCCGGGGCCAGGCGCAGCTCCGCGGCGACCACCGGGTGCGCGGTGGCGACCGGGGACGTGCGGCCGAACATGGTGCCCGCGAGCACGCGCGCCTCGCCGGAAATCTCCGTGGTCACGCCGCGGAGCGTGAAAATTTCCGGCTCGAAGATCTCGACCGTGCCCTCCGCATCCGCAATTGCGTCGAGGCGCGCGCCGACAACGCGACCGGCACCGCGCACCTGCGACCCGCTGACCACGCCTACCTGGTCGGGCGTGACCGGCTCGTTGAAACCGCCCGGGCCGGTGAGCCGCAGCTCCCCGTCCGCCACCCAGAAGAAACTCTGGCGGCCGCTGCGGGGTGCGAGCTGCCCTTCCGCATCGCGCGTATCCAGCGCCACGGCGAGGTCCCATGCGCCGATGCGGTCCGCGCTGCCGGCGGCCCCGGACAGCGGGGTCAAATCGAGGTTGTCCATGTGCGTTATGGTACCTGCGTGCCACAACTTTCAGCTGGACTCATGCTCGCCCTCGCGTTCTTCGCCGCGGCTGGTCCGCTCGGCATCGACATGTACCTGCCGGGCCTGCCCCAGCTGCAGGCTGACCTGGGCACCACAGCCCCCGCGGTACAGCTGACTATCTCCGGTTTCATGGTGGGCATGGCCGTGGGTAACTTGCTCTTCGGCCCGATTTCAGACGGAACCGGCCGCAAACGGCCCATCCTGATCTCCTCGCTGGTCTTCTTCGTCACCTCGGTGCTGTGCGCCATCGCGCCGAACATCTGGTTCCTGGTGGGTGCGCGCTTCCTGCAGGGCATCGCGGGCGGCTGCGTCATCGTGGTCTCGCGCGCCGTAATCCCCGACCTCTCCCGCGGCACCGCCGCCGCCCGCGCGTTCTCCGCTCTCATGGCGCTGACGGGCTTCATGCCGGCGATCGCGCCCGCGATCGGCGGCCTGCTCTTGCCGATGGTCGGCTGGCGCGGCATCTTCTGGCTCCTCGCCGCCGTGAACCTCGTGCAGGTGCTGCTGGCGCTATGGCTGCCCGAGACGCTGCCCGCGGAGCGCCGCGCGCCGGGAGGCTTGCGCACCCTTTTCCCCCGCATCGCGCAGTGCCTGCGCCGTCCCGTCTTCGTGGGCTACCTCCTCGCATGCGCCCTCGGCTTCGGCGCGCTGTTCAGCTACATCTCTGCCTCGCCGCTGGTACTGCAGCGCCAGCTCGGCCTCTCCCCGACCGCATTCTCGCTGGTCTTCGGCGCGCTCGCCCTGTCGTTTCCCCTCTCCAACGCCCTGAACATGCGCTTGGTCAAGCGCGTCGCGCCCCGCCGGGTGCTCACCGCTGCCTTGCTTATCGACGTCTGCGTTGCCGCCGCCCTGATCATCCTCGCCCTGGCTGGGGACTTGACCTGGTGGTTCATCCCGCTGCTGGCGCTGCTGCCGATGATGTCCGGCTTCATTTCCGCCAACGCCACCGCGCTGGCCGTGGAGGACGTGCGCGACATCGGCGCTGGTGCCGGCACTGGGGCGATCGGGTTCACGCAGTTCCTGGTCGCGGCCACGGTGGCTCCCCTGGCCAGCCTGGGCACCAACCATGCCCTGGCCATGGCGGTGTCCTCGCTGGCCTGCGCCGCGGTCGCGCTGGCAGCCGTGTTGCTGCTCACCCGCACACCGGCGGCGCGCTAGGTTAGCGCAGCTTGGGCCTGGAGAAGCCGGCCAGCGCCACCAGGGCCACCGCGCCGAGGATCAGGGTGATGAGCAGCGTTCCGGCGAGATAACCGGCGTCCACAGTAAAGGCGCCCAGCGCCGAGCCGGACGCGATGCCGACCTGGAACGTGACCACGTAGATGGAGCTCACGAGGTCCTGGTTGTGCCGCCCTGCGTGCATAAAAATGGTCGTGCCTGCGGTGGGGAGGGATCCTGCAGCGATGCCGAGCACCGCGACGGTGAGGAACATCAACACTCCGGAATCCAGCTGCAGCGCGATCATGCCGGTGAGCGCGGCCGTCATGAGCAGCACCGTGTCCAGGCCGTTGATGCGGATCATGCGGCGGTCTACGCGGCGGCCGGCGAACACCACGCCCACGATGCCGAACAGGCCGTACATAGACAGGCCCACGGGCACCCAGCGCGGGCCCGCGGTGGATTCCACGAGCAGCGCCAGGTACGTGAAGCTTGCGAACAGCGCCGTCACCGCGCAGGCCAGGTAGACGATGAGTGAGGGGATGGCTGCCTTCGCACCCTGGGTGCCGGCGTTGGCGTCGCGCGGCTGCGCGGGCATCGAGGGCAGGGTACGCAGCAGCAGCACGACGGCTACGATCGTCGCGGCGCCGAGCACCCACGTGGAGTTGCGCCAGCCGATCGCGTTACCGATGGCCGTGGACAGCGGCGCACCGATGACCGTGGACATCGTCGCGCCGAAGGAGACCGCGGCCACCGCGCGACCCATCTGACCTGGGGGAGCGAGGCGTGCGGACATCGGGTTGACCATGGACCAGAACAACCCGTGCGTCAGTGCGGCCGTGACGCGGCCGGCGAAGAGCACCCAGTAGTTCGGCGCGAGTGCCTGCAGCGCAATGCCGGTGAGCAGGAAGCCGAGCGTGGCCATGAACAGCGGGCGGCGGTTCAGATGGCTCGTCGCAGCCATCAGCGGGATGGTCACCACCGCAACGAGCCCGGCGTAAACCGTCATCAGCAAGCCGATCTGGCCTTCGGAGACACCGAGGTCCGCCGCCATCGGCGTGATCAAGCCGACGGAGAACATCTCGAACGTCACGTACACAAACGCCGCGAAGCTCATCGCGGCCAAGGGCACGATCTGCATCTTGGCTGGGTGGTGCGAAGTGGTCACGCGAGAAAGCTAGCACCCGGGCACGCCGCACACACGCCGGAAAGCGCCCAGCTCCACCGACGAGAAAGCGGGCCCGGCCGAAGCCGAACCCGCGTAAGAAAATGAGCGTCGATTAGCGGTTGCTCACGTTGCCCGTCAGATTCGCCACCGGGGCGACGAACATCGGTCGGGTGGCAAACCAGCCCGCAATCATCGCGACTACCGCGCCGAGGAAGACCACAACGCCGATCCAGCTCGTGGCGTAGACACTCGGGTCCACATCGCCGCGGGCGGCGAACATACCCGCCATGTTGCGGCGGAAGCCGGTGAGCAGCACCAGCAGCACGTGGATGACGATGAACACCAGGAAGTAAATCATCACCGGGTAGTGAATCTTGCGGGCCGCCGGCGCAGGGTAGTACTTCGCCGCGCCCTTCCAGTTGTCGGACCAGAAGCTGCTCATGCGGAAGCCGGAGATGATCGCCAGAGGAGCGGCGATGAATACGGTGGTGAAGTACGCCAGCTCCTGCAGCGCGTTGTAGTGCACCCAGCCGTTCTCCAGCGGCCAGTTCAGGGTGAAGTACTGCAGCATCGAGCTCAGCGCGTTCGGGAAGACTTCCCAGCTCGTGGGCACGATGCGCACCCAGTGGCCGGTGGCGAAAATCAGGATGTAGAACACAAGCCCGTTGAGCACCCACAGAATGTCCAGCGCCTGGTGCAGCCACAGGTTGATGCTGACCTTCTTTTTCGGCGCCCACGGCGGGGCCCAGTACGCCTCCGGTTTGCGTTCGTGGCGAACCTGCAGACCAGTCCTAATAATCAGCAGCATCAGGAACATGTTGAAGAAGTGCGCCCAGTTCAGCCACCACGGCAAACCCACCGGCGCCCACTCGGGCAGCGGCTGCTCACCCGGGTGCCGAGCCACAAAGTCCCGGCCCCACGCCGTCGCCTCCACGAGGTAACGCGCGCTCATCACAGCCATCGCGCCGAGCACGAACAGCACCGCGAGCGCCGCAGCACCGCGCCACGCCCAGCCGCCGGCCGTGTACTTGCCGTACAGCTTCGGCTCTTCCTTCGCGGCAGGCTTCTTCTCGGCTGCGGGCTTCTCCGCCGCGGGCTTTTGCTTCTCGACGTCTGTCTTCTCCGCCTTCGCCTTCCCAGCAGCCGCGGTCGTTGCCGCCGCCGCTGCGGTGCCGGTGCCTGCGGCCGCTGCTGCTGCAGCCGCCGGTTCGGTGGCCGGCTGCTCGGCGGGTTCGGCGGCGGGTTCCGCTGCGGGCTGCTCGGCCGCTTCCGGAGCTTCCGGTGCTTCCGGCACAGCCTCGGCCGGTGCCGGAGCGGCAGCAGCTGCGGTCGGCGCGGCAACCGGCGCTGCCGTCACCGGCACCTGAGCTGTGTCCACATCCGGCCATGCCGGACCGCCGGCTTGGCGGGGGAGACCCTTGCGGAGCGTGACAGTCTCAGTCGCGCCGGGCTCGGCTGGGGCGGCAGCAGGTGCTGCGGCTGCCGGTGCAGCCGGTGCTGCCGGCGCAGCAGCTGCCGGCGCCTCCGGGGAGACCTCGGCAGCGATCGGCGCAGCCTCGGCGACCTCGACGGTCACTTCGCCGGCCGGTGGCCACGGCTCGCCGCCGGCAACACGGGGGAGACCGCGTCGCAACGCAACGGATGCTTGCGACACTGCGCCCGGTGCAGCGGTGTGCGTAGCTGCGGCCGGAGTAGGGGAGTCGGGGGTTTCAACCGGTGCTTCAGCAGCCGGCATCTCAGCCTCGGCGGCCGGCGCGGCGGGCGCAGTAGCCGGAGCAGGCGCAGCGCCCTCAACGGCACCGACTACCTCGGCGTTTTCAGGTCCAACGGCCCATTCCGGGGGCCAAGCGTCCCCGCCTGGGACGCGGGGGAGTCCTCGTCGCAGGACTACAGACATGGGAATCTCCCTACTTGCGTTCGTTCACGGCGTCGATAAGCTGCGGCACAACCTCGAAGATGTCGCCGACCACGCCGAAGTCGGCGATCTCGAAGATCGGGGACTCCGCGTCGTTGTTGATGGCCACGATGGTGTCGGCGGTCTGCATACCCGCGAGGTGCTGGATCGCGCCGGAAATGCCCAGCGCAATGTACAGCTGCGGCGAGACCACCACACCGGTCTGGCCAACCTGGTGGTCGGCCGGAATGTAGCCGGTATCAACCGCCACGCGGCTCGCACCCACGGCGGCACCGAGAGCATCGGCGAGACCGCCCACGAGCTCCTCGAACTTCTCCGGGGAACCCAGCGCGCGGCCGCCAGCGACAACCTTGTCGGCGGTGCGCAGGTTCGGGCGCGAGCTCGTCTGCTCGGCGATGGACGTGCCGGTCACCGTCGCGGCACGCTTGCCGGATCGCGCAACTTCGAGCTTCTCGACGCTCGCCTGCACACCCTCTGCTCGCGCATCAACCGCTCCCTGGCGCACGGTGATCACCGGTGCGCTGTGGGTCGCCGCGCCGACGGTGAGGTAGTTGCCGCCGAAGACGGAGTGGTCGGTGATCACGCCTTCCTCGTCGCGGCGCACGCCGGTGACGTCGGCAAGCAATGCCCTGCGCTGACGCACGGCGACGCGGGCTGCGACGTCGCGGCCGGCGATGGAGTTGGAGAAGATGATCGCGGCGGGCTGGGTTGCGCTGATGGCGGCAACGACGGCGTCGGCAAGCGGGACCGTGAGCGCGGCGTCGTCGATGTCGGCGATAAGCACGCGGGCGGCGCCGAGGCCACCGAGTGCGCTGGCGAGCTCCTCGTCGGAACCCATTGCGGAGGTGGCCAGCGCCACCGGCGCGCCGATGCCGGCTGCGGCACCGATGAGCTCGGCGGCGGAGTTGGCGATGCCGCCTGCGGGGGCTGCGTCGATAACGACGAGTACTGCTTCGTTGGTGTTCGTCATGTCTTCAGTCCCCTTAGATGAACTTGTTCGCGGCCAGGAAGTCTGCGAGCTGAGCGGCGGCGGTGCCGTCGTCGTGAATAATGGTGCCGGCCTCGCGCGGCGGGCGCTGCGACGCATCGACGATGATTGCGCGCGCCGGAGTGAAATCCTCCGCGTCAATGCCCAGGTCAGCCAGGCTCACCGTGTCCAGCGGCTTCTTCTTCGCAGCCATCAGGCCCTTGAAGTTGGGGAAGCGGGCGTCCGGGAACGCCTCCGTGACGGAGACGACGGCCGGCAGGTCCGCAGAAAGCTCTACGACGACGCCGTCGCTCGCGCGGCTGGCGGTGACGGTGGAGCCGTTCACCTCGATGGACGTGAGGTTGGTCAGGTTCGGGTAATCCAAAAGCTCAGCGACCATGGTGGGGACCACGCCGCCGCTGCCGTCGCTGGAGAGGTTACCTGCGACCACCAGGTCGTAATCCCCGCGGCGCACCAGCTCCGCGAGCGCCTGCGCGGTGAGCGTCACGTCGGCGCCCACCAGGCCGTCGTCGGTGACAACGTGCGCGGCGGTTGCGCCCATGGCCAGGCCCTTGCGGATGCTGCCCGCGGCGGATTCCGGCGCGACGGAGAGCACCTCGACCTCCCCGCCCTGCGCCTCCGCGATGGCGAGCGCCGCCTCGACGGCGCGCTCACCGATCTCGTCGGCGACGTTGTCGCCGGTCCGGACCGCGAGGCCAGTCTCCAGGTCCAGTTCACGTTCCCCGTACGTGTCGGGGACCTCTTTCAAGAGCACTGCGATGCGCATTGCGGGTTTCACTCCTGGGGGGTCGAAGGTGGTTATGGTTGCGTGACTACGAAGCTGTTCAGGCGCTGCGTAATAATCTCCGCTGCCTCATTGACCATACGGGTGATCAATTCCTGGCATGTCGGGATGTCATGGATAATGCCCTGCACCATGCCGCAGGTCCAGATGCCGGCGTCGAGGTCGCCGGTCTCGTAGACCTCGCGGCCGCGCACGCCGCGCACCAGTTCGCGGATGTCCTCGAACTGCGCGCCCTTGTTCAGCTTGTCCACGACCTCGATGGAGACCTCGTTGCGGGCCACGCGGGAGGTGTTGCGCAGCGGGCGGAAGATCAGCTCCGTCTCGCGCTCGTCGCGGGCGACGATGGCTTCCTTCACGTTGCGGTGCACAGGTGCCTCTTCGGTGCAGAGGAAGCGGGTGCCCATGTTCACGCCTTCGGCGCCGAGTGCCATCGCGGCGGCCAAGCCCCGGCCGTCGGCAATGCCGCCGGAGGCCACGAAGGGTACCGTGAGCTGCTCGGCTGCGGCCGGGAGGAGCACCAGGCCCGGGATGTCGTCCTCGCCCGGGTGCCCGGCGCACTCGAAGCCGTCGACGGACACCGCGTCCACGCCGGCCTTCTGCGCGCTCACGGCGTGGCGCACGGAGGTGCACTTGTGCACGACCTTGATGCCGGCGTCGTGGAAGTGGGGGATGTGCTCCGCCGGGTTGGAGCCGGCAGTCTCCACTACCGGCACGCCCTTATCGATGATCACCTGGCGGTACTCGGCGTACGGCGGGGGAGCGATGGACGGCAGGATGGTCAGGTTCACGCCGAACGGCTTGTCCGTCATCTCGCGGCAGCGGTCGATCTCGTTGGCCAAGTCCTGCGGCGTCGGCTGCGTCAGCGCGGTGAGAATGCCCAGGCCGCCGGCGTTGGACACTGCGGATGCGAGCTCCGCGCGGCCGACCCACTGCATACCGCCCTGCATGATCGGGTGCTCGATGCCGAGGAGCTCCGTGATGCGAGTTGTAATCTGCGCCATGATTACTTCAACCCCATGCGGATCGCGCCGTCGAGGCGGATGGTCTCGCCGTTGAGCATCGGGTTCTCCACAATCGCCTGCACCAGCTGCGCGTACTCGGACGGCTGGCCGAGGCGGGACGGGTGCGGCACCTGCTTGCCCAGGGAATCGCGCACCTCCTGCGGCAGGGACGCCAGCATCGGGGTCTCGAAGGTGCCCGGCGCGATGGTGCAGCAGCGAATCAGGGAGCGGGAAAGGTCGCGGGCGATCGGCAGGGTCATGCCGGCGACGCCGGCCTTGGAGGCGGTGTAGGCGGCCTGGCCCATCTGGCCGTCGAATGCGGCGACGGAGGCGGTGTTGATGATCACGCCGCGCTCCTCCCCGTCCGGCTCGTTATCCAGCATGGCCTGAGCGGCGAGGCGGATCACGTTGAAGGTGCCGACGAGGTTGACGTTGATCACCTTCTGGAAGTCCGCGAGCGGGAACGCGCCCTTGGAGCCAGCGGTCTTGATCGCGTTGCCGATGCCGGCGCAGTTGACCACGATGGCCAGGGTGTTGTTCTTGTTGGCCTCGTCGACGGCGGCCTGCACGGCCTCCTCGCTGGTCACGTCGGCGCCGACGAAGGTGACGTCATCGCCGAGCTCGTTGAGCTGGTCCTGGTTGGCCTGCGGCAGGTCGACGGCAACAACGTGAGCCCCAGCGTTGACAAGGGCGCGGGTGGTGGCGAGGCCGAGGCCGGACGCGCCGCCGGTGACAAGTGCGGTCTTTCCCTGGATGTGCATGAAATCTCTCCCTTGCTGTGAGTGTGACGCGCGTTACTTAGCGAGCGTTAAATCATCATAGCTTGCGCGCTTCATTCCATGCAACGATTTTCAGGCACTTGCTTTTCGACGCATGTTGGCAACACGCGCAGAAGCGACGGTATACGCTTCCTCTGTGCCCAACCGTGCAGTTCCCGCAGACGCAGTGATGAATCTTCCAGCCGACTGGCGTGCTTTTCCGCCCCTCGAACTGGATGACATCCTCGCCGTTGCGCTCAGGCACTTCGCGCGCCGGGGATACCACGCCACCACCGTGCGAGCCATCGCCAAAGACGTCGGCGTGACCATCCCCGCGCTGTACTACTACTACGACTCAAAGCAGCACATGCTGGTTGCGCTGCTCAACCTGGCCATGGACATCGTGGAGGCAAAGGTCACCGCCAGCGTCGAGGACGCGGGCGACGACGTAGTTGCCCAGCTGGTCAACCTCACCGAAGCGCTCGCCCTCTACATGGCGAACTACCGCGAGCTCGCGTTCTTGGACACGGAGATCCGCTCCCTCGAGGGGGAGAACCGCCAGGTCTACGCCGAGCGTCGCGACCGCACCGAGAAAACCCTGCGGAGCGTCGTCGAGGCGGGTGTCGCCAGCGGCGCGTTCACCACAGACGCGGACCCGAAAATGGTCTCCCGCTTCATCCTCAACGCGGTTCAAGGCATCGCCGTGTGGTTCCGCATGGACGGGCCCGAATCCCCCGAGTCCGTGGCGGAAAAATACTCCCGCCTCGCCCTCGCTGTCGTGGGGGCGAACCGGGAGTAGGGGCGGGGGACTGTCGCTGTTTGGCGGCGGCGCGTACCCCCATAGTGGTAGCCCAATAGTCGTGAGCCCGCTTTCTCTGACCTGCGATTTTGTTGCAGGCGTCTCGCGGCACTATTGGGGTATGGGATGAGCGCGGCGCCCGCGGAAGCAGCTGGTGCGTACCCCCATAGTGGTAGCCCAATAGTCGTGAGCCCTTCC
>NZ_JAMFTQ010000014.1 GCF_024160105.1 Corynebacterium stercoris
ACCATCACCCACCACCAACTGGTGGAACCGAGTGATCTCCTCAACCGGTGGATCCCACCGTGACACCGTCATCACCAACACCAACCCTTCAGATCAGTGTTGCAACGACCACTAGAACTTAAGCAGCGCGCCGTGGGCAGCACTGCGAGTCTCGCACGCAGGCCGTCCGCGAGCTCATTGAGCGTGGCGACGCTCGCCCCGTACCCAGCCGGGTTGACCGCGGTAATCGCCACCGCAACATCACCGTGTGGCCCCGGGATCAAGCCGAATTGGCGGGCGACGAACCCGTCGGGCGAATCGCCCCAGCCGCCCTTGAAGCGGGCGCCCGGCACGCGGCCGAGCCCCCAGCGCTGATCCGGGACGATCTCGCCCATCATGGCCAGCACGGGCTCGTGGCCCGGCACGCACCGAAGGCCCGATGCGAACTGGGCCTGGTCGGCGGTAGTCCACAAGGTGTCCATGCGCCAGCCCGCGCTGTTCGTGGTGCGCGACCCAGCCTGCGCTATGACGTCGGCGAGCTCGCGGCCGCTGACGACGTAGTTCAGCCGGTGCGCCGCGTCATTGTCGGAACGCGTGACGGCGGCGTGCGCATCCGGGTAGGTAGCGGGGTTGTTGCGCAACGCGACGATGGCGCTGGGCACCTTCATTGTGGAGAACGCGCCCACCGGCTGGTTGTCCCCGGCGGTGAGCTGGCCCTCCCGGCCGGCGACTGAGAGCGTGACGCGGCCGCCGTGGCGGGCCTGCACCGAGCGGACGAGCTCGTCGAGCTCGGCCTGGGACACGAGCGGCCGCGCCGGCGCTTCGGCGGCAGGCTGCTGCGGGCGCGGCGGGGCGGGCAGGCGGTGGCGCAGC
This sequence comes from Corynebacterium stercoris, assembly GCF_024160105.1. GTDB lineage: Bacteria > Actinomycetota > Actinomycetes > Mycobacteriales > Mycobacteriaceae > Corynebacterium > Corynebacterium stercoris. The sequence goes on from NZ_JAMFTQ010000014.1 coordinate 853, forward strand.
TGCTCCGGCGCGTTGTTATAAGCCTGCACTAGGGCGGGGCCGACCACCGGCAGCTCGTAGACGGTGGCCACGCCGGGGAACGCAATGCCGGCGGCGAGCAGCGCCGCGGTGAGCTGACTCGACAATCCCATTGACGCGCCCAGCCCTTAGTGCGAGAAGTGGCGGGTGCCAGTGAGGTACATGGTCACGCCCGCCTCATTGGCGGCGGCAATGACCTCCTCGTCGCGGATGGAGCCGCCCGGCTGGACTACGGCCTTCACGCCGGAGTCGGCGAGGATCTGGAAGCCGTCTGCGAACGGGAAGAACGCGTCGGAGGCGGCAACTGCGCCGTTGGTGCGGTTCTTGCCGTCGTCGAGCGTGTTCGCGCGGTCCACCGCCAGCTTCGCGGAGTCGACGCGGTTGACCTGTCCCATGCCGATGCCCACGGATGCGCCGTCGGCGGCGATCAGGATGGCGTTGGACTTCACGCAGCGCACTGCGCGCCACGCGAACTCGAGGTCCGCGAGCGTGGCCTCGTCGGCGGCCTCGCCGGCGGCGAGGGTCCAGCTCGCGGCGTTGTCGCCCTCGGCCTGGTAGGAGTCGCGCTCCTGGATGAGCCAACCGCCAGTGATCTGGCGGCGCTCCTCTTCGATGCCGCCGGGCTCGACCTCGAGGATGCGCAGGTTCTTCTTCTCCTGAAGCTTCTCCAGCGCGGCCGGCTCGTAGGACGGGGCGATGATGACCTCGGTGAAGATCGGGGTGACCTGTTCGGCCAGCTCGAGGGTGACCTCGCGGTTGCAGGCGATCACGCCGCCGTAGGCGGAGACCGGGTCGCAGGCGTGGGCCTTGGTGTGCGCATCGGCGATGGAGACCTCTGAAACCGCGAGGCCGCAGGGGTTGGCGTGCTTGATAATCGCCACGCACGGCTTCTCGTGGTCCCAGGCGGCGCGCCATGCGGCGTCCGCGTCCTGGTAATTGTTGTAGCTCATCTCCTTGCCGCCGTGCTGCTTGGCCGCAGCAATGCCCCAGCCCTCGGATTCGAGGCGGGCGGCCTGGTGCGGGTTCTCGCCGTAGCGCAGCGCTCCCGGCGCTGCGGCGTCCGCTTCCGCGGCGGCCCCGTCGGCTGCCGGAACGGCGTCGGCAAGTTCGGCGGCGAGCTGGCCGCCCAGCCAGGTGGACACGGCTGCGTCGTACTGAGCGGTGTGGGTAAACGCCTCAAGCGCGAGGGATTTGCGCTGGTCCAAGGTGAAGCCGCCCTGCTTAACAGCCTCGGCGACTTCGCCGTAGCGGGCCGGGGACGTCACCACGGCTACCGACGGGTGGTTCTTCGCGGCTGCGCGCACCATCGACGGGCCGCCGATGTCGATCTGCTCCACGCATTCGTCGTAGCTCGCGCCGGAGGCAACAGTCTCCTCGAACGGGTAGAGGTTGACCACCACGAGCTGGAACGGCTCGATGTCCAGCTCGGCGAGCTGGTCCACGTGGGAATCCTTGCGCAGGTCGGCGAGGATGCCAGAGTGCACGCGCGGGTGCAGCGTCTTCACACGGCCGTCGAGCACCTCCGGGAAGCCGGTGAGCTCGGCGACCTCGGTGACCGCCACGCCGGCGTCGGCGATGCGCTGCGCGGTGGAGCCGGTGGAGACGATCTCCACGCCCGCCTCACCCAGCGCGCGGGCCAGGTCCTCCAGGCCCGTCTTGTCGTACACGCTGATGAGCGCGCGCTTGATCTCGATACCCATTTAGAAGGTCACCTTTCCGTTTCGTTCATACGTCGCCTTGCGCAGCAGATCCACGATCTGCTCGCGCTCTACCTGCTTGATGCGCTCGTGCAGGTCGTCCTGGCTCTCGCCCTCGCGCACCTCGACGGCGCGCTGCGCAATGATTTCCCCGGTATCCATGCCGGCGTCGACGTAGTGCACGGTGCAGCCCGTGACCTTCACGCCGTACGCCATGGCGTCTCCCACCGCGTTCGCCCCGGGGAAGGCGGGCAGCAGCGAGGGGTGAGTATTAATGGTGCGGCCCGCGAACTCAGCGAGGAACGCCGGGCCGAGGATGCGCATGAAGCCGGCGGAGACCACCAGTGCCGGCGCCGCCTCCCCCACGACGCGCGCAAGCTCCGCGTTCCACGCGGCGCGGTCCTCCCGCATGCCGACGACTGCCGACGGCACGCCGGCGCGCTCCGCGCGCTGCAGCGCCGGGCAGGGTTTATCCGCCACAACGAGCTTCACGCGGTAGTAATCGTCCTGATTATCAAGGATCGCCTGCAGCAGCGTGCCCGAGCCGGACACGAGCACGACGATGGGCATCGCAGCTTCACAACTCACGTGGGCTAAGTCTAGTCCTCGCCGCCGGACTCGCCCGTCTCGGCTGCGGCCCCCTCGCCGCGGCCGCGCACGAGCGCTACCAGCCAGGCGGCGAGGCCGCACACGCCGGCCCACGCGAAGAGCAGCAGCGCGAGCGTCCACAGATCCGGCCCGATGACGCCGTACGCGCCGGCGGTCCCGGAGGCGTAGAGGCCGAGGATGATGCCGATGATTGCGGCCCAGGTGGCGGTGGCCGCAACGCTAATAAGCGTGAAGTCCCGGGTGAGCACGAAGCGCACCGCGATGGCGGCCGGGACCAGCATGAGTGCCGGCGCCCAGGCGGGGACGGCGGGCGGGACGGCGGCGAAGATGGGCAGCGGCGGGAGGGCGACGGCGGTGGCGTCGAAAAGCGACAGCGACGCACCCGCGTAGTCGACGCTGCCTCCGAGCAGCACCGAGAGCGTGGCGACGGCGGCGTTGGGCAGGTACGCGATCGTCAGCGCCGCGAGCGCGAGGAGGCCGGACCAGTGCAGCGGCGGGTACGCGGCGCCGATTTCGCTCACGCGCGCCTGTCCGAGCACCAGGAACAGCACGTACACGGCGAGGGCGGCCCACAGAAGGTCGCGGACCAGCTGCCACGCCGCGTGCGCGGACTCGACGACAACCGGGGGCACAGCCACGCGGCGGGCGAGCGCGCGCCAGACCACGGGGCGGATGCCGAAGATGAAGCCGGCGAGATGCAGCCCCAGCGGGGCGAGCAGCGCTGCGGCCGGGTGCGGCGGCGCGACGGCGAAGACGTTCGAGGCATCCGACACCATGAACAGCGCGATGCCGGACAGCGTGAGCGAGGTGAGCACTATCAACCCGAGGATCGCTGCGAGGTCCAGCACGCTGACGCGGCGGCGGGTGGCGGCGCGGATGCGCGAGGCCACCAGCGCCACAATGCCCACGGCGGGCAAAAGCGGCACGGCGCCGAGGTCCACGCCGTCGATGCGCAGGGGTGCCGCGTTGAGCGTGAGCCACGTCTGGCCGATCGCCGCCGGCAGGTACGCCAGCCGCCAGCCGCCGATGAGGATGGTGCCGAAGCACACTGCAACGACGGCGAGCGCGAGCACCGCCAGCGGCAGGACAGCCGCGGGAGCGTAATGGCGGAAGCGCTGCGCCCACGTCTCCGGCGCAGGAGGCTCCGGGCGGGTGCGCTTTGCGCCGGGGACCCGCCCGCGCACTTGGCGGCGCCGCGTGTCAGGCCGGCGCGGGGCGGCAGATCGGGGGGCGTGCGTGTTGCTCATCGCTGACCTACTCTGCCACCGAGTGCGAGGTTATCGGCGCAGAACACTCCCCTGAGGGCGATGTAACATACCGCCTGAATTTAACGAATACCTTTAGGCCCGAAGCGGGTTGCCGAACCGAGACCAATTCGTTACAGTTACACCGTCTGGATAACAGGATGGTTACAAAGAGGGCGTATGTTTAGTTCGACTCGCAGCGGCGGCAAGCACCGCAAGCAGACCCCGAACAAGGGTCGTGTCGCAATGGTAGCCGTCACCACCGGTGCCGTTTCTACCGCCGGTTTCTCGGGCGCAGCCGCTGCAGAGCTGACTGCTAACAAGACTGAGACCCACGCCCAGAAGCTGGGTTTCGCCCTCGCCGCCAACACCAACCCGCTCGAGGTTGTCTCCGCCCCCGAGGTGGATGCCGCCCCGCAGATCCTGGCTATCGCCGAGTACAAGCCGGTTGAGAACCTGGCTGACCAGCTCACCAAGGCTGTCGAGCACTCCGCTGAGGTCGCCGCCGCCGATCTCGCAGCTCGCCTCCCGCTGACCGTGAAGCCGGCGGAGGGCGCATACACCTCCGGTTTCGGCCCGCGCTGGGGCAGCTTCCACTTCGGCATCGACATCGCCAACGCCCCGGGTACCCCGATCCTGGCTGTGGAGGACGGCACTGTGATCGATTCCGGCCCGGCCCAGGGCTACGGCAACTGGATCCGCATCCGCCACGACGATGGTGCGGTGAGCGTCTACGGCCATATGCAGTCCCTGGACGTGGCTGTGGGCCAGCGCGTGTCCGCGGGCCAGAAGATCGCCGGCATGGGCAGCATGGGCTTCTCCACCGGCAGCCACCTGCACTTCGAGATCCACCCGGACGGCAACTCCCCGATCGATCCGGCTCCGTGGCTCGCCGCCCGCGGCATCTTCCTCTAGGCACCGCACTTTCACACCGCCCTTCGGGGCGGTTTTTGCTTTCCGACGCCGCTGCCACACCTTCCGGCTACCCCCGACCGAGAATCACTTTAGTCACAATTTTCACATCAGTAACACGCTGGCTGACCTGCGAGGACGCCTGGATTTGGGTGGCATACAGCCGAAATCTGCACGTCAGAGCGTTGCTTCACCTGCGGGCAGGCGCTAAGTTTTAGCGCGGAACTGCCCCTGGAGAAGCAAAGGTCCGTCACCCCTATGAAACGCCGTCTGCTCGCTGCCGCCGTCGCCGCCGCTCTCGCGGCTTCCGCCGCGGCCGCCCCGACCGCGAATGCGGTGAACATCCAGATCAACGGCGCCCAGATCGAGACCGCCAAGCAGGCCCTCGCAGCCCTTGCCGGCGCCGCCTCCAACGTGGCGGACACCGGCGCGACCTCCAGCATCGGCGACTACACCATCGTGTTCGACCCGCGCGTGCTCGGCGAGGAGATCGCCGCGGCCTTCGCCGACGTTGCACCCGCCACCGTGGAGCCGGGCCGTGTCGCGTACCAGCGCGGCCGCACCGCAGACGGGCGCACCGTAGTCACCCCGACCGTCGGCCGCCTCACTTCCGGCTTCGGCCCGCGCTGGGGCCGCATGCACCAGGGCATCGACATCGCCAACGCCATCGGCACCCCGATCTACGCCGTCATGGACGGCACCGTGATCAAGGCGGGCCCGGCGCAGGGTTTCGGCAAGTGGGTCGTGATCAAGCACGACGGCGGCGAGGTCTCCGTCTACGGCCACATCGTCTCCTACAACGTGTCTGTGGGCGAGCGCGTCACCGCCGGCCAGCAGATTGCCAAGATGGGCAACGAGGGCCAGTCGACCGGCCCGCACCTGCACTTCGAGATCAAGCCGAACGGCGAGACCCAGGTTGACCCGCGCCCCTGGTTCGCGCAGGCGGGCATCACGATCTAGAGCTTCTCCATCGGCACGCCGCCGATGAGCATCAGGCGCACGGTGCCGGAGGAACCGAAATCCACCGTGACCGTCTCGCGCACCCCGGAACCCTCCACGGTGAGCACGGTGCCCAGGCCGTACTTCGCGTGATTCACGCGGTCCCCCGGCGCAAGATCCAGGTTCTTCTGCACCGGCACGGAGCTTTCCCGGCCGCGGCGCGGACGCATCGCCCGCTGCGGCACGGGTGCGGGCGAACCCCAGGCGCTGGAGGTCATCGCCGGCTCCGGGGCGAGACGGCGCCAATCCACGAGCTCATCCGGCACCTCCGCCAGGAAGCGGCTGGCCGGGTTGGTCACCGGCGCACCCCACGAGGCGCGCAGCATGGAGCGAGTAAGGTACAGCCGCTCCCGTGCGCGGGTGATGCCCACGTACGCCAGGCGCCGCTCCTCCGCCAGCTCAGCCGGATCCCCCAGCGAGCGCAGGTGCGGGAACTGCCCGTCCTCCCAGCCGGTGACAAACACCGTCGGAAACTCCAGGCCCTTCGCGGTGTGCAGCGTCATCATCGTGACCACGCCTTGTTCGTTGTCCGGCAGCTGGTCCGCATCCGCCACCAGCGAGACCTTCTCCAAGAACGCCTGCAGGCTGCCGGGCACCGGCTCGCCGTCCTCCATCACCGCGTCCAGCTCTTCCTGGCTCATGTACGCCACTTGGTTCGCGGCCTCGGAGGAGAATTCGCGCGCCACCGACACCAGCTCGTTCAAGTTGTCTAGGCGGGACGCGTCCTGCGGGTCGTTCGATGCCTCCAGCTCCGCCTTGTAGCCGGTCACCTCGAGCACGCGCGCCACCAGCTGGCCCAGGTCGGGCATGCCGGTGACCTCGTTGCGCATCTCCCCCATGTCCTCGCGCAGCTGCTGCATCATGTCCACGAACCTGCGGATCGCGTTCACCGCAGGGGTTTTCAGCATGGGGACGTCGCCATTCGCGGCGTCGGCAAGCGCCTGCCCGAAGCTCACGCCTACGTTGTCGGCGTGCAGCGCGACCATGGCCTGCGCCTTGTCCCCGATCGCGCGCTTGGGCACGTTGACGATGCGGCGCAGGCTCACCGTGTCGTCCGGATTGTCCAGCACCTTGAGGTAGGCGACGATGTCGCGGATCTCGCGGCGCTCGTAGAAGCGCGTGCCGCCGACCACCTTGTACGGGATGCCGGAGCGGATGAAGATGTCCTCCATCGCGCGGGAGGCGTTGTTGGTGCGGTACATGATCGCCATGTCGCTGTACGGCACGCCGCGGTCTGACAGGGCATCAATTTCCGACGCAATGAACCGGGCCTCATCATGCTCGTTGTCCGCCACGTAGCCCACGATCTTCTCGCCGGCGCCGTGGTCCGTCCACAGTTTCTTCGGGCGGCGGTCCGCGTTCTGCGCGATCACAGCGTTGGCTGCGCTGAGGATGTTCTGCGTGGAGCGGTAGTTCTGCTCCAGCACGATCGTGGTGGCGTCCGGATAGTCGCGCTCGAACTCCTCGATGTTGCGGATCGTCGCGCCGCGGAACGCGTAAATCGACTGGTCGCTGTCGCCCACCACGGCGAGCTCCGGCGCGTCCGGCCCGTCGCCGACGAGGGTGTGGATCAGCTCGTACTGCGCGTGGTTGGTGTCCTGGTACTCATCCACCAGCACGTGGCGGAAGCGGCGGCGGTAGTAGTCGGTGACCTCCGGGTGCTCCTTGAAAATGCGCACGACCTCGCCGATGAGGTCGTCGAAATCCAGGGAGTTCGCCATCCGCAGGCGACGCTGGTACTCCGCGTACACCTTGGCCACGGTCGTCTCGAACGGGTTGTGCGTGCGCTCCGCCTGGGCGAGCGCCGCCTCGGGGCCGATCAGCTCGTTCTTCAGGTTCGAGATCGCGTTCGCCAGCGTGCGCGGCGTGAATTTCTTCAGATCCAGGTTGTAATCCTTCGCGATCATGCCCAGCAACCGGCGCGAATCGTCCGCGTCGTAGATCGTGAAGTTGGTGTTCAAGCCCGGCACGAGCTGCGCCTGCTGGCGCAGGATGCGCACGCACACGGAGTGGAACGTGGCCACCCACATGCGCTCCGCATGCTCGCCGACGAGCGCGGCCACACGCTCACGCATCTCGGCGGCGGCCTTGTTGGTGAACGTGATGGCGAGAATCTGCCACGGGGCCACGCCGCGGTCCTGCATCAGGTGCGCAATGCGCCTGGTCAGCACCGCAGTTTTGCCGGAGCCGGCGCCGGCGACGATGAGCAGCGGCCCGCCCGTGTGCGTCACGGCGGCCTGCTGTTGCGGATTGAGCCCAAGCGTCAGATCGGTCATGCTGTGTAACCCTACAGACCGCCTCCGGCACGGCCAGTTCGCATTCGAACTGGCGTGGCATAATGCTGCCATGAGCGAGACCACCGGCGATTTCGAAATCCGCATGCCCTCCGGCACGGACGATCCGCTTTCCGACGCCGAGATTCAGCAGTACCGCAAAGAAATCGACCGCTTAGACCGCGTGATCCTGGACGCCGTGAAGCGCCGCACCGAGATCTCGAAAGCCATCGGCAAGACCCGTATGGGCTCCGGCGGCACCAAGCTGGTGCACACCCGCGAGGTGGCGATTATCAACCAGTTCCGCGACGAACTCGGCGAGGAGGGCCCAGGCCTGGCGCAGATCCTCCTGCGCCTCGGCCGCGGCAAGCTTGGGTAACTAGCTAGTCCTGCTCGAGGGAGTCGAGGACGACCTCGAACTCCAGCAGCTCGGCCTTCGCCGAACCGGCCGGCGAATTTTTGGATACCGTTGAAGCTACATAGCAGGCACACCACACGTCACGGAGGACACTGCCACCATGAGCGACATCACCACCACCACGGCCTGGGCCAACCTGGAGAAGCTGAAGGCGGAAAAGACGCAGACCACCCTGCGCGATCTCTTCGCCGCGGATGAGAACCGCGCCGCGTCTTACACCTTCGACGCAGCCGGACTGCACGTGGATCTTTCCAAGAATTTGGTGGACGCGGACGTCGTGAAGCAATTGCTCGCGCTTGCGGAGGAAGCGCAGCTGCGCGACAAGATCGAGGCCATGTTCGGCGGCGAGCACATCAATAACACCGAGGACCGCGCCGTGCTGCACACCGCGCTGCGCATGCCGGCCGAGCGCAATCTCGAGGTGGACGGCCAGGATATCGCCGCGGACGTGCACGAGGTGCTGGGCCGCATGCGCGACTTCGCGTCCGCGCTGCGCTCGGGCGAGTGGCAGGGCCACACCGGACACACGATTAAGAAGGTCGTGAACATCGGCATCGGCGGCTCCGACCTGGGCCCCGCGATGGCCACGAAGGCGCTGCGCGCGTACGCCACCGCCGGCATCACCGCGGAATTCGTGTCCAACGTGGACCCGGCGGATATGGCTGCGGTGCTGGACCGCTGCAACGCTGAGGAGACGCTGTTCATCATCGCGTCGAAGACCTTCACCACCCAGGAGACGCTGACCAACGCGCACGCCGCGAAGCGCTGGCTGCTGGAGCAGTTCAATGGCGACGAGTCCGCGATCGCCAAGCACTTCGTCGCGGTGTCGACGAACGCGGAGAAGGTGGCCGAGTTCGGCATCGACACCAACAACATGTTCGGCTTCTGGGACTGGGTCGGCGGCCGCTACTCCATGGACTCGGCGATCGGCTTGAGCCTCATGGCCGTGATCGGCCCGATGGACTTCATGCGCCTGCTCGAAGGCTTCCACGCGATGGACGAGCACTTCCGCACCGCGCCGTTCGAGCAGAACGTGCCGGTGCTCATGGGCCTGCTCAACGTCTGGTACCGCAACTTCCTGGGCGCGGCGACCCACGCGGTGCTCCCCTACTCCGAGGACCTGTCCCGCTTCCCGGCGTACCTGCAGCAGCTGACCATGGAGTCCAACGGCAAGTCCGTACGCAAGGACGGCACCCGCGTCACCTACGACACGGGCGAGGTCTTCTGGGGCGAGCCGGGCACCAACGGCCAGCACGCCTTCTTCCAGCTCATCCACCAAGGCACGAGCCTGATCCCGGCGGACTTCATCGGCTTTGCCAAGCCGAAGGAGGACTTCCCCACCGCGGACGGCACCGGCAGCATGCACGACCTGCTGATGGGCAACTTCTTCGCGCAGACGAAGGTGCTGGCCTTTGGCAAGACCCAGCAGGAAATCGAGGCGGAGGGCGTGGCCCATGACCTCGCGCCGCACAAGGTCATGCCGGGCAACCGCCCGACCACCACGATCCTGGCGGAGGAGCTCACCCCGCAGGCGCTCGGCGCCCTCATCGCGCTGTACGAGCACATCACCTACACCGAGGGCGTGATCTGGGACATCAACTCCTTCGACCAGTGGGGCGTGGAGCTGGGCAAGCAGCAGGCTAACGACCTCGCCGCGGCTGTCGCCGGCAAGGAGGAGCCCGCAACCGGTGACGCATCCACGGACGCGTTGATCTCCTGGTACCGCGCTAACCGCTAAAATTTTCGCCTATGGGCGAGCAAGTTTCTGCGCAGTCGTACACTCCCCGCCAGCGGACGGTCTACCGCCGTCAGCTGGAGGAGGAGTTGGAGGCCTTCGACCGCCACCTCCAGGAGGCGGAGTTCATCGACCACGGCACGATCGGGCTCGAGCTGGAGCTCAATCTCGTGGACGACGCAATGCAGCCCCACGCCAACAACCAAGCCGTCCTGGCCGGCCTGAGCGACGAGTACCAGGCCGAGGTAGGCCAGTTCAATGTCGAGCTGAACCACCCGCCGCTGGACATCCACGGCGACGGCCTGCGCAAGCTCGAGGCGGGGCTGCAGGAGAGGCTTGACGACGTGAAGAGAGCGGCCGCGGAGGCCGGATCCAGTGTCGCGATGGTTGGTACGTTGCCCACGCTGACCACGCAGTTCCTGGAGGATCCGAACTGGATGACTCCGGAGAACCGCTACGCGGGCCTGAACAAGTCCGTGATGGATTCCCGCGGCGAGTTGGTGCAGATGAGCCTGTGGAGGGAGGAGAACTACCACCACGACTTTGACAGCATCGCGCCCGAATCCGCCTGCACCTCGATGCAGCTGCACCTGCAGGTTGCACCCAACATGTTCGCCAACGCGTGGAATGCGTCCCAGGCCATCGCGGGCGCCCAGGTGGCGCTGAGTGCGAACTCGCCGCTGTTTCTTGGCCACCGCCTGTGGCACGAGTCCCGCATCCCGGTGTTCAAGCAGGCGGTGGACACCCGCACCAAGGAGCTGATCAACCAGGGCGTGCGCCCGCGCGTGTGGTTCGGCGAGCGGTGGATCACCTCCGTCTTCGACCTGTTCGAGGAGAACGTGCGCTTCTTCTCCCCGCTGCTGCCGGAAGGCCGCGCGGAGGCCGGCAAGCCGGAGATGATGGGTGACAACCCGGGCCTGCACTATCTCAACCTGCAGAACGGCACGATTTGGCGTTGGAACCGCCCGATTTATGATCCCAACGGCAAGCTTTCCCACATCCGCGTGGAGAACCGCATCCTGCCGGCGGGACCGACGGTGAAGGACATTATCGCGGACGCGGCGTTCTACTACGGCTGCGTGAAGACGCTGGGCGAGCAGACCCGCCCCGTCTGGTCGCGTCTGAACTTCGAGGACGCGCAGGAGAACTTCCGCCAGGGTGCCCGCCACGGCCTGACCGCGAACCTGACCTGGCCCACCCTGGGCTCCATCCCCGTCACCGAGCTGGTGGGCGAGCACCTGCTGCCCATTGCCGACGACGGCTTGCGTACCCTCGGTGTCTCACCGGAGTACCGCGAGGAGTACCTCGGCATCATCGAAGGCCGCGTGCGCACCCGCCAGAATGGCGCAATGTGGCAGCTGGATGCCCTGAACCGGGTAGCGCCGATGTCCAAGGTGAACTCGAAGGAGCGTCGGGAAGCACTTGCCCGCGTGACCCGGCAGTACCTGAAGAATCAGGACTCCGGCGCGCCGGTGCACACTTGGTCGCTGGAGGTTGAGTAGGGCACAATAGCCGGTTGTGCAAGGGATTATTGACTGGATTGTAAGCCTCATGGAGCTGCTCGGCGCCCCCGGCGTCGGCATCGCCATCCTGCTGGAGAACCTCTTTCCCCCGATCCCGTCCGAAGTGGTGCTGCCGCTGGCCGGCTTTACCGTCGCCCAGGGCTCGCTGAACTGGCTGGCCGTCTTCATCTGGTCTGTCGCCGGCTCCGTGATCGGCGCGTACATCCTCTACGGCGTGGGCGCGTGGCTGGGGCTTGAGCGGCTACGCAAGATCGCCGACTGGATGTGGCTAGTCAAGTCATCCGACGTGGACGCTGCCATGAATTTCTTCAACAAGTACGGCAAGCCCAGCATTTTCTTCGGCCGCCTCATCCCGGGCGTGCGCTCCTTGATCTCCATCCCTGCCGGCCTGGACCGGATGAACCTGATCACCTTCGGCCTGTGGACCACGCTGGGCTCCGGCATCTGGAACGCCATCCTGATCTACCTGGGTTACTTGCTCGGCGATAACTGGGAGGCCGCCACCGGTTACGTGGACACGTATTCCAACGTGATCTACGTGATCCTCGGGCTGATCATCCTCGGCTTCCTGGTGTTCTTCATCCGCCGCGCGGTGAAGGAGCGGGGCGCGAAGGCGTAGGCGCGTTATATTACTTCTCGGTACACTCGTCGCATGGCTAGAAACACTTCTGTCACGCTTGGTGACCACTACAGTAACTTCGTCGCAGACCAGGTAGCGAGTGGCAAGTTCGAGACCTCCAGCGAAGTGCTCCGAGCTGGGTTACGGCTACTCGAAGAACGCACGGAGAAGATTGCCGCCCTCAACTCTGCTCTTGAAGCGGGGGAGCAAAGCGGGTTTCACGAATTCAATGTGGACGAGTTCCTGGCCCGTGCGAGGCGGGCGCGGTGACCGTCTGGACCAGCGAACTTGCCAATGCCGATCTGTTGGATATCTGGGAGTACACCTCGGAAACCTGGGGTGTCATGCAGGCTGACGCCTACATTCGCGCCATTAGCGAGCGTTTTGTTCAGCTCGACGCATTCCCCGCCGCAGGCCGCTCGGTAGAGGAGATCCGAGCTGGATACAGAAGAATTAAGTACGCTAGCCACGTTATTTACTACCGACCCGTGCCGGACGGAGTGCAGATTGTAAGGATTCTGCACGAACGCATGGATCCTTATTTGCACCTCTAGCCCTCTTCCACAGGCTCCGGCTGACACTTCGGGCACCACCAGATCACCCGCTCCAAGTCCCCCTCCCCGCCCAAGAAACCTTTCCTAATCAGCGTGGTGCAGCGCCGGCACGGCTTGTTGTTCCGCCCGAACACGTAGCTGGTCTCCCCCGCGCGCTTAACGCCGGTGCTCACCCGCACAGGCTCGTCCTTGTTCGCCCACATCAGGCGCCGCGCAAGGAGCAGGAGCTTATCGACGTCCGAGTTCTTCACCTTTTCCCTCGGATGCACGCCACCCAGGAAACAGATCTCCGCGCGGTACTCGTTGCCGATGCCGGCTAAGCGGTACTGGTCGAGCAACGCCCTGCCAATCTCCCGCTCCGGGTCTTCGAGGATGCGTCGCTTCGCCTCCTCGAAATCGAAGTCTTCCGCCAGCAGGTCAGGACCAAGGTAGCCCATCCGCTCGTCGAACTCGCGGGCCGGGAACACCTCGACGAGGCCGAGCTCGTGCCCCACCAGCTCGATGTCCGCCTTGGGTTTGTCGGCGAGCCTTAAGACCACCCGCGCCGTGTAGCCGGGCTTCCGCCAACGCGCGCCCGCACGGTGCATCGCCCACGTCCCCTCCATCTTCAGGTGCGTGTGCAGCACCTGCGGCTCGTGCCCGTCCGCCGCGAACAGCATGAACAGGTGCTTGCCGTACGGCCACACTTCCTCGCACACCATGCCGGTGAAATCCACCGTGGCATAGCGCGGCACGCGCAGCGACGTGTGCGTGACCTCCCGTCCCGCCATGAATTGCAGACGCTTGGACAGCTGGTAAACCGAATCGCCTTCAGGCATGGGTGGGAGTGTACTTGCACGTCGACGTGGCCACGATATCGATCCTCCCGGTAAGTTGAAGGCGTGAAACGGAGACTAGCCGCGCAGGCCAAACGCAACGGCCGCTCCATGGAGGCGGAGGCTCGCCATCTCCTCGACGATGGGACAAAACCGCCCAACCTCGGCCTCGCCCTCTACGAAGCAAGCCGCGATATCGGCGGAGTGCACCTGCAGATTCCTCCGCGAGAGGGACGAGCTCGAGCGGCGGATCTCTCGTGATCCTCCTCGACACCGTGGACCCGTGGGAAAGTTAGCACCGGGAACCTCCCGGGTTGTCACGCGAGTACCGTAACCCGCATGCGTATCTTCACGGTCGGCCACTCAAACCTCGAGCTCGACGAGTTCGTCCGGATGCTCGAGGCTGCGGGAGTGCAATCGGTCATCGACGTGCGCAAACTCACCGGCTCGAAGAAGTACCCCTGGTTCAACGACGACTCTCTCGCTGAGAACCTGCCAGAGCACGGCATCACGTACGGCAAAAGCGCGGGCCTGGCGGGTCGGCGAAATGTGTCCAAGACCGTGCCCTTCGAGGTCAACGCCAACTGGCAAAACCGCAGCTTCCACAACTATGCCGACCACGCTCTTGGACAGGAGTTCGCCGACGCGCTGGCCGAACTGCGCCGTCACGCCGCTGAAACCCCCACAGCGATCATGTGCTCCGAGGCAGTGTGGTGGCGCTGCCACCGCCGCATCATCGCTGACCACCTCCTCGCCCACGAAGACGACGTCAAGCACATCATGGGGTTGCGGGCCGATGGTGCGACGATAAGTGAAGCAAAGCTTAACGACGGCGCCGTGATCGGCGACGACCTCCTCGTGCGCTACCCAGCACAGTGAGTCGAGGCTCACCGTGGGAAAGCCTTTGCCGCTCGCTCACCTGATCGGTTGTTAGCGATTCACGTCGAAGCGTCTCGCCACTCCGTCCTCGATGAGCTCAAGGACCTCCCCGATATTGACCATCTCCGTCCTTGGGCCGCGGCCTGAGAATGTATGTAACTTGAATTCGCGACGCTCCCGCTCTTCGATCGCATCGAGCATATCGAGGACTTGAGCAATGTTAGTTATATCGACCTTCGGTTCGTAGTCGAATTCAGGAAGCTCGAAGCGGGGATTCATGGCTCATAGCGTAGGTCATGGATCGGGATACCAGTCGTACATCAAACCCAGTACCCGCAATACCAGCACAAATCTCCTAACCAATCCGCTACGAACCAGGATTCGCCGCAACCCCCTTGAACTGCACCTCAGTGCTGGCGTGGGTACGCAAAAGACCCTGTTCACGGCCCGAGTAGCGACACCGGTACGACGTTAATCCCGTCCGCCCAGTGTACGCGGACCCGCCCCCAGTCACCACCAGCAGCACCGGGTCAACCTCTAGCTGGCTGGCAAAGCGCGTGAGCGTCTCCGCCGCCGCGTCGACTACGTGCGGGTATTGGCCAAGTTTCGGGGCAGCATTCGGAAACAGGTGTAACTCTACTCGAAAAGTTGGAGCTACCTGAACCAATGCTGGCATGGCGGTGATGAGAAACCAGGCACGTCCCAACCATCCCCCGGTTAGTCGTCGAAGCTGAGCACCTCATCCTCGTTTGCAGCTGGCAACCGGGGATCTAGCTCCCCCATTTCCTCCAACGCCTCGGCCACACTCCTGCCCCGCCGCTTCGGTGCCGCATGCACCTTCCCGCCGATGCGCGCGCCCTTGTGGGTCACCGTCGCCCCGTACTCGCGCAGGCTGAACGCCGCTCCCCCATTAAGCTTTTCCACGCTCAATGGAGACATGCGGCCACGCCTCACGGCGTCGTCAAGCGCGTGCACCACCAGCGGCAGCGGGTCGCCCACCCCGTCGGGGAAGTGGTCGAAGAACGTGGTCATGGTCTTGCCGCCGCGGGTGATGTGCGCGGCCAAAAGGCCGTCGATCAGCACCACCATCGCACCCGCGGAGCGGGTCGGGCCCTGTTCCGCCCATGGCAGTGCGGCACCGTACGGGTTCGCGGGATCCGTCGCCGCCAGCACGTGTACCAACGGCTCCCGCGCACCCGACGGCCAGCCCACAATATCGTCGGAATCTTGATAGCCACGCAGCCTATCGATGGTTGCAGGCGTGGAAAACTGGGACGCGCCGAGGCCCTCAATGAGGTAGCCGCGCATGGCCTTCCCGCTTTCCTCGAAGCCGGACAGCGTCTTATACGCCAGCGCGAACCCGCCCAGCACGTCCTCGGCGACGATGCTGCCGCGCGTGACCACACCGTAGCGGTCCAGCCACGCTTCACCGAACGCGAGCGAGCGCCGCGTGGCATCCGCATCCGGCGCAGGCGTCGCCGCCCAGCGCCCGGCCATGTCCGGCGGGGTGAGGTTGGCAAAGGAGGTGCGTCCCGAGCGCACCCTGCTTCGCGACGGCCGCCGCTTCGCCCTGTGCGCCACCTTCCCGCCCGCAAGCCTTGCGCGGATCGGGGCGAAGGAGTCGGGTGCTAAGAACCCGGCCTCCACAAGGTCCCACATGGCTTCGCGCAGCTCCTCCGTCGTGGCGCTCTGCACGCCGCCAACGGCTGCCAACAGGTCCGTGAACAGGTACCCGCCGCCGCGGCCGATCGTGTCCAAAACCTGCTGCTGGGTCAGGCTCAACACCGGCGGGTCCACCTGCGGCATGAGCTGGGCGGCGTAATCGGTGGGCAGCAACATGATCCACGGGTCGCGCGCGCCCGCCTTCCCCGCGCCGACGATGGCAATTTCGCCGCCGGAGGTCAGCTCATCCAGCATCTCCGGCTGGTAGTCACCCACCCGGGAGGGCAAGATGTGGGACTCCCACGCGCTGGCCGGCAACCGCACACCGGCGAGCTGCTCCAGCACGGAATACACGCCGTCGGCACCGCGCAGCGCGGGCGTGACCCCGGCCGGGGCGACGTTCGCCCACGCGGGCATGAAGCGGCCGAACGCCGACTGGGAAACCGGTCGCGCCTGCGCCCGCGCCGCCGCCAGTGATCGCGTGCGGATGGTGCGCAGCACCTCGGCGGCGACGTACTCCTGCTCATCGATGCCCTGGCGAAAACGACCCTCAACAACCTTGTCATTATCTATAAAGGGTTGCAGCGCGGAATAGGCGGCGCCCACCGCAAGGCCGAACGCGTCCGCCAAGTCGCGCAGCGTGAACGGCCCGCGGGTGCGTACCCACCGGCCCACCAGCTGGGCCAGTGCGTCCGGGATGGTAGCCACCTGCGCCGGCACGCCGGGCGGGACGGGTACGCCCAGCGCGTCGCGGAGGAGCGCCGCGTCCAGGGTTTGCGCGACGTGCTCGCGCCCGCCGATGCGCACCCGCATCACGCGCGCGGGCCCCAGGGTCTGTTCCAGCGTGTTTAACGGTACGGAGGTGTACTCGGACAATTCGTCGACAGGCACGGGCCCCACGATGCGCAACGTGTCCGCGAACTGCTCCGAGGTTTCGGCGCGGCCGACGCGGCGCAGGTTGCGGTCCACTTCGGCGATAATGTCGGCGTCGAGAAGCTCTCTGAGCTCCACCGTGCCCAGGAGCTTGGCCAAAAGCGAAGGGTCCAGCGCGAGCGCCGCGGCGCGTTTCTCCGCAAGGGGCGTGTCGCCCTCGTACATGAACGCGCCGGTGTAGTTGAACAGCAGGCTGGACGCGAAGGGGCTGGGCGTGTCCGTAGTCACCTCGGCCACGCGGATGCGCCGCGTGTTCAGTTGCCGCATCACGTCCTGCAGCGCCGGCAGGTCGTAGACATCCTGGAGGCATTCGCGCACCGTCTCCAAGATGATGGGGAAGGACGGGTAGTTGCGGGCGACGTCGAGAAGCTGCTCAGCACGCTGCCGCTGCTGCCACAAGGGGGCGCGCTTGCCGGGGTTCTTGCGTGGGAGCAGGAGCGCACGCGCGGCGCACTCGCGGAAGCGGGAGGCGAAGAGGGCGGAGTTGCCCACCTGCTCGGTGACGATGTCCGCGATTTCGTCTGCGTCGAATTGGAAGAGCGAGCCGTCCGGCTCCTTCTCCCCCTGCGGGAGGCGCAGGACGATGCCGTCGTCGCCGGCCACAGCCTGGGCGTCCATGCCGGTTTCTTGCGCCACGCGCCACCCGGTGGCCAGGGCCCACGCGGCGTTGACGCCTTTGCCGAACGGGGTGTGCAGCACCACGCGCCAATCCCCCAACTCGTCGGTGAAGCGCTCGAGCACCAGCGTCGTGTCGTCCGGCAGGATGCCAGTGGCCTCCTCCTGCTCCGCGAGGTACTGCACAAGGTTGTTGCGGGCTTTCTCATCCAGCGAGGGGTCGATGCCCTCGCCGCTTTTCGCTTCCCGACGAAACGCGCCCAGCGCCTTGCCCAGCTCGTACGGGCGGCCCAGGCTGTCACCAGTCCAGAACGGCAAGCGGCCCGTGTGGCCAGGAGCCGGCGAGACCTGCACCTGGTCGCGCGTGATGTTCTCGATGCGCCAGCTGGATGCGCCGAGGGTGAACACGTCACCGACGCGGGACTCGTACACCATCTCCTCGTCCAGCTCGCCGACGCGGCGGGGCACGCCGCCCTCCGCATCCGAGCCCACGAGGAAAACGCCGAACATGCCTCTATCCGGAATCGTGCCCGCGTTGGTCACGGCGACGCGCTGCGCGCCGGGGCGGGCTTTCAACGTGGTGCCCTCCAGGATCGCGCGGGGTTTCAGCTCCGCGAAGTCCGTGGACGGGTACACGCCGGTGACCAGGTCGATCACCGCGTCGAACACCTCGCGCGGCAGGTCGCGGTACGGCCAGGCGCGGGTGACGGTCTCGTACCAGTCGTCCACCTCGATGTCCTCGAACGCAATCGCGGCGACCGTCTGCTGCGCCAGCACGTCGAGCGGGTTCTTCGGCGGATGCAGCTCCTCGATGAGGCCGGCCCGCATGCGCGGCACCGTCACCGCCGTCTGTACCAGGTCGGAGCGGTGCTTGGGGTAGAACGAGCCCTCGGAGATCGCGCCCACCGCGTGCCCGGCGCGGCCCACGCGCTGCAGGCCGGAGGCCACGCTCGGCGGCGATTCCACCTGAATCACCAGGTCCACCGCGCCCATGTCGATGCCCAGCTCCAAGGAGCTCGTGGAGATCACCGCTTTGAGCGACCCCTCCTTCAGCATCGTCTCGGTGAGCAGGCGCTCATCCTTGGACACGGAGCCGTGGTGGGCGCGCGCGATCACGGGTACTGCGTGGCCGGCGGTGTCCACGGACTTCATCAGTTGCGCGGGCGGGCGCCGCGTGGGCGCGCTGAGCGCCTCCGGGTCGTGCTCCTTCGCCCACAGCTCGTTGATCTGGCTGGTCAGGCGCTCCGCCGTGCGGCGCGAGTTCACGAACACGATGGTGGAGCGGTGCGCCATGACTTCCTGGTACACCGCCTGCTCGATGTGGGGCCAGATGCTGTTCTTCGCGCCTGACGGGAGCGGTGCGGGTGGCTCCGCTTCGTTCGGGCCGGTCAGAGGATCGTCGTCAAGCAGTAAGCGATCGTCGATGATCGCCTCCCCGATGGTGGAGCCCTCCTCGGGGACGGGGAGATCGCTCATGTCCTCCACGGGCACGCGCACGACGAGGTCCCAGCGCTTCTCGGCGGGCGGGTTGATGATGGTGGTGCGCGGCCCGAGGAAGTTGGCCACCGTTTCGATGGGCCGCACCGTGGCGGACAGGCCGATGCGCTGGAAGTTCCCCGCGAGCCTGGCCAGCCGTTCGAGGGAGAGCGCCAGGTGGACGCCGCGCTTCGTGCCGGCGAGCGCGTGGATTTCGTCGATGATCACGGTGTCCACGGATTGCAGGATCGCCGCCGCCTTCGACGTGAGCATGAGGTAGAGCGATTCCGGGGTGGTGATCAAGATGTCCGGCGGTTTGCGCAGCTGGCGGTTGCGTTCGGCCTGCGGGGTGTCGCCGGAGCGCACGCCTACGGAGATGTCCGGCATCTGACGGCCCATACGCTGCGCCACGCGCGTGATGCCCTGGAGCGGGGCGCGCAGGTTGTTCTCCACGTCCACGCCGAGGGCTTTGAGCGGCGAGATATAGAGGACGCGGACGCCGCCGTGCGTGGAGCGCTGGGCACCGTCGATAGGCAGGGCCTGCTGCCCGGCGCGCTCAACGAGGGAGTTGAGGGACCACAGGAAGGCGGCGAGTGTTTTGCCGGAGCCGGTGGGGGCGACGACGAGGGAATTTTCGCCGTCGGAAATCGCGCGCCACGCGCTCGCCTGCACCGCGGTGGGCGCAGCAAAAACCTCCTCGAACCAGGTTGCCACCTGGGGGTGGAAGCGGCTCAAGACCTCGGAATGCTCGGCGGGCATGGGCTTACTTTAGCCGGTAGGATTCGGGGGTATGAGCGCCGAATACTCCGATTCCAGGCTAACCAACCTCATTGCGCAAGGCACCGGCGAGATCCTGAAGGGCATCCGCGGCGTGGGCCTGCTGCGCGGGCGTGAGCTCGGCGAGGCTGGCGATGACCTCGCGCAGAACTGGATCGCTCGCGTGTTGGAGCAGCACCGTCCGGGTGACGGCTTCCTCTCCGAAGAGGCAGCTGATGATCTGGCCCGCTTGGACAACAACCGGGTGTGGATCGTCGACCCGCTCGACGGCACTAAGGAGTTCGCCACCGGCCGCCAGGACTGGGCGGTGCACATCGCGCTGGTTGAGGACGGTGTGCCGGTCCACGCCGCCGTCGGTCTGCCGGACTTGGGCGTAGTGTTCAAGTCCTCCGACGTGCGCCACGTTTCCGGCCCCTTCGCCGGCAAGGTGGCAATGTCTCGCAACCGTCCCCCGGCTGTCGCCTCCTTTGTAGCGCAGGAGATCGGGTTTGAAACCGCCCAGGTCGGCTCCGCCGGCGCGAAGGCGATGCACGTGCTGCTCGGCGATTATGATGCGTACGTCCACGCCGGCGGCCAGTACGAGTGGGACCAGGCCGCGCCGGTGGGCGTGTCCATGGCCGCGGGTCTGCACTGCTCCCGCCTCGACGGCTCCGAGCTGCGCTACAACAACGCGGATACCTACATTCCGGACCTGCTGATTTGCCGCCCCGAGCTGGCAGATGACATTCTCGCTGCATGTGCTCGCTACTACGAGCAGCACGGCAGCTTTGAAGGAGTCTCCAACTAGTGGCAATCCCCACCCCGTACGAAGATCTCCTGCGGGATGTACTTAAAAACGGCACCCCGAAGGGCGACCGTACTGGCACCGGCACCCGCAGCGTGTTCGGCCGCCAAATCCGATACAACCTCGAGGACTCGTTTCCCCTCCTGACCACCAAGAAGGTCTACTTCAAGGGCGTGGCCGGTGAGCTGTTGTGGTTCCTCCGCGGCGAGTCCAACGTGCGCTGGCTGCAGGAAAATGGGATCCGCATCTGGAACGAGTGGGCGGACGCAGACGGTGAGCTTGGCCCCGTCTACGGCGTGCAGTGGCGTTCCTGGCCCACGCCGGACGGGGCACACATCGACCAGATCGCCCAGGCCGTGCGCACGCTCACCGAAAACCCCGATTCCCGCCGCAACTTGGTGTCCGCGTGGAACGTGGCGGAGCTGGACAAGATGGCACTCATGCCCTGCCACCTGCTGTTCCAGCTCTACGTTGCCGACGGCCGCCTGAGCATGCAGGTGTACCAGCGCTCCGCCGACATGTTCCTCGGTGTGCCGTTCAACATCGCGTCCTACGCTCTGCTCACGCACATGTTCGCGCAGCAGGCGGACCTCGAAGTCGGCGAGCTGATCTGGACGGGCGGCGACTGCCACATCTACAACGACCACATCGAGCAGGTGCGCGAGCAGCTCAGCCGCGACGCACGCCCCTACCCGCAGCTCAAGCTGTGCAAGGCCGACAGCATCTTCGACTACACCTTCGAGGACATCGAGGTTGTCGGCTACGACCCGCACCCGACCATCACCGCAAAGGTTTCTGTCTAATGGCCACCCTCGGCGCCATCTGGGCGCAGTCCCTCGACGGCGTGATCGGCGACGGCGACACCATGCCCTGGCACCTGCCGGAGGATCTCCGCCACTTCAAAGAAATCACGATGGGCCGCCCCATCATCATGGGCCGCCGCACGTGGGAGGCACTCCCGGTGAAACCCCTGCCGGGCCGCGCGAACCACGTCTTGTCCTCGCGCGAGCCGGGCCGCTGGTCCGACGGCGCGTACGTCTCCACCGACCTGCCGGACCTCAACACGGACGCGTGGATCATCGGCGGCGGCCAGCTCTACGAGGCCACGCTCGACGAGGTCGACGTCATCGAGCGCACGCTTATCGACGTTCATTTGGCCGACGCCGTCACCACCCCAGTCTTCGCGCCCCGCATCGGGGACGAGTTTTCGCTTACCGACGACGGTGAGTGGCAAACGTCGAAAAGCAATGGCCTCAAGTTCAAGTACCAGCGCTTCGAGAGGAAATAATGAGCATCTCTGCACCCGAGACCACCGAGCACGTCACCATCTTCGCCGCCGAGTGGTGCCCGTTCTGCAAGAAGCTGCGCGAGCGCCTCGACCGCACCGAAACCCCGTACGAGGTCGTGGACGTGGACGCCGACGGCATGGACGAGGTCAACGCGTGGATCGAGAGCGTGAACGGCGGCAACCGCATCGTGCCCACCGTGCTGTACTCCGACGGCACGCACGCCACGAACCCCGAGGCCTCCGCGGTGCGCGCCAAGCTGCGCGAACTCACCGGCGAGGCGTAAGTTTCAGGCGCGCCCGCACGTGCGCTAATCTTGGCCTGTTGCCCTAGTAGCTCAGTGGATAGAGCACGGCTCTCCTAAAGCCGGTGTCGGAGGTTCGATTCCTCTCTGGGGCGCTCGGTCGTTGACGGCGAAGTCCGCTGGGAGCGCAGGACGCTCGGCTTGGCCGAGACCACACCTCCTTGCCAGGAGAAAACCCCAGCTCACAACTAGCATGAGGGGTGACACTCTAGGAGGGTTCATGTCTTCTGCAGTCGGTTCCAACTCCCCCGCTCCCGCCTACTCCCCTGAGCAAATCGCCGCGAGCGAGAAGATGTCCGGCGTGTACCTGCGCATCGCCATCGGTGCCTGCTTAATCAACATCGCGATGGCGGTCTCGTTTACCGCCATGAGCTTCTTCACCCCGGTGATTCTCGGCGAGTTCACCTCGTTCTCTGCTTCCGAGTTCCTCATTTATTACACCCTGCTCGGCATCTGCTCGGCGCTCTCGATGCCGCTGGCGGGACAGCTCGTCGACAAGATTAAGGCGCAGGGCCTGCTGATTCTCGGCGGTTCGGTCACCGCGGCCGGCCTGGTGCTGTTCGGCATCTCGTCGAAGATCTGGATGTTCTACCTCGCCGGCATCATCATCGGCCTCGGCGTCGGTCTCTCGGCGCAGTACGTGCCGGTGGTGGTGATCAACCGCTGGTTCATCAAGGGCAAGGGCACGGTGCTCGGCATCGCGCTCGCCGGTTCCGGCATCGGCGGCGCCATCTTCGGCGCGGTGTTGCCCAAGCTTATCGACGCCACCGGCTGGCGCCCCACCGCATTCTTCCTCGCCGCCTTCTTCGCAGCGTTCACCGTGCTGCCTGCGCTCTTCCTCATCCGCAACAGCCCCGCCGACGCCCGCGTGCCGGCCTTCGGTCAGCTCTCCGCCGACGCAGACCAGACCGCCACCGCCGGCGGCGTCGAGCCAGGCCTCACCCAGGCGGAGGCCTACAAGTCTCCGGGTTTCTACGTGCTCGCCTTTTCCGTGCTGCTCCTCGGCATCACCTACGGCCTGACCCAGCACCTGGTCAACTACCTTTCCAACACGCCGTGGGACATTTATGTACCGCCGGAGAAGATCTCCGCCGTCATCGTCACCGAGATGATCGCGCTGATCATCTTCAAGCCGTTCCTCGGCTGGCTCATCGACAAGATCGGCTTGATGAAGACGCTCTGGATCACCCTCGGCTTCGCGGCCATCGCGGTGCTCGTCTCCACGTGGGTCACCTTCTTCATCCCGTACCTGGTGCTCATCGTCTTCATGTCGCTCGGTGCCGCGAACGGCACGGTCTCCCCGCCACTGATCGCGCAGGCCGCGTTCGGCCAGCGGGACTTCGCCAAGATCTGGGGTGTGCTCGGCATGGCGTTCCCGATCGGCCTCGCGCTGGGCACCCCGCTGTGGGGCTGGTTCCCGGAGCGCTTCGGCTCCTACGGCATGGGCTTCGTGCTCGTCCCGGTGGCCACGCTGATCTTCCTCATCGGCTTCCAGTTCGCCGTCATGCACACCCGCAAGCAGTGGGCTACTGCGCCGCTGGCCGCTGCTTAAGCCCGGCGAAAGCGACGGCGGGCAAGCCGAACAGCGGCCCCAAGAACCCGGCCAGCGCGAGCGGGTTGATAAGCGCGCCGATCACCTCGGGCGGAAACGCCGCATAGTACAAGTGGGACCCGCCCGCCGGCGCGTAACAGAGTGCGGCGAGCACCGTCAGGATGCGTACGCTCGCAGGCACCCCGGGCCAGCACGCGCCGACGAGCAGCGCAATGCCGCCGACCAACCACACCACGGCACCCAGGATGTCCATCGCAACCCGCGGCCCGAGCAGGGCGTAGATCACCGTGAAGATCACCAGCACAACGTGCACCCACACCAGCGCCCGCAGGGCATTCGAGGACTTGCCAGTCATACTGTTTCTTATACCTAACAACCCCTACCCCGCGCACGGTTTGCCGCTCACGCATACACTGCCCCTGTGCCCGCTCCGCTGACCCGCCGCCGCTTCCTCGCCGCCTCGCTCCTGCTCACTGGCGGCGCGGTGTCATGCGCTCGCCCCACCGAAACGATGTCGGACCCGACCACCACGGTCACATCGACACGGATGGAAACGGCGGCGCCGGTAACGCAGACGTCGGCACGCATGCCCGCGCCGGAAGCGTACGCAGGCGAGGTGCCGCAGGCCTTCGGCACGCACCTGCCCGGGATCGTGGATACGGTGCCCACCACGCCCGGCGCGCGCACCGTGGCGCTCACGTTCGACGCGTGCAGCGGGCTTTACGACGCCGCCCTCATCCAAGTCCTGCGCGAACACCGCGTCCCCGCCACCCTCTTCCTCGCCCAGCCGTGGATCGAGGCGCACCCGGACATCACCGCGGAGCTCGTAGCCGACCCGCTCTTCCATATCGAGAACCACGGCACCCGCCACGTGCCGCTCACCGTCGCCGGCCAGCCCGCGTACGGCATCCACGGCACGGCGAGCCCCGCGGAGGCGATCGCGGAGATCCGCGGCAACGCCGATACGCTCGCGGGCTTCGGCGTGCAATCGCGCTGGTTCCGCGCCGGCACCGCGCATTACGACGACGTCGCCGTCCGCATCGCAGGCGACGCCGGCATGCAGATCGCCGGCTTCAGCGTCAACGGCGACTACGGCGCCACGTCCGGCGCGCACGCGGTGGCGCAGCAGATCATCGGCGCGCCCGACGGCGCCATCGTGCTGGCGCACATGAACCACCCCGGGTCCGGCACCGCCGCCGGCGTGCGCCAAGCGCTTTCTTCGCTTTCCGACGTCCGCTTCGTGCTTCTCGACGATCACCAGCACCGCGTCGCTCCCCACCACCCGTAACGCGCGGGACTAGTGTGACGGGTGTGAATACGATCAGCCGTCGCGCCATGCTGAAATCCGCCGCGATCGCGACCGCGGCCGCCGCCATCGCCCCCGTGCCCGCCCGCGCCCAGGGCCGCGTGATGGGGACTGTGATTGATTACGCTGCGGGGGTGCCGTCGGCACGCGCTGTGAAGGCGCGCGGCCACCTCGGCGCGGTGCGCTACGTGTCCGAGCGCCGGCCCGGCGCGACCTGGATGCTGGGCAAACCCGTCACGCTCGCCGAGACGCGCGACTTCAAGGCCTACGGCCTCGCCACCGCCTCCGTGTACCAGTTCGGGCGCGCCGAGACCGCCGACTGGCTGGGCGGCGCGGCGTCGGCTGCCCGCCACGCGCCGGAAGCGATCCGCATCCACCGCGCCGCCGGCGGCCCGACCGGCCGGCCGATCTACGTGGCCATCGACGACAACCCCACCCGCGCCCAGTACGACGCCCAGATCCGCCCCTACCTGCGCGCCTTCCAATCCGCGCTGATGCTCGCCGGATACCAGACGGGCGTGTACGGCAACTACAACGTGATCCAGTGGTGCATCGAGGACGGCATCGGCAGCTTCTTCTGGCAGCACGACTGGGGCTCCGGCGGGCGCATCCACCCGCGCACCACCATCCACCAGAAGGCGAAGTGGACCGACACCATCGACGGCGTCCAAGTGGACATCAACAACGTCTACTCCGCCGACTGGGGGCAGTGGACCCCCGGCGCCGCTGCCGCCCCGCAACCGGTCGCGCCGGCGCTGAATTCGGTCATCTCCCCCGACGACCGCCAGACCGCAGCCGCCGTGGCCGAACTGGTGAAGGGGTCAAGCGAACTATCTTCGCAGATCGACCTTCAATCGCTCCTGCGGCGCTAGCCGCCTGTGGATAACCCCGCGGTGATTGCTGACGCCGCAACGGAGTTATCCACAGCTTCGCCGCCGGGCCTTCCGCGACGGTTGCGCCCGGCTTAGTGTGCGGGGCATGACCACGTTCACCGCGCTCGTAGGGGCGCTCGCCGCCACTTCCGTCGACACGCTCGAAGGCTTCGACAAAGCCGTCGCGCTCGACGCCGGCATCAACCCCGGCTGGGTGCACACCTGGGGCCAGCTCCACGCCACGTACTACGGGCGCACGCGGTTCACGCGCAAGCAGCGCGACGCCCGACGCCTCGCCCGCAACGCGTGCCTCACCCTCGACTTCCTGAACATGGTCGAGCGCCGCCTGTCCGCGATCGAGGACGAAGCCACGCGCCACACGCGCCGCCTCGAAGTACTCGCCATGCTCGCCGCCGCGCCGTGCCGCACCCGCAAGCAGCTGCGCCGCTTCCTCAACGAGCACCTGCCCGCCACGCAGCGCGCCCCGCTGCCGGGCGTGCGCTTCGGCCGCTCGATTGCGGGGATGCGCACGATGATTGTCACGGCGTCGGAACGCGAGCTCGCCGACCTCGAGCACGCCCTGCTGCAGCTCGTCGACCACACGAAACCCCTCGCGCCCCAGCTGCTCACGCACTTCCTCATGCTCATGCGCGGCGACGCCGCCCACAGCGGGGTCCCGCTCGCCACGCCGCACCCGACCCTCATGATCGCGCTCGAGGACTGGGTGTCCATCCATGAAGGCACCGGCGACGAAGTGGTGCTCGGGCTTACCGACGGCACCACCATGACCGGCGCCGAGTACCTCGCACAGTTCGCCGACGAGGAGCACCACCTGCAGGCCGCGCTCTTCCACCCGGAGCACGGCGCGGTGAACCTGTACCGCACGGAGCGTTTCGCCAACGCGAAGCAGCGCACCCTCGCGGCCATGGTGAACCCCGTCTGCCCCGTCCCCGACTGCCGACGCCCCGCCGACCACAACCAGGCCCACCACATCACCGCCTGGCACCACGGCGGCGAGACAAACCTCAACAACATCGCGATGCTGTGCAGCTACCACAACGGGGTCAACGACGACGACCCCGCGCACCCCAGCCGCGGCCGCGTCGAGATGGTGCGCGGCACCCCCACCTGGCATTCCCCGAACGGGCACCCCGTCCCCAACCCGGTGCATCCTTACGGCGCGATGCAAACACTGTTCGGCTAACGCTTTTCGACGCTCATTTTCTCCGCCAGCCGCTCCCCGAGCGGCCCCTCGGCATGCCCTGCGCGCGGGCAACAAAAAACAACGGCGGGTTCCTATGCGGAACCGCGCCGTTGCTGTGTTACGTCAGTGTCAGCGACTAGTGGTCGACCGGAGCCTCCACGCCGACACCGGTGAGGGAGCGAACTTCCATCTCGGCCTGCAGGGCGTCGAAGTTGTCCGGCTTACCCAGGTAGGTGCCGATGATGCCGGCCAGGAAGCCGATCGGGATGGAGACGATACCCGGGCTGGACAGCGGGAAGAGCGCCCAGTCAGCGTTCGGGAACATGGAGCTCGGGGAGCCGGAAACTGCCGGGGACAGGAAGATCAGCAGCAGGCAGGAGATCAGGCCCGCGTAGATGGAGCAGACAGCGCCGGTGGTGTTGAACTTCTTCCAGTACAGGGAGTACAGGATGGTCGGCAGGTTCGCGGACGCCGCGATGGCGAAGGCGAGGGACACCAGGAACGCCACGTTCTGGGTCATGGCCAGGATGCCGAGGATGATGGAGACGATGCCGAGCACAACCACGGTGATGCGGGAGACGCGGACCTGCTCCTCCTCGGAGGACTGGCCGTCGCGCAGCACGGCGTCGTAAACGTCGTGGGCGATGGAGGCGGAGGCGGTAATCGCAAGACCTGCCACCACCGCGAGCACGGTAGCGAACGCGACTGCGGAGATCAGGGCCATGAAGATGGAGCCGCCGAGCTCGAACGCCAGCAGCGGTGCGGCGGAGTTCGCGCCACCCGGGGCGGCGAGGATGCGGTCCGGGCCGACGAACGCTGCAGCAGCGTAGCCGAGGATGAGGGTGAGCAGGTAGAACGAGCCGATGAGCACGATGGCCCAGGTCACGGACTTGCGGGCTTCCTTCGCCGTCGGCACGGTGTAGAAGCGCATGAGCACGTGCGGCAGACCAGCGGTACCGAGCACCAGGGTGAGACCCAGGGAGACGAAGTCGATCTGCTTGGTCAGGGTGCCGCCGTACTTCAGGCCCGGCTGCATGATGGCCTCAGCGGCGTAGCCCTTCTCGGCGAGGGTCTGGGAGGACGCGTGCATGTCGATCGCAGCGTCGAAGAGGTTGCCGCCGCGCAGCTTGACAAACACCAGGACAGCCATGATCGCGACACCGGCGATGAGCAGCACGGCCTTGATCATCTGGACGTAGGTGGTGCCCTTCATGCCGCCGATGAGGACGTACACGATCATGATCACGCCGACGATCGCGACACAGATTGCCTGCGAGCTGAAGGAGTGCAGGTCCAGCAGCACGGACACCAGGGAGCCGGCGCCGGCCATCTGGGCGATCAAGTAGAACAGCGACACGAACAGGGTGCCGAAGGCCGCAGCCACGCGCACCGGCTTCTGCTTCAGGCGGAAGGAGAGCACGTCCGCCATGGTGAAGCGGCCGACGTTACGCAGCGGCTCGGCGACGAGCAGCAGGGCCACGAGCCACGCCACGAAGAAGCCGATGGAGTACAGGAAGCCGTCGTAACCGTTCAGCGCGATGGAGCCGACGATGCCCAGGAAGGACGCGGCGGAGAGGTAGTCACCCGCGATGGCGAGGCCGTTCTGGGTGCCGTTGAAGGTTGCGCCGCCGGTGTAGAAGTCGGAGGCTTCGCTGGTGGTCTTGCCGGCACGGGTCACCACGAACAGGGTGACCACGATGAAGATGCCGAAGACGGCGATGTTGAGAATCGGGTTGCCGGTGCCCTGCGCAGCGGGGGCGGCGAGAAGAGTCGTCTGCATGGTCTTAGCCCTCCATCACTTCGCGGATGTGCGCCGCACGCGGCTCGATGTTCTTGTTCGCCCACTTCACGTAGAACCAAGTGATGGCGAACGTAGTGATGAACTGCAGAAGGCCCAGCCACAGGCCCACGTTGAGGCCGAGGAACGGACGCGCCATGGCGTCGGACGCGAAGGTGGCAACCAGCACGTAAAGCAGGTACCAAACGAGGGACGCGATCATCATCGGGAACGTGAATCCGCGGAATGTGCTGCGGAGCTCCTGGAATTCGGAGCTCTGCTGCATTGCGACGAACTCCTCGGGAGTGGGCTCACGACGAGTCGGGATAGCTGTAGATCCGGCCACGGCCTCAATCCTTTCTAGCTAAGACGAATAGACACTCGCCTCGTTGAGGCCTCGCTGAGAAGCCTGCAACTCGACAGAAGGAATGTAACCTACGGCACACTTCGTGAACGAACGTTAAACAGCCTTTTCCAAGAGTTTCCCAATCTTCCACCCCCGCCCATGCCGGGGACGTGCGGAAACTTTTGGTACTACAACTACCCCCACCGTCGCCTCGAACAACAAGAAGGGCCTGCCCGAGCGGGCAGACCCTCATTAAGAACTTGAAGCTTAACGACGCTTAATTCGGGAACGTCCTCGGATCCCCGTACAACCGGCCGCCGCCGACCGCGTCGAGGGTGGCGATGTCCTCCGCGTCGAGCTCCACCTCGACCGCGCCGAGGTTCTCGACGAGACGCTGCGGGTTCGAGGTCTTCGGCACCACAGAGCAACCGAGCTCAAGCAGGTAGGCGAGGACGATCTGCGCCGGCGTCTTGCCGTGCTTGTCGGCGACGGCGACGATCTCGGGCGCGTCGAAGTTCTCGCCGCGCGCAAGCGGCGCCCACGCCTCGGTGACAATGTCGTGGGACTCGTGGAACGCGCGCAGCTCCGGCTGCGTGAACCCGGCGTGCAGCTCCACCTGGTTGAGCACCGGGGTGACACCGGTCTTCTCGATGATCTCCTCAAGCACATCTTCGTAGAAGTTCGCGACGCCGACGGACTGCAGCTGCCCCATGCCCTGCAGCTGGGTGATCTGCTCGAACGCCTCGACGTAAGTGCCCTGCTGCGGTACCGGCCAGTGGACGAGGTAGAGGTCGATGAACTCCAGGTTCAGGCGCTTCAGAGACTCCTGGTACGCCTCGGCCGCGCGGTGCTGGTCGTCGTTCCACAGCTTGGTGGTCACGAACAGCTCCTCGCGGGTGACGTCACCCGCGGCGATCGCGGCGTTGATGGCCTTGCCCACCTCCACCTCGTTGCCGTACAGCGAGGCGGTATCGATGTGACGGTAGCCCAACTCAATGGCGGTGCGGACGATCTGCTCCGTCTCCTCGCCCTTCAGCTTGTAGGTGCCGAGGCCGAGGAGGGGGAAATCATAACCGTCGTTAAGCGTGGTAAGCGGAATGCGCACGGCGCTCACCTAGCTAGCGTCGAGCAGGTCGATGACGAAGACCAGGGTGCGGCCCGCGAGCGGGTGCCCGCCGCCGGCCGGGCCGTACGCCATCTCCGGCGGGATGGTCAGCTCGCGGCGGCCGCCGACGCGCATGCCCGGGATGCCCTCCTGCCAGCCCGCAATGAGGCCGTCGAGCGGGAATTCGGCAGCCTCGCCGCGGTCCCAGGTCGAATCGAACTCCTTGCCCGTGTCGTACGTCACGCCGAGGTAGTGCACCTTCACGTAACCACCCGCGACGGCTTCGGCACCGTCGCCGACCACAAGATCCTCAATAACGAGGTCAACCGGCGCCGGCTCCTGCGGAACCTCGATGGTGGGCTTTTCCATTGCTGGCAATCTCCTTGCACGTGTTGTGGCGGGAATGACAAAACCGCCGGAACAGGCCTCCCAAAAGTATAAGGGAAAGCCCGCTCGCGGCGGTGAGCCGGCAGCTTAGCGCTGATCCTCCGGCACGAAGTCGCGGTGCTCGTAGCCGGTGTAGATCTGGCGCGGGCGGTTGATCTTGGAGTTCATCTCAAGCTGCTCGCGGTACTGCGCGATCCAGCCCGGGAGGCGGCCGATGGCGAACAGGACGGTGAAGAAGTCCGTCGGGAAGCCCATGGCGCGGTAGATCAGGCCCGTGTAGAAGTCTACGTTCGGGTACAGCTTGCGCTGGATGAAGTACTCGTCGTTCAGCGCGATCTCCTCGAGCTTCATGGCGAGGTCCAGCATCTCGTCGCCGCCCAGGTGCTCCAGCACCTCGTGGGCGGTGTCCTTCACAATGGCGGCGCGCGGGTCGTAGTTCTTGTACACGCGGTGGCCGAAGCCCATGAGGCGGACGCCCTTTTCCTTGTTCTTCACGCGGTTCATGAAGTCGGTTGCGTCGCCGTCGTTGTTCTTCTGGATGTCCTCGAGCATCTCGAGCACAGCCTGGTTCGCGCCGCCGTGCAGCGGGCCAGCCAGGGCGTTGATGCCGCCGGCGATAGCCACGAACATGTTGGCCTGCGCGGAAGCGATCATGCGCACGGTGGAGGTGGAGCAGTTCTGCTCGTGGTCAGCGTGCAGGATGAGCAGCTTCTCCATGGCGCGGGCGAGCAGCGGGTCAACCTCGTACTCCTCCGTCGGGTAGCCGAACATCATGCGCAGGAAGTTCTCGGTCTGGTTCAGCTTGTTGTCCGGGTACATGTACGGCTTACCGCGGGATGCGCGGTAAGCGTAGGCCGCCAGCATCGGCACCTTCGCCATGAGGCGCACGGTGGCCTTGTCCAGCTGCTCCTCGTCGAGCGGGTTGAGCTGGTCCTGGTAGTAGGCGGACAGAATGTTCACGGACGACGCCAGCACAGCCATCGGGTGCGCGTTGCGCGGGAAGACGTTGAAGGCGGCCTTGAAGTCTTCGTCGAGCAGCGTGTGGTGGCGGATGTCGTCGGAGAACGCCTGGTGCTGCTCGGCGTTCGGCAGCTCGCCGTTGATGAGCAGGTAGGAGACCTCGTTGAAGGTGGCGTTGTTGGCCAGGTCGGCGATGTCGTAGCCGCGGTAGCGCAGAATGCCGTTGTCGCCGTCGATGTAGGTGATCTTGGATTCGGTGGAGCCGGTGGACACGTAGCCCGGGTCGAAGGTGACGTACCCAGTCTCGCTGAGCATCTTGCCCAGGACAATACCGTCGTTGCCCTCGGTGGCGCGCATGATGTCCATTTCGAACTCGCCGCCGGGGTAGTGGAGTACGGCCTTGTTCTCGTTCTCAGAAGCCACGAAATACCCTTCCTCACGTGGTGGAACCAGCCCAGGTAGACGCGCGAAAGGACGCACCGCCAGCCAAGGCCAGTGAATGACTGCTGCAATAGTAGCAAAAGGTGTGATCCGCATGACTGCGAAGAGGCTTGTGAATGTAGACCACACTCACATTTACAAACGCGGCGTTATATTATGCGCGTAAAGAAGGCCTTGCCCCCCGAGAAGAAAGCCGGTTGTTCGATGAGCGACTACCCCACCCTGCCCGCTGACCTCCTGCCTGTCGACGGCCGTTTCGGCTGCGGCCCCTCCAAGGTCCGCCCCGCGCAGCTCGACGCGATTGCCCGCGGCGCAGCCATCATCGGCACCTCCCACCGCCAGCCGGCGGTGAAGGACGTCGTCGGCGAGGTGCGCGACGGCCTCGCCGCACTGTTCAACCTGCCGGAGGGCTACGAGATCGTCCTCTCCCTCGGCGGCGCCACCGCGTTCTGGGACGCAGCGACGTTCGGCCTCATCGAGCAGAAGTCCGCGCACTTAAGCTTCGGCGAGTTCTCCGGCAAGTTCGCGAAGGCATCCAAGCAGGCGCCGTGGCTTCAGGAGCCGCAGGTGGTCGCCGGCGAGCCGGGCACCGCCCCCTCCCCGAGCGAGCTCGACGGCACCGACGCCGACGTCGTCGCCTGGGCGCACAACGAGACGTCGACCGGCGCGATGGTGCCGGTCACCCGCCCGAACACCGAGGCACTGGTGCTTATCGACGCTACTTCCGGCGCCGGCGGGCTCCCAGTCGACCTCAACGAGGCCGACGCCTACTACTTCTCCCCGCAGAAGTGCTTCGCGTCCGACGGCGGCATCTGGCTTGCGGCGATGAGCCCGGCCGCGATCGAGCGCATCGCGAAGATCAAGGAGTCCGGCCGCTTCATCCCGGCGTTCCTGGACCTGCAGACGGCGGTGGACAACTCGCGCAAGAACCAGACCTACAACACCCCGGCGGTTGCGACGCTGCTCATGCTCGCCGACCAGGTGCGCTGGATGAACGAGAACGGCGGCCTCGACGGCATGGTCACCCGCACCACCGCGAACGCCCAGGCGCTCTACGGCTGGGCGGACGCGAACGAGCAGGCGACGCCGTTTGTCAAGGAGCCGTCGGCACGCTCGCTCGTGGTGGGCGCCATCGACTTCGACGACACCATCGACGCAGCTCAGCTGGCCAAGGCGCTGCGCGCGAACGGCATCCTGGACGTGGAGCCGTACCGCAAGCTGGGCCGCAACCAGCTGCGCATCGGCATGTTCCCGGCGGTGGATACTGCGGACGTCGAGAAGCTCACGGGCGCGATCGATTACTTGCTCGAGCAGGGCGTGGGCGCGAAGTAAACCCCGGCCCGTGGGTTAGGCTTGGGAAAACCTGTCCGCCGAATAGGGAGAGCTATGCGCGAGCTGCACCTCAGCCATGAGGAATCGACGGAAACGTTCCTTGTCCTCGTCGACAATGATGGGGTGCGCTACCAGCTCGCACGCGCCGAGCTCGACCCGCAGGAGGCCGCGGAGCCCGAGGTGAACGCCGGTTTCGCCCCCTCCGGCAGCACGCTGTTCGCTGTGCCGCACGCCGACGAGGCGGAAGCGCCCGTGGAGCCCGAAACCCCGGCGGAGGAACCCGAGGTCGAGGTCCAAGAAACCCCGCAGGAGCGCACGCTGCCGGAGCCGGACCCGCTCTACGCCAAGGCGCTGACCATGCGCCCGAACGAGATTCAGGCCCGCATCCGCGCCGGCGCAACCGCGGCCGAGGTCGCGGACGAGATGGGCGTGGCCGAAAGCCGCATCGAGCCGTACGCGCACCCGGTGCTGCTGGAGCGTTCCCAGGTCGCCGAGGCCGCGAAGCAGTCCCACCCGCTGCGCGAGGACGGCCCGGCGAAGCTCACGCTCTTCGAAATCCTGGCGTCGGCGTTCGCGGCGCGCGGGCACTCGCTTTCCGACGCCACCTGGGACGCCACCCGCGAACCGGGCGACGCCTGGGTTGTCCACCTGCGCTGGCAGGCCGGCCTGACGGACAACGAGGCGGTGTGGTCGTACAAGCGCCAGATGGGTTCCGCGGCGACGACGGAAGCCCGCAACGCGGTGGCGGCGGACCTCACGGACCCGGATTTTGTGCAGCCGGTGCGCTCGCTCACTGCCGTCGATACGCGTGCGCTCCGCGCGGAGGAGCCCGAGCTTGCCCCGGCCGACGCCGAGCCGAGCGGGGACGACCTGGTTGCGGAGGGCGATTTCCTGCGCCACCCGGATGAGGAGGAGCAGCCCCAGAAGCGCCGCCGCAAGGCTGTCACCCCGCACTGGGAGGACGTGCTGCTCGGCGTGCGCACCACCCCGAAGCGACCGAAGAAGTAGGTGCGCGATGCAGTCGATCAGCTACCCCGCGGTGGTCACGTTCTGGTTTGTCACGACGGCTGACCCGGCCGCAGTGCTGGAGTCGGAGCCAAAGGCGGACCGCGGTTTCGGCCGCAAGCTGCTCAGCCAGATCAACCCAGCGTGGCCGATCACGCCGATCGGCGAGTTCCCGCTGAACCGCTCGTCGAAGCCCGGCAAGAGCGAGTTTTACATCGCCGGATACCCGGGTGTGGCTGTGGTGCAGACGTTCGTGACGGATTCGGAGAAGCTCACCGAAACGGTGCGCTACCTGCGCGAGGCACTGCCCGCCGCGGATACGTACATGTTTGCCGAGGGCACGGACTCGGACTACGCCGGGTTCGCGCACTACGTGGGCGAGGACCTGCGCCGCTCGCTGACCGCGACGCGCGAGCGCGTCCTGGAGGATCTCGGCCTGCCGGAGCCCTTCGAGGCGCCCTACTGGGCCGGCGAGAAGGCGGAGCAGCTCGGCGGCATCACGCTGCCGTTCGAGCCCAAGGACTTGATGCGCGAGGCGCAGCGCCACTGGGTCGGGTTGGAGCTGGACGGCGAGGGCCCGGACGTGCACGTTGTGGGCTACGCCATTGACGGGCGCCCGGAGCCGAAGATCGCGAAGCCGGCGAAACCGCAGGTGAAGACGGTGGAGCAGGTCGCCGCCCGCTTCGCCGAGGGCGACGGGGCCTACGACGACTACGAGGTGCGCACGCGCGACACCGAGGGCGAGGAGTTCGCCGAGCTCGCTGACGCCTCCGTTGCAGCCGCGCGCCGCATCGGCCGCGACGTGCGCCGCCGCCTCGGGCGGATGAAGGACGCGCTGGTGGAGAAGATCCGCCACGCGGACCGCTAACAGCAGCGGGTTCCTGGAGCTCTCAGCGTCTGGAGCTCTCACCGGCAGCTTCCCGGCCCGTTGAGCAGCTACCGCATGCGCTCGTAGAACGCGACGGCGGCGCTCGTCGCCACGTTGAGCGAATCGGTGCCCGGAGCCATCGGGATCTGGGCGCGCACGTCGCAGGCGCGCATCGCGTGCTCGGTCAGCCCCGGCCCCTCCGCGCCGACGAGGAACGCCACCCGCTCGTGCTGCCGCCCGGTTCGCTGATCCAGCAGCGCGTCTTTCAGCTGCACCGCGTCCGGCGCCGGGGTGAGCGCGACGACGTGGAAGCCCGCCTCCTGCAGCTCGGCGAGCCCGCGCTGCCAAGTGGTCGGCGTGCCGTCGATGTGCGCGAACGCGGTACGCAGCGCGTGCCCCATGGACACGCGCACGCTGCGGCGGTACAGCGGATCCGCGGTGGACGCGCCGAACAGCACGCCGTCGATCCCCATGCCGGCGGCGTTGCGGAAGATCGCGCCGATGTTCTCGTGGTCCCCCACACCCTCGAGCACGACGACGGTGCGCGCGCCCGCAAGCACATCCGCGACGCGCAGCGGCGCGGGCCGGTCGGCGGAGGCGAGCAGGCCGCGGTGCATGTCGTAGCCCGCGACCTCGGCCATCACCGCGCGAGGCACCTCGTACACCGGGATCCCGCGGCGCTGAAGCTCAGCGCCATGCGTATCGACGAACGTTTCCAGCCGACCCCCGAAGCCGAACACCGCCCGGACCGGGAAGCGCGATTCCAAGAGGCGCCCGCAGATCAGCGGACCCTCGGCGATGACGAGGCCGCGCTCCCCGTCGGAACCCTTGAGGTCGCGGATGTCGTCGAGGAGGGGGGATGAAGGATCGTCGATAAGCAAAGTGTGCTCCTAGCTCAGGGCGGCGAGGAGCGGGCCCTGCACGAAGTAGACGACGAACAGGGCGGAGATGAGCCACATGATCCAGTGGATCTCCTTCGCCTTGCCCGCGAACAGCGCCATGACGGTGAAGGCGATGAAGCCGACGCCGATGCCGTTGGCGATGGAGTAGGTGAACGGCATGACCACGATGGTGAGGAACGCCGGCAGGGCGATGTGGAATTGGGTCCACTCGATGGAGCCGACCTGCATCATCATCAGCGCGCCGACGACGACGAGGACGGGTGCGGCGGCCTCGATCGGGACGATCTCGTACAGCGGGGTGAAGAACATCGCCGCGAGGAAGAGCACGCCGGTGACCACGTTGGCGAGGCCCGTGCGGGCGCCGTCGGCGATGCCGGCGGAGGAGTCGACGTAGACGGTGTTCGAGGAGGAGGACGCAAAACCGCCGGCGACGGCGCCGAAGCCCTCCACGATCAGGGCGCGCTTCATGTCGGGCAGGTTGCCGTTTTCGTCGGCAAGCCCGGCTTGGCGGCCGAGGGCGGTCATGGTGCCCATGGCGTCGAAGAAGTTAGCCAGCACGAGGGTGAACACCATGAGGGAGGCGGCAATGGCGCCGACGTTGATGAAAGCGCCGATGAGATCCACCTTGCCCACCAGGGACAGATCCGGCACGCCGCCGAGGGACTCCGGTAGGCGCGGGACCGCCAGGGACCAGCCGTGCGGGTCGTCCGCCGAGGAGCCGGCGCCGGTGAGGGCCTCGACGATCATGGCAATGATGGTGGTGACCACGATGCCGATGAACAGGCCGCCCGGGATGTTGCGGGTGACCATGAAGCCGCAGATGATCAAGCCGAGCACGAATACCAGGGTGGGCCAGGAGGCGATGGAGCCTTCGAAGCCGAGCTGCACCGGCACGGTGGTCATCGCGGCGTCGGGCACGCGGCGCACGAAGCCGGCGTCGACGAGGCCGATCATGGCGATGAACATGCCGATGCCCACGCTCATGGCCACCTTCATGGAGTTCGGAATGGCGTTGAATACGGCGGTGCGGAAGCCGGTGACGGCGAGGATGCAGATGATCACGCCGTCGATCACCACGAGGCCCATCGCCTCCGGCCAGCTCAGCCCCTGCTGCCCCACCAGCGTCACGGCCACGAGCGTGTTCAGGCCCAGGCCGGTGGCGATGCCGAAGGGGTACTTCGCAATCACACCGAAGAGGATGCACATCACGCCGGCGACGAGCGCGGTGACGGCGGCGACCTGCGGGATGCCCAGCACCACGCCGTCGCGGTCCGGGCTGGTGCCGATGATCAGCGGGTTGAGCAGCACAATGTAGGCCATCGCGAAGAACGTGACCACGCCGCCGCGGATCTCGCGGCCGACGTTCGACCCGCGTTCAGTAATGTGGAAGAAGCGGTCGAGCGCTCCGGTGGGTTCCGCGGCCGAGGATGTGGGCGCGTGTCGGGTTGTCACGGTATGGTCCCCTTGGAAGGTCATAGAATTTGGCTGGCTTTTGCCTGACATAGACTCCCACTTCGGAGAGTAATTAGCCAAACGTCGGCCAGCGTGATTGGGGTTTCGTGGACGTTTTCAACTTCGTCGTCGCCGAGGGTGCGGTGATTGACGCGGACCGGTACGCGGCGCGGCTGCGCGAGATGGGGGTTCAGCCCTCAGCGCTGCAGCAGCTGCGCATCCAGCTTTCCCGCG
This sequence comes from Corynebacterium stercoris, assembly GCF_024160105.1. GTDB lineage: Bacteria > Actinomycetota > Actinomycetes > Mycobacteriales > Mycobacteriaceae > Corynebacterium > Corynebacterium stercoris. Next base: position 38,728 of record NZ_JAMFTQ010000014.1, read on the forward strand.
TCCACGGCACTCGCCGGGGCGTACTCGAGGTCCGCGGCGGCGATGTTGCGCTCGCGCTGCGTCCCCTCGCGCCCGCCCCGAGCGAGATCACGATGCTGGCCGACGCCATCCGCGACGAGCGCACCGACCCGGGCCATCTGGGGCCCGACTTGGGCTGGCAGCAGTCCGTCCTTGCGCGCATCCCGGCGCACGAGGCACTGCTTGTCGACGATCATTTTCGCACCGTCTCCGCCGTCATGTACCCGCTCATCGAGGTACTGCCCGGTCGGGTGCGGGTGTCGACGCACCCGGACACCACGCCGTCGATCGCCCTGGAAAGCGTGCTGCAGATCCTCGCCGGCTACGGCATCGACGTCGAGGAGGCGCCGGACGGTTTCGACACCCACGCGCTGCCGTCGAGCGAGGTGTGGGTGCTTGACCCGGTGTACGGCGCACGGCTGGTGGATACGTGGCTGGAGTACGGCACGAAGCGCCCGGCGCGCTCGCTCTTCGACCGGGGCGGGGTGCCGTCGCACCGCGAGGTCAACGAGGTGCGCAAGCAGCTCGCCGCCCTGGTGTAGCGGTTAGTCCGCGACGGTGGTGTCGGAGTGCGCGCCGCAACCGTAGGATGCGGCCACCACGTGCCCGTCGGCGGAGTACTCGTTGGTGCACACGCCGAAGTTGTCGCCCACCGGCTCCCCCATCGGCAGGTAGAACGCGCAGCTGCGGCAGTACAGGGTGGCTTTCTCGGCGAACTCGCTGTTCGGGCCGAAGTCGCCGGTGCGCCAGCGGCGCTCCGCCTCGCTGAGGCCCTTCTCCGTGAGGTAGCGCTTGGTCTCGCGGCCGGGGAACGTGATGGCGTGGCGCGACATGGAGTCTTCGGTAACCCGATCGTCGTGAGGCGAAAGTTCCATGATGTCGCCCGGGCCGAGGTCGCCGGGGCGCAGGCGCTCGGAGTAGGGCACCCAGTCCGGTGCTTCGAGCGCTCCGGTGGCGGGCACGAGCGCGACCTCGTTGATGGTCACCCAGTCCGAGCCGGTGGCGCAGGCGACAACCGCGTTCCACTCCCAGCCGGAGTAGCCCGGAACGTCGGCGGCGAAGCGGTGCGTGGCCACGTTCTCGCCGAGGCCGGTGACGCCGATGTGCTCGCCGATTTCCTCCCCGTCCGCGACTTCCTCGAGCGCGCGGCGCGCGGCCTGCACAGCCGCGGGGGCGAGCAACGGGGATTGCGCGGCCTTCCGGCGCCGCGACCGGGAACGGGAGCGGTGGGTGGAATCAGTCACGCCTTTATTATGCGCATCCTCAAACGCGCGGCTGCACAGTGGTCGCCGTGTTGTGGGGCAAGATGGTGCGCATGACGCTGCCCCGCCTGCCCCACGCCGTGCCCGCGCTCGCCGCCGCCCTCCCGCTGACGCTGCTGCCCGCCGCGTGCACGCAACCGGCCGAGCAGGCCGCGCCCGAGCAGCTGGTGGCGGTGGTTAAGGAACGCTACGATTTCGACCCGACCAGCTTCACCCAGGGGCTCGAAGTCGCGCCCGACGGCACGCTCTACGTCGGCACCGGCATGGAGGGCGAGTCCCGCATCTACCGCCGCAGCCTCGACGGCGCGGTGCTCGCGGCGCAGGACATCGATCCGGCGTACTTCGGCGAGGGCATCACGCGTATCGACGATTACGTGTGGCAACTCACCTGGCAGGACAACGTCGCCATGAAGCGCGACGCCGAGACGCTCGCGGAGACCGGCCGCGCCACGTACACCGGCGAGGGCTGGGGCATCTGCGCCCGCCCCGAGGCCGGTGAGGTGATCTTCTCCGACGGCACTGCGGAGCTGCGCCGCATGGACCCGGCCACGCTCGAGGAGCGGGAGCGCTTCACGGTCACGCTCGGCGGCGAGCCGGTTGCGGGGCTGAACGAGCTGGAGTGCGTGGGCGATGCGGTGTACGCCAACATCTTCACCACCACCGACATCGTGCGCATCGACGCTTCGACCGGCGCCGTCACCGCTGTCATCGACGCCTCCGACGTGCCGAACAACGCCACCGCTGACCCGAACCACGTGCTCAACGGCATCGCCCACATCCCGGGCACCGACGAGTTCTACCTCGCCGGCAAGCGCTGGCCGGATCTGTACCGCGTCACCTTCGAGCCGGCCGGCTAGGGGCGGGGGTTAGACTTTCTGGCTATGGCGAAACGTCGGCAAGCACAGGGTTGGGTGCAGGTAGCAGCGATCATTCTCGCGGCGCTTCTGTTGGTCGCGGCGGTGTACGGCGTGATGGAGTGGCAGAAGAACCGCCCCTCAACCCCGGTGCGCGACGTGCAGATCGAGGTCGCCTCCGCGGGCGTGACGCTTGACGTTGAGCCGTATACCGTCTGCGAGCTGGACGAGGAATGCGCCGGCGGGCAGCCGCCTACGATGACGCTGGACCCCGCTACTGTCACCGTCACCGTGCCGCGCGAGATTGCCGACGGCAGCTGGCGCCTCCTCACCATTTACGACGACCCGGCCGCGAACAACGAGATCGTCTTCACCTCCGGCGAGGCGGCAACCCAGGACGTTGAGGCGGTCACCGACAGCGGCGCGAAGCTCGTCGTCGCCGAGGTCTCTGCCCTGGCAATTGATAAAGGCGATGACGGAGAGGAAATCCCCGTCATCGCCACATGGTCGATCGGCTTTGAATAAGAGCCGTCGTTACGCATCAAGCTCCTTCGCCACGGCGCGCAGGATTTCTGCGACCTGGCGGCTCTCCTTGCGGTCCGGGTAGCGGCCGCCGGTGAGCGCGGGCTGGATCTGCGTCTCAATCATCGTCATCACATCGGCGAGCATGCTGCCCAGCTCCTCCGGCTTGCGGCGGTGCACCGGGCGACGCTTCGGCGTCTCCAGCACCTTCACGCGCAGCGCCTGCGGGCCGCGGCGGCCGGCGGCGAAATCGAACTCGATGCGCTGCCCGGGGACCAGCTCATCCACGCCCTCCGGGAGCACGTTCTTGCCGATGAACACGTCATCCTCGCCCGGGTTCGAGGCGAAACCGAAACCCTTGTCCGCGTCGTACCACTTCACTTTTCCAACTGGCATGACTAGACCTCCTTTTCTCCCCTATAACGAAAGCTCCGAGCTTACTATTTCCTCCCTGCCCGAAGGCTTACGGGTCTGTTGCCAAACATTTTGTGACATAGACCACTAAAATTTTTGTAACGCGCGTGAGCTGCACAAACGCCATGTTGTTGCCTTGTCCAGCATGCGAATCGACGCAACTTCGTGCCGAGGGCGTGACTGAATCGTTATAAACCGTTAGGCTCGCCCGCATCACGCTGACTACGAACGGCTGACACTGAACGGCTAAAACCGAGAGGACACTATTTATGGGACGCCACTCCAAGCAGACGACGTCGGTAGCCAAGAAGGCTCTCGCCGGCACCGCTGCGGCCGCCGCTCTTGCCGGCATCGTCGCACCGCAGGCTTCCGCCGCCCCGGATTCCGACTGGGACCGTCTCGCACAGTGCGAGGCCGGCGGCAACTGGCACATCAACACGGGTAACGGCTACTACGGCGGCCTGCAGTTCTCCGCGAGCACCTGGCGCGCCTACGGCGGCGGCCAGTTCGCCCCGTACGCACACCAGGCAACCCGCGAGCAGCAAATCATCGTCGCCGAGCGCACCCTGGCCGGCCAGGGTTGGGGCGCATGGCCGGCCTGCTCCCGCAAGCTGGGTCTGCGTTCCGCGCCGACCAACCGCGATGCCCAGGCTGTCGCCGCCACCCCGGCTCCGGCACCGGCACCGGCTCCGGCCGCAGTTCCGGCTCCGGCACCGGCACCTGCCGCCCCGGCCGCCGACCTCGCCGTGGACAACGTGTACAAGCAGATCGTCGCTGCCGTGAACGCCGCCGGCTACGCCGTGCCGCAGCTGGTGCACGACACCTACGCTGCGAACCGCCACGACTACAACGCGTTCTACAACGACAACAAGGTGCTCATCGACGCGGTTCTGGCCGGCGACATCTATGGCGCCGCACGCGCAGCAGGCATCATCAACTAAGCCTGAAGCAGCACAAAGCACCGGCTCCCCACCAACGGGGTAGCCGGTGCTTTCGTATCCGCGCCCTATGACAGGGCGGAAGGCCCTACTTGTTCAGACGGGTGGTGGTGTGCACGTAGCCGGTCTGCTCTGCCGGAAGCGGCAGAACAAGCTCGTTGCCGAACGGGCTGTTCGCACCGGTGAGCTTGGAGGAGATCTCAGTCACCGGGTGACCGTTACCAGGAACATGAGTGGGCCACGCCGGGTTCGCGCGACCGATCTTCGCTGCATCTTTAGCCATGCCCCTCATTGTTTCACGTCCGCGCGGGAAACGCACGTAACATTGGACGAAATGTCTACGTTCCAGGACGCGCTCGCACAGAGCAGCGACGCGCAGCTCCGCGCGCTGATCGCCACCCGCCCGGATGCTTTCTTCCCCACCCCGCCCTCCACTGCGTCGCTGGCCACCCGGCTCTCGCTGCCCGGTTCCGCCGCGCTCGCGCTGCGCAGCCTCAACGCCGCTGATCTCCGGGCGCTCGAATTGCTTGCCGACGCCGGCGCCGAGCTCGAGGCCGTCAACAGAGCGTCGGCAAGCATTGGTTCGGCGGAACTGACCCACCTGCGCGAACGCGCGCTGGTGTACGGCCCGGATGAGGCGCTGCGCATCGCGCCCGGCGCACTCTCCGGCCTGCCGCCGGGCTGGCGGGTGAGCGACCCGCACCCTGAGGACATCGCCCCGCGCGTGGACGCGCTGCCGGCGCGGGAGCGGCGGGTGCTGGAAACACTGGCCAGCTCCGGCGGGATCGGCACCACGCGCGCCGCCGCCCCGGACGCGGACCCGACGACGCCGGTTGCGCGCCTTATCGCCGCCGAGCTGCTCGTGCGCGTCGACGCGTCCACCGTGCGCCTCCCCCGCCCCGTGCGCGAGGTGCTCGCCGGCGGCACCCCGCGGGTGTTCCCCGTAGAGGAGCCGGCGCTTGCCGACGCCAACCAACCCGCCGTCGACGAAGCCGCCGCCGGCCAGGGCCTTGAGACGGTGCGGCAGATGCGTCAACTGCTCACCCGCTTGCTCGCGCAACCGGTGGCGCTGAACAAGGACGGCACCGTGGGCGTGCGCGCCCTTTCCGCCCTGCAGAAGGAGCTCGCCTTCGACCCGGCACTCTTGATCACTATCGGCGAGGCCGGCGGGCTGATCGGCCGCGGCGTTGCGGAGATCGACGGCACCGAAACCGACGCCCTCGCCGCCACCCGCGATGCGCTGACCTGGATCGACGCGCCGCTCGCCGAGCAGTGGGCGACCGTGCTCGCCGCCTGGGCCGCCTCACCGTGGCGGGTGGACACCGGCCACAAGCTTTTGAGCGCGGAGATGCACGCCCCGGACATCCGCCACGCGCGCCAAGTCATCCTCGCCCACGGCGGCGACATGCGGCGCCTGCTGTTTCACGCCCCCATCGCGGCGTCGGGGATGCGCGACGCGCTGATCGGCGCCGTCGTCAGTGAGGCGCACACCGTCGGCGCGCTCGCGTCGCCCGGCGGCTCCCCCGCAGCATCGAGCCCGCTGCTGGCACTTCTCGACGGCACCGACATCACCGCCGCAACGAAAGCCCTCGTTCCTGCCGAGGTGGACTACCTCATCGCGCAAGCCGACATGACCATCCTGGCTCCCGGCCCCCTCGCGCCTGAGGCGGCGCGGTTCCTCGAGCGCATCGCGGAGTTGGAATCGCCGGGGCTGGCGAGCGTGTGGCGGGTGACGGAGGCGTCGTTACGCAAGGCCCTGGAAACAGGCCTGACCAGTGCCGATATCCACGCGTGGCTGGGGAGGCACGTGCTCGGCGAGGTGCCGCAGGGCCTGAGCTACCTCATCGACGACGTGTCGCGCACCCACGGCTCAATCCGCGCGGGCAGCGCGCTGAGCTACATCCGCAGCGACGATCCGGCGCTCATCGCAGCCGCCGCCGAGCGCGTTGCGGTGCGCGTGCTCGCCCCGACGGTTGCGGTGTCCGCCGAACCGCTGCCGCGGCTGGTGGCGCAGCTTCGTGACGCCGGCTTCCAGCCCACCGCCGAGAACAGCGACGGCGTGGAACTCAACATCGCACCCGAGCCGAGCCTCGTGCCGGCCACGCCTTCTCCCCTGCCGCGGCCGCGCAGCATTGAGCCTGAGCAGGCGGAGCGGATCATCGCGGTGCTGCGGAGCGGTCCGGCTGCAAGTGCGGCCGGCGTTGAGCCAAGCGACACCCTGGAAACGCTGCGTGCCGCCGCCCGTGGCCGCAGGCACGTGACATTGGGGTACGTAGACAAAAACGGCCGCGGGAAAACCGCGACCGTTCTGCCTCTCTCGGTGAGCGCCGGTCAGGTCGACGCGTTGGACGAGGCCACCGACCGCGTGGTCCGGATTGCGCTGCCCCGGATCACGCGAGTGGTGTTGAGCTAGCGCTTAGAACTGCGGGAGCAGCTGAGCGATCTGCGCCGGCAGCAGGCCAGCCTGCGGTGTGACTCCGGCAACAGGAAGAAACTTTCGCTACGGTGGGTTGCGGCAATTTCCCCCAGGAAAGAAAGGTGCGGACGTGACCACACTAGAGGTTCGCAACCTGCAGAAACGCTTCGGCGATCTGCAGGCGCTCGACGGGATGAGCTTCACCGTCGGCCCCGGCGAAATCTATGGGTTTGTCGGCTCGAACGGCGCAGGCAAGTCCACGACGATGCGCATCGCGCTCGGCGTGCTCGAGGCCGACGCGGGCGAGGTCTTCCTCGACGGCCAGCCCCTGAACGACGACATCCGCCGCCAGATCGGCTACATGCCGGAGGAGCGCGGCCTGTACGGCAAGGAGAAGATCCTCGACCAGCTGGTCTTTCTGGCGAAGCTGCACGGGGTTGAAGCGGACGTCGCCAAGCAGCGCGGCACCGAGCTGCTCACCGAGCTCGGCCTCGGCGAGCGCCTGGACGCGAAGCTCGACGACCTCTCGCTAGGCAATCAGCAGCGCGTGCAGCTCGCGGCGTCGCTGATCCACGACCCGGCGATCCTGATCCTCGACGAGCCGTTCTCCGGCCTCGACCCCGTCGCCGTCGACGTGATGTCGCGCATGCTCACCGACCGCGCCCGCACCCACGGCGTGCCCGTCGTCTTCTCCTCCCACCAGCTCGACCTGGTGCAGCGCCTGTGCGACCGCGTCGGCATTGTCACCCGCGGCCGCATGGTCGCCGAAGGCACCGTCGACGAGCTGCGCACCGGCGGCCCCGTCCGCTTCCGGGTGGGCACCCGGGCCCGCGGCTGGTACCCGCAGGGCACGACGCTTATCGACGACACCGAGACACACGTCATCCTCGAAGCACCCTCCGTCGACGACGACCAGCGGATCCTCCACGCCGCCATGGCCGCAGGCCCAGTGCACGAATTCACCCGCGTGGTGCCCGATCTCAACGACCTGTTCAAGGAGGTTGTGAAGTAAATGGCACAGGAAACCTACTCCCCCTGGCACACCGTCCGCACCACCGCGCTGCGGGAGATGCAGATCATCTCCCGCAGCCGCGCGGTGATTTTCACCCTGGTGATCCTGATCGTGGCCACCCTCGGCATGATCGGGTTCTTCACGTGGCAGGCCAATAAGGACGATGCCGCTGCTGCGGGCGACAGCGTGGCTGTTGTTGGCGTCGATACGCAATCGCTCTCCGCGGCCGGCCTGGACCCGCAAGGGGCGGCGGACCGCGCGGAGGCCGAGCGCCTGGTGCGCGACGGCGACGTGAAAGCGGCCGTCGTCGCGGACGGCACCACGTGGGACGTGATCTCGGACGGCTTCCCGTCGGGTTCCGTGATGGACGCGGTCGAGGCGGTTGCGCAGGCGCAATCGCAGGCTGAGGCGCTGCAGAACCTCGGCATCGACCCGGCCGAGTACGCCGCCGCGGCGCCGCAGATCCAGGTCAACGCTGTGGATGTCGACGGCGACGAGGGCGCAGAGGAGCAATTCATCCGCCAGCTCACCGCGTTCATTTCGCTGATGGTGATGATCTTCACCGTGATCACGTTCGCGGCGCAGGTGGGCAGCCGCGTGACGGAGGAAAAGTCCTCGCGCGTGGTCGAGCTGGTGCTCGCCAGCGTCCGCCCGATGGATTTCCTGGCCGGCAAGATCCTGGGCAACCTGGCGTACGGCTTTATCGCCACGGCGGTCATCCTCGGCGCAGGCGCGCTCGGCCTCAACTTCTCCGGGCTGCTCGACGGCGTGCCGTTCGACTGGTCGATTCTGCCCATCATGCTCATCGCCTGGCTGCTGGGCATGCTGTTCTTCAGCGCGCTCTACGCCGCCGCCGGCGCGATGGTACAGCGCACGGAAGACTTGCAGTCCACGCAGATGCCGATCCTGTTGCTCATCATGGCCAGCGCGTACGTGCCGGCGTTCGGGTGGACCAGCACCAGCGAGACCTGGATGCAGGTGTGCTCCTGGATCCCGCCGCTGTCCATCTTCGCCGCACCGCTGACCTGGGCTGCCGGCGACCTCACCTCGCTGCAGCTCGGGCTGTCGTTCCTGCTCTCCCTCGCGGCGACGGTGCTGGTGGTGTGGCTGGCCGCGCGCATCTACCGGCGCTCAATCCTGAACAACGGGCGCGTGACCAAGTGGTCGGAGGCGCTCAAAGGCGCGCGGGCGTAGGGGCAAAAACGGCGCTACAGGTCTCGCACGAGGCGTGAACTCGATCATGTAGAGCTAAATGTCCCTGAGGTAAGCATCGAAATCGATCGGAAGGGCTGGACCGCTATCCAGTCCTTCTTCGATTGCTGCTCGCAGCGCCTCGAAGCGTTGCTCCCGCTCTTCCACTAACCTCAGCCCCTCGCGTAAAACCTCGCTGGCCGAGGCGTATCGGCCCGACTCTAGGAGATGCGAGATGAAGTGGTCGTAACGCTCACCAAGCACAACCGAAGTGTTTTTGCCAGCCATGAAGCCAAGATACCAAAGTTTCCTAAACCGCCGGGCCAAGCGGTTCGACTCGCGCAGCCCAGGCGGGCATACTCTTCGGCATGACGCTTGGTGACGGCCCCCTCATTGTCCAATCGGATAAGACCGTCCTCCTCGAGGTCGCGCACCCGCAGGCCGCCGCCGCCCGCACGGCGATAGCCCCGTTCGCTGAGCTGGAGCGCGCGCCCGAGCACGTGCACACGTACCGCATCACGCCACTTGCCCTGTGGAACGCGCGCGCCGCCGGCTTCGACGCGGAGCAGGCGGTGGACGTGCTCGAGCGCTACTCCCGCTTCCCCGTGCCTCAGGCGCTGCTTATCGACGTCGCCGAGACCATGGCCCGCTACGGCCGCCTCAAGCTGGTCAAGCACCCCGCCCACGGTCTGATCCTGGAGGCCGAAGACGCGGCGGTTCTCACCGAGGTGCTCCGGAGTAAGAAGATCCAGCCGCTCACGGGCGCGCCGATTGATGATGTGACGGCCCCGGTCCATCCGTCGGAACGCGGGCGCATCAAGCAGGAGCTGACCAAGCTCGGCTGGCCGGTGGAGGACCTCGCCGGCTACGTCGACGGCGAGCACCACCCCATCGAGCTCACCGCCGGCGACGGCTGGGACCTGCGCGATTACCAGCAGTACGCCACCGAGTCGTTCTGGGAGGGCGGCTCCGGTGTTGTCGTGTTGCCGTGCGGTGCGGGCAAGACCATCGTCGGCGCCGCGTCCATGGCCCAGGCGCAGACCACGACGCTGATCCTGGTCACCAACACCGTCGCCGGCCGCCAGTGGCGCGACGAGCTGCTGCGCCGCACCACGCTCACGCCGAACGAGATCGGCGAGTACTCGGGCGAGCGTAAGGAGATCCGCCCCGTCACCATCGCGACGTACCAGGTGGTCACACGCAAAACGAAGGGCGAGTACAAGGCGCTGGAGCTCTTCGACTCGCGCGACTGGGGCCTCATTATCTACGACGAAGTCCACCTCCTCCCCGCCCCCGTCTTCCGCATGGCCGCGGACTTGCAATCGCGCCGCCGCCTCGGCCTCACCGCCACGCTCGTGCGCGAGGACGGCCGCGAGGACGACGTCTTCTCCCTCATCGGCCCCAAGCGTTACGACGCCCCCTGGAAAGAACTCGAACTCGCCGGCTACATCGCCACCGCCGAATGCGTGGAGGTGCGCACCGAGCTTTCCGCGGAGGAGCGCCTGCTCTACGCCACCGCCGAGACCCGCGAGCGCTACCGCATCGCCGCCTGCAGCCGGGGCAAGCTCACCGCGCTGGACCGCATCCTTGCCACGCACGCCGGCAAGCAAACCTTGGTGATCGGGGCGTACGTGGACCAGCTCGAGGAGGTCGCCGCGCACATCGGGGCCCCGCTTATCGACGGCTCCTCCTCCACCAAGAACCGCGAGCAGACCTTCGACGCGTTCCGGCGCGGGGAGATTTCCACCCTCGTCGTGAGCAAGGTGGCGAACTTCTCCATCGACCTGCCCGAAGCCGCCGTTGGCATCCAGATCTCCGGCACGTTCGGCTCGCGGCAGGAAGAGGCGCAGCGCCTCGGCAGGCTGCTTCGCCCGAAGGCGGACGGGGCGGAGGCGCTGTTCTACACCATCGTCGCACGCGACACGCTGGACGCCGAATACGCGGCGCGCCGGCAGCGCTTCCTCGCCGAGCAGGGCTACGCGTACCGCTTGGTGGATGCGTCCGACCTGTAGCTAGTTCGCGTCGCCGCCGAACCCTAGACTGAAGCACTATGAGCGAGATGAAAGTCTTCAAGTTCGATGTCGACGAAGAGTATGCCAAGCAGCACAACGAGATGCTGCGCAACACCCGCAACCTGGTGATCTCCGGCTTCGCCCTGTTCGCCCTCTCCCTCATCGGCGCGCTGCTGTGCTGGCTCTTCATCAGCCCCGCCTCGCCGTGGCGCCTCCTCGGCACGGTGGGTCTCGCGCTTTTCGGCATCATGATGCTCCTCGTCGCGCTCCTCATCCCGCGCTCCGTGGGCAAGGCACAAACGCTTTACGACGCCCACCCCCTCGCCCCCGCAGTCATCAGCGAGAACGCCGGCACTACTGTAACCCTGTCGGCGCTGGTGAACGCGAACGTAGATCCGGCGCTGCCGCCGCGCTGGGGCCTGACCTCAGTCGTCGTGAAGCCAATTCCGAACACCAACGACGCGAAGGGCACCCACGTGCCTGTCACCGCAGTGGGCGCGCAGCGTTCCACGCACGACAAGAACCACTGGCAGACGATCACGCCCATGCCGATCGCGTGGGCCACGCCCGACAAGGACGTGATCACCACAGCGCGGAAGGCGATTCCGCAGGAGCAGTGGCGAGTGCTGGAGCGTGCGGTGAAGAACGCCGAGACGCTCGAGCAGTCCAAGAACTCGCTGGTCGTGCTTTAAGCGGCGGTTTTTCGCCCCTGCCACTGCTGCAGCAGCATCGCCGCAATGAGCAGGGCCGCCGGAACAGCGAAGCCTGCCGCGGCGTTGCGGAAGTAGATCGGGAGCAGCAGTACCGGCGTGAGCGCGAGGCCAAAGAAGCGGAACGCGAGCACCGTCGAGTTGAACTTCGTACCGCCCGGCGTGCGCAGGGCCGAGTACGTCACCGTGGTCTGAATACCCTGCGCGCCGACGAAGGCGACCGCCCAGCACAGCGCGATGACGACCGGCCACCCCAGGTGCGGCACCAGCGCAATCGCGGCGGCACCGGCGAGCGTGCACGCCGTGAGCACCCGGAGCGCGCCATACTTATCGACGGCTCCCCCAATCCGACCCGCAAAGAAAAACGCAGCGAGACCGCCCGCCATGATGACGAAGCCGCGCTGCGACGCCGGCATGCTGAACACGCTCTCCAGGTGGATAGTGAGCACGGCACCCATGCCGATAATGCTCATGCCAACCGCCAGAATGGTGAGGATGTGCACGATCATCGGCGGCCACGCTACCTTTTCCGAGGTGGTGTTCTTTGCTAGTGGCTGGATCCCCGGCACGCCAATGACGACCATCGCGAGTGCGACCGCGATCACCGCGAGGTAGAACAACTGCCAGTTCACGATTGCTGCGAAGCCGGCGACGAGTGGCGCCGCGCAGTTGCCCAGCGACTGCATAGCAAAGTATCTGCCGAGCGCTCCACCGAGCTTGTCCGGATGCGTCACCTCTCTGATTATCACCTGAAGAATCGGGAGCGTGAACGCGTTGGACAGCGACATCACCACGATGCCGCCGATGAATATCTTCCACGAAGGGGCGAGCATACAGATGATCGCCCCAATGAGCGTCGTGGCGTATGCGATCCGCACGACCTTGTGCGGCGAGAAGCGGTGCACAATGGCTGTGGAGAACAGCATCGTCGTCGCAAACGGGATCATGTACGCCGTGACCGCGAACGCTGCTTCCTGCACCGTCTTGTCGAACGTCACCGCGATATCCGGAATCACCGCCGCCAACGACTGCGCGGCGAACGGGCCGACAAAACCGCCCACGTACAGCATCCCCACGCGCATCTGCTTCAACTGCATGGCTAGCAAGGGTAGTCCGCCGCGTAGGGGTGCTGGCGGCGCTGCCGCGTTCCGACGGCGCCTTCCTGCCCCGATGGCCCCCGCCGAGCTCGCTCGTCTCCGGCAGGTTGTGGAGTATTGTAGCGACCTGGGGTTTTGGGTGGTGGTGTGAAAGATTCTGCAGAATCTTTCTGGGGCGCTCGGGTCGGGGCACATGTCGGCCGCCGCCGACCCCCGGTCCGCGGCGCCCGCGGACACGGGAGTCTCCGGCAGGTTGTCACTGGATGTAGCGACCTGGGGAAACGGGTGGGTTATGAAGGATGTTGTCAAATCTTTCTTGGGTGCCGGCAAAAGTCCGTACGCATGTGAAAGCAGCCCGGCCCCGGTGGTTTCCCGGGGTCGGGCTGCGTACGGTGTGAAGTTGTTGGGTCGGCGGTAACCTACTCTCCCACACCCTCCCGGGTGCAGTACCATCGGCGCGGGCGGGCTTAGCTTCCGGGTTCGGAATGGGACCGGGCGTTTCCCCGCTGCTATTG
>NZ_JAMFTQ010000015.1 GCF_024160105.1 Corynebacterium stercoris
GTTCATCCTGAGCCAGGATCAAACTCTCCACAAAAAACACCCACACAACATGGGTGCCACGTTTCAGAAGAAACAGGCCGTGAAAAGCCCAATACCCAACCAAAACAACCAACCACACACCACCAAACACCAAACAGGTGCTTCACAGTAGTGCGTGTACTGGCAAAAAATGTTTTCCAAAAATTACTGCAAACAACCAACCCCACCATCCGACGAGGAAAAACATGGGGCTGGCCAAAAAACTTGCAAAAAAATGATGCGAATCAATCATGAACCACACCAACAATGGCATCCCCATCAATGGATTCAAGACACCACCACCGGCACACACCAACCACACCCCAAAAAACCAGGGCGCAGCCAATGCCACAGGCACACAACCAACCACAAACAAAAAATGCATTGGCACACTATCGAGTTCTCAAACAACACACGCACACCCCAACACCCCAGAACCAAATCCAGGTGCTGCGAGTCACGCTAGTTTCTTAGATCGTCAACGGTAGTTTTCCTAACCGCTCACACACCAGACACAAACTGTCTCGGCGGGGCGTTGTCGGTCGCGCTGACTCGAACTAAGTTACACACCCCACCCACACAACACAAACCCCCAGCACAACCCCACAAACCACACACCAACAAACACACAAACAAACGTCGAAAAGCGTCTTAGCTCTGGACGCGCTCGATGTTCGCGCCGAGGGCGTTGAGCTGCTCCACGAAGGACGGGTAGCCGCGGTCGATGTGGTAGACGTCGTGGACCGTGGTCACGCCATCGGCGACAAGGCCGGCGAGGACGAGGCCGGCGCCGGCGCGGATGTCGGAGGACCAGACATCGGTGGAACTGAGCTGCTCGACGCCGCGCAGAACCACGTGGTGGCCGTCCACGGTGGCGTCGGCGCCAAGGCGCTGCATCTCGTCGACGAAGCGGAAGCGGGCCTCGAAGACGTTCTCGGTGATGACGGATGCGCCGTCGGCAATCGTGGAAATGGCTATAGCCATCGGCTGCAGGTCCGTCGGGAAGCCGGGGAACGGCAGGGTCTGGTAATCCACGGCCTTGGGGCGGGTGTCCATGCGGACGCGGAAGCCGTTGTCGTAGGTCTCAACGTCGGCACCCGCGAGCTTGAGCTTGCTCAGCGCGAGGTGCAGGTGGCGCGGCGCGATCCCGGTGACCGTGATGTCGCCGCGGGTGATCGCCGCCGCGTACGCCCAAGTGCCTGCCACAATTCGGTCGCCGACCACGGTGTGCTCGGTCGGGGCGAGGGAATCCACGCCGTCGATGGTGATGGTGGATGTGCCGGCACCCTCGATGCGCGCGCCCATCTCGCAGAGCATGTCGCAGAGGTCCACGATCTCCGGCTCGCGGGCGGCGTTGTCCAGTACCGTCTGCCCCTCGGCGAGGACGGACGCGGTGATGATGTTCTCCGTCGCGCCGACGGAGGGGAAGTCCAGCTTGATGGTGGCGCCGCGGAGGTGGTCCGCACGCGCCACCACGGCGCCGTGCTCGATATGCGTGGTGGCGCCCAGCTTCTCCAGGCCGGTCTGGTGCATGTCCAGCGGGCGGGAGCCGATGGCGTCGCCGCCCGGCAGCGCCACGCGCGCCTCATGGCAGCGGGCAACCAAGGGCCCCAGCACCGCGACGGAGGCGCGGAACTGGCGCACGGCCTCAAAGTCCGCGTTGGGGGAGACCTCGGCCGGTGTGTGAATGCGCACCGTGGCGCCGTCGATCTCCACGTCGCAGCCGAGGCCCACCAGCACCTGAGCCATCAGCGGCACGTCCAGGATCTCGGGGCAGTTGTGCAGCGTGGTCGTGCCCTCGGCGAGCAGCGCCGCCGCCATGAGCTTCAGCACGCTGTTCTTCGCGCCGTCAACCTTCACCACGCCGGACAGGCGGGAACCACCGGTAACCAGGAATTTCTCTTTCACGCTCCCAAGAGTACCGGCGATGGCGGGGCAGGCTTAGGGCAGCGCGCCGATGCGGCGGGCGGCGTTGACCGCCTCGTAGCGGGTGTGCGCACCCAGTTTGCGCATCACGCTGCGCAGGTAGGACTTCACGGTCTCGGCACCGATGCCCATCTCCTCCGCGGCCTCGACGTTGGTGTGGCCGAGCGCCACGCAGGACAACACGTCCAGCTCGCGGGCGGACAGCTTCGTCGACTGCTTCACGCGCACAGGCGAAACCATCTGGTCGCAGAGCTGCTCGAGCTCCTTGCGCAGCGCCTCATCCTCCACGCGGTTGGCCAGCATGCGCAGTTTGGAGTGGGTGGAGCGCACCTGCTCCCACTCAGCGCCGTTCATCACGCGGCCCGGTTTGGCCGGCGCCTTGCCGCCGTCGGCGCGGCGCATCGCGGAGTTCACGGCCAAGTCCTGCTCCAGGGTGCGGGCGGTGAGGGTGACCTCCTCGATCACCTTGTCGCCGAGACGCACCGTGGAGTGCACACCCACATAAAGCACGCCGCGGATCTCGCGCTGCACAATCACCGGCACAGCCACCACAGAATGCAGGCCCTCGTCCTGGATCACCTTGTCGTACTCGTGGGAGATCACGTTCGCGCGGGTGTAGTCGGACACACCCACGGCGCGGCGGGTCGTCACCACACGTCCACCCACACCGCACCCCTGCTCGATGGTCAGGTTCTGCAGCGCGGGGGTGCGCAGGCCGATCCACTGCGTGATCTGGAGGCGGTTATCCGCCAGCAGGGTGCCGTACATCGCCACCGGAATCCCGGTAGCCGTCTTCAGCGCGGTAAGCGCGGCGCGGATCGCGTCGTCGTCATCTTTGATCCGTTGGGCATCAACCGTCATGGGTTCTTCAACCTTCCCGCCAGCTTTCTCGCTGCCACTTCAACGCTCCTGATCATAACGCCTGAGCGGGGGTAGCAAAACTTGCCCTCGCCGAAGCCCGCATGTTGGAAGCTGTCTGTTTCCCTACACCCGCGCGTTGCCCCCGGGGGAAGCGGTCGGGGGGAGACGTCGGAAAGCAAGGGCTTTCGCTTTCCGACGTTTCGTTTCCCCTGCTCAACATGAGAGACCACACAGTCTTTTTGGAAAAGACTGGACGGTCTACTTTTCGTATGTATACTTCGGAACCGTTAGCGAATGCAAGCCCGAATCTAAGGAGCAGTAGTAGTGGCAAACGTTGCAAATAACGTCCTGGACCTCGTCGGCGGCACCCCGCTGGTTGAGCTGCACGGCATCACCGAGGCGCACGGCGCGAAGGCCCGCGTGCTGGCGAAGCTGGAGTTCTACAACCCGGCGAACTCTGTGAAGGACCGCATCGGTAAGGCAATCGTCGAGGCCGCCGAGGCTTCCGGCGAGCTGAAGCCGGGCGGCACCATCGTGGAGGCCACCTCCGGCAACACCGGCATCGCGCTCGCGCTCGCAGGCGCGGCGAAGGGCTACAAGGTCATTCTGACCATGCCGGAGACCATGTCCACCGAGCGTCGTGTCGTGCTGCGCGCCTTCGGTGCGGAGATCGTGCTCACCCCGGGTTCTGCCGGCATGAAGGGCGCTGTGGAGAAGGCGAACGAGATCGTCGCCGAGACCGAGAACGCCATCCTGGCCCGCCAGTTCGAGAACGAGGCAAACCCGCGCGCCCACTACACCACCACCGGCCCGGAGATCTGGGCTGACACCGACGGCCAGGTGGACATCCTGGTCGCTGGCGTGGGCACCGGCGGCACCATCTCCGGTGCCGGCAAGTACCTCAAGGAGCAGAACCCGGACCTCAAGGCCATCGCCGTCGAGCCGGCTGCTTCCCCGCTGCTGAGCAAGGGCGAGGCCGGCCCGCACAAGATCCAGGGCCTGGGCGCGAACTTCGTGCCGGGCACCCTCGACCGCACCATCGTCGATGAGATCATCACCGTGACCAACGAGGATGCGGTTGCCACCTCCCGCGAGCTGGCCCGCGAGGACGCCATCCTCGGCGGCATCTCCACCGGCGCAAACGTCAAGGCAGCCCTCGAGGTCGCCGCGCGCCCGGAGAACGAGGGCAAGACCATCGTGGTCGTCGTCTGCGACTTCGGCGAGCGCTACGTCTCCACCCTCCTCTACGACGACATCCGGGACTAAGCTTTCCGACGTTCATTTACCCCCGCCCCCAGCCCGAATACAACGGGCAGGGGGCGGGGGTTCGGTCTGTAAGCTCACCGGCATGTTGTATTCGATCATCTCCACCATCCGGGAAGACCTCGCCAACGCGCGCGACCACGATCCCGCCGCGCGCGGCGACGTGGAGAACGCGATTGTGTACTCCGGCCTCCACGCAATCTGGATCCACCGGGTGTGCCACGCGATGTGGATTCGCGGCTGGAAGGCGCCGGCCCGCATCCTGGCGCAGTTCAACCGCTTCCTCACCGGCATTGAGATCCACCCGGGTGCGACGATCGGGCGCCGCTTCTTCATCGACCACGGCATGGGCATCGTCATCGGCGAGACCGCCGAGATCGGCGACGGCGTCATGCTCTACCACGGCGTCACCCTCGGCGGGCAGGTGCTCACGCAGACGAAGCGCCACCCGACGATCGGCGACAACGTGACCATCGGCGCCGGCGCGAAAGTGCTCGGCCCCATCACGATTGGCGCGAACTCGGCCATCGGCGCGAACGCCGTGGTGACGAAGGACGTGCCGGAGAACTCCATCGCCGTCGGCATCCCGGCGAAGGCGCGTGAGCGCAAGTCCGACGAGCAGGTCCGCCTCGTCGACCCGGACAACTACGTCGACCCCGGCAGCTACATCATTTAAACCAGGTCCTTGTACTCCGGGTTGGCGTCGATGCAGGCGCTCACCGCGGAGCACATGGGCACGACGCCCATCCCGCGCTCGCGGATGTCATCCAGCGCGTACTTGATCAGCGGCTTAGACAGGCCTTGGCCGCGAAACTTCGGATCCACCTCGGTGTGCGGCATGACGCGCACGCCGATCAGGTCGCTGTAGTCGGCGAACCCGGCCAGCTCTCCTCCGACCTTGATCTCGTAACGCTGGGCGGCCTCGTTGAGGCTAACGGTGTAGTTGTTCTCAGACATGCACCCACCCTACTGATCCCGGGGCGCCCGTGCCCCGCCTCGGGCCAGCCGCTTTGCTGCAGCCGTTTACCCAACCCCTGCAGAAAGGCCTTTTTAAGGGTGCCTGTGCAGAGAAGCGGTAAACGGCTGCAGCCCCTCTCGCCCCCTCGCCCAGCCAATGACGCAAGAAGCAAAAATTCCCCGCCGCATCACGTGCGACGGGGAATTCATTGTGGCTAGAGCCAGGATCGAACTGGCGACCCCACACTTTTCAGGCGTGTGCTCTACCGACTGAGCTATCTAGCCAGAACTGCTTAAACCAAGCTGTTCTGCGACCCTGACGGGACTTGAACCCGCGACCTCCGCCGTGACAGGGCGGCGCGCTAACCAACTGCGCCACAGGGCCATATTCTCTTGTTCTGTGCCCGCTTCCCGGCTGTTGTGGCCGTCGCTTGCACGAGTTGATACCTTACACAGACCCGCGCCGAGGCCACAAATCAGCAGGTGGCGGCGGGAAAGTGTCGTCGCAAAGCAAAAAACCCGAGGCGAACCTCGGGCTAATGGCGACCCTGACGGGACTTGAACCCGCGACCTCCGCCGTGACAGGGCGGCGCGCTAACCAACTGCGCCACAGGGCCGTACCCCCAACGGGATTCGAACCCGTGTTGCCGCCGTGAAAGGGCGGAGTCCTAGGCCTCTAGACGATAGGGGCGCTGATAACAGCCTCGCAATCATAAATCAGCGCCCCGCGCCGGACCAAACGGGCAGCTTAGCGAACGACGGGCGCGTACATCGAGCGTCGATCGGAGGAGCTGACGACCTGCGCGCCGAACGGGAAGCAGGTGACGGGGATCATCTTGAGGTTGGCCCAGGCCATCGGCAGGCCGATGATGGTAATCGCTTGGACACCGGCGGTGACAACGTGGCCCATCGCCAGCCACATACCGGCGAAGACGAACCACAGGATGTTGCCGATCATGCCGAGCGCGCCCGTGCCGGAGGAGACCACCTCGCGGCCGAACGGCCAGATGACGTAGCCCGCGATGCGGAACGACGCCAGGCCGAACGGGATGGTGACGATGAGCAGGCACGCGACAATGCCCGCGAACGAGTACGCGAGGAAGAGCCAGATGCCGGCGGTGAAGAACCAGATCACGTTGAGGATGAAGCGAATGAGACCCATGACCGCAGCGTAGCGCGGTCTGGGCGACCGCGTGCGGGTCTAGCTCGGCAGGATCAGCAGGCTCACGGCCATGACAGCCATGCCGGCGAGCATGCCGTAGACGGCGGTGTGGTGGCGGCCGGACTCGATCGCGGTGGGCAAGAGCTTGTCCAGGCTGACGAACACCATGACGCCGGCGATCGCGGCGAAGCTCACACCCAGGGCCTCCGGGCCGATGAACGGCCGCAAAAGGAGGAAGCCGACGATTGCGCCGAGCGGCTCCGCCAAGCCCGAGATGGTGGCCCAGCCGGCGGCGCGCCACTTCTGGCCGGTGGCTTCGCGCAGCGGCACGGCGACGGCGATGCCCTCCGGCACGTTGTGGATGGCGATGGCCAGGGCGATCGGCAACGCCAGCACCGGGTCTTCGAGGGCGACGACGAACGTGGCGAAGCCCTCGGGGAAGTTGTGCACTGCGATTGCGATGGCGGTGAGCAGGCCGACGTTGCGCATCTGCGAGGCACGCTGGACCCGGCCGGCATTTCGGGCGGCCGCCCCGGAGGCCGCGCCTGCGGCCACGCCCTCGTGCGGGTTCACGTCGTCCGAGGCAACGTCCATGGGCGGGCACCCCCGTGAGCAGCGGATAGCGAAAAGACCGGAAACGCTTCCGGTCTTCAAGTGGGCCCTCCGGGGCTCGAACCCGGGACCTGCGGATTAAAAGTCCGTAGCTCTACCAACTGAGCTAAAGGCCCAACGTACTCATCGTAGTCAATCCGCCCGGGTGGGCTGAAATCAGGCCTAGCCACCCCCTAAGGAGGGCGATCCCGGTTACAAAACGCCGGTTCCCTCACCGGAGATCGAAAGAGACGATCAAACTATGAGCGACCGCGTCTTTAACCCGAAGGAGGGTGCTGCTCATGGAGCTTGATCTCGTCGATCTCTCGCGGTGGCAATTCGGCATCACTACCGTTTACCACTATCTTTTTGTCCCGCTCACCATGGGCCTCGCCCCGATGGTGGCCATCATGCAGACGATCTGGCACCGGACTAACGACGAACGTTGGTACCGCGCCACGAGGTTCTTCGGCAACATCTTGCTGATCAACTTCGCTATGGGCATCGTCACCGGCATCGTCCAGGAGTTCCAGTTCGGCCTGAACTGGTCCGAGTACTCCAGCTTCGTCGGCGACGTCTTCGGCGCCCCGCTCGCCTTCGAGGGCCTGACCGCCTTCTTCTTCGAGTCGATCTTCCTCGGCGTGTGGATCTTCGGCTGGGGGCGCGTACCCAAGTGGGCGCACCTCGCCTCCATCTGGACAGTGGCGGTGGCGGTGAACATCTCCGCCTACTGGATCATCACCGCGAACTCCTTCATGCGGCACCCGGTGGGTGCGGTGTACAACCCGGAGACGGACCGCGCCGAGCTCGTGGACTTCTGGGCGCTATTGACCAACCCGACGGTGCTCGCCGCCTTCCCGCACGCCGTGTTCGGCTCCTGGATGCTGGCGGGCACGCTGGTCTGCGGCCTCGCCGGCTGGTGGATGGTCAAGGAGCAGCGCGCGGGCGACCCGGAGGGCAACGCCGCGACAATCTGGCGCAGCTGCACCCGCTTCGGCGCCTGGACCATCCTGGTGGCCAGCGTGCTCATCTTCGCCACCGGCGACAAGCTGGCGAAGCTGATGTTCACCCAGCAGCCGATGAAGATGGCCTCCGCGGAGGCGCTGTGCCGCACGGAGATGGACCCGCACTTCTCGGTCCTGTCCATCTCCACGCTGAACGACTGTGAATCGGCCGTCCAGCTCATCGGCATCCCCTACGTGCTGCCTTTCTTGGCGGACGGCAAGTTCAGCGGCGTCACCCTCCAGGGCGTGCTGGACCTGCAGGAGCAGTACGAGGCGCTGTACGGCCCGGGCAACTACACGCCCAACCTGTTCGTCACCTACTGGTCGTTCCGCATGATGATCGGCTTCATGGTGGTGAGCATGATCATGGCCGTCGTCGCGCTGTGGATGACTCGCGGCAAGCGCGTGCCCAGCGCCAAGTGGATCATGCCGGCCTGCATCGTCGCACTGCCGGCGCCGTGGCTGTCCAACATCGCCGGCTGGGTGTTCACCGAGATGGGCCGCCAGCCGTGGATCGTCCACCCGAACCCCGCCTACGAGGGGCAGAACCCGGAGGGCATGCAGGACCAGATCCACATGATCGTGGACTTCGGCGTGTCCGACCACCAGCCGTGGCAGGTGTTGCTGTCCATGTCGCTGTTCACCCTCATCTACGGCGTCGGCGCGGTCCTCTGGGTGTGGCTCATCACCCGCTACACCAAGAAGGGCCTCGACCAGCCCGGCCTGCACCACGGTGACTCGGAGCGGGTTGCGGAAATCACCTACGGGCCGGACGAAGACACGACGCTGGAGCCGCTGAGCTTCGGGGCCACTCCGACGGGCACTGCCGGATCCACTGTCGTCGATACGCAGGGCAAGGAGCGCTAAATGGATCTGCAAATCATCTGGTTCATCCTCATCGCCTTCTTCTTCACCGGCTACTTCATCCTTGAGGGCTTCGACTTCGGCGTCGGCATGCTGCTGCCGTTCATGAAAGGCGCGGGCGAGGAAAACGACCGCCGCCGCACCGCCGCGATCAAGACCATCGGCCCGGTGTGGGACGGCAACGAGGTGTGGGTCATCACCGCCGGCGCCGCGATCTTCGCCGCGTTCCCGGAGTGGTACGCCACCCTGTTCTCCGGCTTCTACCTGCCGCTGGTGCTCATCGTGATCGGCTTGATCCTGCGCGGTGTGGCCATCGAGTGGCGCGGCAAGGTGGACACGTACGAGTGGCGCCGCCGCTGCGACACCGCGATTGCGGTCGGCTCCTACCTGGCCAGCTTCCTGTGGGGCGTGGGCTTCACCAACATCGTCCGCGGCGTGCCGCTGAACGAGAACGGCCGCCTGGACAGCTTCAACGACGGTTTCCTCGGTCTGCTCAACCCGCTGGGGCTCCTCGGCGGCGTGGCATTTGTGGCGCTGTTCATGCTGCACGGCGCGACGTTCATCGGCCGCAAAGCGCATGACCCGCTGCGCAGCGAGGCGCACGCCATCGGCCTGAAGGTGCTCAGCCCGATCGTGCTGGTCGGCGGCGGGATCTACCTGCTGTGGATCCAGCTCACCATCGGTGAGGG
The DNA here is from genome assembly GCF_024160105.1 of Corynebacterium stercoris. Taxonomy (GTDB): domain Bacteria; phylum Actinomycetota; class Actinomycetes; order Mycobacteriales; family Mycobacteriaceae; genus Corynebacterium; species Corynebacterium stercoris. Next base: position 9,336 of record NZ_JAMFTQ010000015.1, read on the forward strand.
CCTAACCTGGATCCCGCTCGCCATCACCGTCCTCGCGCTCTTGGCTACCGTCCTCGGCCTCGCGCGCGGCAACGACAAGCTCGCCTTCTGGTCCACCACCGTGGCCATCCTGGGCTGCTCGATCGTGCTCTTCGGCAGCCTCTTCCCGGATGTCATGCCGTCCACCAGCGCGGCGTTCGAGGGCTGGGACATCTACAACGCCTCCTCCAGCCCTTACACGCTGAAGATCATGACCTGGGCTGCCGTGGTGATCTTCCCGGTTGTCGCCATCGGCCAGATCTGGACGTACTGGCAGTTCCGCAAGCGCGTGCGCGTCTAGATCCCGTTGGCATCCCCGATCGACCCCCGCCTCATCCGGCTCGTCCCGCCGGTGCGGGGGTTCATCGTGCGCACGGGCGTTGCGCAAGCCCTCGAATCTGCGCTGGTCATCGCGCGCGGGGTGTGCATCGGCACCGTCGCCGCGAAGGTGGTGACGGGCGACGCAGTCGGTTTCCTGCCCTACCTAGTGATCCCGGTCGTGCTGCTGCACGGGCTGGTCGCGTGGGCAGCAACGCGAGGAGCGAACAGGTCAGTCGGCGCCGTGATCGACGAGCTGCGCGAGCAAGCTATGGCGGCACTTACCACCCGCGACCCGCGGGAAGTTGAGGAGCGCGCCGGCTACTGGCGCCACGTGCTCACGAAGGGTCTCGGCGATTTCCGGCCCTACCTCACGGAGTTCCTCCCCGCTTTGGTGGCCACGTGTGTGGGGACGCCGCTGGCGCTCGCGGTGGTGTTCTCCTACGACTGGGTGTCCGGCCTGATCTGCGTGCTCACGCTGCCGCTCATCCCGTTTTTCATGGTGCTCATCGGCAAGCTCACCGCCGATCACACGCGCCGCCGCCTCGAGGTCACTGCCGGGCTGGGCACGCAGCTCGCCGATCTGCTCGCGGGCGCGCCGACGCTGCGAGCGATGCACACCACCGAACGCCCGGCGCGCCAGATCCGCGAGTCCGGCGCGCGGCACGAGGGCGCCACGATGGGCGTGCTGCGCCTGGCCTTCCTCTCCTCGTTTGCGCTCGAATTCTTAGCGACGCTTTCCGTCGCCGTCGTGGCGGTGAGCATCGGCCTACGGCTGGTGGTCGGCGAGATCGCGCTGCTGCCGGGCCTGGTGGTGCTCATCATCGTGCCGGAGGTGTTCAACCCGGTGCGGCGCATCGGGGCCTCCTACCACGCGGCCGCCGACGGGCTCGAGGCCGCCGACGCGGTGCTCTCGCTTATCGACGCCGACCCGCCCGTCGCCGGGTCCTACCTCCGCAGCGGCGCCCCCGGCGTGCGCGCGGAGGGCTTGAGCGTTTCCGGCCGCGACGGCACCCGGCCGAAGAACCTCAGCTTCCACGCTCAACCCGGCACGCTGACCGTGCTCACCGGGGCGAACGGCTCGGGCAAATCCACCGCCCTGCTGGCCGTGCTGGGCACGCTGCCGGATAGCGCCGTCACCGGCACCATCACCATCGGCGGCGACATCGCCTACCTCCCCGCCCGCCCCGCGGTGGCGGCCGGCACGGTGGCGGAGAACCTCGCACTCATGGGCACCGCCCCCGCGGGCGAGCTGGCGGCCCTGCCGGGGTTGCCGCTCGATCACCGAGTGGCCGCCGACGGCAGCGGCATCTCCGCAGGCCAGCGGCAGCGGGTGGGACTTGCGCGTGTGTTGGCGGCGTCGGCAAGCGTGGTGCTCCTCGACGAGCCCACGGCGCACCTCTCCCCCGAGCTCGCCGCGGACGTGATTGGGCGGCTGCGCACGCTTGCCGACGAAGGCCGCACCGTCCTCGTTGCCTCCCACGACCACCGCGTCGTGGCAGCTGCTGATGAGGTGGTGGCGCTGTGAGAGACATCGCATATGTGCTGCGGCTAGCGGGTGTGCGCCGCCGCGACTTCCTCGCGCCGATCCTGGCCGGCAGCGTCACGTTGCTCACCGCGCTGGGGCTTGCGGTGCTCTCCGGTTGGTTGATTACGCGGGCGTGGGAGATGCCACCGGTGCTGGAGCTTTCCGTTGCGGTGACCGCCGTGCGCGCCCTCGGCATCTCGCGAGCGGTGTTCCGCTACCTCGACCGGCTTGTGTCCCACAAGCTCGCGCTGCGCTCGCTCACAGAGCTGCGCGCCGCGCTCTACGACGCCCAGTCCCGCGCCCCTGCGGCGTCGCGTGGCGATGCCCAGGCGCTGCTCGTTGCCGATACCGAGCGCGTGACCGACGTCATCGTGCGCGCGATCGTGCCCGCTGGGGTGGCCGCGGTGGTGAGCGCGGTGGCGCTTGTGGGTACGGTGCTGCTGCACCCCCTGGCCGCATTGGCTATGGCCTGCGGTTTCCTGGTAACGGGTGTGGCGGTGCCTGCGCTGGCCGTGCGCGCCTCACGCAACTCCGACGTAGTAGCCGCGGAGAACGCGTTCATCGCACAACTCGACTCGGTGCTCGCTGAGCGGGTCGAGTTCGCCGCCGCCGGCCTCACCGAGGCGCGCGCGGCGGAGGCGGCCCGCGCATCCACCGCAGCGAGCAAGGCGTGGGTGGCTTCCAAACGACCCGAGGCGCTGGCCGCCGGGCTGCAGGCCTGGGCGACGGGGCTCACCGCCGTCGCCGTGCTGTGGGTGGCGGCGACCGCCTACACAGGCTCGCCGACGTGGCTGGGCATGCTGGTGATGCTCCCGCTCGCCGCATTCGAAGCGCACGGGCCGCTCGCCTCGGCCGCCATCCACGTCGATGCCGCCCGGCGCGCCGCGTCCCGCCTACGCGCTGTGGCGGAGCAGCCCGCGCCGCCGGAACCCGCACGCGCGGCGACACGCGGGGTGGTCGCCCACGATCTGGCCACCCTCCACGGCGACACGGTGTGGAACTTCCGCCTCGCAGACGGCGAGCGGATGGTGGTGAGGGGACCGTCGGGAAGCGGCAAAACGCAGCTCCTGGCCACGATCGCCGGGCTGCAGCCGCCCCGCGCGGGCCGCGTTACGCAACCCGCCGGCGCGCGCTTCTTCGCGGAGGATGCCTGGATTTTCGCCACCACCGTGCGCGAAAACCTGCTGGTAGCCAACCCCACCGCCCCCGACGCGGTGCTCACCGAGGCACTTTCGGCGACCGGCTTCGAGTTCCCCCTGGACCTCCTGCTTGCCGACGGCGCGTCCTCCCTCTCCGCAGGCCAGCGCCGCCGCCTGCTGCTCGCCCGCGCACTCGTCTCGGACGCGGACGTGCTGCTCCTCGACGAGCCCACCGAGCACCTCTCCCCCGACACCGCTGCCGCGGTCTTGCGGATGCTCACCACCGAGCCGCTGCCGGGTACGAAACCGGACCGCACCGTCATCGTGGTGACCCACGTCGACGGCCCCGTGGGCGTGGAGACCTTCCCCCGGCCAGCCTGATCAGGAAGTGTCGACGTAAACCTGCCGGAAGTGTCGACGTAAACCTGCCGAAAGTGTCGCAAGCAGACGAAACCCCCAGCGCAACCCGCGAAGGAAGCATTGGGGGTTCGTGGAGCTAGCTAAGCAGCTCCGGCGAAGCTACGTTACGCGTCGCCCTTCTGCATGGTGCCGGTCTCTTCGATGCGGATGTGGAAGTCGAAGGCGTGCTTCAGGTCGTGCGGCGTCTGCTGGTACTTGCACTTGGAGGCGAGCTCCACGTACTCCTCGAGCAGCGGACGGTAGGTCGGGTGGGCGATGGAGATCATCTTTGCCACGCGGTCGCGCGGTGCGAGGCCGCGCAGGTCGGCGACGCCGTACTCGGTGATGAACACCATTGCGTCGTGCTCGGTGTGGTCGACGTGGGACACCATCGGCACGATTGCGGAGATGGCGCCGCCCTTCGCCTCCGACGGGGAGATGAAGGAGGAGATGTAGGCGTTGCGGGTGAAGTCGCCGGAGCCGCCGAGGGCGTTCATCAGGCGGGAGCCGTTGATGTGGGTGGAGTTGGCGTTGCCGTAGATGTCCGCCTCAATCATGCCGTTGGAGGCGATCAGGCCCGTGCGGCGGATAACCTCCGGGTGGTTGGAGATGGACTGCGGGCGCAGGATGATGGACTCGCGGTAGCGGGCAGCCTCGTTGTTCATCTTCTCCGCGTACTCCGGGGAGAGCGAGAAGGAGGTTGCGGAAGCCACGGTCATCTTGCCGGCGTCGATCAGGTCGACCATGCCGTCCTGGATCACCTCGGTGTAGGCCTGGATGTTCTCGAACTTGGAGTCCATCAGGCCCGCCATCACGGCGTTCGGGACGTTGCCGACGCCGGACTGCATGACGTAGCCGTCGTAGGTGAGGCGGCCGAACTTGACCTCGTTCTCGAGGAAGTCGAGGAAGTTGCCGGCGATCTGCTCAGAGATCGCGTCCGGTGCCTTGAACGGGGCGTTGCGGTCCGGGTCGTTGGTCTCGATGACGGCGACGACCTTCTCCGGGTCGATCTCGATGTAGGTGGTGCCGATGCGGTCGCCCGCCTTGGTGATCGGGATCGGGATGCGGTTCGGCAGGGCCGGCACGGTCCAAATGTCGTGCATGCCCTCGAGGTCCTCGGACTGCCAGGAGTTGACCTCGATGATGATCTTCTTCGCGGCGTTGAGGAACTCCACAGAGTTACCGACGGAGGAGGACGGGACGATGTTGCCGTCCTCGGTGATGCGCACGGCCTCGACGATGGCAACATCCAGGTCGCCGAAGAAGCCCTGCTCAACCATCATGCCGGAGTGGGACAGGTGGATGTCTTGGAACTTCATCTGGCCGGCGTTGATGGCGTTGCGCATGGCCGGGTCGGACTGGTACGGCATGCGGTAGCGCAGCGCGCCCGCCTCGGCGAGGACACCGTCGCACTCAGGGGCGGTGGAAGCGCCGGTGAACAGGTCGATGGAGTAGTCCTGGCCCTTCTCGTGGGCGGCCTTCGCCTTCTCGGCGATCGCACCCGGCATGGCCTTCGGGTAGCCGGCGCCGGTGAAGCCGGAGATACCGACCTTGTCGCCGTGCTCGATGAACTCGGCGGCCTCAGCCGCGGTCATCACCTTGTCGCGGAGCTTGGCGCTTGCGATTCGGTCGCTCATTTCAATCCCTCTCTATATAGACGAACGGGTGGAGAACACTTTCCCCACACATTGTGACCTATCTTGCATTCTGAGTTTATTGCTAGCGTCGAAAAGCGTGTGCCTCACCCCCGAAAGTGTGATTGGACTGCGCGCTTCTGGGAGGGAAAGATAGTGCACCATGACGGTTGCAACCCAGGCGCTACGCATCGGCGGGATCGAGCTCGACTCGCCGGTCATTCTCGCGCCCATGGCGGGCGTGACCAACATGCCGTTCCGCGTGCTGTGCCGCGAGATTGAGCAGGAGCTGACCGGCACCGCGTCCGGCCTGTACGTCTGCGAGATGATCACCGCGCGCGCGATGGTCGAGCGCAACGAGAAAACGCTGCACATGACCACCTTCGCCGACATCGAGCGCCCCCGTTCCATGCAGCTTTACACCGTGGACCCGAAGTACACCTACGACGCGGTGCGGATGATCGTCGAGGAAGACATCGCCGACCACATCGACATGAACTTCGGCTGCCCCGTGCCCAAAGTCACGCGCCGCGGCGGCGGTTCCGCGATCCCCTACAAGCGCCGGCTGTACGGCAACATTGTGCGCGCCGCCGTCAGCGCCACCGAGGGTTCCGGCATCCCCGTGACGGTGAAGTTCCGCATCGGGCTCGACGCGGAGCACCACACGCACCTCGACGCCGGGCGGATCGCCGCCGAGGAAGGCGCCGCCGCGGTCGCGCTGCACGCCCGCACCGCCGACCAGCGCTATGCCGGCGTCGCGCACTGGGACGAGATCACGCGCCTTGTCGAGCACATGGACGGCACCGGCCTGCCCGTGATCGGCAACGGCGACATCTTCGCCGCCGACGACGCCGCCCGCATGATGGCGCAAACCGGCTGCCACGGCGTCGAGGTCGGCCGCGGCTGCCTCGGCCGCCCCTGGCTGTTCGCCCAGCTCGGCGCGCAACTGCGCGGCGAAGACGTGCCCGCCGAACCGACGCTCGGCGAGGTCGCGCGCATCATCTACCGCCACGCTGAGCTTCTTTCGCTTCACGACGGCGAGTCCCACGCCTGCCGCGACATCCGCAAACACACCGGCTGGTACCTGCGCGGCTTCCCCGTGGGCGGCGATTTCCGGCGCTCCCTCGCCCAAGTCGAGTCGCTTATGCAGCTGCACGCGCTGCTGGAGCAGATCTGGTCCTCACCGGACCTGGCCGGCGCGGTGGCTGAGCACGCCGACGATGCCCGCGGCCGCCAGGGTTCCCCCTCCAAGGTGGCCCTGCCCGACGGCTGGCTCGACGACCCGGAGGACGACACCGTCCCCGAAGGCGCGGAGATCGAGAACAATGGCGGATAGCACTGCAGGCCGCCCCGGCACGCGGCTGCGCACCGAGTTCCGCGGCGCGCTCGACGCCTACCAGAGCGACATTCTCGAAATGGCCGAGCTCGCCCGCCTGAACCTCGCGAACGCCTCGGCCGCGCTCCTCGACCAGGACCTCGAAGCTGCCGAGGAGGCCCTCACGGGTTCCGATACCGCCGTCGAAGTCCACCGCCGCTGCGAAGACCGCGCCCTTGTCCTCCTCGCCCGCCAAAGCCCGGTGGCCAGCGACCTGCGCCAAGTCCTCGCCTACATCCACATCGAGACAGACCTCGAGCGCATGAGCAACCTGGCCAAGCTCGTGGCCAAGATCTCCCGCCAGCACCACCCCGAACAGGTGCTTCCCGACGACGTAGTCCAGCGCGTCCGCGACATGGCCGGCGCCGCTGAGGAGATGGCCGCCCGCGTTGTCGAGCTCATCGCCTCCGGCGAGCCCGCCTCTGTCGAGCTGGTGACAATGGACGATGTCGTCGATGACTGCGCCCGCGAACTCGCCCGCCTGACCTGCGGCGATTGGCCGCATTCCGTGCGCCAGGCCGTCGAACTCGCGCTGATCTGCCGCTACTACGAGCGCTTCGCCGACCACTGCGTCGCCATCGCCCGCCAGGTGGACTTCATGGTCCACGGCCGCCGCGAACGCTGACAGCTCCAATCTCGCCCGGCCTTTGGAGCTGTCAACGCGTGGAGCTCTCAGCATCAACCCTCTGACCTGCATGTTCTAATTTGACACACGTCCACAACTGCGTTGACAGCTCCAACTGAAGCGGACAGGTGGAGCTCTCAGCGTCTGGGGGCCTGGTTGGGGACCTGCGCACCCCCGCACCAACCCCCACAAACGGCGAACGCCGCCCTCCCCGCGAACGGGGAAGACGGCGAGCGTCGAAAAACGGGAGTGGCTCCCGCCAAAGAACCTTTAGCCGAAGCGACCGGAGATGTAGTCCTCGGTCTCCTTCTGGGACGGGTTCTCGAAGATGGTGGTGGTGTCGTCGAACTCGACGAGGTGGCCCGGCTTGCCGGTTGCCTCGAGGGAGAAGAACGCGGTCTTGTCGGACACACGAGCAGCCTGCTGCATGTTGTGGGTCACGATGACGATGGTGTAGTCGGTCTTCAGCTCGTGGATCAGGTCCTCAACGGCGAGAGTGGAGATCGGGTCGAGAGCGGAGCACGGCTCGTCCATGAGGAGCACCTCAGGACGCACGGCGATCGCGCGAGCGATGCAGAGACGCTGCTGCTGACCACCGGAGAGGCCGCCGCCCGGCTTGTCCAGACGGTCCTTGACCTCGTCCCAGAGGTTGGCGCCGCGGAGGGACTCCTCGGTGATCTCTGCGAGCTTCTTCTTGTCCTTCTCACCCTGCAGGGTCAGGCCGGCAACGACGTTCTCGGCAATGGACATGGTCGGGAACGGGTTTGCCTTCTGGAACACCATGCCGATGGTGTTGCGCACGGCCACCGGGTCAACCTTCGGGCCGTAGATGTTGTGGCCGTCGAGAAGAATGTTGCCCTTCACGGATGCGCCGGGGATGACCTCGTGCATGCGGTTGAGGGTGCGAAGCACGGTGGACTTACCGCAGCCGGACGGGCCGATGAACGCGGTCACGGCCTTGGCCGGGATGTGCATGTTGACGTTCTGCACGGCGTGGAAGTCGCCGTAGTAGATGTTGACGTCGTCGAGAACGAGCTTGGTAGACATCTGGGTTTACTCCTGAATGTGGTGGTACGCGGGTGGGTTACTTCTTGACCGAGAACTTCTTCGCCACGAAGCGGGCGAGCAGGTTCAGGGTGACGACGAGGATGACAAGCGTCAGAGCCGCGCCCCAGAGACGGTCGTTCGCAGGGCCGGAAGCGCCGGCCTTCCACATGTCCAGCATGTACAGCGGGAGGGAGGACTGCGGCTGGTCGAACATGTTGAACCAGTTCAGTGCCGGGGTGGAGCCGACGAGGACCAGCACCGGCGCGGACTCGCCCATCACGCGGGCGATGGCCAGCATGATGCCGGTGACGATGCCGGACAGGGCGGTCGGGAGCACGATGCGTGCAATGGTCTTCCACTTCGGCACGCCGAGTGCGTAGGTGGCCTCGCGCAGGTCCATCGGAACCACGCGGAGCATCTCTTCGGTGTTGCGGACCACAACCGGGATCATGAGCAGGATCAGCGAGAGCGACACGGCGAAGCCGGAACGCTGCTGGCCCAGCATGGTGATCCACAGTGCGTAGACGAACAGGGCGGCAACGATGGACGGCACACCGGAAAGGATGTCCACCATGAAGGTGGTGAGCTTGCCCAGGCGGTTGCCGTTGGAGTACTCCACCAGGTAGATGGCGGTGAAGATACCGACCGGGATCGCGAACAGCGACGCGATGAGGGTTTGCACAAGCGTACCGACGATTGCGTGCGCGGCACCGCCGCCAGCCTTCGTCGCGCGGACGCCGACCATGTCCTGGGTCCACCAGGCCGGGTCGAACACTGCGGACCAGCCGCGGCCGATAACGGTCAGCAGGAGCCACAGCAGCGGGATGAGCGCCAGGATCATGCAGAACCACATCAGGCCGCCCATGAAGGAGTTCATGTTCTTGCGGCCGGAGGAGATGTCGGTGAACGGGTTGTCGCCGCTGCGTTCAGGGGCCGCGGTGGCGGTGGTGGTGGTCGTCGTGGTGGTGGTCACCTTCGACGAGGTTGCGCCGGTGTTGGCGCCATTGTTGGGTACTGCGGTAGACATTTTCTTCCTAGCTCCCCACTACTTGTTGACGATCGCGCGGGCGATCGAGTTAACGATGAAGGTCAGGAGGAACAGCACCAGACCGGCGGCGATGTAGGCACCAGCGGAAATCGGGTTGTTGAACTCGGCGGACGCGTTAGCGATGGCGGTAGCGAAGGTGGTACCACCGTCGAAAAGCGAGCCGCGGTAGCTGTTCGCCGGAGCGACGGCCATGTACAGAGCCATGGTCTCACCAAGTGCGCGGCCGAGGCCGAGCATGGAACCTGCGATGAAGCCGGACATACCGAACGGAATGACGGTCATGCGGATAACTTCCCAGCGGGTTGCGCCGAGTGCCAGGGCGGACTCGATCTGGCCCGGAGGGGTCTGCACGAAGATCTCGCGTGCGGTCGCGGCGATGATCGGGAGGATCATGATGGCGAGCACGATGCCACCGGTCATCATGTTGCGGCCCGTGGAGAACGGCGGGGAGTTCTGGTAGGTGGCGAAGAGGAAGAAGTCGCCTGCCCAGGAGTTCAGCCAGGTGTAGAACTTGCCCAGCAGCGGGCCGAGGACCTGCGCGCCCCAGAGGCCGTACACGATGGACGGCACGGCGGCGAGCATGTCAACCAGGGTGCCCAGCGGGCGAACCAGGTTGGCCGGCGCGTAGTTGGAGAGGAACAGCGCGACGCCGAGTGCAACCGGCATGGCGATGATCAGGGCGATCAGGGAGATCGTCAGCGTGGAGAAGAAGAGGTTCGGGATACCGAACTTCATGGAATCCAGGTTTGCGGTCTGCCACTGGCCGCCGTAGGTGAAGAAGCCGAGGATGCCGCCTTCGTTACGACGCAGCGGCTCAAAAGCCTGGATGAGCAGGAAGATACCAATTGCAGCGACCAGCACGGTGATCAGCGCTGCGGAGATGGTGGACAGCGCCTCAAACACGCGGTCGCCCGGGCGCTTCACGCCGGCACCGGTGTCGTTCGCTGCAGCAGTCTCGCCGGTCACCGGGGTGCCCGTGGTAGCCGGGTCCTGGCCCTTCTCCTTCGGAGTGGCGGTGGAGTGCTGGATTACGGGATCGGACTTCGTCGCGGGACCTGCGCCGCGGTCGTCGTGTTCGGTAGCAGGCAGTTCGTTGTCAGCCATGTTCGCGAATCCTTTGGGATATGGGTTGGATTAAGCAACGGTGACGCAGAACACTGCCTGCATCCCCGCACAGATAGACCCCCCGAAATCGACTATGTGTCAGAGATGGGGGGGTCTATCGGCCGCAGCACCTTACGACAAGGTCAGGTCCCGCGGCCCGAAGTAGCGAGTCTTACTGGATCGCGTTGATGGCCTCGCGCAGGCGGTCTGCGTGAGCACCGGTAACCGGGATGAAGCCAGCGTCAGCCAGCTCATCATCCTGGGAGTCAAGAGCGATGTTCAGGAAGTCGCGCACCTGGTTAGCGGTTGCCTCGTCGTAGCCGGCGGAGCAGACGATCTCGTAGGTGGTCAGAACCAGCGGGTATGCACCGTTGTCGTGGGAAGCGAACAGAGCGGAGGAGTCAACAACCATGTTGTGGCCCTCGGTCTTGAAGGTCAGGTTGTCCAGAGCCTTGCCCACGGACTCCTCGTTCAGCTCAACCGGGCCAGCACCGAAGTCGATGTTTGCCTTCTGGTCAGCGAAGCCAGCCTCGACGTAGGTGATAGCACCCGGGGTAGCGGAAACTTCCTGTGCAACACCGGAGGAACCGTTTGCACCGGTACCAACAGCGTTCGGGAATGCCTTACCGGTGGACTCCCACTTGTCCTGGGAAGCTGCCTTCAGGAACTTCTGGAAGTTGTCGGAGGTACCGGACTCGTCGGAGCGGTAGAAGACGTTGATGTCCTGGTCCGGCAGGGAAGCACCCGGGTTGGACTCGGCGATGGCCGGGTCGTTCCAGTTGGTGATGGTGCCCTGGAAGATGTCGACGATGTTATCGACGGTCAGGTTCAGCTCGTCAACGCCGTCCAGGTTGTAAGCGATTGCAACCGGGCCGATGACGAACGGCAGGTGCCATGCCTCGTTGCCACCGCAACGGTCAGCAGCCTGCTGGACCTCCTCCTCCTTCAGCGGGGAGTCAGAACCAGCGAAGACAGCCTGGTTAGCGATGAAGTTCTTGATGCCGGAGCCGGAGCCAGACGGGGTGTAGGCCAGGGAGGCACCCGGAACCTCGGCTGCGTACACGGAGCCGAAGTAGTCCATAGCGTTCTGCTGGGAGGAAGCGCCCTCAGCAACGAGGGAACCGGTCTGGCCGGAGAGCTCGTAGTCGCCCTTGGCGGCAGCGGTCTCGGTTGCAGCTGCGTCGGTAGCGGTCTCAACCGCGGTCTCGGTTGCAGTGTTGTCTGCAGCGGTGTCGTTGGAGTTGCCGCAGGCAACGAGGGAAGCGGAGGATGCTGCGACGACGCCGATGATTGCGGCGGTGCGCTTGAAGTTGCGGATCACGGGGTACCTTTCCGGTGTTAAGTAGATCAATGCAAAGAGCATCGGTTCCCGAAGGGCTTGAACCACTCCTGCCTTCTGGCAGACGCAGATCAACTCCGATTACTCACAGCCGGTAAAGCTACGGGGCGGTGGTTAACCATCGGTATCTAGGCAAGTTAACAATCAATGAACTCTCAAAATTGGCTGTAAAAGCCCAGCTAGGAGACTTGATTGCGATACACAACATGTGATTCCGCAATTGTGAACCCGATCTCATTGTAGCGTTTCACCGCGGGCTCGTTATCGGCCTCGACATACAGGATGACCTGCGACGATCCACCTTCCACGAGGTGTTTCAGCCCGACCCCCATGAGAGGCCCCCCCATTCCCTCCCCCCGGTAACTCGAAGACAGGCCAACCACATAGACCTCACCAGTCCCGCCCGGGTGCCGCTTCGTCCAGTGGAACCCTGCGAGCACAGGTGCTTGCCGACGCTCGTCATACAGCAACCACACCCCTTCCGGGTCGAACCATTCCGCGGCCATCCCGCGGTGGAGCCGGTCGAGATCCCATCCGCCCTGCTCCGGGTGCCACGAGAACGCGTCGTTGTTCACGTCCAACCACGCCTGCTCCACCTCGTCGCGCCCGAAACGCTCGCACGCTTCCGTGTAGTTCAACGCGGCGAACCCCTCCGGCAGCTCAACCGGACCGGCCTCCAGCGCGTCCGCGTCGATGGCCATCACCAGCAGCTCGCGGGTCTTTTCCATGCCCCGTGCAGCCGCCAGACCCTGGGCCGCCTCGAGGTCGCCGTGGGCCCAGAAGGCCTTGCTCGAAGGATCGTCGATACGCGCAATGAGCCCCGACGCAACGCCCTGCCTGCGGAAATCCGGGTGGACGGCAAGCTCCACTCCCCCGTCCGGCGCACAGGACGCGACGCCGATGAGGTGCTCGCCCTCGTGCGCGACGAGGTGGGTGTGCTCGCGGGCGGGGTCGTCGAGCGCGGCGAGGAACTGCTCGGAGAAGGCGGCGATACCGTCGTGGGCCTCGACCTCGTCGAGCAGGGCCTGTGCGCCTGCCACCGGCGCGGATGTGCGTGCAATCTCGGCTGTCATGCCCCAAGGCTACGCTGGGACGCATGTCTGACAACGAAATCACCACCAAAGACACCCTCGACGGCAGCGCGGCCGTGAACCTCGCCGCGGAGCAGTCGAAGCGCACCGCGCACCGCAATATCCCGGGCCTCGGCTTCGAGGACTTCCCGCTGGAGGATGACACGGCGAACCTCCGCCAGGGCCCCAGCCTGCACGACGGGCTGCTGGCGCTGCTGCCGCTCGTCGGCGTGTGGCAGGGCACCGGCCAGGCGGATGACCACGGCGAGCAGTACAGCTTCGGCCAGCAGCTGGTCATCTCCCACGACGGCGAGAACTACCTGCGCTTCGAGTCCCGCATCTGGCGTCTCGACGACGAAGGCGGCGCCGCCGGCGCCGACCAGCGCGAGGTGGGCTTCTGGCGCATCTCCGAGAAGGACGAGATTGAGGTGACGCTGACCAGCTCCCGCGGCCTCGTGGAGGTGCTTTACGGCCAGCCGGTCAACGAGCGCGCGTGGCGCATCGAGAGCGCCAGCACCATCGCCACCGAAACCGGCCCCGCCGACCACGGCCCGGGCCGCCGCCTGTACGGCCTGATGCCGAACAACAACCTCGGCTGGGTGGACGAGCGCGTGGTCGACGGCGGGCTCGTGCCGTACATGTCCGCCGAGCTCGAGCGCGTCGCGGGCTAGGGCGCCAACGCACCCTGCCGGGTAGGGCGCGTCAGCGCCCTACCGCCGCGGCGATGAGCTCGCGGATCTCCGCCTCGTTGTCCGGCACCGGCAGCTTCTTGTCGTTCAGCCTGGTCACGCGCGCGCAGATGCGCGTGGAGCTGACCAGCCACACCGACTCCGCCTTGTACAGCTCGCCCAGGTAGATGTCCTTGGCCTTGCATTTCCAGCCGCGCTCGGAGGCGTAGTCGAATAGCGCCGCCTGCGTGGTGCCGGGCAGGATGCCGGGCCCAGGCGCGGGGGTGCGCAGGCGCTGGTCTTTCTTCACCATGACCACGCTGCTGGTCGCACCCTCGAGCACACGCTCTCCGTCGTCTGTGGGCTCCGTATAGATAACGTCGTCGTAGCCCTGCGAGCGCGCCCATCGCAGCGCCGCCATGCTCGCCGCGTAGTTCAACGTCTTCGCCTCGACGGCCATCCACGGCACGTCGGCAGCCACGCTGAGGCCCCTCGGTGTGGTCACCACGGCGACACCCTCCTCGCGCTGGCGCAGCACGTCGTCGGCAACCGGGCGCACGGTGAGCCACGCGGTGGGCACGCCCGTGGTCTCGCGGCCGCGGGTCATGGTCCACATGCATTTTGCTTCGGGGGCGAGGGAAGGATCGTCGTCAAGCATGCGCTCCCTGCAGTAATCCGCGACGGCCTCCTCGGTGGCCTTGACCCATTGCTGCGCGTCCGGCTCGGGCAGCGCGAGCGCGGCAGCGGAGCGGGTGAAGCGCGCGAGGTGCTTGTCCAGGTTCAGCGCGCGCCCGCCGCGGACCAGGATTGTCTCGAAGACGCCGTCGCCGCGGGTGACGGCCGCGTCATCCCAAAACACGTGCGGCATGTTGGGGTTTTGCCTGCGTATCGGCCCGCCGAACGGCTCCACGAGGTAGATCACGGGTTCAGGGGGAAGCAGCGATTGACCCATAACCCGCCATTATGCCCCTATGATCGGGCCGCGTGACGTACCGCTCTGCATTGTTGGACTTCCCCGGCGCCGCCGCGTCCGAAGGCGCCTCGCTTCTCGACGCCGCCGGCGTCCCCCTCCACTACGGCGACCCCCTCGGCGAGCAGCGCCGCCTCGCCGAGCGCCCCGGGCTTGTCGACCGCTCCCAGCGCACCGTGATCACCGTCGCCGGGCCGGACGCGCCGGTATTCCTCAACAACCTGCTCTCGCAGAAGCTCGACGACGCCTCCCCCGGCTTCGCCGGCGCCGCGCTCGACCTGGACATGCAGGGCCACGTGCTGCACCACGCCGACATGCTTTACGACGGCACCACCTTCCACCTCGACGTTCCCGCCGCCCAAGGCCCCTCGCTCCTCGACTACCTGCGCCGCATGATCTTCTGGTCCGACGTCACGGTCGACGAGGCGGACCTCGCCATCGTCACCCTCCTCGGCCCCGCCGGCTTCGCGCAGCGCATCCCCGGGGCGCTGTGGGAGCGCGAGGTGCCGTGGCTGCAGGGCTTTTCGCGTATCGACGTCTGTCTTCCCCGCCCCGAACTTCCCGCCGCCGCCCGCGCGTGGACCGACGCCGGCGGCGACCTCACCGGCCTTTTGGCGTACACCGCCCAGCGCGTGCGCGCCGGCGAGCCGGAACTGCGCGCGGACCTGGACGAGAAGTCCATTGCGCACGAGGTGCCGCGGTTCATCACCCGCGGCGGCGATGCCGGCGGTGCTGGCGCCAGCGCTGCAGAAGGCGCCGGCGCCTGGCCGGGCGCCGTCCACCTGCACAAAGGCTGCTACCGCGGCCAGGAAACCGTCGCGCGCGTGGAGAACCTCGGCCGCTCCCCCCGCCTCCTCGTCATGCTGCAGCTCGACGGCTCCTCCCCCACCGAGCCCGAGCCGGGCACCGTGATCACCGCGAACGGCCGCAAGGTAGGCCGCCTCGGCACCGTGATCCACGACGCCGACGAGGGCCCCATCGCCCTCGCCCTGGTCAAGCGCTCCGCCCTCCCCGACACTCCCCTAGATATCGACGGCACCGCCGCCTCCGTCGACCCCGCGTCCCTCCCGGTTTTCGAAGGCGAGAAGGCGGGTAAGGCAGCCGTCGAAAAGCTCAAGCGAGGTCTGGGGCCAGCGTAAAACGCGCAGCATACAGGGCGGAAGGGAATTTTTTGGGGGTATTGGCTATGATGTCACGCAGGACAATACTTTCGAATAGAAGAGGCCGCCTGTTCTAGGCCGCCCGAACCACCTCAAGGGGGTCACGCCATGGGTCGCGGACGCGCCAAAGCAAAGCAGACCAAGGTCGCTCGCCAGCTCAAGTACAACTCTCCCGAAATGGACCTCGACTCCCTGCAGCGTGAGCTCGCGGGTCAGGCACCGGCGAACAGCTGGGACGAGGATGACGAGGTGGACCAGTACGGCGACTACGCTGACTACGCCGATTGGGACGACGACGCTGATGATTTCGGCGGCAACGCCGCGGCAGCTCGCTAGCCTGTAGCGCGGCGTGGTCCGCGCGTTCTGCACAGCACCCTTCGGGGTGCTTTTTGCTTGCCGACGTTCTCTTCCCCGCCCCGCTTTCGCTGACAGCTCCATTTTCATATGCAAGTTGGAGCTGTCAACGTCGTCGTGGACAGGCGTCGATTTGAAACCCGCAGGTCAGAGAGGTGACGCTGAGAGCTCCAATCGCTGACAGCTCCAACGATCGGCACACATTGGAGCTGTCAGCGCAAAGCAAGCACGCAAGCAGCGCTAGTACTGCGGGTGCGTGCCAGTGAGCACGGCACGCGCGCCGCCGTCGGCCTCGCCGGCCGCGCGGACCTCGCCGAGCACCCAGCTGTCGATGTGGCGGGCGGCCAGGATGGCCAGCGCGCGGTCACGGTCGGCGGCGGAGACGATGGCCACCATGCCGACGCCCATGTTGAAGGTCTTCTCCATCTCCTCATCCGGCACCTGTCCGATGGATTTGATGGTGCGGAAGATCTGGCCCGGCGTCCAGGTCGCGCGGTGCATCTCGGCGACGAGGCCTTCGGGGATCACGCGCTCCATGTTGCCGGCCAGGCCGCCGCCGGTGACGTGGCAGAAGGTGCGGACGTCGCACTCCGCGGCCAGCTCGAGGCAGTCGAGGGCGTAGATGCGGGTCGGCTCGAGGAGTTCCTCACCGAGGGTGCGGCCGAGCTCCTCAATGTGGCCGTCGAGCGGCAGGCCGGCGCGCTCGAGCAGCACGTGGCGGGCCAGCGAGTAGCCGTTGGAGTGCAGGCCGGAAGAGGCCATGCCAATGATCACGTCGCCCTCGCGGACGCGGTGGGGGCCGAGCAGCTCGTCGGCCTCAACGACACCGACGGCGGTGGCGGAGACGTCGTACTCATCCGGGTCCATCACGCCGGGGTGCTCGGCGGTCTCGCCGCCGAGCAGCGCGCAACCGGCCTGGACGCAACCCTCGGCGATGCCGGCGACGATCTCGGCGACCTTCTCCGGCACGACCTTGCCGATGGCAATGTAGTCCTGCAGGAACAGCGGCTCGGCGCCGCAGACCACCAGGTCGTCGACGCACATGGCCACCAGGTCGATGCCGATGGTGTCGTGTTTATCCATCGCCTGGGCGACGGCGAGCTTGGTGCCTACGCCGTCGGAACCCGCAGCGAGCAGCGGCTCCTTGTACTTGCCCAGCGCGAAGAGGCCGGCGAAGCCGCCGAGGCCGCCGCGGACTTCGGGGCGGGTGGCGCGCTTGGCGTGCGGCGCGAACAGCTCGACGGCCTTGTCGCCGGCCTCGATGGAGACACCGGCGGCCTCGTAGGACACCGGGTTTCCGGCAGGGTTTTCACTCATGATTCACCTCTCTGGATGCGGCGGACAAGGTCGGCATTGGGGTTGCCCTCGGGCAGACCCAGCGGGTAGTGGCCGGTGAAGCACGCGGCGCACAGGTCGGTTGGGGCATGCTTGGAGGCCGCAACCATGTCGTCGATAGGCACGAAAGCGAGCGAATCCGCGCCGATCATTGTGCGGATGGATTCGGCGATCTCCGCGTCGGAGCCGCCGCGGCCGTGGTTGGCGATGAGCTCGCCGGGGCTGGCGAAGTCGATGCCGTAGAAGCACGGCCACTTCACCGGCGGCGACGCGATGCGCACGTGCACCTCGCCCGCGCCGGCTTCGCGCAGCATGCGGATCAGTTTGCGCTGGGTGTTGCCGCGCACGATGGAATCGTCCACAACCACGAGCGACTTGCCCTCAATCACCTGGCGGACCGGGTTCAGCTTCAGGCGCAGGCCCAGCTGGCGCAGCGTATCCGACGGCTGGATGAACGTGCGGCCCACGTACGCGTTCTTCATCAGGCCCTGCTTGAACGGGATCCCGGACTCGGCCGCGTAGCCGATCGCCGCCGGCGTGCCGCTCTCCGGCACCGGCATCACCAGATCCGCGTCCACCGGGAGCACACGCGCTAACCGACGCCCGATATCAATCCTCGCCGAGTTCACCGTCTGCCCGTCGATCACCGAATCCGGACGCGCGACGTAGACGTACTCGAACACGCAGTGCGCGCGGGTCTCCTCGGCGAAACGTTCCGAGTGCACGCCCGACGCGTCCACCCAGATCATCTCGCCCGGGTCCACGTCGCGCACGAACGAGGCACCGACGATATCCAGCGCCGCCGTCTCCGAGGCGATCACCCAGCCGCCGTCGAGACGCCCGAGCGAAAGCGGGCGCACACCGTGCGGGTCGCGCGCGGCGAAGAGCGTGTGCCCGTCGGTGATCATGAAACAGAAGGCGCCTTTGATGCGTGGGAGGAGTTCCCGGCAGGCGTCGAGAAGCGTGCGCTCGTCCCGGATCAGATCCGCAAGCAGCGCGGACACAACGGCGGTGTCGGAGGAGGAGCCCTGCCCCTTCACGCCGGCGGCCGGGATGAGCTTCTTCGCAATCGCCTCCTGCTGCAACTCCATGTAGTTGATCAGGTTGCCGTTGTGGGCCAGCGCCACGTCCGTGCCGTTCGGCGACGTGCGGAACATCGGCTGCACGTTCTCCCACGAATTGCCGCCGGCCGTGGAGTAGCGCGTGTGGCCGATCGCCACATCACCCTGCAGCGCGTCGAGCACCGACTCATCAAACACTTGGCTGACCAGGCCGGTGTCTTTGAACACCACGATATTTTCGTGATCGCCCACCGCAATGCCCGCGCCTTCCTGGCCGCGGTGCTGCAGGGCGAAAAGACCGAAATAGGTCAGCTTGGACACGTCTTCCTGTGGAGCCCACACGCCGAACACGCCGCATTCCTCGCGGGGTTCATCGGCACGCGTGGCATCGAAACCGGTCTGCACAGCCGTCATCTTACAGCCTCACCACCGGCAGCCCGCGGGCAACCTCAGCCGCACGCGACCCCGACGCATCCACCCTGCCCGCGGACAGCTCAGCCTCGAACGTGCTCACACCCGTCGCCAGCTTGAGCCACGTCTCCGGGTCCATCTCCACCACATTCGGCGGCGTGCCGCGCGTGTGCCGCGGCCCCTCCACGCACTGCACCGCCACAAACGGGGGCACACGCAGCTCCACCGCGTGCCCGGGGAGCTCCTCCGCAAGCGTCCGCGCTGTCGCCCGCACCGCCGCGGCCAGCTGGCTCCGACTTGGCTTGCCGACGTTCGATTGCAGCCACCCCGCAACCTCATCCACCGCACGCTTCGTTTCCGCGGGATCCAGCTTCTTTGCCATGCGGCCCATATTAGGGTTATGCCCATGCCGAACACGCCCGTCGCCGCAACGAAGTCCCCCTCCATCACGCTGCGCTTCATGGCCGCGCCTAACGACGTCCTCTTCGCCGGCGCCCAAGGCGTTTCCGGCGGCCGCGTGCTGGAGTGGATTGATAAAGCCGCCTACGCGTGCGCCGCGCAATGGTCCGGCACGTACTGCGTCACCGCGTACGTGGGCCACATCCACTTCACCCGGCCCATTCCCTCCGGGCACATCGTGGAGGTGCGCTCCCGCATCGCCATGACCGGGCGCTCCTCAATGCACATCGTCAACGAGGTGTTGAGCGCCGACCCACGCCAGGGCGTGTTCACCCGCGCCTGCGACTGCCTGGTCATCTTCGTGGCCAAGGACGCTGTCACCGGCCGCCCCACTCCGGTGCCGGAGTTCGTGCCTTCCGACGACGAAGAGCGACGCGTCGCCGAAGCCGCACTCTCCCGCATCGACCTGCGCAAAGCCATCGAAGCCGAGATGAGCGAGCAGAGCTACACCGACGATTCCACCGCGCCCATTTTGGTGAACCGCTTCCTTGCGAAGCCGACGGACGTGAACTGGGGCGGCAACGTCCACGGCGGCACCGCCATGGAGTGGATCGACGAGGCCGGCGTGGCCTGCACGATGGAGTGGACCGGCGAGCGCACCGTAGCCGTCTACGCCGGCGGTATCCGCTTCTACCAGCCGATTCACATCGGCGATTTGATTGAGGTTGAGGCGCGGTTGACCCGCACCGATTCCCGCTCGCTGCACACTTCCATTCACGTGCGCTCCGGCGATCCGCGCGGCGGGCGCGACAGCCTCACCGACGCGATCCACGCCTCCGTAACGTACATCGGCATCGATGTCGACGGCAATCCCCTGCCCGCCCGCAAGTTCACCCCGGTGACTGAGGAAGACAAGCGGCTCTGGGAGCACACCCAGACCCTGAAAGATCTACGCGCCGAGTACGAGCCGGTCCCGCTCGTCCGCGTCCCCGGTGCCGCCCAGCGCCGAGATTAGTTCGCCGCCGGTGCGCGCGCGAGGTGCGGGTGCGCGCGCGAGGAGCTCGCTCCCTGTCTCGCCTCGGGGAGCGTGTTTCTTTTTTTGAAATGCGCCATACTTTGGATTTCCGTGACATATGTGCGCGCCGCACACATTGATCTCGGAAATCACACAATTAGCGCATTAAGGAAAAGACAAAGTCCTCCCCCGCTCGGCGGCGGGAAAGGACTTTTTCGCATTGCGCGGGGCGCTTGGCGCAGGGCGCTTCGCGCAGGGCGCTCGGCGGGCTACGCGCAGCGAACTACACTGCGGCGTTCGGCGCGGTTGCGTGGCCGAAGTGCTGCGGCAGGGTCGCTGCCCAGGCGCCGGCGAGCTCGGAGACTGGGATCTCGAAGCCCGCGGCGGCCTCGACGCCAGCGCCCGCGACGCGGATCACGCCGTCGTTGGTCGTCGTGCCGATCACGGTGGCCGGAACGCCGGCATCGGCGGCGCGCTGGACGGCAGCGTCGGCGCGGTCGCCGGTCACGGCGATGAGCACGCGGGACGCAGACTCAGAGAACAGCGCGGTGAACACGTCCTCGTTGACGCCGGAAAGATCCAGTTCAGCGCCCTTGTCGGAACCAAGCAGCATCTCGAAGACAGCCTGAGAGAGGCCGCCCTCGGAGAGGTCGTGAGCGGCGACGATGGCGCGAGCGCCAGCATCCGCGCCAGCATCCGCGCCTGCGGAGAGCAGGTACTCGGCGAGGCGCTCCTCGTTAGCCAGATCCACCTGCGGCGGCAGGCCGGCCAGGCCCTGACCGGAGATGTCCTGCCACACGGAACCGCCGAACTCGTCGCGGGTCTCTCCGAGCAACACGAGGGTGAGCGGCTCCTCCACAGCGGCCGGGATGGCGTGCGGCACGGCCTCGGCCACGTCCTCGATGACGCCGAGGACGCCGACAACAGGCGTCGGCAAGATTGGGGTCTCGCCGGTCTGGTTGTAGAAGGACACGTTGCCGCCGGAGACGGGGATGGTGAGTTCGAGTGCGCCGTCGGCAAGCCCGTGCACGGCCTCGCGGAACTGCCACATCACGGCGGGGTTCTCCGGGGAGCCGAAGTTGAGGCAGTTGGTGACGGCGACGGGGCGTGCGCCGGTGACGGCAACGTTGCGGTACGCCTCCGCGAGCGCCAGGCGGGTGCCCATGTTCGGGTCGAGGTAGGTGTAGCGGCCGGAGGAGTCGGCGGAGACGGCGACGCCGCGGCGGGATTCCTCGTTGATGCGCAGCACGCCGGAGTTGGCGTACTTGGCCTGGACGGTGTTGCCGCGCACGTAGCGGTCGTACTGCTCGGTGATGAAGTCGCGGGAGCACAGCGCCGGCGAGGCGACCATGCGCAGCCAGGTGCCGCGCAGGTCGTCGGACTTCTCCACGCCGCCGTCGGCACCCGCGGACTGCACGTCGTCAAGCCAAGCCGGGCGCGCGAAGGGGCGCTCGTAGACGGGACCTTCGTCGATAGTCGAAGGCGGCGCGTCGAGGACCAGCTCGCCGTTGCGGTAGACGGCGAGGCGGTCGCGCTCGTCGGTGACCTCGCCGATCACGGCGGCGCCGACGTCCCACTTCGCGCAGATCTCCATGAAGCGGTCGACGTTCTCCGGCGCGACCACGGCGCACATGCGCTCCTGGGATTCGGACGCGAGGATCTCCGCCGCGGACATGTTCTCGGCGCGCAGCGGGACGGCGTCGAGGTCAACGCGCATGCCGCCGTCGCCGGCAGCAGCGAGCTCGGAGGTCGCGCAGGCGAGGCCGCCGCCGCCGAGGTCCTGGATGCCCACCACGACACCGGCGTGGTAGAGCTCGAGGCAGCACTCAATGAGCACCTTCTCGGCGAACGGGTCGCCGACCTGCACGGCCGGCAGCTTGCGCTCCTCGCCCTCCTCGAAGGTGGCGGAGCCGAGCACGGACACGCCGCCGATGCCGTCGAGGCCCGTGCGGGAGCCGAAGAGGATCACCTTGTTGCCGGTACCGGAGGCGAACGCGAGGTGCAGGTCCTCGACCTTCAGCGTGCCCACGCACAGCGCGTTGACCAGCGGGTTACCCGCGTACGCCGGGTCGAAGACGGTCTCGCCACCGATGTTCGGCAGGCCCAGGCAGTTGCCGTAGCCGCCGATGCCGTGCACCACGCCCGGCAGGACGCGCTTGGTGTCGTCGGTGTCGATCGCGCCGAAGCGCAGCTGGTCCATCACGGCAATCGGGCGCGCGCCCATGGCCATGATGTCGCGCACAATGCCGCCGACGCCGGTGGCCGCGCCCTGGTACGGCTCGACGAACGACGGGTGGTTGTGGCTCTCCACGCGGAACGTCACGGCGTCGCCGCCGCCGATGTCCACCACGCCGGCGTTCTCGCCGATGCCGGCGAGGAGCTTGGAGGCCATCTCCTCCGTCATCGTCTGTCCGAAGTAGCGCAGGTGCACCTTGGAGGACTTGTAGGAGCAGTGCTCGGACCACATCACGGAGTAGACGGTCAGCTCCGCGTCCGTCGGGCGGCGGCCCAGGATGTCCTTGATCTTCTGGTACTCGTCGTCCTTCAGGCCCAGCTCGGCGTACGGCTGCGCGAGGTCCGGGTTTGCAGTCGCCTTCTCGACGGTATCGTTCACCACAGTCATGGAATTGATCACGCTCCGATCTTGGAAATCGCGTCGATCGCGGAATGGAACAGGCCCAGACCGTCCTCAGACGGGCCGGTGAGCAGCTCAATCGCGTGCTCCGGGTGCGGCATGAGGCCGACAACGCGGCCGGTCTCGTTGGTCACGCCAGCGATGGCGTTGACGGAGCCGTTGAAGTTGTCGGTGTAACGGAACACCACGCGGCCTTCCTTCTCCAGCGCCTCGACGGTCTCCGGGGTGGCCTGGAAACGACCCTCGCCGTGCTTGGCCGGGATGTAGATGTGCTGACCAGCGTCGAAACGCGAAGTCCAGGCCGTGTCAGCGTTGGCCACCTCGAGGAACGTGTCCACGCAGTGGAAGTTGAGGCCCTGGTTGCGGGTGAGTGCGCCCGGCAGCAGGCCGGCTTCGGTGAGGATTTGGAAGCCGTTGCAGATGCCCAGCACCGGCATGCCGCCCTTGGCAGCTTCGATCACGGCGCCCATCATCGGGGCCTGCGCCGCGATCGCGCCGGAGCGCAGGTAGTCGCCGTAGGAGAAGCCGCCGGGGACCACGACAGCGTCCACACCGTCGAGGTCCGAGTCCGCGTGCCACAGCTCGCGCGGGGTCGCGCCGGCGAGACGGACGGCACGCAGCGCGTCCACGTCATCCAGCGTGCCCGGGAACGTAATTACGCCGATGGTTGCGCTCATCGCACAACCTCGAAATCCTCGATCACGGTGTTGGTGAGCAGCGTCTCAGCCATGCGGCGCAGGTCCTCGTCCGTGACGGAATCATCCACCTCGATCTCGAACCGCTTGCCCTGGCGCACATCCTGCACACCCTCGATGCCGATCCGCCCCAGCGCGCGCTGCACCGCCTGGCCCTGCGGATCCAGAATTTCAGCCTTGGGCATGACATTAACCACGACTCGTGCCATGAGAATCCTTCGTGTTTGAGAAGTAGAGGTGGAGGTCGACGTTCAGTATATCGGACCGCGCAATTTGGGCGTGAGCTGCGGGTTTGGGGGTGACGGGTGCGGGCGAGGGCTTTGCTTTACGACGGTGGGGGTTGGGCATCGTCTTGAATGGCGAACGTGGTCGCCGGTGTGGACGCAGTAGCGAAGGTGAATCCAAAGTTAATTCTTGGAGAAGCCTGGCACCGCCGCAAGCTTTTGCACAGATTCGTGCCTACCTTGGCGGGTGCATCACCCTTCTTCCCATCTAGTTCCCGAGGTAGGTTTTACATGTCCATGAACTCGTTCCGTGCGCTAAGCACGACCTTTGTGATTGCCCTTGCGGCTGGCACTGTGGCGGTAGCTCCGTCAGCACAGGCCAAACCAGACGGCTCGGACCTTGTGATTCAGGAAATTCACGCTGGCGGCGGGCAATACGGCAGCAGCGAGGGCATTTTCTGGTCTACGTTCCAACACGACTACGTCGTGCTGTACAATCCAACCGACCTGCCGATCAGCATTGATGGATGGTCACTTCGAGGCCAGCTGCCCTATCAGGATTACACCACACTCGAGGAAAACCTCATCCGCCTGGAAGGCACTATCGAGCCGAAGAGCAATTTCATCGTGCGAGCGGGCACCTATCGCTCCGGTAACTATGACAAGTCGAAGGTCTTCGATGATGGCTATGCCGACCAAGAATACGACGGAAACAGGTTCGAATTGGATTACCGTGAAGGCCGGCTTATTGTAGCGGACCCGGAGGACAAAATCATTGACTCCGTGACTTGGGGCGCTACTCAGAGCCCCTTGAACAAGCTAATGGAGGGCACCCCTATCTCGGTAGGGAAAGATGTGCGCGCAAACCAGATTATGCGCCGCGCCGTCTTGGGTGATGACACTAATGACAACGCTAAAGATTTCGAGCTGCTTTCGGTAGACGCAAAAGATGCCGAACTGCCGGTTAAAATCCGCGGCGGTGTAGTGAACGGAACCTATCCCCCCGCCGATGCATCCAAGTACACGCCTGGGGCTGCCGAGGACAAGAAAGTTCAGCAAGGTGACAGCCTGGAGCCGGAGGGTCTGATTGCAAACGTCGATGAGCTCCCCAGCGGCACTACCTTTGAGTTTGAATCGACCCCAAGCACCTCTAATGTTGGCAATTTCGAAACGACTGTTGTGGTCACGTACCCAGACGGGACTAAAGACTTCGTGGAGGTTCCATACGAGGTAACTGAGAAGCCCGCCGATCAGACTGGTACCCCGGGTCCGCAAGGCGAGCAGGGTCCGCAAGGCGAGCAGGGTCCGCAAGGCGAGCAGGGTCCGCAAGGCGAGCAGGGTCCGCAAGGCGAGCAGGGTCCGCAAGGCGAGCAGGGTCCGCAAGGCGAGCGGGGTCCGCAAGGCGAGCAGGGCACCCGAGGCGAAAAGGGCGACAAGGGTGACACCGGTGCCAAGGGCGAGGATGGCGTTGGCGTAAAGGAGTTCACGGTTAACGACGAAGGTGAACTCGTGGTCACCCTGACCAATGGCACCATTCAGAAACTGGGCAAGGTCAAAGGCACCGACGGTAAGGACGGAGCCCAGGGTCCGAAGGGCGACACCGGCGCTCCTGGCAAGGACGGTAAAGACGGCCGTAACGGCTCGAACGGCTCCGGTTCCCAGGGCCCTAAGGGTGACAAGGGCGACACCGGTGCCGCAGGCAAGGACGGCCGCGACGGCAAGGATGGTGTCGTCAACATCACCAAGCTGGAGTTCAACGGTAAGGACGAGCTTGTAGCTACATTCGCCGATGGCACCACACAGAACTTCGGCAAGATCGCTCGAAGCAACAATTCCAAGGTCTCCAAGCTCACCGCCGAAGAGCAGGAGCGCTGCACCGCTGCAGCACTCGGCTGGGGCCTGCCGCTGCTCGCGCTCATCCCGATCGGCATCCTCGCCGGCACCGGTCTCGACATGGGCAACCAGATGTCCAGCCAGCTCGGCGACATCAACGCTGATATCCAGAAGCAGTTCAACGCGTTCGTCCCGGCGCTCGCACTGCCGATGGCAGCACTCGACGAGCAGCTCCGTGAATTCGGCACGAACTCGGCGCAGCTCCTCGGCGGCCTGGCGGCACTGGTCTACGGCATCAACGCCGCAGCCCACATCGCCACGGTGTGCACCCCGGGCGGCGGTTCTTCCTCCCGCTAGGTAGTAACCGAGCGTCGTGAAGCATGAGCCCCGCCTTCGGGCGGGGTTTCTGCTTTCCAGCGCCACGAATTGAAAGCCGTTTTCGTTAGTGGTTAAATTGCGTGTATGAAAATGGTTTTCGGTAAGCCGCTGGCCGCGTGCGCGGCGGCGATGCTCGCGGCTGCGTCGCTCGCGGCCTGCTCCAGTGAATCCGCGACGACGACGGGCGCGACGCAGGAGACGTCGGCAAGCGGTGCGGAGTCCGTGATCGCGACGACGAACGTGTGGGCCGACGTGGCGGCGGCGGTGCTGGGTGAAGATGTGGAATCGATTATCAGCGACGAGTCCATCGACCCGCACCACTTCGAGCCGGCCGCGAAGGATCTCGCGCGCGTGCGGGAGGCGGGCACGGTGGTGGCCAACGGCGGCCACTACGACGCAGCGATCTACACCGTCGCCGAGCAGGACCGGATCATTTTCGCGGTGCCGCCGGCGACGGGCGAGCACGACCACAGCCACGCCCACATCCCCGACTCCCTCGACGAGCTGGAGCACGTCTGGTTCTCCCCCGCCAAGGTGAAGGAAGTGGCGAAGCAGGTTGAGCAGCGCGTCGGCGGTTCGGCGGCGGACGTCGTCAAGCGGATGGACGCAATCGAGGAGCGCCTCGCCAGCTTCCACCACGTGCACCTCGCCATGACGGAGCCGATCGCCGCGCCGCTGATCTGGGGCACCGAGCTGCACGACATCACTCCGGAGGCCTACCTCCAGGCGACCCTCGACGAGTCCGAGCCGTCCGTGAACGCGGTCGCCGAGATGCTCGAGCTCGTCGAGAGCGGCATCCTCGACTTCCTCGTGGTCAACCCGCAGAGCACCAACAACGCCACGGAGCGCCTCGCGCAGGCGGCGCGCGACCACAACGTCCCAATCGTCGAGATGCGCGAGACCCCGCCGGCCGGCATGCACTTCCTCGACTACTTCGAGCAGGTCGTGGATGAGATCGCCGCGATCGTCGAGAAGGCGGAGCCGCACTCGCACGCTGAGTTGCCGCACGCGACTCACTAAACTCCCCTTTCGTGATCCTCCACTTCGATGACGCCGCCGTCGCCCCCCTCTGGTCCGGCCTCAACCTGACCGTGGCGCGCGGCGAATTCATCGCCGTCCTAGGGCCGAACGGCGTCGGCAAATCGACGCTCCTGGGCACCATCCTGGGCACGCGCCGCCTCACCGCGGGCACCGTGCGCACCGACGCCCGCATCGGACTCATCCCCCAACAGCGCATGTTCCCGCGCGACCTCCCCATGCGCGGCCGCGACCTCGTCTCCCTCGCGATGGCGCCGGGTGCGTTGCGACGCGCCCCGAAAGCGAACGTCGAAAAGCACCTCGCCCAGGTCGGCGCCCTGCACTTCGCGGACCAGCGCGTGGGGCTCTTGTCCGGCGGGCAGCAGCAGCTCATCCGCCAGGCACAGGCGTTTGCGCAGGAGCCGGAGCTTTTGCTTGCCGACGAACCGTTGCTCTCCCTCGATCCCGCCCGCCAACGCGACACCGTTGCGCGCCTGGCGGGGTCCGGGGCGGCCGTTATGTGCGTCACGCACTCGATAAATCCGCTGCTCGGAGTGGTCGATCGGGTGCTGTACATCGGACCGGAGGGGCACGTCGTCGGCCCTGTTGCCGAGGTCATGCGTTCCGACGTCTTGAGCGACCTCTACGGCACCCGCGTCGACGTCGTTGAGGTCGACGGCCGGATGGTGGTGCTGTGATGTCGTCTTGGTGGTCGTCTTGGTGGGCTGACACCTCGTATTTGCTCAGCGTCGATTTCGTGCAGACCACGCTGGTGTGCTGCGCGCTGCTGGGCGTGCTGTCCGGCGTAATGGCGCCGCTGATCGTGCTGCGCCAGATGTCGTTTTCCGTGCACGCCACCTCCGAGCTCGCACTGATGGGCGCCTCCGCCGCGCTGCTGTTCGGCCTGAACGTCGGTTTCGGCGCTGTCGCCGGTGCCGTCGTCGCCGCGTTGGTGCTGGCGGCGCTTGGTTTTCGGGGCCAGCAGGACAGCGCCGTCGGCGTCGTGATGAGCTTCGGCATGGGCCTCTCCGTGCTGTTCATCCACCTCTACCCGGGCAACTCCAACCGCGCGTTGGCGCTGCTCACCGGCCAAATCGTCGGTGTGTCCGCCCAGAACGTGTGGCTCCTCGCCTTGACGACGCTCTTCGTTTGCGCCGTCGTCCTCGTGTTCTGGCGACCCCTCATTTTCGCCTCCTCCGACCCCGAGATGGCCGCCGCCTGCGGCGTCCCCGTCCGGTCGATGTCGCTGCTGTTCGCCGTGTTGGTTGGTGTGGCGTCGGCGCAGTCGGTGCAGATCGTCGGTGCGTTGCTGGTGATGTCCCTGCTGATCACTCCAGGCGCCGCCGCCGCGTGCGTGACCGCCAACCCCGTCCGCGCCGTCTGGTTGTCAGTCGTGTTTGCCGAGGTCGCCGCCGTGGGCGGCATGGTGTTGTCGCTGGCCCCCGGCATCCCCGTCTCCGTCTTCGTCGCCTTCATCTCTTTCGGGATCTACTTGGTGTGCCGGGCGGTTGCCGCCGTGCGCGGGCGGAGGATCCGGGTGGGTTCCCGCACCGACGCCACGGCTGTCGCCGCGCCGACCAATCCCGCGGTCTAAACCCCCAGGTCCCGGGCCCGCGTTCCGATCCTCCAGATCGATCCTCTGTTGCCGAGCCTCCCGAGACGATCCAGTCGCATTAATTCATTGAAATCGGCTGCATATAACCCTCTGGATCGTGGCGAGCGGCTCGGGAAGTGAGGCTCGCAAAAGAGGATCAAAAGAGAGGATCGGAACAGAGGATCGGAACGCAGCGGCCTGACCTCGGCCTACAAGATGGGAGCCTCAGCCTGGGAGCCTCAAACTGGTAACCCCTATCTGGTTGCCCGCATCTGGGAGCTGTTCGCATCCTCGGAGGGTCGGGCCGGACCGCGACCAGGACTAACTCCCATCTAGAAACACCCACGCTCCCAAAGTGGGGTTACCAGATAGAGGTTCCAAAACTCCCAAATGGAGATGACTACCGGAACGCGCGGTAGTCGGACGGCTCGGCGCCCTCGCGAACTGCGGAAACGGCGGCGAAGAGGAAGTCGCGGCGGACCTTCTTGTCGCCGAGCTCACGGCCGGAGACGGACAAACGGATAGTGTTGCCGCGCTCGGCACCTCGCTCGGCGGCGCGGATGATGTTGCGGCGCCACCACTTCGCGGCGCCATAACCCTCGCCGACGGAAAGATTTCGACACTGGACGAAATCGTCGTGGTCGAGGCGGTAAATACCGCGCTCGGAAACCGCGAGGGCGAAGTCGAATTCGTCGAGGACCTCTAAGGTACCGTCGGAAAGCCGCCAGCGCGGAGGCGCGAACATGTCGAGATCGAAGCCCAGGGCCTCCATCTGGCGGGTGGCGCCTTTGAGGCGCAGGCGCGCTTCGTGTTCCTCGAGCGTGGCGAATTCGGAGCGGCGGCCCTGCACCGGCTGGTCGAAACCGTTGAGGAGCAGCGCCCGCTCGCCGCGCTGCTCCAGCAGCCAGCTGCGGGTTTTCTTGTCCTTCGCCAGGTGCCACTTCTTATCGATGTGCGGCGCGACCAGCAGCGATACCGGAATTTCCTCGCGGTCGAGCTCGCGGACGAGGCTTGTGACGTTGTCCAGCGTTGCGTCGAAAATCGAGGAGATCGAAACGAGCAAGCGGCCGGGCATACGGAACATTGTCGCACAGCCGGCCGCACACCGCTGGGTGAAGCCAAACTACTCCCGGCCGACCCCAGCCGCGTCGAGCACCCACGCGTACTCGAACGCCGTCTGCTTCCACTTGGCGTAGCGGCCGGACACGCCGCCGTGGCCGGCGGACATCTCCGTCTTCAGCAGGAAAGGCCCGCCGCCGGCCACCTCGCGCAGCTTGGCCACCCACTTGGCGGGCTCGACGTAGAGGACGCGGGTGTCGTTGAGCGAGGTCACGGCGAGGATCGGCGGGTACTGCTGCGCCACCACGTTCTCGTAGGGGGCGTACTTGGTCATGTAGTCGTAAACCTCGGCGTCGTGGTACGGGTCGCCCCACTCCTCCCATTCGCCGACGGTGAGCGGCAGCTCGGGCATGAGGATCGAAGTCAGCGGGTCCACAAACGGCACGACCGCGAGGATGCCGGCGAACTTCTCCGGCGCCATGTTGGCAACGGCGCCCATGAGGAGGCCGCCGGCGGAGCCGCCCTCGGCGACCATCTGGCCGTAAGTGGTCAACCCGGCCTCGACGACGGTATCGGCGCAGGCGATGAAGTCGGTGAAGGTGTTGCGCTTGTGCAGCATCTTGCCAAGGTCGTACCATGTGCGGCCCATCTCGCCGCCGCCGCGCACGTGGGCGCACGCCCACACCATGCCGCGGTCCAGCAGCGACAGCCGCGCAACCGAGAACGCCGGATCGATCGACGCCTCGTAGGAGCCGTATCCGTACAGCAGCAGCGGCGCCGGCCCCTCCGCCGCAGCGCCGCCAACCCGCCGGACCACCGAGATAGGCACCTCGACGCCGTCCTCGGCCGTGGCCCACAGACGGAACGCCTCGTACTCGCTCGGGTCGTAGCCGCCCTGCACTTCCTGTTCCTTGAGGAGGGTGAACTCAGACGTCGATACGCGATAGTCCAATACCTGCCCAGGCTGCGTGAACGAGGTGTAGCCGATGCGCACCACCGGCGCGTCCCACTCCGGGTTGCCGGCGAGCGACGCGGTGTAGAGCTCCTCGTCGAACTCCAGCTCGCGCAGCGGCGCGAACCCCTCCGCCACCGCGAGCCGCGAAATGCCCTCGCGGCGGTAGCTCACGAACATGAAGTCGCGGTAGGTGTCCACACCTTCCACGCGCATCGTGTCCGAATGCGGCACGAGCTGCTTCAAATCGCGCAGGGCAGGGAGCGTATCGACGATCGGACACACACCAACCGCAAAATTCGCCCCCAACGCGTTGTGGGTGACCACCCAGTACTCCTCGCCGTCCACCACGGCGTAATCCGGGTGGTACTCCACGCCGGACTCGCGGGGCCAGAGGATCTCGAAGTCGGCGGTCGGCTCGGCGAGCGGGGCGACGCGATACTCCGAGGTCAGCGGGCTGGCGGCGACGATGTACAGGTACTGCTCGGCGCGGTCGGCGCCGATGGCGACGTTGAAGCGCTCGTCATCTTCCTGGTACACCAGCACGTCCTCGTCCTGCGCGGTGCCCACGCGGTGGCGCCACACTTGGTGCGGGCGCCACGCATCGTCGACGCGCAGGTAGAACAAGTACTCCTCGCCCGCCCAGACGGCGCCGTAGAAGAGGCCGGTCAAATGATCGTCGAGAAGCTCGCCCGTGTCCAGGTTCTTGATGCGCAGCTCGAATCGCTCGTCGCCGACCGTGTCCGTGGAGTACGCGAGCAGGCGGCCGCTCGTTGCGACGGACGAAGCACCCATCGCGAAGAATTCGTGGCCGTCGGCGAGGATATTAGCGTCGATAAGCACCTGCTCCCCTGACATGTCCTCGGTGACCTCGGGCGGGGTCCACGGGTCGCCCGCGACGGGCACGCGGCAGGAGATGCCGTAGCTCTGGCCCTCCTGCGTGCGGCCGTAGTACCACCAATCGCCCTGGCGCTGCGGGACGGACATGTCCGTCTCCTTCACGCGCGACTTGATCTCGCCGTACACCGCCTCCGTGAGCGGCGCGAGGCCGGCGGTCATCGCGTCGGTGTAGGCGTTCTCCGCCTCCAAATGCGCGATGACCTCCGCGTTTTCCTTTTCGCGCAGCCACTCGTAGTTGTCCGCGAACTCGCGGCCGTGGAACGAGCGGGTGATCGGGGCTTTGCGTGCGACGGGCGGTTGAGGTGCAGACATACCGCCCGAGTTTACGCCCCCGGCCAGTCGGCGAAACGCTTGCCGGAGAGGCGCTCGTAGGCCTCGATGTAGCGGTCGCGCGTCGCTTCGACCACGGAGCCCGGCAGCTCCGGCGGCTGCGTGCCCTCGGCCGGATCCCACTCCGCCTTCGGGCCGGTCAGCCAGTTGCGCACGTACTGCTTATCGAAGCTCGGCTGCACCTTGCCTTCCTCGTAGGAATCCGCCGGCCAGTAGCGGGACGAATCGGGGGTGAGGACTTCGTCGGCAAGCACGACCGTTCCGTCGGCGTCGATGCCGAACTCCAGCTTCGTGTCCGCGAGGATGATGCCGCAGCTCTCCGCGTGCGCGGCGGCCGCGCTGTACACCTCAAGGGTGAGGTCGCGCAGCTCCTCCGCCAGCTCCGTGCCGATCTTGCTCGCCATGTGCTCGAACGTCACGTTCTCGTCGTGATCGCCCTGCTCAGCCTTCGTCGCCGGCGTGAAAATGGGCTCCGGCAGGCGCGACGCCTCCGTCAGCCCCTCCGGCAGCGCGACGCCGCACACCTTGCCGCGCTGGTCGTACTCCTTCTTGCCCGAACCGGTGAGGTACCCGCGCGCCACGCACTCGAAAGGCACCATATCCAGGCGCTTCACTACCATCGCGCGGCCGAGCACCTCCTCAGGGATGCGCGGATCATCGATCGGGCCCGCCAGGTGATTCGGCACATCCAGCAGGTCGAAGAAGAACATCGACGTCGCCGTCAGGATCCGCCCCTTATCCGGAATCGCCGGCTCCAGGCTGAAATCGAACGCCGAGATCCGGTCACTCGCCACCATCAGCAGCGTGTCCTTGTCCACCTGGTAAATCTCGCGGACTTTCCCGCCGGACAGATGCTTGTAGTCAGAGAGGTCTGCACGCATGCGGGTTAGTATATTCGCCATGCGCCGCGCTGCTTGGGTCCTCCCGTTGACACTGCTCCTCGGGGCGTGCGCTGCGCCCGCCCCACTCAGCGTGCCGACGCCTGTCGGCCCCGCCGCCGTTGCCCTCGGCTTCGGGGAGACCGCCGACGTGGTGACCGCCGACCACCAGTTCAACGTCCCCGTCACGTGGCAGGTCACCGTTTCAGAGCCCTCGCTTATCGACGCCTCCCCCACCTACCCCGAAGTCCACTGCTACCCCGTCCGCCTCGCCCCCGTCGAGGTCGGCGACTTCGACGTCGACGTCACCGTCCCGGTGCCCGTGTTCGAGCCGGTTGTTGTTGACGAGGTGGGTGGCGCCAGCGGCGGTGGCGCCGGCGCTTCGGGCGGCAGCGAGGATAGCGCCGCCGCCGAGCTGCCCCCGCAACTGCGCGCCAACACCATTCCCGACCCCTCCATGTGCGGCGACCTCACCACCCCCACCGGATACACCCCTGACCTGCGGGAAATGGCCGCAGCCGGCGAGGCTTTCGACACTTACGTCGCCAGCTGGTCCGGCCTCTACGGCGTCCCCGCCAACGCCGTCCGCCTTACCGCCCCGTTCCCCGCCGCCGAAGACACCGTCGTCGTCTGGTCGGAGTAGGGCGACGGCGTCGCTCAGAAAGATTCTGCAGACAAATGTAGCGACCTGGGGATTTGCCGGTCGAATGAAAGATTCTGTCGACAAATGTAGCGACCTGGGGTTTTGCCGGCAACGGCGACCAGGGCAAACAGCCCTCAAGGACAACCGGCGCCCCCGCCCGGAACTACAAAATCTCGCCGGGCTGGTACGCAGCGGCGTCGGGGTACTTGGCCACCAGCTCGTCGATGCGGGCGCACACGCGCGTGACCTGGGATTCGGCGGCGCCGATGAAGGCGTGGCGGTCGGCAAGCGCGGCCTCCAGCTCGGCGGCGCCGAGGGGCAACCGATCGTCGGCAGCCAAACGCTCCACGAGGTTCTGCTCGGTGCCGCGTTCGCGCATGTCAAGCGCCATGGCAACGGCGTTCTCCTTGATCACCTCGTGCGCGGTCTCGCGGCCGACGCCGGCGCGCACCGAAGCCATCAGAATGCGGGTCGTCGCAAGGAACGGCAGGTAGCGGTCGAGCTCCCTATTGATCATGGCGGGGAAGGCCCCGAACTCGTCCAGCACGGTGAGGAAGGTTTCGAGCATGCCGTCGATGGCAAAGCAGGCGTCGGGAAGCGCGACGCGCCGCACCACGGAACAGAACACATCGCCCTCGTTCCACTGCTGGCCGGCGAGGTCGGCGACCATGGTGAGGTAGCCGCGGAGGATGACCTGGAAGCCGCCGACGCGCTCGCAGGAGCGGGCGTTCATCTTGTGCGGCATCGCGGAGGAGCCGACCTGGCCCTCCTTGAAGCCTTCGGTGACAGTCTCGTTGCCGGCCATGAGGCGGATCGTCGTGGCCAACGAGGACGGGCCGGCGCCGAGCTGCACCAACGCCGACAGAACGTCGAAGTCGAGCGAGCGCGGGTACACCTGGCCGACGGAGTCGAAGACGCGGTCGAAACCGAGGTGGTGCGCGATCGCGGCCTCCAGCTCGGTGAGTTTCTCCTCGTCGCCGCCCATCAGGTCGAGCATGTCCTGCGCGGTGCCCATCGGGCCCTTGATGCCGCGCAGCGGGTAGCGTGCGATCAGTTCCTCGATGCGCTCGACGGCGATGAGCATTTCGTCGGCGGCCGTCGCGAAGCGTTTGCCCAGCGTCGTCGCCTGCGCGGCGACGTTGTGGCTGCGGCCGGCCATGACCAGCTCCTGGTACTCGGCGGCGCGGTTGCCGA
The DNA here is from genome assembly GCF_024160105.1 of Corynebacterium stercoris. Lineage (GTDB taxonomy): Bacteria > Actinomycetota > Actinomycetes > Mycobacteriales > Mycobacteriaceae > Corynebacterium > Corynebacterium stercoris. Next base: position 43,685 of record NZ_JAMFTQ010000015.1, read on the forward strand.
TCGCCTTCAGCGTCGCCACCGCCTTCCCGCGCACGAGCTCCAGCGAACGCAGCAGCTGCAGCTGCTCGACGTTCTCAGTCAGATCGCGCGAGGTCATGCCCTTGTGGATCTCCTCGTGCCCCGCCAGCGCGTTGAATTCCTCGATGCGCGCCTTCACGTCGTGGCGCGTCACCGCCTCTCGACGCGCAATGCTCGCCAGATCGACCTGCTCAATCACGCGCTCGTAATCCTCGATCGCGCCCGCCGGAATCTCCACGCCCAGATCCTGCTGCGCGCGCATCACGGCGATCCACAGCTGCCGCTCGAGGATGATCTTGTGCTCGGCGCTCCACAGCGTCGCCATCTCCGGCGACGCGTAGCGGTTGGACAGGACGTTGGAATTCTTGGGTTTCGAGGTCATGCCCCCAATTATCGCACGGCGCTTTCCGCTTTCCGACGTTCGCTTTCCGACGTTTCCTTCCCCGCCCCCGCCGGAACACAGTTTGTCCGTTTTGAAATGGAGCAAATTGTGGATTCCGCAGTTTTATGTGTGGGTCGCGCACATAGATCCGCGGAATCCACAATGTGTCGCATTGCGTTTCGGACTACTCGCCTTCCGCAGAGGTGTCCCCCGCAGAAGTGTCTCCGGCGGAAGTGTCTCCGGCGGAAGTGTCCTCTGCGGGGACGACGGCGATCGCGCCTTCGATGGCCGGGCGCGCGATGTCCTTGCGGTAGAAGGAACCGGGCAGCTCGATCTGCTCGATCACCGAGTACGCGGCAGCGACGGCGGCCTCGAGAGTCTCGCCGTGGCCGAGGACGTTCAACACGCGGCCACCTGCGGAAACGTAGTCGCCGTCCTCGTTGCGGCCGGTGCCGGCGTGGAGGACGCGGGTCGGATCGTCGAGGAGCGCGGCGCCGCCGGCGGCGCCGCCGCTCGCGCCGTCGCCCGCAGAAATCACGTCACCGGTCTTGGGCCCGGCCGGGTAGCCGGACGAGGCCAGCACCACGGTCGCGGCGAAGCCCGGCTTCCAGGCGAGCGACGGCAAGGAAGAGAGGGTGCCGGTGGCGGTGGCGAATAAAGCGTCGGCAAGCGAAGGCCCCGAAGGATCGAGCATGGAGAGGACGGGCTGGGTTTCGGGGTCGCCGAAGCGGGCGTTGAACTCGACGACGGCCGGGCCGAACGGACCCCACGCGGCGCCGACGTAGAGGAGGCCCTGGTAGGGGATGCCGCGGGCAACCATCTCGCGCGCGACGGGCTCGGCGATCTCGGCGACAATGCGCTCTACGCCGTCGTCGGGAAGCCACGGCAGCGGGCAGTACGCGCCCATGCCGCCGGTGTTCGGGCCTTCGTCGTTGTCGTAGGCGCGCTTGTGGTCCTGCGCGGGCAGGAGCGGGACGACGGTTTCGCCGTCGACGAGGCAGAAGAGGGAGACCTCGGGGCCTTCGAGGAAGGACTCGAAAAGCACGGGGTTGCCGGCGGCGAGGACAGCCTCGGCGTGAGCCTTCGCGGCCTCGCGGTCCGGGGTGACCACGACGCCCTTGCCGCCGGCGAGGCCGTCGTCCTTGACCACGTAGGTGGGTCCGTACTCGTCCAGCGCGGCCTCCAGCGCGGCCTCGAGCGCAGCCGCCGCGTCGGCCGCGCCAGAACCCGGCGCGACCTGCGTCGCCGACGCCGTCAGCACACCCGCGGCCGCCATGACGTCCTTCGCAAACGCCTTGGAGCCCTCCAGCTGCGCGGCGGCCTGAGACGGCCCAAAGACCGCCACGCCGGCCTCGCGCAGCGCGTCGGAAACGCCCGCGACCAGCGGGATCTCGGGACCGATCACCACGAACTCGGCGTCCACCTCGCGCGCCAAAGCGACGACGCTTGCGGGATCTTGGACGTCGACGGGGCGGACGTCGGCAAGCGAATGCATCCCGGCGTTGCCCGGTGCAACCGTGAGTTCGTGGCCAGCCAGCCCGTGAAGCAGGGCGTGTTCGCGGCCGCCCGAACCGATGACGAGGATGCGCATGGGTCCGAGATTACAGGTAGCGTCGGCGTACATGAGCACCGTCTTCAGCAAGATCATCGCCGGCGAGATCCCCGGCCGCTTCGTGTACCGCGACGAGACCGTCGCCGCGTTCCTCACCATCGAGCCGGTGGCGTACGGCCACACGCTGATCGTGCCGGTGGAGGAAGTGGACAAGTGGACCGACCTCGCGCCGGAACTGTGGGCGCGCATGAACGAGGTTGCGCAGGCTGTCGGCCAGGCGATTGTCGAGGAGTTCGACTGCGAGCGCGCCGGCTACCTCATCGCGGGCTTCGAGGTGCCGCACGCGCACATCCACGTCTTCCCGGCCGACGACATGAGCGGCTACGACCTCTCCAGCGCCATGCGTGCCGATGCCACCGATCCAGCCAAGATGGACCAGGCCGCCGCTACGCTTCAGGCGGCAGTGGCAGCGAAATTGTAAACGTCGAGCCCTCGCCCGGCGCGGTCTGCACCGAAATGGTGCCGTCGTGCTGCTCGACGAGGGATTTCGTAATCGCCAGGCCCAAGCCGGAGCCGCCGCCGTTGGCGCGGTGGCGGGAGGTGTCGGCGCGGTAGAAGCGCTCGAAGATGTGCGCCGCGTCGTCCGGGTTCATGCCGATGCCGTTGTCGGCGACGTCGATGAACAGGCGGTCCAGGTTGTCGCGCAGCGTGATGGTCACCTCCGCCTCCTCGCCCGCGTGCTTGAACGCGTTCGAGATGAGGTTGAGCAGCACCTGGTGGAGGCGGTCCGGGTCGCCGTCGACAACCGGGGGGCGGGTGCAGTCGTGGTTGATGTGGATCACACGGCCCGGGAACGCAGCGCGCGCCGAGCTGGCCGCGTTCGCCGCGAGCTCCAGCATGTCCACCTGCCGCATGTCCAGGCGGGTGCCCTCGGCGCGGGTCAGCGCCAGCAGGTCCTCGACGAGCAGCTGCATGCGCGCCGACTCCTGCTCGATCTTGCTTAAGACCATGTCCGCGTCCGGCGCCATGCCGGAGCGGTACAACTCGGCGTACCCGCGTATCGACGTCAGCGGCGTACGCAACTCGTGCGACGCATCACCCACGAAGCGGCGCATCTGCTCCTCTTTGCTCTGCGCCTCAGCGGCGGTGTCCTGCAGCTGCGTGACCATGGTGTTCACCGCGTAGGAGAGCTTGCCCACCTCCGTGTCGCGCGGCCAGGCGGGGACGCGGCGGTTCTGGTCGCCGGAGGCAATCGCCAGCGCCGTTGACTCCACCTCGCGCAGCGGCGCCAGCGAGCGCCGCACCAGCTCCCGGCCCACCACCACGATGCCCAGGGTGGCCAACGCGCCGATCGCTGCCTCGGTCAAGGCGAGGCCGGTGAGCATGCGTCGTTCAGCGTCGAGCTTCTTCGCCACCAGCTTGACGGTGCCGTTGTCTTCCTGGTGCGCCATCGCGCGCCACTGGCGGTTCACCTCGCTGCCCTCGACCGAGCCGATCGTCTGCGCCTTGTCGTAGGCCTTCAACTGCGACCAATCCGGCGGGGATGTCGACGGCGTCGGCGCCCAGGGGGTGTCGTGGCCGGGCACCATGATGCTCTGGTAGAACTCGCTGGGCGCGCCGTAGACCGGCAGCCACACCGTCTGGCCCACCCAGGTCTCCAGGCCCTCCTCGAGCTGGTCATCCGCACGCTGGTACAGAATTTGCTGCATGAGGAAGTAGACGATGGTGAAGCTGAGCAGCATCGCCAGCGACGCCACCGCCACCACCAGCGCAACCAGGCGTTTCTGCAGCGGGGTGGTCACGCGGTAGTGCCGCGCAGAAATCGGGTACCGCACTCAAAGCCTCCCCGGCCCGGTTACTGACGCGGCGTACGCAGCACGTACCCCACACCGCGCACCGTGTGGATCAGCTGCTGCTCGCCCTGATCCACCTTCCTGCGCAGGTAGGAGATGTAGGACTCCACCACGTTGCCGTCGCCGCCGAAGTCGTAGTGCCACACGTTGTCCAGGATCTTCGCCTTGCTCACCACAACCTCCGCGTTGAGCATGAGGTAGCGCAGCAGGTTGAACTCCGTCGGCGACAGGTCGACGATCTTGCCGGCCTTGGTCACCTCGTGCGTCTCGTCGTTCAGCGTGAGGTCCGCGTAGCGAAGCGTCGAATCCTCATTCGCGCCCTCCGTCACGTTGCCGCGGCGCAGGATCACGCGCAGACGCGTAATCACCTCTTCCAGGCTGAACGGCTTGGTCACGTAATCGTCCGCGCCGATGGTCAGGCCGTGGATGCGGTCCTCCACAGCGTCCTTTGCGGTGAGGAACAGCACCGGGCCGTCGAGGCCCTCGGAGCGCAGCTTGCCCAGCAGCTCGAAGCCATCCATCTCCGGCATCATCACGTCCAGGATGTACGCGTCCGGCTTGAACGTGCGCGCCAGCTCCAGCGCCTCCTGCCCGGAATTCACGCTCTCCACCTCGAAGCCCTGGAATTTCAGGCTCACCGTCAGCAGCTCGACGATGTTCGGCTCATCATCAACTACCAGCACCTTCACGCCCTGGTTATCGGCCATGTCGCATCCTTTCCCGCGCAAACTTCGCAAACACGCTCATTCAACACCCGCGCGCTGAACGTTTCCTGTACGCCCACTGTACGCGCGGACACAACTTCAGGGCTTTTTGCTTTACGACGTTCATTTCCCCCGCCCCCCGGGCATTTCCCCCGCCCCGGGAAGCGACAAACCCTTCGCGCTAATGCGCTACATTTTGGTTTTTCTCCACATAGATGTGCGATGCACACATAGTTCCCGAAAAACCAAAGTGTGGCGCATTTAAGAAAAAGAGAACGTGAGCTGGAGACGAGACTTGAACTCGCAACCTACGGTTTACAAGACCGTTGCGCTACCGATTGCGCCACTCCAGCACCGCACCGGCGAATTCACCGCCAATGCTCTGCAAAAGCCTACACACACCCGCCAGCTGCGCGAAACACCGCCAATCCCTTAGGGTTTGTGGGGTGGAGAGGGAGAGTATCCGAACGTCGGCAAGCTGGAGCGAGCGGCTGCGCGCGGCGCTGCACCCGAGTGCGCGCCAGAACGTGGCAACGATTGATGAGGCGCGCACGTCTCCCCCGCCGTCCGTGCTCGCGCCGGTGGATCTCACGGATCCGGCGCAGGTCGCGGCGGTGATGCAGATCGGCGCGCGCATCGGCGAGATTCTCATCGCGAACGGCACGACGAGCTCGGACGCGATCGCGCAGATCCGCACCGTGACGTCGTCGTACGGCCTGCACTACTGCCACGTGGACATCACGGTGAACACGATCACGATGAACGCGATCATCGGCACGGACCGCCGCACGCCGGTGACGGTGTTCCGCGTGGTCACGATGATGAGCGAGAACTACCACAAGCTGCAGGAAGCCGACCGCCTGATCCGCGGCATCCGCGGCGGCGAGGTGCGCCCGGAGCGCGCAGAGCAGATTCTCGACGAGATCGAGAACGCCCCCATCCCCTACCGCAACACCCGCTTCCTCGGCGGCTGGGCGCTGATGGGCGCGTCGGTGGCGATTCTGCTCGGCGGCGACTTGCTCATGTCGCTGATCGGCGGCCTCACCGCGTTCCTCATCATGGGCTTCAACAAGGTGCTCTCGCGCAATTCGCTGCCGTACTTCTTCCACTGCGTGCTCGGCGGCTTCCTGGCGACGATCCCGGCCGCCATCTTCTACGACTTCTCCGCCTCGATCGGCCGCACGATCGTGCCCAGCCAGGTCATCGCGTCGGGCATCGTCGTCCTGCTCGCAGGCCTCACGCTGGTGCAATCGCTTCTCGACGGCGTCACCGGCTCCCCCGTCACCGCCTCAGCCCGCTTCTTCAACACCGCGCTGAACACGGGCGGCATCGTCGCCGGCGTGGCCATGGGCCTCTTCGTCTCCGACCTTTTCGGCGTCGGCCTCCCACCCGTCGAGACGATGCCCGGCAAACCCAGCCTCGATTCCGTGATCTGGCGCATCCTCGGCAGCGCCACGGCCGCCGCCGCCTTCGCCGTGACCTGCTTCGCCGAACGCGCCGCCATCGCGGTGAGTTTCATCACCGCCGCCGCCGGTTCCGCGATCTACTACGTCTTCCTCATCCCCTTCGGCACCGACCGCTTCATGGCCACCGCCGCGTGCGCCCTCGTCGTGGGCCTCGCCGGCGGCCTCATCGCGCGCCGCTTCGGCATCAGCCCCGTGATCACAGCCGTCGCCGGCGTCACGCCCTTCCTCCCCGGCTCCGGCGTCTACCGCGGCATGTACGCCGTGATGAACGAGCAGATGGTCGTGGGCCTCACCAACATCTTCTCCGCCATCGCCACCTGCATGGCGCTCGCCGGCGGCGTGGTCTTCGGCGAGTGGATCGCCCGCCGCATCCGCGCCCCGCAGCTGTACATGCCGTATCGCGCACTCCGCCGCGTCGGCCGCTTCACCTTCCAGCAACTCCGCCGCCCCCGTAAGCGCTAAACTTGCTTTCCGACGTTCGTTTTTTCCACCAGGAGGAACCCTAAGTGCCACCCAAGATCACCGACTCCCGCCCGGCCCACGACGCCATCATTGAGATGGAGGAGCAAACGGCCTCCGGCGCGCGGCGGATCGTGGCCACCTACGCCGAGGACTTCCACGACGGCGTGACGCTCATGTCCATGCTGGGCGTCGAGCCCAAGGGCTTCGTGTACAAGAACTACAACGAGCAGCGCGAGGCCGCGCTTGCCGACGGCGCCGACTCCGCCGCCGACGCTACCGGCTCCGGTGCGGGTTCCGGCGCGGGCGCTTCTGGCCGCTCCGGCGCCGCGAAGAAGACGACCAAGAAGGCGACGAAGAAGACCACCAAGAAGGCGACCAAGACCGCCACGAAGTCCACCGCCAAGAAGGCCACGAAGAAGACGACCAAGAAGGCCACCAAGACCGCGGCGAAGTCGACCGCCAAGAAGGCGACAAAGAAGGCCGCCAAGAAGACCACGGCCAAGAAGACCGCGAAGAAGACCACCACCACCACCACCGAGAGCTAGGCCCGGTCTCCTGCCCCGCCTCGCCCATGCGCCGCCCGTTCCGCTCCCCGCTCGCCCTGGCCGTTGCCGCCCCGTTGCTGCTCGGCCCGACCCTCGCGTCCTGCGGCGCCGAGCCCCCGACGTGGCAGGTTGTCGCCGTCTATACCGACCCCGCCCTCCCCGGCGACCTGCCTCTCGACGCCGCCGGCAAAGCAAACGTGCAGGTCAAACAACGCGGCGACACCCTCGACTTCACCGGCACCACCCCCTGCGCCACACTGACCGGCCAGGCCACGGTCGGCGGCGCCACCGGGCCGGCCGCTGATGCGCCGGACGCCGCCACGTCCCTCGCCCTCACCTCGATCACCTTCGACGCGCCCGGCGACACCTGCGTCGGCGGCGCCCGCCACACCCACGACCAGCTCACCGAGCTGCTTCAACCCGGGGCGACCTTCGAAGTCCGCTCGCTTTCCGACACCGAGCGCCTCCTCATCACCACCCCCACCGCCCCGGCCACCCCGGCCGGCACATCCGCGGACGTCTTGGTCGACCCGCCGAGCATCCGCCTCATGCGCCTCTAGCGCCTCAACGGTCCCACCGGCAGCCGGGCCCACGGCAGCCAGTCTCGATCCGGTGCCCCCCAGATTGCATGCCCCCATAGTCAGACCCCAATTATGGCCCCGGCGGTGTCATGTGGTGAATGCGCCACCTGACCGGGAGGTTGTTGTGGGTCGACGTTCGACGCCTATGCATGTGCGCCAGGCTGCGCTGGCCAGGGTTGAAGCGGGTGAGGGGGTGTATGCC
>NZ_JAMFTQ010000016.1 GCF_024160105.1 Corynebacterium stercoris
AACACGTGGCCTGGGTGCAAAACGAGCTCAATGAAACACCCCGCCAAATCCTCAACGGCGCAACCCCACGTGAGATACTCCACGAAGTATTCAAACGTGGCGCAAACACCGCATGACACCGCCATCGCCTTCTTCGTCTTGTTGGACTCCCACTTCAGCTCCTGGACCTTTTCGCGGGCCTCCTGGATGTCCTCGCGCAGCGCAGCGAGGTCGGTGCGACGGGCTGCTTCGTCGCCGTTCTCGACGGCGAAGAGGCGGTCGATGTTGTCCTCCGCGTTGGAGGTGTGCTCGACGGTCTCCGCGGCGTCGGCAAGCTGCTTGCGATGGGCGCGGACGGCGTTGTCGTCGCTCATGTCGATCGTCGACAAGCCCTGCGCTCCGTGGACCAGCTCGTTGAGGTCGAGGAAGCGGTCGCGCACCTCGACCCACTGCTTGCGCAGCTCGGCGTCGGCGAAAGCGGAGGAGAGCGAGTGCGCGCGGATGTCCACCTCGTCGAGGCGCTGGGCGAGGCGGACGTACTCGCCGGTGACCAGCTCGTAGTCCTCGCGGCCCTTCACCAGCTGGTTGCGGCGGCGGCCCTGGGCGCTGGCGAGGAGCATGCCGCCGGCCGTGGTGAGGCCAAAGCCGGCGCCGAGGCCGGCAATGGTCTTGGCAACGCGGTCGCCCTCCGCGTAATCCACTTGGTACTGGCCGATGGCGTCGGCGTCGAGCGCGAGGTGGGCGGACTTCATCAGGCCCGCGGGGATGTCGCCGGCCTTCACATCCGGTTTCATGGCGTCGAGGATGTCGTTCAGGCGGCCGTCGTCGGTAAACCCGAGTTCGTCGCCGATGTCGAAGCCGCTGTAGGCGAACGCCTGGCGGGGGTCGAGGCCAACGCCGATGATCACCACTCCCTCGCGGAACTCGCCGTCCGTGCCCTTGGATTGGTCGATCAGGTCGGGGTAGTGGTCGCGCGTGTACTCCTCGACGGTGTCCAGGATGTTCTCGTGGTTGGTGGCGAAGACCATGTAGTGGAAATCCGTGACGTACTCGGGCGCGTTGATGGTCTTGGCGTCGTCGATGAGGCGCTGGCGGTCGGCGCTGGAAAGCACCTCGTGCGGGTCGTCGATGGTGACCTGCGGCGCGGCCAGCTGCTGCGGCGTGGACTCGGCGAGGGTGGGGATCTCGGAGCTGACCCACCCGAGACCGCCGAAGGCGAGGCCGACCGCCGCGGCGATGGCCAGAATCGGCTTCACCTGCTTCTTGGTGACGGTGGCGGGTTCCTTCTTCGGATCCGTTGTGCTCAGCTCGCGTGCCATACCTCCAGCGTAGGCCTCTGGAGGGGGCGGTGGCGAGGGGAATTGCGCTGATGTTTCACGTGAAACATCGTGGGCAGGGAACGGCGAAGGCCGCCTCCCGGGGAAGGGAAGCGGCCTTGTGGGTTGCGGGGGAAGTGCGTTACTTCACCACGGTCGAGCCGGCGGTCTCGACCGATGTTTCACGTGAAACATTGGCGTTGTCGAGAGTGGCGTCGTCAAGCGAGGAGCCCTTGATCTTGCCGGCCGCGAACTTGTTCAGCATGAGGGCGATTGCGCCGTCGCCGGTCACGTTCGCCGCGGTGCCGAAGCTGTCCACAACGATGTAGGCCGCGATCATGAGGGAGACCATAGATTCATCGAAGCCCAGGTTGGCCTGCAGCAGGCCGACGGCAGCCATGATCGCGCCGCCCGGCACGCCCGGCGCGGCGATCATCATGATGCCCAGCAGGAGGATGAAGCCGAGGACCTGGCCGGCGGCGATGTCCAGGTTGCCCATGAACACGATCGCGAGGGCGTAGAGGGTGATCTTCATCATCGAGCCGGAGAGGTGGATCGTGGCGCAGAGCGGCACCACGAAGCCGGCGACATCCTCGTCGACCTTGTTTTTCAGGGTGGAGGCGTAGGTTACCGGGATGGTCGCTGCGGAGGAGGAGGTGCCCAGCGCGGTGAAGTACGCGGGCAGCATGTTCTTCAGCGCGACGAACGGGTTCACGCCCGCCACGACACCGGCGACGAGGTACTGGATCAGGATGATCACAATCGTCATTACGATGGAGAGCACCAGCACCGTGCCGAAAGCCGCCATGGTGGAGCCGAAGTTCTCGTTCATGCCCAGGTTGAGGAAGGTGCCGAAGATGTAGATCGGCAACAGCGGGATGACAAAGCTCGTGACCACCTTGAGGATGACTCCGTTGAGCTCATCCAGCACCGCCTTCATGTTGCGCGACGGCACCGCCGTCATGGCCACGCCGATTACGAATGCGAGCAGCAGTGCGGACATCACGGCGAACGGCGCGGGCATCTCGACGGTGAAGTACGGGCTCAAGCCGCCTTCCTCCGGGTTGTCCACGTTGGTGATCAAGCTCTTGCCGGCCAGCAGGGTGGGGTAGAGCAGCGAGGCGGTACCCCAGGCGATGAGGCCGGAGATGATGGTGGAGCCGTAGGCCACGCCGGCGGTGATGCCCAACCACTTGCCCGCGCCCTGGCCCAGCGACGCAATCGCGGGCGCGATGAGCGCGAAGATGAGCACCGGCACGAAGAAGCCGAGGAAGTTGGAGAACAGCCCGTTGAAGGTGACAAAGACCCGCGCGAGCCAGACGGGGAAGAACAGGCTGCAGACCCAGCCGGCGATGATCGCCAGCACGATCCAGAACAGCAGCGAGTTCAGGAATTTCGATTTCATGAGACGTACTTTCGGTGAACACAGGTGACAGGCAGCACGGCATAGACCAAGCCGTTCGCCTCATCTTTTCACTTCCGCACCAGGATGTGCGAACTTGATCCCATTAACACGCTGACGCGCAACACATCACATTTTTTACCCACCCGAGAGTATCGTTGGCATTGCCCATTTTTTTCCACTACGGATCGTTCGGCACGTTCCTGCCGATGGAGGAGACACCATGGCTCCGGTGACCTATGACCACGCAACGCGCATTTACCCAGGTGCGACGAACCCCAGCGTGAACAAACTCAACCTTGATATCGCGGACGGCGAGTTCTTAGTCCTCGTCGGACCCTCGGGTTCCGGAAAGTCCACGGCGCTGCGCATGCTCGCAGGTCTGGAGGACACAAATGAGGGCCGAATCCTCATCGGCGACAAGGACGTGACCAATGTCTCGCCGAAGGAGCGCGACATTGCCATGGTGTTTCAGAACTACGCCTTGTACCCGCACATGACGGTGCGAGAGAACATCGGCTTCGCGCTCAAGATCGCGGGAGTGGACAAAGCGGAGATTAACAAGCGCGTCGAGGAAGCGGCCCGCACGCTCGACCTCACTGAGTACCTGGACCGCAAGCCCAAGGCGCTTTCCGGCGGCCAGCGCCAGCGTGTGGCCATGGGCCGCGCCATTGTGCGCGAACCGCAGGTGTTCCTCATGGATGAGCCGCTGTCCAACCTGGACGCCAAGCTGCGCGTGCAGACCCGTACGCAGATTGCCAACCTGCAGCGTCGCATGGGCGTGACCACCGTCTACGTCACCCACGACCAGACCGAGGCACTGACCATGGGCGACCGCATCGCGGTGCTGAACTTCGGTGTCCTGCAGCAGGTAGGTACGCCGCGCGAGCTGTACGAGCACCCCAACAACGTCTTCGTCGCGGGCTTCATCGGCTCCCCGGCGATGAACCTATCCACCTTCGACATTGACCCGGTCTCCCGCACCGCGCGTACCGGCCAGGCAAGCATCCCCCTGGACGACGCCACGCTCGCCGCAGTCGCCCCGGAGGACAACGGCCAGATCGTGCTCGGCTTCCGCCCCGAGGCCCTAGAGATCGTCGACGCGAACACGGAGCACACCATCCCGGTGGAAGTTGACTTCGTGGAGGAGTTGGGCTCTGACTCCTACGTCTACGGGCACCTTGCCGGTGGCGGCTGGCACGAGGCCGGGGCAGACGAAGGCTCCGCCGGGCAGATCGTGGTTCGCACCCCACCGCTATCCGGAGTGCGCGAAGGCGAGGTCATTCACGTGCGCATCAAGGAGGGCGGCCTGCACGCCTTCTCCAAGGCCAGCGGGCAACGCATCTAGGTGCGCTAGCGCCCCCGGGGGACCACAAGTGGTTCACTAGCGAGGCCGGCATCGACGGGGGAGTTCGCATTCTGATCCAGGGGCTCACGCTGGCCGCCATCTTCATCATCGCCGGCATCGCCGTGTGGTTCTACGGGTGGGCGGGCAGCGCCGCCAAGCAGGGCGCCCCCTTCAGCGAGCTGGCGAGCGCGGCCGTGACCTCGACGTTCAGCTTCCTGCCGCGCACGATTGCAGCGGTGGCGATCGCCGCGGCCGGGTTCTTCGCGGCGACGCTGCCGCCGATCCAGTGGGCCGTGCCGCTCACACTGATCATCGTGCCGGCGCTGTGCATTTACCTGATCCGCATGGTCCTGGCGGGTGCCGTCGGGGACTCCCTCGGGGCGTAAGCTGGCACCCATGTCCCCGTTTGCAGTCATGAGCACCCTCAACATTGTCATCGGCATCCTCTTCCTCCTCGGTGCCGCAGTGTTTATCGCAATCGGTGTCTCCGCAGCCGTCGGCAAGCTGCCGGGCAATTCCGTGGTTGGCCTGCGGGTTCCCGAGGTACGCAAGCACGAATCGACGTGGGTGCAGGCCCACAGGGTGGTCGGCCCGTTCTGGATTCTCACCGGCTTCGCGTTGGCGCTCGGCGGCGCGTTCGCGTTCATCTCCCATGGCTGGCTCTGGGTCGCGCCCGTGATTGCCTTCGTCGCCGCGGTGGTGGCACTCTCCGTGGGCGGCAACTTCGGGGCGCGGGCTGCCGCGCTTGTCGACGAAGCAATTGAGGCCCAGGACGCCGACACCGCCGACGCGCAGCAGGCGCCACAGCCGCAGGTGAACCTGGACGCGCTGCGCAAGGCCGCCGGCAAGGCGGACGAGCAGCAGGGCGGAGCATAAATTTGCCCGACCGCTTGCACGCCCCCGCCGCTTGTCTTAGCGTTGTGGGCGTGACTTACTCTTCGACCCAGCACAGCAACTGGTGGTGGCGCGCGTAAACGGCGTGCCAGGTTAAGTCGACTTCACACAACCGGCCCGCCGGCTTGGAACAAACCCCAAGCACCGCGGGCCTTTTTGCTGGCAGTACCCTCGGTGCAGAACCTCAAACGAAGGACACCAAGGACAGCAGCGATGAGCAAACCCCCACCTCGCTTCACGCGCCACCAGGTGCGCTATCACGAGAACGCCTCCAGCCTCTTCGCCCACCTCGGCGGCACCGCCGCCCAGGACGCGGTGCTGCTGGAATCGGCCGACATCACCACCCGTTCCGGCCTGCAATCCGTCGCTGTCCTGCGCTCCTCCCTGCGCGTGACCTGCAACGGCAACCGCGTCACCATCGAGCCGCTCACCGCCTCCGGCGAGGTGCTCGCCACAGACGTCGCTACCCAGCTCGCCGAGTACGCGGTGGGGGAGCACGTCTACGAGTTCCCGGCACCCGTGCTTGCCGACGAACGCGAGCGCCTCACCGCCACGTCCACCGTCGAGGTGCTGCGAGCACTGACCACCAAGGCCGGCTACGGCAGCGCGGTTGGTGAGGACGCGGACTTCCCGATGCTGGCCGGCGGCTTCGCTTTCGACTACCTCGAGACGTTTGAGACCCTCCCGCAGGTTGCCGAGGGTCGCAACACCTACCCGGACTACCAGTTCGTGCTGGCGGAGGTGCTGCTGCGCATTGACCACCAGACGCAGACGGCGTACCTCGCGGGTGTGGATGCCGCGGGCGAGGGCATCGACCTTTCCGAGCTCGCGGCCGCCATCGAGGCCGCGGACCCGGACAACACCCACGCCTATGCGCCCGCTGACCACCCCGAGGCCACGCTCACGGCGGCGGCTGATGTGGACGACGCGGCGTTTCGGACGGACGTCGAAAAGCTCAAAAGCTCCATCACCAACGGCGACATCTACCAAGTGGTGCCGGCGCGCAGCTTCACTGCGGCGTGCCCGGACGCGTTCGCCGCGTACCAGCGCCTGCGCGAGACCAACCCTTCGCCGTACATGTTCTACGTGCGCGGCGTGGATCGCGAGGGTGAAGCGTACGAGCTGTTCGGCGCCTCGCCGGAGTCGAACCTGAAGTTCGACCATGACACGCGCGAGGTGCAGCTGTACCCGATCGCCGGCACGCGCCCGCGCGGCCTGAACCCGGACGGCAGCGTGAACCACGAGCTGGATACCCGCATGGAGCTGCAGCTGCGCACCGACGCGAAGGAGGTTGCGGAGCACACCATGCTGGTGGATCTGGCCCGCAACGACATGGCCCGGGTGGCCGAGCCCGGCACCCGCAAAGTCGCGGAACTGCTGCAGGTGGACCGCTACTCCCGCGTGATGCACCTGGTCAGCCGCGTGACCGCCACGCTGGCGGCGGACCTGGATGCGCTGGATGCGTACCGCGCGTGCATGAACATGGGCACGCTCACCGGCGCGCCGAAGCTGCGCGCCACCGAGCTACTGCGCGAACAGGAGGGCGTGCGCCGCGGCTCCTACGGCGGGGCGGTGGGCTACCTCACCGGCACCGGCGACTTTGATACCTGCATTGTGATCCGCTCCGCGTACGTCACCGGCGGCACCGCCACCGTGCAGGCGGGCGCGGGCGTGGTGCGGGATTCCAACCCGCAGGCGGAGGCGGATGAGACCCTGCACAAGGCCTACGCGGTGCTCAATGCCATCGCGTCCGCCGCAGGCAGCGAACTGGAGGTTGCGCGATGATTGTGCTGCTGGATAACCAGGATTCCTTTGTGTACAACCTGGTCGACGCGCTGCGCGGGTTCCGCGCGGCAGACAACGACATGGTGGTGTACCGCAACACCGTCACCGCCGACACCATCTTTGACGCCGACCCGGAGCTCATCGTGCTCTCCCCGGGCCCCGGCTACCCGGCCGAGGCAGGCTGCATGATGGAAGTCATCGAGCGCGCCCAGGGGCGCATCCCGCTGCTGGGCATTTGCCTCGGCTACCAGGCGCTCATCGAGTACTTCGGGGGCCGGGTGCGGCCGTGCGGGCCGGTGCACGGAGCGTCGGTAAGCATGCAGCTCTCCGACGCCGGCGTTGCCTCCCCGCTGTTCACCGGGCTCACGGAAGGCGGGGTGCCCGGTGTGCCCGGCCGCGACGTGCCGGTGGCGCGCTACCACTCCCTCGGCGCGACCGAGGTGCCGGAGGGCATGGAGGCGCTGGCCTGGACCGAAACTGAGATCGGCGAGGTGATCATGGCCGCGCGCAGTGCCGACGGCATGTCCATCGGCCTGCAGTTCCACCCCGAATCCATCCTGACCCCAGGCGGCCCGCTCATCCTCGAGCGCTGCGTAGATGAACTTCTTACGATGAACGCGAAGAAAGGCACCGACAATGGCGAGCGATAAATCCCTCGAGATCCTCCGACGCTTCCTGGACAACCCCGAGCCCACCCTCGAGGAGGCGGTGGAGGCGTTCACCCCGCTCACGGTGGGCGATTACGACGACGTGCACATCGCGGCGCTGTTGGCCACCATCCGCACCCGCGGCGAGACCTTCGCCGACATCGCCGGCGCCGCGCGCGCGTTCCTCAACGCGGGCCGTCCGTTCCCGGTGACGGGGGAGGGGATCATGGATTCCGCCGGCACGGGCGGCGACGGCGCGAACACCATCAACATCACCACCGCCGCCTCCCTCGTCGCGGCGGCGGGCGGGGTGAAGATGGTCAAGCACGGCAACCGCTCCGTGAGCTCCAAATCCGGGTCCGCCGACGTACTCGAAGCGCTGAACATCCCGCTGGACCTCGACCCGGACCGCGCGGTGCGCCAGTTCGAGTCCTCCAACTTCACCTTCCTCTTCGCCCCGGCGTACAACCCGGCGATCGCGTTTGTGCAGCCGGTGCGCAAGGCGCTCGGCGTGTCCACCCTGTTCAACACCATGGGCCCGCTGCTCTCCCCGGGCCGCCCGGAGCTGCAGATCATGGGCATTGCCAACCCGGCGCTCGGCCCGATGATCGCGGAGACCATGCGGGAACTCGGCCGCGGCCGTGCGCTGGTGGTGCACGGCGCGGGCACCGACGAGATCGCCGTCCACGGCGAGACCCTCGTCTGGGAGCTGGACCGCGAGGGCAACATCGAGCACTACACGCTGACGCCCGAGGAACTCGGCGTGGGCCGGCACTCGCTCGAGGACCTCCGCGGCGGCGACGGCACCGAGAACGCCGCGATGATGCGCGCCACCTTCGCGGGCGAGGGGCCGGACGCGCACCGCGACGCGATCACCGCCGCCGCCGGCGCCATGTTCTACCTCAACGGCACGACCGAGACCATCGCGGAGGGCGTGACGCACGCACGCTCGCTTCTCGACGACGGCACCGTGGCCAACTGGCTGCGCACCCACGAGGAGGCCGACTACAGTGCCTAACGCAACAGACGCATCTCGCTTGCCGACAGTTCTCGAGGGCATCGTCGAAGGCCGAAAGCGTCACATTGACGAAATCCGCCAGAGGGTCGCGCACGTGGATTTCGCCACGTTACCTAAATCGGAGCGGTCGCTGTACGACAACCTGGCGCGCCCGGGCACGAGCTTCATCATGGAATGCAAGTCCTCCTCGCCGTCGCTCGGCCTGATTCGGGAGCACTACGAACCCGGCGCGATCGCGCGCGTCTACTCCCGCTACGCCGCGGGCATCTCGGTGCTGTGCGAGCCGGACAAGTTCGGCGGCGATTACGACCACCTCGCCACCGTCGCCGCGTCCACGCACCTGCCGGTGCTGTGCAAGGACTTCATCATCGACGAGGTTCAGGTGTGCGCCGCGCGCTACTTCGGCGCGGACGCGATCCTGCTTATGCTGTCCGTGCTCGACGACGACGAGTACGCGCGCTTATCAGCATTGGCGGGGGAGTTGGGCATGGACGTGCTCACCGAAGTGATCGACGAGGATGAGGCCCGCCGCGCCACCGCGTTGGGCGCGAAGATTTTCGGTGTGAACCACCGCAACCTCCACGATCTCACGATTGACCTGGACCGCTCGGCGCGCCTCGCGGCGCTCGCGCCCGAGGGCGCCGTTGTGGTGTCGGAGTCCGGCATCCGTGACGTGCAAACGGTGCGCCGCCTCGGCGGGCACTCGGACGCGTTCCTCGTCGGCTCGCAGCTCACGAGCCAGCCGGACATTGACCGCGCCGCCCGCGAGCTGGTCTACGGCCCGAACAAGGTGTGCGGATTGACCAGCGTGAGCGCTGCCCAGGCCGCCAAGGCGGCGGGCGCGGTCTACGGCGGCCTCATCTTCGAGGAGGCGAGCCCGCGCAATGTTTCACGTGAAACATCGCGAAACATCATCGCCCACGAGCCGGGCTTGGCGTACGTGGCGGTCTCGCGCCGCACCGAAGGGTACTCGGAACTTTGCCTGCCGGGCGTCGAGGCCGTGCAGGTGCACGCTCCGTACCAGGGCAGCCTGAAGGCGGAGCTTGACCTTGTCGCGCGCGTGCGCACCGAACTCGCCGAGGCCGGTCTCGCCCACATCGAGGTGTGGCGCGCCGTGTCCATGACGCACCCTGACGGCCCGGTTGTGGCTGAGGGGCTGGTTGGAAGCGTCGACAAGCTTGTGCTCGATGCCCACGACGGCGGGTCCGGAAGCGCCTTCGAGTGGTCCGCGGTGCCGGAAGCGGTGAAGCGGCACGCGCTGCTCGCCGGCGGCATCGGCCCGGACAACGTCGCGGACGCGCTCGCCGTGGGCTGCCTCGGCGTGGACCTGAACTCCGGCGTGGAGTATCCCGCCGGCGCAGGCGTGTGGGCGGGTCGTAAGAACGCGGCCGCGATCAACCAAACCTTTACGATTATTGGCAACTACCACGAGTAACCACGACGGAGAACCCTGATGACCGACACCCCCGGCACCCAGGCGCAGCGCGGCAAGTTCCCGCTGCTGCCGGCCTACTACGGCGAGTTCGGCGGCCAGTTCGTCGCCGAAGCGCTGCTGCCAGCCCTCGACCAGCTGGAGCAGGCGTTTGTGGACGCGCTCGCCGATGAGGAGTTCATGGCGGAGTACCGCCGCCTCCTGCGCGACTACCTCGGCCGCCCCACCCCGCTCACCGAGTGCATGAACTTGCCGACGGACGGCGCCAACGCCCGCATCTTCCTCAAGCGCGAGGACCTCGTCCACGGCGGCGCGCACAAGACCAACCAGGTCATCGGCCAGGCGCTGTTGGCGAAGCAGATGGGCAAGACCCGCATCGTCGCAGAGACCGGAGCCGGCCAGCACGGCACCGCCACCGCGCTTGCCTGCGCGCTGCTGGACTTGGAGTGCGTGATCTACATGGGCAAGAAGGACATGGAGCGCCAGGAGCCCAACGTGTACCGCATGCGCCTCATGGGCGCGGAGGTCGTGGGCGTGGAGTCCGGCGCAGGCACGCTCAAGGACGCAGTAAACGAGGCGCTGCGCGACTGGACCGCGACCTTCCACACCACCCACTACCTGCTCGGCACCGCGGCGGGCCCGCACCCGTTCCCGGTGGTGCTCAAGGAGTTCCACCGCATAATCTCCACCGAGGCGCGCGCCCAGATGCTGGAGCGCACCGGCAGGCTGCCGGACGTCGTCGCTGCGTGTGTCGGCGGCGGCTCGAACGCCATCGGCATGTTCGCGGACTTCATCGACGACGAAGGCGTAGAGCTGGTCGGCGCGGAACCGGGCGGCGAGGGATTCGGCGTCGGCAAGCATGGTGCCGCGGTGAACGCCGGCACGGTGGGCATCCTGCACGGCACGAAGAGCTACGTCATGCGCGACACGGACGGCCAGGTGGAGGAGTCCTACTCCATCTCCGCCGGCCTGGATTACCCGGCGGTGGGCCCGGAGCACTCCTACCTGGCCAAGAGCGGCCGCGCGACATACGTGGCCGTGACGGATGAGGACGCGATCCGCGCGTTCCAGATGCTCAGCCGTTACGAGGGCATCATCCCGGCGTTGGAGTCCTCCCACGCGCTGGCGTACGCGCTCAAGCGCGCCGCCGAGCACCCCAAGGACGCGGAGCCGCTGCACATCCTCGTCTCCCTGTCCGGCCGCGGCGACAAGGACGTCGCGCACATCCGCCGCACGCTGGAGGAGAACCCGGACTGGGTGGTCCAGGATGACCGCCCGAACCACCGCGGCAACGTCACCGACGGCGCGGCCCCGGGCGGCGAAGAACCGCACGATGCCGAAATCACCGACGAAACCCTGCACGCCGAGGAGGCGAAGTAATGAGCCGTTTTGCCAGCCTGTTCCAGCGCCTCGAGGAGCGCGGCGAGGGCGCGTTCGTGCCCTTCCTCATGCTCTCCGACCCGTCCCCGGAGGACGCGCTGGAGATCATCACCACCGTCGTCGACGCCGGCGCCGACGCCCTGGAACTCGGCGTGCCGTTCTCCGACCCGGTCGCGGACGGCCCCTCGATCCAGCTCTCGCACGTGCGCGCCCTCGACGGCGGTGCGACGGTGGATAAGGCGCTGGAGCAGCTCCGCGTGCTGCGTGAGCGCTATCCGGACCTGCCGATCGGCCTGCTCAACTACGCCAACATGGCCTACGTGCGCGGCCTGGACCGCTTCTACGCAGAGTTCGCCGCAGCCGGCGTCGACGCTATTTTGCTTCCCGACGTTCCCGTCCGCGAAGCCGCGCCGTTCTCCGCCGCCGCGGAAGCCAACGGCATCGAGCCCGTGTACATCGCCCCGCACAAGGCCGCAGAGGCGACGCTCAAGGCCGTCGCCGAGCACTCCCGCGGCTACATCTACGCCGTCTCCCGCGACGGCGTGACCGGCAGCGAGAAGCAAGCGACCGTGGACGGCCTGCGCGAGGTGGTGGACGGCATCCGCACCTTCGGCGGCCCGCCGGTGATGCTCGGCTTCGGCATTTCCACCCCCAAGCACGTGTCCGACGCGATCGCCGCCGGCGCGGTCGGTGCCATCACCGGCTCCGCAATCAATAACATTGTGTCCAAGTACATCGAGTACACCCACCCGAACCCGGGCCGCGTCACCGACTGGGACGGTTTGAAGGCGGAGCTCACCGCCTACGTCCAGGAGATGAAGGCCGCGACCCGTAACCAGGAGGCTTAACACAATGACCTGCTCCCGCCGACTCTTCCTCGTCGGATCCGCCACCACCTTCGCCGGTGCCTTCCTCGCCGCCTGCGGGCAGGCGCCGAACGATGAGGTTGCCAAAACCGAGGTGCCGGTGGGCAGCGCCGTGATCCTGGACCGCGTCATCATCGCCCAGCCCACCGAGGGCAACTTCGTGGCCTACTCCGCGCAGTGCCCGCACCAGGCATCCAAGATCACCGTGGTCAAGGGCGACGTGGTGCGCTGCACCAAGCACGGGTCCGAGTTCAGCATTGTCGACGGCTCCGTCCTCCAGGGTCCCGCCGTGAACCCGATGATGGAGCTTAAACTTGTCGACGAAGGGGACACCGTCGCCGCCGCTACGAGCTAAGCCTCGCCTCTCTAAACCGCGCCTGACCTGCGGTAAGTGTGCGCTTCCTTGCTTGCGCACATGTCCACTACTCGCGTTTGATGAGATTTTATGAACGCGAATGAAACCATTGCAGTACCCACCCACGTGGACTTCCACGACGTTGAAGTAGAAACGCACGGCATGGGGGAGCGGCTCAACCGCCTCCGCGCCGCGGTCTTAGGCGCGAACGACGGCATCGTCTCCACCGCGGCGGTGGTGGTCGGTGTCGCCGGTGCCACCACCAACTCCCGCGAGATCATCACCGCCGGTGTGGCTGCACTCGTCGGCGGCGCCGTCTCGATGGCGCTCGGCGAGTACGTCTCGGTCTCCTCGCAGCGCGATGCCGAGAACGCCGCCATCGGCACAGAGCGCAAGCTCCACGCAGAGGATCCCGCCGCCGAGCTCAACCACCTCGTGCAGGCGTACAAGAACTCCGGCCTGAGCGAGGAGACCGCCATCGCAGTCGCCCGCGAGCGCACCGCGATCGACCCGCTGGCCGCCCACCTCGAGGTGCACTACGGCATCGACGAGGAAGATCTGGTCAGCCCGTGGTCCGCGGCGATCGCGTCCTTCCTCGCCTTCTTCGCGGGTGCGCTCATCCCGCTCATCACCATCATCCTGGCCCCGGCTGCGGCCCGGGTGCTCGTCACAGTCGTCATCACGCTCATTGCGCTCGCGGTGACGGGTTACATCTCCGCGAAGCTGGGCAACGCAAAACCGTGGCGCGCGGTGCTGCGCCTCGTCGTCGGCGGCGGGCTGGCGCTCGCGGTGACGTTCGGCGTGGGTTCCCTGCTGGGCACGAGCGTGGCGTAGCGGTCTTAGACTGGGCGCCATGCCGGGATTTCTCAAGAAGGTCGACCCGCTGCTCATCGGCATCATCGCGGCGACCATCATTGCGTTCATCGTCCCCGCGCGCGGCACGTTCGCGGACGTGTTCAGCGTGGCGACGAAACTCGCCATCGCGCTGCTGTTCTTCCTCTACGGCGCCCGCTTATCGACGAAAGAAGCCCTGCGCGGCCTCACCAACTGGCGGCTGCACCTCACCATCGTAGTGTTCACCTTCGTGGTGTATCCGCTCATCGGCCTGGGTATGCGGCCGTCGACCGCGATCATCTCGTCGGAGCTGTACCAGGGCATTCTCTTCCTCACGCTGGTGCCGTCGACGGTGCAATCCTCTGTGGCGCTGACCGGCATCGCCCGCGGCAACGTGCCGGGCGCGGTCGTCGCCGCCAGTATGTCGTCCCTACTCGGCGTGCTGCTCACGCCGCTGCTGGTAATGCTGCTGATGGGCGCGGGCGACGGCATCCACGTGGATACCTCAGTATTCATCGACATCTCCCTGCAGTTGCTGCTGCCGTTCGTCCTCGGCCAGCTGGCGCACAACTTCATCCCGCCGGTGCGAGACATTGCGAAGTCGAAGGCCACCAAGATCGTGGACCGAGGGTCTATCTGGATGGTCGTGTACTCCGCGTTCTCCCAAGGCATCGTCGCCGGCGTGTGGGGGGACGTCTCCGTGTGGGAGATTGTGTTCCTTGTCGTCTTCTCTGGCGTGCTGGTCGCAGCGATGTTGTGGGTGACTAAGTGGGTGCCGGAACGCCTCGGCTTCTCCTACGAGGACCGCGTGGCCATCCAGATGTGCGGCACGCAGAAGTCGCTCGCAACTGGCCTGCCAATGGCATCGGTGATCTTCGGCGGCGCCACCCTGGGCCTGCTCATCATCCCGCTCATGATCTACCACCTGGTGCAGCTGGTCATGTGCTCCGCTTACGTCTCCCGCCTCGCCGCGGCACCGCAGTAGGGTGTTTCACGTGAAACATTTCATCCGTCTCCACTACAGCGTCCCCGAGCTCGGCGGCGAGTTGCTGAACATCGCCGAGCTCGAGGAAGTCTCTGCGACCGAATGCACCATGGTGCGCATGATCGAGCTCGACCCGAACGAGACGATCACCGGCATCTACGCCGACGGCAAGGTTATCGGCCAAGCAAACGAACCGATGGGCAGCGTCCCGCATCCCGACATGTACGCCCAGTTCGAAGGAATCACAGCCACGCGCCTCAGCGAGGCCGAGTTCGAGGGCCTCTGGGAGGAAGCCCGCGCGAAGTTCCCGAGGTAGGTCTAGTCGCGCTAGAGCACCGCGTTCACTAGCAGCACGTAGAGTGCGGTGCCGCCGAGGATGGAAACGTCGGCACGCTTGCGCCACCACTGCAGTAGCAGCGTGAAAGCGAGCGATACCAGTGCCGCCGCGAGGCGGGCGGGGTCGGCGGCGGAGCTGACCAGGGTGTAGATCACCAGGACTGTCATCACGCCGACGGGCATGAGCATGCCGAGGAATTCAATGAACGGACTGCCTTTGAGCACGCGCAGCAGCGAGAAGGGAAGTGCGCGCAAAAGCACCGTGACAATGCAGGCGGGCACCAGGACGGCCAGCACCATGCCCAGGGTCACGCCCGCCGGCAAGCCGTAGGCGCCGGGAGTGGTGAGCACGCTCATCGGCGATGCCTCCACGTGAGCAGGCTATCCAGCTTCGGGGACCAGAAGCGCGCCAGCAGCACGGCGAAGTATGCGAGCAGGGCGACGATCACCATTTGGCCCGGGACCAGCACTGCCGCGATGAGCGCGAGCATTCCGGCGATCAGCGGGGCGGAGTAGTCGTTGGCGGACTGGAAGGAATCCCACGCCAGCCCCGCGAAGAGCGCGGTGAGGGCGAAGTCGAGCCCCTCTAAATCGGGTGGGAGCACGTATCCGGCGACCGCACCCACGATGCCGGCGAGGATCCAGGAGATCTGGATGAACCCGATGATCGTGAGCAGCCGCGGCGGCGTGAGCTTCACGCGGGCGTGGGCGGCCGAGCCGACGGCGTAGGCCTCATCAGTGAGCGCGTAGGTGGCGTAGGCCTCATCAGTGAGCGCGTAGGTGGCGTAGGCCGTCTGCAGGCCGGGACGCAGGATGTGGCGGGGGAACGTCAAGCCGTAGAAGATGTGACGGAAGTTCACCATGAAGGTGGTGAGCGCCGCCGTCCACACGCTCGCACCGGCGAGCACAAGGTCGAGTGCCAGGAACTCCATCGATCCGGCGAAAATCACCGTGGAGAAGATCGGTGTCCACCACCAGGCGAATCCGGCCTGCGTCATCAACAGGCCGAACGCCAAGCCCAGGGGTACCAGCCCGAGGCTGACCACCCACGCGTCCTGCAATCCCAGGCGTACTTCCGCCAATGTTTCACGTGAAACGGACACTTTTACGTCCCGCTAGTTGTCTTCGAGGTCCGCGGGGAACGTCGCGAAGAGCGGCAGGGGCATTGCTTGCCGACGCATCACCTCACCCCACAAGTCCGCCCCGCCCGGCGCGATCACGTCCGACGGCAGGGCAGGGGTGACGTACCAGTCGCCGCGGCGGATTTCCTCGTCGAGCTGGCCCGCCTCCCATCCGGCGTACCCGGCGAAGACGCGCATGCTTTCCAGATCGTCGGCAAGCTCGAAGGGCTCGGCGCCGAGGTCGATGTGGACGAGTTTGTTGGCCAGGCGCGTGAAGTACGGGTGGTTCGAAATGTCCACACCGAGCTTGGTCACGCCGACGCCGATGCCGGATTGCGGCGAGACCGGTCCGCCGACGTAGAGCGCCTGCGGGGAGGCGGCAAGGTCGGCCCACTGCGGCATGACGTTGAAGAGCGCGACTTCGCTGCGGCGGTTGAGCACCACGCCGATCGTGCCATCCACGTCGTGCTCAAGCACCAGTACGACGGTGCGGGCGAAGTCGGGCGCGAGCATGCCAGGTGCAGCGAGGAGCAGCATGCCGGGTGCGGGTTCCTCCCGCTCAAGGGCGTTGAAGAGCCGGTCCGCGTAGAAGTACTCAGGCATCTGCGTTCTCCTCCTTGGTCTCGGTGCCCGGGTGCTCCGCGCCTGGGCGCTCGGCGGCCCACCAGGCCTTGAGCTCGGCCACGGCTTCATCGTGGTCCAGCTCGCCGCGCTCCAGGCGCAGCTCCTTCATGTACTTCCACGCCTTGCCCACCTCGGGGCCGGGGGAGAGGCCCAGGATCTCCATGATCTCGTTGCCGTCCAGGTCCGGGCGCACGCGCGCGAGGTCCTCCTGGGCGGCGAGCTCCGCGATGCGCTCCTCCAAGTGGTCGTAGGTGCGCTGCAGGCGGCGCGCCTTCTTCGGGTTGCGGGTGGTGCAGTCGGCGCGCACGAGCTTGTGCAGCTGGGGGAGCAGGTCACCGGCGTCGGTGACGTAGCGGCGCACGGCGGAGTCGGTCCACTGGCCTTCGCCGAAGCCGTGGAAGCGCATGTGCAGGTACACCAGCTGGCCGATGTCCTCGATCATGTGCTTCGGGTACTTCAGGGCGCGCAGGCGCTTGCGGGCCATCTTCGCGCCCACCACCTCGTGGTGGTGGAAGCTCACGCCGCCGCCTTCCTTCACCGCGCGGGTGTCCGGCTTGCCGATGTCGTGGAGCAGCGCCGCCCAGCGCAGCTTCAGGTCGGGCTCCGCGCCAGGCTCCTCGAGCTCGGTGGCCTGGCGCAGCACCGTCAGGGAGTGGCGGTAGACGTCCTTGTGTTGCATGTGCTCGTCCTGCTCGAGCTGCAGCGCAGGCACCTCCGGCAGCACATGCTGAGCGAGCCCCGTCTGCACCAGCAGGTCGATGCCCTCCCACGGGCGCGCGCCGGCCATGAGCTTGTTCAGCTCCACCTGCACGCGCTCCACGGTGATGCGGTTGATCTCGTCCGCCATGTCCCGCATCGCGTCGAACACGCGCGGGGCCACCTCGAAGCCGAGCTGGGAGACGAAGCGGGCGGCGCGCAGCATGCGCAGCGGGTCGTCGCGGAAGCTCAGCTCAGGAGCCTGCGGGGTGTCCAGGCGCCGGTCGAGTACGTCCTCCAACCCGCCGACTGGATCGTGGAAGACGGGCTGCAACGCGCCGTCGGCAAGCGAAAGCTCCACCGCCATGGCGTTGCAGGCGAAATCGCGGCGCACCAGGTCGCCCTCGAGCGTGTCGCCGAAGGTGACCTCGGGGTTGCGCGTCACGCCGTCGTACAGGTCGGCGCGGAAGGTGGTGATCTCCACCTGCTGGCCCTGCTTCACCGCGCTGACCGTGCCGTATTCAATGCCCGTGTCCCAGGTCTTCTCGCCCCAGTCGTCGAGAATCTCGCGGATCGTCTCCGGCCGCGCCGAGGTGGTGAAGTCGAGGTCGTGCCCGATCTTGCCCAGCATCGCGTCGCGCACCGGCCCGCCGACCAGGTGCAGCGATTCCCCGCGCGCGGCGAAGGCGGCGGCGAGCGGCTCCAGGAAGGACTGGTGCTTTTCGACGTTCGCAGCCACCCGCGCCATCAACACAGCAGCCGCAATCGGATCGTCCGGCTGCGGAAGGTCGAAGACATCAGGGTAGGTCTCAGGCGTTGTCACGCGTCACACGATACCCGCCCGATTCGCGCCGGTTAAATACCACAACCGCACCCGAGCCGGATACGATAAGGCGAATGACGGACAACACACGGCCCGTTCCGGGCGCCTCTGCACCCCGGGACGCATCCCAGGGCGAGCAGAAGCGCCAGGGGGGCGGTGGCTCCGGGCGCTCCAGGCGGCGTCGCGGCGGGTCCGGCGGCGCGGGCCGCGGCGGCAGTAGCCGCGGCGGCAGTAGCGGTGGCGGCAACGCCGAGCGCACTGAGCGATCCGAGCGCTCCGAACATTCCAGCCAATCGAGCCACACCGGCGGCAATGGCGGCGGGTCCAAGCGTCGTCGCCGCCGCGGGCGCGGCAAGGGCCGCGGCCAGCAGGGCGCGAATCAGCATCAGTCGGGGAACTCCTCGCAGGCGTCGGCACGCAGCGGCAACCACCCCAACCGGCGCGGGAATAAGCCCACGCCGCGGCCGGCGCCGTCGTCGCGCCCCGGCTACCAGCACCGCCGCCCGGCGCAGTACGAGGACCAGTACGACTCCTCCATCGAAACCCGCGACGAGACATCCGCCGGCGGCCTCGTGGTCTCCGGCATGGCGGAGGCCGTGTCGCCCAGCGGGGACGTGGACCTCTCCCAGATCTACGCTGCGCTGATCGGCCGCCTGGACCGCCGCGGCCGCTTGCTTTGGTCGATGCCGAAGGGGCACGTCGAGGACGGGGAGCACCAGTGGCGCACCGCGGAGCGCGAGGTGTGGGAGGAAACCGGCATCCGCGGCGAGGCCTTCGACACGCTCGGCACCATTGATTACTGGTTCGTGTCGGACGGCGTGCGCATTCACAAGACGGTGCACCACAACCTGCTGCGCTACGTCGACGGCGTGCTCAACGACGAAGATCCCGAGGTCACGGAGGTGTCCTGGGTGCCCATGAGCGAGCTCATCGAGCGCCTCGCGTACGCCGACGAGCGCAAACTGGCCCGCATCGCCGTGGACCGCATGCCCGATTTGGCCAGAAAGGAAGCCGCAGCCGGAAGGGCCACCCCGCGATGATGGGCCACGCCCGCCGGGCGCTCACCGCCGCTGCCGCGCTCTGCGCCGCGGCCGGTCTCACCACCGCGCTGACTCCCGTCGTCGCGGCGCTGCCCGTCCCGGTCGACCCGACGAACTCCGAGGTCGCAGAGCAGTGGGCCAACCCCGCCGTCCGCCCCGGGGAGGGTGAGGAGGCGGAGCTCACGCTTATCGACGCTCCCTCCTCACCCGAAAACGGAATGTTTCACGTGAAACTTCGCGTGACCAACCGTTCCAAGGAGATCCTCGACGGCTTCTCGGTGACCCCGCGGCGCGGGCCTGCGACGGGCTCGGTGTGGGACCAACGGGTGGCAACGGTGGCGTCGATACGCGAATATGCCCTGATCGGCGAGCGCCGGGAGCTGAGCACCCAGCTGAACCCGGGGGAGGCGGTGGAGTTCACCCTCGACATCACGCCTGAGACGCTGCCGCTGCCCGGCACCGCCGCGTACCCGCTGCTGCTGCAGCTCACGGACTCCGAAGGCCGCACGCTGGACACCGAACGCTTCCACCTGGCAGTGCATCCCGACGGCACCGTGCTGCCCGAGGGCGCGCGCCCCGGCGGCCTGACCGCGCTCTATCCCATCAGCACGCCGGTGGACATCCTGCCGGGGGAGACCGGCGAGGCGCCCGAGGACCCGCAGCTCGTGCTCGCCTCCGAACACCTCGCGGAGGAACTCGCGCCGGGCGGGCGCCTGGACCAGCTCGTGGACACCTACCTCGCCGCGACTGAGAACCCCGAGGTGGGGCTGGCGACTTGTGCGGCGCTGGATCCCGCGCTGATCGACGTCGCCGACCGCATGACCCGCGGCTACATCGTCGCCGAGGAGCGCGCCCCGGCCGTGGAGGAGCCGAAGCGCCTGCGCGACAGCTGGGGCGACGACACCATGTCCCGCGGCACGCCCGGCACCGGTGCGGCAGACGCCGCGCGGTGGCTGGATAAGGTGCGCGACATTGCCGACGACGGCTGCACCGTGGCCCTGCCGTGGGCCAACGCGGACCTGAACGCCGTCGCCCGCACCGGAGACCCCTGGCTGATGCGCGAAGCAATTGAGCGCGGCCCGTTCACCCTCGGGCGCGTGCTGGGCACCACCGGCACCCTGAACACCGTGGTCCCGGGTACCGGCTACGTCGCAGAGGACACCCTCGGCGCGCTCGGGTGGGCGGACCACAGCCGCTCCACCATCCCGCAGGAGGGACTGAGCGGCTCGTGGGAGCGCGCCGTCGCCCACGCGCAGGGCGACGTTGCCGCGCCGGACACCGCTCGCGAGGGCCAGACTTCGCTGGAGCAGCGCGACCTCGCCGCCCCCGCCTGGGCAGCCGCCGCGCCGCCGGAAACCACCGTGCGCGTGCTCATGCCCGACGGCGCCGTGGACTCGGAAGCCCTGGCGGCACCCATCGACCCGGAGACCGGCCTCCCGGTTCCGCAGCTCCCGGCCGAGCGCTTCGCCTGGGTAGCGCCCGGCATCATGGCGGTGGGCTACCAGGATTCCCTCGCAGCCACGCTCGCGACCGTGAGCCCGCAGCCGGAGACAGCCGGTTATTCCAACGACGCTTTCCGCTTCGACTACGCGCTTGATTCGGACGCGGCGCGTACGACCAACGCCGCCGCCGCAGTGCAGCTCGCGGTGCAGAACGCCTGGGTGTACGAGGGCCAGCCCGACACCGAGCCCGTCTTTGTGAACCCGCCCGCCGCGTGGAGCGCCGACGCCGCAGCCGCGCTGCTGGGCACAGTCGCGGACCTCATCGCCGCCGGCGCGGCACGCCCGGTGACGTTCCCGAGCTACATCACGCCGCCGTCCGGGCCCGAGATCCCCGCCGCCACCCGCGTGGGCACCCAGTTCCCGGACCCGACCACGTACTCCGACTCCGAGATCCTCGCCGCCACGCAGCAGGCCCGCTTCATCAACGACCTCTCCGCGCTGCTCGTGCCGGATCCGTCGATCGCGCTGACCCGCTACGGCTTCACGCTGCCGCTGCGCCGCGACATCCTCACCGCGCTCTCACCCGCCGGCCGCCGCTCCATCGAGGGTTACAGCGACGCGGTGGCCGAAACCAGCGCGCGCCTCGCCGGCTCCCGCGAGACGCTCGGCGACCTGCGATCCGCCGTTACGCTCATCCCGCCGGGCAACGTGTACACGCGCACCAGCCCGACGAGCCCCCTGCTCATCGTGGCGCGCAACGGCATGCCCCTGCCGGTGGATACCTCGATCCGCTACTCCGCCACAGACGGCTCGCGCCTCAACGTGCCGGATAGCCTGCGCATTCCCGCCCGCGGCTCGGTCACCGTCCAAATGACGGCGGACCTGCCGCAGGACGCGCGCAGCGCCAACCTGCAGCTCTACCTCGCCGGCCCACAAGGCCACGCGATATCCCAACCCGTGGACATCTCGGTGCGCACCCCGCGCCTCGCGCTGCGCGGCTGGGTGCTCATCGCCGTCGGCGCACTCGTCGCCGCGCTCATGCTGCTCTACGCCGTGCGCAAACGGCGCGTGCGCACCTCACGCGGCGCACCTCCCACGGGGCCTCCGCTTTACGACGACAGCTAACAAGCCCACCCGCACTAGAAAAGCAGTGAAACGGAGACCGACGTGACCCAGCCGGATGAGACCCAGCCGCGCGCTGGCCTAAGGCGACGCATCGTCACCCCAGCCCCGCCCGCACCCGTCCCGGCCCCGCGCGCCAAGAAGCAGGCCCCGCCGGCCGAGGCATCTGCTGCCCCGGATCGTTCGCTGCTGACCACCAGCCCGAAGGGCGAGACCCTCACCCCGCCGGCGCCGGCGGAGACGGTGGCGGTGGGCGCGATGGGCGACGAGGGCTCCGAAGCCGCCACCCGCAGCGCCGTGGCCACGCTCGAGGCGACCCGCGGCCAGCGCACCGCGGCCGCCGCGGCAGGGGAGGGCGGCACCGGCGCCGAGGACAACGCGGAGGACGGCAACACCTCCAATGCCTCCGTCGTGCGCGCAACCGGCTCCATGGCGATTGCGACGCTGATCTCCCGCATCACCGGCTTCATCCGCACCGTGCTCATCGGCGCGGCGCTCGGCCCCGCGGTCGCCTCGGCGTTCAACACCGCGAACACGCTGCCGAACATCATCACCGAGATCGTGCTCGGATCAGTGCTCACCGCCCTCGTCGTGCCGGTGCTGGTGCGTGCGGAGAAGGAGGACCCGGACCGCGGCGAGCGCTTCGTGCGCCAGCTGTTCACGCTCACGCTCGCGCTGATGACGGTGGTGACGGTCCTCGCCGTCGCCGCGGCGCCGCTGCTGACCAGGTTGATCCTCGGCGGGGAGGGCAAGGTCAACCTCGTCCAGGCGACGTCGTTCGCCTACCTGCTGCTGCCGCAGATCTTCTTCTACGGCATGTTCTCCCTGTTCATGGCCATCCTGAACACCAAGGAGCACTTCCGGCCCGGCGCGTGGGCGCCGGTGGCCAACAACATCGTCTCCATCGCGGTGCTGTGCATGTACATGGCGCTGCCGGGAAGCCTGAACGCCGCAGCCCCGACGTCGGTTAGCAACCCGCACGTGCTGCTGCTCGGCCTGGGTACGACGGCCGGCGTGGTCGTGCAGTGCCTGATCATGCTGCCCGCACTGCGGAAGCTGGGTGTGAACCTGACGCCCCTGTGGGGGCTGGATGACCGCCTGAAGCAGTTCGGCGGCATGGCGCTGGCGATTATCACCTACGTGGCCATCAGCCAGGCGGGTTACTTCGTGACCACCCGCATCGCCTCACTGTCGTCTGAGGCGGCGCCGATTGTGTACCAGCAGCACTGGATGCTGCTGCAGGTGCCGTACGGCATCATCGGCGTGACGCTTTTGACCGCGATCATGCCGCGTTTGTCGCGCAACGCCGCCGACGGCGACGACGAAGCGGTGGTGCGCGACCTGACGCTGGGCACCAAGCTGACGTTCATCGCGCTGATCCCCATCATCGTGTTCATGACGGCGCTGGGCCCGGACATCGGCCACGCGCTCTTCGCCTACGGCGACTTCGACGCGGAGACCTCGCGCAACCTCGGCCTGACCATCAGCTTCGCAGCATTCACGCTCATCCCGTACGCGCTGGTGATGCTGCACCTGCGCGTGTTCTACGCGCGCGAGGAGGCGTGGACGCCCACGTTCATCATCGCCGGCATCACCGCCACCAAGATCGTGCTGTCCTACTTGGCGCCGATGGTTGCGGACCGCCCAGAGCACGTGGTGGTGCTCCTCGGCGCGGCGAACGGCTTCGGCTTCATCGCCGGCGCGCTCATCGGCGCGTTCCTGCTGCGCCGCAAGCTGGGCACGCTGCAGATGTGGACCATCCTGCACACCTCCGCGTGGGCGTTCGGCGCGGGACTGGCCGGCATCGGCGCGGTGTTCCTCAGCCGCTGGCTGGTGCGGGACGTAGCCGGCGTGGACATGGCCGAGTTCCTCGGCAACGCGGTGAACATGCCGTCCGTCGGCCTGCTCATCGAAGTGATGCTGCTGGGCATCATCTTCGTGGTGGTCACCGGCATTGTGCTCGCCCAATCCAAGCTCCCCGAGGTGCAGAACCTCGGCCGGGCGCTCGCCCGCATCCCGGGTCTGGGCCGCTTCATCACGCCGGACGAGGACCGCGCCATCGACACCGGTGAGGTGGACCCGCGCGACGTGTCCACCCAGTTCCTGGTTTCCGACACGTTCAACGCCTCCCCGGTGCCGCCGCCGATGTCCGCCGGTGTGGTCCGCGGCCCCAGGCTGGTGCCCGGCGCGAGCGTGTCCGACGGCCGCTTCCGCCTCATCCGGGACCACGGCGCCACCACCGGCGCTCGCTTCTGGCAGGCCCGCGAGGTGGCCACCGGCCGCCCGGTGGCGCTGACGTTCGTGGATACGTCCGGCGCTTCCCCGATGGCGCCGGCCAGCCCGCGCGAGGCGGCGATCGACGCCGCCGGCGTGGCGCACCGCACGAAGCAGCTGGCGGCGCTGAAGCACCCGGCGATCGCCGAGAACATCGAGGTGCTGTCCTACCGCACCGGCGCCCTGGTGGTGGCGGACTGGATCGAGGGCACCTCGGTGAAGGCGGTTGCCGAAAGCGGCCAGACGCTGCACACCGAGGCGGTGGCGAACGCGCTGGCGCCGCTCGCCGGCGCGCTCGTGGCGGCCCGCACCGCGGACGTGCCGCTGGGCCTGGACAACCGCCAGCGGCTGCGCATCGACACTGACGGCCGCGTGCGCCTCGCGTTCCCGGCGGTCCTGCCGAAGTCCTCCCCGCATGGCGACGCGAAGGCGTTCGCCGCGGCCCTTGCGCTGCTCACGGCCAACGTGAACTCCAACGCGCTGGATGAGCTAACCCGCAACACTCGCGCGCTGGTGGAGGCCGACGCGATTGACACGCAGGACTTCCGCGACATTCAACTGGCGCTGCGCCGGGAGGCGAACCTGCCGGGCACCGTCACCGACGTGGCCACGGACGCCGCCGCCGAGCCCGCCGAGCTGGTCAACCTCGGCGACACCGCCGCCACCCCGGAGGCCGAGGCGGCGCAGGACCCGGAGGCGCTGCGCGGCGGCTTCGGCAGCCGACGCTACGGCCTGGTCACCCTCGCGCTGCTGTCCTTCGTGGCGGTGGTCGCTGTGATCATCATCGCGGCGCTGACCACGTACCTGGTGGGCGTGTTCTCCAGCGAGGACTCGGAGAGCCCGGTGAAGCCGGATTCCATCCAGAGCACCGAGAAGGCCACCGACCCGACCGCGCAGCAGCCAGGCCGCCTGCCCGTGATCATCGGCCCGCTGCAGGCCGAATCGGTGACCCTGGAGAACGAGGTGGGTGCAAACCCGGCCGCGCCGGCTGAGGGCAGTGTGGCAGACATTATCGACGGCGACGCCTCCACCACCTGGGCCACCCCGCGCGGCACCCTCGTGGTGCTGCGACCGACCCACGAGATGCCCGGCGGCTTCACCCTCGAGCACCTGCTCGTAGACACCGTCTCCGAAGGCGGGCCGTACAAGGTGTTCGGCTTGCCGGAGGGCCACACCGGCGGCGACGTCGGCGAGCTGACATCGCTTTCCGACGACATGCCGCTGCTCGCCGAGGGCACCTTCCACGGCGGCCAGAACAACATCGACGTGCAGGGCGAGAGCTTCACCAACATCAAGCTCGAAGCCGTGCTGCTGTACCTGCCGGCGCGCTCCGACGCCAAGGACGGCGTGGGCACCGCGACGCTGCGCGAGGTCTCGGTGATCGGCTTCACTGATCGTCGTTAAGCGAAAAAGCTCCTCAAGTGGCGTGCGATGCGCACTGAAATGCGCACGCGCGCCCTCCCCAACGGCCAGCCTGCCCGGCATAGTTGAACCCGTACGCATTCGAGGGGGATACCGGGGGAGACACCTATGCCGCACCGCACCGACACGCAGCTCGCGCACGACTACATTGCGGGCGATACCCGCGCCTTCAACGTGATTGTGCTGCGGCACCGCCAGCGCATGTACTACGTGGCCCGCAACTACGCGCGCAACGAGCACGACGCGCAAGACATCGTCCAAGATGCGCTCTTCCGCGCCTCGCGAAACATGCACACCTACCGCGGCGAGGCGAAGCTGAGCACCTGGCTCCACCGCACCGTGACCAACGCCGCGCTGGACCACCAGCGGCGCATGGCGCGCCGCGCGCCCGCGATCAGCTTCGACGACGGCGACGTGATGGGCCAGGAGAAGAACCGCTTCCTGGCGCACGACCCGACCGACACGCTCGAGCAATTCCTGGAGCTGCGCAAGGCCGTCGCCACCTTGCCCGCCGCACAGCGCAGGGCACTGCTGCTTATCGACGTCTACGGGCTGACCGTCGAGCGCGCCGCCGACCACCTCGGGGTGAAACCCGGCACGGTGAAATCCAGACGTCACCGCGCCCGGGAAACCGTGGCCGCGGCGCTCGCCGAGGTGGGTTAATCGGCGGAAATCGGGTCTGGCGCTAACCCAAGTAGACTGAAGCGCTATGACGAACCCCGGCTTTATCACCCTCGGCGCGACCCAGAACGAGGACGCCGCAGCAGCACCCGCCACCTCCAGCGATGAGGTACACGACCTGATCATCGTGGGCTCCGGCCCCTCCGGCTACACCGCCGCAATCTACGCCGCGCGCGCCGAGCTGAAGCCGCTGGTGTTCGAGGGCTACGAGTACGGCGGCGAGCTGATGAACACCACCGAGGTGGAGAACTTCCCCGGTTTCAAGCAAGGTGTGATGGGCCCGGACCTGATGGAGAACATGCGCGACCAGGCCGAGCGCTTCGGCGCCGATTTGCGTTCTGAGCTGGTTGATCGCGTCGACCTGTCCGGCGACGTGAAGAAGGTCTACGTCAACGACGAGGAGTACCGCGCGAAGGCCGTCATCCTGGCCACCGGCGCCGCGCCGCGCCACCTCGGCGTGCCGGGCGAGGTCGAGCTGACCGGCCACGGCGTGTCCACCTGCGCGACGTGCGACGGCTTCTTTTTCAAGGACCACCACATCGCTGTCGTCGGCGGCGGCGACTCCGCGATGGAGGAGGCCACCTTCCTGAGCAAGTTCGGCTCGAAGGTGACCATTATCAACCGCTCCCAGAACTTCCGCGCGTCCAAGATCATGCTGGAGCGCGCGCGTGCCAACGAAAAGATTGAGTTCCTCGAGGACACCATCGTCGAGTCCGTGATCGACGGCGGCGGCAAGGTCGCCGGCCTGAACGTGCTCAACGTGGTTACTGGCGAAAAGAGCGTGCTGGATGCGACCGCGATGTTCGTCGCCATCGGCCACGACCCGCGCTCCGGCTTCCTGGACGGCCAGGTCACGGTGGATGAAGGCGGCTACGTGGTTGTCGATGAACCCTCCACCCGCACCAGCGTTCCCGGCGTGTTTGCCTGCGGCGACCTGGTGGACAAGACCTACCGCCAGGCCATCACCGCGGCCGGTTCCGGCTGCCGCGCCGCGCTCGACGCGCAGCACTACCTCGCCGCGCTGGACGCCGGCGATAACTAGAGTGTGGGTATTCACCACAACGTCAACAACTGCGTATTAACGGAGGAATACATGACTGCCCCGATCGACGTCACCCAGACCACCTTCAAGTCCGAGGTCATCGAGTCCGATGTTCCGGTGCTGGTGGATTTTTGGGCGGAGTGGTGCGGCCCGTGCCGCAAGCTCGGCCCGATTCTGGACGAGATCGCAGCTGAGAAGGCAGGCGCCGTGAAAGTGGCCAAGGTCAACGTGGACAACGAGCGCGCCCTGGGGGCCATGTTCCAGGTCATGTCCATCCCGACGGTGCTGCTGTTCAAGGACGGCAAGCAGGTCGATGAATTCGTTGGCGTGCGCCCGAAGAGCGAGATTCTCAAGCGGGTGGAGGCCCAGCTCTAAACAAGCGGTCGTACACTAGCTCAGAGGACAGGTTGAGGTAGAAGGGAAGCGTGCACCGTGCGAGACACTCTTCGGGTCGGTGATTCCAGCGCGCGTGTGGCAGAGGTGCGCACGGCGCTCGCCCGCATCGGGATGCTCGACGGGTACGAGGGAAACATCGAGGACTTCAAGTCCCGGAGCTTCTCCAAACAGGAAATGCTTTTCGACGAACCTTTGGCCGACGCGCTGCGCTTCTTCCAGCAGTCCCGCGGCATCGTGCCGACGGGAGCGATCGACGACCTGACCCTGCGCGAACTGCGCGAGGCGTCCTACCGTCTGGGCGCCCGCGTGCTGAGCTACAACCCAGCACAGCAAATGGTCGGCGACGATGTCGGCGAGCTGCAGAATCAACTGCACGAACTGGGCTTTTACCAGAGCCGGGTGGACGGCCGCTTCGGTCCGGACACCCACCAAGCGCTGGCGAACTTCCAGCTCGACACCGGCCTCGAGGACGACGGCGTCTGTGGCCCGGATACGCTGCGCGCGCTGAGCCTGCTGGGCCGCCGCATCACCGGCGGTTCCGCCGCGAACATCCGCGAGCGAGAGAACGTGCGCCAGGCAGGGCCGAACCTCTCCGGCAAGCGCGTGGTAATCGACCCCGCCCTGGGCGGCAAAGACCGGGGCGAGCAGGTCAACGGCCGCTACGGTGAGATCGACGAGGAAGCAATCCTGTGGGATCTGGCCCAGCGCATCGAGGGCCGCATGGTTGCAGCCGGCATGGAGACCATCATCTCGCGCCCGCGCGGCGACAACCCCTCGGTAAAATCGCGCGCCGATCTGGCGAACAGCTTCGGCGCCGACCTGGTCATTTCCCTCAAGCTCGACCGCTACGCGAACGAGAAAGCCAACGGCGTGGCCACCTTCTACTTCGGCTCCGAAAACGGGTCCTCCTCCCTGGCCGGCGAGACGCTCTCCGGCTACATCCAGCGCGAGATCGCCGCCCGAACCGACCTGCAGAACTGCCACAACCACGGCCGCACCTGGGAGATGCTGCGCATGACGCAGATGCCCACCGTCGAGGTGGTGGCAGGGTACGTGACCAACCCGACCGACGTCGCGGTGCTCACCGACCCGAAGCAACGCGACGCGATTGCCGAGGCCATCGTCGTGGCCGTCAAGCGCCTCTACCTGCTGGAAATGGACGACCAGCCGACCGGCACCTACAGCTTCACTGACCTGCTGCGCGAAGAACTGGCGTAACTCAGACGCTGTAGCGCGTGGTGCGGGTCTCGCCCGTGCGGGTGACAATCCCGGCATCCACGAGTTTCCGCAGTGCCCGGTACGCTTGCTGCGTGCTCAACCCCGCGGCTTTCGCGACATCGCTGCTGGCTAGTTCGGTTTCCGCCGTGCGGAGCGCCTCGAGTGCCTTCGTCTCGTTCTCGGAGAGATCGGCGTGCGGTTCCGCTGGGGGCAAGCTCGCATTTCCCCAGGGCAGTGAAGCGACGACGCCGTGCTCGTGGGAGCCGTCGAAACGCACGGCAGTGCCCGGCAGCCCCGCGCCGGCGCCTTGGGTGAGGCTGGTGTGGGCGATGGCGGTGGTGAGGTAGAGCGAGCGCGGCGCGTACGTGGACGCGCCGGCTGCTGCCGCGCCCAGGTCCACGCCGCGCGGTGCCGCACCCGGGCTTGCCACCCTGGCGCCATCCTGATCGAGCGCCACGTGCACCGGACCGGGGAGGAAATAGTCGCGGTGGAGGAGGGCGTTGATGACCAGCGGAAACGCAGCACCGAAGAGCTCGGCGTTGCGGTGGAGCTCCCCCAGCATCAGCGCGAGCGGGGCACTGCTGCGCCAGGTGCGCGGCGCTTCCCGACGATCCGCCACAACCACCTGGTGGTAGGGCAGGTGCCGTCGCACCGCGTCTGCCGTGCCGAACAGCGCGATCGCGCCGAGAGCCACCGGTTCCGCAGAGTCATCAAGGAAACCGAGCGTGCGCACCAGGCTCGCATCGTCCAGGTTTCGCAAGCGCGGATCGGTGCACAGCTGGCGATACGCGTCGATGGCCTCGGGGTCCAAGTCGTCGGCGGAAGGGCCTGCGGCGGGGGTGAGGGCCCAATCGACGCCGTGCGCGTCGCGGTAGCGGGTGAAAAGGTACGCCGGCTCCATGCCGACGCACTCGGCGATGCCTTGGGAGTTCAACCGTCGCGTGCGGTACACGCCCCACGTGGTGCCCACCGGCGTTGGCTGGGCGGCAACGGTGATGGCGACGACCTCTCGGCCGTCGATGTCGACCACGGCCACCTCCACGGGAAGACCGGGGGAGGTATAGCGGTAGACTACGGAGGCGAGCAAGGCCGGGTCGGTCCGATCCCCGTGGAATGGGTGGCATCCGCTCACGGTGCCGTCACGATCCACACCGACGAGCAGGGTCCCGCCCTCCGCGTTGGCGAGGCACGCCATGGTTTCAATCACACGGCGCTCGTTGATGTACGCGGCGGAGACGCGGCGCGCGAACACGACCGAAAGCCCCTCACCGGCTGCAAGTAGGTGCCGCACAACCATTCCATCCATACACGTGAGTGTAACTGATTGATTGGATGGAATCCGACCGATGTAATTAACGGGCGGAGTAATTAACGCGCCGGAATCTCTGCAAGTAGCTCGGCGATCTCGTGCGCAGTGAGAAGATCGAACTGCGGCGGTAGCGCCAGCCGCAGGCGGGGGATCACAAGGTGGTCTACGTGGACTTTGAATCCCGCGGACTCCAGGATTGAAATTTCAGTCAACCCGATTGCGGGGGCCTGCTCGGCCAGCTCCCGGCACGCAGCGGAAGTGCCTTCGGTAGGGATGTCGTCGCGGAGACCGAATACCTCGAGCGCCGCCACACCCGCCGCGGTTGCGGCGCCGATGACGGAATCGAGCAACACCGATTCCCAGCCGCGGCGGCGCACCGCGGCGTCGATGTGCAGGCTGGTCACCAGCCACGCATCGGCGCTTACCGGAGCGGTGGGCATGCGGACAGCTCCGGGCGCGTCGGCGGCGGGGCAGAACAGCACGGTGGCCAGCGCGCGGGAGCCTTCGCCGACATCGTCGACCGCGCCGTCGACGATAGAAAAGCCGATCGGGTCCTGGCGGTAGGCGAGTGCCACCATCCAGGCTTCTTTGTCGATCTCTGGGTTCGTCTCGTCGACACCGGTGGTCAGCGGGTCGAACTCCCAGAACACTCCGGATGCGGTGCGGGGGTGCAGGTGGCCGAGCTCCCCGGCGCGCAGCGCAACCACGTGGGCGTGCGCGTCGCGGCGCGGGTTCGCGTCCCGGTGCGCGGCCACGGCCCGGGCTACCCCTCGCCCTCGATGAGAGCCATGATGCGCTCGAAGTCGTCGCGGTCGCCGAACTCGACCACGATCTTGCCCTTGCGCTTGCCCATAGTCACGGACACCTTTGTATCCCAGACATCGGAAAGTCGCTCTGCGGCGGAGCTCAAAAACTCGGGTTGGGGTTTGGGCTCGCGCGTCGGCTTCTCGGGTGCAGCCCCGTTCTTATTTAGTAACGTGACGGCCTCTTCGGTCGCGCGGACGGACATGCCCTCGGCGACGATCCGGTCTGCGAGGTGTTGCTGCGCCGACTCGGTGGCGTCGCCAAGCTTGATGCCCAGCAGCGCGCGGGCGTGGCCGGCGGAGAGCACGCCGGCTGCGACGCGGCGCTGCACCGGCACCGGCAGGCCTAGCAGGCGGATCGCGTTGGTGATGGCGGGGCGGGAGCGGCCGAGACGATCTGCCAGCTGCTCCTGGGTCACGCCGAACTCCTCGAGCAGCTGCTGATACG
The DNA here is from genome assembly GCF_024160105.1 of Corynebacterium stercoris. Classification (GTDB taxonomy): domain Bacteria; phylum Actinomycetota; class Actinomycetes; order Mycobacteriales; family Mycobacteriaceae; genus Corynebacterium; species Corynebacterium stercoris. The sequence continues at coordinate 31,039 of NZ_JAMFTQ010000016.1, forward strand.
CGGCAGCCTCTTCGAGCGGGTTGAGCTGGACGCGGTGGATGTTCTCCAGAAGCGCGTCGCGCAGCATGTCCTCGTCGGAGGTCTCGCGCACGATTGCCGGGATGTGCTTCAACCCCGCCTTGGACGCGGCGCGCCAGCGGCGCTCACCCATGATGAGCTCGAAGCCGTCGCGGGTATCGCGTACGACGATGGGCTGCAGCAGGCCGAACTCACGGATCGAGTGGACCAGCTCTTGGAGCTCGTCCTCGTCGAAGACCTGGCGCGGCTGCTTCGGGTTGGGGATGATCTGGCCGAGCGGAATCTCCTGGTAGCGGGCACCCACCGGCACCGGCTGCATCACGTTCTCGCGGGTGGCGGCAACAGTGGGCGCGCCGGTGACCGTCGGGGCGCCCGCTACTTTGCGGGGCGCACCGGCAACCTGCGGCGCACCCTTCGGCGCGCGCGGCTTCGGATCGCGATCGCGGTGGTCGCCGCTGGGTCGCTTCTCGCTATCGTCGTCACGCTTCGCCCCGAAGATCACATCGGAAGCGCCGCCGCCGATGCCGCCGGTCTTGCCGGAGGAATCCATCTCCGCCGGCGCGGAAGGGATCAGCGCCGCGAGTCCGCGGCCGAGGCCGCCCTTGCGATCCTGTGCCATGGTTTCTACTCCTCGTTCCTCTCGGCGCCGTCCAAGTCGGCGTACACCTCGGGGCTCACACCGATCGGGCCGGTGGTGGGGTGCGGCTGGTAATCGCCGCGCTCCGCCAACTCGCGGGCGGCGTCGAAGTACGCGAGCGCGCCGCGGGACGAAGGATCGTACTCAATCACGGTCTGGCCGTACCCCGGTGCCTCGGACACCTTGACCGAGCGCGGAATCACGTTTTTCAGCACCACCTCGCCGAACTGGCTGCGCACCTCGGAGGCAACCTCGGAGGCGAGCTTGGTGCGGGCGTCATACATCGTCAGCAGCACGCCGGAAATGTGCAGGTTGTGGTTCAGGTGCTCGCGGATCATGCCGATGTTGCCCAACAGCTGGCCCACGCCCTCCAGCGCGTAGTACTCGCATTGAATCGGAATCAGCACCTCGTCGACGGCGTTCATCGCGTTGATGGTGAGCAGGCCCAGCGACGGCGGGCAGTCCACAAACACGTAGTCGAAGCCGTGTTCCTGAAGGAAACCCCGGCGAATCGCGTCGTGCAGGCGGTACTCGCGGCGCACCATGGAGACCAGCTCGATCTCCGCGCCGGCGAGGTCAATCGTCGCCGGGATGCAGTAGAGATCCGGGTTGTCCGGGTTCACCTGCATCGCGTCGGCCGGCTCCGCGTGGCCGATCAGCACCTCGTAGCTGCTCACCGTGCCGGAGGTGTGCTCAGCACCGAGCGCCGTCGAGGCGTTGCCCTGCGGATCCAGGTCAATCACCAGCACGCGCATCCCCTGGCGCGCAAGCGAGGCGGCCATGTTCACGCTGGTCGTCGTCTTGCCCACGCCGCCCTTCTGGTTGGCGACGGTGATCACACGCGGCTCATCCGGCTTCTTCAGCATCTACTTCCTCACAATCCGGATCAGCGTCGTCGGCTGCGCAAGCACGCCCACGCCAGCCTGGAAAATTTCCGCGTCCACACCCCCGGCCGCAGCGATCTCCTTCGCGTCGCGCTGGAGCTCTTCGCTTACCGACGCCCCCTTCATCGCCACCATGGCACCACCCCGGCGCACTAGCGGCAGCGACCACCCGGCGAGCTTGCCCAACGGGGCGACCGCGCGAGACGTCACCGCGTCGAAGGTGCCCTTCTGCTGCTCCTCCGCGCGGCCCCGGACCACCGTCACATTGTCCAGGCCGAGCTCTTCCTTGACCTCCTTGAGGTAGGTGGAGCGCTTCAGCAGCGGCTCGATGAGCGTGACCTTCAGGTCCGGGCGCGCAATCGCCAGCGGCACGCCCGGCAGGCCCGCGCCGGAACCGATATCGGCGACAGAGAGTCCCTCATCGAAGGCTTCCGCGATCACCGCGCAGTTGAGCACGTGGCGGTCCCACAGCCTGTCCACTTCTTTCGGGCCGATGAACCCGCGCTCGGCAGCGGTGGTGGCGAGGGAATCGCGGTAGGCCTGCGCCAGCTCGAGGCGCTCGCCGAACACCTCCCGGGCGGTGGCTGGAACCTGCTCTGACACGGCTGTGCACTCCTTCAAGCTGGGGATTTCCTCGCGGCGATTGGGCACCGCGAGAGCTACATCCCGATGTTAGTAAACCCGGCCGTTAAAGCACGAACACCCCGCACAGCCGGACGGCTGGTACGGGGTGTGCTGTACGACGTAGAGAGGAACGTCGCACCGTTAAATCGAAAAGCTACTTGCCCTGCTTGCGCTGCTTTTTCGTGCGCTTGTCCACGGTGCGGGCGCCGACGACCGGTGCCGAAGCGCGCTTCGCCTCGATCTTGGCGGCCTCCTCCTCGGCCTCTTCCTTGTCCATCTTGTCGTAGACGATCTTGGTCTGGAAGAAGGTCCAGATGTTGTTGGACAGCATGTAGACCAGAAGGCCGATGTGCCACATGAAGCCGGTGGCCACGATCATGATCGGCATGATCCACAGCATCATGTTGTTCATCATGCCCATCTGGGCTTCCATCATCTTCGCCTGCTCACCCTGCGGGGCGGCGACCTTGCCGGACGCGCGGCGCTCGTTCTGGCGGTTGATGGAAATGCGGGCGTTGAGGTGGATCATCACCGCACACAGCAGGACAAACGGCAGGCAGACCGCGATGATGTGGCCGCGGGTGAGGTCCACGCCGGTGAACGCAGCCCACGCCTCTTCCGGCATGGACATGTAGGCCGAGAGCGGCACGCCGAAGAAGGTGGCGTCCAGGAAGGACTGCACGTCCGACGGCGGGAAGGCGTAGTTGGCGATGTTGCGGTTCTCTTCAATCGACAACCCCGGCTGGTTCGGGCCGGCGGTGCGGTTGAACGAGCGCAGCACGTGGAACAGGCCCAGGAAGATCGGCATCTGCACCAACGGCACGATGCAGGAGGCGAGCGGGTTGGTGCCCATCTCCTTGTAGAGCTTCTGGGTCTCCTGGGCCATCTTCTGCTGGTCGTTCTTGTACTTATCGCGGATCTCCTGCATCCGCGGCTGCATCTCCTGCATGCGGCGCATGGAGCGCATCTGGTTCACCATGGGGCGGACCAGGAAGATACGGACGGTACACGTCAGCAGCACAATCGCCAGCACCCAGGAGATGCCGGAGGTCTTGGGGAGGATGAGCCCGACTGCCTCGTGCCAGAACCTGAGCACCCAGGAAATCGGCCAGTAGACGAAATTCAGCACTTTGCGGTGTTACTCCTCATCTTGTGGTTCAGCCGCTTCCATACTCCCCGGCACCGGGTCATAGCCGCCGGGGTGCCACGGCCCGCACTTGCACACGCGCGCAGCGGCCATGAGCCCTCCGCGCACCGCGCCGTGCCTGGCCACCGCCTCGAGCGCGTAGGCGCTGCACACCGGCATGAAACGACAGGTCCCACCCATCTTAAGGGGGGAAAGGTACTTTTGGTAACCGCGCACCAGCCCCACCATCGCCTTTGCGGCCGGGCCTTGGGCGGGCGGGATCTCGGCACCGAGGAAGTTGTAGTACGCCATTGCTACTTCTTCGTCTTCCTGAGCGCCTTATTCAACGCGTGCAGGTAGTCCCGCTCAAGCTCCGCGCTGGTTGCGGCCGCCGCCGCCGGCAGGGCCCGCACGACAACATCGTGCTGGGGCGAGAGCGTATCGACGTTCGCCCGCAGCACCTCGCGAAGTTTCCGCGACACTGCGTGCCGCGTGACGGCGTTGCCGACCTGCTTGGACACAACAAGTCCGAAGCGCGGCCCGCCCCGGGTGACCGGCGGGTCCTCCTGGGCCGGGTCGTGCGCGTGAACATGAACCATTAACGTGCGAGACCCCGCCCGCGAGCCGCGCCTCATGGTGCGCCGGAAGTCGGCGGACGAGGCGAGCTTGTGCGGACGGGGTAGCACGTAGTTGCTCCTGGTTTGGTGGAGCGAGGCGCGGTGGCGCAGCTTATGCGCTGAGCTTTGCGCGGCCCTTCTTGCGGCGTGCAGAGACGATCGCGCGGCCGGCGCGGGTGCTCATGCGGTGGCGGAAGCCGTGCTTACGGGAACGACGGCGGTTGTTCGGCTGGTAGGTCCGCTTGGACACTTCAGGCTCCTTAGACGAGTGTTGCGAACGGCCAGCGGGCAGATGCGGCGCAGCCGCTTCCGCCCTCCCGGGAAAACGGCCGTCCCAGGTGTGGAAAGTTGATGTGAGATTGCGGAGTGGTGTTCGCATGCACCGCCCCGCTGACTCGCCTCGCGCCGTACGTTGGCGCCGGGGCGGCCCGGTCCACTGCGTGGGTGGTGCTCTCAAGCACACCAGTTGGCACTGATGTGACAGACCATGACAGATTACGTGAGGCCAACCGCCCTCGACAAATCGTTGAGAGATTTTCGGTCGCGCCGCTCACTGAGGGTGGGGGACTGGTACCCCCGGAATTACAACACTGTGCTTTTGCGCAGGTGGGGCGACGAAACGCCGACGCGTGCTGGGTCAAAGGAACCCAGTCTGGTGACACGTCAAAACCTGTGTTCGAACGGCGCAGTTATCCACAGGGGTGCGCACAGGAGTTTTCTAGACACCGCGAGGCCAGACGCGGTAACAATTGTTTCATCACGCAAATTCACAACAGCTCGGTTCACCGGCCTGTGGATAACTGTGAAGTAGTAGTTGAGACTTTGGGGTGGAACGGCAGTATCCGCGCAGCTCAGAGAGTTATCGGCGATTAGTTCACTTTGTCCACAGTTTCCCACACCCCTGTGGATAACTTTTCACGTGAGAATTTTCACACCTGTGGATAACTCTGTGGAATGACAGGTAAGAGGCCGTCACGGCGGCAGCGAAACTGTGGATCGGCTGTCAGATAGTTTGTAGTTTTAACGGAAGGGAGCACCTGTGGCGGACCCGCAGCTCGAGGCGCTCTGGCGAGACATTGTCACGGAGATCCTGCAGCTCTCGGAGCGGCCGAATTCCTCCGTGCCAACCCTCACCCACCAGCAGCGCGCCTACCTGCAGCTGGTTAAGCCGGTCGCGCTCGTCGACGGCTATGCCATCCTCTCCACCCCGCACGCCGCGGCGAAGACGGTGGTGGAAGAGTCCCTCGCCCCGCACATCGCGGTGCTGTTGCAGGCACACCTGGGCCAGCCGTGCACGTTGGCGGTCTCGATTGCAGCACCGGAAATGGCGCCGCCGCCTGCGCAGCCGCCAGCGGCTGAGGCGCCCGCCGCGGAACCGGACGAGGCTCCCGCGGACCAGCAGGTGCTCGACTGGAGCACGACGCAGTCGCCGCACATGCGCTCCACCACCGCCGCGACCACCGGCTTCCCGGTCAGCGGGGATCAAATCCCGATGGGCCTAGACGAGTTGGCGGCGATGCACGCGCGGCAAACACACGCTCACCCGACGGTGCCGCAGCGCATCCCCCGCGAGAAACCGGCGCACGACCCGGACCGCGAGGCGAGCCTGAACCCGAAGTACACCTTCGAGAACTTCGTCATCGGTTCCTCGAACCGCTTCGCCAACGGCGCCGCCGTGGCAGTGGCGGAGAACCCTGCCCGCGCCTACAACCCGCTGTTCATCTGGGGCGGCTCGGGCCTGGGCAAGACCCACTTGCTGCACGCGGCCGGCAACTACGCGCGCGTGCTGCAGCCGGGGCTGCGCATCAAGTACGTATCCTCGGAGGAATTCACCAACGATTACATCAACTCGGTGCGCGATGACCGGCAGGAATCCTTCAAGCGTCGCTACCGCAACCTGGACATCCTCATGGTGGATGACATCCAGTTCCTCGAGGGCAAGGAAGGTACGCAGGAGGAGTTCTTCCACACCTTCAACGCGCTGCACCAGCAGAACAAGCAGATCATCCTGAGCTCGGACCGACCGCCGAAGCAGCTGACCACGCTGGAGGACCGCCTGCGCACCCGTTTCGAGGGCGGGCTGATCACGGATATTCAGCCGCCAGACCTGGAGACGCGCATCGCGATTCTGCTGAAGAAGGCTGCCGCGGACGGCACGCAGGTGGATCACGCGGTGTTGGAACTCATCGCGTCCCAATTCGAGTCCTCGATCCGCGAACTCGAGGGCGCGCTCATCCGCGTCTCGGCGTACTCCTCGCTGATCAACGAGCCGATCACGATGGAGGTGGCGCAGGTCGCGCTGCGCGACATCCTCCCGGACGAGTCGGACGTGAACATCACCGGCGCCGCGATCATGGAGTCCGCCGCCGAATACTTCCGCGTGTCGCTCGACCAGCTCACCGGCTCCGGCAAGACGCGCAACGTGGCGCACGCGCGCCAGATCGCGATGTACCTCTGCCGCGAGCTCACGGACCTGTCGCTGCCGAAGATCGGCGACGAATTCGGCGGCAAAGACCACACGACGGTCATGTACGCGGATCGCAAGATCCGCAAGGAGATGACGGAGAACCGCGGCACGTACGACGAGATCCAGGAGCTCACCCAATTGATCAAGAACCGCGCGAGGACCCGCTAGGAACTTTTCGCTTTCCGACGTTTGCCAAGGTGGCGCCCACATTCTGGGCGCCACCTTTTTGTTCTCCACAGAGTTATCCACATCTGTGTAATTACGCGTGTGTAGTTCGATGAGATGAGTCACAAATGAGCGTCGGCAAGCGAAAGTGCCCGGTGGGGACAACTCGGGCGCCGGCTGTGGACGCGCGGGGGAGAACTGCGGTGCAATTGTGGGATTCTGCGCGGCGGAAAAAGTTATCCACAATGAGGGCTGGTTATCCACAAGTTATCCACAGCCCGAATCACACGGCGACTCGCCGAGGTGAGCACCGCCGACAGTGCGCTTTCCACAGATTCCACAACACCTACTGTTGTTACCGGCTTTATTACTTGTAATTCCTCCGGAGAAACAGGGTGTGTGCACAACTCGGCCAGCGGCGCACCGAGCGCGGTGCCGAGCGCTGCGGGGTGCTGGAAACCGGGCGGCGAAGGCGTTAGAGAAACCGGGCCAGTTTGCCTAGAGTGAGAGAGGTCAAATTCCAAGAATCGTTGAGCGAGGAGCAGCGCGCGCCATGGCAGACAGCATCGGTGACAACGCCGTGTCATTCCGTGTCCACAAAGAGGACCTGGCCGACGCGGTCGCATGGGTCGCGCGCAGCCTGCCCACCAAGAACACCCAGCCCATCCTGCGTGCGGTGGTGATCACCGCGGACGACAACGGCTTGGAATTCGCCGGCTTTGACTACGAAGTGTCCACCCGCGTGCGCATCGGCGCCGAGGTGGACCAGCCGGGCCGCATCGCTGTGGCCGGCAAGCTGCTCGCCGACATCGTCGCCGTGATGCCGAACAAGCCGGTCGAGGTCTCTGTCGAGGGGTCGACGCTGAGGCTGCGCGGCGGTTCCGCCAAGTTCGATCTGCCGCTGATGAGCCTCGACGACTACCCGCAGCTGCCGACGCTGCCCGAGGTGACCGGCCGGATCTCGCCTTCCGCCTTCAACGGCGCCGTCACCCAGGTCGCCTCCGCCGCGGGCCGGGACGACACGCTGCCGATGCTCACCGGCATCCACATGGAGATCTTCGGCAACCACCTGAAACTCACCGCCACCGACCGTTTCCGCCTGGCGCTGCGCACCCTGGAGTGGGAGCCGGCCGTAGATGACGTGCAGGCGAAGCTGCTCATCCCGGCGAAGACGCTGCTGGATAACGCCCGCACGCTGGATACGCACATCGACGAGCCGGTGGAGATCGCGGTCGGCGGCTCCGGCAACGTCGGCGCCGAGGGCCTCTTCGGCCTGCACACCGGCAACCGCGAAACCACCACGCGCATGCTCGACGCGGACTTCCCGAACGTGGCGCCGCTGCTGCCGAAGGCGCACACCTCCATCGCGACGGTAGAGATCGCCCCGCTTTTGGAATCCATCAAGCGCGTCTCCCTCGTCGCGGACCGCAACGCGCAGATCCGGCTGCACTTCCGCGAGGGCGAGCTGGCGCTGTTCGCCTCAGGCGCCGATTCCGGCGAGGCCCAGGAGACCATCCCCGCGGCGTTCACCGGCGCGGATGAGCTCCTCATCGCCTTCAACGCCGGCTATCTGCGTGACGGCCTGGCCGTGATCGGCACCGAGCGCGTGCTCTTCGGCTTCACCGAGGCATCCCGCCCGGCGATCATGATCCCGGAGCCGGAGGAGCTGCCGGAGGCCAACGCGGACGGCACGTTCCCCACCCCGGAGACCCACTTCACGTACCTGCTCATGCCGGTGCGCCTGCCGGGCTAAACGGTGCCACGGCGTGTACGTCGCAGAGCTTGACCTGCGCGATTTCCGCTCCTGGCCCGAGCTGCACCTCGAGCTCGAACCCGGCGTCACCGTTTTCGCGGGCCGCAACGGCCACGGCAAGACCAACATCGTCGAGGCGGTGCACTACACCTCCGTGCTCGGCAGCCACAGGGTGTCGGGGGACGGGCCGCTGATACGGGCGTCGGCACGCAATGCGCGGATCTCCGCGACCACGGTGAACGAGGGGCGCGCGCTGACCACGCACCTGCTCATCAACGCCCAAGGTGCGAACCAGGCGCAGATAAATAGGACGCGGCTGAAGTCGCCGCGGGAGCTGCTCGGCGTGCTGCGCACCGTGATGTTCTCGCCGGAGGATCTGCGTCTGGTCAACGGCGAGCCGTCTGAGCGCCGCCGCTTCCTCGACGACCTCGCCGCGCTGCGCACCCCGCGCCTCGGCGGCGTGCGGGCGGATTACGAGAAGGTGCTGCGCCAGCGCAACGCGCTCTTGCGCACGTCGTCGATGGCGCTGCGCCGCGGCTACGCGGACGAGGCCGGGGCGAGCGCGCTGACCACGCTCGACGTGTGGGACGCGCAGCTCGCGGGCTACGGCGCGCAGCTCATCGCCGGCCGCCTCGCGCTCATCGATGCGCTTGCAGACCGCATCACCGAGTCCTACGCCGTCGTCGCACCCGAATCGCGGCCGGCATCGGTCCACGCGAAGACCACGCTCGACGCGGCGGTGCGAGAGCTCGGCGGCGAGTCCGTGCGCGACCCCGCAATCTTCGAGGCCGCCATGCTCACTGAGCTGGGCAGACGACGCCGCGAGGAGATCGACCGGGGCACCACGCTCGTCGGCCCGCACCGCGACGACCTGGTGCTCATGCTCGGCGAAACCCCCGCGAAGGGCTACGCCTCCCACGGCGAGACCTGGTCCTACGCGCTCGCGCTGCACCTCGCGGAATACGCCCTGCTTGCCGACGACGGTTCCGACCCCGTCCTCATCCTCGACGACGTCTTCGCCGAGCTCGACGCCAAGCGCCGCGAGCGCCTCGTCGGCGTGGCGGAGGCCGCGGAACAGGTCCTGATCACCGCCGCGGTCGGCGACGATCTGCCCGGCAACCTCGACGACGCCGTGAGCGCCCGCTACGCCGTGACCATGGAGGACGGGGTGAGCAGCGTTGAGCGATCTGGTGACTAACACCTTCGAAACCTGGCGCGAGATGGCGCGCCGCCGCGGCGTGCGCCTGCCGGATCTCAGCCGCCAGGGCACGTCCGTCGTCCCGCGCCGCAGCGTGGGTAAGGGTGCTGGTGCGCTCGGTTCCGCGCCGAGCGGTGCGCAGGTTCCGGGGCTTTCGCTTCTCGACGGCGGGGTTTCGGGCGCCACTGGGCGTTCCCCGCGTCCTGCTCGCGGCCGACCGACCGGCCTCGACGGACGTGCACTGCCGAAACCCAACCGCGTGACGTCCTTCGGCGCGCTCGTCGGCAAGGAAATCCGGCAGCGCGACTGGACCGAGCAGATGGCCTACGGCTGGGTGATGGGGAACTGGGAATCCCTGGTCGGCGCGAAGATTGCGCAGCACACGACGGTGGAGATGATCAAGGGCGGCGAGGTGCACATTTCCTGCGACACGACGGCGTGGGCCACGCAGCTGAAGTACATGCAGTCGACGGTGCTGCGTGCGGTTTCGGAGAAGGTCGGGCCCGACGTGATTACGAAACTGCACGTGTACGGGCCGAAAACGAAGTCGTGGCGGCACGGGCCCCTGCACGTCAAGGGCCGCGGGCCCCGGGACACGTACGGGTAAGGGTTTCGGGTGCGGGATTGGCACCTGTGGCGGGGATGCCTTTGTCTTTTATTGAAATGCGTCACATTGTTGATTCCGCGGATCTATGTGTGGGTCGCGCACATTGTTCCGCCGAATCCCATATGTAGCGCATTGTGAGAAAAGGTCATGCGTCGAAAAACAGGCGTGACGCGGCCTCTCGCGCGATTGGTCGCTTCCGTAGTTAGCCCCTACTAGGTGTAGAATGGGACGGGTTAAACCGCCTCAGAGCGCCGTTATCGCGCCGGGGCCGTAACTGAGAAGAGGAGCATCCGTTCACCGTGGCTGAGCAGCAACCGCATTACGACGCCTCATCGATCACCATCCTCGAGGGCCTCGAGGCTGTCCGCAAGCGCCCGGGCATGTACATCGGCTCCACCGGCGCGCGCGGCCTGCACCACTTGGTGTGGGAGGTCGTGGACAACTCGGTGGATGAAGCCATGGCGGGCTATGCGGACCGCGTCGATGTCAGACTTCTGGCAGATGGCGGCGTGGAAGTCGTGGACAACGGCCGCGGCATCCCGGTGGAGATGCACCCGTCTGGCGCCCCGACCGTGCAGGTGGTTATGACGCAGCTGCACGCCGGCGGCAAGTTCGACTCGGAGTCCTACGCGGTCTCGGGTGGTCTGCACGGCGTGGGTATCTCCGTCGTCAATGCTCTGTCCACCCGCGTGGAAGCGGACATCAAGCGCGAGGGCAAGCACTGGTACCAGAACTTCGAGAACGCGGTGCCGGACCCGCTGGAGGAGGGCGGCAACGCGCGCGGCACGGGTACGACGATCCGCTTCTGGCCGGACCCGGAGATTTTTGAGACGGTCGAGTTCAACTACGACACGATCGCCCGCCGCCTGCAGGAGATGGCCTTCCTGAACAAGGGCCTGACCATCACGCTCAAGGATGAGCGCGTCACCGACGAAGAGCTCGAGCTTGAGGCCATCGCCGAGGAGGGCGACACCGCCGCGGCGCTGGACGGCGATTCTTTCGACGATGACACCGTGACCCAGTCCGCCATGGAGGTGGACGAGGACGGCGACGGTAACCCGGTCGAGCCGGGCGATGAGGTGGCGCCGTCGACGAAGAAGAAGCGCGAGAAGAAGGTCACCTACCACTACCCGGACGGCCTGATCGATTACGTCAAGCACCTGAATAAGGGTAAGACGGCGATCCACCCGACGATTGTGGGCTTCGAGCAGAAGGGCACGGAGCACGAGGCGGAGATCGCCATGCAGTGGAACGGCTCCTACAAGGAGTCGGTGCACACCTTCGCCAACACCATCAACACGCACGAGGGCGGCACCCACGAAGAGGGTTTCCGTGCGGCGCTGACCACGCTGATGAACCGCTACGCCCGCGAGCACAAGCTGCTCAAGGACAAAGAGCCGAACCTCACCGGCGACGACTGCCGCGAGGGCCTCGCCGCCGTCATCTCCGTGCGCGTGGCCGATCCGCAATTCGAGGGCCAGACGAAGACCAAGCTCGGCAACACCGAGATCAAGGGCTTTGTGCAGCGCGCGGTGAACGAGAATTTGGCGGACTGGTTCGACGCGAACCCCGCCGAGGCGAAGACCATTGTGAACAAGGCGGTGCAGTCCTCCCAGGCGCGCCAGGCGGCACGCAAGGCGCGTGATCTCGTGCGTCGTAAGTCTGCGTCCGACCTCGGCGGCCTGCCGGGCAAGCTGGCGGACTGCCGCTCGAAGGACCCGGCGAAGTCCGAGCTGTTCATCGTGGAGGGTGACTCCGCAGGCGGTTCCGCAAAGGCCGGCCGCAACTCGCTCTACCAGGCGATTCTGCCGCTGCGAGGCAAGATCCTGAACGTGGAGAAGGCGCGCATGGACCGCGTGCTGAAGAACGCCGAGGTCCAGGCCATCATCACCGCGCTGGGCACCGGCATCCACGACGAGTTCGACATTGCCAAGCTGCGCTACCACAAGATCGTGCTCATGGCCGATGCGGACGTGGACGGCCAGCACATTGCGACGTTGCTGCTCACGCTGCTGTTCCGCTTCATGCCGCAGCTGATCGAGGAAGGCCACGTGTACCTGGCCAACCCGCCGCTGTACAAGCTGAAGTGGCAGAAGGGCGAGCCGGGCTTCGCATTCTCCGACGCGGAGCGCGACGAGCTGCTCGCCGAGGGCCTCGAGGCGAACCGCAAGATCAACACCGGCGACGGCATCCAGCGCTACAAGGGTCTCGGCGAGATGAACGCGAAGGAGCTGTGGGAGACCACGCTCGACCCGGAGACCCGCATCCTGCGCCGCGTCGACGTCGAGGACGCGCAGCGCGCCGACGAGCTCTTCTCCATCCTCATGGGCGACGACGTGGCTGCGCGCCGCAGCTTCATTACCCGCAAGGCGAAGGACGTGCGCTTCCTCGATGTCTAAGTCGCCCCTGGTCATCGCGCCGCCGGAAACGTTCCCCGCGGCGGATGCCAGCGCGCCGCGACAGCTCGTGGTTGTCATGCCCGGCATGGGCATGGAGGGCCGCTACTACCGCCCCATTGCGCAGGCGCTTGCCGACGCCGGCTTTCCCACCGCCATCGGCGAACTCCGCGGCCAGGGCCGCAGCCCGCAGAAGGCGACGCGCGCGAACCAGTGGGGCTACCACCACGTGGCCTCCGAGGACTTCCCGCAGACCATCATCGAGGCAAAGCGAGCTTTAGCGCTTGCCGACGATCACTCGGTGATCCTCCTGACCCACTCCATGGGCGGGCAGGTCGGCGTGCTCTTCATGGCGCGCCCCGAGGCGCGCGAGTTGAACGTGGTGGGTCTCCTCGGCGTGGGCGCCGGCAGCCCCTGGTACAGGGCGTTCCCGTGGCGCGACCGGCTGAAGTACGGCCTGGGCATCCAGACCATCTGGGCGTTCACCCAGCTCATCGGCTTTTGGCCGGGCGACAAGGTGAAGATCGGCGGTACGTGGGGCCGCCACCCGCGCACCTACATCAACGAGTGGGCGCGCATGAACCGCGCAGGTAAGCGTGGCGAGCTGGCCGGCGCCGACATCGACTACGTCGCGGCGATGGGCGAGATCGAGGCACCGGTGGTGCTCACGCGATTCACCAACGACCGCGACTGCACCGTCGCTTCCGCCGAAAAGCTGGCCGAGCCGGTCGCCAGTGCGCGTGTCGAGGAGCTCGACGGCGGGCTCGGGCACAACAAGTGGGCGCGCGAGCCGGAGATCGTCGTCAAGCGAATGCTCGAATTCGCGGAATCGCTCTAGCGCGCGTACTTCTCTACGATCTCGCCGAGCTCCGGCAGCACCGGGCCGACGATCTTGCCGGCCTTGCCGCGCATGGTGGAGTACATTTTCTGGATCGCGCCGGGGGCTTGGTTGACGGCCTTGTCGCCGGCGTCGAGCAGTGCGTTGACCACGTCGTCCTCGCGGCTGGAGAGGTAGCCGCCGAAGGTGTTCGGGGCCGCGACGTTGTCCGTGTCCACGCCCTGGTAACCGTCCCAGAACGGCTGCAGTTCGTCGACAATCTGCGGCATGCCCATGTTGATGGCCTTCGACACGGCATCAGCATCCGCTTTCTTCGCGGTGCCGATGGCGGCCTTGATGGTCATGCCGGTCAGGCCGGACTGGTTCTCAATGGTCTTCTCCACCAGTGCGGTGAGGTCGGCGACGACGCTCTCGCGGGTACCGGCATTGAGGAGGTTCTTCACGTTTGCATTCGTATCGGTCATGCGCGCCGAGTCTACCTGCGGAATGAGAAAAGCGGCCCGCGCTAGAAAGCTCGGTCCGCTTCGGGGTGTCGTAGTTCTTCCACCACAGCACCCTCATGAGTCACACAAGCCACTGCAACCACAACGGCCCCAACAGTAACACGCGTTACAGGTGGGGTCTATTCGGGGGTACGCCCCGGGTTAGTTGGTGCGCTCGGCCAGCCTGGCCTGCATGTTCTTCGCCTGTTCAAGCCACACGTCGACAGGGAAGATGCGGTCGCCTTCAGAGGAGCCGGGGAGGAAATCGAGGCCGTAGAACGCGGCGGAGTCGTCGACGAGCTGGCGCAGGGTTGGGGAAGCGTCGATAAGCAATTGGAGCGCAACCAGCGGGATCGCGATCCCGAGCGCGATGCTCAGCGGGGCGCTGCCGGTGTACGCGCTGCCGAGCGGGGTCTGGGCCGGGACGTCGATGGAGGGGTCGTTCGGGTCCATCCAGTAATCGTGCTTGGACGAGCCGAGGCTGGAGCCGCTGGACAGCTCGAAGATGCCTGCCTGGGCGTTGGCCGGGGCGGCGAGGGGGAGGGTCAGCGCCACGGCGGTGGCGGCGGCGAGGGCGCGGGTGCGAGTCATGGGGATAACTGTAGGCGACTACCCGTCTGCCCACCGCAGGTACACATCGCGCGCGATGGCGGCGAAGTCGGTGTTGTGGCTGGTGAGGGGCTTGAGGTGGAGGATTGCGTCGTAAAGCGAAAGCCCTGCTTCGCGCTCCGAGCCGCACACGGGGACGCCGTGGATCCGCGCGCCGGGGACGGCGGCGCAGGCGGCGAGGGCGGGGAAGGAGCGGATGCGGACCTTGTACGCGGCGCAGAACTCGTCGGCGATGGCGAGGAGCTGCTCGGGGGAGAGCGCGCGGGTCATGGGCGGGCCTGGCGAACGCGGGCTTCGGTCGCGCGGTACTCGGGGATGAGGTCGCGGGCGAGGGCGGTCACGGCGGCGTCGTCGAGAAGCCGGGATGCGGCGGCGACCACGGCGCGGCGGGCGGCCTCCTGCTTCGAGCACCCCCAGGCGGCGGCGAGGAGCACGAGCGCCTTGTCCTCGTCTGCGGTCAATCTCAGCGTCATAGCCATACCACTGTGATACCACTGCCGCTCCGGGATACGGCGCTCACGGGGGCTAGAATGCTTGGGGACGACTCGGAGAAAGGCAATCAATGAGTGATGACACGCTGAATGGTGACGGATTCGACCGGATCCATCCCATCGATATCAACGACGAGATGCAGACCAGCTACATCGATTACGCCATGAGCGTGATCGTGGGCCGCGCCCTGCCCGAGGTGCGCGACGGCATGAAGCCGGTGCACCGCCGCGTGATTTACGCCATGTACGACGCGGGCTTCCGCCCCGAGCGCTCCTACGTGAAGAGCGTGAAGGCCGTCGGCGAGACGATGAGTAACTACCACCCGCACGGCGACAGCGCGATCTACGACACCCTGGTGCGCATGGCCCAGCCGTGGTCCATGCGCTACCCGCTGGTGGACGGCCAGGGCAACTTCGGCTCCCCGGGCAACGACGGCCCGGCCGCTATGCGTTACACGGAGTGCAAGCTCACGCCCATCGCCATGGAGATGGTGCGCGACATCCGCGAGAACTCCGTGGACTTCATCCCGAACTTCGACTCGAAGACGCAGGAGCCGACGGTGCTGCCGTCGCGCGTGCCGAACCTGCTGATGAACGGCTCCAACGGCATCGCCGTCGGCATGGCCACCAACATCCCGCCGCACAACCTCACCGAGCTGGCGGAGGCGATCTACTGGATCCTGGACAACCCCGACGCGGACGACAAGACCACGCTCGACGCGGTGATGCAGCACGTCAAGGGCCCCGACTTCCCGACGGCCGGGCTCATCGTCGGCGACACCGGCATCAAGGACGCTTACACCACGGGCCGCGGCTCCATCCGCATGCGCGGCCGCACCGAGATCGAAGAGGTGGGCAAGCGCCAGGTCATCGTGATCACGGAGCTGCCGTACCAGGTCAACCCGGATAACTTCATCCACTCCATCGCGGAGCAGATCAACGCCGGCAAGCTCGCGGGCATCTCCGACATCGACGACGAGTCCTCGGACCGCATCGGCATGCGCATCGTGATCACCCTGAAGCGCGACGCGGTGCCGCGCGTGGTGCTGAACAACCTATACAAGCACTCCGCGCTGGAGACGAACTTCTCCGCCAACATGCTGAGCATTGTCGACGGCGTGCCGCGCACGCTGCGCCTGGACCAGATGCTGCGCTACTACGTGAAGCACCAGATCGAGGTCATCGTCCGCAGGACGCAGCACCGTCTCGACGAAGCCGAGAAGCGCGCCCACATCCTGCGCGGCCTGGTCAAGGCGCTCGACGCTTTGGACGAGGTCATCGCGCTGATCCGCAGCTCCGCCACGGTGGATGAGGCCCGCACGGGCCTCATGCGCCTGCTCGATGTGGACGAGATCCAGGCGAACGAGATCCTGGCGATGCAGCTGCGCCGCCTGGCCGCCCTGGAGCGCCAGAAGATCGTCGACGACCTCGCCGAGATCGAGCGCCAGATCGCCGACTACAAGGACATCCTGGCCAAGCCGGAGCGCCAGCGCGCGATCGTCGGTGAGGAGCTCAAGGAGATCGCCGACAAGTACGGCGACGAGCGCCGCACCAAGATCGTCGCCGCGACCGGCGACGTCACCGAAGAAGACCTCATCGCCCGCGAGAACGTGGTGGTCACCATCACCTCCACCGGCTACGCCAAGCGCACCAAGGTGGATTCCTACAAGAGCCAGAAGCGCGGCGGCAAGGGCGTGCGCGGCGCCGAGCTGAAGCAGGACGACGTGGTGAAGAACTTCTTCATCTGCTCCACCCACGACTGGATCCTCTTCTTCACCAACTTCGGCCGCGTATACCGCCTCAAGGCGTACGAGCTGCCGGAGGCGGGCCGCACCGCCCGCGGCCAGCACGTGGCCAACCTGCTGGAGTTCCAGCCGGAGGAGAAGATCGCCCAGGTGATCCAAATCCAGTCCTACGAGGACGCCCCGTACCTGGTGCTTGCTACTCGCGACGGCCGCGTGAAGAAGTCCCGCCTCACCGACTACGAGTCCGCGCGCTCCGCCGGCCTCATCGCCATCAACCTCAACGAGGGCGATGCCCTTATCGGCGCCGCACTCGCCGCCGATACCGACGACTTGCTGCTGGTCTCCGAGCAGGGCCAGGCGATCCGCTTCACTGCCGACGACGAGCAGCTGCGCCCAATGGGCCGCGCCACCGCCGGTGTGAAGGGCATGCGCTTCCGCGGCGACGACCAGCTGCTGGCCATGACCGTGGTCAAGGAGGGCGACTACATCCTTGTAGCCACCTCCGGCGGCTACGGCAAGCGCACCCCGATCGAGGAGTACAACGTCCAGGGCCGCGGCGGCATGGGCGTGATGACGTTCAAGTACACCCCGAAGCGCGGCAAGCTCATCGGCGCCCTCGCGGTTGACGAGGAGGACCAGATCTTCGCCATCACCTCCGCCGGCGGCGTGATCCGCACTGAGGTGAACCAGATCCGACCGTCGTCACGCGCCACGATGGGCGTGCGCTTGGTGGATCTTGCCGACGGCGTCGAATTGCTCGCGATTGACAAGAATGTCGAGGACGAGGGCGAGGAAGAGGCAACCGCAGTCGCAACCGGCCAGAAGACCATCGAGGAAGCCCAGGAGGCCACCGGGTCCGCCACGGGCTCCGCGGGTGCGTCGGCGGGTGCGTCGGGTGACGGCGCTGGCGACTTCAAGCTCGGTGTTTCCGGCGAGCAGTGGGACGACGACGACCCGATCACCGAAGGCATCACCAACGCGTCCGAGGACGAGGAGTAACCCATGGCTGCACGCAAGGTGGCCGTGAAGCACATCTCGGTCGGCTCCGTGTTCAAGGTGGCGACGATTCTGTCGCTCATCGGGTTCGTCGCCTGGATGATCGGCGCCACCATCGTGTACTACGGCCTCGAGCGCGCCGGGGTTGTGGAGTCGATGAACTCCCTCATCGGCGGCGTGGGCGGCGACCAGGTGATCGACATGACCCTGGTGCTTTCCGGCGCCGCGCTGCTGGGCCTCATCGGTGTGGTGTTCACCGCCGTCATGGCACCGCTGATGACAGTGATCTACAACTCCATCGCCGACCTCGTCGGCGGGATCGTGTTCACCATGTCGAACCGCGTGAAGTGACGCTGACCAGGCGATTTGGTGCGGGATAGCAACCTGAGTAAGGTTCTATCTCGTGCTAAGGGCCTATAGCTCAGTCGGTTAGAGCGCATCGCTGATAACGATGAGGTCGCAGGTTCGATTCCTGCTAGGCCCACTGCAACTAGTCTAGACTGGTTGTGGCACGGGGCATTAGCTCAGTTGGTAGAGCACCTGCTTTGCAAGCAGGATGTCAGGAGTTCGATTCTCCTATGCTCCACAAAACAGAAACCCCTGGTTGATTGTGACCAGGGGTTTATTCTTGCTTGTCCTACTCGCCGAGAAGGTCGGTGATGAGCGCACGGACTTTGGCGTCGATGTCGTCGCGGACCAAGCGCATGCGCTCGCTGCCTTCGATGCCGCGTTTCGACGGTTCGTCGGTAAGCCAACGCTCCAGCGTTCCCCGTGCGTCGGAAGGCATTTCCAGTTGTGCTTCCTCGCCGATGAGGATGACGCGGTCTGCGGTGCGCAGCAGTTCAGGGGAGATGGGCTTGGGGTGCCCTGCCGACATGTCGGCGCCGACCTCGGCGAGTGCTTTGATCGATTCCGCGTTGAGGGACGTGCCCGGCTGCGTGCCTGCGGAGGAGACGTCGATGCGGCCGCCCGCGTGCTTGGCTGCCAACGACTCGGCCATTTGGGATTTGCCGCTGTTGCGGACGCAGATGAACAGGACCTGGGGAGTGGGTTGCATGGGTGCGGGACCTTTCTAGGAGGATGGGGTGGTTGCTGGCTGGGTGGCGGGCAGCGTTGGGTCGCTTGGGAAGAGTTTCGGGCCGAGCCAGCGCATGGCGTACACGAGGCCGACGAGCACTGGGATTTCGATGAGCGGACCGATGGTGCCTGCGAGTGCCTGGGCTGATGTGGCGCCGAAGGTGCCGATCGAGACGGCAATCGCTAGTTCGAAGTTGTTGCCCGCCGCCGTGAAGGAGACGGAGGCTGCCTGCGCGTAGCCCATGCCGGAAGCTTTGGACACGACCAGCGCGATGGCGAACATGCCGACGAAGTAGCACAGCAGCGGCAGGGCCAGCGTTGCCACGGTTAAGGGACGAGCTACGATCTCCTTGCCTTGCAACGAGAACAGCAAAACGATGGTGTAGAGCAGGCCGATCAACGCGAGCGGCGAGATGGCTGGCAGGAAGGTGTTCTCGTACCAGGTGCGCCCACGAGTCTTTTCGCCGATGATTCGGGACGCGAAACCCGCGAGGAGGGGGATACCGAGAAACACGAGTACCGACCCGACGATGGACCAGAACGAGAACTCTGCCGAGGTGACGGGCAGCCCCAGCCAGCCGGGAAGAACTTGCAGGTAGAACCACCCGAGCACCCCGAACATGGCCACCTGGAAAACGGAGTTGATGGCGACGAGTACCGCCGTTGCCTCTCTGTCGGCGCAGGCGAGATCGGACCACACGAGGACCATGGCAATGCAGCGCGCGAGGCCGACGATGATCAACCCGGTGCGCAGTTCAGGCTCGTTCGGGAGGAAGATCCAGGCGAGCGCGAACATGAACGCCGGGCCGACGATCCAGTTCAGGACGATCGACACGGCCATCAACCGCTTATCCGTTGCGATTTCGAGCGTTTTATCGAAGCGGACCTTGGCAAGCGGCGGATACATCATGACGAGCAAACCCAGCGCAATGGGGATGGAAATCCCGCCGACCTCAGCGCGCTCCAGCACCTCTCCGAGCTGCGGCTGAAGCGTCCTGGTTTTCGTTCCGCTTATTGAACGCCCAACGGTTGGGCGTGTGATTGTTGATAGTAGGCGTCTTCCATCTCTTGTGGGGTGATGTATCCCAATGACTCGTGCAGGCGGTGG
>NZ_JAMFTQ010000017.1 GCF_024160105.1 Corynebacterium stercoris
AAAGGCTAACCACACACCCAGGTAAGGGCTATACAACCCTGGCAGAGCGACGCGCTCTAGCCACAGCTATCTAACAAACACGACTAGATGGCCACAGAGGTTCACAGGAAAGCCGCAGTCCCCGGATCTAACTCTTATCGCGAATAAGCTCAGGTTTTCAGGTGCTGTGTACGACGAGGGGTACCGGAATCGCAACGGCAAAACCCGCAGATCACAAGACCTGCGGGTTTCTCTGTGGTCGGGATAACAGGATTTGAACCTGCGACCTCTTCGTCCCGAACGAAGCGCGCTACCAAGCTGCGCCATATCCCGGTTGTATCGTGGGCTTGCCCGCGTACTCGGGATACTCTACTCCCGCGCGACCGCTAGGCCAAAACGCCAGCTCAGGTGCGCTCAGTGACGTGAATCAGCGAGGCCGCCGGCTTGCAGAACAGCCGCGCCGGCGCGTACTTGGACTGCCCCAGTCCCTGCGATACCTCCATCCACATCCCGCCGTAGCGGTGCAGTCCGGAGGCGCGCTCGCGGTCGATGTCCGCGTTGGTTACCAGCGCGCGGCCGCCCGGCAGCCGGATCTGTCCGCCGTGGGTGTGGCCGGCCAGGGCGAGCTGGTAGCCGTCGGCCTCGAACGCGTCCAGAACGCGCCGGTAGGGGGCGTGCAGTAGAGCGATGGATAGATCGGCATCAACGTTCGGTGCGCCCGCGATGGTGGCGTAGTCGTCGAGCTCGTGGTGCGGGTCATCCACACCCGCGAGCGCGAGGCGCACGTCGCCGGCCTTGAACTCCAGGCGCTGGTGGGTGGCGTCGCGCCAGCCGCGCTCGATGAACGCGGCGCGCATGCCCTTCCACGGCAGATCCACGTACGACGGCTCGCGCTTCTGGTCCAGGACGTACTTCAGCGGGTTGACGGGGCGCGGAGCCCAGTAATCGTTGGTGCCGAAGACGAAGGCGCCCGGGCGGTTCAAAAGCGGGCCCAGCGCGTCGAGCACCCACGGCACGGCGGCCTTGTCGGACAGGTTGTCGCCGGTGTTCACCACCAGGTCCGGCTCCAGCGCGTCCAGGCCGGACACCCACTCCACCTTCGCGCGCTGGCCGGGGATCATGTGCAGGTCAGACACGTGCAGGACATCGAACGATGCCTTGCCGCGCAGCACGCCCGGCGCCAGCAGCGGCAGCTCGTACTCCTGCAGGATGAAGTCGCGGGTTTGGAGGTTGGCGTAAGCGAGCGTCGATAAGCCAAGGGCTCCGAGACCGACCAGCGACTTCTTCATTCGACCGAGCCTAGCTGAAGTACGCTCGTGGCTATGAGTGCATTGAAAGACCAGATCCGCGCCGACCTCAAAGAAGCCATGAAGGCCAAGGAGAAGGAGCGCACCGGCACCATCCGCATGCTGCTGGCCGCGATCCAGACCGCCGAGACCGAGGGCACGAAGCACGAGGTCACGGACGACGAGATTCAGAAAATCATCGCCCGCGAAATCAAGAAGCGCCGCGAATCCGCGGAGATTTACCAGACCAATGGCCGCGAGGACCTGGCCGAGCAGGAGCTGGGCGAGGCCGCGATCCTGGAGGGCTACCAGCCGCAGCAGCTCAGCGACGAGGAGCTCACCCAGCTTGTCGACGGCGTTGTCACCGACCTCGGCGCCGAATCCATGGCGCAGATGGGTGCCGTGATGAAGGAAGCCACCGCCAAGGCAGCCGGCCGCGCCGACGGCAAGCGCCTCTCTGCGGCCGTGAAGGCGCGCCTGTCCAACTAGGTGTTGTTGGTCAACACGCCGGCCAACCCGTCAGCGATGTCGTTGAACTGGCGCTGAATGTCATCCAAGCCCGTGCCCGGCGGCGGGGGCTCAGCGCCTGGCGACGGCTCCGGGCTCGCCGGGGCGCCGGGGGATGTCGGGGTGGTTGTCGCAGTGGCGGACGTCGGGGTGGTTGTGGACGCGCTGCCGTCGGACACGTTGAGCGTGATCACGCTGCCGCGGCTCAGGTTCGGGTCGGCGGGCACCGCTGAGACGACCGTGCCGGCGGGTGCGCCGTCGCCGAAGACGGTGTTCACCGTGACGGTGAAACCCTGGGCCTCGAGGCTCGCGCGGGCAGCGGCCGCGGTCATGCCGATGGTCTCATCCAGCGCGTCGCGCCGCGTGCCGCGGTTGTACGCGGCTGCCGACGGCGGCAAGCCCGACGTCGAGCCCGGAATGTACGCCGCCGCCTGGAACCACGTGTCCGCGGCCTCCCCGCCGCCGAAGAGGTTGCCCTGCGCGCACTGGCGCACCGGGCCGCCGCACAGTGGGGCGGTTTGGAGGCCGTCGTTGAAAATGTAAGTGGCCGCCGACATGCCGAGCGTGAAGCCCAGAAACGCCGAGGAGTGGTGGGACTCCGTGGTGCCCGTCTTGGCGGCCACCGGCGCAGTCCAGCCGGCGGCGTGGGCGGCGCGGGTAGCGGTGCCGTCGATGGAATCCTGGCTTAAGCCGTTCGCCAGCGCCGCGGCAATCTCCGGGTCAATTGCCTGCTCGCAGGCGGGGCGGTCGATGTAGACCTGCTGGCCGTGCTTGTCAGTCACGGCGACGATCGGGTTCGGCTCGCACCAGCGCCCGGCAGACGCGAGCGTCGCCCCGACGTTGGAGAGTTCCAGCGCGTTCACCGGCGTGGGGCCGAGGGTGAAGGAGCCCATGTTCTCCTCCTTCGCCGCGGTGGCCACGGAGCGGCCGTCGCCGAAGGAACCCTCGTCGAGGTAGGAGCGCAGGCCCAGGCGCACCGCAATGTCCACAGTGGGGGCCACGCCGACCTGCTGGATCAGCTCGATGAACGTGGTGTTGGGGGACAGTGCCAGCGCGTCGCGCAACGGCATGCGCGGGGCGTACGTGCCGGCGTTCTCCACGCAGTACGCGTCCGGCGGGCAGTTCTCTGCGCCGCCCTTGCCCATGCCGTACACCACCGAGCGCTCCGGGGTCTCGAGGATCGTGTCCAGACCGTAGCCCTGCTCGAGAGCCGCAGCGGCGGAGAAGATCTTGAACACGGAGCCCGCGCCGCTGCCCACCAGCGACGACGGCTGCGGCAGGATCGTCTGGCCCTGCTCCAGATCCAGGCCGTAGTAGCGCGAGGTGGCCATGGCGAGGATGTCGCGGGACTCGGCGCCCGGGCGCACCACGTTCATCACCTCAGCCACGCCGGGGGTCAGCGGCCCGACGTTGCGACGCACCGCCGCGATGGTCGCCTCCTGCACCTTAGGGTCCAGCGTGGTGGTGATGGTGTAGGAACCGCGCTCCAGCTCTTCCTGCGGCAGGCCCTTGTCTGCCAGGTAGGACAGGGCATAGTCGCAGAAGAAGCCGTTGTCGCCGGCGGTGATGCAGCCGTCGGGAAGCAAGGCGGGCTGCTCCAGGACGCCGAGGGGCTCCGCCATCGCGCGCTCGGCCTCTTCCTGGGGCAAGTAGCCTTCCGACGCCATGTTGGCCAGCACCGTATCCCGGCGCTGCGTCGCGCCCTCGGGGTTGGCGTACGGGTTGAGCCACTCCACGGACTGCAAAAGGCCCACCAGCAGGGCAGACTGCGCCGGGTTCAGCTCGCTGGCCGAGATGCCGTAGTAGGTCTGCGCGGCGGCCTCGATGCCGTACGCGTGGTTGCCGAAGGACACCAGGTTGAGGTAGCGGGTGAGAATCTGGTCCTTCTCCAGCGTCTGATCCAGGTCGGATGCCATGCGCATCTCGCGCAGCTTGCGGGGGATGGACTGCTCCGTGGCGGCGCGGGCGGCCTCATCGTCTTCCGCCTCCACCAGCCAGAGGTAGTTCTTCACGTACTGCTGGTTGATTGTGGACGCGCCCTGCTCCACGCTGCCGGCCAGGATGTTGGTGACCAGCGCGCGGGCGAAACCCTGCATGTCCACGCCCTCGTGCTCGAAAAAGCGGCGGTCCTCGGTGGCCACCAGCGCGTCTTTGACGTGCTGAGAGATGTCATCGCTGGACACTTCGTACCGACGCTGGTTGTAGATCCAGGCCATGGGCTCGCCGTAGACGTCGGTAATCGTGGTCACGCCGGGGACGTCGCCGTCGGACATGTCCGACAGGTTGGACTGCATCGTCTCATTCGTCCGCGCGACGGCCAGACCCCCGAGGCCCGCCAAGGGCGCGAGGCACAACGCAATGGCAATGCCCGCGGCGACGACGGCGGCCAGCAGGTTACCCACGCTTCTCAGACCAGACACGCCATTACAGTAAATGATTCGGGCGGGCGGGGGAATCAGTCACTCCCCCCACTTTTGTGATGCATTCGACAGACTTCAGAGGGTGTGAATAGACTTACAGCTGTAACGCACACACCGTTGCGGCACGGAAAGCTGCAGGCAATGCCCAAAATCACAGCGGTTCTGGGCGGGGCCTGCGGGAATTTCCTCGCCGTAAGCATCTGCTCTCTCGAGCGGAGACCTCCTGAAAGGGGATGTGATGACCGCCACGCTAGGACGCACCACATACGCGGCAGCGCCGACTACCGCCCGGAAGTGCAACGCCGCAGGCAATCTGGTCTTCGATCGAGGGGAGTGGGTGACCCAGGCGCACTGCCGCTCCGGCGACCCGGACGCCCTCTTCGTGCGCGGTGCGGAACAGCGCAAGGCGGCCGCGGTGTGCCGCCGCTGCCCGGTGCAGATGGAGTGCCGCGCAGATGCCCTGGACAACAAGGTGGAGTTCGGCGTGTGGGGCGGGCTGACGGAGCGTCAGCGCCGCGCGGTGCTGCGCAAGAACCCGCACGTGACTGACTGGGCCGCGTACCTCGCATCCGGTGCGGAGATCGAGGGCTTGTAGCACGCTCCTGCCGAGCCGGCGCGCGCTACGCTAGTGCCCATGACGAAATGGGAATACGCCACCGTGCCGCTGCTCAGCCACGCAACCAAGCAGATCCTGGACACCTGGGGTGAGGACGGCTGGGAGCTTGTCGCAGTCGTTCCGGGCCCGAACCCGGACAACGTTGTCGCCTACATGAAGCGAGAGGTGAACTAATGTCGCACGCTGCTCGTTTGCAGGAGCTGGGGATTGAACTTCCGAGCGTCGCGAAGCCTGTTGCTGCGTACGTGCCTGCGGTGCAGGCGGGTGACCAGGTGTGGACCTCCGGCCAACTCCCGTTCAAGGACGGCGAGCTGATGGCCGTCGGCAAGGTTGGTGCCGACGTCAGCGCGGAGGACGCGTACACCTACGCGCGCCAGGCTGCGCTGAACGCAATCGCGGCGGTGGACGCCCTCGTCGGGGTGGACAACGTTGCGCGCGTGCTCAAGGTTGTCGGGTTTGTTGCATCGGATCCGTCGTTTAGCGGGCAGCCCGCGGTGATCAACGGCGCGTCCGAGCTCATGCAGGAAGTATTCGGCGAGGCGGGCGAGCACGCCCGTTCCGCCGTGGGTGTCGCGGTGCTGCCGCTCGATTCCCCGGTTGAGGTGGAGTTGGTCGTAGAGCTGAAGCGGTAGAGTGGGGGGTATGAAACACCCCGCCTACAGTCAGCTGCGCCCTGTGACGGCTTCCGTCGCTGTCGTTCTCGCGCCCAACCCCAGCTACGCGGCCCTCGAGGGCACGAACTCGTGGGTGATCCGCGGCCCGGAAGACACGGCGAGCATTGTGGTGGACCCGGGCCCGGAGGATGAGGGGCACCTCAACGTGCTGCAGGCCAAGGCCGAGAAGGTCGGGCTGATCCTGCTCACCCACCGCCACCACGACCACGCCGATGGCGCAGCGCGCTTCCACCAGCTCACGGGCGCGCCGGTGCGCGCGTTCGACCCGCAGTACTGCATCGCGGGCGACCCGCTTGCCGACGGTGAAGTTATCTCCCTCGACGGCGTCACCCCCACCCTCAAGGTTGTGGCGGCGCCTGGCCACACCCGTGACTCTGTGTGCTTCTACGTCTACCCGTCCGGCGAGGACGGCGCGGAGCTCGAGGGCATCATCACCGGTGACACCATCGCCGGCCGCCACACCACCATGATCTCCGAGACCGACGGTGACCTCGGCGATTACATGGAGACGCTGGCCAAGCTGGAGGAGGACGGCAAGTCCGTCACCCTGCTGCCGGGCCACGGCCCTGAGGGCGAGGATCTTTCCGCATTCGCCCGCAAGTACATCGACCGCCGTAACCAGCGCCTCGACCAGATCCGCGAGGCACTCAAGGAGCACGGCGACGACGTGGACATCAACACGCTGGTCGACGCGATCTACGACGACGTTGACCCTGTCCTGCGCGGCGCTGCCGAGCAGTCCACCCGTGTGGCGCTGCGTTACCTGCGGAAGTCGTAGCGGGGGCGGTGGCGTCGGGCGGCGGGGTCGGGCGGCGTCGGGCGGCGTCGCGGTTTCGGGCGGCGTCGCGGCCGGGCGGCCTAGCTTCACCCCCTGTCAGGCTGTAAATGCCCTGGTCAGGGGGTTTTTCTTTAAGGGGCATAACTGCAGGTCAGGTTCCGGGGCAGGTGTTTAGGGGCATACCAGCTGGTCGGGGCCGTGCTGGTCGGATGTCGTCGAAAAAGTGAATAAAATCTGTGCCAGCATGTATGCCCTTAAACACCTGCCCCGGAATACCTGCCCGTAAACACATGCCCGGGAATACCTGCCCCGGAGGCGTGCCGGTCCCGGGCCGCCGCCCTGGGCCACCGCCCCGGCCGCCGGGGCCGTCACCTCACGTCGCTGACCTATACCCCAATAGTGGCGGAGGGGTGAATTTGTAAAACCGGGCGGGATCATGCGGTGTTTGCGCCACGTTTGAATACTTCGTGGAGTATCTCACGTGGGGTTGCGCCGTGGAGGATTTGGCGTGGTGTTTCATTGAGCTCGTTTTGCACCCAGGCCACGTGTTCTGGGGTGATGGTTGAGAAGTCGGTGCCTTTTTCATAGAACCGGCGTCTGATCTCCCCGTTGGTGTTTTCGTTGGTGGGCCGCTGCCACGGCGAGCGCTCACACGGCGCACCGCCACAGCCGCTTGCGCCACACCAGCAGCACCGGCCGCCCCGCCGAGGGGATGTCACGCACCAGATGCTCGCGCCGGCCGTGGGCCACCGCGACCACCCCGCACCGCGGGCACCCGGTCACCGACTCGAAGGTCTCCACCAACAGCTCCAGCTCACCGCCGTACTCACCGGCGGCAAGCACCACCAACCCCGAGATGCCGAGCATCGCAGCGGGCAGGACGGTAGCCTCAACACTCACCTGGGACTCCTCTCGATCCGTTGCTTGGTCGCTACGAATCGTGGAGTCCCAGGCCCGTCTTCACCAGCCCAACCCGGTCAGCGTGTCGCAACCCGGCTACCACACTTGGTGAGGAAGAGCTGCTAACGTGGTTCGGCGACGGCCCGAGCACGTCCTTGTTCCTAACCGTCGTGTGCTGGGGTCCGCGTGGACCGCTCGGCCAGCGTCCATCCAGTCAGGAGGCAGTCAGCAGATGTTCGACGACAACGGCTCATTCCTACTCGCCATGTTCGAGTTCTTCATCTTCTTCGCATGGTTCATGTCCCTGTGGTGGATCTTCGGAGATCTCTTCCGTAGCAAGGACCTCGGCGGCTTCGCGAAGACGCTGTGGGTGGTGTTCATCATCGCGCTGCCGTTCATCGGAATGCTCGCGTACCTGCTTGTTCGAGGTCGGGGGATGACCGACCGCGCGGTCGAGGCGCACCAGGAGCTCCAGCAGCGGCAGGATGAGTACATCAAGTCCGTCGCCGGCGGCTCCGCCGGATCGAGCCCGACCGATGAGATCGCCTCGGCGAAGGCCCTTCTCGACTCGGGAGCGATTACCCAGCAGGAGTTCGACCAGATCAAGGCAAGGGCGCTCTCCTCGGTCTGACCCTGGTCCGCTCCCTCGCCAGCCGCAGCGTCGCGGTCCGAGGGCGGCCATCCGGCGCGGCCTTGTCGCGGGGCGAATTCGCGGTTCGCCGGACGCTGGCCAGCTTGGCTCCTAGGCTCCGGGTGCCGCGCCGCCATCGAGGGGGCGCCACCTGACCTTGGGGGTCACTCGATGGCTCTGGTTGTGCACCGGTTCACAGCGTAAGGTCGCGCCCGCCACCCTCGGCGCCGCTTCTGTCGAGGGTGGTCCTTCTCTATGCCACAAGGTCAGCGCGGCGCTGGGATCTCCTGGCCGCAGCGGGGCGAGGTCAGCGTCGACGCCGCCTCGACCACCACTGAACTGGACGGCAGCGGAGTGGTCGTCGCACCGCGATGGCTGACGCAGCTCAGTGCCGGCCACGTACTGGTCGGCGACTCGGGCGAGACCGTGCCGCGCGATCAATTCGAGAGCACCTGCGACTAGCTGTACTGACCGGGTACGTTGGTCAAGCGTGAGAAGGGCGGCTGGTTCCCGCAAGCGGTGTGGGGCCGGTGGTGGTTGTAGTAGTGCAGCCAGCCGTCGAGTTCTCCGCGACGTTCGGTCTCGCTGGTGTAGCAGCGGGCGTAGGCCCAGCCGTCGGCCAGGGTGCGGTGGAAGCGTTCGATCTTCCCGTTGGTCTGCGGCCGATAGGGCCAGGTGCGCTTGTGCCGGATACCGAGCTCGTGGCAGGTGTCTCGCCACAGGTGTGAGCGGTACGCGCCGCCGTTGTCGGACAGGACCCGCTCAACGGTCACCCCGCGTGCGTTGAACCACTTGACGGCCCGAACGAGGACCGCGGTGGCGGTGAGGGCAGTTTCGTCGTCGTGGATCTCGGCGTAGGCGGCGCGGGAATGGTCGTCGATGACGATGTGGACGTAGGCCTTGCCCATCAACGGGTTGCTGTACTTGTTCTTGGGCTTGCCCGGGGTGGCGGCGCGGTTCTTCTCGCCCTGCTGGCGGCCGACGTAGCGCCAGCCGCCGCCGTCGGGGATGTTGCCGAGCTTCTTCACGTCGACGTGCAGCATCGCCCCGGGGTGGTCGTGCTCGTAGCGGCGGACCGGCTCCCCGGTTGCCCGGTCGACATGCGAAAGCCGGTTCAGGTGCGCGTCGACCAGGATCCGGTGGACCGTCGACGGCGCGATCCCCAGCCGGCACGCGAGCTGGACCGGGCCCTCGCGCAATCGGAGGCGGAGCTGGATGCAGCGCTTCGTCGTCTTCGGGTTGGTCCTGTTTGGCGAGTGGTGAGGCCGCGAGGGGCGGTCCTGCATGGACTGGCCCGCCCGGTAGCGGTCGGCCCAGCGCTTCACAGTGGGCCAAGAGACCTGAAACCTGGCGGCGACCTCGCTTATCGGCCAGCTCTGGTCGACCACGAGCTGGGCGACGATCAAGCGATGGCGCGGCGTGAGAGCGGCGTTGGGATGAGACATGAAGAAGCCTCCCTGAGTGGCAGACGCCGCCCAAGAAGGCCAAGTGCCCCCGCGGGGCGGCTCGAAGGTGTGTGAGTCAGGCAGCAGCGGAAACGTGCAGTACCTCGTAGGCGGCGACATCGGTGGAGCTCTCGTCGGCTTCACGGGTGCAGAGTTCGACGAGGATGACGGTCCAGGCCGTGACGTCGACGGCGGCGACGCGGGCCACGGTGGAGTCAGTGGTCGTGGCGAGGAATTCCGCGGTGATGTCCTCGATGCAGTGGGACGGCGCGGCGCCAACCGGGAGGGGCACGGTCTTGACGGTCAGGCTTCGGGCTGCGGAGTAGTCGGCCGGGCCGGCAACAAACTGGTGGACAGTCCAGTCGTGGATCGGGTAGCGGCCGAAGTCGCGCACGATGGCCGAGTAGCCGGGTTCGCCCCAGCAAAACTGACGCATTCCGTCGATGTCGCGCCAGACGTAGAAGGGTGCGTAAGCGTTCCGGGGTGCACCCTTGGCATTCTCCTGGATGAGGTAGGCCTTGAATGAAGCGTCCTGGTTTTCGTTCCGCTTATTGAACGCCCAACGGGTGGGCGTGTGATTGTTGATAGTAGGCGTCTTCCATCTCTTGTGGGGTGATGTATCCCAATGACTCGTGCAGGCGGTGGTTGTCTCACAAGTACACCCAGCGAAGGGTCGCGATCTCGACTTCCCCAACCGATGCCCACGGCCGGTGGGGATAGATCAGCTCGGTCTTGTAGAGACCGTTGACCGTTTCCGCCAACGCGTTGTCGTAGGAATCGCCGACGGTGCCAACGGACGGATCAATCCCAGCTTGAGCAAGCGCCTCACTGTAACGGATGGACACATACTGCGAGCTGCGATCGCTGTGGTGAACGAGCCCTTCAGCGCGGGGGTCGCCTGCGTGATAAAGAGCATGCTCAAAAGCCTCAAGAGGCAGCTCATCGGTGCGCATGCTCGCCCTGGTGGCAACCCCGACAATCTTGCGGGAGTACGCATCGGTGATGAACGCGGTGTACGCAAACCCCGACAGGGTACGCACGTAGGTGATGTCAGCGACCCACAGCCGGTGCGGCGCTGACGCGGTGAAGTCACGATTGACCAGATCAGGACGACAATCCGGGACATCAGCCCGAAGCGTTGTGATCGGAGTGCGGCCCCTTCTGCGGCCTTGGATGCCGGCGAGTTTCATCAACCGTGCCTCTGCGGCGGTACAACCCCGGCAGCTTTCATCCAGTCGTACACCCGGTCCGGACCCACACCAACATCACGGGCGACGGCGTACACACCCTCACCCGCCTCAACCCTGGCCAGCGCAGCCTCGCGCACATGCATAGGAGTCCCACGACGACCCACAACAACCTCCCTGTCAGGTGGCGCATTCACCACCTGACCGCGCGCCGCAGGTCGCAGCTCCCGCCCTCATCACTATTGGGGCATGACTATGGGGGTACGCGACTGTGAGCGGCCAAACGGCACCGTGCGCGACGCGCGCAGCCGCCCAGCGTACCAGCCGCCCGGCGTACCTACCGCGATGGGCCGCCGCGCGCAGCAGCCGGCCTACCTACCGCGCGCGGCGGGCGAGGTGCTCGGTGTTCACGATGAGCACGCTCTTGCCTTCGAGGCGGATCCAGCCGCGGTGGGCGAAGGTCGCGAGCGCCTTGTTCACAGTCTCGCGGGAGGCACCGACAAGCTGGGCGATCTCCTCCTGCGTGAGGTCGTGGTTGACGCGCAGCGCGCCGCCTTCCTGGGTGCCGAAGCGGTTTGCCAGCTGCAGCAGCGTCTTGGCCACGCGGCCGGGGACGTCGGTGAAGATGAGGTCCGCGAGCGAGGCGTTGGTGCGGCGCAGGCGGCGGGCCAGGACGCGCAGCAGCTGCTGGGAAATCTCCGGGTGGTCCTCGATCCAGTGCTTCAGCATGGTGGAGTCCATCGTCGCGGCGGTCACTTCGGTGACGCACACGGCGGAGGAGGTGCGCGGACCTGGGTCGAAGATGGAGAGCTCGCCGAACATGTCGGAGGGGCCCATGACAGACAGCAAGTTCTCGCGGCCGTCCGGTGCGTGGCGGGCGAGCTTCACCTTGCCGCCGACGATGATGTAGAGGCGGTCGCCGGGCTCGCCTTCGTCGAAAATCGTGGTGCCGCGGGGAAAGGTGACCGTTTCCATCTCGCTGATCAGGGCGGACACCGCTTCGGGGTCCACCCCCTGGAAGATGCCCGCGCGTGCGAGGGTGTCTTGAACGCCTTCCATTGATCCTCCCGAGTGCAATTTGTCACGTCGACGGCATATTGACTGTTTTGTCACATGTGGTCTGTCTCACGCGAGGATACCACCATTGCCCGTGGCCGGGGCCGATTTCGCTACTTCGGCGGCTGGGTCGCGCCGAGGACAGTGCGCTCGAGCCGCTCCATAGCCACGGTGAACAGCCCGAGGCCGAGGGGAACGAGGGCGGCGACGAGAATCATCATGGGTTCCATCCTAAAAGAACCCGCCCGCTAGCATGGTCCCCATGCCTGCAGAAACTCCCGAGCGCCGCGTCCGCCGCCCCGGCACCCATCCGGCGGCGAAGGGCACGGAGACCCGGCTGGGGCTGGTCCGCCGCGTGCGCCGCATCAACCGCGCGCTCGCGGAAGCGTTCCCTGACGCGCACGCGGAGCTGGATTTCACCAACCCGCTGGAGCTGCTCGTGGCCACGGTGCTATCGGCGCAGACCACGGACGTGCGCGTCAACCAGGTCACGCCGGAGCTCTTCCGACGCTTTCCGACGGCCGAAGCCTACGCCTCTGCCTCCCAAGAAGAGGTCGAGGAGATCATCCGGCCCACCGGTTTCTTCCGCTCGAAGGCGGCGAACGTGATCGGCCTCGGCCAGGCGCTGGTGGCGGATCACGGTGGCGAGGTGCCGGAGGCGCTCGAGGATCTGGTGCGGCTGCCCGGCGTGGGCCGCAAGACTGCGCACGTGGTGCGTGGGAATGCGTTTGGGTTGCCGGGATTGACCGTCGATACGCATTTCCAGCGCCTTGCGCACCGCCTCGCGCTGACGGAAGAGAAGGACCCGGTGAAAATCGAGCACGCCGTGGCTGAGCTGCTGGAAAAGCGCGAGTGGACCATGTTCTCGCACCGGATTATTTTCCACGGACGGCGGGTGTGCCACGCTCGCAAGGCGGCGTGCGGGGCGTGCCCGATTGCGTTCGACTGCCCGAGCTTCGGCCAGGTCGGGCCGACGGACCCGGCGGAGGCGGCGGCGCTGGTGACGGGTGAGGAGCGGGGGCACATTCTGCGCATGGTCGGGATCGAGGGTGAGGCGTAGATGAAGAAGTCCGTTGCGGGGAGCGTGATCGTGATTGTGCTGGTCACGGTCGCGGTGATTGCTGGAGCGGTACTGCTGCTGCGCCCGGACAGCGGCGCCGAGACGGCTGCGCCGGATTCGCCCCTGATCACCGGAGCGCCGCGCCCGCAGATCATCCCGGGTGCGGATCAGCGCGCGGACTGCGTGGAGGGCGGCGTCGGCGGCATTGACCTGCCGTGCCTCGGCGGGCGCAGTGTGCCGGGTGAGCACGCCGAGATCACCCTGGTCAACGTGTGGGCGTGGTGGTGCGATCCGTGCAAGCGCGAGCTGCCGATCACCCAGGCGTTCGCGGATGCCCACCCGGAGATTGAGGTTGTGGGTGTGCACGCGGACCCGAACGCCGCGAACGGCGTGGCGCTGTTGAATGACCTCGACGTGCGTTTCCCCAGCTACCAGGACGACAACAACCGCTATGCGGGCCTGCTCGGTCTGCCGGGCGTGGTGCCGATCATGCTGGTGTACAAGGGCGGCACGCCGGTGGGCATGTTCCCGCACGCGTTTCACTCGCTGGCGGAGCTTGAGGCGTCGGTAAGCGGAGTGCTCTAGCGTGGCCGACGTCCCACTTCAGCCCGAGGCCGCGCCCGCCTGGTTGCGGCCGCTCGTCGCCGCGCTCGCCGACGACACCCTGGCCGACCGCGCCCGAGAACTGCTGGCCACGCGCGTGCCACAGCGCGGGGAGAAGGACCAGTCGGCGGTGCTCATGCTCATCGCCGGCGATCCGCACGCGGAGCGCATGCCTGCCGACGCTCGCCTGCTGATCACCCACCGCAGCCCCGACATGCGGAGCCATTCCGGCCAGATGGCCTTTCCCGGCGGCCACATCGAGGAATCGGACGGCGGGCCGGTTGCGGCTGCGCTCCGCGAGGCGTGGGAGGAGACTGGTCTGGACTCAGCCCGCGTCACGCCGCTGGCGGTGCTGCAGCCGGTGACCACGGGTGGGTCGCGCCGCCGCGTGCGCCCCGTGCTGGCGTACGCGGAGGATCCGGGCGAGGTGTACCCGGCCAGCCTCGCGGAGACTGACGACGTCTTCTTCGTGCCGCTGCGCGAGCTCATTGATCCAGCGAAACGCATCGAGGCGGGTTGGCGCGCCTGGTCCGGGCCGGCGTTCCACGTGGGCTGCTACGTGGTGTGGGGATTTACCGGCGTGCTCGTGTCGGTGCTGCTGGAGCTCGCCGGGTGGGCGGAGCCGTGGGACGACACGGTGCGGGACCTGAACGCGGTGCTGGAGGAGTCCTGCAACGGCGAGCCGCGGATTCCTGGCACCCGCGAATAGCACCGACGGCGCGTAGGATGGGCGTGTTTGTGACCCGAGGCGAGGAGGTGCCGGCGTGCAGATTGCGCTTGACGCTCTTCTGATCCTCGTCGTCGTGCTCGCACTCGCCGCCGGGTGGCGCCAGGGGGCGCTGTCGAGCGTCTTCTCGGCCGTCGGCGTGGTTGCGGGCCTGGTGGTGGGTCTCGCGCTGGCGCCGGTGGTGATGTCGCTGTCGCAGGTCCAGACGGTCCGCGTGGTGCTGCTGGTTGCGCTTGTGGTGCTGCTCGTGGCCATCGGCAACGCGGTGGGCGCGGCGGCCGGATCGCAGTTGCGCGCGGGGGTGCGTCGGAAGGGGGCGCGCAACGTCGATTCCCTCGTGGGCGCGGTGTTCCAGGCGCTGGCGGTGACGCTGGTGGTGTGGCTCACCTCGATTCCGCTGGCGGCGGCGGTGCCAGGTGCTGCCGGCAACGCGATCCGCGAATCCCGCGTGCTCGCTGCCATCGACGCCGCGGCTCCCGATGCATTCGGCCAGGTCCCGGCCCGTATCGCGGCGCTACTCGACGAGTCGGGCCTCCCGCCGCTCGTCTCCCCGTTCAGTGTGGCGCGCGGCGCGGCCGTCGACGCCCCGGACCCGGCCGCGGTGGACCCGGAGATGGTTCAGCGGGTGCGCCCGGCGGTGCTGCAGGTGATGGGCGATTCCGGCTCCTGCCAGCGCCGACTCAGCGGCACGGGCTTTGTGATCGAGGACGGCTACGTGCTCACCAACGCGCACGTCGTGGCCGGCACGGACACCGTCGTGCTGGACACTGTCCTGGGCGTCAAGGACGCAGAGGTGGTGCTCTACGACCCGGACGTGGACATCGCTGTGCTCCACGCGCCCGACCTCAACATTGCACCGCTGACCTGGTCGACCACGATCTTGGCTACGAGCGACGATGCCGTGGTCATGGGGTATCCGCACTCCGGCCCTTTCGAGGCCGCGCCCGCCCGCATCCGCGGCCGCCTGAACATCTCCGGCCCGGACATTTACGCCCAGGGCCGCGTGAACCGCGAGGCCTACACCATCCGCGGCGAGATCCGCCAGGGCAATTCCGGCGGCCCACTGCTGGACACGGACGGGAACGTCGTCGGCATGATCTTCGGCGCCTCCCTCGATTCCACCGAGACCGGCTACGCGCTGACCGCGGATCAGGTCCGCGAGCGCGTGGGCGACGTGCGCGGTTTGCGCGGCCGCGTGGACACGCAGCTTTGCGTCGGCGCAGCTTAGAGCACTCGCTTCACGACGCTCGCAGCAAACCCCTCCGGGTCCTCCACGTGCGGCAGTCGGCTTGCCCCGAGCTCGGGCATGTCGCTCGCGATGGGGGTGCGGGGCCGCAGGCGCGACGTGCGCACGATGTGGGGCAGCGCGTGGTCGATGCGCCGGGCTTGGAGGCGGAGGTGCAAATGATCGTCGAAAAGCGGGGTGCCGTGGAACGCCTCGCTGGTGTCGGCGTTGAAGTTGGCGCGCCAAATAGCGTCCAGGGTGCGGGGGCTGGTGCCGAGCAGCGCCGGGTGGAGGCGGGAAAGCGCGGCTGCGGTGCCGCGGGTGGTGGGCAGCGCGATGGTGCGCGTGACAAGGTCGGGGTAGCGGCGCGCGGCCGCGTTCGCGATCACCGCGCCGGTGTCCGCGCCGATGACCACGGCGCTTTGGTGGCCGAGGGTGCGGATCGCACCGGCGATGTCGCCGGCGAGGATTTGCAGCGTGTCTCCCGCGCGGTGGGCGGGCTTGTCCGACATGCCGTAGCCGCGCAGGTCCAGCGCCGCGGCGTGGAGCCCGGCCTGGGCGAGGGGGTCGAGCGCGTCCTTGAAGTCGAACCAGCCGCCGAACGCGCCGTGCAGCAAGAGGACCAGCGGGTTGTGCGCGTCGCCCGCGACGGCGGCGTGGAGGCGGACGCCGCGGGTGTGCAGCATCTGGTGTGCAAAAGGCCCCTCGAGCTCGACGACACTCGGCGGGTTTGGCCGGGTGCGTCGTGCCACGAGGGGCCCTAAAAGTCCGGGTGAAAGACTAGTCGCGGGTCACCGCGGTGGAGCCGCCGGTGCGGACCGGGCGGGCGGTGGTGGTGCGAGTCGTGGTGGTCGTGGTGGTGCGAGCCTCGGAGCGCGGGGCTGCGACCGGGGTGGTGCTGTACAAGCCGGACTCATCCTTGGCCAGGTTCGCCTGGGCCTGGCCCGGGACGAGGTTCTTCAGCTCGTTGACGGACTCAATGGTCTTCTCCGGAGCCTTGATCTTGCGCACCTTCTTAAAGCCCAGGAACGCGAGCAGGCCGGCGAGCGCCAGCATGATCAGGAAGACCAGCAGGAACGCCCAGCCGCGGTGCATCCAGGACGCGAACATCTCAGCAAGGGCGAAGAAGAGGAAGAAGGTGGAGTACAGGGCGATGACGCCGGCTGCGGCGAACATGCCGCCGCCCATGGCGCCCTTCTTCACCTCGCCGATGACCTCGGCCTTGGCCAGCTCAATCTCGCCGCGCACGAGGGTGGAGACCTGCTCGGTGGCGTTGGAGATCAGGGTGCCAATGGAGTCCTGGCCCGGCTGGGTCACGCCAGTATCGCGCAGCGGAATGGAATCCACCTTGGCGGAAACTGCCGTGGAACCGCTGGTGTAGAGGCCTTCTTTGCTCACTGTTCGTTACCTTCCTACATGGCCCGATGCGGAGCGGGCGCGATGCTGCGTGTGATTTGTCACGTTATCCCACACCACACTAGCCACTTTTCAACGATTCTGCCCACATTGCCCCGCGAAAACGCGGGTTTCGGGCGGCAGTTACGCCGAGCGCTTGTCGCGCTTGATCGCCCTGCCGACAAGCACGCCGGCGAACGCCACCGCGGCGACGCCCGCGAGCACACCGGCACCGATGCCCACCTCGCGCGCGTTCGGCATCTGGATCAGCGGCTCCGGGTTCTTGAAGGTGCGGATTTTCCACCCGTGCTGCTCAGCGTGCTTGCGCAGCGCCCGGTCCGGGTTCACGGCCACCGGGTTGCCCACCAGCTCAAGCATCGGCACGTCGGTGGCGGAATCGGAGTAGGCGTAGCTGGCCGCAAGGTCATAGCCGTGGTCCGCCGCGAACTTTCGCACCGCGTCCGCCTTCGCGTCGCCCTTGAGGTAGCGGGTGACTTCGCCGGTGAGGCGCCCATCGACGATCTCCATCTCGCTTGCCACCACGGTGTCCACGCCCAGCTCTTCGGCGATCGGCTCGACCAGGATGGATGCGGAGGCGGAGATGATGATGACGTCGTGGCCGGATGCCTTGTGCGACTCGATCAGCTCGCGCGCCTCGGCGTAGATCGCGGGCGTGACCACGGTGCGCATGGTTTCGGTGGTGATGCGCCGCACGTCCTCGACGTCCCAGCCGGCGACCATTTGCGCCAGCGCGTCGCGCGTGGTGTCCATCTTCTCGCTGGATTGGCCCACCAACATGTAGCTTGCCTTGGTCAGGTACAGGTCGAGCGCCTCCTGGCGGGTGATCATGCCGTTGTTCATGAATTCCTTGCCGAAGGCGAAGGCAGACGACGTTGCGATGATCGTCTTGTCCAAATCGAAGAACGCAGCTGCGTGGGCACCCATGCGTTCAGAGTCTAGCCCCGCTGTAAACGGTGCCGGGGCCCCGCAACGGAGTTATCCACAGGCGGCGTGTTGACACGTCATCGGAAACGGGGAGTTATCCACAGCTTTTGCGGGCGCCCTTGTTTCGTCGACACGCACTCGTGCACGCTGACGGCATGGAACACGTGAAACATCCGCAGCGTCGCCTGGCGCCCATCGTCGTCGCCGTCGAGGACCCGCTCCTGCTCCCCGAGGCCCTCCACATCGCCGCCGCGTGCGGGCGGCCGGTCATCGAAGCCGCCGATCCGCCGCAGCTCGCCCGGGTCTGCGCCAGGGCGTGCGCCGTGCTTGCCGACGCCTCCTTCGCACCGCTTAGCCCAAGCCCGACCACGTTCGTCGTGGCGGCCAGCGCCGAAACTGCCCGGCCCGGCGAGTACGTGCTGCCCGCGCAGGCCGCCGACCTCTTGCGCGCGCTCGGGGCAATCAACTCGCGCGGCGACGCGGCGGTCGCCGACAACGGCCGGGTGGTGGCGGTGGTCGGCGCTGCTGGGGGACTTGGGGCGTCGACGTTCGCGGCGTCGATAAGCAGGCGCGCGGCGGCGCGCGGGGCGACGCTGGTGGACGGGCACCGGCGCTCCGGCGGGCTCGATCTGCTGCTGGGCATCGAGGACGTGCCGGGCGCGCGGTGGGGCGAGGTCGAGCTGGGCGACGGCGTGATTGCACGCGAGGACATCCGGCGCGCGCTGCCCGCCACGCGCGACGACATTGCCGTGTTGACCTGCGGGCGCAGTGCGATCCCGGATCCGCACGCGGCACGTACTGACGACGTGGACGCCGTGGTCAGCGCCGTCGCGACCGCCGGCGTAACCGTTCTCGACGCGCCGTTGGAAGCAGTACCCGCGCGGTGCGATCTCGCCGTCGTTCTCGTCGCCGCCCGCCTGCGCGTAGCCGCCGCGGCCGCCCGCGTGGTCGCCGAGTGCGCCGCCGCCGGCATCCCGCACGCGCTGGTTGTGCGGGACGACGCGTGGGCCTCCTTATCTCCCGCAGAGCTCGAGGCCGTCGCCGGTTCCCAGGTGCTCACGCGGCTGCGCCAGGTGCGGGGGCTGACCAGCCAGGTGGAGCGCAGCGGCCTGCCCGAGCGCCTCCCGCGCCCGCTCGCGCAGGCGGCGGACGCGGTGCTCGCCGAGCTGACGGGAGCGGCGCGATGACAAACCCCGACACCAACCGCGACATCCTCGAGCGCGTGCAGCGCCGCCTCGCCGACGAACCTCACGCCCCCACCCCGCAGCGTCTCGCCCAGCTCATTCGCGAGGAAGCCGTGGTGATCAGCGACATCGACGTGCTCGATCTCATGCGCCGCCTGCGCGAAGACACCGTCGGTGCCGGCCCCCTCGAAGCGCTGCTTGCCGGCGGCGACATCACCGACGTGTGCGTCAACGGGGCGGAGCGGGTCTTCGTCGACCGCGGCCGCGGCTTGGAGCCGGTGCCTGCCGAACAGCGCATCTTTGAGACGGAAGCCGACGTGCGGCGCCTGGCCACGCGCCTCGCACTGCGGTGCGGGCGCCGCCTCGACGACGCGCACCCGTTCTGCGACGGCCACATCACCCGCCCCGACGGCACCCTGCTCCGCTTCCACGCGATCCTCTCGCCGACGTCGCAGCCCGGGACGTGCATCTCGTTGCGCGTGTTGCGCACCGCGACGGCGAGCCTCGACGACCTGGTCGCGCGCGGATCGGTCGACGACGAGCGCGCCGAGCTGCTGCGCGAGATGGTGCGGCGCAAGAAGACGTTCCTCGTGGTCGGCGGCACCGGTTCAGGCAAGACGACGCTGCTCTCGGCGCTACTCGCGGAGGTTGCGCCCGAAGAGCGAATCATCGCTATCGAGGACACCCTCGAACTCACTCCGGCACACCCGCACGTGCTGAACCTCTCCACCCGCGGCGCGAATATCGAGGGTGCGGGCGCGATCACGGTCGCCGACCTCGTACGCCAGGCGCTGCGCATGCGTCCGGACCGCATCGTCGTCGGCGAGATCCGCGGCGCAGAAGTCATCGACCTCCTCGCCGCGCTCAACACCGGCCACGAGGGCGGTGCCGGCACCTTGCACGCCAACTCCATCACCGAGGTCCCCGCCCGCCTCGAAGCCCTCGCCTCCCTCGGCGGGCTGGACCGCGCCGGGCTGCACGCCCAGCTCGCCGCGGCCGTGGACACCGTGGTGGTGGTCAAACGCTTGCCTGGCGGGGTGCGCCGCGTCCAGCAGATCGGCGTGCTCGAAGGCCAGCCGGTCACACCGCGCGTGGTGTGGGACGCCGACACTGGCCCCGCCGCGGGGTACGAGGAGCTGCTATGAGCCCCCACCACGCATTCGCCGCGGTGTGCCTCGCTGCCGCGATCAGCATCAGCGCGCCGGGCCCTGCCCAGCGCATCGCCAGCTCCACCCGCGCTGAGCTGAACCCGGTGTGGATTGTCGTCGGGGTGAGTGCGGTCGTGCTCGCCGCGCTCACGCTCGGCCGGGCGGGTGTGGTGGTCTCCGGCGCACTCGCAGGAGCCACCACCGTGCACACCCTGAGCGCCAGGCGCACCGCGCGTGCCGACGCCCGCAGAGCCCGCCATGCCGCCGAATTCATCGGCTACCTTGCCGAAGGCGTCGATGCCGGTGCTGCCCTCGGGGTCGCCGCGGCGCGCGCCGCCGAGCACTTACCCGCCGACGCTGAGTCGGGGCTGAAGCGCGACGTCGCCCAATTTGTCGCCGCCGCCCACCGCGGCGGCACCGTACCGGAGCTGGCCACCCCGGAGCTTGCACGCATCGCCGCGGTATGGGAGCTCTCCACCACCCGCGGCGTGCCCATCGCGGGACTCTTCGCCGCGGCACGCGACGACATCGACCACGCTCTAAGGCACCGCGCCGCCACCGACGCGGCGCTGGCCGGGCCGAAAACCACCGCCGCCGTGCTCGCCTTGCTACCAGTTGCCGGCATCGCGATGGGCAGCGCCATGGGTGCCTCCCCCCTTACGGTTCTCACCTCTCCGGGTGTTGGATCACTGCTGCTCATCATCGGCACTTCGCTGGTCTGCGCCGGCGTCGTGGTCTCCGGAGAGATCATCGGGAGGGCCGCGCGATGATCTCGCTGACCACCGCGCTCCTTGCCGCTAGCGCCTTGAGCATTGCGGGGCCGGGTCCGGCGCGGCGGCTGGAAAAGAGCGTCGGCACGCGGGCACACCGCCCCCGCGACGGACCGCACGCCGCCGGGGCGGACCCCCACCGGTGCGCCAGCGACATCGGCATCTTCGCCGCTTGCGCCGCAGCCGGGCTGCCGCCCGCCACCGCCGTCGCGGCGGTCGCGGACACGCACCCGGGCGAAGCGACCGCCTGGCACACCACAGCCGCGCTTCTGGCGCTCGGGGCCGACCCCGAGCGCGCCTGGTCCGAACTCGCCGCCATTCCCGGCGGCGCGGACCTGGCCAACCTCGTGACCTTGTCCAACGCCTCGGGATCCGCGCTCGTGGAGGGCTGCGCGCGCATCGCGCAACGCCTCCGCGACGAAGCCGCCGACGGCGCCACCGCGAAAGCAGAACGCGCCGGCGTCCTCATCGCGATCCCCCTGACCGCATTTTTCCTCCCCGCGTTCTTCGCGCTCGGCCTCGCGCCGGTCGTGATCAGCCTGGGGGCCAACCTCATCAACTAACCAGAAAAGGAACAAAACTATGAACACCTTCACCACCCGCATCGCCCTCGCCGCCGACAACGCTGCGCAGGAATTTCTCCGCCGCACCGCCGCGAAACTCGGCAATGACCGCGGGATGACGACTATCGAATATGCGTTCGGAAGTCTAGCTGCCGCGGCGCTCGCCGGCGTGCTCTACATGGTGGTCAACGGCAACGGCGTCATGTCCGCAATCGAGGGCGTGATCACCAACGCCCTCTCCAACACCCCGCGCTAGATGACGACGATAGAAACGGCCCTGTCCATGGCCACCCTGCTCACCGTCGCCGCCGCGATCGTGGCCGGAATCGCGACCATGGCCGCGTACGTCTCCGCTGTGGACATCGCCGGTGCCGCCGCACGCGCCCACGCCATCGGGGTGGCCTACCAGCCTCCCCGCG
The DNA here is from genome assembly GCF_024160105.1 of Corynebacterium stercoris. Classification (GTDB taxonomy): domain Bacteria; phylum Actinomycetota; class Actinomycetes; order Mycobacteriales; family Mycobacteriaceae; genus Corynebacterium; species Corynebacterium stercoris. The sequence goes on from NZ_JAMFTQ010000017.1 coordinate 21,519, forward strand.
GCAGCGTCGAGTTCGCGGAGGCATCCGGCCTGGTCACCGCGACGGCTTCGGTGCCGGCGGCGATCGGCACCATGCGCGCCCAGGCGGTCTTCCCGGTGGAGGCGCGGTGAGCTGGCTGCGCGCACGCCGGGCATTGCTTGCCGACGAGTCTGGCTCCGCCTCCGTCACCGCCGCCGGCATCATCGCGGCTGTGGCGGCGCTGGCGTTCGCCGTGGTCGCGGTGGTGGCTGGCGTGGCGGCGCAGCACCGCGTGGCGGTCGCGGCCGACCTGGCCGCGGTGTCCGGGGCGTCTGCCTACTTCTCCGGGGCGGATGCCTGCGGTACCGCCGTGCACACCGCGTCGCTGAACGGCGCCGACATCGAGCGCTGCGAGGTCGTGGAGGGCGATGTGATCGTCACCGCGGCGAAGGGCCGCGCCCGGGCAAGCGCGCGGGCTGGCCCGGTCGCGTCGGCAGACTCGGTGCCGCGCTAGTCGCGGGCGCTGCCTCGCTCGGTGCCGGCCGTCATGGTGACCAGCGCACCGAGCAGCTTCAGTGCCGCGTGCTTGTCCAGCGGCTGGTTGCCGTTGCCGCACTTCGGCGACTGCACGCAGCTCGGGCAGCCGGACTCGCATCCGCAGGAGCGCACCGCCTCGTAGGTGGCTGTGATCCACTCGTGGAAGCGGGCGAAGCCTTCGTCGGCAAAGCCGGCGCCGCCGGGGTGGCCGTCGTAGACGAACACTGTGGGCAAAAGCGTGTCCTGGTGCAGCGCGGTGGAGACGCCGCCGATGTCCCAGCGGTCGCAGGTGGCCAAAAGCGGCAGCAGGCCGATCGCGGCGTGCTCGGCGGCGTGCAGCGCGCCGGGTATCTCGCCGGCGCTGATGCCCATCGCCTCCAGCGCGAGGGGATCCACCGTGTAGGCAACCGCCCGGGTGACCAGGCGTTGCTCCGGCAGGTCGAGGGGGATGTGCTCGCTCACGGTGCCGTCGTGAAGCCGGACTACGTAGCCGGTGACGCGGTCGGTCACCTCCACGTCCACGCTGGCCACCCACAGACCCGGCGAGGGATTCACCAGTTCGTGGGCGTCGCCGAGGATGGTGATGTCCGTGGTGGAGCGCGCCTGCGTGGAGTAGTCCGGGTTTTCCGGCGCGACGAAGGCTACGTAATCCTCCAGGTTCAAGTCCTGCACCACGAAGTGTTCGCCCTGGTGGATGTATACAGCCCCGTCGTGGACTTGGGTCAGCGCCTTGTTCGTGTCGACGGTGCCCAGGAGCCTGCCGTCGGTCACGTCCACGATCGCCACCTCGTGGCCGGTGCCGCCGCGCAGGGACACCGCGGCGTGCGCGGTCTCCGGCGTCGGTTCGCGGTCCATCTGGGGCACCGCAAACCAGCGCTCGCCGCGGCGGCGCAGGTAGCCGGCCTCCTCCAACTCGGCGACGACCTCGGCGGCGCCGAACGCGGCCACGTCCGCCTCCGTCAGCGGCCGCTCCACCGCGGCGCAGTACACATGCCCGCGCAGCAGGTAGGGGTTGTGCGGGTTGAACACGCTGTTCTCCACCGGGCGGCCCAATAGCGCTTCCGGGTGGTGAACCAGGTAGGTGTCCATCGGCTCGTCGCGGGCCACCATGACCACGACCGAACTCTGCCCGCGCCGCCCGGCACGCCCCGCCTGCTGGCGAAACGACGCGACGGTGCCCGGGAAACCGGCCATGACCACCGCGTCCAGCCCGCCGACGTCGATGCCCAGCTCGAGCGCGTTCGTAGTGGCCATGCCGAGCAGTGAACCGTCGTCGAGCGCGCGCTCCAAGGCGAAGCGGTCTTCCGCGAGGTACCCGGCGCGGTAGGAGGCGATGCGCGCGGCGAAGTCGGGGCGGCCGAGCAGCACCAACTCCTCCTGCGCGCGCATGGCCACGATCTCTGCGGCGCGCCGGGAGCGAACGAACGTCAAGGTCCGGGCACCCTCCGCGACGAGCGTGCCCATGATGGCGGCGGCCTCCGTCGTCGCGGCGTAGCGCACGGGCGCGCCGTTTTCGCCCTCGGCACCCTCGATGAAGCCGGGCTCCCAGAGTGCGATGGTGCGCTCGCCGGTGGGGGCGCCATCCTCGGTCACCGCCACGACGTCCCGCCCGCAAAGCCGCGAGGCCTGCGCAGCCGGGTCCGCGGCGGTGGCAGAGGCGAAGATCAGCGTCGGATTGGCCCCGTACACTGCGGCGATGCGCAGCAAGCGCCGCAGCACCAGCGACACGTTCGCGCCGAACACGCCGCGGTAGGCGTGGCACTCGTCCACCACCACGTACTTCAGGTGCCGCAGCAGCCGCGCCCACCGCGCGTGACCAGCAAGAATCCCCGCGTGCAGCATGTCCGGGTTGGTGAAGACGAACCGCGTCTGCTCCCGGATCCCGGCCCTGGCCTCGGCGGGCGTGTCGCCGTCGTAAGGGGCGGGGTAAATGGATTCCATGCTTATCGACGTTCCCACCAAACCCAACGTCGCTCGCAGCTGATCCGATCCGAGAGCCTTCGTTGGGGTGATGTACATGGCGCAGGCCCGCCGATCGGCGGCCAGGGCAGAGAGCACCGGCAGCTGGTAGCCGAGAGACTTGCCCGAGGATGTGCCGGTGGCGATCACCACGTCGCGCCCCTGCCAGGCCAGCTCGGCGCAGGCGGTTTGGTGGGAGTAGGGGGTTGTTACGCCTGCGTCGATAAGCAATTGCTTCAGCTCGGGATCCACCCAACCAGGCCACGGCGCGTGCCGCGAGGGTGCGGCGGGGACGGTTTCGACGTGGGTGATGGTGGACGTGGGGAAACGTCGCTGCAGTGACGCGATGAGCGATGCTCCGAAACCAACCATGCAGATCAACCTACAGCGGAGGGGATTAAGTCGTGCCGGTGCGGGCGATTCGTGGCACACTGGTTGGCGGTCACAGATTTTGTGTGCGCCTAAACAGGTGCTCGCGATGATCGTGTACGCGGGCATCAGGTGATTTGCCTGGTGGACGGCTCCAACAACACAATTCTTCATCTTCTGAAAGGTCTTCACCATGGCAACCGGCACCGTGAAGTGGTTCAACGCCGAAAAGGGCTTCGGCTTCATCGCTCCTGACGACGGCTCCTCCGACGTCTTCGTCCACTACTCCGAGATCCAGGGCTCCGGCTTCCGCACCCTGGAGGAGAACCAGCAGGTCGAGTTCGAGATCGGCGAGGGCGCCAAGGGCCCGCAGGCCCAGCAGGTCCGCGCGATCTAAGCCTCTTCCCAGTTCAGCCCTGCCACGGTGCGGGGCTTTTCGCTTCTCGACGCCCGGTTTCTAGATCGCCGAGATACCGCGGCGCACGTCGTGCCACTCGAAGAGGCGGGACTGCGCGCGCTGGATCACCAGGCCCACCAGGGAGCCGAGGAGGAGGCCGGCGAGCATGCCCAGCAGCGGGAAGTCCGAGAGCAGGGAACCGCCGATGTAACCGAGGCCGACGGAGAGGACGGCCCAGATAATGACACCGACGGTGTCGTAAATAAAGAAGGCGAACCAGCTGTAGCGCACCGACCCGAGCACGATCGTGGCCACCCAGCGCGCCCACGGAACGAAACGCGCGACCAGGATGGTGATGCCGGCGCCGCGCCTCATGTTGCGGCGCACCCAGCCTATGGCCTGCCCGGCCTTCGATTCGGGGTCAAGGCGGTCCACCACCCCGATGAGCTTGCCGCCGAAGGCGAAGCACAAGTTGTCGCCGATGACGCCGCCGATGATGGCCGCGATCATCACACCCTTGATGCTGGGCACCCCCTGCGACGCGGCGAACGCGCCGGCAAGGTTGAGCACCGTCTCGCTCGGAATGACCGGGAACAGTGCGTCGCCCACAATAAGAATGCTGACCAGCGGATAGAAGATCGGCATGGCCATCAGTTGGTGGAGGAACCCAATCAGGGCATCAACCATGGGTTAGGCCACCTCCTTGCGTATCACCACCGCGAGTGTAGTCCCCCCGCGAAATTGGGTCTGGGAGTCTATTGAAGTTCTGGTGCACGGTATGTCTGCTACAAATGAGTGAGTTTTCCGGGATGTGAAGTGAGGTGTCACCCAGCGTGGCTGCAAACGGCAAGACTCTCGTCATCGTGGAGTCGGCGACGAAGGCGAAGAAAATCCAGAAGTATCTGGGCGACGATTACATTGTCGAGGCCTCTGTGGGCCACATCCGCGACCTTCCCGGCCGCGCCGCGGACATCCCGGCGAAGTACAAGAACGAACCGTGGGCCAAGCTCGGCGTGAACCCGGAGGACCGCTTCACACCCATCTACGTGGTCAGCCCGGACAAGAAGAAGAAGGTCGCGGACCTCAAGGCGAAGCTGAAGCGGTCGGACAAGTTGCTGCTCGCAACAGACCCGGACCGCGAGGGCGAGGCGATTGCCTGGCACCTTTTGGAGACGCTGAAGCCCACCGTGCCGGTGGAGCGCATGGTGTTCAACGAAATCACCGAGTCCGCCATCCGCGAGGCCGCGGAGAACACCCGCGAGCTGGACATGGACCTGGTGGACGCGCAGGAAACCCGCCGCATCCTGGACCGCCTCTACGGCTACGAAGTGTCCCCGGTGCTGTGGAAGAAGGTCATGCCGCGCCTGTCCGCCGGCCGCGTGCAGTCCGTAGCCACCCGCGTGATTGTGGAGCGGGAGCGCGAGCGCATGGCGTTCATCGCCGCCGAGTACTGGGATGTCACCGCCACCGCCCGCCCGCAGGCGGGTGAGCGCACGGAGTTCGACGCCAAGCTCACCGCCATCGACGGCACGCGCATCGCGCAGGGCCGCGACTTCGACGACCGCGGCAAACTCAAGGCGGCGGATGTCACGATCGTCGATAAGCAAAGGGCGGAAGCCCTCGCGGAAGGCCTCGAGGGGCGCGACCTGACGGTGACATCGGTGGAGGAGAAGCCGTACACGCGGCGCCCGTACGCGCCGTTCATGACATCGACGCTGCAGCAGGAGGCCGGCCGCAAGCTGCACTTCACCTCCGCGCGCACGATGCGCATCGCGCAGCGCTTGTACGAAAACGGCCACATCACGTATATGCGTACGGATTCCACCGCGCTGTCCAAGCAAGGTCTCGACGCCGCGCGTTCTGCTGCAACTGAGTTGTACGGCGCCAACTACGTGTCCAAGTCCCCGCGCGTGTACGCCCGCAAGGTGAAGAACTCGCAGGAAGCGCACGAGGCGATCCGCCCCGCCGGCGAGCGTTTCGCCACCCCGGGCCAGCTCGCGGGCGCGCTCGACGCAGAGGAGTTCAAGCTCTACGAGCTGATCTGGCAGCGCACCGTCGCCAGCCAAATGGAAGACGCACGCGGCAACTCCACCAAGGTCGTGCTGGAAGGCCAGGCGGCTACGGGTGAGACTGCCGAGTTCGCCGCCACCGGCCGCACCATCACCTTCCCGGGCTGGCTGCGCGCCTACTCGGACACGCAGGACAAGGAGACGCACCTGCCGCAGGTAGCGGAGGGCGACGTCCTCGACGCAACCAAGATCACCGCCGACGGCCACAGCACCAACCCGCCGGCGCGCTACACCGAGGCCAGCCTGGTGAAGAAGATGGAGGACTTAGGCATCGGACGCCCGTCCACCTACGCCAGCATCATCAAAACCATCCAGGACCGCGGCTACGTGGTCACCCGCGGCAACGCGCTCGTGCCCACGTGGGTGGCGTTTTCCGTGGTCGGACTCATGGAGGACAACTTCGACGCGCTGGTGGATTACGACTTCACCTCGTCCATGGAGGATGAGCTGGATGAGATCGCGCACGGCAACGAGGACCGCACGCAGTGGCTCACCAGCTTCTACTTCGGCGACGCCGACGCGGACGACTCCATGGCGGAGGCCGTGGCGCGCCGCGGCGGCCTGAAGCACCTCATCGAGGACAACCTCGAGCACATCGACGCGCGCGAGGCGAACTCGCTGAAGCTTTTCGACGACAGCGAGACCCGCCCCGTCTACGTCCGCGTCGGCCGCTACGGCCCCTACATCGAGCGCCAGGTGGGCACCACCGCCGACGGCGAACCCGAGTACCAGCGCGCCAACCTGCCCGAATCCGCGACGCCGGACGAGATCACCCTCGACATGGCGGAGAAGCTCTTCTCCACCCCGCAGTCCGGCCGCGAGCTGGGCGTCAACCCAGCAAACGGCCGCGCCGTCGTGGCCAAGGAGGGCCGTTACGGACCGTACGTGACGGAGCTCGTGCGTGACGACGAACGGGAAACCGCCGAAGCGCGCGCAGAAGACGTGGTAGCCGAGGAGCGCGCGGCCGAGGATGCGCAGCGCGCCGCGGAGGGCAAGCGTAAGAAGAACTGGGACACCAAGACCGCCCAGGCGCAGAAGACCAAGCGCATCGACGAGCTTGTCGACGAGCAGTTGAAGCCCGCTACCGCGTCTCTGTTCCAGTCGATGGACCCGGCATCGGTGACGCTGGAGGAGGCCCTGAAGCTGCTGTCCCTGCCCCGCGAGGTGGGCGTTGACCCGGCCGACGGCGAGGTGATCACCGCACAGAACGGCCGCTACGGCCCGTACTTGAAGAAGGGCACCGACTCGCGTTCACTCTCGAGCGAGGACCAGATCTTTTCCGTCACGCTGGAGGAGGCGCGCCGCATCTACGCGGAACCGAAGCGCCGCGGCCGCGCCGCAGCCCGCCCGCCGCTGAAGATGCTGGGCGACAACGACGTTTCCGGCAAGCCGATGAGCATCAAGGAAGGACGCTTCGGCGCCTACGTCACCGACGGCGAGACCAACGCGTCCTTGCAGCGCGGTGACACGCCCGAGACGATGACGGACGCGCGCGCCAACGAGCTGCTCTCCGCCCGCCGCGCCCGCGAGGCCGAGGACGGCCCCAAGAAGGCCACCAAGAAGGCGGCGAAACGCACAGTGAAGAAGGCCACCAAGAAGGCGGCGAAGAAGACCACGCGCAAAAAGGCGACCAAGAAGGCCGCGAAGAAGAGCTAGCCGCCTAAGCGCGGTCCGCCATGGTGGAGCGCACCGGGCGGGCCAGCTGCGTCATCTTGTTGCGGCCGCGCAGCTCCACGGACTTCATCAGCGTCCAGCGCTGCTGCTCCACCTCGTTGGCGGAGCGCAGCGTGCCCGCGTTCGTGAGCACGCGGCCCGGGGTGTCCTTCGCCAGCTCGGTGAGGCGGGCGGCGGCGTTCACGGCGTCGCCGATCACGGTGTACTCGAAGCGGTCGTGGCCGCCGATGTGGCCAGCAACCACATGGCCCGCGGCCACGCCGATGCCCGCCTGGAGCTGGAGGCCCGCCAACTCATCCGTCAGTTCGCGGGCGGCTTGGAGGGCGTGGGAAGAGGCGTCGTGAAGCGAGACTGGCGCTCCGAAGACGGCGAGCGCGGCGTCGCCCTGGAACTTGTTGATCACGCCCTTGTTGCGGTGCACCACCTCAACGACGATCTCGAAGAACTTGTTCAGTTCCTCCACGACCTCCTCCGGCGTGTGGTTCACGGCGAAGGTGGTGGAGCCGATGACGTCGATGAACAGTACAGCGACGCGGCGGTCCTCGCCGCCCAGCTCGGGTTTTTCCTCGAGCGCCTTGGCCGCGACCTCGGTGCCCACGTAGCGGCCGAAGATGTCGCGCACGCGCTGGCGCTCGTTGAGGCCGCGCATCATCTCGTTGAAGCCGGCTTGGAGGACGCCGATCTCGGATCCGTCGTAAATGTCCACCTGCGTGTTCGCCTCGCCGCGGCGGACGCGGTTGATGGCGTCCTGCAGCTCCTTGATCGGGTCGACGACACTCATGATGGCGAACGCGGTGCCCATCCAGCCCGTCACCAGCGCCGCGAACGTGAGCACGAGCGCGGCCGGCATGAGCTCACCCGGCGTTTGGGTGAAAAAGCCGTTGCGCTGGGCGACGAAGAGGAGCAGCACGCCGATCATTGGCACGGCGGAAGTGGTGAACCACGTCATGTACAACCGCTGCTTGATCGGCGGCTCCAGCGTCGAGTCCTCGAAACGACGCGCAAGCGCAGAGGCGGCGATGGGACGCACGAGGCGCTCCGCCTGCAGATACGTCAGCACCGCGACGACGAAGCAGGTCAGCGACGTGCCGATGCCGATCACTATCGCCAGATTCGCACTCACCTGCGCCGCCGCGATGGTGATAATCGCGATGCCGACCAGCCACACCACCACCACGATCACCGTCTGCAGCACCGGCAGGCGAAGCACCAGGTTGCGCACCATGTTCGGGTCGTGGTCGTCGGGGTGCAGCTGCCATTCCAGCACCGGCCGAAACATCAGCGCCGTCACGGCTATGCCCAGCACCACCGCCACCAGCACGTAGACCAGGCCGACGGTGCCCAGGCCCAGGTGGTCGAGGCTGAGCAGCTCCACCTCCGGCATCGGGATGAAGAAGCGGATGAACACCATGATGGCCACCGCACCCAGCACGTTGGTGCCCAGCACGGTCGCCGCGTAGAGGGGCCACGACGTGCCCCCCAACCATCGCAGACCGCGCCAGAGTCGTTCCATGCTGTATCACCTTAGCGCCGATCCGGCCGCCACACGATTGCCGAGTAGGCTAGGTCGCTGTGAATTACCGCAGCGTGAGCGAGCGTCTCGCCGACACCCCCAAGGTCCGCGACACCATCCTCGCAGCGGCCGCCGCGGGCAGGGGCCTGGCCGGCACCGACCCGCGCGCGTTGGCTCACTCCTGGCTCTTCACGGGCCCGCCCGGATCGGGGCGCTCCAACGCGGCGCTCGCGTTCGCCGCGGCGCTGGTGTGCACCGATCCCGACGAGATCGGCTGCGGGCGCTGCAAGGGCTGCCTCGACGCCTTCGCCGGCCAGCACACGGACCTCGTGCACGTCGTGCCCAAGGAACTCACGATTCCGGCGAAGTTTGTCCGCCAAGAAATCGTGGCCAAAGCCGCCCGCTTGCCGACGGTCGCTTCCCACCGCATCGTCATCATCGAAAACGCCGACCGTTTGACGGAGGAGGCGGCAGACGCGCTGCTCAAGACAGTCGAGGAGCCGCCCGCCGGCACGGTGATCGTGCTGTGCGCGCCGTCGACCGATCCGGAGGACATTTCCCAGACGCTGCGCTCGCGCTGCAGGCACCTCTACATTCCGTCCCCTTCCGAGGCAGAGGTCGTGCGCATCTTGATGGAGGAAGAAGGCGCGAGCGAGGAGCATGCGCGGTTGGCGGCCGCGACCTCGCTGCGCCACCTCGGCCGCGCCCGGAAGCTGGTGCACTCGGTGGACATTCAGCAGCGCCGCGCCACCAGCATCAACCTCGCCGAGTTGGTCTTCTTCGGGCCCCAGGCGTTCCAGGCCGTCGCGGCGCTGGTCAAGGCGACGGAGAAAGAAGCCGTGGAGGCCTACGCCGAGGAGGATGCGGCCGAGCGAGCGAAGCTCGAGCGCTCGTTCGGCGTCGGCGCGAAGGGCAAGGGCGCGGCGAAAGCGACCGCGGGTGCTGCCTCCGCGCTCAAGGAGTTGGAAGCGCAGCAGAAGGCTCGCGGCACCCGCCGCAAGCGCGACGTGTTCGACCTGGTGCTCGTTGATCTCGCCGGGATCTACCGGGATGCGCTGGTTGTGCAGTCCGGCGCGGGTGGCGACGGTGCGCCGGTGCCGCTGACCCACCCCGACTTCGAAGGGCTCGCCCGCGAGCTTGCCGAGCGCGTCGACCAACCCGGCCTCGTCGCCTGCCAGGACGCCATCGCCCAGTGCCGCGAGCGCCTCAACCAGCAGGTTGCTCCCGTGGTGGCGTTCAACGGGATGATCGGCCACCTGCGCCGCGCCTGCAAGGCTGATTAGCCTGCGGTTTTTCCCTACGCGCCCGCTGGGTTAAGCTATTTCCTCGGTACGTGTGGCGACGATCGCTGCGTGGCCGGCCACCTTAGCTCAGTCGGCAGAGCATCTCACTCGTAATGAGAAGGTCGCGAGTTCGATTCTCGCAGGTGGCTCCATTTTTATTTGGAGGGTTGTGTGTCGGCGTGGGGCACTTTTGTCCTGCTGCGGTGTGCGGGCGCGGGCATTGTGGGCGTTGGGCGCCTCTTGGCGGATCCTCAGCCCCGCTGCCTTGACAGCTCCACTTAGGGCGACCTAAATGGAGCCGTCAGCGCGAGCAGGTCACATGCGTCACAAGCGACCTGCGGTTTTGTGGCGTGATTTTCCGTCATTACCGCTGACAGCTCCACTTAGGGTGACCTAAATGGAGCTGTCAACGCAGGAGCGTCGATAAGTTCTGGTGCTCGCGGAGGAGGACAAGCACGGACGCGAAGTGGTTGGCTGACCAGCCTGCGGTGAGCAGGAACGCGAGGACTGTCCCGAACACGCCGCGCACCCCCGGGAGGCTACTTGTTCAGGCCCGGCAGGAAGCGCGGAACGACCTTGCCCACGGCGTTGCGCGGCAGCTCGTCGATGAAGTGCACGTCGCGGGGGATAGAGTGGTCGGCGAGGCGGGCGCGTACCCAGTCGCGCACCGAATCGGCGCTCAGACCCTCGCCGTGGTCGTCTTCGCGGCGCACAACCCACACGGCGATGCGCTTAAAGGTGGCGTCGTCGTCCACGCCGTGGGCGTAGACGTCGTCGATGCCGGGCATGTCTTCGAGCACCTCGACGACGGACTGCGGGTGCACGTTCTCGCCACCGACGATGATCATGTCGTCGTTGCGCGAGAGCACGTGCAGGAAGCCCAGCTCGTCGAAGAAGCCCAGATCGCCGATTTCCACGAGGCCGTTGATGGTCACCATCGGGGTGTTCGGGTTGGTGTAGCCCTTCAGCGCCGTCTCGTTGTAGAGGAAGATGCGGCCGGTTTCGCCGGTAGGCACTTCGTTGCCGTCTTCGTCGTAAAGCTTGAGCACCGTGCCGGGCGGGACCTTGCCCACGATGGTCGGGTCCGCCTGCATCTGCTCGGGCGAGGCGGCCGCGGCGAGGGCGAGCTCGGTGGAGCCGTAGATGTTGGCCAGGATCGGGCCGAAGCGGTCGGTGGTGCGGCGCAGCAGCGCGGGGCTGACGGCGTTGCCGGCGGTGGCCAGGTAGCGCAGGGAGGAGGTGTCGAACTGGTCGTTGCCCTCGAAATCCAGCATCTGCTTGAAAAAGATCGGGGAGGAGATCAGGCCGTCGCAGCGGTAGTCCTCGATTTGGCGGAAGCAGGCCTCGGCATCGAAGATGCGGCGGGTGATAATCGTCGAGCGCGTCGCCAGCGCCACCTGCAGCGCGGACCAGCCCCACGTGTGGAAGATCGACGCGGAGAGCTGCACGGTGTCGCCGGAGCGCCACGGGATCGCCTCGAGGTAGCCGGCGATGACGAACGGCATGCGCGGCTCGGGGCGCACGATGCCCTTCGGGATGCCGGTGGTGCCCGAGCTCATCAGCACAAGGTTGCCGTGCTTGGGGTACCGGGGCAGGCGCGTATCGACGTTTGTTTGCACGACAATGTCGCCGATTGTGAGCCCGGTTGCGTCGGAGGCGTCGTCGGTATAGGCGCGCACGACGGTGATGCCGTCCATGACGGGGGCGCCGGTGGGGAGGCGGTCGGCGAACTCGTCGTCGATGAAGAGCACGTTAATGTTGTTCTCTTCGAAGATGCCGCGCAGCTGCTCGGGGGAGGAGCCGATGTTGAGCAGGAAAATGTGGCCGCCGGTGTAGCCCTTCGCGCCGAGCGGCAGGATGATGCCGCGGCCGTTGCGGGCCATCACGCCGATGCGCAGCTCGTCGAGGCCGCGGTCGCGCTGCTGGCCGAGCAGCCAGTGGGCGAGCGTCCTCGTCTGGGCGCGGAGTTGGCGGTAGGAGAGGACACCGTCGTCGTCGATGAGCGCGGTGCGGTCGGGGGTCGCGGCCGCGCCCTGCTCGATCTCGCGGGCGGTGGTGAACCAGTAGCGGGCGAGGTTGGGCAGGAGTGCGGCGGCGGCCCGGGGGCCGCCTTCAGTGCTGACGAGGCCGGCGCGGATCACGGCCGGCACGAAACGCGCGAAGGACTTCAGCACGAATACAGGATGTTCTGTAGGGCGCATGGTATTAAAGTAGCGTAAGTGGTTACTGTTACGTAAGTTACTAGTGTGACAAAAGCGTGTGTCGCGCCTGCGAGGACGCTTGCCCTGTCGGGAGGAAAGGTTTTTCCATGAAAAATATCGCGTTCCGCAGCCGTATCGCTACCATCGCCGCCGCTGTCATGGCCACCGTGCTCGCCGTCGCCGGCATCACGCTTGCCGCGGCGCCTGAAGCTGCAGCTCAGCAGCGCAACGCCGTAATCTTCGGCGATTCCGTGATCGCTGACCCGACCGGCCCGCAGTGGCTTGGCGGCAAGCTGGGCTTCGATTCGCGCGGCTCTTCCGACGTCAACGTGTGGTGCCCGACTTCGCCCACCAGCTGGGGCCGCCAGGCAGCGAACCGCCTGGGCCTGCCGGCCTGGGATTACTCCTGCTCCGGCACCGTGAGCATCCAGAAGGGCCCGCAGTTCGCCTCCCAGGTCACCCGCGCCGTGAACGACGGCGGCCTGAACCGCAACACCGCCCGCGTCATCATCTCCACCGGCTTCAACGACACGTACCACAACGACGGCCGCGACCGCGCCGCCTTCCGCCGCGACTGGGTCGCCGCCATGGCGCCGCAGATCAACCGCATCAAGGCCGCCGCTCCGAACGCCCGCATCCAGATCGTCGGCTACCCCAAGATCACCTGGAACGGCAACGTCTGCCTCTTCCACATCGCCCCGAACACCCACGACACCACCCCGTTCGCCGCGGTGGCTGAGTGGGAGGACTCCATCCAGTGGGCGCAGGTTGACCTGGCGCGCGCAACGGGCGTCGAGTTCCTGGATCTGAAGCCCTCGACCTGGAATAACAACATGTGCGCGCCCGACCACATGCGCATGTGGGCCGGCCTCGTCGACTTCTACGGCGGCCCGGGCCACCTGCCGATCCACGTCAACGCGCGCGGCCACCAGCACGTCGCCGGCGTGATCGCCGCTTCCTAGGCGTCCTCCGCCTCGGCGTTCTGCAGCGCCACCGCGCGGGCGAGGCGCGCGTAGCGCAGCTCCTGCTCGCGGAAGCGGGTCCAAGTGGAGATCGTCGTAAAGAAGAACGCGATGATCAGTACGTAGAGCATGAGGTCCGTGCCGCGGTCCACGCCGAGCCAGTTGGCCAGCACGGTCACGTCGTCGGGACGCAAAATCGCCCAGATGGCGGCGACAATGAGCACGACGAAGCCGATCTTCACCCACGCCTTCGCGTTCGCCTTCTTGCGGTTCTGGAAGAAGTACACCGCCAGCGCAATCGTGGCGATGATCAAGACCAGCTGAATCACTTGAGCCTCCTAGCCACAATGCCGTCGGCGAGAATGTTCACGCCGTTAATCAGGGACTGGCCCTTCGACATGGAGTAGTCGGTGTAGAGGATGTCCACCGGCTGCTCGGTGACGCGCCAGCCCTTGTCGTCGATCATGGTGACGATCTCGGAGGCGTGGGACATGCCGTTCATGCGGATGTCCATCTCCTCCGCCACCTTCTTGTTGAATGCGCGCAGGCCGTTGTGCGCGTCCGACAGCCCCAGGCGGCGGGTGCGCGGCGACAGCATGACGACGACCTGCAGCACTACGCGCTTGATCCACGGCACCTGCGAATTGTCCTGGCCGGCGAAGCGCGTGCCCACAATGATGTCGTAGGGCTCTTGGCGCAGGCGCTCAACCATCGCCACCACGTCCTTGACCTGGTGCTGGCCGTCCGCGTCGAAGGTGACGAAGTACTTCGCGCCGGGCTGCTTGCGGGCGTACTCCACACCCGTCTGGATCGCCGCGCCCTGGCCAAGGTTCACCGGGTGGTTCACCAGCTTCGCCCCCGACGCGCGGATCGCCTCCGCCGAGTTGTCGGCGGAGCCGTCGTTGACTGCCACGATGTTGGGGAAGGTCTGCTTGGCGTGGGTGATCACGTCGAAAATCACCTGGCCCTCGTTGTAGCAGGGAATAACGAGCCAGGTGTCACTGAAATCCATCGCCGGCTGAGCCGGCACGTTGCGCGACGCGTCCATCGCGCTAAAGGTTACCCCGCGTCACCCGTCGCGGTGGAACAGGCGCGAGTACACGCGCTTGGTCAGGCCCATCGGCAGCGCGCGATACAGGTTGCGCACCACCAGGTTCACCATCGCGCGCGGGCGCGAGACCAGCCCGTATGCCACCAGGTTGCGCTGCATGGTGCGCTCCGCCTTGCGGGTTTCAGCCGTGGCGCGGCGGCGCAGCTGCGCGTCGTTGACCCGGAAAAAGGTGAGTGGCTCGGGCAGGTTGGCCAGCTCGTGGCCCGCGGCGAGCAGGCGCGCCCACAGGTCGTAATCCTCCATGAACGGCACGTGCTGGTAGCCGCCCGCAGCCTTCACCGCCGCGGTGCGGAACATTACCGACGGATGGTTCAACGGCGAGTTCATCCTCGCGTACGCGGCAGGGTTTTCGGGCAGGGCGCGGATGTTGCCGCCGTCGCCAAGCTCGTGCTCGAACTCCTCGACCGCCGTGCCCAGCGCCGCCACCTCTGGGTGCGCCTCCAAATACGCGAGCTGGCGCTCGAAGCGCTCCGGCCGCGCCGCGTCGTCCGAATCCAGGCGCGCGACGTAGTCCGTCTCGATCGTCTCCAGCCCGGCATTGCACGCGCGGCCCAGGCCGACGTTTTCGGGCAGGGGGAGCGTGCGGGCGGACGACTGCGTGCCGACGAACGCGGAAACCACGTCTTCGACCGCATCCGACACCGGCCCGTCGAAGACAATCACAATCTCATCGGCGGGGCGTGTTTGCACAGCTAGCGACTGCAGGGCGACCGCCAGCTCGGCGGCATCAGTGCCGCGGTAGACGCTCATCAATACGGCGATAGTTGGCATGGCTACGCTACATCCCCTTCTGCAAGGTATTGCGTCAGGGCGAGCCGGATCACCTCGAGGTCGGAGGTTCCGTCCTGTTCAGCGCGCTCACGGATCTTATTTGCCAGATCGGGGGACAGTACCTGAAGAAGCCCCGGTCCCCAGCTCACTTCAGCGTGGTCGAGGCGCTCCTCTGACCACCCGGATTCAAAGTCCTCGGCTATCGCGATCTCTTCAGGTGTCATGTTGCTGTTCAACCTAGTCCCTCGCGGCGTCGAGGAGGTAGCGGCCGTAGCCGGATTTCATCATGGGTTCCGCGAGTTGCTCGAGCGCCGCGGCGTCGATGAAGCCCTCGCGGTAGGCGGCCACCTCGGGCGAGCCGATGACGGTGCCGGTGCGTTTCTGGATCACCTCGACGTACGCGCTGGCCTCACTCATCGAATCAATGGTGCCAGTGTCCAGCCACACGTCGCCGCGGTGGAGGCGGTGCACCTTCAGGCGGCCCTTATTGAGGTACGCCTCGTTGACGGAGGTGATCTCCAGCTCGCCGCGCGCACTCGGGGTGATCTGCTTGGCAATCTCCACGACTTCGTTGTCGTAGAAATACAGCCCCACCACGGCGAAGTTCGACTTCGGCGCGGCCGGCTTCTCCTCGATGGAGAGCGCGGTGCCGTCGGGGGCGAACTCGACCACGCCGTAGCGCTGCGGGTCGGAAACCTCGTAGGCGAAGATCGCGCCGCCGTCCACGCTGCGGGTCTCGCCGAGGATGCGGGTGAGCTCGGTGCCGTCGAAAATGTTGTCGCCGAGCACCAGCGCCACGTCGTCGTCGCCGATGAACTCCTCGCCGATGAGGAATGCCTGCGCCAACCCGTCGGGGGACGGTTGCACGGCGTAGTGCAGCATGATGCCGAACTGGGATCCGTCGCCAAGCAAACGCTCGAACGCGGGCCTGTCCTCGGGCGTGGTGATCACCAGAATCTCGCGAATACCGGCGCTGATCAGCGTGGTCAGCGGGTAGTAGACCATCGGCTTGTCGTAGATAGGCATCAGCTGCTTCGAGATGCCCTTGGTGATCGGGTACAGCCTCGTGCCCGAACCGCCCGCGAGGATGATCCCCTTCATGGGTTAGAACGGCAGCGTGATGCCGAACTTCTGGAGCACCTCCCGGTTCTGCGGGGTGTCCAGATTCATCACCAGGGTGAGGATGCCGGTGATGATGCTCAACACGAACAGGATCACCGAGCTCGTGCGCACGTTGGAGAAATCGCCGGAGGAGAACGCCTGGAGCACCGCGATCTGCTCGTTCGTGCTGGTGGTCGTCGTCGTGGTGGCGGTGGTCGAGGTGGTCGCGCCCGCGGTGACGGTCGGGGTCACGGTCACCGTCTGGGTGACGGTCGCGCGGGAGGACGTCGTGCTTTCCGACGCCTGGGTCGTCGTCGACACTGCAGACATCGACGTCGCGGTCTCGGTGGCGGCGCCCGCGTTGCTCACCACGACGGTGGCGCACATCGTCGCTGCCAGCGCGGTCGCGGCGGCGGTGCGGAGGTTGAACCGGTTGCTGGTGTTCGTCATGGTGGGGCTCCTGAAGAAGTGATATTGCTCCCAATAGTTGTAGCCCATGGCACTACCTGGACGCCAGATATATCGCGAGCGCGGCTCGCCAATTGGTGGGGGTGAAGCCGGCGGCGGTGATCTTGGCCAAGTCCAGCGTGGACTCCGCCGGGCGCGGGGCTTCCGGGCCGGCGATTTCCGCGTACTGCGCGGTGGTCACCGGGTGCACGGACGACGGGTCCGCGCCCACGCCGATGAACACCGCCATGGCGATCTCGTCGCGGCCGGCGGTGTCGCCTGCAGAGGTGATGTTGTACACGCCGTACTCGGCGTGCGTGGCAAGTAAGTGCGCGATGCCCTTGGCCAGGTCCTCTGCCCACGTCGGGCGGCCGCGCTGGTCAGACACCACCTTCGGCTCCACGCCCCGCTCCGCAAGCCCCGCCATCGTGTCCATGAAGTTCTTCCCCTCGCCGAACACCCAGGACGTGCGCACGACGTAGTGCTTGCGCGCGACCTGCGCCGCCGTGTCGCCCGCGGCCTTCGACGCCCCGTAGGCGCTCAACGGGCTCGCCGTCTCCTCCTCGGTGTGGACCTCCACGGAGCCGTCGAAGATGTAGTCGCTGGACACGTGCACCAAGGTCAGGTCGTGCTCGTTGGCCAGTGCCGCGAGACGCGCCGGGGCATCCGCGTTCACCGCCCACGCCGCCGCGCGGTCCTGCTCCGCACCGTTGACGTCGTTGTAGGCGGCGCAGTTCACAACCGCCCAGTACTGCGAGTAGTCCAGCTCCGGAATCGCCGTGATGTCGAATTCCGCGCGGCCGAAAAAGTCCGCCTCGCCGTTTGTCCACACCTTGCGCAGGGCCTTGCCCAGCTGGCCGTCGGCGCCGGTGACCAGGATGCGGCGGGGCGGTACGGGGGAAGCGTCGGCAAGCGAAGGGTGCTCCTGATCCGCCGCCGAAAGCTCCGTGGGCTCGAGCGGCCAGTCGATCTCTCTGTAGGAGCAGAACGCGTAGCTGCCGTGCGGGTTGTAGCGCGCGTTGACCAGGTAAATGTAGCTGGTCGCGTCCTCGAGCGCCTGGAAGCCGTTGGCCACCCCGCGCGGGACGAACACCGCCGTGCCCGGCGTGATCTCGGTGCCGAAGCGCGCGCCAAACGTCTCCGAGCCCTCGCGCATATCCACCCACGCGCCGTACACGCTTCCCGACGCCACCGACACCCACTTATCCCACGGCTCCGCGTGCATCCCGCGCGTCGTGCCGGCCTGCGCGTTGAAACTCACGTTCTGCTGCACGGGGTGAAGGCCCTGACCAGCCCAGTTCTCCTTGAACCAGCCGCGGTTATCCTCGTGGACGGTGAGCTCGTGGATGGTCAGGCCGGCAATCGGAGTCTCGCGCATGGGTGCCAGCGTATCGGCTCACTGCCCGCTGAGGGCATAACGCTTTTCGACGTCAGCCTTCCCCGGCCGCCACCACCACTCATTCGCCCGGTACCACTCGACCGTCTGCTCGAGGCCGGCGCGCAGGTCGGTGTAGCGCGGCTCCCAGCCGAGCTCGCGGCGCAGCTTGGCGGCGTCCATCTGGTAGCGCTGGTCGTGGCCGGGGCGGTCCGCGACGTGCTCGAAGCTGCCGCCCACGATCTCGCACAGCAACTCGATGACCTGCTTATTCGTGGTGCGCTCGGTGTCTGCGCCGATGGCGTAGGTCTCGCCCGGGCGGCCGCGCTCCAGGATGGCCAGCACGGCGGCGTTGTGGTCGTCCACGTGAATCCAGTCGCGGACCTGCTCGCCGGTGCCGTACAGCTTGGCGGGCTCACCGTCGATGAGGTTGGTGATTTGCCGGGGGATGAACTTCTCCACGTGCTGGTAGGGGCCGTAGTTGTTCGAGCAGTTGGAAATCGTCGCCGAGATGCCGAAGGAGCGCACCCACGCCCGCACCAGGTGATCCGACCCCGCCTTCGTCGCCGAGTAGGGCGAGGAGGGGTTGTACGCGGTGTGCTCGTCGAAACGCTCGTCGCCGTAAAGCGGCAGGTCGCCGTACACCTCGTCGGTGGAGATGTGGTGGAAGTGGATCGGGCGGGTCCGGCTGTGGTTGCGGATAGCCTCCAGCAGCGTGTACGTGCCCACCACGTTGGTGTGCACGAACGCGGACGGGTCGCGCAGCGAGTTGTCGTTGTGGGACTCGGCCGCGAAGTGCACCACGGTGTCCGCCTCGCCCACCAGCGCGTCCACCAGGGCCGTGTCGGCGACATCCCCTTCCACGAATTCCGCGTCGACGCTGTCCAGGTTCGCCCGGTTGCCCGCGTAGGTGAGCTTGTCCAGCACCGTCACGCGGTGGTCGGTGCGCTCCAGCGCCATCCTGACGAAATTCGCCCCGATAAACCCGGCACCGCCCGTGACCAGCATGTTTCCCATGTCGGCTACCTTACCGCCCCTGCTGTGCCAGCCGCCCGCGCGCCGCCCGCGCGCCACCCGCACCCTGCAGATGGAGCTCTCAGCGACTGGAGCTCTCAGCGTCAGGCCTGTGACCTGCACGTTTGTGTTGGTCACCTGTCTGCAAATGTGTTGAGAGCTCCAACCGCCGGCTGCACTTGCCCCCAAAAGTTGGACTGGTTTGAGTCTAGGCGCTGTTGAGCTTGATGGCTTGGTTTCGGTACTGCATTGGGGTCAGTCCTTTGAGTCGTTCCTGGATTCGCCCGGTGTTGTACCAGGTGATGTATTCACTGATGGCTTCGGAGAGTTCTTCGACGGTGGTGAAGTCTTCGCCGTAGTACATCTCGGTTTTGAGGTGGCCGAAGAAGTTTTCCATGACGGAGTTGTCGTAACAGTTGCCTTTGCGTGACATGGATTGGATTCCACCGTTGTCGGCGATCAGGCTGCGCCAGGACTGATGCTGGTACTGGATGCCCTGGTCAGTGTGCATCATCCATCCTGGCTCTGGCGCGCATGCATCGATCGCCGCTGCCAGTGAGGCTGCAGTAAACGCAGTTGTTGGTGATGTCGCGACAGTATGCGCGACGATCGAGTGGTCGAACAAGTCCATCACCGGTGAGAGGTATACCTTTCGCCCGGCAACCCGAAACTCGGTGATATCGCTGACGAATACGGTGTTCGGCGCTTCCGGGGTGAAGTTGCGGTCGAGCGTGTTCTCGGCGATGAAGCTGACCTTGCCTACGTACGAGCTATACGGCCGCTTCTGGCGCACCTTGGCCTTCAGACCCATCTCCTTCATGAGCTTGTAGACGAGCTTGTGATTGACTGCCCAGCCTTGATTGCGCAGGTCAAGCAGCACGCGCCGGTAACCGTATCGGTGCTTGTTGCGCTCGAAGCTCTCCCGGATGGCGGTTTTCAGATCGGCGTATTTATCGGGCTCGTTGAGCTGCTTCTGGTGGTAGTAAAACGTTGACCGGGCAATTCCCGCAGCGGCAAGAAGGTACTCCAAGCGGTGGTGCGACTTGAGGATGACGATCACCTGGACCTTCAGGCGCGTCCCTGATTCCTCAAGTCCCGCAATTTTTTTAAGTAGGCGTTTTCGGCCTGCAACCGTTCGATCTCCCGCCGCAGCTTGGCCTCCTCGGCCGATCCTGCCGGCATGGATGTCGATCTTTCCGGCTTGGGTGATGATCTTTCCGGCTTGGGTGTTGATCTTTCCGGCTCGCTGTTGTGCTTTGGCTTCAACGCGTCGTCACCATCTCTGTTCCACTTCGACACCCACCTCCACACCAGCTGGGGAGAGGACAGACCAAACTCGCGCGCGAGGTCCATGCGGGACTCACCTGCGAGATTGCGTTGGACGATCTCCTTTTTGATCTCGAACGAGTACTCCTGCCGTGTGGGTTTCTTCACAAGACATAGCCTGCCATGCAGTTTGTAGCGTTGATATAACGTCCGCGCCGCCGGAGGGGAGACGCCGATGCGATTCGCTGCAGCGAAGTAACCCAACCCCTGCTCAAACAGATCCACCAACTGTTCTCGTTGCTCCTCAGACAACGAACCGCCACTGTCCATATGAAACTCCCCACTAGTCAGGTACCGATCTCTCAGTCCAACTAATGGGGAGCAGTGCAGGCTGCTGGTGGAGCTCTCAGCGAAAATGCTTAGGGCGCAGACCCAGGCGCCGATGCAGGCGCCACCGCCCGCGCGCGCGACAACCCGGCCACGTGCACCAGCGCGCCTGCGAGCGGCCCGATGAACAGCGCCGCCACGACTGATTGCACCACGCCCCACGGCGCGAGGAAGAGCACCGCGAACGCCGCCACGGAGGCCGTGACCCAGCCGGCGAGGTACCAGCCGTGCCGCTCCAGCGCGAGCACGGCCACGCCCGTGATCATCAGCGTGCCCATGAACGCGGAGGCGAAGGTGAGCAACCCCAGCGTCAGCCCGCCGACGAACAGTTCGGGCTTGTACGCCGCGCGCAGGATCCACGGCCCCACGATCCACGCGGCGATGAATCCCACCGCACCCAGCCCGAGCACCGCCGCGACCGGGGCGAGGAGTGCCTGGTAGACGTGCTTCCGCTTTTCGACGAAGCGAACAACCAGCGCCGATTGGAACCGCTGCAGCGGTACCAGGACGGGCGCGCGGGTGAGCATGACGGCGTTGTTGATCGCGCCGACCATGATGCTCACGGCGGTGTCGTTGTCGGGGAAGGCGGCGGAGACGGCCGTCGGAAAGCCTGTGATGAGTGCTGCGGAGGCGCCGGAGGCGACCATGGCGGTGAGGACGCGGGTGAGGAAGGCTGGCCGATCCACGTCGAGGGCGACGCGGATGTTCAGGCGCGCGGAGTGGGAGGCGCCGAGGATGACAAGCCAGCTCACGGCACCGGCGACGGTGATCATGAGGAAGGCGGGCAGGCCCCAGCCGAGTCCCCACGCGGCGAGTGCGAGGACGAGGCGGATGCCGGAGTCGAGCGCGACGAGCCCGGCGTACTGGTCCCACAGGTTCGCGCCGCTCAAGATGCCGGAGAGCACGGCCTGGAAGATGTAGCTGACTAGACCGAACACGAACAAACTGGTGGCCAGGCCGGGCGACATGGGCACCAGCGTGCGCATGACCCAGAAGCCGGCGGCAATCACGGCGATGACTACGAACGCCGCCACCATGGAGGCGAAACGCCACGGGTTCGCGCTGCCCTTCACGCCGGTATCCCGGGCAGAGGCGACGGCTCGGGTGGTTTCGTGGGTGATGCCGTCGATAAGCCCGGTGCTTGCGAAGAACACTCCCCAGAACGCGGTGAAATAGCGGAACTCCGTCTCCACGTCGAGCGCCCAGCTGGCCACCCAGATGAGGATGAAGCCCGCGGCCGCGGAGAACAGCGTTGCGAGGGAGAGGTTGCGCATGCTTAGCCTCCGAGCACCGGCAGCGGGGGCAGCTCGCGGCTGCGCACCCAGGCGTTGAGGGTGTCGTCGATCGCCGCGGTCTGGGCCGGGGCTTGCACCTTGAGCGCGTTGGCGAGGTCGAAGGGCTCGACGACGCCGTGGGCGCAGCGGGCGGTGTAGGTGCGGATGGCTGTGAAGAAGTTGTCGTCGCCAAGCAGTGCGCGCAGGGCGTGCAGGGTGAGGGCGCCGCGCTTGTATACGTCGTCGTCGAACATGTGGCGCGGGCCCGGATCGGCGAGCGTCCACAGGTGCGGGGACAGGCGCGCGTAGTGGGTAGCCACGCTGCGCTCGAGCGGAATGCGGCCGTGGTGGTCCAGCCAGAGCCACTCCGCGTAGCAGGCGAAGCCCTCGTTGAGCCAGATGTCGTTCCACTGCGCGAGGCCCAGCGAGTTGCCGAACCACTGGTGCGCCAGCTCGTGCGCGATGAGGCGCTCGTTTCCGTGCGCGTGGTTCTTGCCGAAGATGGATTGGCCCGCGGCCTCCAGCGGGATCTCGAGCGTCTCCTCGTGCACCACGGCCTCGTACTGCTCAAAGGGGTAGGGGCCGAAGACGGTCTCGAAGTAGTCGAGCATGTCCTGCTGCAGCGCGAAATCGCCCATGGCCACCCCGCGCGGCAGCCAGGTGGCAGTGTTGCGGCCAACCTGGTGGCGCACGAACTCGCCGACGTTCACGCTGGCCAGGTACGTCGGCAGCGGGCGGCGCGTGGTAGTGGCGACGACCTGGTAGCGCTGATCCGGGCGCACCGTGATGGCGTAGGTCGCCTTCTCATCCGGGGTGTCGTCGCAGGGAAACCACGTGGGCGCGCCGTTGGGCTGATTGGCCGTGAGGGCGCCGTTGTTCAGCTCCTCCCAGCCCAGGCCGCCCCAGGTGCTGCGGCGCGGGTGCGGGCTGCCGCCGTAGCGGATTACCAGCTGGAACTCGGTGTCCACCGCAATATCCTCGCTGAACGTGATGCGCAATTTGTGCCCGGACTGGCGGTAGCGCTTCACCGTCACATTGGCGGGGCCCGCCACGTCCACGCGGCGCACGCGCATCGTGTCCACCAAATCCAGCGTCATGTGGTTCAGCTCGCGCCACGGACTCAACGTCAGCGTGGCCGTGCCGTCGAGGCGGTTCGGCCCGACCTTGTAGTCAAGATCCAGCTGGTAGTGGGTGACGTGGAAGCCCAGGTTGAAGTCCACGCCGGTGTAGGTGTCCCGGTGGCCGGGGACCGGCGTGGATCGCAGGCGGTGCGTGCTCATGAGCACTAGCTTCCCGTGAGGTGGCGCTCCAACCAAATGAAGATGAGCGATTCCACGCGCGCCACCTGATCATTATCCGCCGCGCCGGCGTGCCCGCCCGCGGTGTTCTCGAAGTAATCCACCGGCTGACCAGCCCGATCAAGCGTCTGCGCAAAGGTCCGGGCGTGGGCGGGGTGCACGCGGTCATCGCGGGTGGACGTCGTCACCAGCGCCGGCGGGTACGCCACCTCAGCGCGCCCGCGGACATTGTGCAGCGGGCTCCAGCGCGCAATCGCCGCGCGCTCGACCGGATCATCCGGGTCGCCGTACTCCGCCATCCAGGACGCACCCGCGGACAGCGTGTGGTAGCGCAGCATGTCCGTCAGCGGCACCTGGATCACGGCCGCGCCGATCAGCTGCGGGTACTGCACCAGCGCGCCCGAGGTGAGCAGACCGCCGTTGGAACCGCCGCGGATGCCGATCTGCTCCGGCTTCGCGTACCCGCGCGCAATCACGTCCTCGAGCACCGCGCGGTGGTCCTCCCACACCTTGTGGCGGTTCGTCTTCACCACCTGCGAGTGCCACTCCGGCCCGAATTCGCCGCCGCCGCGCAGGTTCGGCTGCACGTAGAAGTAGCCCTTTTCCAGCCACCCGATTCCGCGGGCATTGCTAAACGACGGCAGCAACGAGACCTCGAAGCCCCCGTACCCGCCCACCAGCGTCGGCTGGGCGCCGCGGGAGAAATCGCCGGTGATGAAGTACGGCACCCGCGTGCCGTCCGCCGAGTTGACCCAGTGCTGGCGGGTCTCCAGGGTGGAGGCGTCGAAGAACACCGGGGCGTTTTTAACCGGCAGCACGCTTGTCGCGCTGCCGCTTGTCGTCTCGCCGCCCGGCTCATACCGCAGCAGCGTGGTCGGCGTGGTGAAGCTGGACGCGGCCAGCCACGCCTCATCCCCGTCGAGGGGGCTGGTGGCGACGACGTGGGCGGACGCGGCGTCGGGAAGCGAAAGCTCCTCGCGCTCCCACGTGCCGAGGGCAAAGCGGGTGATGTGGGTGACCACGTCCTGGAGCGTGGTTACGAGTACTGCGGTGCGGGTGAACGCGAGGTGCTCGACGGTGGCGTCGGCGACGAGGACGCGGAAGTCGCGCGCGCCGTCTTGGAACGCTGCGAAGTCGATGACGGCGAGCTGGCCGGCGCCGACGCCCGCGAACGCGGTGCGCGGCTGGATGAAGAGCCACTGGCGGTGCAGGCGCACCTCGCAGTCGGTGGGCACGTCGATTTCCACGCCATCAACCCAGATGCGGGAGTTGTAGAAATCAAGGGCGCGGGAGAACACGGTGCGCTCGAAGCCCGGGGTGGGGTCGTAGCCCACGCCAACGGAGACGTCTTCGTGCTCGCCGCGGAAGACTTCCTCGCGGCGGAAAGTGCCGCCGTCGGCACGCACCCAGCGCTGAACCTGCGCGGGGTAGCCGGAAGCGGTCAACGCGTTCTTTTCGCCGGTATCGGTGGCGACGAGCAGTGTGTCCAGGTCGACCCACACCGCGTCGGTTTTTGCTTCGTCGATAGTGAAGCCGTCCGCGACGAAGCTGCGCGTGGCCAGGTCGAATTCGCGCACGACGGTCGCGTCGGCGCCGCCGCGGGAGAGGTGCACGAGCGCGCGGTCGTTGACGAGGGGGCGCACGGCGGCGCCCTTCCATACCCAGTCTTCGGCCTCGTCGGCGGCGAGCGCGTCGAGATCGATGAGGACCTCCCACGCGGGAGTGTCAGTCAGGTACTCAGCGAGCGTCGTGCGGCGCCAGAGGCCCCGTACGTGGGCGGCGTCGCGCCAGAAGTTGTAGAGGTACTCGCCGCGGCGCGTCACAAAGGGAATCTGGTCGTTCGTGTCCAGCGCCTCGCGCAGCCGGGCGCGCAGTGCGTCATCGGCGTACGCGCCCTCGGTGGCGTCGGACCACTCGCGCGCCCAGGCGAGGGCGTCGGGGTTGTCGATGCCGTCGAGAAGCGCTGCCGCTATCTCCCTCACAGGCCGAACGCGGGGGCCAGGGTGGTGAACCAGCTGCGCTCCAGGTCCTCGCGCCAGTACGGCCAGGAGTGGGTGCCCACGTTGCGGAACTCGTAGTGCGCCGGGATGTTCAGCTTGGTCAGCTTCGCGCGCAGGTCGTGGTTGCACTGGTTGATCGCGGCCTCGATCACGCCGCCCTCAACCTGCAGAGTGGTGGCGGCGAGCTGCGCCTCCAGCGGGCTCGCGCCCAGGCCCATGATGTAGCTGACCTGGTCGTAGTGGCCGGCCAGACCGGTTGCCGACGAAATGTAGAGGCGCGTGCCACGCAGCTTCTCAGCGTTGATCAGGCCGTCGTTCCACACGTTGTACGGGCTGCCCATCGGGCCCCACATGCGCTCCGGGGTCGCCGTCTTGAAGTCGGAGCCGCCGCCGCGGTTCACCGTCAGGCGCGCGAAGTTGTAACCCTGCGGGTTTGCCGTGGACGCGCAGCCGGAGAAGGACGCGGCCGCGTCGTAGAAGCCCGGGTTGTGCTCCGGCAGCACCAGCGCGGAGGTGCCGGACATGGAGAAGCCCACAATCGCGCGGCGGTTATCCGCGTTCAGGGTGCGCTCGATCGGGCCCGGCAGCTCCTTGGTCAGGAACGTCTCCCACTTCTGCGGGCCCTTCAGGTACGGGGTGTTCAGCGACTCATCCAGCCAGTCCGTGTAGTAGCTGAACGCGCCCGCCTGCGGAATGACTACGTTCACGCCCTTGCCGGCGAAGAAGCCGCGCACGTCCGCCATCTTCAGCCAGTCCTGGTTCTGCTCCGCGCCGCCCGCGCCGTTGAGCAGGTAGATGATCGGCGCCTTAGCCACGCGCTGGCCCTGCGCGTTGGTCGCCGGCACGACCGCCACCGGAATGTCGCGGTTCATCGACGGCGAGTACACCAGGTACGACAGCACGTTCTTGTGGTCCACCTGCTGCACCCAGTCCTGCGGCTTGCCGGAGCTGACCACCATCGGCGGGTTCGAGCGCGCGTCCCACGCCTTCACCGTGCCCACCGGCGTCGGCCCCGCCACCGTCGCGGCACTCACCGGGGCCGCGCTTGCCGACGGCGCAACCACACCCCCAAGCGCCATCACAGCCGCCGCCGTAGCGACGACAGCAGTGGTGGTGGACTTGAAGGTTTTGGTGGCTTTGGCGGCGGTGGTGCTGGGGCGGGCGGCTTTGGCGGGGTAGGCGGCTTTGACGGCGGAAGTGACGGCCGAGAACGTGCGCTTCATGCTCATGTGCGGTTATCTTACGGTCACTCTAGGTAACTTGTGCAACAATAGTGCGCAACTGTTGTCAGTTTTTTACGTAAAGGACGCGTCCATGAACCCGATTGAGCAGTTCCAGCTCCAGATCAACGAACTCCTCGGCCGCCTGCTGCACCTCGGCTCCTCTGCGTCCTCGCAGATCGCCTTCAGCTTCGGCCTGTTCTAGGGGGCGCCGGGGGGCGGCGTCACTTGCGCTGGGCGCCGGGTGCCGGCGCTGGGCGCCGGCGCACCCTCCTGGGCGCGTACCCGCATAGGCAGACCCCCATAGTGGGCCCAAAATCATCGGCGGTGTCATGCGGTGTTTGCGCCACGTTTGAATACTTCGTGGAGTATCTCACGTGGGGTTGCGCCGTTGAGGATTTGGCGGGGTGTTTCATTGAGCTCGTTTTGCACCCAGGCCACGTGT
>NZ_JAMFTQ010000018.1 GCF_024160105.1 Corynebacterium stercoris
ACTGCAAACAACCAACCCCACCATCCGACGAGGAAAAACATGGGGCTGGCCAAAAAACTTGCAAAAAATGATGCGAATCAATCATGAACCACACCAACAATGGCATCCCCATCAATGGATTCAAGACACCACCACCGGCACACACCAACCACACCCCAAAAACCAGGGTGCAGCCAATGCCACAGGCACACAACCAACCACAAACAAAAAATGCATTGGCACACTATCGAGTTCTCAAACAACACACGCACACTCGCCAGCCGAAACTTTGTCTCGGCCTCTGAAGCGGCTTGTACGACATTACTCACGCCTCTCAATCGTGTCAACCCGGTCTCGCCGCGGCTATTCCGACTGGATATGAACTTGAATATGTCGTCGCTCCGAAGAGCGTGTTGCACACTCTAGACAGCGAGGTGAACAGAACGCAAACTTTGCAGGTCAACGATCGCTATTGGGCTGATAGCTGGCGTCGAAAAGCGTGGTTCTAGACGCGCTTGATGCCGGCGAAGTTCTTCTTGCCGCGGCGCAAGACTAGCCACGCGCCGTGGAGGAAGTCGCTCTCGGCGGGAGTCCATTCGTCGGAGTCCACGCGCTGGTTGTTGGCGTAGATGCCGCCTTCCTTGATCGCGCGGCGGGCGGCGCCCTTCGAGTCGACGAGGCCTGAACCGACGAGAAGATCGAGGATGCCGGCGGGTTCCGCGGCCGGGGTCTCGAAGACGCTGGTTTCGGAAACAGCCGCGGCGAGGGTGCGCTCGTCGAGGTCCTCAAGCTCGGCCTTGCCGAAGAGAGCCTGGGCGGCGAGCTCGGCCGCCTCGCGTGCCTCACGCCCGTGGACGAGGTCCGTCATCTCCTGTGCAAGGCGACGCTGGGCCTCGCGCTTGAACGGACGTTCCGCAACCTCAGTTTCTAGGGCGGCGAGCTCTTCTTGGTCCAGGAAGGTGAACCAGCGAAGGTAGCGAACCACGTCTGCATCTGCGGTGTTCAGGAAGTACTGGTACCAGGTGTACGGGCTGGTCATTTCCGGATCGAGCCACAAGGAGCCGCCGCCAGTGGACTTGCCGAACTTCTTGCCCTCGGAGTCCGTCACCAGCGGTACCGTCAGTGCGTGAACGGAAGCACCGTCCATCCTGCGGTTGAGATCCACACCCGCGATGAGGTTGCCCCACTGGTCGCCGCCGCCGATCTGCAGGATGCAGTCGTGGTTGCGGCGCAACTGCACGAAGTCGTTCGCCTGCAGGATCATGTAGGAGAACTCGGTGTAGGAGATGCCGTCAGACTCCAAGCGGCGCTTCACCGTCTCGCGGCCCAGCATGGTGGACAGGGAGAAGTGCTTGCCCAGGTCGCGCAGCAGCTGGATGGCGGAGAGGTCCTTGGTCCAGTCGTAGTTGTTGACCAGCAGCGCGGCGTTGTCGCCCTCGAAGGAGACGAAGCGCGACAGCTGGCCGGAGATGCGCTGCGCCCAGTCTGCGACGGTGTCCTCGGAGTTGAGGGTGCGCTCCCCCACGTCGCGCGGGTCGCCGATCATGCCGGTCGCGCCGCCGGCGAGCACGATCGGGCGGTGGCCGGCGAGCTGGAAGCGGCGCAGCATGAGCAGCGGCACAAGGTGGCCGGCGTGCAAGGACGGGCCGGTGGGGTCGAAACCGCAGTAGAGCGTGATCGGCGCCTCGGTTGCGTCGCGCAGCGAGTCGAGGTCGGTCGACTGGTTGATCAGGCCGCGCCATTCCAGCTCGTCGACGATATTGGCGGGGGAAGTCATGGAAAGTTCACGCTCTTTCGGAGGTCAGATTGTGCGGGTGGGGGGCTTTCGACAGCTTTCGGCTAGTCGGCGGGTGCCGGGTAGGGCTGAGCTTCGTCGATAAGCAGGACCGGGATGCCGTCGTCGATGCGGTAGGCGACACCGAGACGCTCGTTGATGAGCAGCTGCGCCGCTTCGTCATACCGCAGGGTCCCCTTGTCCTGCGGGCAGACGAGGATTTCCAGCAACCGGGGATCAAGGCTCATGCCGTCGAATCCTACCCGCCGCACCTAACGATCCGCCTCTGGGTAGCTGGTGTCAAGACCCGGCAGCGCGCCGAACTCGTTGCGCAGGAACTGCGCCTGCGAGTCCATCGCGCGAAGGTTGTCCTGCAGCACGCCGTTCTTGATCCGCCCGACAGCCTCAGTAAGGGTCGAAAGCGAATCCACCATCACGTTCACCGCGGACTTGTCGCGGAACTGCGGCGCATCGAGGTACGTCGCGGTGACTTCCGGGTAGTACACCTTGATGATGTTCCACATCGTCTGGCGGTGCTCCGGTGTCGGCTCGAGATGGTCCCACTCGGAGAGGACGAAGCGGGCGTTCGATTCCAGCTCTTTGACTTGTGCGAGTACCGGCGTCGGCGAGCCGGCGTTGAACAGGCGTGACGACGTTTCCTGCAGAGCCTGCCCGAGGATGACCGGCGTGGGGGTGACCGGGGCCGGAGGCAGTGCCTGCTGCTTCGGCGGCGGGGTCAGCGCGACGCCGGCGCCGTACGCGGCCGCGGTAGCCAGCGGCCACAAATACCCCAGGCCGAACGCGAGGTGCAGCGCGACCACGATGATCGCGAGCAGCAAACCGACCTGGTTGCGGCGGGAGACGAGGAAGTTTGCGAAGGCGTTGCCGCCGCCGGCGCCCTGGTTACTGGTAGCCACGGATCTCCTTGAATGCTGCTTCGAGGTCGCCTCCGAGCGCGTCAAATACCTTGCCGCCGGTCATGGCGGCCAGCTCGCGCATTTCGCTTGCGTTCGCGCTGCCGTAGAGGATGACGAACACCGGAATGCGGCGTTTGTCCTCCGGGTACTCGGCGTAGACGTACTTGAGGTCCCGCATTGGCGGGCCGACGTTATCCTCGCCGTCACTGAACACGACGATGGACGGGATGCCTGCCGACGTGTCTGCGTAGGCCAGCGCATCAAGCAGCGTTCGGTACATCGCCGTCGATCCGCTCGCCTCGAGGCCGTCCACGTAGTCGGTGAGCACCTGCAGACTCTCCGGGTTGTTGCGGTCCACCACCGAAGTGACCGGCTCATTGGGCTGGTCGTCGAAGGACCAGAGCGTCACCTTCTCGCGGTCGCGCAGGGAGACATCGCCGGTCAGCGTCGAAGCGGAGCCGTCTACGAGCGAGTGCATGATGCTGCGCAGCGACTCGATGCGCTGGCCACTCATGGAGCCGGAGGTGTCCAGGATGAACGTTGTCGAGCCCGGTGCGCGGTAGCTGTTGTCGTAGGCGTAGAGCAGCTCATCCACCACGCCCTGATTAGCCGGGAACGGGAGCTCGATGACCTGCTGATTCGCTAGTTCCGACGGCAGGTTGCCTACCTGGGTGACCGGGCGGCGGAACGTGCTCGCGATCTCCTCCTGGTGGTCCATCAGCCAGTCGGCGAGCTCGCGGACGTGCTGCGCGGCCTCTGGGTTCGCGGGCTCAGCGAGGGTGGACAGCGGGTAGTCGGCGGAAATGACGCCGTCGGCAGGCACCACGACCTGAATCGGGTTGCCCTGCTCGCGCAGCTGGTGCAGCGTCGATTCGTAGTTCACGATGGCGTCGGCGCGGGTCGGGTCGGCGACGAACGCCTCTGCGAGCCAGCCGGAGGAGCCGGAAACCATTGCCTGCGCCTGGAAGAGTTGCTGCAGCGTCGGGCTGACCTTCTCCAGGTCCCCCGGGGAGAGCGCCTCGCCGGTGTCGGCAAGAGCTGTCGCCACCGCGACGAGCGCGGAGAAGCCGGAGTTGGAGGAAGAGGGGTTGGTCATGCCGAAGGTGAACTCGCCGGCCTCTGCGGCCTTCGCGAAATCGGTCCACGTCGGCTGCTGGGTGTCCCAGCCGAGCCGCCGCGCCGCCTCGTCCCACACGCCGAAGGCGACGGGGCTGGTGGCGATCTTCGTTTCGTCGGCAAGCTTGGCAGAGGCCCCGATCAAGTTCACGTAGCGGTTGGTGGCGAACCAGGTTGCGTCCACCTCGCCGTCGAACTCGCCGCGCTTGAGCGCCTGCGAGTTCTCCAGGGTGCCTGCGGGGAACTCGAGCTCGATGCCGAAGCCGAGGTCTTCCGATGCCTGCGCGATGAGCCCCTGCAGGTCCTTGAGCTCGGTCGCGGCGACGATGCGCAGGTCCGCTCCGGAGCCTTTGCTTTGCGACGACACCGAGCCGCTGCCGATCGTTTGCGTCGAACAGCCCGCCAGCGCGAGGGTGGCGAGCATGGCCATCACGGCCGCCCAGAGTTTCTTCACTGTTCCTCCTCCTCGTGCTTCGGCTGCGGGGCGAGGGTGCCGTAACGCATGCCCACGCCGTCGATGAGCTGCTCAAGCCGGTCGTAGTTCGGCGGGTCGATGGAGTTGACGTAGTCGGCCGGCGGCTGGAGGCCTTGCATTGCCATTTCGTCAGCAAGCGAGCCCGATGTCGCCGGGCGGAAGCCGTGGCGCGCCGCGAGTTGCTGAAGCTCGGGGTCGGTGGTGAGCAGACGGGCCAGCTCTTTGCCCTCCGGCGAGATGCCGACGATGCCGTGGTTGGCTAGCACGGTGGGGCTGAGCTGGAACAGCACCATGTCGTCGCGGATGCGCGATGTCGGGCTCATCTGCTCGCCGATGTACTGCGCCTCGTACACCATGACCATCGGGGCGGCACCCATGCCCTGGCTAAGGTATTCGCTGAACGGGCCGGAGGAGGAAGATTCCGAGTAGCCCTGGCCGGTGAAGAACGGCGAAATCTCCTCCACGAGGTAGCCAACATCGTCAGCGCGGGCCGGGTCGCGCTGCTGGAATTCCCAGGCCAAAATGCTCAGGTACATCGCTGCGGAGTTCGAGGTGCGGATATCCGTGGAACGGATCTGCACGTTGCGGGGCGACGGGAAGGCGTCGGAAAGCTCGCGCCAACGGGTGCCGGACTGCGCGAGGTCCACGTACTTCGCCACGTCAAGGACGTAGGAGCCGTTGTTCTCGGTGACCACACCTTGCTCGACGAGGATGTCCGCGATGGTCTGCCAGCTGGCCACCGCCATCGGGGAGAAGAACGGGAACTCCGCGTTCGCGCCGGAGACCTGCTCGCGCACCTTCTGCGTAGCCGGAGCGGAGGACGGAAAGACGAAGTCCTGCGCCGCGATGTCGATGCCGGTGGCGATCTGGCGCGAACCGGCCGTGGAGAAGCTCACCCGGTAGCCGAGCTCCTCGAGACGCTTGACCACATCCGGGTCCTCGAAGTACCCGCGCTTCTCGGAACCGATCACGCCCTGGACTTGGGTGACGCCGGGTTTGCCGAAGCCGCGGGGACCGTCAGCTTGTTCGCCACTGCCGCCGGCTCCGCCGAAACCGCCCCGCCCAAGAATGACTGCCGCGGCGACCACGCACAGCAAAACGACACCAAGCAGGATGGTCAGTCCGCGACCACCGCGCTTGGTGCCGTTCGACGTGCTCGACGCACTGCTGGGAACACTCATACGGCCATCGTAGAGTGACCAGACTTACGGCGCTGCGGTTTAACTCCGCACCGGTGCCTCCGCCCACGCGCGGTACTCGGCGTTCGCCCGCGCCAAGCGCTCGCGCTGCTCCTCAACGCGCGGGCGCGCCGTGCCGCCCCGCGTTGCGCGCGAGGCCACCGCACCGTCCACCGTCAGCACCTGCCGCACCTCGGGCTTCAGGCGCGTATCGACGCTTGCCAGCTCCTCATCCGTCAGCTCGTCGAGCCCCACTCCCCTGCTTTCCGCGATGCGGACGCAGGCGCCGGAAGCTTCGTGGGCCTCGCGGAACGGCACGCCCTGGCGCACCATCCACTCGGCGAGGTCGGTCGCCAGCGTGTAGCCCGCCGGGGCGAGCTCGCGCATGCGATCCTCATGGAATACCAGCGTGGATACGAGACCGGTGAACGCCGGCAGCACGATGCGCAGCTGGGCCACAGAATCGATGACCGGCTCCTTGTCCTCCTGCAGGTCGCGGTTGTACGCGAGCGGCTGGGCCTTGAGCGTGGCCAACAGGCCGGCGAGGTTGCCGATCAAGCGCCCGGACTTGCCGCGGGCCAGCTCAGCCACGTCCGGGTTCTTCTTCTGCGGCATGATCGACGAGCCGGTGGACCACGCGTCGTGCAGCGTAACGTAGCCGAACTCCGGCGTGGACCACGCAATGATCTCCTCCGCGAAACGGGAGAGATCAACCGCGATCTGGGCCAGCACGTACGCGGCCTCGGCCGCGAAGTCGCGCGACGCGGTGCCGTCGAGCGAGTTGTCGGCCGCAGAATCGAAGCCGAGCTCCTCGGCGATCGCCTCCGGGTCGAGCTGCAGGGACGATCCTGCGAGCGCGCCGGAGCCGTACGGCGAAACTGCGAGGCGCTTATCCAGGTCCTGGATGCGCTCGAGGTCGCGGAGCAGCGGCTGGGCGTGCGCCAGCAGGGAGTGCGCGAGCAGGATCGGCTGCGCGGCCTGGAAGTGCGTCTTGCCCGGCATGATGGCATCCGGGTGCGCCTCCGCTTGGACGACGATGGCGTCGACCAGGTCAGCGACATCGAGAGCCACACCGCGCACCGCGTCGCGCAGCCACATGCGGAACATCGCCGCGACCTGGTCGTTGCGGGAGCGGCCGGCGCGCAAGCGCCCGCCCACCTCGGGGCCGACGCGGTCGATCAGGCCGCGCTCCATGGCGCCGTGCACGTCCTCGTCCGTGGGCAGCGGCGCGAAGGTGCCGTCGGCTACGTCCTTGCCCAGTTGCTCGAGGCCGGCCAGCATGGTCTGCAAATCAGCGTCGGAAAGCAGCCCTGCCCTGTTGAGCACCTTGGCGTGCGCCGTGGAGGCCAGCACGTCGTACGGTGCCAGCACCCAGTCGAAGTGGGTGGACACGCTAAGCGCGAACATCGCCTCGGAGGGGCCGCCGGAGAAGCGTCCGCCCCAGAGGGCACCCTCGTTGGTTCCGTGCTGCTCCATGCCTACTTCTCCTGCGCGGCGGCAGATGCGCGGTCGCGCTTGTTCGCGATCTGGGAGGACAGGCCGTGCAGGCGCACGAAGCCCTTAGCCAGGGTCTGGTCGAAGGTGTCGCCCGTGTCGTAGGTGGCCAGGTTGAAGTCGTACAGGGAGTGGTTGGAACGGCGGCCGTTCACGGTGGCCTTGCCGTTGTGCAGCTCCATGCGGATGTCGCCGGTCACGTACTCCTGGGTGGACTCGATGAACGCGTCCAGGGAGCGCTTCAGCGGCGCGAACCAGAGGCCGTCGTAGACCTCCTCGGCCCAGCGGGCGTCGACGAGGCGCTTGTAGCGGGCCAGCTCGCGCTCGACGGTCACGTCCTCCAGCGCCTTGTGTGCGGTGATCAGGGTGATTGCGCCCGGTGCCTCGTACACCTCGCGGGACTTGATGCCCACAAGGCGGTCCTCCACCATGTCGAGGCGGCCGATGCCCTGGGCGCCGGCGCGGCGGTTGAGCTCTTCGATGGCCTCGAGCACGGTCACCTGGCGGCCGTCGATTGCCACCGGCTTGCCACCCTCGAAGGAGATGATGACCTCGTCCGGTGCGTTACCCAGCGCCGGGTCCTCAGTGTAGGAGTACAGGTCCTTGGTCGGCGGGTTCCACAGGTCCTCGAGGAAGCCGGTCTCAACCGCGCGGCCCCACACGTTCTGGTCGATGGAGAACGGGGATGCGGCGGACTGCTCGATCGGCAGGTCCTTGCCCTCGGCGTACTCGATGGCCTTGTCGCGGGTCCAGGCGTAGTCGCGCGCCGGCGCGACAATCTCCAGGTCCGGGTCCTGGTTGAGGAAGCCGACCTCGAAGCGAACCTGGTCGTTGCCCTTGCCGGTGCAGCCGTGAGCGACGTGGGTGCCGCCGAAATCCTGGGCGGCCTTCACCAGGTGCTTGACAATTAGCGGGCGGGAAATTGCGGAGACCAGCGGGTACTCACCTTGGTACATGCCGTTCGCCTTGATGGTGGGCAGGCAGTACTCGTTAGCGAACTCGTCCTTGGCATCGATGACGATGGCCTCTGCGGCGCCGCAGTCGAGCGCGCGCTGGCGCACGGACTCCATGTCTTCCCCGCCCTGGCCGAGGTCGAGGGCCACGGCGATGACGTCGCCCTCGAGCATCTCGCCGAGGTAAGGAATGGCCACAGAGGTGTCGAGGCCTCCGGAGTACGCGAGTACAACGCGGTTGGACATAAGTAGAAGCTCCTTTGAGAAGTTTTGGTTCGACCTTTGAGGATAGTGCGTGGGGCTAGTCGCGCTTGCGCGGGGCGTTGCCGAAGAGCTGCAGCGCGAGATCCTCGCCCGTGAGCGGTTCGCGCGCGAGGACGAAGACGGTGTCGTCGCCGGCAATGCAACCGACGACGGGGTCGAGGCCGACGCGGTCGATGTAGCTGGCGAGGTACTGGGCGGCACCCGGCGGGGTGCGCAGCACGGCGGTGCCGTACGAATAGTCGACGGAGACCACGAGCTCATCGATCATGCGCGCGAGCTTCTCGCGCGGACCGGTTTGCACCTCGCCGAGCACCTCCCTGTCGGATCCCACGGTGTAGAACGCGCGGCCGCCCTCCAGCGGCCGCACCTTGCGCGCCCCGAGCTCGTCTAGGTCGCGCGACAGGGTCGCCTGGGTGATGTCGATGCCCTCCTCCAGCAGCAGCTCGGAGAGCTGCACCTGGGACATCACCCGCGTCGAGGCGAGGATGTCCAGGATGCGGGCTTGGCGCGCAGTGCGGGAGACGGGCTGGGTCATCGCTGGTGCTCCAGCAGCCAGGCCAGCAGCGCTTTCTGGGCGTGGAGGCGGTTCTCCGCCTCGTCGAAGACACGGGAGGCGGGGCCGTCGATGACCTCGGCGGTGACTTCGCTGCCGCGGTACGCCGGCAGGCAGTGCAGGAAGATCGCGCCCTCGCCGGCGGCATCCATGACCTCCTGGGTGACCTGGTACGGCATGAACGGGGTGCGGCGGTCCTTGCCGTCGCCCTCCATGCCCATGGACACCCAGGTGTCGGTGATCACCACGTCCGCACCCTCCACGGCGGCGAGGTCGGACGTCACGGTCACGGCCGCGCCGGTCTCGGCAGCGCGGCGGCGCGCCCGCTCGACGAACTCCTCGCGCGGCAGGAAACCCTCCGGCGCGATGATCGCGGTGTCCATGCCGGCGGTGGCGAACCCGATCATGTAGGAGTTCGCCATGTTGTTGTCGCCGTCGCCGAGGTACACGGCGCGCTTCCCGCGCAGGCCCGCCGGCCCCTCCTCGGGGCAGCAATTCTCGACGATTGTTTGCAGGTCAGCCAGGATCTGGCACGGGTGCAGGTCGTCCGACAGCGCGTTCACGATCGGCACCGTGGCGGTCTCGGCCATGTCCAGCAGGTTCTGGTGCGCGTAGGTGCGCCACACAATGGCGGAGACGTAGCGCGAGAGCACTGCTCCGGTGTCCTGGTAGGTCTCGCCCTTGCCCATCTGAGAGTTGCCGGTCTCGGTGACAATCGCGTGCCCGCCGAGCTGCGCGATGCCCGCGTCGAAGGAGAAGCGGGTGCGTGTCGACGTTTTGTCGAAAAGCACCGCCACCGACTGGGGGCCCTCGAGCGGGCGGCGCGCATACGGCTCGCGCTTCATGGCCGCGGCCAGCTCGAGCACCTCGGCCTGCTCGGCTGGTGTCAGATCGTCGTCGGCAAGAAAGTGCCGTGGCATCGGTTACTCCTTCTCTTCGTTCGTCGTGTGTCGGGCGGTGTCCAGCGCCGCCGCGAAGCGTGTGGCCGCTTCGGTCAAGTCGTCGTCGATGATCACCAGCGGCGGGGTGAAGCGCACGACGCTTTCCGACGGCGCGTTCAGAATGACCCCGTGCGTGAGACCTGCCGCCACAGTCTGCTTGGCCACCGGGTCCTTCAGCACCGCGCCGAGCATCAGCCCGCGGCCGCGCACTTCGACCACGCCGTCGATGCGCTGCAGCTGCTCGACGAACGCGCTGCCCTTGCGGGCGACATCCGCGAGGAATTCGTCGTCGATAGTGGCAAGCACCGCCCCGGCGGCGGCGCAGGCGACGGGGTTGCCGCCGAACGTGGTGCCGTGCGAACCCGGGGTGAGCGTCTCGGCGACCTTGCCTGTGGCCAGAGCCGCGCCGATCGGTAAGCCGCCGCCGAGGCCCTTCGCCATGGTGACGATGTCCGGGCGCACGCCCTCCGGCAGGTCGTGCTGGAAGGCGAAGAAGGTGCCGGTGCGGCCCACCCCGGTCTGCACCTCGTCGACAACCATGAGGATGCCGTGGGCATCGCAGAGCTCGCGTACTGCGGCAAGGAAGCCTTCCGGTGCCGGAATGACACCGGTTTCTCCCTGGATCGGCTCCAGGAAGATGGCGGCGACGTCGGACGGGTTGATCTCTACCAGCTGGCGCAGGTAGTCGATGTCACCGTACGGGTAGTACTCCACGCCGGACGGCAGCGGCTCGAACGCCTTGCGCTTCGCGGGCTGGCCGGTTAGCGCGAGGGATCCCATCGTGCGGCCGTGGAAACCGTCCTGGGCGGCGAGGATGCGGCCGCGGCCGGTCAAGCGTGCGAGCTTGAACGCGGCCTCGTTTGCCTCAGCGCCCGAGTTGCAGAAGAACACCCGTGCGCTCTCGTCGCCAAAGCGGCGCACCAACTCACCCGCTACCTTGACCACCGGCTCGGACGCGAAGAGGTTGGACACGTGCCCGAGTGTGGACACCTGGCGGGTCACCGCTTCCACGATCGCCGGGTGAGCGTGGCCGAGCGCGTTGACGGCAATGCCGGCGAGCATGTCGATGTACTCGTTGCCCGCGTCGTCGGTAAGCACTGCCCCCTCCCCGGAGACGAGCGCGACCTGGGGCGGGCCGTAATTATTCATCAGACCTGCGTGCCAGCCGGTGAGGATCTCGCTCACTTCGCCTCGTCCTTCCTGAACACGGTGCCGTCCGGGTAGTGCGCGAGGTCGTAGGCGTCAGGAAGCACCATGGTGCCGATGCCGCCCATGGTGAGCAGCTCGAGCAGCACGGAGTGGGCGATGCGGCCGTCGATGACGTGCGCCGCGCGGACGCCGCCCTTGACCGCGGTAAGGCAGGCTTCCATCTTCGGGATCATGCCGCTGTCCAGGCTCGGCATCATCTTCTCCAGCTCGCCGACCTCGATCTTGGACAGGAGCGAATCCTTGTCCGGCCAGTCCGTGTACAGGCCCTCGACGTTGGTGAGCACCACGAGGCGCTCCGCACCGATGGCGGCGGCGAGCGCGCCGGCGGCCTCATCGGCGTTGATGTTGTACACGTTGCCGTCCGCGCCGGGGGCGATGCCGGAGACGACCGGGATGCGGCCGGCCTCGATGATGTCCATGACGGCCGAGGGGTTCACGTCGGTGATCGTGCCTACCAGGCCGATGTCCAGCTGCTCGCCGTCAACCTCGACGTAGCGCTTCTCGGCCGTGAACAGGCCGGCGTCCTCGCCGGAGGTGCCCACGGCGTAGGGGCCGTGGGAGTTGATCTTGCCCAGCAGGTCGCGGCCCACCTGGCCGAAGAGCACCATGCGCACCACGTCGAGGATCTCGGGCGTGGTCACGCGGAAGCCGCCGACAAATTCGCCGCCGTCGAGGCCGAGCCGCTTCATCATGGCCGAAATCTGCGGACCGCCGCCGTGCACCACCACCGGCTTCGCGCCGACAGTGCGCAAAAAGACCATGTCGGCTGCGAACGCGGCCTTCAAGTCCTCGTCGATCATGGCGTTGCCGCCGTACTTCACCACGACGATCTTGTCGCGGTAGTGCTGCAGCCACGGCAGCGCCTCTGCGAGCACGTGGGCGCGGGCCTCGTTGCTCAGGCTGCTGCTGAACGCTTCTACATCCATGCTGGATTCTTTCTGGTCTACGTCCTGGTTTAGGTGCTGTACGCGGAGTTGATCTCCACGTACGCGTGGGAGAGATCGGTGGTGCGCACGGTGGCCGTGCCCGGCCCGCCGGTGCCCAGATCCACCTCGACGGCAATGTCTGCGCCCGAGAGGTCCACGTCGCGCGCGCCCGGGGCGCCCGCGGAGGCCACGCAGACGGGCTGGCCGTTGAAGCTAACGGTGATGTTCTCCGGGTCCATCGCCGCGTCCGCCATGCCGACGGCCGCGAGCGTGCGGCCCCAGTTCGGGTCGGAGCCGAACATCGCGCACTTGAACAGGTTGTCGCGGCCGATCGTGCGCGCGGCGTTGAGCGCCTGCGCGTCATCCTCGGTGCCGGTCACGGTGATGGTGACGCGCTTGGTCACGCCCTCCGCATCCGCCTGCATTTGGGCTGCGAGGTCCGCGCACACGGCGTGGATCGCCTCGTCCAGCTCGTCCTGGCTCGGGGTGACGCCGCTCGCGCCGTTCGCAAGCACGATCACGGTGTCGTTCGTGGAGGTGGACCCGTCGATGTCCAGCGTGTCGAAGGTGACGGCCGTCGCCCTGCGCAGCGCAGCGTCCAGGGCTTCCTTGCTTGCCGACGCATCCGTGGTGACCACAACGAGCATCGTCGCCAGCGACGGCGCCATCATGCCCACGCCCTTGCCCATCGCGCCGACGGTCCACCCCTCGCGGGTGACCAGCGCCTCCTTGGCAACGGTGTCGGTGGTCATGATCGCCTCGGCCGCGGCGAAGGCATGCGCTTCATCGTTGCCTAGGTCCGCCGTGAGCTGGCCGATGCCGGTGCGGATCTTCTCCATCGGCAGCAGCTCGCCGATCAGACCGGTCGAGCACACCGCGATCTGGTTCGCGTCAATGCCCAGCTGCTCCGCCGCCAGCGCCTGGGCTTCGCGCGCGTCGGCATCGCCCTGCGCGCCGTTGCAGGCATTGGCGTTGCCGGAGTTAAACAGGACGGCCTGGCAGGTGCCGTCGGCAAGTACTTCCCTGCTCACCTTAACCGGCGACGCGAACACCTTGTTGCGGGTGAACACGCCGGCCGCGGTGAACTCGGGGCCTTCACTGACGACGAGCGCCATGTCCGGCTTGCCTGAGGGCTTGATGCCGGCGGTGGTGCCCGCGGCGGCGAAGCCGGCGGGTGCGGTGACGGATCCAATCATCGGTAAATCTCCTTAACTTAGGGCGCAACACCCTGGCGCGGCAGGCCCGCAGTCTCTTCGAGACCGAGCGCGATGTTCATGCACTGCACCGCGGCACCGCCGGTGCCCTTGGTCAGGTTGTCGATAGCGGAGGTCATCAGCACCACGCCTGCCTCCATGTCGATCTCCACTTGGACGTGGCACATGTTGGAGCCAACCACGTTCTGGGTTTGCGGCTGGGTCTCCTCCGGCAGGAGCCAGACGAACGGCTCGTCGCGGTACGCCTCTTCGTACGCCTCGCGGGCGAGGGTCGCGATCTTGCCCGCCGGAACCTTGCCGGCGATCGGTGCTGTGACGGTGGTGAGGATGCCGCGCGGCAGCGGCGCGAGAATCGGTGTGAAGCTCACGTTCACCGGCTTGTTGGTGACCTCCGCGATGTTCTGCGCGATCTCGGGGGTGTGGCGGTGGCGGCCGGCGGTGTTGTAGGCCTTCAGGGAGCCCATGGTCTCCGAGCCGAGCATGGGCACCGATGCCTTCTTCCCCGCCCCGGACACGCCGGTCACGGACACAACGCGCAGGTCCGGCTCAGCGATGCCGGCCTTGACTGCGGGCAGGGCGGCGAGGGTAGCCCCCGTCGGAAAGCAACCGGGCACCGCGATGCGGCGGGCGTTCCTCAGCTGCTCGCGGTGGCCCGGCATCTCGGGGATGCCGTACGGCCAGCTGCCCGCGTGCGGCGAGTAGTAGTACTGCTCCCACGCCCACGGGTCGCGGAGGCGGAAATCCGCGGCACAGTCGATGACCAGCGTCTCCGGCGGCAGCGCAGCGCCGATCGCCGCGGAGTAGCCGTGCGGCAGGCCGAGGAAGACCACGTCGTGCTTCGCAAGCGTTTCGACGTCCGTTTCCTCCACCACCATGTCCGCCAGCTGCGGCAGGTGCGGGGCTAAGGTGCCGAACCGCAAACCGGAACTGGAGTTGCCGGTGAGCGCACCGATCTCGAGGTCGCCGGCGAGATACGCCGGGTGGTTGAGTAAGAGACGGAGGATTTCGCCGCCCGCGTACCCGGTCGCGCCGGCGACCGCCACGGAAATAGTCATGCGGCTCAAGGTAGCAGTTTATGCACTTGGCCGCAAACTATTCGTTAGCCGCGCATTGTCGCGCCGTGCTCCTGGGCAGCGGCCTCAGCGGCGCGGAGGCGGGCCTCCGAAGCCTCGTCCTCGGTGAGCGTCTTATCGCCCGCACGGAAGACCAAACCGAATGCGAGCGACTTCTTGCCCTCGCCCAGCTGCTCCGAACGGTAGACGTCGAACAGCGCCACGCTCTCCAGCAACTCGCCCGCAGCCGCCTCGATAGTGCGGCGCACGGCCTCCGCCGGCACCGCCTCGTCGACAATCAGCGCGATGTCCTGGTTCACCGCCGGGAAGGAGGACAGCATCGGGGCCGGCAACTGCTGCTCCAGCGGCAGCGCGGTGAGATCGATTTCCATCGCGCACGTGCGCGCCGGCAGCTCGAGCGCCTCGAGGACCTGGGGGTGCAGCTCGCCGGCGTAGCCGACGGTGATCTTCTCGACCCCGGCGGTTTGAACAGTCAGCGCCGCGCAGCGGCCCGGGTGCCACGGCAGCTGCTGCGCCGCCTCGACATCGAGCTGGACACCGGCTGCGCTAGCAGCCACCCGCGCGGACTGGATGGCGTCAGCCCAGGTGTAGTCGCGGCCTTTGCCGAAGGGTCCGTCGAGCTCCTGCTGCCCCACCGCCACCGTTGCGGCGTGGAGGTGCTGCTCCGGCAGGGAGTCGACGAGCTCGCGCAAAGTGTCCTCGTCCGGGCGGGCCGCGACACTCGGCAGCGGGGAAACATCGCCGCGCTTCACCGAGGTCTGCGCCACGGAGTAGATCGCGAGATCGTGGCGGCCGCGCGCGACGTTGCGGCCGATCGCCTCAAGCATCGAAGGCAGCAACGTGGTGGCCAGGATGCCGTACTCCGCATCCAGAGGATTCTGCACCTTCACGGTGTTGCGGCGCGGGTCATCCGCCTCGAGGCCCCAAGCGTCGAAAGTGGTGTTCTTGATGAACGGCGTCGGGATGATCTCGGCGTAGCCCGAGTACGCCAGCGCGTGGGTAACCGCGCGGCGGCGGCGCTGCAGCGGGCTGAGGCCGCGGCCGCCCACCGGCGTCGGCAGAACGGACGGGATTTCGTCCAGGCCCTCGAGACGCACAATCTCCTCGATGAGCTCAACCGGCACAGTGAGGTCGCCGCGCCACGTCGGCGGGGTCACGGTCAGGGTGCCGCTGCTGTCCCCGGCCTCGGTGCCGGATTCGACCCGGCACCCCACCTCTTCGAGACGCTTCGTAATCGTCTCGACGCTGTACTCCACGCCGATGAGCTCGCTCGGACGGTTCACGCCCAGCTCAATAGGCTCGCGCGCCGGCACCTCGCCCACGATGGTCGCCTCCGGCGAGATGGTGCCGCCGGCTGCGTCGGCAAGCAGCGCGCAGGCAATGTCGAGCGAGACCTCGACGATGGCCGGATCCACGCCGCGCTCGAAGCGTCGCGATGCCTCCGAGGACAGCTTGTGGTGGCGCGCCGTCTTGGCCACGGTCAGCTCGTCCCAGGTCGCGGCCTCGAAGTACACGTTGATCGTCTCGTCCGAGATCTCGGAGGTGGTGCCGCCCATCACGCCGGCGAGCGACTGGATGCCGTTGTCGTCGGAAATCACCACGTCCGTCGGCAGCAGGGTGCGCTTGGTGTGATCCAGCGTCTCGAACTCCTCGCCGCCGGCCGCGTTGTGCACGTGCAGGCCGCCGGCGATCTTGTCCGCGTCGAACGCGTGCATCGGCTGGCCGGTGAGCAGCATGACAAAGTTGGTCACGTCCGTCGCCGCGTTCACCGAGCGAATGCCGGAGAGCATGAGCAGGCGCTGCATCCAGAACGGCGCCTGCGCCTTCGGATCAATGCCCTCCACCTTGCGCAGGCCGAAGCGCTTCGCCTTCGTGTCCGGCTCCAGGTCGATGTCGATGAGCTTTCCGCTTGCCGACGGCACCTTGCTCACGTCCACGCCAGCAACAGCCGGGTCCTCGGCCACATCGACGAAGGTGAGGTCGAAGGCCGACGCGATCTCGCGGGCCAGGCCGCGGGCGGACAGCGCGTAACCGCGGTCCGGGGTGATGTTCACGTCGAAAACGGTGTCGTCGGAGCCGAGCACCTCGCGCGCGTCCTGGCCGGGTTCGAGCCCTGCGGCTGCAACGGAAGCGTCGGAAAGCGTGATAATGCCCTCGCTCTTCGCAGTGAGTCCGAGCTCTGCTGCGGAGGCCATCATGCCGTTGGAGATGTGGCCGTAGGTTTCGCGAGCGGCGATGGCGAAGCCGCCCGGCAGGACTGCGCCCGGCAGCGAGACGATGACGGTGTCGCCCTCTTTGAAGTTGCGGGCGCCGCAGATAATGCCCTGCGGCTCGCCGGTGCCGTTCGCCTGGCCGACATCGACCTGGCAGTAGCGGATCGGCTTCTTGAAGCCCTCGAGCTCCTCGATCTCCAGCACACGCCCGATGACGAGCGGGCCGGTGGTCTCGGGCAGCGGCTGGTAGCCCTCCGTCTCGAAACCGACGCGCACGAAGCCGGCGTCGAGCTCCTCGTCGGTCGGGTTAAAGGTGTTGCTCGCGTTGTTGAGCAGGTCGGTGATCCAGTTCTTCGAAATCAGCATGTTCTCTCTCCTGCACTTATGCCTGGATGCCGAACGGAATGGTGAAGCGGACATCGCCCTCGACCATGTCGCGCATGTCCGTCAGGCCGTTGCGGAACTGCAACGTGCGCTCGAGGCCCATTCCGAACGCGAAACCTGTGTAAACCTCCGGGTCCACGCCCACCGCGCGCAGCACGTTCGGGTTGACCATGCCGCAGCCGCCCCACTCGATCCAGCCGGCGCCGCCCTTCTTGTTGGGGAACCAGACATCCACCTCGGCGCTCGGCTCGGTGAACGGGAAGTAGTTGGTGCGCATGCGGGTCTTGGTCTCCGGGCCGAAAAGCGTCTTGGCCAGGTGGTCTAGCGTGCCCTTGAGGTGGGCCATGGAGAGGCCCTTGTCCACTGCGAGACCTTCCACCTGGTGGAACACCGGCGTGTGGGTGGCGTCGAGTTCATCCGTGCGGAACACGCGGCCCGGGCAAGCGATGTAGACCGGCACGTCGCGCTCGAGCATCGTGCGCACCTGCACCGGGGAGGTGTGGGTGCGCAGCACCTGCTTGGATCCTTCTTCGCCGATGTAGAAGGTGTCCTGCAGCGTGCGGGCCGGGTGGTCCGGGATGAAGTTCAGGGCATCGAAGTTGAAGTACTCCGCCTCGACCTCGGGGCCTTCCGCGACCTCCCAGCCCATGCCGATGAAAATGTTCGCGATCTGCTCCGAAAGCGCGGTGATCGGGTGCATAGCGCCCGCCTGGCTGCGAGCAGTAGGCAGGGTGACGTCGACGGTCTCCTCGCGCAGCTGGCGCTCGCGGTGCTCCGTTTCCCGCTGCACACGCAGTTGGGCGTAGGCCTTCTCCGCCCGTCCCCTTGCCATGTTGACAAACCGGCCGGCATCTTTGCGTTGGTCCTTCGGCAGCGTGCCCAGCGCCCGGCGAGCTTGCGGGATCGGGGCCTTTTCCCCGAGGTGCAGGCGGTGCGCGTCTTCGAGCGCCGCAAGGTCCGCCGCCTTTTCGAACGCCGCGATAGCCTCGTCCGCAGCCCGATTCAGGTTCTCCTCGGTCAGTTCAATTTCGGGTTTGTCAATGCTCACTGAACACC
This sequence comes from Corynebacterium stercoris, assembly GCF_024160105.1. Lineage (GTDB taxonomy): Bacteria > Actinomycetota > Actinomycetes > Mycobacteriales > Mycobacteriaceae > Corynebacterium > Corynebacterium stercoris. The sequence goes on from NZ_JAMFTQ010000018.1 coordinate 17,720, forward strand.
CGCACCTTTCCACTTCGGCGGCATCACAAAACGTTCACAAGCATACCCGCGGGCATTCAACTGTCCCCTAGGAGGATAAGTTGTGCCCCACATCTATACGGTGCGGACTCTGGGTGCACGCCGAATCTCGAGCTGTTTGTGGTCAGGAGCGTGACAACTACCCCTTTTTAGACCGCCGTAGGACGGTTCAACATATACAGCACCATTTTTGCCGGGGTCAGTGCTTTAATCTAATTCCCTTTTTCTACACGCTGACATCGGGTTTTCGAGCGATGATAGCGATGCCGGTGAGATTGTCTCGATATTCATTAAAGGTTCTACGCATCTCCAGTACACGGTCACGCAAATCCCTATCCCTCGCTACGTTACGCAAAATCCGCAAAACTCCGCCAAAACCTTCATCTGCAAGATTGCGGCGCATTGTCAGTAGGGCCATCGGCTCAGTTCCAACCCATTCAATGTCGAAACCCGCCTCCTCCAACAACCCACACCATTCTCGGCGCGTAAGTGGGCGAGCATTCACGCGGATCGTTTTCGCTAGGCGCTTCCGCAACTGATCAGCGAGTTCTGCATCAATTGTGTCGGGGGTAAGTCCCAGCTCATGGATCGCATACAAACCACCTGGCTCCAGCAAACGGAAAGCTTCAGCAATAATTGCGCGCTTGCCTTTCTCACCTTGCATTGTCAGCATCGCCTCACCGACCACCGCCTGGGCAGAATTGCTTTCAAGACCGGTGGATTCGGCACTAGCATTGACCACTGTGCCACGCGATCCCACCACGGACTGCACACGTGTCACTGCATCCACATCTTGGTCTACACCGACATAGGACGCGATGCCCCGTTCAAGCATGATGGCGGCAGTTCGCCCCAACCCAGGCGCGAATTCCACCACCCTTTTGTCCTGCAGTTCTGCTGCATCCAACAAACGATTCGTCAGCTTCAAACCACCAGGACGTAAAACGCGCTTCCCAGCTCGAGCGAGCACCCAATGGCCTGAAGCAACGTTGGTCGATCGGTCGCTCTGCGGTAGTGGCGGTTGACTTCCTTTAGTTCCCATGAGGCCAACCCTACGGCGGACAATTAGGCTTGCCTACCCTTATGTTCATGTGATGGTGATCACGTTTCACGCAACGCTTTTGCTGACTCCCACAAACAAATGGACGCCGCCGTCGAAAGGTTCAAAGACTCGGCGGACCCCGCAATGGGAATGGTGACAGTGTCGTCAGCGGCCGCCAGGACGTCTTCCGGCAGTCCATGCGCCTCGTTGCCAAACAGCCACGCAGTGGGCGTATTCAGAGGCTCGCCGGGTTCGGCGAAGTTGAGGGCGCCGTTGGGGGTTGTTGCCAGCGTCGATAAGCCTGAAGCCCTGAGCTGACCGAGAACTCGGCGAATGTCGCGGTCGCGGGCAACGGGAGGCCGCGCTTGTCGGCAGTACGCTTCGGCGCACAGATGCGAATAACACCCGGTGGGGGTCTAACTCAAACGGATTTAAGTTCGATATGGTCTGCAGGTACAGCTGGGGAAGTTCAGTCAATCACCCGAATCGCGACCCGAGTCTGGGGAGCCGCGGCAAGCTTTGAGTCGCTGGTCACCAGAGTGGTTTCTAGCTTCTCTGTCAATGCAACGTAAGTGGCATCGTAAGCGGAAAAGTTTTCTTTCAGCCGCCACACGGCTCCAACCAGCTCTGAATGCGGATGGAAATTCACATTCAACTCGCTGAGAAGGTTGATTGTTTGAAGTGCCCTGCTTTCCGAGAGCAGTCCGGCTCGAACGCGCCGTCGGAGAACCTGTAGAGATTCCGTCCAAAGCAAGTGTGGTGCGTCAATGTCACCACGTGAGAAAGCTAGAAGTTCTGCAACTTTCTCACCCTTCTCGGTCCGTAGCAACAACTCCAGCATCGCCGAAGTATCCAGAACCACTACCTTGACTCCCGTTCGGCTCGCACCGACTCAACTATTGTTTCTGACCCGTACGGGACCGGATCAAGTTCTCTCCATTTGGCTAACCAGTCCGCGCGCTCACTGTTAACAAGGGATTGGCGCAGACGAAGTTCGATAACATCTGCAATAGTTGAGCTTGTCCGTTCCGCTTCCGCTTGTAAAAGGTCGACCAGATCGTCTGGAAGATTTCGTACAGTAATCTCCGCCATGCGTCTAATGGTGGATTGGCTGCGGTCACTCTGTCAAGGCCTTCGAGGACTCCCACAGGCAGATCGCGGCGGCGGTGGCCAGGTTCAGGGACTCGGCGCTGCCGTGGATCGGGATGGACACCCGGTAGTCGGCGGCGTCCAGCACGTCCGGGTCCAGCCCGTGGGCCTCGTTGCCGAAGAGCCACGCCGTCGGTTGCTGCAAGGCGTCGCCAGGCGAGGCCAGGTTGAGGTCGCCGGACATGGTGGTCGCGAACGTCGACAAGCCTGATGCTCCGAGCTGACCGATGACGCGCCTAACGTCGCGGTCGCGCGCGACGGGGATGTGGAACAGCGAGCCGGCGGTGGAGCGGACGACCTTGGGCGACTCCGGGTCGACGGTATCGCCGGCGAAGATGACGGCGTCGGCGCCCACGGCGTCAGCGATGCGGATGATGGTGCCGGCGTTGCCGGGATCGTTCGTCTCGACGCAGACCGCGACGAGGCGGGGGCGACCTTTGAGGATCGCGGGTACGGTCCAGAGCACTGGGCGACACACGGCGAAAATGCCGGTGCTGGTGACAGCATCAGCGAGGTGGTCGGCGGCCTTGTCCGTGATCGCGTGGGTGTACACGTCCATGTAGCCAGCGGCGCGGACGATCTCCTCGAAACGCTCGGCAGCCTCCTCGGTAACGAAGAGGTCCGTGGCAGCGCCTGTAGCGACGGCGGCCTCGACGGCGTTCTCCCCTTCCGCGAGGAACGCCTTCGCCTTCTTCCGGCCGGCGGCGCGCTTCAGTTTCGCGGCGTTGACCACGCGCGGCGTGCGCTCAGTGAAGGGTTCCGTGAAGTCGAGGGGCATGGTGGGGAGTGTACATCATTTCAAAATATGCGTTGTAGTGCGTCACCACTGGTGCTAGATTGGCTTTCATGAGGCTAACGATTCGGGTCGACGGTGAGGTATACGCGGCCGCCAAAGAGGAAGCGGCCGCGCGCGGTGTCAGCATCGGCCAAGCCATTAATGAGTTCGCTCGGGTAGGTCTCAAACACACCCCAGCGGTGGAACCATTTGTTCAGAAGACTTACCCAATGGGAATGAAGTTAGACTGCACAAATATCGCTGAGGTCCTCGACCTCCTCGACAACGAGGAACCCTACGGTGATCATTGACGCGAACATCCTCATCTACGCGGTGGACACAGAGTCTCAACATCACGAGGTTGCGCACCGATGGCTGACCAATGCAATGAATGGCCCCGAACGAGTGGGATTGCCCTGGGTCAGCCTCATCGCATTCCAGCGAATTACCACCCATTCCCGGATCTATCGCTCCCCGCTGGACCCGACTCAAGCCTCTGACATTATCCAAGCTTGGTTAGAACATCCTAATACCTGGGTGCCGTCGGCCGGAGAGCGTCACGCGGGCATCCTCAGAAGTCTGACCGTCCGCTCCGGCGCGACCGGAAACCTCGTCACGGATGCCCATCTTGCTGCTCTCGCAATCGAGCACGGAGCTTCTCTGGCTTCCTTCGATGAGGATTACCGAAACTTTCCCGATCTTCGTTGGATTCATCCGGCCCGCCAGTAACAGACCGCGCCGAGACAACAACAACGCCCCGCTCCCAACCGAGAAGGTTAGAAACGGGGCGTCGAAAAGCGGAAAGCTAAGGCTTACGCAGCGGCGACCGGTGCGTTGACGTCCTCCGGGAGGGCGTTCTTTGCAACCTCGCACAGCGCGGAGAACGCTGCGAAGTCGTTGACGGCGAGATCGGCGAGGATCTTGCGGTCCACCTCGACCTCAGCCAGCTTCAGGCCGTGGATGAGGCGGTTGTAGGTGATGTCGTTCATGCGGGCAGCAGCGTTGATGCGCTGGATCCACAGTTTGCGGAACTCGCTCTTGCGCTTGCGGCGGTCGCGGTACGCGTAGGTCTGGGAGTGCAGCCACTGCTCCTTGGCCTTGCGGTACAGGCGGGAGCGCTGGCCGCGGTAGCCCTTCGCGGACTTCAGAATCGCGCGGCGCTTCTTCTTGGCGTTGACTGAACGCTTGACACGTGCCATGAGTCTTTACTTCCTTATCGTTCTAGGTTTGTAGGGATCAGGCAGTGCTTAGGACATGCCGAGGAGGCGCTTCGCGCGCTTGACGTCAGCCGGAGCAACGTCGGTGGTGCCGGAGAGCTTGCGGCGACGCTTGGACGAGAGCTTCTCGTTGAGGTGGCGCTTACCGGCCTGCTCGCGACGCAGCTTGCCTGCACCGTTGACCTTGATGCGCTTCGCGGTGCCCTTGTGGGTCTTCTGCTTCATTTTCAAAGCCCTTCAGAGTTGTTTACGTTTACTTCTTGCCCTTGCGAGCCGGCCCGAACACCATGGTCATGTTGCGGCCGTCCTGCTTCGGACGGGACTCCACCACGCCGAGTTCCCCGATGTCTTCAGCGAGACGCTCGAGGAGGCGGTAGCCGAGCTCCGGACGCGACTGCTCGCGGCCGCGGAACATGATGGTGACCTTGACCTTGTTGCCCTTCTCTAGGAAGCGCTCAACATTGGCCTTCTTCGTCTGGTAGTCGTGCTCATCGATCTTCGGGCGGAACTTCTGTTCCTTGACCACGGTCTGCTGCTGGTTCTTGCGGGCCTCGCGGGCCTTCTGGTCCTGCTCGTACTTGAATTTGCCGTAATCCATGATCTTGCACACGGGCGGCTTCGCGTTCGGCGCAACCTCGACGAGGTCGAGGTCGGCGTCGTATGCCAGTTTGCGGGCATCATCCGTACGGACGATGCCAACCTGCTCGCCGGACGGGCCGACAAGACGAACTTCCGGAACACGGATGCGTTCGTTGATCCGAGCTTCAGCGCTGATGAGAACTCCTTGAGACGAAGGGAAACAATGTTGTCCGCTCCCGGCCCGCTCGTGTCGCTGCCCCCACACAAAAAACCCGCTCACCAGGGAGGTGGCGGGAGATCGTCCTAGTATCGGAAGGCGCACATCACGTGCTATTCCAACACCGTTGACCCGTATCCAACCTGGTGCGGTAAACGCTCCGGCGGCATGGGGTGGGATTCACTCCACTTGCGGCCCGCACGCCTGAGAAAGACGCACTGGGCGGTGTGCAGGGAAATGTACCATTCCCTGTGGCTGCACACCAAATCCGTCGGCAAGCTAGTGCTGCAGTACGCCCTTGAGGAACTGTCCTGTGAAGGAGCCCTCCACCTCGGCGACATCCTCCGGGGTGCCCTGGGCGACGACCGTGCCGCCACCGGAGCCGCCCTCGGGGCCCATGTCGATGATCCAGTCGGCGGACTTGATCACGTCGAGATTGTGCTCGATGACGAGCACGGTGTTGCCCTTTTCCACCAGGCCGTTAAGCACGAGCATGAGCTTGCGGATGTCCTCGAAGTGCAGGCCGGTGGTGGGCTCGTCGAGAATGTAGATGGTGCGGCCGTTGGAGCGCTTCTGCAGTTCCGACGCAAGCTTCACACGCTGGGCCTCGCCACCGGAGAGCGTGGTGGCGGACTGGCCGAGGCGGACGTAGCCGAGGCCGACGTCGACAAGCGTCTGCAGGTAGCGGTGGATCGACGTGATCGGCTCGAAGAATTCTGCGGCCTGCGAGATCGGCATGTCGAGAACTTCGGCGATGTTCTTGCCCTTGTAGCGCACCTCGAGCGTCTCGCGGTTGTAGCGCGCGCCGCCGCAGACTTCGCACGGGACGTAGACATCGGGCAGGAAGTTCATCTCGATTTTGATGGTGCCGTCGCCGCGGCACGCCTCGCATCGCCCGCCCTTGACGTTGAAGGAGAAGCGGCCCGCCTTGTAGCCGCGGACCTTCGCCTCCTGCGTCTCCGCGAAGAGGTTGCGGATCTTGTCGAAAACGCCCGTGTAGGTTGCGGGGTTCGAGCGCGGGGTGCGGCCGATCGGACTCTGGTCAACCTGGACAAGCTTGTCCAGGTGCTCGAGACCTTCGACGCGCTTTACGCGGCCCGGGACTTGGCGCGCGCCGTTGAGCTGGTTCTGCAGCGTGCGGGCGAGAATCTGGTTGACCAGGGTGGACTTGCCGGAACCGGATACGCCGGTGACGGCGACGAGCATGCCGAGCGGGAGGTCGACACTGACGTTGTCGAGGTTATTCTCGCGGGCGCCGACGACGCGGAGCATGCGCTCCTTATCCACGGGGCGGCGCGTTTCGGGCACCGGAATGATCTTGCGGCCCGCCAGGTAATCGCCGGTGAGCGAGTTCTTGGCCTCCAGGATGCCCTTCGGCTCGCCCTGGTAGACCACGTCGCCGCCGTACTCGCCGGCCTTCGGGCCGATGTCAATGAGCCAGTCCGCTTCGCGGATCGTGTCCTCGTCGTGCTCGACCACCACGAGGGTGTTGCCCAGGTCGCGCAGCTTTTTCAGGGTGGTGATCAGGCGCTGGTTGTCTCGCTGGTGCAGGCCGATGGACGGCTCATCCAGCACGTACAGCACGCCGGCGAGACCGGAGCCGATCTGGGTTGCCAAACGGATGCGCTGCGCCTCGCCGCCGGAAAGCGTGCCGGCGGAGCGCGCGAGGGTCAGGTAGTTCAGACCGACGTCGATGAGGAAGTGCAGGCGCGCCTGGATCTCGCGCAGGACAGCGCCCGCGATCATTTCCTCGCGGTAGCCCAGCACCAGGTTGTCCAAGTACGCGCTGGCGTCTTCGATGCTGAGCTCGGTGAGGCCTGCGATCGACTTCTCTCCGTGGGTGGTCGAATCCAGGCGCACTGCGAGGATTTCCGGCTTGAGACGGGTGCCGTCGCACGTCGGGCAAGGGATTTCGCGCGTGTAGGCCAGCAGGCGCTCCTTCTGCGTATCCGTCTCGGCCTGCTCCATCTTGCGCTCGAGGTAGCCGATTACCCCCTCGTACGCCGCACTGAACGAGCGCTGGCGGCCGTAGCGATTCTTGTAGCGGACGTTCACCTTCGTCTTCGAGCCGTGGACAAGGTGTTTCTGCTGGGTCTTGGTCAGCGAGCTGAACGGCGCGTGCGCGTCGAAGCCCTCTTCCTTGGCAAGCGCCTCGATGAGTTTGGTGAAGTAGCCCTTGTTCGGGCTCGAGTTCCAGATCTGGAATGCGTCGACAGCCGGGGCATCCGGATCCGGGATCACCAGATCGATGTCCACCTCCTTGCGCACGCCGAGGCCGTCGCATGCCGGGCAGGCACCGAAGGGAGAGTTGAAGGAGAACGCGCGCGGCTCGTACTCCTCCACGTCCAGCTTGTGGCCGTTCGGGCACGCCATCTTCTCGGAGAAGATTTGCACGCGCTCCGGATCCTCCGGGTCGAGGTCGACGAAGTCGAAGCCCACGAGACCGTCGGCAAGCTTGAGCGCCGTCTCCACAGAGTCGGTGAGGCGCTGCTTCTGGCTTGCCTTCACCGTGAGGCGGTCCACCACCACGTCGATGGTGTGCTTGACCTGCTTTTCCAGCACGGGCGGCTCGGTGAGCTGGTACGTCTCCCCGTCCACGTTCACGCGCGAGTAGCCCTGGGCGGCGAGGTCCTTGAACAGGTCCTGGAACTCGCCCTTGCGCTTGCGCACCACCGGGGCGAGGACCTGGAACTTGGTCCGCTCCTCCAGCGACAGGATCTGGTCCACGATCTGCTGGGGCGTCTGGCGGTCAATCACCGCGTCGCATACTGGGCAGTGCGGGGTGCCGGCGCGGGCGTAGAGGAGACGCAGGTAATCGTAGATCTCGGTGATGGTGCCCACCGTTGAGCGCGGGTTGCGGTTCGTCGACTTCTGGTCGATCGACACGGCCGGCGACAGACCGTCGATGTAGTCCACGTCCGGCTTGTCCATCTGCCCGAGGAACATGCGGGCGTACGACGACAGCGATTCGACGTAGCGGCGCTGGCCCTCCGCGAAGATGGTGTCGAACGCCAGCGAAGATTTGCCGGAGCCGGACAGGCCGGTGAAGACCGCCATCTTGTCGCGGGGCAGCTCGATGTCGATGCCTTTGAGGTTGTGTTGGCGCGCGCCGCGCACCGTGAGCCACTCAGCCACTTCGCCAGTACGTCCTTTACGTCTCGATTGTTGCTCAACCAACTTATCAACCACGCACACACCGGATACATTCCTCGCAGCTACGCTCTGGAGGCATGGCTGACATCACGCTGCACCGCATCTCCGTTTCCGACATGGACAACAACTGCTACTTGCTGGCCTCCGGGGAGCAGGGTTTGCTTATCGACGCTGCGGACGACGCCCCCGCGTTACTGAACCTCGCGAGCGACGCAGGCGTCACTATTACCGACGTGTTGACCACGCACCGCCACAAAGACCACGTGCGCGCTCTCCCCCGCATCCTCGAGGCGACCGGCGCCACCCACTGGGCCCCGTACGTGGAGGTGCCCGCGCTGCCCGCACCGGTAGACCAGGAACTGCGCGACGGCGACTACCTTGCGTTCGCCGACCACCGCCTCGAAGTCGCAATCCTGCGCGGCCACACCCCGGGCGGCGCCTGCCTGGCGGTCGAAATCGACGGCGTGACCAACCTCTTCGTCGGCGACTCGCTCTTCCCCGGCGGCGTGGGCAAGACGTCGTCGGAAGGCGACTTTGTTCGACTGTTCAACGATGTGAAGGCGAAGATCTTCGACCGCTGCGACGATGACACGATCGTCTGGCCCGGTCACGGGGAGCCGACAACCGTCGGCAAGGAGCGCCCGAACCTGGACGAGTGGTGGGAGCGGCGCTGGTAAACGGCCGCTTAACCCGGAGCCCGCCACCGACGGCGACGGAAATGTCTACAGTGGTGGGTAGTAATTGACCATTGAAGCAAAAGGATTGGTTAGCTCATGATTCGTAAGATCGCGCGCCCGATGCTGGCGTCGGTGTTCGTTATCGACGGTGTCGAGACGGTGCTCAACCCCGCGGGCCACAAGGAGTCCGCTGACAGCGTACTGAAGCAGGTCCGTGCGGCTGTGCCGCGCGAGTACCGCGCTTTCCTGCCGAAGGACCCGGAGACCGCCGCGCAGATCAACGGCGGTGTCAAGGCGGGTGCCGGCACCCTCTTCGCCCTCGGCAAGATGCCGCGCACCGCGGCCGCCCTGCTGACCGCCTCCTCCCTGGCTTCCATGGTGGGCCGCAACGCGTTTTGGGCTACCGATGACGCGGACGAGAAGGCTCGCCGCCGCACCGGCGCTCTCACCGACCTGGCTCTGACCGGTGGTGTGCTGCTCGCAACCGTCGATACCGCCGGCAAGCCGGACATGAAGTGGCGCGCGCAGAACGCTGCCCGCGTCGCTCGCAAGAACGTCCAGCAGGCCCTGCCGACCCAGTCCGAGACCGAGAAGGCCCTCAACAAGGCAGGCAACTGGTTCTCCGACGCTTCCGAGCAGGCTGGCCACTGGCTGTCTGACGCATCCGACCAGGTCGGCGACTACATCGACGACAACAAGGGCGACTGGAAGAAGGCCGCTTCCAAGGCTGGCGATGCTGCACAGGATTTCTTGGGCGACGCCAAGAAGCAGACCTCCAAGTTCCTCTCCAACGCCGGCGACTGGCTCGACGACGCCGCGGATGACGCACAGGACAAGTTCAACGACCTGAAGCCGTCCAAGTTCGAGCAGTACAAGGCGAAGCGCAAGGTCAACTCCGTGGTCGACGATCTGCAGTCCACCCTGGATGACCTGGGCCCGTCCGCAGTGGACAAGTTCAAGGCGAAGCGCAAGGTGAACAAGGCCACCGCCAAGCTGCAAGGCCGGGCGCAGGATGCAGTTGACAACCTTGAGCACGCTTGGAACCAGCTCGACGCTTCCCCGTCTTGGTGGACCAAGAAGAAGTGGGAGCGCAAGGCCAAGAAGGCTGAGAAGCAGGCCAAGAAGGCCGTGAAGAAGGTGCAGAAGAAGCTCGGCTAAGCTTCCCCACCGCGCACCGCGGCCCCGCCCCGCTTATCGGGTGCCGGGGCCGCTTTGCATTGCATGCTTAACGACGAAGGGACCACGGGTGACGGACAGAATTCAGCACGAAAAGGCGTACGTGGACGTGCTCTTCGACCACCTCCGTGAGGAGGTTGAGTCTGCGCGCCGGAAACTGGCCGAGGTGCAAGCCGATGTCGACCCCGACAACCCGGACGCAGACGCACTGGTTCGCCGCGAGACGGAATACCACGCGCTGAACGCAAAGCTCGACCAGCTCGGCGTTGCCGAGATCGGGCTGGTGTTCGGCCGCATCGATATCGCGGACGCTGATGCTGACAACCCGGTTCCCGGCCGCCCGGATCTTGACCGTCGCTACGTCGGCCGCATGGGCATCGACGACCGCGCCGACCACTACCGCACCCTGCTGCTGGATTGGCGGGCGCCGCAGGCCCGCCCCTTTTACCTGGCCACCACAGCCAAGCCGGAGGGTGTGGAGACGCGCAGCAACATCCGTATGCGCGGCCGCACCGTCACCGCGGTGGACGATGAGGTGCTCGCGGGCACCGACGCGGCTGCCACCGACGACACCGCGGAGAGCACCGCAAACGTCGGTTCCGAGGCAGCGCTGCGCCGCGCGATGAACGCGGCGCGCACGGGGCACATGCAGTCCATCGTGGAGACGATCCAGCGCGAGCAGGACGAGATCATCCGCGACGCCACCCGCGGCGTAATGGTCGTGCAAGGCGGACCGGGCACGGGCAAGACAGCTGTGGCGCTCCACCGCGTCGCATACCTGCTTTACACGTGGCGTGAGCAGCTGTCGCGCACCGGTGTGCTCATCATCGGCCCGAACCGAACGTTCCTCGACTACATCTCCCGAGTGCTCCCCGAGCTCGGCGAGACCGGCGTGGTGCTGAGCACGCTCGAGCGCCTGGTGCCGGGATTCCAACCAACGGCCACGGCGGCGTCGGAAAGCTTTGCCGCGCGCGAGGTCAAGGGCTCGGCGGAGATGGCGAACATTCTGAAGCGCGCAGTACAGGCGTACGAGACGGTGCCCGCAGACCCAGTGCCGCTGGACATCGACGGCGTGCGCATCGAGGCGACCCCCGCCATGGTGAAGGCCGCGCGCACCCGCGCCCGCCGCTCCCGCAAACCGCACAACCCCGCCCGCGCTGTGTTCGCCGAAGCCCTCACGCAGTCGCTGGCGCAGACGCTGGCGACACGCATCGGCGAGGATCCGCTGGGCGGCGCCAACCTGCTCTCTGCGGCGGACGTGGACCAACTGCACGACGACCTCGCAGACCACCCGCAGGTCCTCGACCTCATTGACGAGCACTTCCCGCAGCTCGCCCCCACCGACGTGCTCGAGGAGCTGCTCACCGCCCGCGAGCGTATCGCCGAAGCGGCCGGGGACTACGACGAATACACCCAGCAGGCCCTCTACCGCGAACCAGGGATCCCTTTCACCCCCTCGGACACGGCGCTCATCGACGAGCTCGCGGTCTTGATCGGCATTGTGGACCCGGAGGAAGAGCGTCGGAAAGAAGAAGAGGAGTGGCGCCGGCAGGTGGCGGAGGCGGAGGACGCGCTTGACATCCTCGCTTCCTCCGAGGCGACGGATAACGACGACGACCAGTTCGAGGCTGAGATCCTCTCCGCCGCGGATGTCATCGACCCAGAGACGCTCGCCGCCCGCCAGCAGGTGCGCGACATCCGCTCCACCGCGCAGCGGGCCGCTGAAGACCAGGCGTGGGCGTTCGGCCACGTCATCGTCGACGAGGCGCAGGAGCTCTCCCCCATGGAGTGGCGCATGGTGTTCCGCCGCTGCCCGTCGCGATGGATGACGCTGGTCGGTGACACCGCCCAGACCTCCTCCCCCGCCGGCGTGGACAATTGGACCGACGCCCTCGAACCATTCGTCGCCGGTCGTTTTCGCCTGCACGAACTCAGCGTCAACTACCGCACCCCGGCAGAGATCATGGCAGTCGCCGACGCGGTGCTGGAGCAGATCGGCGGCGGGTCGAAGCCGTCGGCAAGCATTCGCTCCACCGGGGTGCCGGTGGCGTACTACCCGCAAGAAACGGACCCCGCAGGGGTCGTGCGGGAGCTCGAGCGTGACGACGCTCGGTTGACCGCCGTGATCACCGCAGAGAACGTCGGCGAGATGAAGGGCCTCGAATTCGACAACGTGGTCGTCGTGGAGCCGGCGAAAATAGTAGAGGCCTCGCCACAGGGGTGGCAAGACCTCTACGTTGCAGTCACCCGGGCCACGCAGACCCTGACGATGATCGGCGAAATCCCGCTGTAAACGCGGGATTTCCACAGGTGGTGTTTAGCTCACGGTGTGAACGATCATGACGTCGCAGTCGGACTGGCGAGCGACGTCGGCCGGCACGGAGCCCAGCAGGCGGCCGGTGAGCGAGTTGATGCCGCGGTTGCCCACGACGAGCAGCTCAGCGTTGTTGTCGTTGACAATGGCCATGAGCGCCTCAACCGGGGTGCCCGGGCGGGTCGCGGTCTGGACATCGGTCGCACCGGCCTGGCGAGCGTGGTCGGCAGCAGCCTCGAGGTTCTTCAGCGCCTGGTCATCGCCCAGAATGGTGACGGAATCCTGGCGCAGCGCCTTGGACGCGTCCTCCTCCGAGCGGTAGTAGGCGGTGCCGATAACCAGGGTCGCGTCGAACGCCACGGCCATCTTGGCGGCGCGCTCCACTGCCAGCAGGGAGGACTTGGAGCCGTCGGAGCCGACGACGATGGTGTTGTAGTAGTTACCCATGTAAATGTTCTCCAAACATTGTCGAGTTTCGCCTAGGGCAGATAACGCCCAAGTGTAGCCCGTGCTTCGCGGGCGCGGTACGGCGGCTGCGCGCTAGGAGCGCTTACGCCAGATCGTCGACGCGCGTATCCACCAGCATCACGTCGACCGGGGACTTCTTGGCCACACTGCCCGGCACGGTGCCGAAGACACGTCCCGCGAGGCTGCGCATGCCCTTGTTGCCCACCACCAGCAGGTCCGCGTTGAATTCCTGCACCGATTCGAGCAGCACGCTCGCCGGCTGGCCGCCGCGGGATACGAGCTCCACATCCGGCGCCTGCTCCTCGGTGGCGATGTCCATCGCCTGGCCGAGGACCTCCTGCGCACCGGTCTCGGTGACCGTGTCGAGGGCGCTCAGCTCAGCGTTGGTGGAGTTCAGCATCGAGCCGGACGCGGAGTAGTGGGCGCAGATGATGGTCAGCTTCGCGCCGTACACGCGGGCGAGGCTGGCTGCGGTGCGGACGGCGACCATGGAGGTTGCGGATCCGTCGGTGCCGACGGCGATGGATGTGTACGAGTGCATTGCTTCTCTTTCTTTGGCCTGTCGGCTCAATTGCCAGTCTCTTTCATACCACGGAGCTCCTTGCGCAGGTCCGCGATCTCATCGCGCAACCTCCCGGCGAGTTCGAACTTGAGCTCGCGGGCAGCTTCACCCATCTGCTTCGTCAGATCGTCGATAAGCGCCTGCACCTCGTCGGACGCCATCCGGGACACATCGGGCTTATCGACGATCGCAGCTTCCCCGCCGGAACCTGCACCATCGTCCCCGTTCTCGTAGACCTGGTCGAGAATGTCGGCGATCGCCTTGCGCAGCGGCTGCGGGTCGATGCCGTGCTCCGTGTTGTAGGCGATCTGCTTTTCGCGGCGGCGCTCCGTCTCCTCGATCGCCTCCTGCATGGATTCGGTGATCTGGTCGGCGTACATGATCACCTCGCCGGAGACGTTGCGGGCGGCGCGGCCGATGGTCTGGATGAGCGACTTGGTGGAGCGCAGGAAGCCCTCCTTGTCCGCATCCAGAATGGCCACGAGGCTCACCTCGGGCAGGTCGAGGCCCTCGCGCAGCAGGTTGATGCCGACCAGCACGTCGAACTCGCCGAGGCGCAGCTGGCGCAGCAGTTCCACGCGCTGCAGGGTGTCGATGTCCGAGTGCAGGTAACGCACCTTGATGCCGTTATCCAGCAGGTAGTCCGTGAGGTCCTCCGCCATGCGCTTGGTCAGCGTGGTGACGAGCACGCGCTCGTCCTGCGCGGTGCGCTGGCGGATCTCGTCGATGAGGTCGTCGATCTGGCCCTTCGTCGGCTTGACCGTCACCTTCGGGTCGACCAGGCCGGTCGGGCGAATCACCTGCTCCACGAACTCGCCGCCGGCGGCCTCCAGCTCGTAGTCGCCGGGGGTCGCGGACATGTAGACGGTCTGGCCCACGCGCGCCTCGAACTCGTCGAACGTGAGGGGGCGATTGTCGACGGCGCTGGGCAACCGGAAGCCGAACTCGACCAGGTTGCGCTTGCGGCTCATGTCGCCCTCGTACATGCCGCCGATCTGGGGCACCGTGACGTGGGACTCATCGATGATGGTGAGGAAGTCTTCAGGGAAGTAGTCGATGAGCGTCGCCGGCGCGGATCCCGCCGGACGGCCGTCCATGTGGCGCGAGTAGTTCTCGATGCCGGAGCAGAACCCGACCTGCTGGATCATCTCCAGGTCGTACTCGGTGCGCATGCGCAGGCGCTGCGCCTCCAGGAGCTTGCCGCGGTTCTCCAGCTCCTCGAGGCGGTCGACGAGCTCCAGCTTGATGTCTTCGATGGCGCGTGCCATGCGGTCGTCCGTCGCCACGTAGTGCGTGGCCGGGAAGATGCGGACCTCGTCCTCCTGGCTGATCACATCACCCGTGAGCGGGTGGATGTAGTAGAGCGCGTCCACTTCGTCGCCGAAGAACTCGACGCGGACGGCGACCTCCTCATAGGCCGGGATGATGTCGACGGTGTCGCCCTTGACGCGGAAGGTGCCGCGCTTGAAGTCGATGTCGTTGCGCTCGTACTGGACGTCGACTAGCAAGCGCAGGAAGCGGTCGCGCTCCACTTCCTCGCCGACGCGGAGCACGATGGAGCGGTCGAGGTAGCTTTGCGGGGTACCCAGGCCGTAAATGCAGGACACGGAGGCGACCACGACGACGTCGCGGCGCGACAGCAGCGCGGAGGTTGCGGAGTGGCGCAGACGCTCCACATCGTCGTTGATGCTGGAGTCCTTCTCGATGTAGGTGTCCGTCTGCGCGATGTACGCCTCTGGTTGGTAGTAGTCGTAGTAGCTGACGAAGTACTCGACGGCGTTGTTCGGCAGCAGCTGGCGCAGCTCGTTTGCCAGCTGCGCGGCGAGCGTCTTGTTCGGCGCCATGACGAGCGTCGGGCGCTGCTGCTGCTCAATCAGCCACGCGGCGGTCGCCGACTTACCCGTACCGGTGGCGCCCATGAGCACCACGTCCTCCTCGCCGCGGCGCAGGCGCGCATCCAGCTCCTTGATCGCCGCCGGCTGGTCGCCGGAGGGCTGGTACTCCGAGATGACCTCGAAGCGCTTCTCGCGGCGCTCGATCTCGCCCACCGGGCGGAACTCGGAGTGGGCCAGCACGGGGTGTTCTGCAGCGAAAGCCATACGTGCAAGTGTATTGCTGCTGGCAAATCGGCGCGGCTGGGCGTTTGGCGGCCGGGGTACGGTGGGAACCATGTTTGAGCTGCTGCAAAACCTCATGTCGCCGGCGTCCATGGTCTTTGTGGTGGCGATGATGTTCTCTACCGGCTTGTCCCTGCGCGCCAAGGACCTCAAGGAAACCGTCTCCGGGTGGGAGTTCTTCCTGCGTCTGCTGCTGGTGAACTTCCTTGTGGTGCCGGGCATCATGCTTCTGTTTGTGCAGCTGGCGCGGCTCGATCACCCCTACTCCACCGGCATGCTCATTCACGCTTGCGTCGCGGGCGCGCCGCTGATCATGGCGCTGACGCAGCTGAGCAAGAACCCGATCGCGCTCGGTGCGACGGTGCAGATGGTGCTCATGGTGGCCACCGTGCTGATCATGCCGATCCTCCTGCCCGCGGTTCTGGGCATTGACGACGTTTCCTCCGGGGCGCTCATCAGGCCGCTCCTGCTCGAAATGGTCCTGCCCCTGGCCGTGGGCATGGTGATGTTCAACACCGCCCCGGGGCTCACCGAGAAGATCCGCCCGGTAGTGAGCAAGCTCGCCAACGTGGTGATGATGATCTTCCTCGTGCTCTCCGTCGTCGCCTTCGGCCCCTACTTCGCCGACCTCACTTTGTGGAAGGCGGTGGTCGTGGGCATGCTCGCCCTCACTGTGGCGTTCTACGTCGGCTACGGCACGGGTCTCGACGGCGGCGGGAAGAAATCCCAGCTCGGCGCGCTAGGTACCGCGCAACGCAACACTGCCGCGGGCGTGATCACGGCGATGGCCTTTGACGAACCGCTGGTCTTCATCACCTTTGTGTTCATCAACAGCTTCATGATGTTCGTGCTCATGGCGTTTGCGAAACGCTTCGGCGCAGGCAAGAACATGCCGCTGCTCTCCGCGCTGTTGGACCAGCAGCCGGTGGCGCGTTAGGAGGCGTACTTGCGAGTCGACTCGAGCCACTGGTCGAGCTCGCCAGCTTCCTGCCACATCTCGTAGAGCTCGGAGCCGCCGGGGCGCACCACTTCCGCAGCATTACGACGAATCCAGCGGCGGTCATCCACCGTGAAGGGGTACGTCAGCTCCTCCGCGGCGTAACCCTGTGGCGCGTGGCCGTTCAGTACTGCGGCGAGAGCGATGACCGACTCCGCCTCGTCGGCCGCGAGCGGCCCCCTGCCACAGTTGAACCGGAACTGGTCCATGCGGAAGGTGCCGTTCGCCAGCGCGGCGACAGCCTCCGATGCGGGGTCGTTGTCGAACGGCCCCGTGTCCCAAGTTCCCATGACGGGTCAATATAGGGGGCTTAGGTTAATGGCTGCTGTACGAGCGGTAAATGTCGTTGGTCCAGAACAAACACTTTAGGTTGCCAATAGTTTGCCTAACGCAAACTTCCCTGTCACAGCTCTCGGATCTCGGAAACCAGCGCTTCAACCTGCGGTTTCAGCTCCTCTAGCGAACCATTGTTGTCGATCACCACGTCGGCGGCGGCGCGGCGTTCTGCGTCGCCGATCTGTCGCGCGATCCGCGCCCGGGCATCGGTTTCATCCAACCCGCGCGAGGACACAAGGCGACGCACCCGCTCCTCCGCATCCACATCGACCACGACGGTGAGATCCATTTGCTCGTGCAACCCCTGCTCCACCAAGAGCGGCATATCGTACACTGCCGCTTTCGCACCCGCGGCCTCCGCAGCCGCGAACTGTCGCTCCGATTCTTCCCGAATCGCCGGGTGCGTGATCGCGTTGAGCTGCTGCGTCGTCTCCTCGGAGCCGAAAGCGCGGCGCGCGAGTTCGGCGCGGTTGAGCTGGCCGTCCTCCCCGATTAGATCGGCACCGAAGACCTCCCCCACCTTGGCCAAAACCGGCGAGCCAGGCTCCATGATCTGCCGCGCGATCTTGTCTGCGTCGACGACTGGAAACCCTGCGTCGGCAAGCATTCGTGCAACCGTTGATTTGCCGCTGCCGATGCCGCCGGTGAGCCCAATGCGCTTCATAGCGCCTAAAGATAGCAAAACGGCCTGTTTCCTCCCCTCGGTCGGAACCGAAAGGAAGGGAACAGGCCGCCGTCGGCTAGCGTGAGGCCCTAAACGGGCCAACGCTTAGTTGCCGGCGAGCTTCTCGCGCAGAGCAGCGAGCTGCTCGTCGGAAGCGAGGGAGCCACCCTGCTCCGCCTCAGCCTCGGCTGCCGGAGCGCCAGCCTCGGACTCGGAGGAGTAGTTGGTCTCAGAGGAGTAGTTGCCCTGGTCGGCGGACTGCTCCGCAGCCTCTGCGGCAGCGGCGCGGTGACGCTCGATCTGGGCGGTGTGAGCCTGGAAGCGGCGCTCTGCCTCGGCGTAGCGTGCCTCCCACTCCTGGCGAGCCTCCTCGAAGCCCTCCATCCACTCGTTGGTCTCCGGGTCGAAGCCCTCCGGGAAGATGTAGTTGCCCTGCTCGTCGTAGGAGTCGGCCATGCCGTAGCGGGACGGATCGAACTCCTCGGTGTAGTCCTCGTCAGCCTGCTTGAGGGAGAGGGAGATGCGGCGACGCTCGAGGTCGATGTCGATGACCTTGACCATGACCTCTTCGCCAACGGCCACAACCTGGTCCGGCACCTCAACGTGGCGCTGAGCCAGCTCGGAGATGTGGACGAGGCCCTCGATGCCCTCCTCGACGCGCACGAACGCACCGAACGGGACGAGCTTGGTGACCTTGCCCGGGACGATCTGGCCCACAGCGTGGGTGCGGGCGAACACGCGCCACGGATCCTCCTGGGTGGCCTTCAGGGAGAGGGAGACGCGCTCGCGGTCGAGATCGACGTCGAGCACCTCCACGGTGACCTCGTCACCCACGGTGACAACCTCGGACGGGTGGTCGATGTGCTTCCAGGACAGCTCGGAAACGTGCACCAGGCCGTCAACACCGCCGAGGTCCACGAAGGCACCGAAGTTGACGATGGAGGAAACGACACCCTTGCGGACCTGGCCCTTCTGCAGCTGGTGCAGGAAGTCGGAGCGGACCGCAGACTGGGTCTCCTCCAGGTACGCGCGGCGGGAAAGCACGACATTGTTGCGGTGCTTGTCCAGCTCGATGATCTTCGCCTCGAGCTCCTGGCCGATGTACGGATCCAGGTCGCGGACGCGGCGCATCTCGACCAGGGAAGCCGGCAGGAAGCCGCGCAGGCCAATGTCGAGGATGAGGCCGCCCTTGACGACCTCGATGACCGTACCGGTAACCGGCTGGTCGTTGGCCTGCAGCTCCTCGATCGTGCCCCAAGCGCGCTCGTACTGCGCACGCTTCTTGGACAGGATCAGGCGGCCTTCCTTGTCCTCCTTGGTGAGGACCAGGGCATCGATCTCGTCGCCGACCTCTACGACCTCGTCCGGGTCGACGTCGTGCTTGATGGAAAGCTCGCGGGTCGGGATGACACCCTCAGTCTTGTAGCCGATGTCGAGCAGAACCTCATCGTGGTCCACCTTGACAACGGTGCCGGTGACAATGTCGCCATCGTTGAAGTACTTGATGGTCGCGTCAACTGCGGCAAGAAATTCCTCAGGGCCACCGATGTCGTTGATGGCAACCTGGGGTGCGTTGGAAGTGCGCATATGTAAATGTGCTCCGAAAAATAGGAGATCGTATCTGACAGGAGCGCATCTCTCACCGCCCGCACATGCCGAGCACCGTACGGCAAAGGCCATCGGCGCAGGTTACGCTGGGGGAAGTGATCTCACGTCTGCACAGGGAGGGCCCTCCTATTACGGCTCCAGCCTGCGCGACGCCTAGATGCGCCCCTAGTACAGTAGTGACTTTGCCCAGCTAAAGCAAATAAACCGAGGGAGCCAGACCGTGTCCGACGCATCCCGCGCGAACCGCGCCTTTTGGGACGCCGACGCAGCACGCTACCACGCCTCCCACCCCGAGTATCTCGCCGGTTTCCACTGGTGCCCGGAGATGCTCGCCGAGGAAGACGCACACTTGCTTGGCGACGTTCGCGATGTGGCGGTCCTCGAGATTGGCTGCGGGTCGGCGCCGTGCGCCTCTTGGGTGGCTGCGCAGCAGTCAGGCGCCGGGTTCGTGGCCGGCTTCGACCTCTCTTCCGGGATGCTTGCGCGTGCCGACGGCTCAGTCCCCCTCGTGCAAGCCGATGTCCTGGCCATCCCCTTCGCGTCCGGCGTGTTCGACATTGTGTTCTCCGCCTTCGGCGGGTTGCCGTTCGTGCGCGATATCGATGCTGCTTTCGGCGAGGTCCGGCGCGTGCTTGCCGACGGAGGGAGATTCGTCTTCTCCGTCACCCACCCCATGCGCTGGGTCTTCCCCGACGACCCGGCATCAATGCAGGCCGAGATCAGTTACTTCCAGCGCGAGTACGAAGAGTACGACGAGAACGGCACCCTCACCTACGCCGAGTACCACCGCACTTTCGGCGACTGGGTCCGCACGCTGGGCGCCGCCGGCTCCTGGCTCGCCGACGTGATCGAGCCGGAGTGGCCCGCCGACCTCGATCTGGAGTTCGGCCAGTGGTCCCCCGCCCGCGGGGCAATCTTCCCGGGCACCGCGATCTTCGTGGCGTTCAAGGCCGGGTAGGTGGCCGGGGCGCGACTGGCGCTGCGAGCTCCCGCTGACAGCTCCCAGGTGGCAGCCCCAGGTGGCAGCCCCAGGTGGCAGCCCAGCTGGCAGCTCCCGCTGACGGCTCCCAGCTCGTAAGAATCTAAATATTCCTTCGGGGCGATTTTAACGTGCGCCATTTTCCCAGGTCAATCGGCTGTGAAGAACCTTAAGGAAAAAATTTCCGAATTCTTGCAGACGCAGGCCGGCGGCTGCACCCCCCAACCCTCAAGGTCAGGTTTTACCCCCGCTTCACCCCGCAGCGTTCCTCCAGTCGACAACCCCTCAGATTGAGTTAAGGTTCTTCTTAGCTTCACGAGGCAGGGCGAACGGCGGAGCGGGGGGCGCCGAACAACATGCGGAAATGGAGCTGCCCGGTCCGGGGGAACCGGGCCCCGGGGGCGCAGAGAAATGGGGGTCTCTGCGGTGGGGCGGGCGGAGCGAGCACGGAGAAGATCGCACCGCCCGCCTCGCGGCACCCTCCCCGCCTCGCGCGGCACCCTCCCCCCATCGCGGCGCGCAGGATCACTAGCGCCGCGCCAGTGCAAGCCTCTAGTGCGCGGCGTCGTCCCAGTTCGCGCCGGTGCCGGCCGAAACCTCCAGAGGAACGAGCAGCTCGATGGCTCCGTCCATCTCGCGTTCCACAATCTCGCGGACATGGTCGAGCTCGCCGGGCGCAACCTCCACGACGAGTTCGTCGTGGACCTGCAGCAGCACGCGCGAGGCGAGACCGTCCAAAGCGGCGTCGACACGGATCATGGCGACCTTGATGATGTCGGCGGCGGTGCCCTGAATCGGGGCGTTCAACGCGGCGCGCTCGGCGTTCTCGCGGGCGATGCGGTTGTCGGAGTTGAGTTCCGGCAGGTAGCGGCGGCGGCCGAACACCGTGGAGGTGTAGCCGTCGCGGCGGGCCTGCTCGACCACCTCGTCGAGGTAGCGCTTCACCCCGCCGAAGCGCTGGAAGTAGGCCTCCATGATCTGCTTCGCCTCGCCGGCGGAAATGCTCAGCTGGTTAGACAGGCCGAAGGCGGACAGTCCGTACACGAGGCCGTACGACATCGCCTTGACGCGGCGGCGCAACTCGGGCGTCACCTGGTCGATCGGCACGTCGAAAACGCGGGAACCGACGAAGTTGTGCAAGTCCTCCCCCGCCCGGTACGCCTCAATCAACCCGGCGTCCTGGGAGAGGTGGGCCATGACGCGCATTTCGATCTGGCTGTAATCGGCCGTCAGCAAGCACTCGAAGCCCTCGCCCACGGTGAATGCGGAGCGGATGCGGCGGCCGGCCTCGGTGCGCACCGGAATGTTCTGCAGGTTCGGCTCGGCGGAGCTGAGGCGCCCGGTAGAGGCGACGGTCTGGTTGAAGGTGGTGTGGATGCGGCCGTCGGGCTGGACGGTCTTGATGAGGCCCTCGATGGTGGACTTCATCTTCTGGTACTCGCGGTGCGCGAGCAGGTGGTCCAGGAACGGGTGCGGGTGCTTCTCGGCGAGCGCCTCGATTTCGCCGGCGGCGGTGGAATAGCCAGTCTTGGTCTTCTTCGTTTTCGGCAGCGCGAGCTTGTCGAAGAGCACGACGGAGAGCTGCTTCGGGCTCGACAGGTTCAGCGTGGGTTCGCCGACAAGCTGGCGCGCCTCCTCCTCGACGAGATCAACCTTCTGTGTGTAGTCCTTGCGCAGCTCCTCGAGTACGTCGAGATCGACGGCGATGCCGGCGTGCTCCATCTCCGCGAGGATGCTCACCAGCGGCAGCTCGAGATCGGCGTAGAGCTCGAAAGAATCGATGGCGCGCAGCTGCTCCGCCAGCTCCGCTGACAGCTCCAGGACTGCGGCGGCGGCATCGGTAAGCGAGGTGTCCCCGAGCAGGCTCAGCTGGTCCCCGCCGAGCGTGAGCTGGCGCTTCAGGTGGCGCTGGTACACATCCTCCAGCGCGTAGGTGCGCTGCCCGGGGCGCAGCAGGTAGGCGGCAATCGCGGTGTCGTGCGCAATCCCGCGCAGGGTCATGTCGCGTCCGCGCAGCATGTGGAACGCGGCCTTCGCCTCGTGCAGATACTTCGGCACGTCCGACTCGATCCACGCTTTCAGCGCCGCATCCTCGGCCGGTGTCAGGTCGGAGGCGTTGACCTGCACGGCGCGCCTGTGCTTATCGACGATTGCCAGCCCCACCACATCACCCATTCCGGGTGCCGGCGTGCCGGAGACGTAGAGGGCGAGACCGTCGCCCTCGCGCTGCGCCAACCATTCGTCGAGAGGCGTGTCCTCGACAACGACCTCGGGAAGCTCAACCGGCTGCGGGGTGTCGGAGGCGGCGCCGTCCGTCTTCACGGCGGCGAGGATGCGCTCGCGGAGGTTCACGCCGAACTCGAGGTCGTCGAAGGCTTGGGCAACATCGGTGATCTCAGCGGGCTTCAGCTCGAGGTCGCCGGGTCCGACGGGAAGTTCGACGTCGGTGATCATCTGGGTGAGCGTCCGGTTCATCTGGACCTGCTCGATGCGCTCGCGGAAGTTCGCTCCCGCCTGGCCCTTGACCTCCTCGGCGTGCTCGATGAGCCCGTCGAGGGTGCCGTACTGGACGATCCACTTGGCGGCGGTCTTCTCCCCCACCTTCGGAATGCCCGGCAGGTTGTCGGACGGGTCGCCGCGCAGCGCCGCGTAGTCCGGGTACTGCACAGGCGTCAGGCCGTACTTTTTCTCCACCTCGTCCGGCGTGAAGCGGGTCATGGTGGACACGCCGCGAGTCGGGTAGAGCACCGTGATGGTGTCGTCGACGAGCTGCAGGTAGTCGCGGTCGCCGGTGACGATGACCACCTCGAAGTCGCCATCGGCCTTCGCCTCGGTGGTGAGCGTGGCCAGGATGTCGTCGGCTTCGTAGTGCTCCTTGGACAGGGTCACGATGCCGAGGTCGCCGAGCACGTCCTCAATGATGGGCACCTGGCCCTTGAACTCCGGCGGGGCGGCTTCGCGCTGCGCCTTGTACTCCGGGAACATCTCGGTGCGAAACGTCTGGCGGCCCACGTCGAACGCGACGGCGACGTGCGTCGGCTCCTCGTCGTTCAGGATGTTGGCCAGCATGGACAAGAATCCGTACACCGCGTTCGTGTGCTGTCCACCGGACGTGGAGAAGTTCTCCGCCGGGAGGGCGTAGAAGGCGCGGAACGCCATGGAGTGGCCGTCGATAAGCAAAAGGCGCTTCATGTGCGCCCAGTGTAGTTGCGCGAGAAGAGCGCACCCCTACGCGCCCGTGGCCACCACAACCATCCAGATGGCCACCAAGTGCAGAATCGCCGCCACAATCGTGGCGGTGTGGAAATGCTCGTGATAGCCGTAGTAGCGCGCGGAGCGGCCGGGCCACTTGAAGCCGTACACCAGGGCGCCGAGTGTGTAGATCACGCCGCCGATGAAGATGAGGATGACCACGGCCGGGCTGGTCTCAGCCCAGAGCGTCGGCACGAGCGGGACGATAATCCAGCCGAGCCCCACGTACACCACCACGTCGAGCCAGCGAGGGTGGCTGATCCACACCAGATTGAGAATCACGCCGAGGATCGCGCCGATCCACGCTACTGCCAGCATGATCGCGGCCGTGCGCGCCTCGAACACCATGATGCACAGCGGGGTGTACGTGGCCGCGATGAAGATCGCGATGGTGGCGTGGTCCGCGCGCCGCCACCACTGCACCGTCGCCGCGGAGCGCCACGGCCAGCGGTGGTACATCCCGGACACGCCGAACAGCGTGATGATGCCCGCGCCGTAGATGGTCACGCCGAGCGCCTCTGGCCACGTCAGCGTCATCCACGAGAACGTGATCAGCACCGCGGATGCCAGCGCGAACAGCAGCGCGGCTCCGACGTGGAACCACCCACGCACCACCGGGCGCTCGCCGCGGTCCGCAACGACGTAGCTGCGCTCGACCTGGCCGTCTTTGAGCTCGCGAGTGATGGTCACGCTGGTAAGTCAACCACGAAGCGGACGTTCGCGGTAGGGGCACTTGCTTGCCGACGATCACTTCACGCCACTCGCAGTACGTTGAGCCTGATCCGAACACCGAATATTTTGTTCTGGAGCTGGATAGCCCGCAGCAGGTACGTGGGCGTATTGCTGGCGAGCACACCACTCGGGAAGTAAAGCAGTTCAAACTAGGCGAGCGTGCGACTGGCCAAGGTACGGGTATTGAGTGGGACCAGTACGTAGGTAAGCGGGTACGCATCACAGCCCCCGGCGATGCGATTTCGTACCCATCTGACACCAGCATGCCGCTCGGGATGCCGGGCTTCGGTTCAACCTTCAACTACAAGGTGTTGTAGCGCCCAGTTCTAGTTTACGAACGCCCCGAGACCAATCACGCCGTCTCTAATCATCCACATTGCTAATACGACAAAGATGGTTCCAGTGATGATGTCTACTAGGTAGCCGTAACGGTCAAGGAACCCAGCGAACACGTCAACCAAGAGTGCGAATCCAGCGGACATGATGAAACCAATCAAGACCAAGCTAAGCAGAATAATTGCGAACCATTCCCAGCCCATCTCAGGTTTCACAAACTGCGCAAAGACGGCGCCGAAAAATAAGACTGACTTGGGGTTCGATAGGTTCGTTGCCATTCCCACTCGAAAGGCTTGGCTGGCTGCATGCGACTCACCTTTCGCATCAGCGGGCATTGTGCTAGTTCCTGACCCCCATGCCTTAAAGCCGCTTCTTACCGCGCCAACGCCCATATAGATAAGATATGCGCCGCCGACCAGCTGTAGCACTGCAAGTAGCTGTGGGGCAGCTTGCATCAAGGCGCTCAGCCCAAGCAGTGATGCCGCAATCCAAATTGCGTAGCCCGCCATAATCCCGGTCGCGCAAGCCACGCCAGCAGCACGGGATTTAACACTAAAACGAATAATCTGGACAACATCGGGTCCTGGGACAGCGACGGCTGCCGCGAACACACCAATAAGCGCCAAGAAGTCGGTAAGCAGCACGGTCTCTCCCCGATCAATCGCAATTCCTGACGGGCGATCCTAAGACCGCCCCCCCCCGGGGAGTTATACCTCGGGGGGATTTCGGAAAACTCTTTGGCCACTACCAACGCGGCCTCGCTTTAGCCTAAGTTCCACGACCTTTGGTGTTTAGTTCCAAATCGATCCTAGCCGCCCCCTACACCTTGGCCTCAGACAGGAAATTGGAGGCGCACGTTCGCCAACCCGTGGATTGGATAGGGATTGTTTCGGGGATGCCCTAATCCTTGGGGGTACGGTCGCAGGTAGCCTGATCGCAGCACCGGAAACTTTGGGTGCGTCTCTCGCGGCGGGTGCGGTTGTTGCAGGGTCAGAGTGGAATGCCCTTAACTCATGCTTCGGTGTTTAGACCACGTGTTTAGTAACGGTGTGGTGGGTATCGGGTAACACCCGGGTGGGTTTGGAGTAACACCCAGGTGTTGTGGGGTGGGGTTAGGTTGTCAGTCGCATGTTGTCTCCTTCGAG
>NZ_JAMFTQ010000019.1 GCF_024160105.1 Corynebacterium stercoris
CTCATCGGTTGAATTGTCGGCCGCGTAAGACGTTGGGTTTTGCTACTCCTGCGGAGCGGATGGCGGAGCTGTTAGGTTTAGCTGAAAGCTAGGAAATGTTGCAACGACCCCTAGAATCCGCCGTTCCCTTTCCGGTACCTTGGCTCCATGTCCAGCCCCATGTCCTCGCTGCGCAACGCGCTGTCATCGCTGTCGTCGTTTAATCCGCTGTCATCGGTGTTCACCGGCAAGCCGAGTAGGTCCGGCTCGAGCGTGCTCGACGCGCTGAGTGTGCCCGGTGCGGCATCGAGTCTGATGTCTAGCACCCCGCTGCTGGCAATCCCGGCGCTGGTGCTGGCGATTCTGGGCGGGGGAGTGTTCGGCTCATCCATGTATGAGGGGGTGGGCAGTTCCGGCGCTGCGGCGAGCTCCGGCCTGACCGACGCTTCGCGCACGTTCCCGGACCCGGACGCGCCGCCCGCTCAGTTCCGCGGCATGAAGCACGTTGAGAACGACGTGTACGAGGTGACGGTGTGGTCGCCGTCCATGGAGCGCGAGGTGCGCAACGAGGTGATCCTGCCGGGCGGGCCGGAGAACACCACCCCGCGACCCACCTTCTACCTGCTCATGGGTGCGGATGGTGCCGCGAACGGCTGGTCGTGGCGCAACTCGTCGCAATACCAGGAGTTCTTCCAGGACAAGCTGGTGAACGTTGTCACGCCGATCGGCTCGGTGTCCTCAATGCAGGCCGACTGGTACCAGGATGACCCCACCACCGGGCGCAATAAGTGGCTCACGTACTTCACCAAGGAGCTGCCCCCGGTCATGGATGCAATGTTCTACGGCACCGGCCGCGATGCCATCGCAGGCATCTCCATGTCGGGAGGCCCGGCGATCTGGATTGCGTCCCAGGTGCCGGAGCGCTTCGTCGCCGCCGGCTCCTATTCCGGCTGCCCGTCCACGACGGGCCTGGTGGGCGGGATCTACACGTCGTCGGCGCTGAAACTGAACGGGGCGGACCCGCTGAAGATGTGGGGCTTGCCCGGCGACGAGGCCTGGGTGGCCCACTCGCCGGTGCTCCACCTGGACAAGCTCACAGGCACCAAGCTCTTCGTGTCCTCAGCGCAGGGCGTGCCAGGGCCGATCGACGCCACGAAGCATTCGTCGGAACGCATTGGCCCGCCAGTAGCAATCGAGGCGGCCTCCTACGCCTGCTCTGTGTACTTCGTGGAACAGGCACAGCGGGCCGGGCTGGACGTGGAGTGGTACGAGCTGGTGGAGGGCACGCACAGCTGGGGCTTGTTCGAGAAATCTATGCGCGAAAGCTGGCGTGTGATTGGCCCCGCGCTCGACGTGCAGCCCTTTGAGCGATCCGCGCCGATCACCACCGCCCCCGCGACCTCCGAGGCGCCGCAGCCGCTAGAGCGGAAGGGGTCCTCCGAGCCGAGGTCAAGTCGCTAGCATGTGGGGCATGACCGCACAGCGCACCTTCCGCGCCGCCCTCGCTTCGGCGGCCGCCTGCCTCCTCGCCGTGTCCGCAGCGGCCTGCACGCAGCCAACAACGCCTGAGCCGGCGCGCCCCACACCCGCAGCGGCACCGGTGAGTGCCATGACGAGCGCGCCTGCAAGCACTTCGGCAGCCGCGGAGTCGTCGGCGGAGGCTGCGACCGTCACCGAGACCGAGACCCAGCCCCACGCCCCTGAGAGGTCCACAGCGAACGCGGCACCGCAGCGCGGTGTCCCTGGCGCGCCGCTGGCGTACCCGGGCGCGGGCGGGCCCGTGCCGGCGAACGCGCGGCCGGTGGCGGCGGTGCAGTACATCGACTACCTGGGCCGCGACGTTGCGCTGCTGATAACGCCCAGCGGCAACATCGGTTGCGAGCTGTCGCCGGGTGGGGTGGACCCGATGCTCAACTGCGGGGTGGATTCCTACCACCAGAGCCGCATGCTGGGCAATGACGCGCAGGGGTGGCCGAAGTGGTTCGTGGACGTCCGCGAGGGCAACGCGTTTGCTAAGGGCGATGTGCCGCTCTACCTGGAGGGTAAGTCCAGCTCGAGCTCCATCATCGCGCCGGAAGTGGTGCAGTACGGCGAGGTCGTGCACTACGGGCCGCTCGTCTGCGCGGTGGAGGCGACGGGTGTGACGTGCTGGGATGCGAACACGGGCCGCGGCGCGTGGTTGGCGCGCGAGGGCGCAACATTCTTTTAACCTCTCACCTGCGAGTTTGGTAATCGCGGGCGAGTTTTGTATCGTTGGCAAGTCGCTACGATGCGAGTTGATCGCAAGAGCACTTGCCCCGTTCGTCTAGCGGCCTAGGACGTCGGCCTCTCACGCCGGTAACACGGGTTCAAATCCCGTACGGGGTACAACGCACAAGCCCTCGGCTCACCGCCGGGGGCCTTTTGCTTGCCGACGCTTCCTTCACCACCCACTTAGCATCGAGGGTCGTGAATCCCCACTGCATTCTTGCCGCGTCGCTCACGATCGCCAGCGCCGCACTGTTCGCTGGCTGCTCGATGATCCCGGAGCCGCGCCCGGCGGAGCCGGCACAGCCCGCCTCTGCATCAGCATCTGTGCCTGTGTCGGTATCCACGGTGACCGAGACGGTGGCCTCTCAGAGCGAGGCACCCACGAGTGAGGCGCAGGCTCCGAGCCAGGAGGTGGGGATGCGAACGTCGCCAAGCGGGGTACCAGGAGCGCCGCTCGCGTACCCCGGGGCGGGCGGCCCGGTGCCGGCGGACGCACGCCCTGTGGCGATGGTCCAATACATCGGCTACCTGGGCCGGGAGGTGGGGATGTTCGTTACGCCCAGCGGTAACATAGGCTGCGAACTGTCCCCGGGTGGTGCGGACCCGATGCTGAACTGCGGCGTGGATTCCT
This sequence comes from Corynebacterium stercoris, assembly GCF_024160105.1. Classification (GTDB taxonomy): domain Bacteria; phylum Actinomycetota; class Actinomycetes; order Mycobacteriales; family Mycobacteriaceae; genus Corynebacterium; species Corynebacterium stercoris. The sequence goes on from NZ_JAMFTQ010000019.1 coordinate 2,861, forward strand.
ATCACCAGCACCCGGTGCTGGGGTATGACGAGAATGGCTGGCCGAAGTGGTTCGTCGACGTGCGCGAAGGGAATTCGTTTGCCAAGGACGATGTGCCGTTGTACATGGAGGGGCAGTACGGCACAGGCACCGTCATCGCGCCGGAAGTAGTGCAGTACGGCGAGGTTGTGTACAACGGCCCGTTGGTCTGTGCCGTGGCGGAGACCGGTGTGACGTGCTGGGATGCGGACACCGGTCGCGGGGCGTGGCTCGCGCGGGAGGGCGCGACGTTCTTCTAATTCCTCGCCGAGCGGACACAGGGCTTCATTGTTAGGCTAGCCGCGGTTTATCCACCGCGACCAAGGAGCCTTCCAATGCAGTTCATCCGTAAGACCATGACCGTGGCGGCAGTATGCGGCAGCGCAGTGCTCGCGCTTGCTGGCTGCTCCGAGCCGTCCCAGGCTCCGAAGACCACCGGTGAGAGCAGCGCTCCGGCGGCGGACTCCAGCTCCGCAGTCACCTCCGCCGCTGCGACCGGCGAGAACGCCAAGCTCACCCTCTACACCTCTGAGCCGGAGAACAAGGTCGATGAGATCATCGCCGCGTTCAACGAGGAGAACCCGGACGTTGAGGTCGAGGTGTACCGCGCGGGAACCGGTGACCTGAACGCTCGCATCGAGGCTGAGCGCACCTCCGGCAAGGTCGAGGCGGACCTGATCTGGTGCGCCGACGCGCCGACGTTTGAGAAGTACAAGGCCGATGACCTGCTGGTGAAGCTTAAGGATGTTGACTCCAAGGACGTCATGGAGGAGGCCGTGGATGAAGACGGCTTCTACGTGGGCACCCGCATCATCCCGACCGTGATCGCCTACAACACCCAGGTGATCGACGAGGCTGACGCCCCGCAGTCCTGGACCGACCTGACCGACGCCCGCTTCATGGACAAGATCGTGCTGCCGGACCCGGCTGTCTCCGGCGCAGCCGCCTACAACGCCACCGTGTGGATCAACGACTCCCAGCTGGGCGAGGAGTGGATCACCGCACTCGGCGAGAACCACCCGATGGTGGCCGCATCCAACGGCCCGACCTCCCAGGAGATCGCAGGCGGCGGCCACCCGGTGGGCATCGTCGTGGACTACCTCGTGCGCGACCTGGCAGCTAAGGGCTCCCCGATCAAGGAGGTCTACGCTACCGAGGGTTCCCCGTACATCACTGAGCCGATCGGCGTGTTCAAGGACTCCGCGAACCAGGCCGCGGCAGAACGCTTCATCAACTTCATCCTGTCCAAGAAGGGCCAGGAGCTGGCAGTAAAGCAGAACTACCTGCCGGTCATCGACGGTGTCGGCACCCCGGGTGATGCGCCGAAGCTGAACGACATCAAGCTGATGCAGGTGGACATGGACACCCTGACCAGCGACCGCAAGCGCGCGGTCGAGTTCTTCCAGGGCGCAATGAACTAGTCCTGTGAACAAGCTTGCTTCGCCGGGGCTCGGCCTCGCCCGCATCGGGGTGTGGCTGATTGCCGCGGCGATTTTTCTTGCACCGCTGGCCATGGTCGTTGCCTTGGCGCTTGGCGGGAACCAGTTCCCGGTGCTGGTGGAGCAAGGACTCTACCGCGCGACGTGGAATTCGCTCTACACCACGTTGGCATCCTCTATCGGTGCTGTGGTGATCGGCGGGGCAATCGCAATCCTGCTGGAGCGTACCGACGTTGGCGGCGCCACCGGCCTGCGCTTATTCCTCCTCTCACCACTGCTGGTGCCGCCGTTCGTTGGAGCCATCTCGTGGCTCCAACTCTTCGGCCGCAACCAGGGACTTAACGCCGTCTTCGGTCGGCCGATCTGGGATCTCTACGGCGCCGACGGCATCATCTTCCTAATGACGCTGCACTCCTACCCGGTGGTCTACGTCATCGTCGCCGCCGCGCTGCGCGCCATCCCCTCCGACCTTGAGCTCGCAGCCCGGATCAGCGGCGCGGGAAGCGGTACTGTGCTGCGCACCGTCACCATCCCGCTGCTTGGCTCTGCGTTTCTCAGCGCTTTCACGCTGACCGCGGTGTCCAACCTCGCGGACTTCGGCATCCCCTCCATCCTCGGTTCGCCGGTGCGCTTCGAAACGCTGGCGACCATGGTCTACCGATTCATGGAGTCGGGAACGGTATCGAACCCGCTCCAGGTGGTCTCCACCGTCGGTACTGTGCTCATGCTGCTCGGCATCGGCGCGGTGGTCGCTGACTACGTGGTGTCACTTCGTGGCTCTTCCGCGGTGAGCGGCGGGGAGACCATGAGGCTCTCACTCGGCCGCGCGAAGTGGCCGGTCACCGTGATCGCCTGGGTGCTGGCGCTCGCACTCACCCTCGGCCCGCTGCTCGGCTTGACCTACCGCGCGCTGCTTCCCGCCCCGGGCATTCCGTTCACGCTGGACACCATCTCCCTAGACAATTTCGCGGCAACGCTGAGCAACCCGCGCGTGCGCGACGGCTTCACCAACTCGGTGATCCTCGCCGCCGGGGCCGCGGTGCTCTGCGCCGCCCTCGGCTGGGCCATCGGCATCCTGGTGACCCGCACGGCAGCACGCTCCAACACAGCGCTTTCCCTGCTCACGCTGCTGCCCGCCGCCCTCCCAGGCCTGATCATCGGCGTGGGCTGGGTCATCGTCGGACGCTACACCGGCATCTACAACACCCGCTGGGTGATCCTGCTCGCCTACGTCTGCGCATTCACCTCCATGGTGCTCCAAGCCGTCCGCGCCCCAATGATGAAGATCCCCACCGCCGTAGAAGAAGCCGCCCGCATCTCCGGCGCGGGCAGACTGCGCGCGCTTATGGACACCAGCGGCCGAATGGCCCTGCCCGCCGTCTTCTCAGGCGCCGTTCTCGTCGCCGTCACCGCCGTACGAGAGCTCACCGTGTCCATCCTGCTCGTCGCGCCGGGCACCACCACCATCGGCGTGCAACTGTTCAACCTGCAGCAATCCGGCAACTACAACCAAGCCTCCGCCCTCGCGCTGATATTCGCGGTCATCGGTATCGCGGTACTGGCCCTCACCGTGCGCAACCCCAACAGGACCTAAACGATGAGCGACATCTCCTTCGACAACCTCAGCGTCGTCTTTCCCGACGGCACCGTCGGCCTCGACTCGATCACCCTCGACATCGCAAGCGGCGAATTCGTCGCACTGGTCGGACCGTCCGGCTCCGGCAAAACCACCCTCCTGCGCACGCTTGCCGGGTTCATCCCGGCGTCGTCAGGCACCGTGTCCCTGGATGGTGCCGACGTCTCCGCCGTCCCTCCCGAGCGCCGCCAGATGGGCATGGTGTTCCAGCAGCACGCCGTGTGGCCGCACATGGATGTCGCAGCAAACGTCGCCTACCCGCTGCAGCGCGCCGGGCTGAGTAGGGCGGAGCAGCGCGAGCGCGTCGAGGAGACGCTTGAAACCGTCGGGCTTGCGGGATACGGCAAACGCAAGCCGTCGACGCTGTCCGGCGGGCAGCGGCAGCGTGTGGCGCTGGCGCGGGCGATCGTCGCTAAGCCTAAAGTGCTCCTGCTCGATGAGGCGCTTTCCGCCCTCGACGAGCCCCTGCGCGACTCGCTGCGCCGCGAGCTGGTGGCGCTCACCCGCCAATCCTCGCTGACCACGGTGCATGTCACGCACGACCGCAAGGAGGCGATCGCGATCGCGGATCGCATCGCAGTGCTTCACGACGGCCGCCTCGAGCAGTTCGACACCCCCGCCACAATCGTCTCGCGGCCGGCGACACCGTGGGTGGCGTCCTTCATCGCTGATGCCGCGCTTCTCGACGGCGACCTCGCCGGCGACCAGGTTCACACCGCAGCGCCCTCCTTTGCGTGGCGCACGGGTGAAGTGACGGTAGTAGGCGAGGGCTCTGCAGGGCCGGTGACCGTCGCGGTGCTGCCAGAGGCGGTGACGGTCGCTCGAGCGGGCGAGTCTGCTGGTGCGGGTGCACGCGTGGCCCAGCTGGGTACCGTCACCTCGGTCTTGTTCGAGGTGACCGGCTACTCCATCACGGTGCACATCGAGGGCGTCGAGTTCCGCGCGCGCACCGGCACTGGGTTCCATCCCGAGGTGGGGCAGCGGGTGGCTGTGACCATTGAAAACCCGCTCGTGTATCCGCGGGCTGGAAGGTAGCGCCGAGACGGGTTGCCGCGGATTCGCATAAGCTCGGACGCATGCGTGTACAAGGCCCAGTATCGGCGGCACATGACTATGAACCGGGTGGTGTGCTCGGCGCGATCGAGCGCACCCCGCTCATCGACCTTTCGAACGGATTCAGCTCCGCTGGATCCACAGTGTGGGGCAAGCTCGAATCCTTCAACCCGGGCGGCAGCGCGAAGGATCGCACTGCCCGCGCTCTGGTCGCTGATGCCACCGAGCGTGGCCTGCTCTACCCGGGGGCGGTAGCGGTGGAGTCGAGCAGCGGCAACCTCGGCGTCGCGCTCGCACGCGAGGCCGTCATGGGCGGTTGGGAGTTCCACTGCGTCGTGGACGCGCGTACGAACGTCGCCACGCTGCGCATGATCGAATCTCTCGGCGCGACCCTGCACCCCGTGACCGAGCCCGACCCGGAGACTGGAGACTGGCTCGCCGCGCGCCGCAAGAGGGTTGCCGCGCTTAAGGAGGAGCTCGGCGCCGTCAACCTCGACCAATACTCCAACCGCGCCGCATTCGACGCGCACGACTTCGGCACCATGACCGAGATCGTCGAGCAGCTCGGCCACGCGCCGGAGATCCTCGTCGTCGCAGTGAGCACCACCGGCACAATCGGCGGCTGCCTCCGCCACATCTGCCGAAACGGGTACGACACCCAGGTAGTTGCGGTTGATGCCCAGGGCTCCGTGCTTTTCGACGGCACCCGAGGGGAGCGCATCCTCCCCGGCTACGGCGCGGGTGTTGTGCCGGCGCTGTCGAAGGAGGTGGAGCCGGATCGCGTCATTCGCGTCGAGGCGGCAGACGCCGTGCGCGCCGCACGCCGCCTGGCCACGCGGACCGGGTTCGTGCCGGGAGCATCCGGCGGTGCGGTCGCGCACGCTATCGAGGCGCTGCTCACGGAGGACGGCAGCCGCGAGATCGCCGCGATCTTCCACGATGACGGCCGCGCCTACCTCGACACGGTGTACAACGACGAATGGGTCGCCGAGACCCTCGGGATGGAGCTCTAAACATGAAGGTCGCCATTGTCGGAGCGGGACCCCGCGGGCTGTGGGCCGCCGAATCGCTCATGGAGCGCGCCCGCCAACGCGGCGCGGCCATCGAGCTCACCGTGTTCAACGATCGGCCGCTCGCCGAAGCGTCCGCGCTCGGTGCGTTCCAGCCAGGTCTTCCCGGGCAGTGGCTGCTGAATGCGCCGAAATCGATCGTCGAAACGCAGTTGCGGGCGCTGGATCCGGACCACGAACTTGCAAGCGACTTCCCCTCGCGCGGCACCGTGGGCGACTTGCTCGCCGAGTCGTGGCGGGAGCTGGATGCGCATCTGCCGCCCGCGTGCAGCCTCACGCACCGCGAACTCGCGGTCACCGACATCGCGCCGAAGGGCGACGGAGTCGAGGTGCACGGGGAGCGTTTCGACGAAGTGCTGATCACCACCGGCCACGCCGACACCTGGCCCGGCTCTCTGGCTGGCACTGAGATAGCCGATGTGCCGGTGATCGCCCCCGCGTATCCAGCCTCACAGCTTGACTCCGTCCGCGATGACGACATCGCGCTCGTGCGCGGCGCGGCGCTGACCTTCATCGACGTGGTGCGCCGCGCGAAAGCGCGGGTCTTCTACCCGGTGACCCGCTCGGGTCGTTTCATGGAGGTCAAGGGGTACCTGGATGACGCGGCGGCCGCGCAGGCGGCGCCGGCGATCGAGGAGGCGTCGGCTGCAATCCTCACCTGCGAGGAGCTGGCCGAGCTCAAGGCGATCCTCGCCGAGTGCGCAATGCGCGTGCTCGAGGCCGCGGGTGGCGAGGGGAGCGCCGCGGATGTCCGCGCTGTGCTCGACGGCGCCGATTTCACCGGCGACCCGGTCGCGGAGCTGCGCGCGTCTCTCGCCGCGGCGGAGGGTGAAGCCCCGCTGACTCCAGCGCTCGCGGTTGGCATCGCGTTCCGGGATACCTACGACGCGCTCGTGGACCGCGCCTCCTTCGGCGGGCGGGAAACCCTCGGCGGCGGCGACTTCGACGCGTTCACTCGCACGATGGAGCGCGTCGCGTTCGGCCCGCCGTCGGAGTCCGCACGCGAGGTGCTGGCGCTTATCGATGCCGGCCGGATCCGCATCGAGCTCATCGCCCGCGGCGACGAGGCCCTCGCGGACCTCGCGGCCGAGGTCGGCGCCACCGTGGTGATTGATTCCGTCCTCGCCCCGCCCGGCGTCGTGGAGGGCACGCTTGTGGGCCGGCTTGTGGAAAGCGGCATCGGTGAGACGTACGCCGACACGCGCGCCCTACACATCGAGCGCGACGGCACCCTGGCGGGGCAGGCGCACATCGCGGCTGCAGGCCGCATGAACGAGGGCCTCATCCTCGGCCACGACACCCTGCGCCGCTCCGAGCACGACGTAGTGGAGCGCTGGGCCGACCGCGTCAGCCGCGCGGCGCTCTCTTACCCGGAGCGCGTCCACGGCATGCCGCCGCTGGCCCCGAAGCACGTCGCGTGGTCCGACGAGCTGCTGGCCAACCCAGATGCCTGTCGCGCGCTCATCGAGGAGTACGGCAGCCCCGTCAACGTCCTCAACCCCGCCCCGATGGCCGCGAACATCGCCGAGCTCGTTGACGCTGGCGAGGCGGCTGGCGTGGAGACGAAGGTTTTCTACGCCCGCAAGGCCAACAAGGCGCTCGTCTTCGCCGACACCGCCCGCGACACCGGCAACGGCGTCGACGTGGCCAGCGAGAACGAGCTGCGCCAGGTATTGGCCCGCGGCGTGCCGGGGGAGCGCATCATCCTCTCCGCGGCGATCAAGCCAGATGCGCTGCTCAAGCTCGCGATCGACAACGGCGTCGTGATTTCCGCCGACAACCGCGGCGAGTACGACCGGATTGCGGGTTTGGCGCAGGCGTCGGCACGCGTCGCCCTTGTCGCGCCGCGCCTTGCCCCGGACCCGGCGACGATGCCGCCGACCCGTTTCGGCGAGCGTCTCGATGCCTGGGCACAGCACCTCGCGCGCCCCGGCGAGCACGTCCGCGCGGTCGGTGTGCACGCGCACCTGCACGGTTACGCGGCTGCGGATCGCTCAAGCGCCCTCACCGAATGCATGCAACTCACGGACCTGCTCACCGCCGCCGGCCACGCGCCGGAGTTCATCGACATCGGCGGCGGCGTGCCCATGCGCTACCTCGCCGACGAGGGCGAGTGGCGCGCGTACCAGCACGCCATCGAACAGCAGCGCAACGGCTACGCCACGCCGTTCACCTGGAAATCGGACCCGCTGACCAACACTTACCCCTACTGGCAGGAGCCCACCCGCGGCCCGTGGCTCGGCGAGGTCCTCGCCGGCGGCATCGGTGCGGGGCTGCGCGAGCGGGGCTTACGGCTCCACCTGGAACCGGGGCGCTCGCTTCTCGACGGTTGCGGAGTGATCCTCGCCGAAGTCGCCTTCGTGAAGACGCGTTCCGACGGCCTGCCGCTTGTCGGCCTCGCCATGAACCGCACCCAGTGCCGCACGACGTCCGACGATTACCTGACCGACCCGTACCTCGTGGAAGCGAGCGGCGCGGAGCGGCCCGGTGAACTCGAGGCGTTCCTGGTCGGCGCGTACTGCATCGAGGACGAGCTGATCCTGCGCCGCAAGATCCGCTTCCCGCGCGGCGTGGTGCCCGGCGACATCGTCGCGATCCCGAACGCGGCGGGCTACTTCATGCACATCCTGGAGAGCGCATCGCACCAGATTCCGCTGGCGAAGAACGTCGTGTGGGAGCCGGGCGGGCAGCCGCGGCTCGACGACATCGACGCTTAAGGCGGATGCCGGCTAGAGCGCGTCGGAAATCGCGCGCGCCGCGGCTGCCAGCTCCGCGCCCCACTTCGCGGCGGGGCTGGGGCCGAGTCGCTCGGCCGGGCCGGAGACGGAGAGCACCGCGACGAGGCGGTCGCCCTCGCACACCGGCGCGGATACGGAGGCCAGGCCCACCTCGCGCTCCGCGACGGACTCGGCGAGGCCGGTCTCTTTGACAGTGTTGAGTTCGTTGGCGGGGAAGGGGGAATCGTCGAGAAGCGAAAAAGCGGCGAAGACGCGCGCGGCGGAACCCGCGGCGAGCGAGAGCTGGGAACCGACGGGGACGGTGTACGTCAGGCCGGATTCAGGTTCTTCGGAGGCGATGCAAGTGCGGGTGTCGCCGGTGAGCTCGTAGAGCTGGACGGATTCGCCGACAGTGGCGACAAGGCCGCGCATGACTGGGGTGGCCGCGGTGAGCAGCTGCGGAGAGGTGCCGGAGCCGAAGTGGGCGAGCGCGGGGCCGATGGTCCACGCGCCGGATTCGGTCCGCGCGAGCACGTGGTGCACTTCCAGCGCGGTGGCAATGCGGTGGGTGGTGGCGCGCGGCAGGCCGGTATCCTGGCTCAGCGCTGCGAGCGACTTATCGCCGCGGCTCACGGAGCGGACGATCGCTACGGAGCGGTCAAGGACTTTAATGCCCGAGTCTTCGCTATACTGTCTCACGTCATGGATCGTACCATCCCGCATTTTGGAAAGCTTTCGCAGGAGCTCCCCGCTTTACGACGAGCTGCCGGGCGGGATAACAGAGGAGGAACGCGATGGCTGGCAAGCCGTTGACCCTGGCGGAAAAGGTGTGGCGCGACCACGTTGTCACTCAAGGTGAGAACGGCGAGCCGGACCTCATCTACATCGATTTTCAGCTGCTGCACGAGGTGACCTCGCCGCAGGCTTTTGACGGCCTGCGCATGGCGGGACGCGCGATGCGCCACCCCGAGCTGCACCTGGCGACCGAGGACCACAACGTGCCGACGGAGGGCATCACCACCGGCGACCTCATCGAGATCGCCGAGCCGACGTCGCGCACCCAGGTCGCCACGCTGCGAAAGAACTGCGAGGAGTTCGGCGTGCGCCTGCACCCGATGGGCGATATCCAGCAGGGCATCGTGCACACCGTCGGCCCGCAGCTGGGCATCAGCCAGCCCGGCATGACCATTGTGTGCGGCGACTCCCACACCTCCACCCACGGCGCGTTCGGCTCCATCGCCTTCGGCATCGGCACATCCGAGGTCGAGCACGTCATGGCCACCCAGACGCTGTCGCTCAAGCCGTTCAAGACGATGGCCATCGAGGTCACCGGCGAGCTGGCCGAGGGTGTGAGCGCGAAGGACCTGATTCTGGCGATCATCGCGAAGATCGGCACCGGCGGCGGCCAGGGCCACATCATCGAGTACCGCGGCGAGGCCATTGAGAAGCTGTCGATGGAAGCCCGCATGACTATCTGCAACATGTCCATCGAGGCCGGCGCCCGCGCCGGCATGGTGGCGCCGGACCAGAAGACCTTCGACTACGTCGAGGGCCGCGAGTATGCCCCGAAGGGCGCCGACTGGGACGCCGCAGTGGAGTACTGGAAGACCTTGCCGACGGACGAGGGCGCGGAGTTCGACACCGTCGTCGAGATCGACGGCTCCGCGCTCACCCCGTTCGTCACCTGGGGCACCAACCCGGGCCAGGGCCTGCCGCTGTCCGCGAACGTGCCGAGCCCGGAGGACTTCACCGACGAGGCCTCCAAGCAGGCCGCCGAGAAGGCGCTGGCCTACATGGATCTCACCCCGGGCACCCCGCTGCGCGACATCAAGATCGACACCGTCTTCCTCGGCTCCTGCACCAACGCCCGCATCGAGGACTTGCGCGCCGCAGCGTCCGTCGTCGAGGGCAAGCGCATTGCTGAGGGGACTCGCATGCTGGTGGTGCCGTCCTCGACCGTCGTGAAGCAGCAAGCCGAGGAGGAGGGGCTGGACAAGATCTTCACCGATTTCGGCGCCGAGTGGCGCACCGCCGGCTGCTCCATGTGCCTCGGCATGAACCCGGACCAGCTGGCGCCGGGGGAGCGCTCCGCGTCCACATCCAACCGCAACTTCGAGGGCCGCCAGGGGCCGGGCGGGCGGACCCACCTGGTATCCCCGCTCGTCGCGGCCGCAACCGCCGTGACCGGCCACCTCGCAAGCCCCGCCGACCTCTAGCCGCGCAGCTGAGAAAAGGAGAACCGACATGGAAAAGTTCACCACCCACACCGGCGTCGGCGTGCCGCTGACCCGCTCCAACGTGGACACCGACCAGATCATCCCCGCGCGCTACCTCAAGCGCGTCACCCGCACCGGCTTCGAGGACGGCCTGTTCTCCAACTGGCGCGAGAACGAGCCGGACTTCGTGCTCAACCAGGAGGACTTCAAGGACGGCTCCGTGCTGTTCGCGGGTCCGGACTTCGGTACCGGTTCCTCCCGCGAGCATGCCGTGTGGGCGCTCATGGACTACGGCTTCCGCGCCGTGTTCAGCCCGCGCTTCGCGGACATCTTCCGCGGCAACTCCGGCAAGGCCGGTCTGCTCGCGGGCATCATGAGCGAGGCCGACATCGAACTCATCTGGAAGCAGCTCGAGCAGCAGCCGGGTCTTGAGGCAACCGTTTCGCTCCGCGACCGCACGGTCACGGTGGGCGAGAACACCTACACTTTCGAAATCGACGACTACACCGCGTGGCGCCTGCTCGAGGGCCTCGACGACATCGGGCTGACGCTTCGCGACGAAGCTTCGATCGAGCGCTTCGAGTCCCAGCGCCCGGCGTTCAAGCCGTCGATCAGCTAGCCGGTCGTCGAGCCCTAGAGGTTCTCGTCGATGCGCTCGATGATCTCGGGCGCAAACGCGGTGAGGAAGTCGCGGCCGGCGTTGACGACGCCCTCAATGCCGGAAGTGATGTGGGCGATGAACTGGTCGTCCGTGTAGCCCCAGTCGCCCGGCAGCGTGTAGGCCGCGCCGAACGCGGTGAAGTCGCGCTCTGGGTCGAGCAGCGCAGTGGCGGTGGGAAAGGCGTTGTCGTTGTTGTACTGCTCCACCCAGCTCAACACTTCGTCGAAACGCGCCGCGGTGACGGTGTCGACGGCGACGGTGGTGACGATGGCAATGCTGGAGCCGAGCTGCTTGAGCTCCATGCCGATGCCGGAGAAGCCGGTGCGCAGCACGGTGCCGGTGTCCTGGACGTCGTAACGCCAGCCCATCTCGTCAAACAGTGCGGTGATGCGCTCGAAGCTCAAGGGGGTGATGTTCTCTGCGGTCATGGCTTAGGCCTCCGGCTGGGGGTCGACGATGTTCGGGACGCGCTCGGTGAGCTGGGCTGCGACGTGGTGGATTGCGGAGAAGTAGAACTCCAGCATCTTCTTCAGCTGCTCGTCGCTGGCGCCGAGGGTGGTGAAGAACGGTGCCTCAATGAGCGCCACGGCGGTGCCGTCCTCGCGCGTGATCGGGTGGGTGCGCACCAGCGGCACGGAGCGGTTGATGTCGTTGGCCGCGATGCGCAGCGCCTGTACCTCGTCCTGGGTGCGGGCCGTGGCGAGCCAGCGGGTGGAGATCTTGAAGCCCGCGTCGGTGATCTGGAAGAAGCAGACCAGCCCCGGGAAGGCGGTGGTGGTCGTGCCGTCCTCGCCGCGGAAGTGCTTCAACCCGAAGCCGTCGAGCTGGGCCTCGATGCGTTCTTGGGTGATGGGGGTCAGTGTCGTCGGTGATTCAGTCATCGGCGGTCCTTTCTCTTTTATTGCACCGGCAGTGCAGTCGGGATGTGGTCGGCGCCCGTGAGCTGGCCGTCAGCGAAGCTCAAGACCCAGGTGGAGCCCTTCTTCGCGTTGATCTCGCCGTCGAGGGGCAGGGTGCCTTGCGACGACAGCCACGCGACCATCGCCGGAATGACATCGCCCTGGGCGCAGATCACGCTCACCCCGCCCTGGTCAACCACGTCCATGAAGGCGCGCTGGGCCTCCACCATATTCTCCAGCCAGGCGTTGTCGCCGAAGCGGGCGTCCACCTGCACGTCAATGCCCAATTCGTCGGCGAGCGGGGCGACGGTGGCCTGGCAGCGGTCCGGCTCTGCGGAGTAGATGCGCGTCGGCGCGAACGGCGAAAGCATCGGCACCAGCATCTCGGACTGTCGGCGGCCCTTCTTGTCCAGCGGGCGCAGGTTGTCGTCGCCGGACCACTTCTCCCGGTCGTGCGCGCGGGCGTGGCGCACGTAGAGAATGCGGGCGTCGGCGGGGGTGCGGAAGCGTTTCTGCGCTTTCGCCAGCACCTCGCGGTCGAGGTCGTAGCTCATGAGCTCAATCGCTTCGTCGATGGGCAGCCAGCGGATCTCGTCCACCTCGTCGTTCGGGGTGAACTCGCCGCCGGTGACCTCGCCCGTCCAGTAATAGACCACCTTGGTGGTTTTCTTCACCGGATAGACGGTCTTGCCGATGAGCTTGCCCAGGCGGATGTCGTAGCCGGTCTCTTCCTTGATCTCGCGGACCGCTGTGGCCACGAGCGACTCACCCGGATCGACCTTGCCTTTGGCCAGGGACCAGTCGTCGTAGTGCGGGCGGTGGATGCAGGCCACCGTGACCGTGTCGAGGTCGCTGAGATCGCCGCGCCACAGCACAGCGCCGGCGGCGAGGGTGGTGCGAGAAAATTCCTTCTGCGGCTTCACCGGCACTTCCTGGAAGCGGCCGGTGAGGAACATCTCTCCCGACTTGTCCTTGTCCTGCTCGTGCAACTGGGGAGGGTTCGAAGGTGAAGGCGCCATAGGTTCCATTGTGTCACGCCGGTTCAGGACGTGACGGCTGCGCGCGGATGTTAGCGTTAGTGAACATGGTCAACGTGGCAGTGATGGGTGCCGGCTCCTGGGGCACCACCCTGGCGAAGGTGTTCGCAGACGGCGGCAACGCCGTACAGCTGTGGGCGCGCCGCCCCGAACTCACCGAGGCAATTGCCACGACGCGCGAAAACCCGGATTACCTGAAAGGCATCACCCTGCCGGACGCCATCACGCCGACGTCGGATGCGCAGCAGGCGCTCGCCGCGGCCGATATTGCCGTGTTCGCCGTGCCCAGCCAGACGATGCGCGAGAACCTCACCGCGTGGACCCCGCACCTGAAACCCGACGCCACGCTGCTTTCCATCTCCAAGGGCATCGAGACCGGCACGCACATGCGCATGAGCGAGATCATCGCCGAGGTCACCGGTGCAGAGGCGGAGCGCATCGCCGTGTTGTCGGGGCCGAACCTGTCCCGCGAGATCGCTGAGGAGCAGCCCGCAGCCACCGTGATCGCCTGCCCGGACTTAAACCGCGCAAAGCTGGTCCAGGCGGCGTGCGCCAACCACTACATCCGCCCGTACACGAACACGGACGTCATTGGCTGCGAGATCGGCGGCGCCACCAAGAACGTCATCGCGCTCGCCTGCGGCATGGCCTCCGGGCAGGGCCTCGGCGAGAACACCATCGCCACGCTGATCACCCGCGGCCTCGCCGAGATCACCCGCCTCGGGCTCTCTCTCGGCGCTGATGCGCGCACGTTCTCGGGCCTCGCCGGCCTCGGCGACCTGGTGGCTACGTGCTCCTCGCCGCTGTCGCGCAACCGCACCTTCGGCAAAGCCCTCGGCGCCGGCGCCACCATCGAGGAGGCCCGCGCCGCTACCCGCGGCCAGGTCGCCGAAGGCGTCATCTCCTCGCGCAGCATCCACCAGCTCGGCGAAGTCCAGGGCGTGGAACTGCCCATCACCCAGGCTGTGTACGCCGTCTGCCACCGCGGCATGAGCGTTGCCGAAGCCATCGCCGCACTCATGGGCCGCTCGAAGAAATCCGAGTAACCGGACGTGTCGCCGGGATAGGGAAGCGCAACCGCGGCGGGTACGCTCGACGTGTGATTCGTATTGCCGTTATCTACGGTGGCCAGTCCACCGAGCACTCCATCTCCTGCATTTCTGCCGGCGCCATCATGGCGCACCTCCCCGCGGAGGAGTACGAGGTCTACCCGGTCGGCATCACCCGCGACGGCACCTGGGTCGAGGGCACCTTCGATCCCGTCGCCGGCGAGGCACTCCCCGAGGTCTCTTCGGGCAGGGCGTTACGCGTATCGACGTCACCTGCCACCCGCGGACAGTTCACGGACGCCGCCACCGGTGAGGTCACCGCGACGGTGGACGTCATCTTCCCGGTCCTGCACGGCAAGTACGGCGAGGATGGCACCATCCAGGGCCTCTTCGAACTTTCCGGCATCCCCTACGTCGGCCCTGGTGTGCTCGCCTCCGCGTGCGGGATGGATAAGGAGTTCACCAAAAAAGTCGTCGCCGCCGAAGGTATCCCGGTTGCGGACGGCATCCTGCTGCGCTCCGGCGAGCGCACCGACCTCACCGCCGAGGAGCGCGACCGCCTCGGCCTGCCCGTGTTTGTCAAGCCCTGCAACGGCGGCTCCTCCATCGGTGTCTCCAAGGTCGACGACTGGGCCGAGCTGCCCGCCGCCATCGAGCTGGCCTTCGCCAACGACACCAAAGTGCTTGTCGAAGGCGCTCTCGTCGGCGACGAAGTCGAGGTTGGCGTACTCGAGTACCCGGACGGGCGCATCGCTGCCTCCGTCGCCGCGAAACTCAACGGCACCGACGATTCCGCCGAGGGCTTCTACGGTTTCGAGACGAAGTACCTCGAAGACCACGTCACCGCGACCATCCCCGCGCCCTACGACGCGGCGGCGACCGGGCTGCTCCAGCGCATGGCCGTCACCGCATTCCGCGCGCTGAACTGCAAGTCGCTCGCGCGCGTGGATTTCTTCGTCACCGACCGCGGCCCCGTGCTCAACGAGGTCAACACCATGCCCGGGTTCACCCCGATCTCCATGTACCCGCAGGTCTGGCAGGCCAGCGGCCTCGCATACCCCGAGCTCCTCGACGTACTCGTCCGCACCGCGCTGGCCCGCACCGCGCGCTAGCGCCCGCCTACTTCGCCGGGACGCTCGCGCTGATCAGCTCGGTGAGGTTGGTGATCGCCTCGTTGCCGCTATCGAGTGGCAGGTAGGCGGCCAGCATCGCCTCGCGGCCCAAGGCGTACATGGTCCGGCCCGCTGGGCCGCCGCTGGCGAGCGGGTCCTCGAACCACGGGATGTCGTTGATCTGGGTCAGCTGCGCGCCGGGCGCGTAGGCCTCCGGTTCGGCGACACCGCAACGCAGCACGATCGGTTCTTTGCCGGGTGAAGTCCACGCAAACGTGTGCTCTTCGCTGACGTCGAGACGCGAATAGCCCTCGGCGATGGCATCCGGCACCGCGAACGAGTCGCACCCAGTGGCGTCGCCAGCGGCGAGCTGGGAGAGCGGGGCGGGGGCGAGGGCCACGTCGGCGACGGGGAGGGCAGCGGTGTCGATGTCGTCGACGGGGGTCGTACCGGAGCTGAGCTGGGCCGTGTCCGCGGTGACGGCGACGACGGGGGAGCGGTCGGTGGTGAACCAGGTGGCCGTCGTGCTGCCGGCGACATCGTCGACGCGCAGCCACCGCTGCCCGCCGATCGTTTCAGGCTGGGCGTATGCGTGGAACTGCAGCGGCCATTCCACGCCGCAGCGCACGGTCACTCGCTCGGTGGAGGAACGCTGCCAGGCGGCGGCGCCGGCGGGGGCGGGCTCGGCGAGCTCCGCGCGCGGATAGCCGAGCACCCGGTTCGGCAGCGCGGCGATGAACTCGGCGCACTCTGGTGAATCAGCAGCGGGCGACGGCAGTTCCGGCATCGCCACCGGCTGGTTGGCGGCCTCCTGGAACACGTAGCGCGCCCCGAAGAGCACGCCGAACACCAGCGCAAGGGCCAGCCCGAGGATGATGTAGATCGGGGTCCGGCTAATCTTGGCGCTAGTTTCCATCGAGCTCATGGCGGCTCAGTCTACTGAAAGGCCAAGTCACCAACGTGATTCGCACCGGGTTCCCAGACTTCGGCCCCACCCTCGAGGAGGTGGGCGAGCAGGGCGTGATCGAAGCGATTGTCAGCGCAGCCCCGTCCGCCATCAACGGCGATGACGCGGCGGTATTCACACCAGCCGCGCCGAACTCCCGCGTGGTGGCCTCAACCGACATGCTGGTCGGCGGGCGCCACTTCAGCCCGGAGTACTCCACGCCGTTCCATGTGGGCAAGAAGGCAGTGGTGCAGAACTACGCCGACATTGAGGCGATGGGTGCGCGACCCATCGCAGCGCTGCTCGCAATCTCCGCGCCCCCGAGCATGCCGGTGGCTGTCATCGAGGAGCTGGCGCGCGGGGTGGGCGAGATGACGGATGCGTGGTCCTCCGAACTCGTCGGCGGCGATGTCACATCCGGCAAGGAACTCGTCATCTCGGTGACAGCGATCGGCTCACTCGGCGGCAACCTGGACGCGCTGCGTCTGGATCGTGCGCGGCCGGGGCAGCGCGTGGTGGCGCACGGCAAGCTGGGGTATTCGGCGGCCGGGCTTGCGCTGCTGCAGTCGGGCAAGGAGATACCGGAGCGCTTCGAGCCGCTCGTCCACGCCCACCAGTGCCCGGAGATCACCCCAGGCCGCGGTGTGGTCGCGCGCTCCGCGGGTGCTACCGCCATGACCGACAACTCCGACGGGCTCATCAAAGACTTCGGCACCATGGCCCGCCGCTCCGAGGTGGGCATCGACCTGTCCTCCGTGGCGCTTTCACCCGACCGTCTCCTCGTGGAGGCCGGCCACTTCCTTGACGTCGACCCGTGGGAATGGGTGCTGTGCGGCGGCGAGGATCACACCCTCATCGGCACCTGCGACCGTTCCGCGCCCGTGGGTTTTCGCTCGATCGGCACCGTAACGCGCCAGCCGGGCGTGCGCATCGACGGCGACGAACCGAAATACACCGGCGGATGGGAGAGCTTTGGATGAACCTTCCGGTGCATGAAAGCTGGCAGGGCCCGCTCGCGAGCGTCGAAACGCAGATCCGTGCGATGGGTGATTTCCTGCGCACCCAAGACGAGTACCTGCCGCGCGGGCACGACATCCTGCGCGCGTTCCACCAGCCGTTCGACGACGTGCGCGTCCTCATCCTGGGCCAGGACCCGTACCCCACGCCGGGGCACCCGATGGGGCTTGCGTTCTCCACGCAACCGGGGGTGCCCGCCCCGCGCTCGCTGGTGAACATTTACAAGGAGCTTCTCGACGACTTGGGCATCCCGCCCCGCAACGACGGCGACCTCTCCTCCTGGGCGACCCAGGGCATCATGCTGCTCAACCGGGTGCTCACGGTGCGTCCGGGTGCCCCCGGCTCGCACCGCGGGAAGGGCTGGGAAGCTGTAACCGAGGCGGCGATCCGGGCGCTGGCGGAACGCGACGCACCCTTGGTCGCCATTCTGTGGGGGCGCGATGCGCAGCAGGCCAAGGCGTTTCTGGGGGACACGCCGGTCATTGCTTCGCCGCACCCTTCGCCGCTGTCGGCGAGCCGCGGATTCTTCGGTTCGCGTCCGTTCTCCCGTGCGAATGAGGCTCTCGTCAGCCAGGGCGCGGAGCCTGCCGACTGGTCGTTGTAAACTCTTCCGACATGGCACCAGCTCCCGCGTTCGACGGTCCGCGCCTGCTCGCATGGGCGCGGCGCGCCGCCGACGAGCTGAACCGACGGCGGGTGGAGATCAACGAGCTGAACGTCTTTCCCGTACCGGACGCGGACACCGGTTCCAACATGGCGCATACCATGGCGTCGGCGGTCGCGGAGGCCGACGATCTCGCATTTGACGCCCCGATTGAACAGGTTGCCTCGGCACTTGCCGTCGGCGCGGTGAAGGGCGCGCGCGGCAACTCGGGTGTGGTGTTGTCGCAGGTCATCCGCGGGCTCGCCCAGTCCATGCACGCGGATACTCCGGGGGGCGTGGTGATTGCCGATGCACTGGCCGCCGCCGTCACCTTCGTGGACCGCGCTATCGCCGACCCCGTCGAGGGCACCGTGATCACGGTGCTGCGCGCCGCATCCGTCGCCGCGACGCAGGCTGTTGCGGAAGCGCAGGATCCGACGCAGCCGACGATTGAGAATGTCGCCGCAGCCGCCACCGAGGCCGCGCGCATCGCGCTGGCCAACACACCGTCACAGCTGGAGGTGCTCCGCGAAGCCGGCGTCGTGGACGCAGGCGGCACCGGGTTGGTTGTCCTGCTCGAGGCCTTGACCGATGAGGCTGGCGGCGGCCCGCAGCCCGCGCTGACTGGGCAGCACAAAGCGGCGGCCGGCCCAGCCGGGGCAGCTGCAGCTGACCACCACGGCATTGGCGGCAACATCGAGGTCATGTTCATGTTCGACGGCGACCTCGACGCCCTGGAGCGCGCCCTCGCCCCGCTCGGCGACAGCCTGGTCATCGCCCGGATCGGTGAGGGTACCGGCAAAGTGCACATCCACTCCACCAGCGCCGGCCAGGTGATCGAGCAGGCCTACGGGGCGGGCGCGGTGAGCGACCTGCGCCTCGAGGTCCTGCCTCCGGAGCCGACGACCCACGCCCCAGAACGCCTCATCATCGCCGTCACCCCGCCCGGCTCACTCACCGCGCTCTACGAAGAGTTCGGCGCGCTCACCGTCGCGCCCGGCCCCGACGCGGTCGCCGACATTCTCGCTGCCATCCGCCGCTCCGGCGCCAGTGAGGTGTTGCTCTTGCCCAACGGGCTTCTCGACGGACGCAATCTCGCCGCCGTCGAAAAGGCCGCCGGCGCGTTCGAGCAGACGGTGACCCTGCTGCCCACCGTGCGCCTTGTCTCCGGGATCGCGGCGCTGACGGTGCACGATCCGGCGCAGCCGCTGGCCACCGCCGCGTTCACCATGTCCGAGGCCGCCGGGGAGATGCGCACCGCCGTCGCCCACCGCGCGCCGCGGGCCGGACTGATCCAGGGCGGCGCCGTGGCGAAGGGCGACGTTGTAGTGACGTCGCACGGTGAAACCGTCTGCATCGACGAGGATGCGCTGCGCGCCGTCGAGGGCACTTGCGCCCGCTTCCTGGAGCACGGCGGGGAGCAAGTCACCATCCTTTACGACCCACAGGAGCCGGGCGCGGAGGAAGCGAACGAGGTGCTCGGCCAGCTGGCCGAGCGTCTTGGAGTCGAAGTTATGGCGTACCCCGCCGACGGCCTCGGCGCGATTGCGGAGATCGGGGTGGAGTAAGTGCTGGGATTCGACGACGCGCGGCCGCTCAACCTGGTCATCCCGCTGAAGCAGGCGCGCGCTCTGGCGAAGCACTTAGACATCCACACCGTCGGAGATCTGCTCAAGCACTATCCGCGCCGCTATCTGCACTACGGCACCGGCGCCGATCTCGAGGGCCTGGGAAAGGGCGACACGCTCAACATCATCGGTACCGTCACTGGCACCCACCTGATCCCGAACCGGAAGCAGCCGAAGCGGCCGATCTTCAAGGTCCGGCTCAGCGACGGCCACCGGGACTTCGCCGCCACCTTTTTCGGCTCCCATTACGCGCAGCGCGTGCTCACCGAAGGCCGCCGCGCGATGTTCACCGGCAAGCTCGACTGGTTCAACGGCGAACCGCAGCTCCAGCACCCGGACTTCGTGCTTCTCGACGGTCCCACAGAGGCAACCGGCTCGCTCCGCCAGCTCTCCTACTTCGGCGACCTCGAGGAGATCCTCGCCGGCAAGGAATGGATGCCCATCTACCCGGCCACCAAGCTGGTAAGCACCTGGACGATCATGGGTGCGGTCTACGCCGTGCTCAAGGACCTCGACCCGATCGAGGAACCGCTCGGCTTTACCCCGATTGGACACTTGCCGCTCAACTCCGCGATCCACCAGATCCACTTCCCGGGGCCGAAAGGGCCGGGCCCGGCGGTGGAGCGGTTGAAATACGACGAAGCCCTCTCCGTCGCGCTGGCGATGGGCGTGCGCCGCGCGGACCTCGCCCACCACACCGCCCCGGCGTTGCCCAGGAAAGAGGGCGGCGACCAGGACACGCTGCTGCGCGCGCTGCCGTTCCCGCTGACAGCGGGCCAGCAGGAGGTGCTCACCGAAATCTCCCGAGACATGGCGGAGACGCTGCCGATGAGCCGCCTGCTCCAGGGCGAGGTCGGCTCCGGAAAAACCATCGTGGCGCTCATCGCCATGCTGCAAGCCATCGACAACGGCGCGCAGTGCGCGCTGCTCGCGCCCACCGAGGTGTTGGTGATGCAGCATGCCCGCTCACTCACCGAGACGCTCTTGCGCGCCGGCGTGCCCGCCCGCGTCGTCGCGCTCACCGGCTCGCTGCCCGCGGCCGCGAAGCAGGATGCGCTCTTGAAAATCATGACGGGGGAGGCGGATATCGTCGTCGGCACGCATGCCCTGATCCAGGAGGGCGTGGAGTTTTTCAAGCTCGGCATGATCGTGGTCGATGAGCAGCACCGCTTCGGCGTGGAGCAGCGCGATCAGCTGCGCGCGAAGGCGGGGGAGACCACCCCGCACTTGCTGGTGATGACGGCGACACCGATTCCGCGGACCATCGCGATCACGGTCTTCGGCGACCTCGCCGTCTCGACGCTGTCGGAACTTCCCGGCGGGCGCAAGCCGATCCAGTCGTTTGTGGTGCCAGAGTTCCGCGCGAAGTGGGTGGACCGTGCCTGGGAGAAAATCCGCGAGGAGGTCGCCGCCGGGCACCAGGTGTACATCGTGTGCCCGCGCATCGACGGCGCAGGCGGCGTAACCGAAACTGCTGCGCTGCTCGCCACCGGCGAGCTGAAGGAGCTCGAGATCGCGGTGCTGCACGGGCGCATGAAGGGCGAGGAGAAGGACGCGGTGATGAGCGCGTTCTCCGCGGGCGCGATCGACGTGCTGGTCTCCACCACCGTGATCGAGGTCGGCGTCGACGTGCCGAACGCGACCGTGATGATGGTCCGCGAATCCGAGCACTTCGGCGTGTCCCAGCTCCACCAGCTGCGCGGGCGCGTCGGCCGCGGCGGCAACCAATCCATCTGTTTCTTCCACACCACGGCCGAGCAGGGGAGCCCCTCCTACGAGCGCGTCGCGTCTGTTGCAGAGACTTCCGACGGCTTCGCGCTCGCCGAGCTGGATCTGCTCACCCGCCGGGAAGGTGACGTGCTGGGCACCGAACAGTCCGGCATCGCCCGCACCCTCAAGTTGGTGAACCTGGTGGATGATTACGCGGTTGTGAAGCGGGCCTACAACGACGCCGCCGGTATCATCGCCAACAATCTCGCCTTCGCCCGCGCCGCAACCGCGAGCTTCAGGCCGGAAGACTTCGAGTATTTGGATAAGAGCTAGTTATGTCGATGAACCGCATCATCTCGGGTGAGGCCCGGGGCCGCAAGATCAAGGTGCCGCCGGAGGGCACGCGCCCGACGTCGGACCGCGCCCGCGAGGGCCTGTTCTCCTCCCTGCAGGTGCGGTTCGGCTTCGTCGGCCAGCGGGTGCTGGACCTGTTCTCCGGCTCCGGTGCCCTGGGGCTCGAGGCGGCCTCGCGCGGCGCGGATGAGGTCGTGCTGGTGGAAAACGATCCGCGAGCCGTGCAGGTCATCGAGTACAACATCGGCGTTGTCGGCCACCCGAACGTGCGCGTGGAGCCGGTTAGGGCATCGACGTACGTGGCGCGCGCCCCGCGCAAGCACTTCACGATGGTGCTCGCCGACCCGCCGTACGACCTGGCCGACGAAGCCGTCGCCGAGATGGTCGAGGCGCTCAAGCCCACGCTTGCCGACGGTGCCGTCGTCGTCATCGAGCGCCACCGCGAAAGCCCCGAAACCGCCTGGCCGCGGGAATTCACCCCGACCGGCCAAAAGCTGAAGAAGCGCCTGTACGGCATCGCCCGCATGGACATGGCGGTCTACTCGGATCCGGAGTCCGCCGAGGAAGGAGCATAAGTTGACCACCGCAGTCTGCCCCGGGTCGTTCGACCCGATCACCAACGGCCACCTCGACATCGTCACCCGCGCCTCGCGCCACTTCGACGAGGTCATCGTCCTGGTCACAGGCAACCCCGCCAAGCAGTCGGGGCTGTTCACTATCGACGAACGCGTTGAGCTCATCCGCGAAGTAACCGCCGACAATCCCCGCGTGCGCGTGGACAACTGGGGCGGCCTCCTCGTGGATTACACCAGCGCCCACGGCGTGACCGCGCTGGTGAAGGGCCTGCGCACCGCCCTCGACTACGAGTACGAGCTGCCGATGGCGCAGATGAACCGCCGGCTGACCGGCGTGGACACGTACTTCTTGCTTACCGACGAAAAGTACGGCTACATCTCCTCGTCCCTGACCAAGGAAGTGGCCAAGTACGGCGGCGACATCACCGGCCTCGTGCCGGAGCACGTCCGCAAGGCGATGCTGAAGAAGTTCCGCTAAAAGCGCTGGCGCTCCGGTGACCTGGATCCTTATCGGCCTGTTCTTGGCCGTTGCCCTCGGCGCGGGCCTGCAGCGCATCTCGGGCATGGGTATGGGGTTGATTGCCGCGCCCGTGCTCTCGCTGTTGCTCGGGCCTATCGACGGCATCGTTCTCGTCAACGTCCTCGCCGTGATTAACGCCACGGCCAATACGTGGGGAATGCGCGCCAACATTGACTGGTCCAAGTTCTGGCCCATCGCCGGCGCGCTCATTATCGGAGTCATCCCTGGCGCGTGGATCATCCCGCGAGTGTCCACTGCGGTCCTGCAGATCCTGATCGGCGTGCTGTTGCTCGTGGCCCTGAGCGTGGTCACGCTCGGGAAGCGCTACGTGCCCCGCATCGAGGGCGTTGTGCCCGCCGCCATCTCCGGCGCGGTCGGCGGCTTCATGAACACGCTTTCCGGTGTCGCTGGCCCCGCGATCACCGTGTACGCGCAGGCCGCGCGCTGGGATCAGCGCACCTACGCCGCCACCATTCAGCCGATCTTCCTGGTCGGCGGCGCGCTGTCGTTCCTCGGCAAGGAGCTCTCCGGGGCGGCCGACATGGGCGGCATCCACCCCGCCGTCTGGGCTGCCACACTACTCGGGCTTCTCCTCGGCGTTATCGTCGGCAAGGCTTTGGCCCCGCGCGTCCCCGCACCGAAGGCGCGCCGCATCGCGCTGGGCCTCGCATTCTTCGGCGGCGCGACGGCGCTCGTCCGCGGCCTCTTCGCCCTTTAAACCCCGCCCCAGTCCCCGCCACTCACCCCGAGCCCCGCGGCGCCGCGTGCACGGCTTCCCGGCGCCGGGAGACACTTTCCTTTATGGTAATGCGCTACATATTGGGCTTCGCACACAAGTGTGCGCCACCCACACATAACGGGGAGGAACCGCCACAATAATCCGCGAAATCAAATATTTACCCCATTGCGGAAACACAAAGGGTCTCCCCGAAAACCATCGGGAAGACCCATGCTAGGAAGCGCAGCGCCCGGCAAAACCAAAGCAAATCCGGGGCAGCAGCCTCGCGGGTTAAAACAGCGTGCTCAGGAACGCCTGGGTGCGCTCTTCGCGCGGGTTGTCCAGCACCTGGGCCGGCGTGCCCTGCTCGACGATGACGCCGTCGGCCATGAACACCACGTGGTCGGCAACCTCGCGTGCGAACGCCATCTCGTGGGTCACCACGAGCATCGTCATGCCGTCGTCGGCAAGATTGCGCATGACGCGCAGCACCTCGCCGACCAGCTCCGGGTCGAGGGCGGAGGTGGGTTCGTCGAAAAGCATGAGCTTCGGGTCCATCGCAACGGCGCGGGCGATGGCCACGCGCTGCTGCTGGCCGCCTGAGAGCTGGATCGGGTAAGCGTCGGCCTTGTGCTCGAGGCCTACCATGGCCAGCAGCTCCATCGCGCGGGCCTTCGCCTCGGCGACCGGCTGCCCCTTCACGTGCACGGGGGCCTCGATGATGTTCTCCAGCACCGTGCGGTGGCCGAAAAGATTGAAGTTCTGGAACACCATGCCGATATCGCGGCGCTGGCGGGCGGCGTCGCGCTCGCTCATCTCGTAGAGCACGCCGTCGCGCTCGCGGTAGCCGATCAGCTCACCGTCAACGTAGAGGCGGCCCGCGGTGACCTGCTCGAGGTGGTTGACGCAGCGCAGGAACGTGGACTTGCCGGAGCCGGACGGGCCGATGATGCAGGTGACGGTCCCCGGCATGACCTCGAGGTCGATGCCCTTGAGCACGTCCAAGCCGCCGAAGGCTTTCCAGACATCGACAGCCTGGACCATGGGGAGGTGTTTGACGGTCATGGCTTAGCGGTGTCCCTTCTTGTTCGCGGGCTCATCGATGATCTGCACGTTGTGGGGGATGGTGCCCTCCGCGTCGGCGAGGCTGGCCAGCTGACGAGCAGTGAGCTGGCGGGTCGCGCCGCGGTCGAAGTACTTCTCCAGGTAGTACTGGCCCACCATGAGGATGGAAGTGATCACCAGGTACCAGGTCGCGGCGACCAGCAGCAGCGGCACGGGCTGGAAGAGTGCCGCAGCGATGTCCATGGAGCGGCCGTAGAGCTCCAGGGAGTACGGCACGGCGACGACGAGCGAGGAGGTCTTAAGCAGGGAGATGAACTCGTTGCCGGTGGGCGGGATGATGATGCGCATCGCCTGGGGCAGGACGGTGCGGCGCATCGTCTGTCCCCAGCCCATGCCCAGCGCCTTCGAGGCCTCGATCTGGCCCTCCGGCACAGAGGCGACTCCGGAGCGGACGATTTCCGCCATGTATGCGGCCTCGTTCAGGCCGAGGCCGACGACGGCGAGCATAAACGCCGAGGACGTGAACGGATCGAGCGGGATCTGCGCGAAACCGAGATTGATCGAGTCGTAGATCGCGCCGAGCAGGCCCCAGAACATCAGCTGCACGTAGACCGGGGTGCCTCGGAAGATCCAGAGGAACACCCAGGCCACGGACTTGAACACCGGGTTGGGGCTCATGCGCATCACGGCGAGGATGACGCCGCCGATCACACCGATGAGCATCGCCAGAATCGTGATCGCGAGCGTGTGCAGCGCTGCGGTAGCGATGCGGGTGTCCAGCAAGTACTGGAAGTAGGTCTCCCAGCCGTACGCCTCGTTGCGCGCGGCGCCGATGACAAACCAGATGACCAGCGCGATCAGCACCGCGGCCAGCACCCAGCGTCCGGGGTGGCGCAGTGGCTTCGCTTCGATGCGCTCGGGCCGTTCGCGGCGCTCGGGGCGGCTGCTTCTCGACGGCAGTGAAATACGGTTGCTCATAATGTTCCTTTACTACCCCTGGGCTGCGCCCTGGTACGGCTGCTCGTTGATCAACGCTTGGTCGAGGTGGCCGGTCTCCACGCCCCACTGGGCGAGGATGCGGTCGTAATCACCGGTTTCGATGAGGTGCTGCATCGCCGCGGCGAGTGCCTCGGCCAGGCCGGAATCTTTCGGCACGGCGAAGCCGTACGGCGCGGCGTCGAACATGTCCCCGATGAGTTCCAACTTGCCGTCGGAACGCGTCACCGCCCAGGCCGTGACGGGGGAGTCCGCGCTGAGCGCGTCCGCGCGCCCGACCAGCGCTGCAAGCGCGGCGTTATCGGAGGTGTCGAAGGACAGGATCGTGATCGGTTCCTCGCCGGCGGCGATGCAGGCATCGTTCTTCGGGCGTACGTCGTCGGTCTCGGAGACGGTGGTGCGCTGCACGGCGACGATGAGGCCGCACGGGTTATTCGGGTCCACGCCCGAGCCCGGCTGCGACGCCCATTGGATGCCGGCGTAGAGGAAGTTAACGAAATCGAAGGACTTGCGGCGCTCCTCGTTGTCCGTGAAGCCGGACATGCCTGCGTCGATGCTGCCGGCCTGCACTGCGGGCAGGATCATGGAGAAGTCCATGTCGGTGGGTTTGTACTCGAGGTCGAGCACCGCGGCCACCGCGTGGCCGAGGTCCATCTCAAGGCCGATTATCGCACCTTGGGAGTCCTTGAACTCGAACGGTGCGAACGGGGGATTTGTGCCGATATTCAGCGCGCCGTCAGCGGCGACCTCCGGCGGCACCAAGGCGGCGAGCTCGGGCACCGCCGCCGGCACGACCGGCTGCCAGCCCTCGGGGTTCCCGCCTTCCTCGTTGGTCACGCAGCCCGCGAGCAGCGATGCCGCGGTCAGCGCGGCGACGATGCCGGCAGCGCGGGCGAAGGGGAGTGGTTTCTGCATGGTTCTTTCAAGATTGTTAAAAATACACTGCAGTGCATATTAAACCCCGCGGGGCGATCTTGAAAGTAGGCACGCTTCACAACGATCGT
The DNA here is from genome assembly GCF_024160105.1 of Corynebacterium stercoris. Classification (GTDB taxonomy): domain Bacteria; phylum Actinomycetota; class Actinomycetes; order Mycobacteriales; family Mycobacteriaceae; genus Corynebacterium; species Corynebacterium stercoris. The sequence continues at coordinate 28,944 of NZ_JAMFTQ010000019.1, forward strand.
CGTCAAGCGCCGAGCCCGTTACGGGGTGATGAAACGCACCCCGCGCATAAGCCACTCGATGACCTGACCGATGACGATGACGCCGAGGAACACCGGCAGAATCACCGAGGTTGCCTGGCTAGAGCCGCGGGAGCTCTGCGCGAAATCGCCGGTGAACAGGCCGGAGGACATCATGGTGGAGCCTTGAATCTCCTGCTTCAGCAGTTCGACCGGGTTCGCCGTATCCGGGATCGCGGAGCCGATCGCCCACGCCTGCACGAAGTCCTTGCCGGCGCCGCCCTCTTCCATGTCGCTGGTCCAGTCGAGGAACATCTCGGAGCTGCTGACTTCCTTCAGCGGGTTCTCCGCCGGGTTGATGTACAGCGGATCCGCGGCCGGGTTCGGGCTCAGCGGCTGCAGCGCCTCCGCCGGCGCGCCGATGCCGGTGCGCTTCTGGGTGGTGGAGGAATCCGTGGAGCCCTTGGCCTTGTTCCACGCCTCCTCGGCGCGCACCGAGCTTTCCGACGCTTGGTCCCCAGCCTGCGTGTCAGCAGTCTGTGCGGAGGCGGCCGGGGCGACGATGAGGGAAGCAGCGAGTACAGCTGCAGTGGCGGCGGAAACGGCAGCACTGGAGGAAATACGCATGGCCGTTAGTCTAGCCAGCGGGGCAGATTTATCTATTCGTCGCAGCCTGGGCTAGGATTTTCCGAGTCGCCCCAGTAGCCCAATTGGCAGAGGCAACGGATTCAAAACCCGTCCAGTGTGAGTTCGAGTCTCACCTGGGGCACAATCCTCTGGCGCGCTCCACTTGATCGGTAATAGAATTGCCTCATGCCGGTTAGGTTCGATGATTCGCAGCTCGAAGCGTGGGTAGCCGAAGCAGAAGCAGGCTATGACGTTGAGGTGCTGAAGGAACGTGGGAAGGGACGCCCAGGGCGCGGTGCTGAGCCCTCGCAAGTTATTGGGGTCCGCCTTACCCAGCAGGAGTTGTTGGATCTCGACGCAGCGGCCGAAAAAATGAGCCTTACTCGATCCGAAATTATGCGTGAGGCGATTGCACGGTTCCTTGCAGCATGAGACTTACCCAGTCCGCCCACAAGCACGGCATCGAGGAGGCGGATAGCATTCAGGCGGCTACTTGGCCCCTTTGGGTCGAGACTTTGGACGAAGACGACAACCAACAGCGGGAACTGCGTCTGGGGTTTGATCACCATGGTCGGTTGCTTGAAACAGTGGTGATCGTCGCGAAGGATGGCGATGAGCTGCTCATCCATTCAATGAAGGCCAGAAAGAAGTACATCGCCCTGCTGGACCAACTCTAGGTTGACTGAAACCAGTCAGGTGTGAGTTCGAGTCTCACCTGAGGCACGATCTTCTTTGGGGGTTTCGGAGAACTTTTCGAAAGAGTTCGGAAAATTTTCACAGGAACCTCCTTTACTTTTGGTTTCAGCAAGTTGCGGCGGAACCCGCTGGTAGAAAGAGCTTCGCCGAACGCCAAACGCCCGGAAATCGATAGATTAAGACCGGTTTCCGCCGATTTTTGCTATTCGAACACAACTTCTAGTCCGCGGCCCTCCAGAACACTTCTTCTGGTGGCTTGCGGCCTGCGTTTACGCGGCGACTGTATTGATTCCAGAAACTCAGATTCCTATGGGTCCACCGATGTCCCAGGTAACGTGGACAGAACAATCTTGAGTTTGGAGGAAGAAAATGAACCGCGAATTGGTTTTCATCGTCTACGTCAGCGACATCCAGAAATCGGTTGACTTCTACAGGGCTTTGCTCGAAGTCGAAACAACTTTTGAAACACCGCGTTACGTCACTTTCGGACTAGCGGAAGGCGTTGCTCTAGCCCTGTGGACTGGGGAGTCATCAGCTCTGGCGGGCGAACCAGTACGTACTTCGGAAGTTTGTCTGAACGTCACAGCAGAGCAGGTGCAGGAGACTTACGACGCCTGGGTGGACAAAGGCGTTCGTATTGTCGAGGAGCCGCACGAGGACGTTTTTGGCACAACTTTCGTAGTCGCTGACCCGGACGGGAATCGGATTCGGGTCGCGCCAATCGACTAGTCATTCATTGGCCAGGTGAGCCTTGAGGTCCACGAAACGACCGTTACCTGTAGTCGTACCCGTGTTTCTCGTACACGGCCTCCGCGCTTACCGCCTCGGCCACCGCCGCGCGAACCGCTTCGGACTTCAAGTCGAGAACTTTGAGCGACTCGGCGTCCGCTCCGGAGACTGACTCGATGCGGACAAAGAGCTCTCCGTACTGCTCCGCGTAGCGAGCAAGGCCGCGCAGCTTCCCGAGCGCGTCGCCGAGGTAGGCACCGTGCGGGTCAACAATGGACGCTCGCATGGCGCCTTCGCTGTCACGAAGGAAGAAGATGAAGTCCGGCTGTACACTCCTCCAGCGACCGGTGGCCTCGTCGTAGTACACCGCGGAAAGCGCGTCTCGGCCTGGACGCGAAGGGTTACGGTACCAAGAAACCGCACCAAGTCGCGCCATTTCGGTCTCGACGACTTTTGTCTCCCAGTCATTCAGGTTCGCTGGCGCTGAACCGTTTTCCGCGACGAGTGCCCGGTTGTCGTAGCGGGGGTACGGGTCTAGCTCCTTTTTCTCCGAGTTCCACACGCCCGGGGACTCCATGCGGTTTTTGGGCTTTTCCAAAAACACAGTGCTAGGCGCCTCGGCCATCTCACGCAGCACCGTGTACTTCGCCTGCCGGCTGTCCGGCAGCGCGGAGATGTCAGCCCGGTGCTGGTCAAGCCAGGACTTCGCCGTCTGATCGGCTTCACGCCACAGAGAGTCTTTGGCTCCTTCGACTTTCGCCAGAGCGCCCAGCGTCAGGTGCGCTTCGATAATGAGGTCTTCGTCGGCTTCACCGTTCTCTAACCCTGCGACCAGGAAATCGTTGACCCACAGGTTGGCGAGTGCTCGGCTGAACACGGGGGTCGCCAACTCAAACGATTCGGTGATAACCCTGTCGTCGGCGACAAGTTCGATGGAGTCTTCGTCTTTCAGCCCCCGGTCCGAGTACCGGTACGTCAGTCGCTGCGTCTCAACTTTCAGAATGTCTTTCTTCTTGGTCTCAACTTCGTCGGCGTAGCGAACGAGCAGCGCGTTGACTATAGAAATGAGTTCCTTCTTGGCCCTCGATTCGCCGTCCAGCATGAGCCCGTCTACTTCCAGCTCAATGCCGGTATTGATGAGGCGTGAAATCGGCTTGCCGGACCGTTTCGGGGCAACCTCGGTCGGAAGAGCAGTAAACACTGTCCACAGGTCCTCGTTCTCGATAGGCAGGAGCGTTTCCGGTTTCACCACGGGGTTGATGAACGGCGGCGGGTCAATCTCGCCTGGCTTGTTGATGCTCATTACGACCCGCTCAGCGGCCGCGCGGTTGAACCTCGGCAACAGGCACAGCACGGAGTTGAGAAGGTCATCACCTGGGATTCGGCGCGCCAGCGGAGAGCGCACCATGCGGCCAATGACCTGGGTAATGAAGTCCTCGTCATTGGCTGGGCGGTAAGACACCATCACCTCGGCACGCGGACAGTCCCAGCCGGTGGAGATAGCCGTCTTGGCGAACAAAACGCGAATCCACTCGCGGTCCTCGACGTGCTGCGGCTCGATGTACGGAATCACCGTGTCGCCGGCCTGGATCGCAGTATGTTCACCGAAAACATGGGCAAAGCAGTCATGCGGCAGCTCTGGCCAACCCTCACGCAAAGCCGTGATGACTCGGTACATGTCCTCCGGGGTCGCTAAGTCCTGCATCTGCACAACCATCAGAGGTACGACTCGCTTGTCATCTCCGCCTTGCTCAATGTGATACTCGCTCCAACGCCGCGTGGATTCAGCAAGCAAACGGGCCGCCTGGCGGACGAAGACGTTCTCGAACGCTTCACCCTCCTCACCGGGAATCTGGAGCTCAACAATGTCTTTGAGCAGCCCCGACTCTTGCACCTCGTCGGTCGGGACGTCCACGTCCTCTAACACCATGCGAGCACCAGGCATGTCGTTTAGCATTAACTTGAACTTGCCCGGTGTGGCAGAAATGCCCACGACCACTGGCATCGGCGGAACCGGCGCAGTAACGCCGTCCGGGGTGTGGCCGGCGATAAGACGGTGGAGGATCGTCTCACGGTCGGTTTGCTTCCCGGAACCGCGGTGTGCCTCGTCAACTACGAAGTAAACGTTGTGGTCAGACGACTCAAGAGTGTTACGAAGCGTGTCCCAGATTGTCACCCGCGTCAAATCGGGTGCATTGTCGAACAGCTCGAAGTTCGAACCGTTTTTCTTCCGTCCCCCCGTCAGCACTGTGCCCTTGGACAGCTTCTGGGTATTGAGAAAGTAGATTTTCCCCGGCTCAAACTCGTTCTTAATGAACGAGTTGTCGATTTCGACAGTACGACCGTGCAAATTACTCGACGCACCCTCGATACGGTGACGCGACTGACGGTTCAAGTCCGGGTTGTCCGAGAACCAAATAATGACAGCCTTCTCGTCCGGCACCCGGTCATCTGACGGCAAAAGGAGCTTCTCAAACACATCGGTGGCGATCACGGTCTTACCGGCACCTGTCGGTGCAGAAAGCGCGAACGCGGCCTGCTTGCCAATAGAACGAACCTGGTTGGCATCATCTAGGCGTTCAAGAATCTCGCGCGAAGCAGTCTCTTGGTAGGGCTTGAGCGTGTACTTCATGGCCAGATCGCACCTCCGGACTGGGTGAAGGAAAAATTGGTGAGGTAAGTGCTGTAGAGCTGCACACATTCAACGTCGAGGCCGTCGAGTCGGCTCACTGTTGACTGGAAAGCCAAGTCGTCGTCGGTGACGATGTACGCGGTCGTAACGCTTCCCGTCTCGCGGATCGCGTCGGCGAACGATTCGACCGCAGCCAAGTTTGTGATGACTCCGTGCGATTCGGCCACGTCCCAGCCGCGGTCGGGGATGGACTCGATGACTCGCCCGAATTGGCCGGCTTTCATCCACAGAAGCGGGGCAATCTGCGTGTAGGCCAGTCCGTGGCGCACCCGCGTCGGGGGCTCGTACGTAAGGGTGAAGAACCTGGCGTTAGCCTCGAATCCGTCGGCCATCGGGAACTCGTCAGTGAACTTGTAGTCACCCTTGATCGGGTCGCCGGCCGGGTTTTTGCCGGTGATTGCAGCCTCAATACGAGGCTTTGTGACGAAGTCACATACTCCGAGGCGCTCCCATTCAGGGTCCCCAGGGCGGAAGCCGTCTTTGGTTAGTTTCTTAGCCTCCGCGAAGCTCACTTCATTGTTCGTAATTGAGATTGAGCGGCGTCTGCCACCGTCCTGTTTGTTGAGACGCATCACTGCATGGGCGGTTGTTCCCGAACCGGAGAAGAAATCGAGGATCGTCGCGTCGGGCTTGCCGGCGACAAAAAAGTGAATAGTGTCTTCGACAGCGTAGAGAGACTTCGGATAGTCGAATCGCTTTTCTCCCAGGCACGAGGTGAGTAGCGCGGTTCCAAACCTACTTGAGTCATGCGATGCCAGACGCCACTGAGACGTGGGGATGACACTGCGGCCACTTTCTATTTCAACTCCGATAACGCTGCCGTCTTTTGCTCGGCCCGCAATCTCAATTTGACCGTTCTCAATTTTGGAAATTTCACCGCTTGACAGATGGTAGATTCTTGTATTTTCTCCGTTGATGCGCCCTACTCTGATGTAACCGTCAGCAGCGCGTTTCAAAAGAGTGGCTTGCCCTAGTTGCCAACGCCCCTCGTCGCCGTTTTTACGAAGCGGCCAAACTTGAATCAGGTCCTCTGGACCTTCAACGCTGTGTCGGTTTACGTCTTTAGGAAGCGAATCACCAGCCGCGACTACTCGCCCCTCCCCATCAAGGTAAATCGGATAGAACAAATCTGGACGATCTGAGCGACTAGCATTCGAACCAGACCGCCAAAGAGTGTTCCAGTAAAGGGGGTCTTTCGGCTTCGAGTTTTCGGAAGCATCGCTGAATCCAAACCCCTCGGAACTTTCAACCGGCGAAGGAGTGGCATTACCCAGCATCACGAAGAAAAGGAACTCATCCGAACGACCAAAATATCCCTTACGACTCACGCCGCCAGGCTTAATAACGCTGCTCACCATCTGAATCCGCGCCTCCGGGAACGTCTGCTCCAGCAGCATTCCCAACCGCAGGTACTCCTTCTCGTCAATCGTGACAATGAGCACCGAATCCTCGGGGTTAAGAAGCTCCTTTGCGAGTTCCAGACGCTTCTCCATCATCGACAGCCACTTGGAGTGCTTGTACTGGTCGTCTCCGTCAACGTAGTCGTTGTTGTACTTCCAGTCCTTGTCACGGGTGTTGTACGGCGGGTCGATGTAGATGCAGTCCAACTTGTGACGGTGGGTGTACGTCAGCAAGTTCAAAGCGTGGAGGTTCTCGGCGTTAATGACCGTGTGAAACGGCGCCTGGGGGTCATCAGAGTTCACGACCTCACCGGTCTGGACGAGCCCGGGGTAGATCGTGTCATCGTGCTGAGCGACTACGACAAGGTCGTCTACTGCAACCCCGTCTCGCACCTCCGCCTCGGAGTCCTTCGCGGGCTTCGTTTCGACAACCACCGCGGTGGCCCCTCCCTCGGCCGTGCGGTCAATCTTCGCCACTGTCCACAGCGCCGGGTCGGTGGGTTTCGTTGATCCACGCTCGGGCAGAAGGTGAACCGTATCGCCGCGGCGAACAGGCCGGGTTGGAAGCTCGACAGCGTCGGGCAGGTGGCGCTCAAAGACGAGGCCGAAGGAGCGCTGGTTGGTGGCGTGACGAAACTCGCGCTCCAGTTCTTGGGCCATCCGCGGGTCATAGGCCCGGGCCTGGGCAAGCAGGTCAGTCAGTCGTGACATGGGTGTCCTCTCTAGTGCTGTTTCAAGGTTAACGAACCTTTCGGTTCGGGACTCGAAGCGAGCGGCGAACAGCGTTTGATGACCAGCCTGCCCTAGTCGTCGGCATGTTCGAAAGAAAACGGGAGGTGTCGTTGCTGGTAGTTACGATTGACCTGACCGCCCCCTCGATCAAAGGAGTTTCATGCTCGGGAGAAAAGAGTTCAGCCTACTTTTTCTGCACCCCAATGACGGACATACTGTGTTTCGTTTCGAAGACTCGACAGCCAACAAAGGTTCGATTGAATGCCCGAACTGCGGCCGCGGCCGAACGGTGAATATCGCTAAGTCCTACCCGACGGGCAGCACCGAGAGGAAGCATTTCCGGTGGATGGTTTGCACCGAGTGCCTCGGAGCGTCTATCGCGATGTCCGACGGCCGGTCTGAATGGACTGTTTTCCCTCCTGCTGCTGGCGACCGGCCGATACGAAATTTGCCGAATCACATAGGCGAGATGTGGCGCGAGGCCGTGCTCACGCACTCCGTGGGCGCCTACACCAGCTCTGTTCTGATGTGTAGGAAGATTGTGTTCGCAGCCGCTGTGGAGTTTGGCCTTCCTCCGAAAGACAAGGACGGCTGGGCTCCGAAATTCAAAACCTGCGTTAACTATTTGGTTGAGAACGATTACCTCACGCATCGCATGAAAAACGATTGGGCAGACAGTATCCGGGAGTGGGGCAACGATGCCACTCACGAAATCGAAGCGATAACCGATAGAACTGCGACGAACGCGCTGGATTTCACTCAACAGCTCCTCGCCATGTCCTTCCAGTTCACGCAAGACGCTCAAGCCAGCAGTGAAGATGAGCAACCTCAGCGGCAACTCAGTGTTCCGCGAACGTCAGGCAACGCTCCCTACTAACCACGTACCCCCGACCTGGCGACAACGTGGCTACGACGACATGCTCAAAGCATGACCTCACACCACGACAATCCTTGGTCCGACGAAGCCGCGCCCGACAACTTCTACGCACTCACAATGAAAGGCTCCGCCCCGTACCCCGCAACGGGGTCTCGTATCGAAGTCCGAGACGAGAACTTCAACCTCCTGTCCGTCCACTGGTCGGCGGCCGCAGCCCTTGGGGAAACAGGCGAACGGTTAGCCCGCGGCGACAAGGCTGCTGTGTACCTCGCGCGGTGGGACCGGATCGAAACCGACAACGACCCACTACTCAAAGAGACGTCCTAGCCTCCATCGAATCTCGTACCCCTGCGGTTGTTCGCCACCCTGGGCTCTCGGCAGGCTCCTGGGGTATTAGCCACCACCACTTTGACGAATCAGACATAGAGTTCCTTTCCGTACCGGTTCCAAAACGGCGGCGTCCCGAGTCGGTCCTTCTCCACCTCGACTTGTTCCTCAACCGCGACGAGCTCGCGCACATGAACGTGTTCCTCGGCCGCAATGCCGAGACCGTGCGTCTGCTGGGCGCCGACGGTGAGCACGTCGAGTTCGACGTGGCGCAGGCCAAGAAGTTCCTGACTGCACTTGTGAAGAACTGCGACCGCGCCACCGGACTCGTGACGCTTGAGGCCGACGCTGACCCGCGGAACTTGTCGATGTGGGAGCGCTCTCGGCTCGTCGCAGAAACACACATGGAGCACGACACTCTCGTGGCTGACACAGGCGTCTACGAGGACGCGCCTCGCGAATTGATCGACGCCCGCTTCGGGAAACAGACCTACGAGGTTTGGACAGAAGGTGGTACCGAGTTTATCGGCCGCACGAACAAGCTCGCGCTTGCCCGGAAGATCGCGGAGAACTGCCGGAAGGAGGGACTGCCGGCGGTGGTGTGCCAGACGCGACGGTGGTTTGTGCCGGCTGGCGAGCAGACAGCGGCACGGTGATCCTGCCCTGTCCAAGGACGAGCGCTTTACCCGAGAAATGATGCCCCGCACGCGGCCAAGTTGACTGAGGACGTTCTCGGTCGCGTCTCGAAACTGCCTAGCCAGAGGTGATACCCAGAAGCTAAACTCTCCTCCTAGAACATGAGGGAGGCTCGTGAGCGACTTAGACAGGTTTCGCAACGAAGGGCGGCGTAAGCGTAAGACCACCGTCGCGTGGACGGAGTCCACAAAGCCGAGCGGGGAATCAGATCGCCTTGCGGGTGACCGCGAGCTCTATGAAGTTTTGCGGGAACAAGGCTTCCAGGGCAGGGACTACGACGATTTTGAAATCGAGCTCATGGGGTACGGGTTCGCATGTATCAAGAAGTGGATTCTGACGAAAGAACTGCTTTCCAAATGCCGTGAGAAACTGAAATTCGTCCCCAAGGACGAGGACGTCCGTTTAGACCTCCTCACCCCAGAAGAAGCAGAAGAAATTGCCCAAGACATCGTCGTGGAATCCGTCCTCGGGTTTCGGGAAGACGCGCTTGTTGGAGGAAAGTGGTCACCGACTGGCGGAGCGAGTTTGAAGACCTTCTTCGTCGGCAGGTGCTTAATTGAGGCGTGCAAGGTGCTGAAACAACGTGCCAAAGAGCTCAAGAAGACTGCACGCTACATACAAGAGGTTGAAGAAGATGAATTGCACAACCTGCCTTCACGCGAAATGCCGTTGGAGACGCAATTTGAACGCGACGACGAACTGCGCCTCGTGACCGGGTTGCTTTCGGAGAGAGGGTTGGAAGTCGTGCGTTTGCATGCTGAGGGACTTTCTGCGAAGGACATTGCGGGCAGACTCGGAATGCTTCCTCGCAATGTGAACAAAACGTTGGAAAGGGCGCGAGGGAAAGCCAGAAAGCATAGGAACGAAGGAGGCGTGGCATGACTAGCCGTTACAAAGAGGCGTTGGGGCGCTCGTCATTTGGCACTCAAGAGGTACGCCAAATGCGGTCGAAAGTGTCGAATGAGCAGACCGCCGCAATGGCAAGAAAACTCGCTCAGAAACGTGCCACTACCAGCAAAAAGGGGAAATTCGTACGCTTACCCCCTAAGACTGAGTGACGGGGCCGAGTTGGCGCTCGACCCCGTTCCGACGAGAGATTAGTCTCGGTCACCACTTGGACGTGATACACCGAGTCTAACTGAGTCAACAGCGTTTCAAGCACGAAACGCGCTCACTCTCGTCAGACTCCATAGGAGGTTGTCGAGAATGGCTCGACGCAGTGTTAATCGGTCTGCAAAGACCGGCAAGTTCGTTTCCAACGCGGCTAGGGGCCGGTGGCCTAACAAGACCACTACCGAACGAGTCGGGAAGGGAACCAGCAACAATCGCACCGTAACCCGCTCTGCAACGACGGGTCGCTTCGTAACGAAGCGTTGGGGCGACGAGAACCCCGGCGGAACCATCCGCCAGCGGGTTTAGCCGAAGAAGTCGGCTCCTGACGGAGTCGGCTGACTAGAAGACCCCATTCATGCTGACTGAGTTCGGCGTGAATGGGGTCTTCCATTCTCGCCCCTTCGTATACCCGTGAGAAGGCTATAGACCAAGGTCACCTTCGAAGTTTGGAACTAGATCGTCGGGTCCGTGGAACTAGGGTTGGAATCGGGCAACATCAGCAGTGGTCAATGAGTTTTCCGAAACCCCCATTGCACTCCATTAACCAGTAACAACGAGGTCAGGCGGGGTGTTATCCACAAATTAATAGAAAAAAGAGACGATAAATAGGCACTTCCAGCACTGCTATTGCCGTATGGATGCCGTACAGCTCCGCCGCTAAAGGATGGAATCCATCGCTGCTGTCAGAGAATCTAGGTCACTATCGAACAGCTCGGTGTAGTGATCCAACGTCATCGAAATGTTCTTATGTCTCACCTGACGTGAGATTACAGAGATGGGTGCCCCCACGCTCACCATCAAAGAGACGGCGGTGTGACGAAGATCATGAGATGTCACATGGGGGAAATCCTCATCTACTGCTTGAATGCGTCCTACGGCACAACCGAGCCACGACTTCGTCCCCTGCGGTCGCTTTAACGGCTCCTTTGTTCCCTGTTTGGTGAAGAGGAAGTCTGTTTTCTTCTTCCCCTTGCACAGTGCTTTGAGTTCATCGTCCAGCTTCGAAGAAAAGGCAACTACACGCCTTGAACCCTCAGTCTTGAGAGCTTCCTTGATATGCACTTCATTGCCAACCGTGACAGCCTGACGCTTAATACTGATTCGGTGCCGTTCAAAGTCAAGGTCTCCCACCTGAAGCCCCGCAACTTCACCGAACCGCATTTCCCGCCTGCATTCCGCAGAATCGACCTAGACTTAAACGTGAACGTGGTGCTGCCACCACTTGCAGAACGGAGGGAAATTCATGGTCAACGAGAACATCGAGAAATTATCAGCCACGCTGGAGGAAACTCGTGCCGAGCGGGAAGAGCTGTATAAGTGGTTCCACCGGAACCCGGAGTTGTCCATGGAGGAGCATGAGACAGCCGCCCGCATCGAAGAAGAGCTCAAACGCATGGGGCTCGAGGTGCAGACATTCGCGGGGACCGGCAAAGTCGCTGTCATCGAGAATGGGGACGGCCCGACCGTCTTGTTCCGGTCCGACCACGACGCGTTGCCGATCGCCGAAGACACTGGAGCCGATTACGCCGCGCCGGCCGAGAAAGGTGTCATGCACGCGTGCGGCCACGACATGCACACCGCCGCGCATCTCGGTGCCGTGAACGCGCTCGTTCGCAACAAAGACGCTTGGTCGGGTACCTTCATCGCCCTTTTCCAACCCGGCGAGGAAGCTGGTGGCGGGGCCCGCCGAATGGTGGAGGACGGCCTTGTTCAACGGTTACCTAAGCCGGATTACGTGTTCGGCCAGCACGTTCTCGCCGAAGACCCGCCGCTCGGCTTCGCTTTCACGCCGGGTCGAATGACTACCGCCGCGTCGAACTGGAAGGTCCGCATCCACGGAAAATCCGGCCACGGCTCCCTTCCGCACCGCGCAATCGACCCGATTCCAACCGCGGGGACGATTGTCACCCGACTGCAAGCTGCGGTAGCCCGCGAGATCGACCCGCTCGAGATTGGCGTGATCTCGGTGGGATCTATCCACGGCGGAACGTCGTCCAACTCGATCTGCGATCTTGTCGAGCTCGGAATCAACACGCGTGCCTCAACCGACGAGATCTCCGAACAGATCCAGGACATCATGAAACGCGTTATCACCGCCGAGTGCGAGGCCGGTAATTGCCCGGAACCGCCCGAGTTCGAATACCTCGATTCCGTCCCCGTGATCTACAACGACAGGGATCTGACCGAGCGCCTCAAGAACACTTTCACCGATTACTTCGGCGAAGAACTGGTCGGATGGGGCGCTGGCTTATCCGGTTCCGAGGATTTCCCGGTCATCCCAAACGCCTGGGATGCCCCCTACGTCTTCATCTCCTGGTCCGGATTCGAGGAGGGCCACGATGGTCCGCCCAACCACAACAAGGGTTTCCTCCCGCAGCTCCAGCCGACTCTCGACCGCGGCTCTATGTCTGTGCTCCTCGCCGCAGCCACGGTCATGGCCAAGGATTAAGACACGCCCCCGCTTATCGACGATCGGCGCCGAGGCTTCCCCTCGGGGCCGATTTCGTGTGTCGGCACGATGCTAGCGCTGATATCTGCGAGCTACTTCTTCTGATTCATCGCCCACAGCTTGCGGGTTTTCTTGACCGAGAGAGTGAATCCGACCATGAAGATGACCGTCACGAACGGGACGAGGACGAAGCCGGCGCCGTAAGAACCGAATTTGTCTGGGAACGCTCCCCACAACGGTGTTCCCACCGCCAAGCCGATTGGGTAGCCCATCCCGAGCACACCCCAGATCTTGGAGAAGTCACGCTGCCCGAACGCCGCCTGCGCGACGAGTGGGGGAGACACCGTACCGTTCGAAGTGCCCAGGGACATAATGACGATGAGAACAAGGTACGGAATGAAGTAGGTGACCCAGGTGGAGATGAACACCGCAACACCGGCCACTCCCAAGGTCAGCCACATCGCCGGTAGGAGCCCCATCTTGTCGATCAACCAGCCGATCAACGGTTTGAACACGATCAAACTCAGAGTCGCGGTGATGACTACCGCGGAGATCTTGCTGGAGGAGACAAAGATGCCCCACGGAGTGCCCGACAGGTACGCCACAAGGTGCTGTGTCATCGCGTACGTCATGCCGAAAAGAAAGTAGGACGCGATGAGCACGTAGAACCAGGGCACTGTGAACGCTTCTTTTTGGGTCAAGCCCGGCTCGACTCCGGAGACGTCGGCGGCTTCATCAGCGTTGACAGCCGTCTCGCCATAGCCGGGGATTTGATAATCCAGTGGGGAGTTGCGCACCAGGAAGATCGCCGGAAGTATCGTGAACGCCGCCATGAATGCCGCGAGGAAGAATGAGGCGGCGCGCCAGCCGACTGAATCCAAGAGATATGGCATGCCGATTCCGAGGATCATGCCTCCCACCCCGGAGCCAGCCAAGACGACACCCATGATGGTGCCCTTATTCCGGAAGAACCATCGGTTGACCACAACGATAGGCACATACTGTGCAGAAAGGCCCACACCGACACCGATCACGATGCCGGCGAGGTAGAACATCCACAGCGACGTTGACAGCCCAAAGATGATTAGCCCCACCGCAGCGATGATTCCGCCGATAATGAGCAGTCCCTGTGCCTTCAGCTTGTCCACCAGCTGACCTGCCACTGGCATCGCCAAAGCCGATGACACACCGAGCAGCGTGTAGTAGACGAGGAACGACGAGCTCGTGAACTCCGGGAATTGCGACAAGATCACCGGGGTGAAAAAGACCGTGCTCGGCCGCTCGTGGGAAACCTTCCAATACCCCCAGGCCATAAATGCCAAAGCACCCACTGCAACGACGGTCGTACTAACAGTCAGTGACCCAGTGAATACTTCGTACGCCAAAACGCCGAGGATCAAGAACATGATTACAACTAGCGCGGATTTACGCAGCGTCTTTACGTTCATCTTTCATCCTACTTTCCGAAGTGTTGCGCGGGTGCATCTAGTAACACCGTGGTGGGTTTCGAGTAACGCGATGGTGAGTATCCAGTAACACCTTGGGGGACGATGCTGGTGACCGCGCGACTACAGGGCGCGCGGCATTGCCAGAGGAGTCCAGTTGTGACTGATTACCGGGCGGTGATGGACCTTGTTCTCAAAGGTTGGTCCGTCCGCCAAATCCGTATCACCGTGGGGTGTTCGCACACCACAGTCCAAAAAGCCCGCGAAGCGCTCGAATCTTCCGGGATCACCACCTGTCAGCGCTCGTTGAAAAGTAGCCCAAAACGCTCCTCGAAAAGTAGCCCATCCGAAAAAGATTGGATGGGTGATTTCTTTGGATCAATGGGCTCAAATCCGGTTCCTGCGTGGGCAGGGAC
>NZ_JAMFTQ010000002.1 GCF_024160105.1 Corynebacterium stercoris
CGTACCTGCTGCGGCTCTAGACCCTTGCCGTAAAGCTCGACGGCACGCTCACGAACCGCCAACGGGTAATTCATCTGGAACTCCTCACCGATGGCCGAGGGTTCACAGGAAAGCTTCAGTCCCTAAACCCCGCCCCTGCAGACATGCGGTAAACCACTGCAGCCACCAACCACCCAAAAGACCCGCCAGCGGCCAACAACAGCGGCCACCGCGCACACCTAGGAGACCGACCCGAGCGCCCCAGAAAGATTCTGCAGAATCTTTCACACCACCACCCAAAACCCCAGGTCGCTACAATACTCCGCAACCTGCCGGAGACGAGCCACCCACTAACCGCAACCATCTCGGTTCAGGAGGTCACAGCGGGTGTGGGCTTGGAACGCTGCGTCCTTATAATGTTGTGAACTCGTACGAAAGGTCAGTGATGTCAGAGCAGGACAACCGCCCAGAGGATCAGGCTGCAGAAGAGCGCCAGGAACAAAGGACGGAGCGACGCGATCGCCAGGGTGGGGCCCGCGGTGCAGATCGTCAGCGATCTGGCGACCGCCGGGATTACCGGGACCGCCGAGATGACCGTGACTCTGGCGATGACCGGCGCGGCGGGTACCGCGGGAATCGAGATCACCGTGATTCGGGTGGCTACCGTGACCGCCGAGATAGGGGTGAGCGCGGCGAACGCGGCGGCGAAGGTCGTCGGTACAACGATCGGGATGACCGCCGTCGTGACGGTTACCACGAGGACCGCCGTGACCGCAGCGACCAACGTGGCGGTTACCGTGGCGACCGTGACCGCAACGACCGCCGCCGCGAAGATCACCGAGACCACCGCGCCAACCGCGGCGGCCGCCGGGGCAACAACGACAACAACCGCGGCGGCCGTTCCGAGCGCCCGTACGGCGACCGTCGCGACGACAACCGTGTTCGCCACGATCGCTCAAACCCGCGCCGCGAAGGTTTCCGCGAGGACCGCATGGCCCAGCGTCTGTCTGAGCCGGATCTGCACGACGATATCGACATCACGCTGCTTGACCCGTCGGTGCTTCAGGATCTGCGAGTGCTGTCGAAGGACAACGCAGACCGCGTAGCAAAGCACCTCGTGATGGCTGCTGAGCTCCTGGAAGACGACCCGCAGCTGGCGCTGCGACACGCACGAGCGGCAAAGAACCGTGCCGGCCGTGTTGGTGTCGTGCGCGAGACGAACGGTGTCGTCGCCTACCACGCGGGCGAGTGGCGCGAGGCGCTCTCCGAGCTGCGCGCTGCCCGCCGCATGACCGGCGGCCCGGGTCTCCTTGCGGTGATGGCCGATGCTGAGCGAGGTCTCGGTCGCCCGGAGAAGGCGCTGGAAATCGGTCGCGGACCGGAAGCTCGCGAGCTGAACGAGGAAGACCGCATCGAGCTCGCTATCGTGCTGGCGGGTGCCCGCCACGATCTGGGACAGCACGAATCTGCGCTGGCAACCCTGGATCGCCTGAACCCCTCGCTGGACTCTGAGGGGTACAGCCAGGCCCGCCTCTCCTACGCCTACGCAGATGCGCTCCTCGCACTGGATCGCAAGGACGAGGCGCGCACCTGGTTCGAGCACGCTGCGGAGCTGGACGAAGAAGAGATGACGGACGCTCGTGAGCGTCTCGCCGAGCTCGACTAGTGTCGTCGCTATGGCTTTGGTGGACAATCATGATGCCGTGCTCTTCGACCTGGACGGAACCGTCTGGGCGGGCGGCACTGCCCTCCCGCACGCTGTCGACGCGATCGACGCGCTGCAGGTGCCGGCGATGTACATCACAAATAATGCGTCGAGAAGCGCGGAAAGCGTCGCCGAGATGCTGCGCGCAATCGGGCTCGATGCGCGGCCGGAGCACGTACTCACTTCAGCCCACGCGGCGGTGTGGCTGGCGGCGAAGCACCTGGAGCCGGGCGACAACGTGTTCGTGCTCGGCACCCAGTCGTTCCGGGAGCTCGTGACTGACGCCGGTTACCGCATCGTCGATTCCGCCGACGAGGACCCGAAAGTGGTGCTCCATGGGCTCAACCCGGACACCGGTTGGCGTGATCTGTCGGAGGCGGCGCTGGCGATCCAGCGCGGCGCGGCGTATCTCGCGTCCAACCTCGACACAAGCCTGCCGAGTGAGCGCGGTTTCCTCGTGGGCAACGGCTCGATGGTTGCCGCGGTGAGCTCAGCGACGGGCGTCGTGCCGCAGTCGGCAGGCAAGCCGCAGCCCGCGATGTTCCTGCAGGCTGCGCAGTCCGTTGAGGCGCAACGTCCGCTCGCGGTCGGGGACCGCCTCGACACCGACATCGCTGGCGCCGTCGCCGCCGGCGTTCCCGCGCTGCACGTGCTGACCGGTGTCTCTGGTCCGCTGGCGCTGCTGGAGGCGCCGAAGGAGCTGCGTCCGACCTACGTCGCTGAGGACATGCGCGGTCTCGCCGCCGATCCCGAAGAGCTGCGCCCCAACCGCCAGGGCGGCTTCGGCGCCCGCGTGGACGGCAGGGACATCATCCTCAGCCACGGCACGCCGGGCGCGACGAGCATCCAGGCACTGCGCACGGTGCTGGAAGTCGCTTGGCTCATGCCGGAGCCCCCGGAGCTGGTCCGCCCGAACTCGGACGCCGCCGAGGCCGCGACCGACGGCTGGTGGTAGGCCAGGTGAGCGCACCGAAACCGGGGCCCCGCTTTCCGACGATCGACACCGGCGCACTCGTCGCACAATTCGATGCCGTGCTCGCTGAGCCAGCTTCATCGCTCGCGGAGGAGACCGAGCAGCTGACGCGCGCGCACGGGCTGCTCGCCGATGCGTTGCAAGGGAAGGAGCGTTAATGGCCCCAGGACGCAGGCGTCTCGACGCAGAGTTGGTCAGGCGCAAGATCGCCCGTTCACGCGAGCAGGCCCAGGCATGGATTAAGGATGGGCGCGTGGAGGTCGGCGGTTTCGTGGCCACGAAGCCGGCCACCATCGTTGAGCCGGGTGTCTCCATCAAGGTCAGCGCCTCCGAAGAGGACGAGTGGGCGTCACGCGGCGCGCACAAACTGCTCGGCGCGTTGGAGGTGTTTGAGGGGCGGGGACTGAGCGTCGGCAAGCGTCGTGCTTTGGATGCGGGAGCCTCGACGGGTGGGTTCACGGACGTGCTGCTGTCGCGGGGTGCGAGCGAGGTTGTCGCGGTGGACGTGGGCTACGGCCAGCTGGTGTGGCGCCTGCAGAACGATGAGCGTGTGGTGGTGCTAGATCGGACGAACATCCGCAATCTGACGCCGGAGCTCATGGGCGGTACGGCGGATCTGATGGTGGGCGACCTCTCGTTCATTTCCCTGAAGCTGGTGCTGCCCGCGATTGTCGCGTGCATGTCGGAAGGCGCCGATCTGCTGCCGATGGTGAAGCCGCAGTTCGAGGTGGGCAAGGACCGCCTGGGCAGCGGCGGGGTGGTGCGCTCGCCGGAACTGCGTGCGGAGGTGACGGCGGAGGTAGCCGAGTACGCGCAGACGCTCGGTTTGAGCCTGAAGGGGGTGACAGCCTCGCCGCTGCCGGGCCCGAGCGGAAACGTAGAATACTTCTTATGGCTGGTGAAGGACGGCGGTGCGTCCGCGCTTCACCCGGATGAGGTGGCGGAGCTTGTCGCCGCCGCCGTGGAGGAAGGACCGCAGTAACGCCGATGGACGCAACACAGCCCAGGGAGATCCTGCTCGTCCCGCACTTCTACCGCCCGGAAAACATCGCCGCCGCGGCGAAGGCCGCGCGCCTGCTGCAGGATGCCGGCATCCGCGTGCGGCTGCTGGAGCAGAGCACGCCCGGGGTGAAGAGCCCCATCGAGGATGAGCCGGTGCTCGCAGGCCTCGACCGGGTCGGTGCCGGCCCTGAGGCAGCTGCCGGCTGCGAGCTGGTGCTTGTGCTCGGCGGCGACGGCACGTTTTTGCGCGCCGCAAGCTACGCGCGGGCGCAGGATCTGCCGGTGCTGGGCATCAACATGGGCCACGTCGGCTTCCTGGCAGAGGGCGAGGCGGAGAGCTTGGAAAAGTCCGTCGGCCACGTGATCGACAAGAGCTACACGGTGGATGAGCGGATGACGCTGGATGTCGTCGTCCGCGACGCGGACGGTGTGGAGCTCGGCCGCGGGTGGGCGCTCAACGAGTGCAGCGTGGAGAACACCGACCGCACCCAAGTGCTGGATACCACGCTGGAGGTTGATTTCCGCCCGGTGTCCTCCTTCGGTTGCGACGGTGTGCTGATCTCCACGCCGACCGGCTCGACCGCTTATGCGTTCTCCGCCGGCGGCCCGGTCATGTGGCCGAATCTGGAGGCCATCCTGGTGGTGCCGAACAACGCGCACGCGCTGTTTGCGAAGCCGCTGGTGGTGTCCCCGCACTCCACCGTCGCCGTTGAGTTGGAGCCGACGACGGGTGCCGCGATGGCGATGATGGACGGCTTCCGTTCCATCGACATGCCCCCTGGCTCCCGCGTGGAGGTGACCCGCGGCGCGCGCGGCGTGAAGTGGGTGCGCCTGGATAAGCGCCCGTTCACGGACCGCCTGGTGCGCAAGTTCCAGCTGCCGGTCTCCGGCTGGCGCGGTCCACGGTAGGGTTGGCCGCACCATGCTTACTGAGATTGCGATCCGCAACCTCGGCGTGATTCCTTCCGCCTCGGCGGAATTTTCGCCGGGGTTGACTGTGCTCACAGGCGAAACCGGCGCCGGTAAAACCATGGTGGTTACCGGCTTGCGCTTGCTCACGGGCGGGCGTGCCGACGCCTCCCGCGTGCGCAGCGGTTCCTCGGAGGCCGTGGTTGAAGGTGCTTTCGCCATTGACGCCTTGCCTGACGACGCTCGCTTGAAGGTCACCGCCCTGGCCGAAGAAGCCGGCGCAGCGCCCGACGAGAACGGGGAGTACGTGGTCGCACGCTCCGTGAAGGCCACCGGCCGTTCCCGCGCCCACCTTGCCGGCCGCACGGTGCCCGCAGCCACGCTGGGCGAGTTCGCCTCCCACCTTTTGACCATCCACGGCCAGAACGACCAGTTGCGCCTCATATCGCCGGATGAGCAGCTTGCGGCGCTCGATCGCTTCGACCCCGCCATCGCCGCCGTCCTGGAGGAGTACCGCGAGGTCTACGGCCAATGGCGCGCGGCCGCCCGCGAACTCAAGGAGCGCACGACCAAGTCTCAGGAGCTTGCCCAGGAGGCGGACCGGCTGCAGTTCGCCATCGACGAGATTGACGCCGTGGCGCCCGAGGCAGGCGAAGACGAGGAGCTGGTGGCAACCATCAACCGGCTCCAGGACGTGGACGCGCTGCGAGAGGCGGCCACGGCGGCGCTGGCCGCAATCGACGGCGCGGAGGCAGCCGGCGGCTACGCCTCGGGCGACGATCAGGCGGCGTCCGCCCTCGTCGGCCAGGCCTCCGGTGCGCTGGCCAACGCAAGTGACGCGGCGCTGAAGGAGCTTGCTGATCGCCTCGCGGAGGTCTCCTCGGTACTCGGCGATGTCGCGGTAGAGCTCGGCAGCTACCTCGCGGACCTCCCGAGCGACCCGGATGAGCTCGACCGCCTGCTGCAGCGCCAGCAGGAGCTCAAGGCGTTGACCCGCAAGTACGCACCCGACGCGGCCGGCGTGATCGCTTGGCGGCAGAAGGCGGCGAAGCGGCTGAGCAAGATCGATACGTCGGAGGGCGCCGTCGAAAAGCTCACTGCCCGCGTCGCTGAGCTGGAGCGCGAGGTGGCGGCTCGCGCCAAGCACCTCAGCGCTGCCCGGGAGGCGGCGGCCTCGCAGTTGGGCGCGGCGGTGACCGAGGAGCTGCACGGCCTCGCGATGCCGAAGACCCAGCTCACCGTGACAGTTGAGCATGCCCAGTACGGGCCGACGGGCGCTGACGCGGTAGAGATTCGACTTGCCTCGAACGCGGCGATGGAGCCGAAGCCGCTGGCCACGAGTGCGTCTGGCGGCGAGCTCTCGCGCGTCATGCTCGCACTCGAGGTGATTCTCTCGGGCTCCGCGGGCGGCGCGACGCTGGTGTTCGACGAGGTCGATGCCGGCGTCGGTGGCCGCGCCGCGGTGGAGATCGGGCGCCGCCTCGCGCGGCTTGCTACGAACAACCAGGTCATCGTGGTCACGCACCTGCCGCAGGTCGCCGCGTACGCGGATGCGCACCTGCACGTGTCCAAGCATGTGGGAGACGAGGCGGTCAGCTCCGGTGTCGCGCAGCTCGCGGACGAGGAGCGCGTGGAGGAGCTCGCGCGCATGATGGCGGGCCTCGACGATTCGGACACCGGCCGCGCGCACGCAGCGGAGCTGCTGCAGCGCGCCCAGGGCGAGGTTGCGGTGATCCGCGGCTAGTACGTCCCCGCGCGCCTCAACGGTTCGGGGCAGGTCAGGGTGCACAATAGCGGGCATGACTGTCTCCCCACACAACGCTGCAGCGGCGCAGCCTGAGGGCACCAACCAGGTGGTCGAGCAGGCGCCGCAGCCCGTCACCGGCACGTTGCGCGACTGCACCCCGCAGGGCAAGGGACTTTCCCGCATCACCGCGGGCGACATCGCGATCGTCGACGCCCCGGACATGACGCGCCGCCTCGCCGAGCTGCTCATCGCCGCAAAGCCCGCCGCCGTGGTCAACCTTTCCCGCTTCACCACCGGCTCCGTGCCGAACTACGGCCCGCATTTGCTTCTCGACGCCGGTATTCCGCTCTTTGAGGGCGCCGGCAGCGAAATGCGCTCCGCGATCCGCGACGGCAAGAAGATCCGCGTCAGCGGCGGCGGCGAGATCACGGTGGGCAAGAAGGTCGCGGGACACGCTGCGGCTGTGTCTCGCGCAGATGTGGAGACGACGTTCGCCGAGGCGCAGCGCAGCCTGGTGGAAAACATGGAGGCCTACTTCGGCAACACCATCGAGTTCATCCACTCCGAAGCGCCCCTGCTCATCGACGGTGTCGGCGCGCCCGAGGTGGGCGACGCGATGCAGGACCGCAAGGTGCTCATCGTCTCCCCGGCACCGGACACCCGCGAGCGCCTCGACGGGCTGAAGAACTTCATCCGCGAGTTCACGCCGGTGATCATCGGCGTGGGCAAGGCCACCGACACGCTGGCTGCCGCGGGATACGAGCCCGACTTCATCGTGGCCGATCCGACCGACGTCGCCGCCGAGCACCTGCGCGGCGACGCCAAGGTGATCCTGCCTGCGGAGACCGACGGCTACGCGCCCGGCCTCGAGCGCATCCAGGACCTCGGCGTCGGCGCGATGACCTTCCCGGCCGCCACTGAGTCCGCGACGGATCTCGCGGTGCTGCTCGCGGTGTTCCACGACGCGGAGATGATCATCACCGTCGGCACGCCGGTGGAGCTGGACCGCATCTTCGCTGAGGCTGAGGACGCGGAGCCGGCTGCGCTGCTCACGCGGCTGAAGGCCGGCCGCAAGCTCGTGGATTCGACCGTGATCGAGCACCTTTACACCACGAACACCGGCGGCGGAGGCGTGGCGTGGGCCTGGGCAATCCTGGGCCTGCTCGTCGCCGCGGCGACCATCGTGATCATTGTCGGTCTCGGCGGCCCGGGCGCGTTCACGGATAACCTGGTGAACACTTGGGACGCGATCGCTTCCGCCGTCCAGGGCTGGATTTCCTAAGGGGGCACGATGGCAAACGCAGGACAAGCTTCCGGTCTCGTTGCCGCGGGCCTCGGCTGGGGCATCGCACTCGGCGTGGCGCTGGGCACCTTGCTCATCGCTCCGGCACTGCAGGGCTCGCTTGCCGACGCCGGTGTTTCCGCCGCCACTTCCGACACCGACGCGGAGGCTGCGGAGAACACGGCGCAGGACGCGGATGCGCAGAAGAAGATCGATGCGTCGAACATCCTCTTGGCGGACCAGGCGCAGGGCATCGTCGAGGGCGTGCTCGACGGCGTGGCCGTGACGCTGATCCGCACCGCCGCCGCATCTGACGCGGACGCCGCCGGCGTGCGCTGGATGTCCAACGCGGCGGGTGCCTCCAACGCCGGCGGTATCGGCCTGACCGAGAAGTTCTTCGACCGCGACGCCGCCGACGAGCTCTCCAGCATCATCGCCACCACGCTGCCCGCGGGCGCGCAGCTGTCGGTGGAGAACCGCTCGCCGGGCACCCATGCAGGTGAGTCCCTTGCTGCAGTTTTGGCGGCCGATCCCGAGACCGGTGAGGCGGTCGCACCCGCCGGGGACCGAGCCTTCGTCCTGGAGGCGCTGGAGGCAGCCGGGTTCATCGAGGCACGCGGCCCCATCGCGCCCGCAAGTGTGCTCTTCATTGTCACCGGTGAGGAGGCCACGGACGGGTACGAGGCCCAGGCGCTCACCGACCTTGTGGCGGCGCTGGGGGCGAACGCGCGGGTGGTGCTGGCGTCGGGAAGCGAAGGCCCTGAGATCGAAGGCGTGCACACCGTGCCCTTCGTGGGCACCGAGGCGGGGCGTATCGCCGCGATTCTGAAGGCCAGCGAGCTCGTCGGGGCGCAGGAGAACGCCGAGGAAGCGGAGGAGGCTCCGGCGGAGCAGTAGGGTGGTGCCCATGCACCACGAGTTCACCGTTGTCGATTCCGAACTGCTCCACGATGCCCCGATCCTCGCGCTGCGGCGCGACCGGCTCACGATGCCGGGCGGGGGCGAGGCGAACCGCGAGATCGTCGAGCACTTCGGGGCCGTGGCAGTTGTCGCGCTGGATTCGGACGGCCGCGTGGCCATGGTGGAGCAGTACCGCCACTCGGTGCGCCGCCGTCTGCTGGAGCTGCCGGCCGGCATTCTGGACATCCACGAGGAAGATGAGCTGACCACGGCGAAGCGCGAACTCGTCGAGGAGGCTGGGCTTGAGGCCCAGGAGTGGGGTGTGCTGGTGGATCTGGTGACCTCGCCGGGCTTCGCCGAGGAGGCGGTCCGCGTCTTCATCGCGCGCGGGCTTACCGAGGTTGAGCGCCCCGAGGCGGAGCACGAGGAGGCCGACATGGGCTTCTCATGGGTGCCGCTCGATGAGGCGCGTGCGGAGGTGATGCGCGGAGGGATCGTGAACTCCATCGCCGTCGCCGGCATTCTCGCGGCCGGCGAGGTGGAGGCGGGGCGTGCGGCGCCGCGCCCGACCAGTGATTCTTTCGACCTGCGTCCGACTTCGATGCCTGAGCGCCGTGCGGCCGAGGGAATTGTCCCCGACATGAAGCGCCTACCGGCCGTAGGCGCAGGAGAGTAAGCGGTGGATGCTGCGGCACTCGCCGCGAAGTGGCACGACCACTTGGTGGTGGAGCGGGGGTTGAGCGACAACACCGTCTCCAACTACGACCGCGACCTGAACCGTTACGTCACCTGGCTCGAAGCCGCCGGGCTCGCGGACCTCAATCAGGTGACGACGCAGCACCTGGAGGCGTACGTTGCGGATCTGCGGCGCGGGGTGGGCGGCGCTGCGCCGCTTGCGGCGTCGTCGGCGGCGCGGGCACTGGTGGTGGCGCGCGGGCTGCACAAGTTCGGGGTCGCAGAGGGCGTGCTGCCGGCGGACGTGGCGGCTGAGGTGTCCCCGCCGTCGTCAGGCGAGAAGCTCCCCGACACGCTGAGCATCACCGAGGTCGCGGCGCTTCTCGACGCCTGTTCCGAGGACAGCCCGGTGGGTTTACGCGACAAGGCGCTGTTGGAGACGCTGTACGCCACCGGGGCCCGCGTGAGCGAGGTGCTGGCGCTGGTGGTCGACGACGTGGCGGGCAACGAGGGGATCCTCGCGGTGACCGGCAAGGGCAACAAGCAGCGGCTGGTGCCGCTCGGTTCGCACGCGCATAAGGCGATCGACGCGTACCTCGTGCGGTCGCGCCCCGTACTGTCCCGGGGCAAGTCTCACGCCTTGTTTCTGAACGCGCGCGGAGGTGCGCTGTCGCGCCAGAGCGCGTGGACCGTGATTAAGCAAGCTGCCGAGCGCGCGGGGTTGGAGAAGGACATCTCCCCGCACACGCTGCGCCATTCGTTTGCAACGCACCTGCTGGAAGGCGGTGCGGACGTGCGCACCGTGCAGGAATTGCTGGGCCACGCCTCGGTGACCACGACGCAGATTTACACCCACGTGACCGCAGACAGCTTGCGCGAGGTGTGGGCAAGTGCCCATCCCCGCGCATGATGGCGCTTGGAACCCTGACGCGGAAAATTGCACCGTTGTAAGATGAGAGCGTCAAGTGTGTCGGCATGATTGTCGCGCACGAAGCAACAGGAAGGATGGGCGATGGCGGACAAACCGGCGAGCAACGCGTTGTTCGACGCTGAGGAGCAGAAAACGTTCCTCACCGGGCGGCCCCACCGCGAGTTCGCGGCCGCGAAGCCGCTCGACCGCCACGGCCCGGCCACCATCATCTCGATGGTGAACCAGAAGGGCGGCGTGGGTAAGACCACCTCGACCATCAACCTCGGGGCCTCGCTGGTGGAGCAGGGCCGCAGGGTGCTCCTGGTGGACCTGGACCCGCAGGGTGCGCTGTCCGCCGGCCTCGGCATTCCGCACGATGAGGACCAGGTCACGGTCTACGACCTGCTCTTCGACAACACCGCCAGCATCCACGCCGCAATCAAGCACTCCAACGTTCCCGGCCTGGACTTGGTGCCGGCGAACATCGATCTCTCGGCCGCCGAGATTCAGCTGGTCAACGAGGTGGGCCGCGAGCACACGCTGGCCCGGGCGCTGCGCCCGGTGCGCGGGGAGTACGACTACATCTTCATCGACTGCGGCCCGTCCCTCGGCCTGCTCACCGTCAACGCGCTCGCCGCATCCCATGGCGTGATCATCCCGATGGAGGGCGAGTACTACTCGCTGCGCGGCCTGGCGCTGCTCACCGACACCGTGGAGAAGGTGCGCGACCGCATTAACTTCGACCTGGACATCGTGGGCATTCTGGTGACCATGTTCGACCGCCGCACCACCCACGCCCGTGAGGTCATGGAGCGCGTGGTAGAGGTGTTCGGGGACCGCGTGTTCGACACGGTCATTACCCGCACCGTGCGTTTCCCGGAGACCTCGGTGGCAGGTGAGCCGATCACCACGTGGGCCCCGCATTCCCAGGGCGCCGAGCAGTACCGCAGCCTCGCGCTCGAGGTGATGGAACGAACCGAGCGGTGAGGTACGAGCAGCCGGAAATCACCGGCTTCACCCTCGTCCTGAACAACTTCGAGGGGCCCTTCGACCTGCTGCTGAACCTCATCAACTCGAAGAAGCTCGACGTCACCGAGGTCGCACTCGCGGAGGTCACGGACGAATTCATCGCCTACACCCGCGCACTCGGGGAGACCGCCGCGCTGGACGAGGTCACCGAGTTCCTGCTCATCGCCGCCACACTCCTGGACCTCAAGGCAGCCCGTCTCCTGCCGCGCGGGGAGGGCGGGGAGATCGAGGACCTCGAGCTGCTCGAATCCCGCGATCTGCTCTTCGCCCGCCTGCTGCAGTATCGCGCCTACCAGCGGGTTGCGGACGAGTTTTCCCGCTGGCAGCTCGGGGCGCGCCGCCGCTACCCGCGCGCCGTGTCGATGGAACCGCAGTTCGTGGAGCTCTTGCCGCCCGTGGCACTCGGCCACACGCCGGCGAGTTTCGCCGAGCTGGCCGCGAGCGTCTTCCGCCCCAAGCCGCCGGAGGAGGTGCGCACCGACCACGTCCACGACGTGCACGTATCGGTCCCCGAACAGGCTGGCCGCATCCTCGACCAGCTCACCCGCGCCGGCGAGGGCAACTGGCTGAGCTTCGCGGCGCTCACCCGCGACTGCGCCCGTTCCATGGAGGTGGTGGGACGCTTCCTCGCGCTCTTGGAGCTGTACAAGGCGCAGGCGGTGGACACGCAGCAGCCGGAGGCGTTGGGCCAGCTCGACGTGGCGTGGACCGGCGCACGCGTCGACCCGGCCGTGGTGGCTGCCGGCAACTGGGAGTAAGGGGCTTAGGCTTGACGACGATGGACAGACTGCGCTCACAAATCGAATCGATCCTGCTCGTCGTGGACACGCCGGTATCTCCCGAGGCGATCGCTGGTGCCCTCGGGGCGGAGAGAACGGACGTCGACAAGCACCTGCGCGGATGGGCGCGGGAGCTGGACGCGGCGGGCAGCGGCATCGACCTGCGGGAGACCGCCGAGGGGTGGCGGCTGTACACGCGGCCCGAGAACGCCGAGGCCGTGGAAGCGTTCGTGCTCGACGGGGCGCAGGCGAAGCTGAGCCGTGCGGCGATGGAGACGCTGGCTGTGGTGGCGTACCGCCAGCCGGTCACGCGCGCCCAGGTCGCGGGTGTGCGCGGCGTGAACGTGGACGGAGTGATGCGCACGCTGACGCTGCGCGGACTCATCGCCGAGGTGGACCCGGATGAATCGACGGGTGCGCACCGATATGTGACCACGGAGCTGTTTCTGGAGCTGCTCGGCATCGATTCGCTGGCGCGGCTACCGGACTTGGCGCCGCTACTGCCGGACGTCGACTCCATTGAGGATGCCTGGTAATACGTTTCGTGCTGGTAGCATGGGGCGGACAACTTCAGACCCGAGGCAAAGGATGATTTGCATGACTCCACCCGCTCGCCGCGACGGCATACCGGAAAGAGAGAAGGACGAGACGTTCTACATCTCCTACGCGAAGCCGGCGAAGAAGCAGCACGTTGAACCCCACCCGCTTGCGGATAATTGGTGGGATGACGACGACGTGAAAGAACGCAAGCAGAACACCGATGGCGTGCGCCTGCAAAAGGTGCTTGCCCAGGCTGGCGTGGCATCGCGCCGCCACGCCGAGGTGATGATCGACCAGGGCCGTGTGTCCGTGAACGGGGAGAAGGTGACCATGCAGGGCACCCGGGTGAACCCGGACGTGGACGTGATCCGCGTGGACGGCACCCGCATCAACGTGAACGAGAAGCTCGAGTACTTCGCGTTCAACAAGCCGCGCGGCGTGCACAGCACGATGAACGACGAGATGGACCGCACCTCCGTCGGCTCCTATCTGGCGGAGCGCACCGCGAGCGGCCAGCGCCTCTTCCACGTCGGCCGCCTCGACGCGGACACCGAGGGCCTGCTCTTGCTCACCAACGACGGCGAGCTGGCGAACCGCCTCATGCACCCGAAGTACGGGGTGTCCAAGACCTACCTGGCCACCGTTCTCGGCGAGGCGAAGCCGGAGCTGGTGAAGCAGCTGAAGAAGGGCATCGAGCTTGACGACGGCATCGCGAAGGCCGATTACGCGCAGATCGTCGACGTGCACAACGGCCAGTCGCTGATCCGCGTGGAGCTGCACGAGGGCCGCAAGCACATCGTGCGCCGGATGCTCAAGGCCGCCGGCTACCCGGTGCAGCGCCTGGTGCGCACCAAGGTGCACACGGTGCAGCTCGGCGACATGAAGCCGGGCTCCATGCGCGCCCTGAATTCCGCCGAGCTCGCGTCGCTGTACAAGGCGGTGGAGATGTAATGGGTGCTACACCGGACCTTGCAACCATGACGAATACGGCCGACGGTGGCCTGATCCTGGCCGTCGACGGCCCATCCGGCACCGGCAAGTCCACGACCTGCCGCGCGCTGGCGAAGCGCCTGGACGCAAAGTACATCGACACGGGAGCGATGTACCGCGTGGCCACCTTGGCAGTGCTGCGCGCGGACGTCGACCCGGCCGATACGGAAGCCGTGATCGAGGCGACCGCGGCGCTGCCGCTCACCGTCTCGGATGATCCGGACTCCACCGAGGTGCTGCTCGCGGGAGAGGATGTCTCGGGCGAGATCCGCGGTGCCGAGGTAACCCGCAACGTCTCTGCCGTGTCCGCGATCCCGGAGGTACGCGAGAACCTGGTTGCGCTGCAGCGCAACCTGGCGCGCGAGGCCCACCGTGCAATCGTGGAGGGCCGCGACATCGGCACCGTTGTCTTGGCCGACGCGCCTGCCAAGGCCTACATGACCGCCTCCGCGGACGTGCGCGCGAAACGCCGCTACGACCAGGACATTGCCGCGGGCCGCGAGGCGGATTACGCGACCGTGCTCGCCGACGTGCAGCGCCGCGACCAGCTCGATTCCTCCCGCGCAACCAGCCCGCTGAAGCCGGCGGACGACGCCACCATCATCGACACCTCCGACATGTCCCGCGAGGACGTGCTGGAGGCCCTCATCCAGGTCATCGAAAGGAGCGCACGATGAGCACCGAGCGTAACGACGATCAGTTCAACCCCGACGAACTGCCGGAGACCGAGTTCTTCCAGCCCGGCATCGACGCCTCCGGTCTGGACGAAGTCGAAATTCAGTACGTCGGCGCCGACGATGTGGAGTACTACGAGCTCGACGGCGACGACGAGTTTGAGTTCGACGATTCCGAGTTCGGCGAGGCCGATTACGGCGAGAGCGACCTCGACGACGAGGGCGAGTTCGACGAAGACGCGGACTGGGAGGAACTCGAACGCGTCTACGGCATCACCCGCCCGAACGTGGTCGAGGAGGCACTGCCGACCGTCTCCATCGTGGGCCGCCCGAACGTGGGCAAGTCGACGCTGGTGAACCGTTTCATCGGCCGCCGCGAGGCAGTGGTGGAGGACCACCCCGGTGTTACGCGCGACCGCGTGAGCTACCTCTCCGACTGGGGCGGGCGCCGCTTCTGGGTGCAGGACACCGGCGGCTGGGACCCGGACGCGAAGGGCATCCACGCCGCTATTGCGCGCCAGTCCGAGGCAGCCATGGAGACCTCCGACGTGATTGTCATGGTGGTGGATTCCCACACCGGCATCACGGAGACCGATGCCGTGATGGCCCGCAACCTGCAGCGCTCCGACGTGCCGGTGATCCTCGTGGCCAACAAATTCGAGTCCGATTCGCAGTGGGGCGACGTGGCGTCCTTCTACGGCCTCGGCTTGGGCGACCCATGGCCGGTGTCTGCGCTGCACGGCCGCGGCGGCGCCGACGTGCTCGATGAGATCCTGCGCCTCTTCCCGGAGGTCCCGCGCGCGGCGAACTCCGTGACTGAAGGCCCGCGCCGTGTGGCGCTGGTGGGTCGACCGAACGTCGGCAAGTCCAGCCTTTTGAACAAGCTCTCCAAGTCCGACCGCTCTGTGGTGGACAACGTCGCCGGCACCACCGTCGACCCGGTGGATGAGCTGATCCAGCTCGACGACCAGCTGTGGAAGTTCATCGACACCGCGGGGCTGCGCAAGAAAGTCAAGAACGCGCAGGGCCACGAGTACTACGCGTCCCTGCGCACCCGCGGCACCATTGATGCCGCCGAGGTCTGCGTCTGCGTCATCGACGCGTCCCAGGAGATCTCGGAGCAGGACCAGCGCGTGATCTCCATGGTGCTCGAGGCCGGCAAGGCGATGGTGATCCTCTTCAACAAGTGGGACTTGATGGATGAGGACCGCCGCTACTACTTCGACCGCGAATTCGAGCAGACCATCGGCCACCTGGGCTGGGTGACCAAGATCAACGTCTCGGCCGAAACCGGCCGCGGTCTGCACCGCCTCGAGCCCGCCATGCAGCAGGCGCTGGAGAGCTGGGACAAGCGAGTCTCCACCGGCCAGCTCAACAACTGGCTGCGTGACGCGGTGGCCGCGAACCCGCCGCCGATGAAGAACAACCGCCTGCCGAAGATCCTCTTCGCCACGATGGTGTCCACCCGCCCGCCGACAATCGTGCTGTTCACCACCGGCTTCCTGGACGCCGGCTACCGCCGCTACCTGGAGCGCAAGTTCCGCGAGCAGTTCGGCTTCGACGGCTCGCCGATCCGCATCGCGGTGCGTGTGCGCGAGCGTAACCCGAGGAGGAAGTAGCCGATGGATCCCGCCTGCAAGGTCCACGTCCCCGACAACGCCGACGGTTCGCTGCCGATCCTCATCGCCCTGCACGGCAAGGGTGACAACGGTGTCGATTTTCTTGAGGGCACCGGCCTGAGTGCCGCTCGCGCCATCGTTGCCGCCCCGACCGGTCGCGCGCTGGCCTGGGCACCCGCGCCGTACGCGAGCACGACGCTCGATGAGGACGCCTCGCGTATCGACGCCATCATCGACGACCTCGTCGCCGAGTACGGCGCAGACCCGGAGCGCGTGTACCTCGCCGGGTTTTCCAACGGCGGTGGCCTGGCCGTCGCGCTGTCCGTAGTGCGCGACCGCTTCGCCGGCATCGCCACCTGCTCTGCAGCGGTCCGCGAGACGCCGAACGAGATCGCCGCGGCGACACCGGTGGATTACCTGAACATCCACGGCACCTACGACGATGTGGTGCCCTACAACGGCGACCTGCGAAGCCCCTACTCAGGTGCGGAGGACGACGTGATTCAGGCCGCGCCCGCCGTCGTCGAGGCATTTACGCGACGCAACGCAGGCGCCGCCCGCACCGAGCACCGCCGCGTGGAGGGGATGGGCCACGAATGGCCGACCGGCCAGTGGGCCTCCCACCGCGGCATCGACGTCACCCGCGAGGTCCTGGACTTCTTCAGGCTCTAACCGCGCTAGGCGCGCAGGTCTCAGGCGCGGCGGTACAGGAAGGCGTCGGTGCGGTAGGGCAGCGGCAGGAGCTGCGCCTCCGCAAACCCGAGCCGCTCGAACAGGTACCAGGCAAGGTTCGCCTCAACCTTCGCCCGCGTCGCCTCATTGGCGCGCAGCCAGTACGAGCGCGTGCGCGCGAGCGCGAAAAGGTCGTCGGTGGTCACGGGCTGGATCCACTTCGTGCGCAGCTCGCGCTCCAGCACCCATTGCGTGCCGACGCTCGGATAAAACCCCTCCCTGTGCACATCGCCCGAGTGGCTGATGCGGGACAGGCGCAGCACCCAGGGGTGGGATACATCGAGGGTGTTCCAACTCAACAGGAGCGACCCGCCGGGCGCGGCCACCCGAGCGGCCTCTCTGCTGGCGGTTTCCACGTCGACCCAGTGCCAGGTTTGGGCGCAGGTGATGGCGTCGATTGAGGCGTCGGCAAGCGGGAGTGCTTCGGCGGCCCCGCGCAGGACACCGACCTGGGGCAAACGCGAGGCCAGCACCCGGCACATGTCGGCAGAAGGGTCGAGGGCGACGAGCTGGCGGTCGGGCGCGAAGAGCGTTTCGGTGAGCTTGCCCGTGCCCGCGCCGATGTCCAAGACCCGGGCGGCGCCGGCGATCATGGCGGCGACTTGGGCCGGGTAGGTGGGGCGGACGTCGTCGTAAAGCGAGGCTCCCTGCTGGAACGCGCCGGCGGTGTGGGCGCGGGACGCGTCGTCGCGGAAACCTGGGCCCTGCTTCCTGCTGGGGTGGATCATGCGCGAGTCAGCTCGCGGGGTTGGAAGCGCTCGGGCACCCCGGCTTTGCCGTACGCGAGGCGGCGGTGGACTGTCTCGAAGGGGCCGGGGATGCCGCGGCGCTCCATCGCCCAGGCTGCGAGCAGGGTGAAGAGCCACACGGCGGTGGCGAAGAGCATTTGGGCGGGAATACCCCAGTCGTGGCCGATGCCGAGCATGAACAGCGGCGTGATGGTGAAGAAGAACACCGTCTGCGCGAGGTAGCCGCTCAAGGAGCGCTTACCCAGTGCGTTGAACGCAGCGAGCCAGCCGGGAATCGGGGTGCCCGGCGCGGCGGCGAGACGACGCTGAACCGGGCGCATCGCGAGGATCACCGCGGCGAGGATGCCGGGGCCAGCGAGGCGGCCGAAGGCTTGGTTGTAGAGGAAGAGGCCGACCTCCAGCTCGCGCGGCAGCACGCCGATCGCGGCCAGGCCCCACGGCAGGCCGATCAGCAGGATGACGGCGACGGCAACCCATACCCACACCCAGAGTTTGCGGGCGTGCATATCCACGTTGCCCATGAGGTCGCTGCGGCCCCACACAAAGCCGATCAGCACCATCGGGAGTATCGACGGCACGAGGAACGGTTGGCTCTGCAGCGTCTTCAGCGAGTGTTCGAGCTGGCCCGCGTAGGTGTCCGGGGTGGCGGGGAGCATCAGAGAGTAATCGAAACCGATTGCGTCTGGCCCCATGGTGAGCAGCACAGTGCCGCCGAGGGCTGTCCAGCCGGACCAGCAAAAGAGCACGATTCCGGCGATCCAGAGGATCACCTTGTCGCTGAACCCGATCAGCAACGCGGTGAGTATGCCGCAGACGCCGTATGGCGTGAGGATGTCTCCAGGGAAGAACAGCAGGTGGATCAGGCCGAACAGGAGCAGGAATCCGTAGCGGCGCACCAGCGCTCGGCGCGCGGCCTTCGTCGTGTAGCCGCGGCGGATGAGGCTCGCGGCGACCATGCCGATGCCCACGCCCAGCAGCGTCGAGAACATCGGCAGGCCGCGCACGTGCACGAACATGGCCTGAAACACGATGAGGATCTTGGTGAACAGGTCGGGATTCTCAGACGCGCCGCCGAAGAACTGCGCCATCGGCGCGTCGGCGTGGACCAGCCAGTTCGTCGGCAAGTTCGCGAGCGCAATGCCCAGCAACGCCATGCCGCGCGCCACGTCGGGCGCGATATAACGCACCTTCGCGACGGTGCGGGTCGGGGTGCGCTGAGCTGATGAATCCTTCACGCCTCCATTGTCGCGCATCGCCAACCCCCGCGTGGACTACTCTGGTTCACCGTGCGCGAGGGAATAAGAGCAAGAAGCTTGACGACGCTTGCTTTCCTGACCTTGGCGCTCACCGCCTGCACCCAGACCCCGAGCGAGCCGGCGGCACAGCCGGAGCCGCTGGAAACCACCACGGTGACGATGACCGTTGAGCCGGAAGCGAGCCCCGAGAAGCTCAGCCCTGCGACAGTGGAGGAGCGGACGCTGGACGTGGACGGCACGCAGCGCGGCTACATCCTCTCGCTGCCGGAGGGAGCGCATCAGCGCCACAAGCTGCCGCTGATCATGGTGTTCCACGGCTACAAAGAGGATGCCGCGGCGCTGCGGAAAAACTCGGGCATGGACCGCGCCGACGCGATCGTGGCCTACTTGAAGGGCGTGGATAAGGCGTGGGCGCCGGCACCGTACGCGAAGACGACAGGGGCTGAAGACCTCGCGTTTGTCGACGCGGTGCGGGAGCAGTTGGCGGGGGAGTTCTCCGTGGACCGAGCCCGAGTGTTTGCGAGCGGCATGTCCAACGGCGGCGGGTTCGCGGCGTTCGTCGGCTGCCAGCGGCCGCAGGATTTCACGGCGGTGGCGACGGTGTCGGGCGCGTTCTACCAGCACGTCTCGGAGGGCTGCTCGACGATTCCCATGAAGCACATCGACTTCCACGGCACTGCCGACACCGTGATCGAGTACGCGGGCGGCGAGCGCCATGCCACGGTGTACGACTCGACCGAGGAGATGGTGTCCGAGGCCGCTGAGCGCAACCGTTGCGCCGCTGAGCCGGAGGTGACGCAACTGACTTCACGCATTCTGGAGCAGCGCTGGCTTGATTGCGACGCCGGCATGGAGCACTACCGGATCGAGGGCGGCCCCCACGTGTGGCCTGGCGGCGAGCTGGACAAGTCCGGCACCGTGCCCAGCGGCTTCGCGACGCGCCGCCAGCTGGAGTTCTTCGGGGTCGGGGAGCGGTAGGGGTGCAAACGGTACACACCACATCTCGACTGCCCGCGCTTGAATGCGGGGGCCAGTGAGTCGAGGTCGCGGGTGTCAATTGACCTGCCCTTGGGCAGTTTGAATGGCGCAGGAGTCGCGGCGGTCACCCAAGACGATCACCCAACACTGCATTCTTACTGCGGTAGCTGCTGATCGAGCTGACGCAGAGGAAAGATCCGACGGACAGAACACACAGCGCCGACCCGACGGAGGCGATCGACAGTGCAGATCCCATCGACCCGATGGACATGAACGACCCAACAGAGCCGATACTCATGAATGAGTCAGTGGACCAGGCGCTAAGAACTGAGTTCCTGGATCGGTAGGAGAGAATGTTGCCATTTGCGGTGCGTTTACTTGAACTTCTGCTGCTCATACCTCCAACGTAAAACGCCACCGTGCTCGCTAGTAGCTGATCTCAGTGTGGCGTTGGTCCCCACGCACCGAAGGGCGACCGTTACGGCAGCCCCCGCCAATTGTGTTCATGCCAACAACCCTGCACGTCAATCGGGATTACACTCGGGCGCACCCCTAACGCATGAAAGGATTCTAATGAAAGCACTGACCTGGCAAGGCAAGCGCAATGTGGTCGTCGAGGAGGTTCCCGACCCGAAAATCATCGAGCCCACCGACGCCATCATCCGCGTCACCTCCACCGCCATCTGCGGCTCCGACCTGCACCTTTACGAGGTCCTCACGCCCTTCATGGACAAGGGCGACGTGATCGGCCACGAGCCGATGGGCATCGTCGAGGAGGTCGGCTCCGCCGTTACCAACCTCAAGCCCGGAGACCGCGTCGTCATCCCGTTCACCGTCTCCTGCGGGCACTGCTTCATGTGCGAGCGCGGCCTCCAGTCGCAGTGCGAGACCACCCAGGTTCGCGAGTACGACAGCGGAGCAACCCTGCTCGGTTACTCGCGCCTCTACGGCTCCCTGCCGGGAGGCCAGGCCGAGTACCTGCGCGTGCCCCACGCCGACTACGGCCCGATCAAGGTTCCCAACGTCGGCGAGGACGAGCGTTTCCTCTTCCTTTCCGACGTTCTCCCGACCGCTTGGCAGGGCGTCCAGTACGCCAACGTCCCTGAGGGCGGCACCCTTGCGGTGCTCGGCCTTGGCCCGATCGGCCAGATGGCTACCCGCATCGGAGCCCACCTGGGCTACCGCGTCATCGGCGTCGACCCTGTCGCTGAGCGACGCGCCATGGCTTCCCGCCACGGCATCGAGGTTCTCGAGGGCGGCGAAGGAGTCGTCGAGGAGCTTCGTGAGCTTACCGACGGTCGCGGGCCCGACTCTGTCGTCGATGCCGTCGGCATGGAAGCCCACGGCTCGCCCGTCGCCGGCACCGCGCAGGCTGCCGTCGGCCTGCTGCCTCCTGCGGTCGGCCGCGAATTCATGGAAAACGCTGGTGTGGACCGTCTCAGCGCCCTCTACACCGCCATCGAAGCCGTGCGACGCGGCGGAACCATTTCCCTCAGCGGTGTCTACGGCGGAGAGAAGGACCCGATGCCGATGATGACGCTGTTCGACAAGCAGATCCAGATGCGAATGGGCCAGTGCAACGTGCGCCACTGGACCGACGATCTTCTCCCGCTGGTCGACGACCCGTCGGATCCGCTCGGCGTTCTCGACCTGAAGACCCACACCGCGCCGCTCGACGATGCACCCGCCATGTACGAGAAGTTCCAGAAGAAGGAAGACGGCTGCATCAAGGTCGTTCTCAAGCCGTAGCCCAGGCCCCGGCGCTCATTCTGGCCCCCAACTGCAAAACCCCGCTCCGAGGAGCGGGGTTTTCGCTTTGGTCGGACTGACAGGATTTGAACCTGCGACCCCCACACCCCCAGTGTGGTGCGCTACCAAACTGCGCCACAGCCCGATCGTTGCCGGGTGAACCGGCAACTTCGACAGACTACATCACGGGGGAGTGGACCCGGAAACCTGCTGGTGGAGACCGGCGAAACCTCGGCTCGTAAAGATTTCCGGATTTCCACGAGAACGCCTCTTCGGGCGCAGGTGGCGAGATTGCAGGCGGAATTCGTTCGAGGGCACCAATTTGGGCAGCTACTGAACATCCCCGTCCACATAGAACCACCGCCCATCCCGCCGGACGAAGCGGGAACGCTCTCGCTGGACACCGCCGGGGTAGAAGGCGGCAAATTCCACGACGCCCTCGGCGTCGAATACCCCGCCGCGCGCCTTGTCCAGCACCACGAGCCGGGTGAACGGCTCGCCGGTAGGGGCAACCGCCAACTCACGGGGCCGCGTCTCCTCAGCCCAGGTGGCCAGCAGGTACTCTGCATCGCCCACTGCGAACGCCGAGTACCGCGAGCGCATCAAAGCATCAGCGGTCGGCGCGAACGGGCCCCCGCCGGCGCGCACCCCAGCGTGATACTTCCCGCAGCACTGCGCATACGGCAGCCCCAGTCCGCAGGGGCAAGCCCCAGAAACAGCCGCCACCAATTACTTCCCGGCGCTGGCCTTGCGCTCGCGCTTGCTTGCCAGCGTTCCGGCCGCGACGTGCGCTTTGCCGGCGGCCTTGTTGGCCGCGCGGCGCTCGGCAATAGTGGCCACCTTGACCACGGTCTCCATCTCATTCGCGGCAACGTAACCGTCGACGGTGGAGGCGGCACCGGCGGCGCGCAGCGTCTGAGCCTGCTCTGCGGTCAGGTCGCCGTACAGGGTGATCTCGCGGACGAATTCGTTGCCTGCGCCGTGGGTGATCTCAATGCGGACGTCGTCAAGCGGCATGCCCTTGGCGGCCTCGCGGATGGCCTGGGAGGAACTCGCGGCCAGCGCGGACATGTACAGGCCGGTGGAGGTGACACCCTGGCCCTTGCCGCCGGCGTTCTTGGCGCGGTCGGTGTTGATGGCGGTGTTAGAAGTGCGCACCACGTCGCCGTACTTGGTGCCGCGGGCGGTGTAGCTGATTGCGTTGGAGTCGCCCGTCTCTTCCGGAACGAACTCCGGCACGATGTACTGCTGCGCCCAGGAGCCGATGATGTCGGCGGCGCGCTGCGCGGTGCCGGAGCGGGTGAGCAGGTGGTCCGCCTTATCCAGCGCCATGAGGGACTTCGGGTAGCGGGTCAGCTGGAAAATGGTCTGCGCGTTATCGATGCCCACGGTGACGTCGATCGGGGAGTGGACCAAGAGCAGCGGCTTGCGCATGGTGGGCAGGTAGGTCTCCGGGTTGGTCACGGCGAGGTCCTCGAGGAATTCGCGTGAGATGACCAGCTCACGGCCGCCGAGGATGACGGGCACGGAGCCGTTGGCGTCGGCCTCGCCGATCTTGTCCGCGTAGTGCAGCACGGAGTGCGCGGGGTCGAAGGGTGCGCCGACGGTGGCGACGCACTTCACCATGTCTTTCAGCTCCGGGCGGGTCGCGGCCTTGAGGGTAGCCGCGCCGCCGAGGGAGTGGCCCATGATCAACTGCGGCGCGGTGAAGTGCTCCTCCATCCATTGGGCGACGGCCACGATGTCGTCCACGTTCTGGCTGAACGTCGTGTCCTTGAACTCGCCCTCGGACTGGCCGAGTCCGGGGAAGTCGAAGCGCAGGGTGGCAATGCCGTGCTCGGTCAGCCGCTTCGAGATGCGCGAGGCACCAGGCGTGTGGCGGGAGCCGGCGAAGCAGTGCGCGAAGATGGCATAGGCCTGCGCTGGGGATTCGGGGCGGTCGATCGTGGCTGCCAGCATCTTCCCGGTGGAAGACGGAACCTTGACGTTCAGGGACTGCATGCCCACAACAATAAAGCACCATCCGGCCCGCCCGCCGGTTCAGTCCCTCGGGGGCCGTACAATGCCACCCATGGGCGCATTCGACTGGTTTTGGAAGGCCATGGGCTCGACCACCGAGCGCAACAACAAGAAGTCAAAGTCCGTGGTGGCCGCGGCGCATGAACTCATCCCGGAGCTTTCTTCGCTTGACGACGCTTCCTTGGCGGCAGCCGTGCGAGGAACCGTCGCGGACGGTGCAATCGGGGATAAGCCGCGCTTCCTCGCGGGGTTGTCTGTGGCGTCGGAACGCAGGCTCGGCCTGACACCGTTCAACGTGCAGAACCAGGCTGTGCTCCGGTTGCTTGAGGGCGACGTGATCCAGATGGCCACCGGCGAGGGCAAGACCTTGGTGGGCGCGATGGCCGCGGCTGGCTACGCGCTGACCGGCAAGCGTGTGCACGTGATCACGGTGAACAACTACCTCGCGGACCGCGATGCCGAGTGGATGCGGCCGCTGGTGGAGTTTTTCGGTCTCACCGTGGCCAGCGTGACGGAAGCCTCGACGCGCGAGGAGCGCATCGCCGCCTACCGCAGCGACGTGGTGTATGCGCCGGTGACCGAGATCGGCTTCGACCACCTCCGCGACAACCAGATCACCAACCGTTCCCAGACGGTGCAAGTGCCCGCGGACGTCGCGCTTGTCGACGAAGCGGACAGCGTCCTCGTCGATGAAGCGCTGGTGCCGCTGGTGCTTGCGGGCTCCGAGGGTTCCCAGCAGGCCACCGGGCAGATCACCGCGGCGGTGTCGCACCTGGAGGAAGAGGAGCACTACACCATCGACGGCGAGGGCAGGAACGTCTTCCTCACCGACAAGGGCGCGGAGAAGATCGAGCGCATCCTGGGGATCGATTCGCTCTATTCCGACGAGCACATCGGCACGACCCTGGTACGCGTGAACCTGGCGCTGCACGCGAAGGCACTGCTGGTGCGCGACGTGCACTACATCGTTGCCGATGGCAAAGTCGCGCTCGTCGACGCCTCCCGCGGCCGCGTCGCCGAGCTGCAGCGCTGGCCCGACGGCCTCCAGGCAGCTGTCGAGTCCAAGGAGGGCTTGGACGTGTCCGAAGGCGGGCGCATCCTCGATTCCATCACCCTGCAAGCACTCATGCGCCGCTACCCGACGGTGTGCGGCATGACCGGCACCGCCGTCGAGGCGACCGACCAGCTGCGCACCTTCTACGGGCTCCACGTGTCCGTCATCGACCGCGCTCAAGAGCTGCAGCGTTTCGACGAAGCGGACCGCATATACGCCACCATGGCGGAGAAGAACGAGGCAATTGTCGAGGAGATCGCGCATATTCACGCTACTGGCCAGCCGGTGCTCGTCGGCACGCATGATGTCGCCGAGTCCGAGGCCCTCGCCGAAGCCCTGGAGGAGCGCGGCATCGAGGTCAACGTGCTCAACGCGAAGAACGACGCGGAGGAGGCGCGCATCATCGCCGAGGCCGGCGACACCGGGCGCGTGACCGTCTCCACCCAGATGGCGGGCCGCGGCACCGACATCCGCCTCGGCGGCGCGGACGAGGCCGACCACGACGAGGTGGCGGAGCTCGGCGGCCTGGCCGTGATCGGCACGGCGCGCCACCGCACTGCGCGCCTGGACAACCAGCTGCGCGGCCGTGCGGGCCGCCAGGGCGACCCGGGCTTGAGCCTTTTCTTCGTCTCGCTGGAGGACGACATTGTGAAAGTCGGCGGCGCCGACGAGCAGATCACTGCGCAGCCGGCCGCGGACGGGCGCATCGAGTCCAACCGCATCCAGCAGTTCATCGAGCACTGCCAGCGCGTCACCGAGGGCCAGCTCCTGGAGATCCACTCCCAGACGTGGAAATACAACAAGCTGCTCGCGGATCACCGAGACATCCTGGATGAACGTCGTGCGGCATTGCTGGACACGGACACCGCGTGGCGCGAGCTCGCCGAGCGCAACCCGCAGCGCGCGGCGGAACTCGATCACCTCCCGCAGGACGTCAAGGAACAAGCTGCGCGCGACATCATGCTCTTCCACCTCGACGACGAATGGTCCGAGCACCTCGCGCTCATGGACGACGTGCGCGAGTCGATCCACCTGCGGGCCATCGCGCGAGAGACGCCGATTGACGAGTTCCACCGCATCGCCGTGCGCGAATTCAAGGACCTCGCCAACCGTGCCGTCGACAAGGCTTCCGAGACCTTCGCGGAGGTGGCGATCACGGAAGACGGGGCGCAGCTTGCCGACGCCGGGTGGAAACGCCCCAGCTCAACGTGGACCTACATGGTCTCCGACAACCCGCTGGCGGGCTCCGGCAACTCGGTAATCTCCGGCATCGGCAACATTTTCCGCTAGCGTCGTAGGAGAGTCATGGCCCGCCTCGCGGCGGAGCAATCGCTAAGATGGCAGCTGATTAACCTTTCGACATTGCTTGGAGGAACCCAATGAGCGAGAACACGGGTACGCCGCAGAACCAGGTCGAGACGACTTCGGTCTTCCGCGCTGACCTGCTGAAGGAAATGGAATCGTCGGCAGCTGCATCGCCGGATGCCACCGCGGGCGCGGAGAACCTGCCCGAAGGTGCTGCACTGCTCGTGGTTAAGCGCGGCCCGAACGCCGGCGCCCGCTTCCTGCTCGACCAGGATTCCACCACCGCCGGCCGCCACCCGGAGGCGGACATTTTCCTCGACGACGTGACTGTGTCCCGTCGCCACGCCGAGTTCCGCCGCAAGGAGGACAGCTTCGAGGTCGTCGATGTCGGCTCCCTCAACGGCACCTACGTGAACCGCGAGCCGCGCAACTCCGAGGTGCTCTCGGACGGCGACGAGATTCAGATTGGCAAGTTCCGCCTCGTTTTCATCGCTTCCGCGAAATAGGCGCTAGCTACCACAGGTGACCCGGTTTCGGCCGAACGACTCGTGTGTCGGCCCGAGCCGGGTATATTGTTTTCCAAACCTTCAACCTCGAGGAAAGATTGAGCAACGTTCGTGAGCGCTATTCGTAAGACTGCCCCGCAGGCGTCGGCACGTCAGTCCGTGAAAACTATGTCCATTGGCGTCGTCCTCGACCGCCTGCGCGCTGAGTTCCCGGACGTTACCGTTTCGAAGATCCGCTTCCTCGAGTCTGAGGGCCTGATTACCCCGCAGCGCACTGCGTCCGGCTACCGCCGCTTCACCGACGACGACGTGGAGCGCCTGCGCTATATCCTGGTTACCCAGCGCGACAACTACCTGCCGCTGAAGGTGATCCGCGAACAGCTCGAGGCCATGGACTCCGGCCAGGTCGCGGCGATTCTCACCTCCGCCGATGCGGAGCCGATCGTCTCCCCGGACGCGTTCCGCGCCCCGAAGGCGACCCAGCTCACCGATGTCGAGGTTGCGGCGCAGGCCGGCACCGACGAAAAGACGGTGGAGGAGCTGATCAAGGCTGGCCTGATCACCCCGAACGGCGCAGGCCTGTTCACCGAGGACGATGTCCGCATCACCAACACCGCCGTGGCGCTGAAGGGCTTCGGCTTCGACGCCCGCCACCTGAAGACGCTGCGCACCGCCGCGACCCGCCAGGCAGACCTCATCGCACAGGTCACCGAGCCGATCGCGAAATCCGGCAAGGAAGGCGCGCGCCAGCAAGCCGAAGAACTGGGCCAGCAGATGTCCGCGCTCGTGGTGTCCCTGCACACCTCGCTGGTGAAGAGCGAACTGCGCAACCAGCTCTCCCGTTAACCGTGGTACCCGTCAACCTCCTCGGGGTGTTTCCGTTCGGCCCCGAGCAGTTCCTGTGCGCCCTGCTTGAGTGGGAAGAGAAGCACCGGTACGTGCCCCTGTGGCTGCCGCCGATTGAGGGCGCGAACCTCGCCGCGCGTCTCGACGACTGGTCGCCCAAGCGCCCCGACGCCTACGAGGCGATGGCGGACATCATCGCGCAGACCACGCCCGGCATCGCCGGCATTGAACTGTCGAGCTTCCACGACGGCGTGTTCATCGCGACCCTGACCCTTGAAGGCGGGGCAGAGGTGGACATGCGCCCCTCCGACGCGTTGCTCCTCGCGCTCGTCGCCGACGTGCAGCTCGAAGTCGACGAGTCCGTGCTTCAACAAGCCTCGATGTTCATCAGCGCTCGGGACCTGCGCGAGCAGTTCGGCATCGACGCGCCCGAAGATGAGTCGCTTTTCGACGACACTTTGAGCGGCGCCGAAAGGATCGAGTCAGTCACAGGGGAGCGGGAACCGGAACTCGATCCCGAGGCCTTCGAGAGTTTTATGCGTGAGCTGGGCTTCGACGACACGTTCGAGGCTGACCCAGATAACGAGCAGTAACCCTCAACCTCTGGTTGAGACTCTCGGCGTGTTGCAGATGTGACGCTTGACCAAAGGTCTAGGCTGACCTTTAATATGCACTAGGCCTTCAGGCAAACATCATGGGAGTAATTACGTGAGCGGTAACACCACCAACACCCCGGCGCAGGACGAGTTCGCGCCGGTGCAGGAGTCGCTGTTCGACATCGGACCGTCGGACGAGGTTGGCTACCGCGTGCCCATCGCATGCCAGGTCGCCGGCATCACCTACCGCCAGCTCGACTACTGGGCGCGCACCAACCTGGTGCGTCCGTCGATCCGCGGTGCGAAGGGCTCCGGCTCCCAGCGTCTCTACTCCTTCAAGGACATCCTCGTCCTGAAGATTGTCAAGGGTCTGCTCGATACCGGCATCTCGCTGCAGAACATCCGCCTCGCGGTGGACAAGCTGCGTGACCGCGGCGTGAACGACATTGCCGAGATCACCCTCGTCTCCGACGGCGTGACGGTGTACGAATGCCGCTCGAACGAGGAGATCATCGACCTCCTCAACGGCGGCCAAGGCGTGTTCGGTATTGCCGTGCCGCAGATCATGAAGGAACTCACCGGCACTATCTCCGCGTTCCCGTCCGAGCGCGTCATCGAGGACGCAGAGCCGGACAACGTTGTGGGCATCGACGAGCTGGCCGCCCGCCGTCGCCGCAAGTCCTCTTAAGAACGCGCTCCTACTCCCGCGTCCCCACCGCCGTCTTGATCGCAGCAGCGATCTCGTCGGCGGTTTTCGCGTCCTGCCGCGACGTTGCCGCTGCCTCGAGCGCCTTGTCCTGCGGGCCTTCACCCACGTGGACGACGGCGAGCCGCACACCGGCCTCCCTCGCCTTGCGCAGCATCTCCGTGAACGCGGCATCATCGCCGGCGTCGGCGGTGCCGGTAGTGATGAGCACGATGCGCGCTGGGACTTGGACGGTGTCAACCGCTGCTGCGACAGCTTCGCGGGTCTGCGGGACGCCGCCGGTGAGGAAGCGCTGGACAGAAACCTGCACTGGTGCCGCGTCCGGAGTCGGGCCGACGTTGCGGCGGTATCCCTGTGTCACGCCCTCGGAGAGCGGGGAGGAGTAATTCCACAGCGCCACGGT
Organism: Corynebacterium stercoris; assembly: GCF_024160105.1. Taxonomy (GTDB): domain Bacteria; phylum Actinomycetota; class Actinomycetes; order Mycobacteriales; family Mycobacteriaceae; genus Corynebacterium; species Corynebacterium stercoris. Next base: position 28,613 of record NZ_JAMFTQ010000002.1, read on the forward strand.
GTGGCCAGCGTTAGCGACCTCACCGGCGGCCTCCGCGACGCCCTGCTTTGCCGCCTGAACGTAGGGTGCCATCGCCTCGGAGGTATCCAGCAGGAAGAGGGTGTCCAGCACCTCGCCGTCGGCTGCGACGGCGGCCTCATCGCTCCCTGTGGGGGAGTCCACGTCGCCGGTAAGCGCCTCGCCCCCGGTCGGGAGTGCGGCGGCCCAGACCAGCTCGGCGATGACCGGCTGCTGCGGCGCGGTGTCCGCGTCGAACTGCTCTGCGGCGGCGCGGGCGAAGTCCTGGCCGGCGCGGGACTGGTTCTCGTCGATGGTGTCGCCGCTGTTCAGCGGGATGGCGGCGTAGCGTACGGCACCGTTAAGCGGGGTGAACGTCCAGCCCTCCGGCGCTTCAGCCTCGGACGTGGCAATGAACTGCGCTTCGCTCTCGACGGCCGTTGCGGAGGGAACGCGGAAGTCGGTCAGCGCCTCCACGGCATCGTTGTCGCTGGCGGTGAGCAGCGATGCCGCGACGGCGGAGGAGGCCGGCGTGTCGATGGGGAAGCGCACCTGGTCAACCGGCGGCGCAGCTTCGGAGCCAGCGCCCTGGGTCGCGAGGCCAACGACATCGGCGGCCACGTCCTCCGGTTCAGCGACTGCGGCAGTGCGCCCTGCGTTCGCGAGCTCCTGGTGGGTGACGGGCGTGTTCGGGGCGATGTACACGGCGGCATCGGCGAGCGTATCCACGTACACCGGCTGCACGCAATAATCGCGCACCACTGGTTTCGAGGCAGCGTAAGCGTCGATAAGCGTGCGTCCGATCGTCTCGTTCGCGGCGGCGATAGGCAGCGCGAGGTCCCCGGAGACGCACGTCTGCTCGCTGGTCGGGCCGGACGCCTGGGAGTCCGGGTCTTTACCGCGGCCCGCAATGGACCAGATCAGCGCCGCCGTGAGCACCAATGCCACGACGAGCGCCATGACGGCCCCCGTGGAGAGTTGGTAATTATTCTTCCCGTTCGAGTGCCGTCCCATACCAAGGCAGTCTAGTGCCCGAGAAGCTCCGCGAGTAGGGCTATCAGCTGGCCGCGGATCGGCGCAGCGTCGGCTGCGAGCGCGCGCTGCCGGGCGACATACTCGGCTTTGCCCTCGGGCGTTTCCACGGCGACGACACCGAACCCGAGCGAGGTGCAGTCGTACGGCGACGCCTCCATGTCCAGGGTGCGGGCCCGCGTGGCCAGCTCGAACGTGTCGAGGAGCAGCTCGCCCGGCACCACCGGACCCATCTTCGCCGCCCACTTGTACAGATCCATGGCCACGTGCACGCATCCCGGTTGATCGTGCTCTGCCTGCGTCTCCCGGTCCAGCACCGTCAGGTTCAGCGGCACGGCGGCAGGAGTGAAGAAGCGGTAGGCGTCGAAGTGGCTGCACCTGAGCTGGTGCTTCTCGACGACAGCATCCGTGCCCTCCCGCCCCAGCCGCAGCGGCAGATCGTGGCGGGGTGCGTCGGCCCGGTAGACCATGGCCCACTCGTGCATGCCGAAGCAGTCGAAGTGCGGCTGGCGGCTCGCCGTCGCCTCCAGCAGGCCGGCGATGCGTTCCATATCGCGGCCGCGCTTCGCTAGGAACGCCTCCGTGTCGAGGGCAACCGCGCCGTCCGCGCCCACCGTGTAGAAGGGGAGATCCTTGTGGCGGGTGGCGCTGGCGTCGGCAAGCGCGGCCCCGAGCCCCGGGTGCCAGCGGGTGAGGTGGCTGGCGCGCACCGGGTAATAGTCGAAGAGAAGGTCCCACACGGGGTGGGAAGTGCCGCGGGTGCGGCGCTCGAGGTGCGGGACGGTCCAGCGCTCGGCGCGGGCGACGTGCGCCGCCTCGGCAGCCGCGGCCTCGGCGGGTGAGTAGGTGCGCATCTACTCGTCCTCGTGGGTCCAGTCGCTCACCGTGCCCACGTACTCCTCGATGATGTCCTCGAGCGCGGCCACGCCCACGAGCTCGCCGGCGACGCGCACCTGCGCCATGTGCGCGGAGCGGCGGTGCATCGCGGTCAGCGCGTCATCCAGCGACTGGCCACCGTCGACAATGCTCAGCGGCCGGATGCGGTTCACGGGCACCTTGGGGTCGGGGTCCTCGGACTCCATCAAGTCCAGGATGTCCTTGACGTGGACGTAGCCAACCAACACTCCCGGCGCGCGCTCCACGGGGTAGCGCGAGTACCCGGTCTCACGCACCGCGTCCTCGATGGCCGCAAGCGGGATGCCGCGCGGGTGGTAGGGGATGGTCTTCACGTCCTCGAGCGGAATCATCACTTCAGTGAGGTTGCGCGACTCGGAGCGCAGCGCCTTCGCCAGGCGGGCGGTTTCCTCGGCGTCCAGGAGGCCTTCCTCGCTGGACTCGCGGATCATGGTGGCCAGCTGCGCCTGGTCCACCGTGGACTCCAATTCGTCGCGCTGCTCGATGCCGAAGGCCTTCAGCGTTTTGCGAGCCACCCAGTTGAGGAACTCGATGAACGGGCGGGTGAGCTTCATCCACACCGCGAAGGCGGGGGTGAGCAGCATCGCCGTCGACTCGGGGCCCGCGATCGCAATGTTCTTGGGCACCATCTCGCCGAACAGGATGTGCAGGAAGGAGATGATGATCAGGGCGATGACAAAGCTGATCGGGTGAAGCAGCTCCGGCGGCAGGCCGGCTGCCATGAACGGCATCTCGATGTAGTGCGCAATCGCCGGTTCGGCGACCTTGCCCAGGATGAGCGAGGCCACGGTGATGCCGAACTGCGCACCGGCGAGGTAGATCGACAGGTGCTCGATGGCGTAGATCACCGCGCGGGCGTCAGTTTTGCCCTGCGCGAGGAGGGATTCCAAGCGGTCGCGGCGGGAGGATACGAGGGCGAACTCGGTGGCCACGAAGAACGCGTTGACAGCGAGGAGCACTGCGATGAGCAGGACGGCGGTCAGGATGTTCATCGTGCACCTTCTTCGGCCGCCGCCGCGGCGCGCTGCTCCGCTGCTTGCTCGGGTGTGATCGGGGAGAGGATCGCCTTGTCCACGCGGCGGTCATCCATCACTGTCACACGCGCGAGCCAGAACCCGTCGCCGCGTGCCGATTCGAACTCCTCCTGGAAGCTCACGGCACCCTCCGGCAGCACCACCTTGTCGCCGACCTTCGGGATGCGGCCGAGCGTGGCCATGATGAGGCCGCCGAGGGTCTCGTAAGGCCCGTCGGGGGCGGTGTAGCCGGTCTTATCCGCCATGTCGTCGAGGCGCACCAGGCCGGAAATCTCCCACGATGTGCCGAAGCGCTGGAAGTCGCGCTCCGACTCGCGGTCGTCGTACTCGTCGTACACCTCGCCGAGGATCTCCTCGACGACATCCTCGATGGTCACGAGACCCTGCGTGCCGCCGTACTCGTCGGCGATGAGCACGACCTGGGAGCCGGCGGAACGCACGCGGTTGAGCACCGCGTCGCCGTCCAGCGTGCCGGGCACGAAGGGGACCGGCTTGGCTAGGGAAGCTACCGTCGTTACGCTGCGCTCCTCCTTGGGTACAGAGAACGCGTCCTTGATGTGGACGACGCCGATGGTGTCGTCGAGATCGCCGCGGCGCACGGGGAAGCGGGAGTGGCCGCTCTCGCGGGCGAGCGCGATGAGGTCCGCCACAGTCTCCTCCGCATCGAGGGAATCGATAGTCGAGCGCGGCGTCATCACCTCCTCCGCCGTGGTCTCGCCGAAGCGCAGGGAGCGGTCGATCACCGCCGCGGTTGAGGCGTCGAGCCCGCCAGCTTCTGCGGAGTTGCGCACCATGGCGCCGAGCTCCTGACCCGAGCGCGCGGACGCGAGATCGTCGGCCGGCTCGATGCCCATCTTGCGCACGATCCAGTTCGCTGTGGCGTTAAGCGATTTGATGAACCACTTGAACACCTGGTTGAAGGCGTTCACCGGCGGGACGACGAAGCGCGCAGTGCCGAGCGGCTCCGTGATCGCGATGTTCTTCGGTACGAGCTCGCCGAACACCATCGAGAGGAACGTGGCCACGATGAGCGCGAGTACCAGCGCCACCGTCTGCGAGGCAGACTCGCCGAGGCCGACGAGCTCTAGCAGCGGCGTGAAATACTGGCCCAGCACCGGCTCGGCGAGAAAACCCGCGGCCAGGGTGGTCACTGTGATGCCCAGCTGGGCACCTGAGAGGACGAAGGAGAGGTTCGCGTGATCGCGCGCGACGGCGTGCGCAGTGGCATCGCCCTTCTCGCGCACGTGGGCCTCAACCGTGGAGCGCTCCAGGCCCGTCATGGCGAACTCGATGGCCACGAACAGGCCCGTCGAGGCTGTGAGCAGGATGAAGCCGATGAGGGACAGGATGGATATGACTATGTCCATGTGCGGTGGTGAGCGCCGCGGTTAGCGCTCCGGTTTCCTCTTTCTCTGCTGGCCGCCGCGGCGCGGCCGGCCCGATGCTTGCCCGCCGCCGGCACCGCGGTTGCGCCCGCTTCTGCGTGCCGACGTTCGCTTCGCCGGCCCGCCCGCCGCAGGCTGTTGTCCCGGGGGCGGCAGCGGAGTGCCCTCGGGTTGACGTGCGGCAGTAATCCTAACCAATTCAGGCGACATCGGTGCGACGCGAACCACCTCAGCGTCCACGCCGGCCTTGCGCAGGAGCTGATCAACTTCCTTGCGCTGCTCATCCATCACGAGCGTCACGACACGACCCGAGGTGCCGGCGCGGGCGGTGCGCCCGGCGCGGTGCAGGTAGGCCTTGTGCTCTGCGGGCGGGTCCACGTGCACTACGAGGGAGACATCGTCGATGTCGATGCCGCGCGCCGCGATATCCGTCGCCACCAGCACAGGGGTAGAGCCGTCCGTGAAGCCTTCGAGCGCGCGGGTGCGGGCGCCCTGCCCCTTGTCGCCGTGCAGGCCCTGGGCGTTGACACCCACGCGCCGCAGCTTCTTCACCTGGCGGTCCACGCCGTGCTTCGTGCGCATGAACATGATGGTCTTGCCCTCGCGCGCGGCGATTTGCAGCACGATCTTGTTACGGGCATCGCGGTTGCCCACCAGCAGCTGGTAGTGCTCCATCGTGTCCACCGCGGCCTCCACAGGCGCGGTGGAGTGCGTCACCGGGTCGTGCATGTAGCGGGCAATGAGCTTTTCGACGTCGCCGTCCAGCGTCGCGGAGAACAGCAGGCGTTGGCCGTTCTCGGGAGTGCGGTCGAGAAGCTTGCGCACCTGGGGGAGAAAGCCCATGTCCGCCATCTGGTCCGCTTCGTCGAGGGCGGTAATCTCGACGTCGGAAAGCGAAAGCTTGCCCTGGGAGATCAGGTCCTCGGCGCGGCCCGGGGTGGCTACCAGCACGTCGACCGGGGCTGCGAGTGCGCGGATGTGGTGGTTGATGTTCACGCCGCCGACGACGTCGATGACGCGCAGGCCGAGTGCGGCGGCGGGTTCGTCGAGACGCTCCCGGATCTGGGCCGCGAGCTCGCGCGTCGGGGCAAGGATGAGGCCGCGCGGGCGGCCAGGCTTGGACGGCGCGCCGGCGAGGCGCGTCAGCATTGGCAGGCCGAACGTGAAGGTTTTGCCCGAGCCGGTGGGGCCGCGGCCGAGCACGTCGCGGCCGGCGAGCGCGTCGGGGATCGCGGCCTCCTGAATCGGAAACGCCTCCGTGATGCCCTGCTTGCGCAGCACGGAGACGATGTCGCGGGGAAGGCCGAGATCGGCAAATGAAGTCATTAGGACGATCTTACGGCCTCGTGTGCGTTTGACCTAGTAGGAGAGCTCCTCGCGGTCGCCGGACCACGCGGTGTGGAACGTGCCCTCCATGTCCACGCGGCGGTAGGTGTGGGCGCCGAAGAAGTCGCGCTGGCCCTGGATGAGCGCGGCCGGGAGGCGCTCGGCGCGCAGCGAGTCGTAGTAGGAGAGCGAGGAGGCGAAGACAGGTACCGGCAGGCCCAGCTGGGTGGCGGTGATGACCACGCGGCGCCACGCGTCAATCAGGCCGTTTGCGAGCTCGCCCTTGAAATACGGGTCCAGCAGCAGGGACGGAAGTTCAGGGTCGCGCTCGTACGCCTCGGTGATGCGGTTGAGGAACTTCGCGCGGATGATGCAGCCGCCGCGCCAAATGCGCGCCAGGTCGCCAGGCTTGATGCCCCAACCGTACTCCTGGGAGCCGGCGTTGATCTCGTCGAAGCCCTGCGCGTAGGCCACCAGCTTGGAGGCGTAGAGCGCGCGGCGCACGTCCTCGACGAACTGCTCGCGGTCGATGCCCAGCTCCGCAAGCGTGGTCAGATCGCCCGACGGCAGTCCGATGCGCTGCGCAGCCTCGCGCTGCGCCAGGGCGGAGGAGAGGGCGCGGGCGAAGACAGCCTCGCCGATGCCGGTCGTCGGCACGCCCAAGTCCAGTGCCTCCTTGACCGTCCAGCGGCCGGTGCCCTTCTGGCCAGCCGCATCCACGATGACATCGATGAATGGCTTGCCGGTGCGGGCATCTACCTGGCGCAGGACCTCGGCGGTGATCTCGATGAGGTAGGAATCTAGGTCGCCCTCGTTCCACTCGCTGAAGATCGCGGAGATGGCGGCCGGCTCAAGCCCTGCCCCGTAGCGCAGCAGGTGGTACGCCTCACCGATCACCTGCATGTCGGCGTACTCGATGCCGTTGTGCACCATCTTGACGAAGTGGCCGGCGCCGTCCGGTCCGATGTGCGTCACACAGGGCTCGCCATCCACCTTCGCGGAGATGGATTCCAGCAGGGGCCCGAGGGTTTCCCACGTGGCCGCGGGGCCGCCCGGCATAATCGAGGGGCCGTGCAGCGCGCCTTCCTCGCCGCCGGAAATGCCGGCGCCGACGAAGTGGCGCCCGGTCTGGGCGACCTCGTGCTCGCGGCGGATGGTGTCGGTGAACAAGGCGTTGCCACCGTCAATGATGATGTCGCCCTCATCCATCGCCTCCACGAGCTGGGAGATCACGGCATCGGTGGCCGCACCGGCCTGCACCATGATGACCGCTTTGCGGGGACGCTCCAGGGAGGCGACGAATTCCTCGATCGTCTCCGCGGGCACGAAGTTGCCCTCGTGGCCGTGCTCCTGGATGACGGCCCGGGTCTTCTCCGGGGAGCGGTTGTAGATGGCGACGGTGTGGCCCTTGGAGGCGAAGTTGCGGGCCAAGTTCGATCCCATGACGGCCATGCCGACGACGCCGATTTGGGCAGTTCCTTGCGTTGCGCTCTGCGGAGAAGTCATAGCGTTATCGTACGTCGACTCCACCCGCGCGGGCACAGGGTTGTCTTATAGTGGCACGCATGACGCAGCGCTCCCTGAATGAACCGGTCACGGATCCGCTTAACGACGAAGAGCTGGCGGCCCTCAACGCCGCGAACACCGGCTTCGGCCAGCACATCGGCATGGTCATCACCTACTGTTCCGCCGAGCGCCTGGAGTGTTACCTCGATGTCAAGCCCGAGCACCTGCAGGTGGCCGGCATTGTCAACGGCGGTGTCTACGCCGCGATCGGCGAGACCCTGGGTTCCGCGGCGGCGATTGTCACCTCCGGCCGGCCGGCGGTGGGCATGAGCAACAACACGGATTTCTTGCGCAGCGTCTCCTCCGGGCGCATCGAAGCGGTCGCGCGGCCCGTGCACATCGGCCGCAGCACGCACCTGTGGCGGGTGGAGATGACCCACGAGGGCAAGCTCGTGGCCATCACCACCCTCAAGCTCATGATGATGGAGCTCTAGAGCCAGTGGTTGCGGCGGAACCACCAGAGCATTGCGCCCATCACCAGAAGCATGACTAGGAGCGTGGCGGGGTAGCCCCACTTCGAGCCGAGCTCCGGCATGTACTCGAAGTTCATGCCGTAGATACCGGCGATCAGGGTGGGGGCCGCGGCCATACCCACCACGGCGGAGATGGTGCGCATATCCACGTTCTGCTGCATGGTCACCTTCGCCACCGAGGCGTCAAGCAGCGAGGTGAGACGCTCGTCGAAGCCGGAGAGGTGGTCGCTGGCAATTGTGGCGTTATCTTGCACGTCGCGGAAGTAGGAGCGCAGGGCCTTGCGGACGATGTCCTTGTTGTTGGTGAGGCTGGTGCGCAACGCCGGCGCCAGCGGATCGATGGCGTGGCGCATCTCCAAGACTTCTCGCTTGTAGTTGTAAATCTTGTCGATGTTGATCTGCCGGCGCGGCGTGAACACCTCGTTCTCCAGCTCGTCCACGTCGTGGCTGAGGTAATCCGCCACGCGGAGGTAATTGTCGGTGAGGTGGTCGGCGATCACCCAGGCAACGGCGGTCGTGCCCAGCACGGCCAGGTCCTCTTCCTCCTCCAGTTTGCCGGTGAGGTCCGGCAGGGGAGCGTTGTGGCGGATGGTGATGGCGAACTTCGGGCCAGTGACTACCTGCACCTCGCCCGTGGAAATGATCTCGCGGGCGTCGGCAACTTCTTCGTCGTCGCGGTAGTGCACGGAGCGCACGACCATGAAGAGTTGTTCGTCGTAGCGGTCAATCTTCGGGCGCTGGTGCGCGTCCACGATGTCGTCGACGATGAGGTCGTCGAGCTCAAACACCTCGGCGAGGCGCTCCATCTGATCCTCGCTCGGGGCCTTCAGCGACAGCCAGACGAAGGCGTTGTCCAAGTCCTCGACCATCTCCGCGGCCTGCCGGACCCGGAAGTTGCCGGGGAGGCGTTTGCCGTCGACGAAGACGCGGCAGAAGTCCACCGAGCGCTCGATAGGCACCGGCACGGGCTTGTGGGCTGGTTGCTCCTGTTTCGGGATGCGCGGACGCGGCAGAGGAAGACGTGGCGGCACGGGCGACAGCCCCCTTTCGCTTGAAACTCCGGGCACCCGCAGTGGGGTGCCCGGAGCTCTCGGGGAGAAAAGAACGTGAGTGATACTACGCCTGCGGCGTTAGCTTTCGCGGGTTTCCTCCGCGGTTTCCAGCTTCTCCAGAGCGGTGCGCTGAATGCGCTGTTCAAGCTGGCCGTTGGTGGTCACCAGGTTGTAGCGGCGCGGGTTGAGCGCGTTCAGTGCCCAGGTGTAGCTGGACACGGTGCGGTTGCGCATGCCCTGCAGGAACTGGACGTGCACAACCAGCCACATGAGCCAGCCGATGAAGCCGGTGAACTCCACCTTGCCCATCTTCACCACAGCGTTGAAGCGGGAGATGATGGCCATGGAGCCCTTGTCGAAGTAGGAGAACGCGTCGCGGTCCTCCGGAGCGACATCGTGCTCGACCTGCTCCTTGATCAGCTTGGCAACGTGCTCGCCGGACTGGATGGCCACCTGGGCCACACCCGGGAGCTTGTCCAGGCTCATCATGTCGCCGATGATGAAGACGTTGCGCTTGTCGCCCACGGAGCAGTCCGGGTTGACCGGCACCTTGCCGCTGCGCTCAACCTCAACGCCTGCCTGCTCAGCAACGATGCGGCCCAGCGGGGAAGCCTCCACGCCAGCGGACCAGATCTTGGTCTCGGCGGCGATGGTGGTCTCCTCGTCGGTCTTGGTGTTCTTGAAGGTCACGGAATCCGCGTCCACGTTGGTCACCAGGGAGTTCAGCACGACGGTCACACCCTCGCGCTCGAGCTGGCGCTGCGCGACCTTGCCGAGGCGCTTGCCGAAGGGCGGGAGCACCTGCGGGAGACCGTCGATCAGCACGATGCGAGTCGACTCCGGGCTGAAGCTGTACTGGCCCTTGTCGAAGGAGCGGTGCGCCAGCTCCGCAATCTGGCCGGCGAGCTCCACGCCGGTCGGGCCGGCACCCACGATGGCGAAGGTGAGGAGCTTCTCGCGCTCTTTCGGATCGTCGGTCAGCTCCGCGCGCTCGAAGGCGTCCATGATGCGGGCGCGGATCTCGAATGCGTCGTCAAGCGTCTTCAGACCCGGCGCGAACTCGGCGAAGTGGTCGTTGCCGAAGTACGACTGGCCCGCACCTGCGGCGATGATCAGCGAGTCGTAGGTGTACTCGAAGGTCTCGCCCGCGTCCTTCGCGGTGACAACCTGTGCGTTGGTGTCAATGTCCTGGACATCGCCGCGCACGACAAGCAGGTTCTCCTGGCCGCGGGTGAGCTGGCGCATGGACACCGCGATCTCGCCGGAAGAGAGCAGGCCGGTGGCCACCTGGTACAGCAGCGGGGCGAAGAGGTGGTGGTTCGTGCGGTCGATGAGCGTAATGTCCACATCCGCGTCCGCGAGCTCGCGCGCAGCGTAGAGGCCGCCGAAACCGGCACCGATGATGACGACGTGGTGACGGCTCCCAGCAGGACGGTACGGCCTATCTGCCATGATCAAGATCTCCTTGTAAACGGGTTGCGAAAATACCTTCGTTATCGTACGCCCCCCGCGTCGAACCTTCACAGCGAGGACCACCGTCGCTGCGTCGTGGCTCTCCCGCCGCCCGCGACGGGGGCGCTAGCATGAGGCGGGTGACATCACGTGGGCCCTCGGTTGAGCATCTCGCAGCTATTGACGCACGCACCTGGCCGGGTGTCGCCGCCGTCCCCGCGTTGACCGCCGGCAGCGCTCGGGCGCGGGTTGCGGAGTCGCGGTTCGCGCGCGCCGCGGCGGCTGGGGGCTTGCGTATCGACGGCAGCGATCCCGACCTCGTTGTCGACCACGCCGAAGTGTTCACCCGCGTTGCCGCCGGCGGCTGGATCGGACTCGCCGAGGGGTACCTGGCAGGGGAGTGGCGCACGGAGTCGTCGGAAAGCCTCGTCGGCGTGCTCCAGGCGCTGATCGGCGCGAAGTACGCCCCGCGCACCACCAAGCTGCCGCCCGGGGGCAGCGGCGCCCGGGGCGAGGTGCCGCCGGCGCTCGTCGCGCATTTCTCCGGCGACGGGGTCAGCGCTTTCCAGGGGCACTTCGCCACCGGAGTGCCAACGAAAGAGCGCCGCATGGTGAAGAGCTTCGTGCCGGGTGCGGGGAAGGGCAACGTGCCGGCGCGCCACTACGTGGACACCACTGAGTACGGTGCGCCGCTGGACACGACCCGCCTCGACCTGGCCGACGCGCAAGCTCGCAGCGCCGACATGCTGCTCGACGCCGCGGGCGTAGGGGCGGCGACCCACGTGCTGGTAGCGCCCGCCGCGGGCGGGGCGATCACCGCGGCGGCGGCGCAGCGGGGAGCCACCGTAGATTGCGTTGCGGCGGATGCTGACGCGGCGCGGGCACTCCGTGAGCACCTGGTCTTCGCCGGCGTGCACGAGCACGTTCGCGTTGACGTGCGCGATCCGCTCGCCAGCGCCGGCGGCACTGGCTACCACGCCGCCGTCTGCGCAGAGTATTTCGAGACGCTGGCCCCGCGCGATCAGGCCGCGTACCTGCGCTCCCTCGATCGCGCCTTGGCACCGGGTGGGCGAGTGGCAATGCAAACCGTCGTGGCCACCGGGGAGATGTCCGGGGCTGGGCGGGCCGCGCTCGCCTCGCTGCGCGCCTACGTCTGGCCGGGCTTGAGCGTGACGACGCTCGAGGGCATCGCCAAACTCATCGACACCCACACCGGCCTTCGGGTGGTGGCCCACACGAGCGCGCCGGATCACCTCGCCGAATCGCTGAAGCTGCAACGGGTGACGTTCGACGCGCACTTGCGCGACGCGGCCGCCGACGGCTTCGACCCGGTCTTCCGCCGCCTCTGGACGTGGCAGCTGGCGTTGCGAGAGGCGCTGACCCGGCTCGGCATGCTCGACCTCGCACAGGTGGAGGCGACCACGCGGAGCCGGGGAGGGCGGCGCTAGACCAGCGTGATCTTCGGTCGCGACGCGCGCTCCAAAAGCGCCGCGATTGACTCAAAGGGCTTGCCCGCAACCATCTCCAGGCCCATCTCGCAGGTGCGGTTGGCGGAGACGAAGCAGTCGAAGTTGCCGGCTTCGAGGCCTTCGCGCTCCTCGCGGGTGGCGGATTCCACCAGCTCCGGGTGGAGCATGACGCGGTCGCCGGCGGTGCCGCAGCAGGCTGCGCCCTCCGGGATAGCGGCCTCGCCGCAAGCGTCGGCAAGCGTGAAAAGTGCCTCGGTGGTGCCGAGGTGCTCGCCGGAGCACGGCGGGTGCACCGCAATGCGGCCGAGATCGGCGGTGACCTCGAGGTGCTCGAGCACGTCCTTCTCCAGCCACTCGACGACGTCGAGCACTCGGATCTTCTCGAAGCGCTCCAGCTCCTCGCCGATGAGGGTTTCCGGCATCGAGTCGATGATGGTGTGGCTGCAGGATGCGGCGTCGACGATCACGGGAAGCTCGCCGCCGTCGGACCACTCCCAGAGCTGTTCCAGCAGGGAAATCGCCTTGACGCGGTACGCCTCGGTGAAGCCCTTGGAGGAAAAGGGCATGCCGCAGCACTCGCCGTCCACGTTCTCAGGGATCCACACCGGCGCGCCGCTGCGCCGGCCGAGCTCGACCACAGCATGCGGCGTATCCAAAGAGCCTGCCGGCACGCTGTCCGGGCGGCCGAAGATGCGGTTGACGCAGGCGGGGAAGTAGACGGCGCGGGCGCCCTCGCGCTGGGTGTCCGGCATCTCCGGGGCGCGCTGAGGCATCGGACCCGGCACGGACGGGAGGCGCTCGGGGGAGACCAGGGTGCGGCCGATCTTGGTTACGGCGTTAGCCAGACCCGGGCCCATGAAATTCACGCCGGCGACCGCGGTGCGGCCGAGCGTTTCCACGGTGTCGTAGTGCTCAGCGATGCGCTTCGCGGTGGCGCGTTCGGCGCGGGTGGCCTGGGCGGCGCGCAGCTGCTTCATCGCCTTGCCGGTGTCGATGCCCACGGGGCAGGGGATCGCGCAGGTGCCGTCGGCGGCGCACATGTCGATGGCGTCGTACTGGTACTGCTCGCGCAGCTTGTCCAGCACCTCGGAGCCCTCCGGCTGGCGGGCCATCTCGCGGCGCAGCACGATGCGCTGGCGCGGGGTGACGGTCACGTGGCGCGACGGGCACACCGGCTCGCAGAAGCCGCACTCCACGCAGGCGTTGATCTCCGCCTCAACCTTGGGGAAGGACTTGAAGCGCTGAAGGTGGATGTCGGTGGAGCGGGTGAGCTTCACGTCTGGGGCGAGGATGCCGTCCGGATCAAGGGTGTTCTTGACCTCCCAGAACAGCCCGAAGATCTCCTCGCCCCATTCGCGCGGAACGAAGGGGGCCATGTTGATGCCGGTGCCGTGCTCCGCCTTCATGGAGCCGTCGTACTTGTCCACGACGAGCTCGGTCAGCGCGTCGAGGAACTCGGCATAGCGGCTCAGCTCGTCCTCGTTAGCAAGGTTCGGGGTGAGGAAGAAGTGCAGGTTGCCGTACGGCGCATGGCCCATGACGGCGTCCGGGTAGCCGAACTCCTTCAGCAGGTCCATGAGCTCGGATGCTGCCTCGCCGATGTCGGCGGGCGGGAAGCAGACATCTTCGGTGATCAGTGCGGTGCCCTGGCGGCGGTTCTCACCGATCAGGCCGAAGAGGCCGCTGCGCAGCTCCCACATGCCGACCTGCACCTTGGCGTCCGTCTCGAAGTTGAGGGGGGAGAGCAGCTCCGCGTCTTGGAGCACCTCCTCAGCCTTCTCGATGGCCTCCTTGAGCTCGTCCTCATCTACGCCGCCGACTTCGAGCAGCAGGGCAGCGGTCTGGGAGTCGATGTCGGCCCATTCTTCCGGGGCCTGCTTGAAGTTTCCGACGGAACGCTTCATTACGTCGGAAACCAGCAGCTCACAGGCCTCGGCGCCGGCCTCGACGAGCTTGGCCACGTAGTTCGCGGCATCGCGAATGTCGGGGAGGACGACCCAGGTCACGGCCTTTTTCTTCGGCAGCTCGATGGTGCGCATCTCTACCTCGGTAAACACGCCGAGGATGCCCTCTGAACCGACCAGCAACCGCATGAGGATGCGCACCGGCTCGTCTTCGTCCAGGAAAGCGTCGATGCGCAGGCCGTTGGTGTTGCGGATGGAGAACTTCTTGCGCAGGCGCTCAACCAGCGCCTCGTCGCCGCGGATGCGGTCGCGCAGTGCGATGAGCTGTTCGTGCAGGTCAGGACGCTGTTGCTTGAAGGCGTCGTCGCCCTTGCGGGTGTCTACAATGGTGCCGTCGGTAAGCACGAACACGGCCTGGTCGATGGTGTGGTAGGAATCGCGTTCGAGCTTGCAGCGCATGCCGCCCGCGTTGGTGGAGACCACGCCGCCGACGGAGGCGGAGGCAGTGGAACCCGGGTCCGGACCGAGCATGTAGCCGTGGCGGCGCAGCACCGCCTGGGCGTCGCCGAGCACGACACCGGGGCGGCAGCGCAGTCGCGCACCGTCTTCGAGGACCTCCATGCCCGCGAAGTTGGTCTTCACGTCGACGAGGATGTCGTCGGTCATGGCCTGGCCGTTGAGCGAGGTGCCGGCGGAGCGGAACGTCAGCGTGCGGCCGGCGTTCTTAGCGAAGCGCATGAGCGCGGCGAGGTCCTCGGCGTTGCGCGGCTGGACGACAATCGACGGGATGTCGCGGTACGGGGATGCGTCGGACGCGAAGCGGACGAGATCAGACACGCGCCACTGGACGTTGTCGTCGCCGACGATGTCCGCCAACGCATCGCGCAGCTCGCGATCCGAGCCGTTGGCGAACTTGGCGCTCACGGCGTCGGGCTTCGTCTCCGCGTAGGCGGGTTTCGGAATGCGGTGGGGGTTGGGAGCAAGGAGTTTCGCCATACTGCACATCGTACGGCGGGGGTTTCACGGGGGCGCGAGTCAGGCCACCGTTACTTGACATAATGTACATTATCGGACAAAAGGGCCACTAGGAGCTCGCCGACGCAGGTCCCAGTGCCTGTCCTTATATACGTACTGTGACGTTATATGACTAGTTCTTGGCCAGGTTGATGCGGATGTTGATTTCGCCTTCCTCGGCGATCGTCGCCGCGACGAACTCCGGCGTCTCCACGCCGTAATCCAGGCGGTTGATCGGCACATCCCCGGCCACAATCAGATGTGCTCCCGAGCGGGCCACATCGAACTCGTGGGAAATCCGGTTGGTCTCGCCGTGGATCGTCAGATCGCCGGTGAGCGTCACCTTGCCAACCGACGCGCCCTCCGGCAGACCGGAGAGATCGGCAGGCTCGGTGATCACGAAGGTCGATTCCGGGAACTTGTCCGTGTGGAAGATCTTGCGGCGCACGTTGTTGTCGCGCACGTCGCTGTCCGTCGTCAGATTCGTCATGTCGACAACGATCTCGCCCGCAGTGAGCGTCCCGGCCTCAATCGTCACCGCGCCCGTGACGCCTTGCGTGGACCCGGATGTCGTGCGGCGCTCACCCGGCAGCACCTCGTTGAACGTGAAGCCTGCCGACGTGCTGTTCGGCCCCGGGCGCTTGTGCACGCTCCACTCGCCGTCGAGCTCAGTCGTCGGCTCGCGCAGCGCGGACTCATCGATGCCTTCCGTCTTCACACCCGAGCCGAACATGTTCAGCGCCAGCGGCACCATCGCCAGCAATACCGCGAGCACAATAAAGATGGAAACGGCGACAATCAGAGCGGTGCGGCCCTTGGGTCGCGCACCCCGTGCTGACGGTTGTGCAGATTCCGCAGTAGACATGCTCTTACCTCAACTTCTCTATCTCGGTCGCGAGCGCCGTCAATTCGTCACACAGGTGACGAATTTCCTCGGCATCCGCTCCCTCCATGGCCGCGGTGCGAACGTCCTCCGCAGCGCAGCGCAATTCGTACAACTCATCGCGCAGCTCAGCGACCCTTTCCGGGCGCAGGATAACGGAGCCTTCCGCGATGCCCGCTCCCGAGAGGTTGTGCCGCTGCTCATACGCGCGCTGCTTGCACGATTGGCCGCAATATTTGCGCTTGCGGCCCCTACCCTGCTGAGCCTCAAGCTCCTGGCCGCACCAGAGGCAGACCGGTGCGGGTCGCATGTGTGAATATGATTCGCCCGCCACCCGTACGACTCTAATACATGGACCGCCTGCGACCCGACTCGCGGGAACAATGCAGCGGTGCGCGCCGTTATACTGTATCGACGACTCTTGGTACGAAGAGGCTTGACGAAGGGATAGTGACAGCATGGCTGATCGTGTTTTGCGCGGAAGTCGCATGGGCGCAGTGAGCTACGAGACGGACCGCGACCACGACTTGGCGCCGCGCCAGATGGCGAAGTACCAGACCCCGAACGGGGAGGTGTTCGAGGTCCCCTTCGCGGACGACGCGGAGATCCCCGAAGAGTGGATGTGCAAGAACGGCCAGGTCGGCACCCTCATGGAAGGTGAGGGCGTCGAGGCAAAGCCGGCGAAGCCGCCGCGGACCCACTGGGACATGCTGCGTGAGCGCCGCACGATCGAAGAGCTCGACGAGCTGCTCGAGGAGCGCCTCGATCAACTGCGCAAGCGCCGCCGCACTGCGGCGCGCATGGCCAAGGAGCAGCAAGCCGAGGCCGAGAACAACTAAGAGCTTCGGCTTCTTGCCTAGGCCGGCAGGCGTGTGTTTAGCGCTTGTCGGCCTTTTCTGCGCCGTCGGAAAGCAGTCCAGCGCGACGCAGCTCGTACTGGGCGAGGCCGACCATGGACTCGGCGGTGTTTGCGGCGTCGGCGGCGAGCGCCTTGACCTTGCCTGGGATCTCAGACAGGCTGGTGCGCTTCAGTTCGTACGCGGCGAGATCCTTCATGGCGACGGCGGTGTTGCCCACAGTCTCGGCGGCTGAGTTTACAGTGTCGCCGAGGTTCGGCAGGTTGGTGCGGCTGATCTCGTACTTCGCCAGCGCGGTGACTTCCTTAGCCAGCTCAGCGGCGTTGTTCGCGGCGTCGGTGACACCCCACTTGGTCACTTCGCCGAGCGAGGTCAAAGCAAAGCTCGGGTCCAGCTTGGAATCGCCGAGCTTGCGGTCCTCGAAAGTCACCGGCACCTCGCGGACATCGAAGCCGGCGTCGATAGCGCGGTGCGCGAGCTCCGCTTGGAAGATGTAGCCCTTGTTGGACAGCGCGGCGAGGTCGAGCTCCTCGAGCACCTCGCGGCGGATCGCACGGTAGCCGGCGGTCATGTCCTTCACATCCCCGCCGAGCATGAGCGAAATGTAGCGGTTGCCCAGTTTGGACAGCGCGTACCGGCTCTTCGGCCAGTGTTTGACCTCGCCGCCCTCGACGTAGCGGGAGCCGATGACGAGGTCGGCGCCGGCGGAGATTTCGTCGAGAAGCAGAGAAAGCTCCTCGGGCGCGTGGGAGCCGTCGGCATCCATCTGCACGAGCACCTCGTACTCGCGCTCCAGACCCCACTTGAAGCCAGCGCGGTAGGCGGCGAGGAGGCCGTCCTTGCCGGTGCGGTGCAGTACGTTGACGCGCTCGTGCTCAGCCGCGAGCTCGTCGGCCTTCTCCCCCGTGCCGTCCGGCGAATTGTCGTCGACAACAAGCACGTCGACGTCCGGGTTCGCGTTGAGGACTCGGTCGACGATCAGCGGCAGGTTCTCTACCTCGTTGTACGTCGGGATGATCACCAGCGTGGTGGTCGACACAGTGGGTGCTCCTTATACGTGCGTTTCATGGCGGGCACGGACAGCCCGCGACCCTGTAGCAGCATACCCCCGCCGGGCGGTCGCGGCTGCACCGATCATCACTGCGAGACCAGCCAGAACCAGCACCCACTCCAGCGCCCCGCCGAAGCGGACGGCGGGCGTGACGCGCTCGCGAAGCGGGAGCTCCTCGACGAGGTGGTCGGCGGTGAAGATCTGCGTCTGCTGCGACACGGTGCCGTCGGGGTGCACGATCGCGGAGACGCCCGAGGTGGCCGCGACGATGACGGCGCGGTCAGTCTCGATGGCGCGCATCCGGCTCATAGCCAACTGCTGGTAGGTCATGTCGGTGAAGCCGAACGTGGCGTTGTTGGTGGGCGTCGCCAGGATCTGCGCGCCGTTGCGCACGGCCATGCGGTACGCCGGGTCCTCCGCGACCTCGTAGCAGGTTGCGACGCCAAGCGTCACGTCCCCCATCCGCACGACACCCGGGCCGTCGCCGGGCTTGAAGTCGCCGGCGAGGTCCACCAGGTCTGAGAAGTTGCGGAAGAAATCGCGCATCGGCATGTACTCGCCGAAGGGCTGGAGGTAGCGCTTGTGGTGGTAATCGCCGGGGCCGGTGACGGGATCGAACACCACCTGCGTGTTCCGGTCGCCCACCTCGTCGCGGGTGAGCGTGCCCACCATCGTCGGGGCGTTAACGGCCTGGACCGCAGAGTCGATGAGGGCTGCCGCCTCGGCGTCCATAAACGGGTTCACGTCGGAGGCGTTCTCCGGCCACACGACGAGGTCCAGGGGCTGGCCTTCTTGTGCGGCTTCCTGGCCTAGCGCGATGGTTTCATTGACGTGGTTCGCCAGCACCGCGCGGCGCTGCGCGTTGAAATCCAGCCCCATGCGCGGCACGTTGCCCTGCACGGCAGCGGCGCGGACGGTGTCCACGGTCGCGGCATCGCGGTTCACGCCGAACCCGGCCAACCAGCCGACAACCAGCGGGACGAGGAAGCAGGCGATCGCGATGCGCTGCCGCCAATCGCGGGTGAGCCACGGCATGACCAAACCCACGCCTGCGAACACGGCGGCCAGTGTCACCAGCGCTGGCCCACCCCAGGGGGCGAGATTGGCCAGCGGCCCGTTGATCTGGCCCCACGCCAAACGCACCCAGGCGAACCCGCCGAAGGGGAACGAAGACCGCGCGAACTCCACCGCGAGGTAGACGAAGGGGAAGGCGAGGAAGCCGTAGCGCCAGCGCGCAATCAGCACACCGAAGATACCGGTGAGGATGCCGTACAGCGCCAAGAAGATGGAGAGCGCTACGTACGGCATTGCGCCGACGAACTCCCCGATCCACGGCAGCAGGAACAGGTAGGTCACTAGGGCGTGGACGAAGCCCAACAGGGCGCCGAACCCCGCCCCGGGCTGCTCCTGCGCCTCCCCCGCCATGCCGGTGGCGGCGGTGAAGCGGCGCGACCACGGCATGAGGGCCAAGTAGAACAGCCCGATGCCGAGCGGCGCCGCGAGGGAGATGCCAATCGGCTCATACGAGAAGTAGACCAGCCAGCCGCCGATGGCGGCGAGGCCGAAGCGCAGGAACGCGATCACGGCTGGCGGCCCTCCGGGGTATCCCCCGGGCCGTCCATGCGGTACCAGCGCTCTAGCTCGTCAGCGTCGATGACCTCGTGGTCCTCGTGTGCGTCGGCACGCATCTGGCCCTCAGGGGTGAACGTGCCGTAGCTGGTGCGCATGGTGGACATCGGCGAAGCCTCGTACGCGCGCATGCCGAACTCCTCCATGCTGCGCTGCGCCTGGGCACTGATGCTGCGGCGCATCAGGGCGCGCGTCGGCGGGAAGATCATGAGCAGACCCGCGAACGAGGTGACAAAACCGGGCACCATGCACAACACCCACGCCACCATGAGCAGCGCCGAGTCGCCAGCGAGTTTCCCGATCGTTGAGCGGCCCTCAGCGGCGGAGAGCAGGGCGCCGCGCAGCGATACGCTGGCCAGAAACCCGCCGAGCACCATGAGGCCGAGCACGGCGAGCAGCGCCCACCCGACACCGATCAACTTGGCCACGCCGATGAAGGCGAGCACCTCGAGGGCGAAATACGCGAACAAGAGCAGCGGCATGCGGCTTAGACTACCTGCCGAGCTGCCGCAGCAACCATTCCGCGTCGCGCCCCAGGTGCTGGAAGTACGGACCGAAGTGGTTCGTACCGGTGCGGCCCAGCACCCGCGGCAGGCGCCTCGTCTCCAGCTCACGCCCCCACGAGAGCGCGAGCTTTTCGACGGTTGCGTGCGGCACGAGATCGTCGTAACGCGAGGCCCACAGGCGAGTCGGAATGCGCAAGGGGCGGCGGGTACCGAGGGTGTTGGCGGCGAGGAACTCGGAGGTTTTCGGCAGGTCGTCGATGAGCTGCGCCATGCTGATTCCGGACGTGGTCCAGCGACGCGTTTTCGCCCACGGGCGCACGACGACGGCGCCGGCGGCACAGACGCGGGCGTCGAAAAGCACGGCTTCGAGGCCCTCGGGGCTCAAGTGCGGGGTGATTTCGGCCGCGATGGCCGGGTCGGAGGCCATCATGCCGGCGACGGCGTAGAGGATCACGATGGATGCCATGGCACCGTCGACGTGATCGAGCATCGCGGTGAGATCCGCGGGTGGGGCACCCACCATGGCCGCGAGCGGCTGCAGCTCCGGCGCGTACTCCGGTTGCTCCAGCCACGCCCCGACCGCGCCGCCGCCCTGGGAAAAGCCCCATAACCCGAGATTCTCAGCGCCTACGCCGAGTGCCTCAGCTGCCCGCACCGCATCCGCCAGCGCGCGGGCGGCTGACACGTGGTCGCAGTACAGCTGGACGTTGTCCTCCGGGTCGCGCGGGTAGTCCGTGAGCACCACGTTCGCGCCGTGGGCGACAAGCAGGTTGATGGCGGGCTGCTCGTACGCGGCAATCGCATCCAGGGGGTTGCGCCGCACCCGGGCGCCGACGGTGCAGGAGTAGGAGGGGTCGCAGTGCGGGGCCACACCCTGGGTCGACGGTGCGAACGCGATCGTCGGCTGCGGGCCCTTGCCGCGCCACGGCGTGCGCGAACGGAACACGGCACCGGTGGCGCTCAGGATGCGGCTCTTCCTGTCCGAGGTGGCGTAATCGATGCGCCACGCCTCCGCGGGGTTGCACCGCCCCGAAAGGCCCACAGGGCGGATTTCGGCGGCGGCGAGCAACGCGCCCGGCCGCACCCCGGTCAACCAGGTGGCGGCGCCGAAATCGGGGTCGGTGCGGGGGCGCAGATGCACCAGATCCGCCGCCAAACCGAGGCTCGTCCGAGCCGCTTCCGTCCACATTTCGCCTGCTCCTAGCGGGGCATGTGCCGCCAGATCGGGCGCGGCACGAGCCGCATCACGAACGCGAGCGCCGCGAGGCTGCGCGGAATCCACACCGTGGTGCTCTTGCCGCGCGCGGCGGCATCAACGACCGCGTCCGCGACCACGTCAGGAGTCACCGACAGCGGCGCTGGCTTCATCCCTGTGGTCATGGACCCGATGACGAACCCCGGGCGCGCCGTGATCAGGTGCAGGTCGGTGCCGTGGAGGCGATCGGCAAGCCCCTGACAGAACGCGTCCAGACCCGCCTTCGTCGAACCGTAAACGTAGTTCGCCCGCCGGGCGCGCCACCCGGCAATCGAGCTGAACGCGTAGATCTCGCCGCGCCGCATCACGTCGGCCAGCACGGTGAGCATGCTCATCTGGGCGAGGTAATCCACCGTGCCAATGCGCACCGCTTCCTGCTCCTCGCGCTCCGCGAGCTCTTGGTCGCCCAAGATGCCGAAGGCCACGATCGCCGTCGTCACCTCGCCTTCCTCCATGGCTCGCTCAACCAGCGGGCGGTGGGACTCGAGGTCGGCAGCGTCGAAATCGAGCGTCGTCACGCGCTGCGCTCCTGCCGCGAGCAAACGCTTTTCGACGCTCGCTCCCCGGCCGTCTCGTTCCGGTTCGCGCATCGCGCAGACGACGCGGCGGCCGGCGCAGATGCGCTCGGCGATCTCCCCGCCGATGTCGCTGGTCGCGCCGAGGAGCAGGATGGCGCCCTCGCTCATCGCAGGTCCTTTGGCTGGGTGTTGAGCGCGATCGCCCCCTCGGCGGTGAGCACCACAATGTCCTCGATGCGCATGCCGAAGCGTCCCGGGATGTAGATGCCGGGCTCGATAGAAAACGCCATGCCCTCGCGCAGCACGACATCTCTGCCGCCGATGATGAAGGGTGCCTCGTGCACGGCGAGTCCGATGCCGTGGCCGAGACGGTGGGTGAAGTACTCCCCGTAGCCGGCCTCCGCGAGGATGTCCCGGGCAACCGCGTCGAGCTCGCCCGCCGTGATGCCCGGGCGCGCCGCGGCGACGGCTGCTGCCTGGGCGCGCTTCAGCACGGCGTAAGCCTCGAGCGCCTCCGGATCGGCCTGGCTCGGGTCGCCGCCTGCGACGTAGGTGCGGGTGCAGTCGGAGTTGTAGCCGGATTCGAGGGGGCCGCCGATGTCGACGACCACGATGTCGCCTGCCTCGAGCACGCGGTCGGAATAGTCGTGGTGCGGGTTGGCGCCGTTCGGGCCGGAACCCACGATGATGAATTCCGCGCGCGCATGCTCGGCCAGGATGAGATCCGCGATCTCCGCGGCGATCTCGGCCTCGGTGCGGCCGGGGGTGAGCAGCGCCGGCACCTGGGCGTGGACGCGGTCGATCGCAGCACCCGCCTTGGTGAGCTCCGCGATCTCCACCGCGTCCTTCGACGTGAAGCACGCGCCGATCTCAGGCGCAACGAGGCGGGTCTTGCTGAGGTAGCCCTGCAGCGCGAAGATGTGGTCCGCGGTCAGGCCCGGCGCGATGTCGACCGGTGTGTACGCAGTGTCCGCCCCGAGGAACTCCGCGACGAGCGCGTAGGGGCTTTCCCCGTCGCGCCACCCGGCGAGCTCGACGCCTGCGAGCTCGGCCTCAGCGCGCAGCGTGTCGATGTCCGTCAGCGGTGCGACGGCGAGCACAGCCCCGTCTGGTCGGAAGACCAGCGCGGTGAGCCGCTCGTGGGAGCCCATCGCGGAACCGGTCAGGTACGTGAACTCGGGGCCGGTGCCGACGATGAGTCCAGCGCTGTATGTACCGGCCAGAGCTTCGGAAACCGCCTGGCGGCGGGTGGCGTAGGCCTCAGAACTGAAAAACGGCATGGGACCATCGTAGACTCGCCCTCGTGTCCGTCTCCCCCGCCCACGTCGCCCGCATCAGCGGCCCTGGCGGCTACTGCAGCGGCACCCTCATCGGCCCTGATGCGGTGTTGACCTGCGGCCACTTCTTCACGCCGGCGTCGCCGTACACCGCTACGACCTGCGCCGTAGCTGGGACGCGGCGGCGCATCGCGCACCTCAAGCGCTTCCCCGGCACCGACATCGCCCTCGCTCGTTTGACCAAGCCCGTCGACGGCGTCGACGAGTATCCCGATTTCGGACCGACGCCGCTTCCCCTCGTGCGCACGGTCACCCTCGGGTTCGGCGGCGGTGCAACAACCCCGCAAACGCGGGTTGGCCGCCTCGTTACCGGCCTGCCGCTCGCAATCTCGCGGGGCCTCACCACCGTCGTGCGCCCCGCCGCGCTCATCATCAACACCCCGCGCGCCATCAAGGGCGACTCGGGAGGGCCAGTGCTTTTCGACGGCCGCATCTTCGGCGTGCAATCCCTCATCCTCGACCCGTTCGGGCGGAACCTCGGAGTGGCGACGGTCTCTGTGGTCACTCCCGCGATCGTCGAAAAGCTCGGAGCCCTGCGCTAGGAGCCGATGGCGACCACGCCGCGGCGGATCGCGTCGATGGCGCGGTTGGCGTTGTGGCGGATGTCGTCGGAGTAGCCGGTCTTGGCGATCTGCTCCAGTAAGTCGATGACTTGGCGGCACCAGCGCACGAAGTCGCCGGCGGTGAGTTCGGCGCCCGATTCCGCGGCGGCGGCTAGGGCGTAGCCGAGTGGCGCGCCCGCTGTCCACTGGTGGATTGACAGGCTGAAGCCGGCATCCGGGATGCGGGTGACGGGCAGCTGGTGCCGCTTCTCGTCGCTGACCAGCTCGCCGTAGATGCGCTGCGTCTCATTCATCGCGTCCGCCATGCGCTCGGTCGCAGCCTTGGGGGATCCGCCGGTGGCCTTGCGGTTTTCGAAGATCACCATGGAGGCCACGCCCGCGAGCTCAGCCGGGTCCAGCTCGTCCCAGATACCCCGCTTGAGGCACTGAGCGACCAGCAGGTCGGAAACGTTGTGGATGCGTGCGAGGCGCTCGCCTTCCTCAGTCACCTGCGGCTCGCCGTCGACGATCTCGACGTAGTCCATCTCGGTGAGCAGGCCGATGATGCGCTCGAAGTGGCGGCCGAGGGTTTCCGTCGAGGCGTCCACGCGGCCGCTGAGCTTGGCCAGCTTGCGTTCCTCGCGCACGAGCTCCTCGCCGACGCGCGCCAGCATCTCTCTATCCGCCGCCGGCCAGTGGTGCACCGGGTGGTTGCGGATGGCTTCGCGAAGCGCCAGCACCTGCTTGCTCGGGCGGGTGCGGGCCTGCTCGCGCATCTTCTTCGGCGAGGTGAAGTTGCCGCGGCGCAGCAGGTCGACCACCTTGCGAGTGTGCTTGCGCGGCTGCTCCTGCATGTGGCGCGGCACCTTGATCCGGCCCACCACCATGGGCGGGTTGCGGAACATCCCGGCATCGATGCGCCCCGACCAGCCCCGCTCCGTAGTCACCCACGGGCGCGGGTCGTCTTTACGGCCCGCCGGCTGGATCACGGCGGCGAGCTCCGGCATCTTCTTGCCCGGGATGGCGATCACCTCGCCCACCTGCAGGCGGCCGAGAATTGTGCGGGCCTCGATCTGCCGGTCCTCCACCGAGTGGCGGCGCGCCTCCTTCTCGGCGTCGGAAAGGTCGCGGCGCAGCTCGAGGTACTCCACAAGGTCCTCCGCGGGGTCGTCCGACGGCGGCGCGAAAGAGGCGATGTCGCGCTCCAGCTGCGCGCGCAGCTTATCCACCTTTGTCTGGAGGCGTTCGATGTCGCGCACCTCGCCCACCACGGAGCGGTCCGTCTGGAACTGGGCGAAGGACTGCTCGATGAGGCGGATGGAAGCGTCGTAGCCGTTCATGCCCAGCATGTTGATGGCCATGTTGTAGCCCGGGGTGAACGGGGAGACCAGCGGATAGGTGCGGGTGGAGGCGAGGCCCGCGACTTCGCGCGGATCCATCGCGGGCGCCCACTGCACCACCGCGTTGCCGATGTGGTCGATGCCGCGGCGGCCCGCACGGCCGGTGAGCTGGGTGTACTGCCCCGGGGTGAGGTCGACGTGCGCCTCGCCGTTGAACTTGATCAGCTTCTCCAGCACCACGGTGCGGGCCGGCATGTTGATACCCAGCGCGAGCGTCTCGGTGGCGAAGACCACCTTGACCAGACCGCGCACGAAGAGCTGCTCCACGATGTGCTTGAACGCAGGCAACATACCGGCGTGGTGGGCCGCGAAACCTCGGGACCACGCAGTGCGCAGTTGGCGGTAGTTGAGCACCTGGAGGTCTTCCTCCGGGATGTCCTCGACTCCGGCGTCGATGATCGCCGTGATCTCCTCCTGCTCCTCCGGAGTGGTCAGCTCCTTGCGGGAGCGCAGGCATTGGAACAGCGCACCGTCGCACCCGGCGCGGGAGAAGATGAAGATGATGGCCGGCAGCATGTCGCGGGACTGCAGTGCGGAGACCACCTCGGGGCGGCCCACGGGGCGGATCTTGTCCTGGCCGCGTTCACGTCCGCTGCGGCGGCCGGCGGAGCGGGCGCGGAACCCGCGGCCCTCCTCGAAGTCGCGGCGGCCCTCGTCGGCGCTGCCCGCCTCAATGCGGGCGATGGCGTGCTCCAGCTCGCGGTTCACGCGGCCGTCGGTATCCGGCTCGAAGAGCGGGAAGATCTTGCGCCCCACCATCATGTACTGGCTGAGCGGCACCGGCCGGTGGTCAGACACCACGACGGCGGTGTCGCCGCGCACCGTGCCCAGCCACTCGCCGAACTCCTCCGAGTTCGACACCGTCGCCGACAGTCCGATCAGGTTCACCGAATCATCCAGGTTGAGGATGATCTCCTCCCACACCGCACCGCGGTCCAGGTCGGCGAGGTAGTGGATCTCATCCATCACCACGTGGCTCAAGCGGTCGAGCTGAGGTGACTCCGCGTAGATCATGTTTCGCAAGACCTCGGTCGTCATCACCACGACCTCGGCGCTGCCGTTGATGCTGACGTCGCCAGTCAAAAGCCCCACGGCATCCTCGCCGTGCTCCCTCACCAAGTCGTGGTACTTCTGATTGCTCAGCGCCTTGATCGGCGTGGTGTAAAAACACTTCGTACCCCGCGAGAGCGCGAGCGACACCGCGAACTCCCCCACCACGGTCTTGCCGGAGCCCGTCGGGGCGCAAACTAGCACCCCGCGGTCCGCTTCGACGGCGCGGCAGGCCTCCACTTGGAAGGCATCGAGGGCAAAGCTTTTCGACGCCGCGTACTCAGCCAAAAAGGATTCGGGGTCAATCGTGGCGGCGCCTGGAGCAGTCATGTGCCCCAGGGTACCTAGAGAACGTCGTCGAACATGCCCGCGCCGTAGGCCGGCGGGGTATCCGTGCGCGGGGCAGGTTGATTGCCGGCCGGCGGGCTCACTGGCCGCGCAGGTGCGATGGGTTCCGGACGAGCGATCGCGGAAGCGCGCGGGGTGCCGCCGGTGCTACCGGCGGCGCCGACCGGCCCAGACGCGTGAATCGGCGACGCTGCGCCGACGGGCTGGGCGCGGCCGACGGGGCTGGATGCCTCCTCGTCGCCCACATCCATCCACTCCGGGCGCTCGCGGTGCTTGCGCTTATCGTTGAAGCGGCAGAACTGGAACGCCAGCTCCACGAGCAGGCACATTGACGTACCGAGCACGACCATGGAGAGCGGGTCCTGGCCCGGCGTCATGAACGCGGCGAAGATGAACAGCCCGACGATGATGCCGCGGCGCTTGTCCTTGACGTGCTCGTAGCGCAGGAGGCCGGCGATGTTGAGCATGATCACGATGAGGGGCAGCTCGAAGCTCACACCGAAGATCAGCACGAGGCCGATGAGGAAGCTGTAGTAGCTGTGGCCTGTCAAGCCGCCCACCTGCACCTCGCCGCCGATGGTCAACAGCACGTACAGGCCCTTGTCCAGTACGAAGTACGCGAGCAGCGCACCGGCGACGAAAAGAAGTACCGCCAGGGTGACGAAGGTGAATGTGTAGCGTTTCTCATTCTTGTGCAGGCCCGGGGTGATGAACGCCCAGATCTGGTACAGCCACACCGGCGACGCCAACACCAGACCGGCGAGCGCGCCGATCTTGAAGCGCAGCATGAACATCTCGAACGGACCGGTTGCCAGCAGGCGGCAGGTGCCGTCGTTGGTGAAATCCGCCCGGAACTCTGCCGGGATGTTGCAGTAGGGGCGACGGATGATCTCGCCCAGCGGCATGATGCCCGGCGGGGTGTTCTGGTACCAAATGAACCCGATGATTGCGCCGATGACAATGGCGACCAGCGAGATGATGACGCGTCGGCGCAACTCCTGGAGATGCTCGACAAGCGTCATCTCCCCTTGCGGGTTGTGCTTGCGGCGCTGCTTTGCCGGCTTGCGCGGCCGAGGTGGCTGGTGCGACGCAGGCTGGGGTGTCCTAGCCACTGCTTATCGGCGCGGCTGGTTCTCGGGGCGATCCCAGAAATCGTCCGGCCGGGCAGCGCTGCGGGTCTCCTGGTTCAGCGGGTAGGCCGGGTTCGCCGCGTCGTTCGGCTGCTGGTACTGCTGGGAGGGCTGTGCCGGCAGCTGCTGCTGGACAGGCTGGTTAGCCTGGTCCTCCATGTCCTCGCGGCGCATCTCCTTGACCTCGGACTTGAAGATGCGCGCGGAGCGGCCCATGGAACGGGCGAGGTCCGGCAGCTTGTTCGCGCCGAACAGCAGCAGCACGATGGCCAGGATGATCAGAATTTCAGAGGGGCCGAGGCTCGGCATGACTGTCCTTTCCAACGGAATGCAGGCCGGTGAGGTCCGCTTCCCGGGATCATAGCAACGTGTCGATCGCGAGCGAAGCGCGACGCTGCACTTCGTCGGCCAGCTCCTTCGGCTCCACCAGCACCACCCGGTCCGCCTGCCCGAGGCAGAAGCGCACCAGCCAATCGCCGCTGCCGTAGCGCAAGGTCGCACGCACCCACTCCACCTGGGGGTCGGAGAGGCTTTCCACGTCGTCCGCGTCGAGCTCCAGGTCCCAGTAATCCGCGAGCCACGCGGCATCGCGCCGGATCTTCAACGCCGCTACTTCCGCCGCGCTGAAGTGGAAGGGGTCTGCGGGATCGAACGCACTGCTTGCCGACGCCTGCGGTGTTATGCGATCGTCGAGAAGCTCAGCCCCCCGGATGCGGTCGAAGCGGAAGTGCTTCACTTCGCCGTTGTCGAGCGCGCGGAGGTAGGTCTGGCCGTTTGAGTGGAACGTGTCGATGGGTGAGACAGTGCGGGTCGACGTGGTGTCGGAGGTGACGGAGTAGTACGTCAACTCGAGTTGGCGGCCTTCCCCCAGCGCCTGGGCGATGATGGCGGGTGTGCCGTCCGACACCTCGTAGCGCGGATCGCCGACGGTGCCCCCGAGCGTGACCGCACGAATCTTGTCCGCGGCGGACGCCGCCGCGTTCGAGTCCACAAGGCCCGGCATGGTCTCCAGCGATTCGAGCAGAAGGAGCAGTGCGTTCGCCTCCGTAGGAGTCAAGCGCAACGGCTTGTCCAGGCCCTGCGAATCGATGATGGTGACCTTGGTCCAGTCGTGCTCGAGGTCGATCATCTCGCCTGCGTGCTTGCCCACCCCGGAAAGATGCAGCACGTCGAGGTCTTCGCGCACCTGCACCGGATCTGACCCGAGATCCCGCGCCATCTCCATCACCGTGGAGTTGGGGTGCTTGCCCACATACGCGAGCAGGTTCAGGATGCGGACGACGCGCTGCCGGCGCTCGGCCTTCTCGCTCACTGCGCGGCTCCTTTCAGCAGTTCCACCACGTCACGGCGCACATCTGCCGGCTCGATGGCGGTGACGTTGCCGGCCAAGCTGGCCACGGTACGCACCAGCCAATCCCGCTCCACGCCGCGCAGCTGGATCACGTCGCCCTCGCGCACGCCGCGGCTTGCGAGCTCATCACCCGCACCGCCTCTCACAGTCACGGCCGCATCCGCCACGGGGCCTTGCAAGAGCGTCTCGACGAGCGTTTGCAGATCCCCCTCCGCCGCATGGAACCCGTCCGCCTCCACAGGCTTCACGTGAGAGATCTTGCGCACCCGGAATACGCGCTCCGCGTCTTTGTCCACGTCCCATCCCACGAGGTAGGCGCGGTTGTTCAGCGGCACGATGCCCCACGGGTCCACCCGGCGGCGCTGCGCTGCGGCACCCTGGGACGGGGTGAAGTCGAACTCCAGGCGGGTGGGTTTACGCACGCCGTAGAGCAGCCACCGCAGCGTTTCGGGGTTGAGGCGCGTGATGTCGTTGGACACGGACGAGATCGCCGGACTGTCGAAGGTGCGTGTCGCGCCCGACGCCGCGAGCTTGGTCCAGCCGGAGCGGGCGAAGGCGCCGAGGTTCGCCCCCTGCGCGAGGTCCGCCGCAAGCCCGACCGCACTAGCCTCCGCCTCCGTGAGCTCAACCGGCGGCAGCTCGTAGCGCTCCTTGTTCAGGAATAACTCGCCGTTCTCGATGCGCACTGGGACCCACATCGCCCGCAGGTCGCGGACGTCGCGCCGGATGAGGCTGTCCAGCGCCTCGGGCTTGCGCCCCTCGTAGCCGTCCACGTTTGCGCCCACCCACGCGATGCTGCGGGGTGTATCGGACCCGAGCAGTGCGAAGGTGAGGTTCACCAACCGGCGGACGGCATCCGAGTTAGTCACGGCCGGCGTGCTCCTGCACGTACGCGATGAGATCATCCACGCGGGCGTCCGCGGTGACGAAGGGATCGAGCAGCTCCACGGTTTGCGGCTCTGGGCGGTTGACCTTGAGGTGCACCCAGTCCACGTTGTAGTCGGCGCCCGCCTCCTGCACGGTGTCGAGGAAGCGGCCGCGCAGGGCGGCGCGGGTGGTCTGCGGCGGGGTTGCGGCCGCTGCCTCGATGTCGGCGTCCGTGATCCACCGCTTGGCCAAGCCCTTGCGTTCCAGCAGGTAGAACAGGCCGCGGTTGCGGTTGATGTCGTGGTAGGTCAGGTCGATCTGCTTGAGCTTCGGGTGGCCCCACTCCACGCCCAGGCGGTCCTTGAACTGGGTGAGCAGCTTGCGCTTGATCACCCAGTCAATCTCCTGGTCCACGCCCGAAAAGTCCTGGCTGGCAATCGCGTCCAGCGTGCGCTGCCACAGGTCCACGATGCGCGCCATCTCCTCGCTCGGCGTGCCCTCATCGGGGCGCACCTCGAGCCACTGTTTCGCGGCGTCGAGCGTGGCCTGCTGGATCTCCAGCGCCGTGGTCGTGCCGCCGTCTTTGAGCACCATCTCGGTCTGGCCGGTCGGGTCGGACGCGATCGGGCGGATGTGGATGATGGGGTTATCCAACTCGACGTCGGGAAGCGGGAAGCCCGCCTCCAGCATCTCGATGACAAGCAGTGTCGAGCCGATCTTGAGGGCGAAGGTCGGCTCCGACATGTTCGAGTCGCCCACGATGACGTGCATGCGGCGGAAGCGGTGCGAGTCGCCGTGGGGCTCGTCGCGTGTGTTGATAATCGGCCTGGTGCGCGTTGTCGCCGAGGACACGCCCTCCCACACCTGGTCGGCGCGCTGGGAGATGACGAACTCCCCCTTCTTGATCATGCCCGCGCCGCAGATGAGCTGGCGGGTGACCAAGAACGGCAGGAGCTGCTTGCCGAAAGACTTGAGCACCAGCTCGCGGCTGATCAGGTAGTTCTCGTGGGTGCCGTAAGAATTGCCCATCGAATCGACGTTGTTCTTGAACAGGAACACGTCCGCGTCAATCCGGTCGGCGGAAAGCGCCGCCACCGCCTGCTCGGCGAGCTGGTTGTAGAGGTACTCGCCAGATTTGTCGTAGGCGAGCAGCTGCGACACCGAGTCGCACTCCGCAGTGGCGAACTCCGGGTGGGAGCCCACGTCAAGGTACAGCCGGGACGCGTTCTTGGTGAAGATGTTGGAGCTGCGGTGCTGCTGCACGACGGGGCGGAACAGGTAGCGGGCCACCTCCTCCGGCGTGAGCACGGTTCTTCCGTCGCGGTAGGCGGTAACGCCGAACTCCGTCTCCACGCCCATAATGCGCCGCGGGTACGCCTCCATGTGTGCTACTGCCCGCCCTTCTGCACGAAGGAGCGGACGAACTCTTCCGCGTTGGTGTCCAAAAGCGCGTCGATCTCATCGAGCAGATCGTCCGTTCCCGTGGTGTTGATCTGCGCCTGGCCGGCCTCGAACACCTCGTCCTGCTCGTCGGAGCCGCCGCCTGCGCCGTGAATCTGCTGCTGGTTAGACATGCTTATACCCTATCGCCTTGAGCAGGTCGTAGACGTTATCCGAGCCGTTGAGGACGTCCCCGATCTCCTCCTTGGTGAAGGAATCGACGAAGTCCATGGCCACGCGGTGCGGCGAGCCGTTCACGGAGAAGATGATTGACTGCCAGCTCGCGGCAATGATGTCCTCGCCGAACTTCTGGGACACCTTGCCGCGGAAATAGGCGCGCGTGTTCTCCGGCGGGTTCGCCACGGCGCGCTGAATCTCCTCCTCGCTCACCAGCGTCTTGATCCGGCCCTTGCGCACCAGCGCGTGGTAGAGCGACTTCGCGGGATCAATGTCGGCGTACTGGATGTCGATGAGCTTCAGTTTCGGGTCCGCGATATCTACGCCGCGATCGAGGTAGGTGCGGATCAGCGCCCACTTCGCGGTCCAGTCCAGGCGGTCCGCGGTGGACAGCGGGTCCCGCTCGAGATCGTCCAGGATCTGCCCCCACATTTCAAGCACATGCGTATCGACGTCGTCTTTGCCCTCAAGCTGCTCGCAGCGGGCGCGGTACTCGCGGAGGATGTTAATGGCGGTCAGGGAACGGCCGTCGGCAAGCGAAAGCTCGTGCGTACAGGTCGGGTCGTGGGAAACGCGTTTGA
The DNA here is from genome assembly GCF_024160105.1 of Corynebacterium stercoris. Classification (GTDB taxonomy): domain Bacteria; phylum Actinomycetota; class Actinomycetes; order Mycobacteriales; family Mycobacteriaceae; genus Corynebacterium; species Corynebacterium stercoris. Next base: position 60,154 of record NZ_JAMFTQ010000002.1, read on the forward strand.
TCTCGGCGACCGGGTCCTTGAGGGTGAGGTCGGAGAAGTCCACGTCCGACTCGATTGCGTCGAGGACGAGCTTGGTCATGCCCAGCTTGAGGTAGTTGGAGTACTGGCTCATGTTCGCGTCGCCGACGATAACGTGGAGGCGGCGGAAGCGGCCGGCGAGTGCGTGCGGTTCATCGCGCGTGTTCACGATGCCGCGGTTCAGCGTCGTCTCCAGCGAGACTTCCTGCTCGAAGTAGTCGGCGCGCTGGGAGATCTGGAAGCCGTCCCGCTCGCTCGCCTGACCGATGCCCACACGTCCCGCGCCGATGATCACCTGGCGGGTGACGAAGAACGGGATGAGCGCCTGGGTGAGGCGCGCAAAGTCGGTGTTGCGGGAGTACAGGTAGTTCTCGTGGCTGCCGTAGGACTGGCCCTTGCCGTCCACGTTGTTCTTGTAGAACTTCACCGGCGGGCAGGGGTCGTTGCGGTCCAGGACGCTGACCTGCTGGTCCCACAGTTCCTGGATGTTCGCGGCGGCGGTGTTCAAGTAGGTGTCGCCGGCCGCGTCGTAGATCATGGCGTCCCAGGCGTTCGTGGTCTCTGGCGCGGAATACTCCGGGTGGCCGTGGTCGACGTAAAAGCGCGCGCCGTTGACCGTAACCACGTTGGCGATGCCCATCGCGTTCGGATCCACGATGGGCACCGTGCGGTAGCGCTGCAGATCGAAGCCGCGCGTATCCTTCAGCGGCGCCTCTTCCTCGTAGTCCCAGCGGGAGCGCGCGGCGGTGTTCATCGCCGCGTAGGCCACCACGGTGTGGGTCGAGGAGAGCAGCTGGCTCAGTTCAGGCGCATCGGGGGTGGTGATGCCGTACTCGGTTTCCGTGCCCATGAAGCGTTTCATGGGCACAGATGTTAGTCTCCTAGAACCTGTTTGAAGCCGGAAGCCGCGCCTCAACTTCTTCTCGAAGTTTTGCGGGATTCAATGTTCGATAAACGGCCCACGGAACGATAGAGAATCCGGGAAAACGAGGAAGATCGAGTAAGCCCACTGTTCCAAAATCACTCGTGATTTTTGCCATAAGATTAGCGATCTTTCCTCGGTTAACAGAGGATTCGTTTACAAATTCAAGGTCTAGATCAGAGCTACCCTCGTTGGCATAGTGTCCGACAACGCCCACTACGGTCCATTCTTGAGGTGCAACGCCATATCGAGAAAATAGAACGCTCGGATCTGCGTTGAGGAAGTCATAGCCATCCTGAAGCCGAACTGTAACGCTTCCACTGGGGTCGCACTCCGAACGGAGGAGCAGATGTACACCTGGAGAGAAGAGACCCTTCATAGTTTTGATGAGACCTCGCAGTACTTCTCCGGTCATAACGGATCCGACGAGAGGCAAGGGGCCATCAGGAATCGCATCTTCCGGATGCAGCGGATCAACATCATTCCGACGATGTCCCCTTTTTTGCTTATTTTGGTTTCCTCCCTTTCGTTTGGTTTCTGCGATTTGGGAGGGGGCCTGGGAGAGGCTCGAGACTCCTTCAAGGGTGAGGGTTATATCGGCAAGAGTTGAGGCTAAGTACCTTGAATCAACAATCATCCCTGGGGCAGTTAGCCGTACGATTGACCCAGCAGGATAGTTGGTGCGAAGAATTTCCCAGTTGCCGTTGTAGACATACTGGGAGATATCGGTTAACGCTTCCTGGGCTTCTAAGTCTCGTTCCAACGTTGGAAAGTGGCCCTCACCCATTGACCGATTTAGAGTTACTTCGCGAGACGATGACTTCTCATGACTAGCTATACCCCTAAACCCTCCCTCGGTCGCCTGATTATGTTTGTCCACTTCCGATCGGGTTTCGGGAATACCCTCATCAATCTGAGCTAAGACGCTTCGAACTACGGCAAGATCTAGATACAAGAATTCCCGAAGAATCTGGGGTCTATTTACCAACTTTCCTGAACCTCCTGATGCACATATAGACCTAGATTGCGCCAACTTTAACCGAATATAAATTGAACAGGTGGTTGACTATCTCCTGCTCATCGCCGTTGGACTCCAGTTCAAAGGCTTCCTCTACCGCGGTATCGAGTGTACGATGCGCGTCCACTAGTTCCGGATAGAGAAAGTCGTTGCTAGGGTCGTACATGTGCGCGAGAGTTATGCCGCTGTACTGGGCGCGTGCATCCAATACGGCTTGAGCGCATCGGCTAATCTCACTCTCGCTGTCCTTGCACGGCTTTGGCCAAACAAAGTTGTTGTAGACCACGCCACCGGAGTAGCGGTAATCACTCTTAAGTCTGCCTGCGACACGTCGCATCCACGCGTTATGGAATTGTGACTGCAGAATTCCAAAGTGGTACAGAGTTGCGTTCGGAATCAAAAATACTAGATCGCTGCATAAGGTCTCTGGACCGACAAATCCAATCGGAATATAGCGCCGTCGCTCAGAGGAAACCTTTGGGATGAGAATTGAGTTGCCACTCGGCATGTTCTCTACATGAAATCGTCTCGGCCTATCAGCGATCTTCCGGGTGGTGGCGCTTCTGCTAGATTCCCGGAACTCCTTCACTGCTCTCACCCGCTCCATCGCGTGCGGCATTTTCGCCAACTCTTGCGGCTGGGCATCTCCAAGCCACAACACCCACCTGCTCTTGCCTTGTAAGAACTCAATCGATCCGAGCCACGGCTTGAAATACTTCTCGGCGAGTGGCTCTAGCTGGATGAACTCTTCCTTCTCGGCGTCGGTGAAGAGATAGTTGCCCCCATCGATCGGTTTGTTGCCGATGCCGATGCGTGGGACATCGCAGAGAGGCTTCGAGCGCGACCAAACCAAAGCGTCCGGCGCGTCAACGAGATAGGGATTGAGCCTCGACGGGTGCTGTAGCTTTGGCTCGGCATCGGGGTGGGCGTAGTGGAAAAGACGAACTTCGTCGGCCTGCCGGGAAAATCCCACGATCACGCAAAAAACGTGCGCTTGATCTGCAGACTCATTTGCCCACCGGAACGTGTTGTGCGCGAAGTCGATGTGGAAGCCCATCTGAAGGATGGGGTGCCAGATATTGGCCACCTGCTCGCCCTGGCAAATAGAGTTAGTGGAAACGAAGGCCGCCCGGGTGGGGTGGTCAGCCATGTACCCTGCTGCCTTGATGTACCAGCCGGCAACGTAGTCGATATTGCCCACGTTCTTGGTCCCCGCCGGAAAGGCCTGGATAAGGTCCTCTTTTTGCTCCTTGCTCTGGTTGCGGGCACCCAAAAAAGGCGGGTTGCCGATGATGTAGTTGCACCGTTCCGCTGGCAGCACGCTATTCCAGTCCAAAGTGAGTGCGTTTCCGCGCCGGATCGACGGCGCATCCACAAGCGGCAGGTCTTGGATGTCGTGGGTGACAATTGTTTGTGCTTCGATGTTGGCTTGCAGCTTCGCAATCCAAAGCGCCGTTTGCGCCACCGATACGGCAAAGTCGTTGATCTCAATCCCGAAGAACTGGTCAAGGTTGATTTTCAACGGCGTCAGATCTTCAAATCCAAGCGAGGTTTGACCCTTTGACAGTTCCGAGATGACCTTATTTTCCATGCGTCGTAAAGAGACGTAGGTCTCGGTGAGAAAGTTGCCCGAACCACAAGCGGGGTCGAAGAACGTCAGCCCGGCAATCTTGTCGTGAAATCGAGAGAGCTTAGTGCGTCGCCGGTTCTCTGAAACGCCTTCTTCCGTAAGAATCGACTCCAGCTCGGCGGTGAGCGTATCCATGAAAAGTGGGTCAATGACTTTGTGAATGTTTGCCGGAGAGGTGTAGTGCATTCCTCCGCTGGCACGGGTTTCCGGGTTCAATGTCGATTCGAAGACACCGCCAAAGATGGTCGGCGAAATTTCAGCCCAGTTGGTGTTCTGGGACACGTCGAAAAGCAGGGCATCAAGGATGTCCTGGGTGAAGGGCGGGACTTCCTCCTCCTGGGCGAAAAGTCCGCCATTGACGTACGGGAAGACTCGGAGGCGCTCGTCGAGGTAGGGGTCGCGCTCTGCGGGTGGGGTGTTGAGGGTGCGGAACAGGTCCTTGAGCATGCCCCGGACGAGGTGGGCTGGTGCGCCATGCAGGTATGAGAAAAACGCATCCTTTGGAAAAACTCCTGCATCTTCTGCGAAGAGACAGAAGACGAGACGCACACATAGGACATTGAGCGAGTGCTGATTCTCCGGAGCGTCCGGATCATGGAACTGTTCACGCAACATGCGGTACAGGGATCCAATGAGGACACCGGCATCCATGGATGCCTTTTCTTCGCGAATTGCGCGAGCTCGCTGCGGGTCAACGAGGAAGTCCAGCAGGTGCAGTTGATCGCTGAGCTCGGAAAGCGAAAATGCCAGGTAATCGACTTCAGGGTTGAGCTTGTTCAGGTCATGAATCCGGAAGTCCGAGAAATTGCTGACGACGATGTAGTCCGGTCGTTGGCTATTTGGTAGCGAATTTGCGTACTCTCGCGCCTGCTGGAAGGGAGTAACCGCTTTTCCTTGACGGAGATCCGCCTTGTCAAGGTCGATGCCAAGAGATTTCTGCTCGATGAACGTTTTTGCATCGGGTACAACGACATCGATAAAGCCGCCAGCTGTGGTGCGCTGCTCAAAGCGCACGTTGGTGGTGACATCCTCCATGCCAACCACATCCCGAAGCAGCTCGAGCCAGAAGGAGGAAGTGTCTCCCTTCTCGTACCCGCGCCCCTTCCAGCGGGCTGCGAAATCGTTCGCGGCCTGCTGCTTACGGGCGAAAGAGCGGCTTTGGGACGAGGCGTTCGGCATGCTCTGATTGTAGCCTCGGGGGCGGAAAGCGCAGGTTGACTCCGGTTTTTGATTGCGACCTGGAAATTCAACCGTCGATAAGCAAAAGCCCCTACCAGCCGCGCTCGGCGAGGCGGTGCGGCGCGGGCAGGTCGGCGACGTTGATGCCCACCATCGCCTCACCCAGGCCGCGTGAAGCCTCGGTGACGGCGGCGATGTCCTGCCAATTCTTCGTGGCCTTGACCACTGCCTTCGCGCGGGCCTCCGGGTTGCCGGATTTGAAGATGCCGGAGCCGACGAACACGCCGTCCGCGCCGAGGTGCATCATGAACGCGGCATCCGCCGGGGTAGACACGCCGCCGGCGACCAGCAGCGGAACCGGAAGTGCGCCGTGCTCCGCCACGTACGCGACCAGCTCGTACGGCGCCTGCAGTTCCTTCGCGGCGACGTAGAGTTCGTCACGGTTGCCGTTCCAGATGGCCTGCAAACCGGCGATCTCGCCCTTGATTTGGCGGATGTGCTTGGTGGCTTCGGAAACGTCGCCGGTGCCCGCTTCGCCCTTGCTGCGGATCATGGCGGCGCCCTCGTTGACGCGGCGCAGCGCCTCGCCGAGGTTCGTTGCGCCGCACACGAATGGGACGCTGAAGTCGCGCTTGTCGATGTGGTTGACGTAGTCCGCCGGGCTCAGCACCTCGGACTCGTCGATGTAGTGCACACCGAGGTGCTCCAGGATCTTTGCCTCGTAGAGGTGGCCGATGCGGGCCTTCGCCATCACCGGGATGTCGACCGCGCCCAGGATGCCCTCGATCAGGTCCGGGTCGCTCATGCGGGCCACGCCGCCCTGTGCGCGGATATCCGCCGGCACGCGCTCCAGCGCCATAACCGCGCTCGCGCCCGCGTCTTCCGCGATGCGCGCCTGCTCAGGCGTGACAACATCCATGATCACGCCGCCGATGAATTGCTGGTTCAGCTCAGAAAAGTCAGCCATACAGACCAGTCTGCGTGAACCACTGGTAGATTCCTAGAGCCAGTTCCCTATTCATTCTCTGGACCAGTTCGGGCTCATGCTTTACGACGTTTCTTTCAGCAGTCCATTGCCGCTCCCCGCCCAGATCGCCGCCGCGGTGCGGGCGGCGGTGGCCGACGGGGTCCTGCAGCCAGGTGACGAGGTGCCTTCCACCCGCGCCGCAGCCCAGCAGGCGGGCGTGTCGCGAGGGACCGTGGTCACTGCCTACGACCAGCTGGTTAGCGAGGGTTACCTATTGGCCGCGCAAGGCGCCCCGACGCGGGTGCATCCTGATCTGCGGGTCGTGGCGGCCGCTCCGTCGGTAGGCGGGCAGGAAAGGAACGTCGAAAAGCGAAAGCCCCTGCTGTCGCTGCGGCCGACCGGCGGCGGCGTCGGTGCCGTGAGTGCGACTGCGTGGCGGCGAGCCTGGCGGGAGGCATCGGCTGAGCCCGCCGCGCCCGGCCAGCGTTTCGACCCGGCCGGGGAGCCCGAGCTGCGCGACGCCATCGCCGAACACCTCCGGCTTGCACGCGGCGTGACCGTGGACCCCGCGCGCGTCGTGGTGACCGGCGGTTCCCGCGAGGGGTTGCTGCTGATCCTGATGTCGCTGGGTAAAGGCCTGCGCGTGGGCGTGGAGGACCCCGGGCACCCGGGCTTGAGGCGCGTGATCCCGCTCGCCGGGCACGAGGTGGTGGGGTGCCGTACCGATGCCGATGGCGTTGTGGTGTCCGAGCTGGATCCCGCGCTCGACGCGCTGCTGGTCACGCCCGCGCACCTCTACCCCATCGGCGGCGTCATGCCGGCGGCGCGGCGCGCGGCGCTCATTGAGTGGGCTGGAGAGACAGGCACCGTGCTCATCGAGGACGACTTCAGCGCCGAGCTGCGCTACCGCATCTCCCCGCATCCGCCCCTGGCCGCGCTCGGCGGCGTCGCCGAGGTGGTGACGCTGGGGACCTTCTCGACGCTGCTCTCGAAAGAACTCGCCGCCGGGTACGTCGTCGCCCCGCCTGGCGCGGTTTCGTCGCTTCACGACGTCCGTCGCACACTCGGCATGCCCGTCAGCGCCGTCACGCAGCGCGCAATCGCTGGACTGCTGCGCGGCGGCGCGGTGCGGCGAACCACGCGCGCGGCGCACGCGGTGGTTACCCGGCGGCGGGGTGTTGTGGAGCGCGATGTGCTACCTGCTCTACGCACCGTCCCCGGCGTTGAGCTGCGGGTTTCGGCCGCAGGAGTAGACGTACAGTTGCTTTTCGACGCCACCGAGCAGCGCGAACGTTTTGAGCGGGCCTTGGAGGTCGGGGGCCTGGAGTGCGCCGCGGTGGAGTCACTCGGGGCCGGTGGGGATGGTGTCGTGATGTCTTTTATGCACCTGACCGACGAGGAGTTTGCGCGCGCCGTGCCCGGAGTTCAGCGCGCTTGCACTGGTGTTGGTGAGGCTGGTGGTAGTGGTGATGCAGTAAGTTTGTGATCCTTATCTCACTTTTGCGGCTATGTTTACCCCGGCGGACATAAGGCGGCTTGGTGTCGGAAGGGGTTTGTAGGGTGATGCCCAACTTCGAAAAAGCGTTCTTCTGAAGGGAGGGAACATGGCCACTGAGCTGGGCCGACTCGTCGACACCGTCGGCAATGCGCTGCTGCAGATCCGCGACATGTTCGCCGACCCTTCCGACCTTCTCTTCCACGAGATCCACGCCGATATGGAGCGCCTCGAAGCATTCTTTAACTCGAAGGCTCTTATCGACGCCTCCTTTGCCTACGTCTGCGAGCGCGACGAAGCCGGGCGACTTTCCGGCGCCAAGTATCCGAATGCGTATTTGAAGGAGCATCTCGGTCTGAGCCCGCGAGAAGCGTTCGATCGCCTGGCCCGCGGGCGAGACCTGTTCGCTGAGCCTGAGATCCCGGATACGGAGCCGGAGACTGGGTCCAACACTGAGGCTGAGCAAGTGGAGGACCTGTTCGGGTTCGCTGCCGAGGAATCGGACGAGGAGCGCCAGGAGCGGGAGGCTGAAGAAGCGCGTCGCCGCGCACGCGAGCGCGAAGAAGCCAAGGAGCGGGCCCGCGCCGAGCAGGAGGAGGCTCGGAAGCACGCCGAGAAGGTCAGCGCAGCCAAGCAAGAGGCGATCCGCCAGGAGCTGGACAAGCTTCTCGACGCCGCGAAAGGCGAGCGTCCCCGTTTGCTCGCTGCTGCGTTGGCTGAAGCCGATAAGCGCGACGTGAAGGACCTCCGCGCCACCGTTCGCCGCTGGGTGGATGCGGAAAACCGGAAGCACCGCCAGCCGGACAACCCGAACGCCGGCATGGAGAAGCGCAGCATTCACGTCGGCAACGTGGGGGCAGACGACCTCGTGGACATCCACATCAAAGCCACCCGCGGCGGTGCCGCCCTGTTCAAGGCGCTCACCGATAAGGGTCTAGTTGCTAACTCGAACCTTCCCGAGGGCGTGGAGGATTACCGCACGCCCGGACAGCGCCGCTACGACCAGTTGATGGCGATGCTCCAGCATTTCGACAACTGCGAGAAGCCCCGCAACGGCGGCGCTGCATCCGTAGTCGTGACGGTCACGCCCGACGACATCGCGGATGCCGACGCCACCACCCTCTTCTCGACCAACACCGGCATCGACGTCGACGCTTTCGACATCACCCGGTTGGGCACCGACGGCGCCGCCGAGTTCGTTCTCACCGTCGACGGCGCGACCTCGGTCCCACTCAACCTGTACCGCACACGCCGCACGGCCTCGATCGGGCAGCGTATCGCGATGCTCGCGGTCCAAGGTGTGTGCTCGTGGGCCGGGTGCTCTACCCCGCTCACTGAGTGCGAGGCCCACCACATCCTCGCATGGGTCAAGGGCGGCGACACGAACATTGAGAACCTCACCGGACTCTGTCGAGAGCACCACAGGCGAAACAACGACCACTGTGACAACGCTTTCAACACCAGTCACATGGAGTATGACCCCGAGAGCCACCGCGCTGGCTTACGGCGCCCGAATGGGGATCTGGTTTTCAATGGCACTGACGGGGCGGAGAGTTCTGCCGTCGGAAAGCTGCGGAAGCGAGGGCAGCACCGAGCCGCCCCGCCGGCCGGGCCACCTTCAGCTGCTCCGCCGGGCACTCCGCATGCCCGCGAACCTGAACGGGCTCCAGTTCCTGCCGCACCTCCTCCACCACCGCGTGGGGCAGTCAGGCTGCCCAAGGAGTTTCCGCTTGGGCCAGACGGGCCGCCGTTCTAGGGGCGGAATGTGCAAGGGCTCACGACGCCGCCGGCACCTCTGCCGGATCAGCCGCGCGTGCTGCGTCATCCTCCCCTGCCGCGATGTCTTTCTCGGTCGGGTGGGTGCGAACCAGCCATGCGTACACGGCACCCGTGATGTTGTGGAGTACCGCGGCGACCGCACCCGGCAATGCGGCCTCCGGGGAGAAGAACTTGCCGGCCATACCGCTGGACAGGCCGGCGGACTGGGTTCCCACCTCGATGGCCACGGTGCGTCGGTAGCTCTCGGGCTGGCCGGTGAACTTCGCCGCGTAGTAGCCGAGCAGGTATCCGAGCACGTTGTGCGCCAACACGGCCAGGAACACGATGAGGCCGACCTCGATGAGGGCTTCGCGGTTCTTGGCCACCGTCGGGAAGACGACGCCACCGATGCCGATGATAGAGATCCACGGCAGGACCGGGGAGATCTTCTCCATCCAGGAATCGAGGAGGTAGCGCAACACGAGGCCGCCGATCACCGGGATCAGGATGGTCTGGGCGAGCGACTTCGCCATGCCCGCGGCGTTGACTTCGACGTTGGCACCTGCGAGCAGCAGCATCAGGATCGGTGTCATGATGGGCGCCACCAGCGTGGACACCGAGGTCATGGCCACCGACAGAGCCACGTCGCCCTTAGAAAGGTAGGCAATCACGTTGGAGGACGTGCCGCCCGGCACCGAGCCGAGCATGAGCAGGCCGACGGCGAGGGCTGGGTTCAGCCCGAAGATCTTCGCAACCAGCACGGCACTCAGTGGCATGACCACGAATTGCGCCACCACGCCGATGAGCACGGGCACCGGGCGGCGGGCCACCTCTTTGAAGTCCGGGATGGTGAGTGTGAGGCCCATGCCGAACATGATGATCATGAGGAAGTACGTGATGTACTGGGTCAGCGGCAGGAAGGGCGCGGGGAAGAAGAACGCGAGCGCGGCGCCGGCGAGGATGAACGCCGGGAAGGCTGCTACAGCGATGGCTGCCGAGCGGTCCTTTTGCGCAGTGAACTCCGGCTCCACCGGCGCTCCCCCGGCGTGCTGCGTGTTGGCGGTGGTCATCGTACCCTCCTGTTCATGCAGTGAAACACTTTCCCACTGGTTGGGACCAAGCGTTGCAGGGAGTGTACGACAGGTCACATTCTGATGCGACAAGTACCCCCGGTTACTTGAATCCGGGGGTAATCGCTAGAGGTTCACAAGCGCCCTCTACGCCTGCTCAGTCAACACCTCAGCCGAGGCAACTCGCTTGCCCTGCCGGCCGGTGATGCGGGCCCACTCGTCCGGGTTTGCGGTGTTGGGCATGTCTTCGCTCTCGTCCTGCTCGGCGCGCACCGCCGCCCGCAGGTGGTCTGCGGTTATACCCTGGCCGCCGCCCGCAATGTGGTCCTTGATGGCCAGCTTCTTGGCGCGGTCGACCACGTTGGCGATCATCGCGCCAGAGACGAAGTCGGAGTAATGGAGGGTCTCCTCGCTTCCGTCGATAAGTGTGAGGCGCACGAAGGGCCGCGGCGCGAACATGGCGTCGACGGCCGCCTCGATCAAGGCCGCAGGCGATGCGGCCAGCGGAATGTCCTCTGTCAGGTAGCGGGTGAAAATGTCGGCGGCTTCCGCACGGTTCGGGCGCGACACGCGGATCTTGATGTCGAGGCGGCCCGGGCGCAGGATCGCAGGGTCGATGAGCTCCTCGCGGTTCGTGGCGCCGATGACGATGACGTTCGCGATGCCCTCCACGCCGTCGATTTCCGTGAGCAGCTGCGGCACGACGGTAGTTTCCATGTCCGACGACACGCCAGAGCCGCGGGTCCGGAAAATCGACTCCATCTCGTCGAAGAAGATGATTACCGGGCGGCCCTCGGAAGCCAGTTCGCGGGCGCGCTCGAAGATGAGGCGGATGCGGCGCTCCGTCTCGCCCACGAACTTGTTCAGCAGCTCGGGGCCTTTGACGTTGATGAAGTGCGCCTGCCCGCCGTCGCCGATGCGCTGGGAGAGCGAGTTGGCCACCGCCTTCGCGATCAGCGTCTTGCCGCAGCCCGGCGGGCCGTACAGCAACAAGCCCTTGGGCGGCGTGAGCTTGTACGAGCGATACAGTTCCGGGTAGGCGAACGGCAGCTCGACGGAATCGCGAATGGTCTCGATCTGGGAGGAAAGGCCGCCAATGTCGTCGTAGGTCACGTCCGGCACCTCTTCGAGGGAAAGCTGGTTGACCTCGGTTTTCGGGATGCGCTCAAACGCGTACCCTGACTTCACGTCGACAAGCACTGTGTCGCCGGCGCGCGCCGCCTGCTGCAACGGTTCCGTGAGGTGGACGAGGTGTTCGGTGCCCTGCTGGTCCGCCACCACGGCGCGTTCGCGGCCGATCTTCTCCACGAGGGTGGTCAGCTGGCCGGTCGACTCGTACCCGCAAGCCTCGACGACCACGGTGCCGTCGCCGAGGCGCACCATCGTGCCGGGCTTGAGCGCCTCCGGCGGCACCGTAGGGGCGACTTTCACCCGCATCTGGCGGCCAGAGGTGTGCACCTCGGCCTCCATCGGGTTCGAGGCCGGCCCGAGGTAGATGCCGTACGTCGAGGCGGGCTCCCCCAGCGCCTCAACTTGCGCGTACAGGCTGTTGAGCTTGTCGCGGCTCGATTTAAGCAGCTCCGCCAGCTTCTTGTTGCGGGCGCTCATCGCCTGGTTCTCGCGTTTGAGCTCGCGCAGCTCGGGGCCGAATGCGTCGTCTTCGATCTTGTAGCCGGACATGACATCCAGCCTAGCCCGGGGCTTTTCGCTTATCGACGATCCCCTTTTTAGCGCCTCGCTCGACGCTGGGGCCGCGGCGGCACGGCACCGTCGGCAAGCCTGCGAGTCCACACCAGGAATGCGGTGTGCGCGTTCATGCGGTGCTCCGGACGCGTGGCCAGGCCTTCCACCTTCCATTCGCGCAAGAGGGTTTCCCACGCGCGCGGCTCGGTGAAGCACTGCGCCCCGCGGATCGCTTCCATGATGTTCATGAGCTGCGGCACCGTTGCCACGTACGTCATGAACACCCCACCCGGAATGAGCAAGTCTTTCACCGTGTCGATGAAAAGCCACGGCTCCACCATGTCGAGGATGATGCGGTCCACCGGGCCGTCGAGGTCATCTTGGGTGACCTCGCCGAAATCGCCGAGGCGCGGCGCCCACCACTCGGGCTCGCCTCCGAAGTACTCGGCGACGTTGTCGCGGGCGAAGGCCAGGTGGTCGTCGCGGATCTCGTAGGAGAACACCCGCCCCTCAGGCCCCACCGCGCGCAGCAGCGACATTGACAGCGCACCGGAGCCGGCGCCCGCCTCGAGCACGCGGGCACCCATGAAGATATCGCCCTCGACGAGGATCTGCGCCGCGTCCTTGGGGTAGATTACGGCGGCACCGCGCGGCATGGACAGCACGTGGTCCACGAGCAGGTGGCGGAAGCACAGGTAGTCGGCACCGAGGGTGGAGCGGACCACGCATCCTTCGTCGTTGCCGATGATGTCGTCGTGCGCCACCATGCCCTTGTGGGAGTGGAAGTGGGCGCCTGGGACGAGCTCGATGGTGAAGTGGCGGCGCTTCGCGTCGGTCAGCTGCACCTTGTCGCCCGGCTGGAACTTGCCTGAGTACATTTACGACCCCTGGTAGTAGGCGGTGAGGGCGTCCTCGAACCAGCGCTGATCCTGCAGGCCGCACAGCTCGCGGGCGGAGTGCATGGACAGCAGCGGAATACCCACGTCGACCGTCGGAATGCCTAGGCGAGTCGAGGAGATCGGGCCGATGGTGGAGCCGCACGGCACCGCGTTGTGGCCGACGAAGAATTGCACCGGCGCTCCCGCGGCCTTCGAGGCGCGCTGCCAGATCGCCTGCGTCTCGGCATCGGTGGCGTAGCGCTGGTTGGCGTTGACTTTGAGTACCGGGCCGTGGTTGAGCAGCGGGCGATGGGTCGGGTCGTGCTTCCAGGCGTAGTTGGGGTGCACGGCGTGCGCCGCGTCGGCGGAGATCTGGGAGGAATTCACGTAGATATCGAGCGGGTCCCCCACTTCCGCAGCCAGTTTAGCCAACGCGCGTTCCAGCAGCGGGCCGCCGGCGCCGGTGGTGGTGGCGGAGCCGATCTCTTCGTGGTTGTAGGCAGCCAAGACGAGGATGTCGCCGTCCGCAGGCTTCTCTTCCACCGCGCGCAGCAGCGCCACCAGCGACGCGTGCACGCTGGACAGGTTGTCCAAGCGGCCGGCGGCGAGCAGGTCCCCCAGCACTTCCGGCTGCTGAGCGTCCGCGCAGATCATCTCGTGCGCCACAATGTCGTCCGCTGCAACACCGGCTGCATCCGCGATGATCTCCATCATTGGTGTGTCGGTGCCCAGAATCGGCTGCATGTGCGTCTGCCGGTCCATCTCCGGCGGGTTCTGGCGGTAGAGGTGGATCGCCAGGTTGGGAACGCGTGCGATGGGTCCGGTGTTGACGAGCTTGGAGGTGCCGTCGGCAAGCGAAATGCGCCCCGCGAAGGTGAGCTCGCGGTCGAACCAGGTGCTCAGGATCGCGCCGCCGTACACCTCGACGGCGAGCTGTCGGTAGCCCTCGCGCTCGAAGTCCGGCTGCGGCTTCAGCGCAAGGCCCGGCGAGTCCGTGTGCGAGCCCACGATGCGGAAACGCGGGTTCGGGTTTTGCGGCATCCACCACGCGAGAACCGCGCCCCCGGTGACCACGACGTGGCCGCCCGGGGTGGTGCCGGCATCTTCGGCGAAGCCGGCGTCGACAAGCGCGTCGCGCACGTTGGCGGCGGCGTGAAAGGCGCTGGGGCTGGCGGCGATGAACTCGGCGAGGGTGCCGGCGGTGCCTGCAGTGTGCATTTCAGTGGACATCGTCATATCAACCAGCCTAGCGCTGGGTTACCCTTGACCCACCATGACCGCTGCCACGCCCAAGCCGCTCGCCATCTCGCCGTCCCGCGCCGCCGATTACCGGCAGTGCCCGCTCCTGTACCGTCTGCGCACCATCGACAAGCTGCCGGAGCCGAAGTCGATTCACCAGGTGCGCGGCACGCTCGTGCACGCGGTGCTGGAAACGATGTTCGATTGGCCGCGCGATCAGCGCACCTATCCGGCCGCGGTCAAGCAGCTGCGCCCGGCGTGGGCCGCGATGCGGGAGCAGGAGCCGGAGTGCGCGGAACCTGTCGCCGACGAGATGCAGCTGCTCATCGAGGCCCGACTACTCCTCCGCGGCTACTTCTCCATGGAGAACCCCGTGGGCTTCGACCCGAAGGCGCAGGAAATGTACGTCAACGCCGTGCTACCGAACGGCGTGCCGGTCCGCGGCTTCATCGATCGCGTCGATGTCGCCCCCACCGGCGAGGTCCGCGTCGTCGACTATAAAACGGGCAAGATGCCGAAACCCCAGTATTCCGCTACCGCCGTCGCGCAGATGCGCTTCTACGGCCTCGTGTACTGGCGGCTCTTCGGCGTGATTCCCACCCAGCTCAAACTCATGTACCTGGGCGTAATGGACTCGCTGATCCTCACACCGTCGCGCGAAGAGCTCGAGTTTTTCGAGCGCGACCTGGGCGACCTGTGGCAGAAAATCGTCGCCGACGGCCAGGCCGGCTCCTTCCGCCCGCGAACCTCGCGGCTGTGCGATTGGTGCCCCCACCAGGCGCTGTGCCCCGCGTTCGGCGGCACTCCGCCGCCGTACCCGGGTTGGCCGGGCTCCGCGGCGGACGCTGTCGCCGAGGTGAGCGAAGTGCTTGCCGACGGCGCGAATCCAGCCGCACCGGGGACACCCCAGCCCTAGAAGAGGCCGGAGATCACGCCGTCCGCGTCGATGTCGATCTTGTTCGCGGAAGGCACCTTTGGCAGGCCCGGCATCGTCATCACGTCGCCCGTCAGCACCACGATGAAGCCCGCACCGGTTCGCGGCAGCAGGTTGCGGACGTGCAGCGTATGGCCGGTGGGTGCGCCCAGCTGGGACGGGTCATCCGAGAAGGAGTACTGCGTCTTGGAGATGCACACCGGCAGCGTATCGAAGCCGTTGTCTTTCAGCGTCTGCAGATCCTTCAGCGCCGACGGCGAGTATTGCACGTCGTCGGCGCGGTAGATTTCGCGGGCGATGGTGGCGATAGCGTTCTCGACGCCGTCGGCTGGGTCGTAGAGCTGCTTCGCGGTGTCCTCGGTCAGGTTGTCCAGCAGGGTGCGGGCGAGATCCTCGGCACCCTCGCCGCCGCGGGCCCACACCTGAGCTTCCTCGAGCGCTACGCCGAAGCGCTCCGCCCATTCCTTCACCCAGGCGCGCTCCGCGTCGGTGTCGGTGGCGAAGTGGTTCAGGGCGACCACCGGGGTGACACCGAACTTGCGCACGTTTTCCACGTGGCGCTCCAGATTGACGATGCCCTTCTCAAGCGCCTCGAGGTTCTCCTCCTTGAGCTGATCCTTTGCCACACCGCCGTTGTGCTTGATGGAGCGGATAGTCACCACGATGACGGCTCCGGCCACGTCGAGATCGCCGTAACGGGCCTTGATGTCGAAGAATTTCTCCGCACCCAGGTCCGAGCCGAAACCGGCCTCCGTGAGCACGATATCCGCGTACGACATCGCTGTGCGGGTGGCGATGAGCGTATTGCAGCCGTGCGCAATGTTGGCGAACGGCCCGCCGTGGATGAACGCGGGGGTGCCGCCCAGCGTCTGCACCAAGTTCGGGTTCACCGTCTCCTTGAGCAGCGCCGCCATGGCGCCTTCTGCGTTGAGCTGGGACGCAGTGACCGGTTGCTTGTCGTAGGTCAGGCCGATGGTGATGTTGCCGAGGCGGCGCTTGAGGTCCTCCAAGTCGGTGGCGAGGCCAAGGATCGCCATGATTTCAGACGCGGCTGTGATGGTGAAGCCTGTCTCCGTCGGCACGCCGTTGCCCGGCCCGCCGAGACCGGTGACAACGTGGCGCAGGCTGCGGTCGTTGACATCGAGGCAGCGCTGCCACGTGACGCGCCGCGGGTCGATGCCGAGCTCGTTGCCCTGCTGGATGTGGTTGTCGATCAGCGCCGCGAGCGTGTTGTTGGCGCTGGTGATGGCGTGGAAATCGCCGGTGAAGTGGAGGTTGATGTTCTCCATCGGCACGACCTGGGAGTAGCCGCCGCCGGCCGCGCCGCCCTTGATGCCCATCACCGGGCCGAGTGAGGGTTCGCGCAGGGCCACCATGGCGTTGTGGCCGAGCCTGCTCAAAGCGTCGGTAAGCCCGATGAGCATCGTGGACTTGCCTTCGCCTGCCGGAGTCGGTGAAACGCCGGTCACAAGCACGAGCTTGCCCGGCGTTTGCTGCGGCACCTGGGTGATGTCCACCTTGGCCATGTACTTGCCGTACGGGACGAGCGCGGCGTCCGAGACCCCGGCCTTTTCGGCGATCTCACCGATGGGCTTGAGTTCGTGGGCCTGCGCGATTTCGACGTCGGATTTCGGTTGAGTCATGCCTCCCTAGAGTACTAGCGCACCGATGCCGTAACCCAGCATCACGGCGATGGCGATGCACGCCACGCCCGGAACTAGGAACGGGTGGTCGAAGACGTACTTGCCGATGCGCGTGGTGCCCGTGTCGTCCATCTCCACCGCGGCGAGCAGCGTCGGGTACGTCGGCAGCACGAACAGTGCCGACACGGCCGGGAAGGCGGCAACCGCCGTGAGCGGGGTGACGCCGATGGCCAGGGCCGCCGGCATGAGGGCCTTCGCCGTCGCGGCCTGCGAGTAGAGTAGGCATGCTGCGAAGAAGAGCACCACGGCGAGGAGCCACGGCTGCGCTTGGAGCACGTCGCCGGCGATGACCTTGATGTCCTCGATGTAGTAGTTGATGAACGTGGTGCCCAGCCACGCCACACCGAGCACGCACACGCAGGCCGACATGCCGGACTTGAACACCTGGGTGTTCAGGACCTCACCGGCCTTCGACTTGCTGCTGAGCAGAATGATCGCGGCGGCGGCGAGCATGATGGCCATGATGGCCTCGTTGCGCGGGATGGCCGGATCCGTGATCAGACCGATCTGGTCGGAGATGAGGGTGGCGTAGACCATGACCACGAGGATGGCGACGAGGAAAATGATCACCGAGGTCTTCGCGCCCGGCTTCGTGGCCGCCGCGGTGCGCCCGGTCGGAGCGGCGACCAGGCCGTCGCGCAGACGTTGCTGGTAGACGGGGTCGTCTTCGAGGTCCCGCCCCATGCGGTTGGCGATCCATGCCGTCGGGAAGATGGCGAGGAACGTCGCCGGGATCATAACGGCGAGGAGCTGCAGGTAGCCGACCCCCAGCGGCTCGAGGATGGAGGCCATGAACACCACCGCGGCGGAGATCGGCGACGCCACAATGGCCATCTGGGACGCGATCACCGCGACGGACAGCGGGCGGGACGGGCGCACCTTGCCCTCCTTGGCCACCTCCACGATCACGGGGAGGGTGGAAAAGGCGGTGTGGCCGGTGCCGGCGAGCACCGTCATCAGCCAGGTCACGATCGGTGCGTACAGGGTGATACGCTTCGGGTTCCGACGGAGGAATTGTTCCGCCAGCTGGACCAAGTAATCCATGCCGCCAGCGAGCTGCATCGCCGAGATGGCGGCGATGACACACATGATGATGCCGATGACGTCGAACGGAATGGCTTCGGCGGTGACCGGCATGCCGGTCAGGCCAAGCAAAAGGACTCCGAGGCCACCGGCGAAGCCGATAGCGACGGAGCCCATGCGCGCACCGAGAACGATGGCGCCGAAGAGGATAACGAGTTGCAGTACTAGGAGCACGGCACAAACCCTTCGATAGTGGGATTAACGATCACTCCCATTATCGCGCTCTACATATCACCAAACCCAACCCGGGAGCTGTGATCTGTGCTACTCCCCTACAACCCGCAGACCGCTCTATTCCTCGTCGAGGTAGATCTTGCCGCGGTACTCCGGGTGCATGAGGTTCTCCTTGCTCAGCACCTTCTTCAGCTCGTCCTCGGTCATGAGGCCCTTCTCCAGCACCAGGTCGTAGACGCTGCGGCCGGTGGCGGCGGCCTCGCGGCCGATCACGTCGCCGGCGTGGTGGCCGATCACCGGGTTCAGGTAGGTCACGATGCCGATGGAACGAGTCACGTAAGTCTCGCAAACCTCCTTGTTGGCGGTGATGCCCTCCACGCACTTCTCACGCAGCGTCTTGGCGGCGTTGCGGAGCAGCGTGATGGTTTCGAACAGCGCCTGGGCAATGACGGGCTCCATCACGTTGAGCTGGAGCTGGCCGGCCTCGGCCGCCATGGACACAGTGACGTCGTTGCCGAAAACCTTGAAGCAGACCTGGTTGACAACCTCCGGGATCACCGGGTTGACCTTGGCCGGCATGATGGAAGAGCCGGCCTGGCGCTCCGGCAAGTTGATCTCGTTGAGGCCGGCGCGCGGGCCGGAGGACAGCAGGCGCAGGTCGTTGCAGATCTTGGACAGCTTCATCGCCGCGCGCTTGAGCGCGGAGTGCATCATCACGTACGCGCCGGTGTCGGAGGTCGCCTCGATCAGGTCCGGGGAAGCCTGGATGTCCAGGCCGGTGACCTCCCGCAACGCCGCGACAACCTGGTCCTTGTAGCCGTTCGGGGTGTTGATGCCGGTACCGATCGCGGTGGCGCCGAGGTTCACCTCGAGCAGAGACTCGGCCGCGCTGCAGATGGTGCGCTGCTCCTCGTTCAGGTTCGCGCCGAACGCGGTGAACTCCTGGCCGAGGGTCATCGGCACAGCGTCCTGCAGCTGGGTGCGGCCCATCTTGATGATGTCGGAGAACTCGTCACCCTTTGCGCGGAAGGACTTCTGCAGCTCGTCGAACTCGGTGAGCAGGTCCTGCACCGCGTAGTAGACGCCGAGCCGGAAGCCGGTCGGGTACGCGTCGTTGGTGGACTGGGACATGTTGACGTCATCATTCGGGTTGATGACGTCGTACGCGCCCTTCTCCTCGCCGATGAGCTCGAGCGCCACGTTGGCGACAACCTCGTTGGTGTTCATGTTCACCGAGGTGCCCGCGCCGCCCTGGAACACGTCGGAGGGCCACTGGTCCATGCAGTAGCCCTCGTCCAGAATCTTGTCGCAGGCCGCGACGATGGCCTCGGCCTTCGCCTTCGGCAGGGTGTGGAGGCGGCGGTTCGCCATCGCGGTGGCCTTCTTCACCTGGACCATGCCGCGGATGAACTCGGGGAACTCGTTGATGGTGGTGCCGGAGATCTGGAAGTTGTCCACTGCGCGCAGGGTGTGCACGCCGTAGTACTTGTCACCCGGCACTTCCATCGTGCCGAGGAGGTCTTCTTCAATACGGGTATTCGGAGTGGTCATACCCTCTAGTGTACGGACCTTGCCAGCTACAGGCGGGCGATGCGGAGCTCCGTCGCCAGGATGCCCTCCGCCCCGATGGCGGCGAGCTCATCCATCACCTGGTTCGCCCGCTCCTTGAGCACCATGGCGCGCACAGCCACCCAGTTCTCCTGCTGCAGCGGTGCCACGGTCGGGCCGGTGATGCCCGGGGTGAGCGCAACTGCCGCGTCGAGCTGCTCGCGGGCGACGTTGTAGTCGATCATCAGGTAGTTGTGTGCTGTGAGGATGCCGGTGATCCGCTTGAGTACCCGTTCGTGGTCCTCCCCCAGCTCGGCACCAGCCCGCTTCACGACGACAGCAGCACTCGACATAATCGGCTCACCGAACGGCGCAAGCCCCTGCTGGCGCAAGGTGGCGCCGGTGGACACCACGTCGGCGATGACGTCGGCAACGCCGAGCTTGATCGAGATCTCCACGGCGCCGTCGAGGCGGATGATCTCGGCCGGCTCGATGCCGCGCTCCGCGAGGTAATCGGCCACCAAGTGCGGGTAGGACGTGGCGATGCGCTTGCCCTCCAGCGCCTCCACCGTCCACGTCTCGCCCTGCGGGGCGGCGAAGCGGAACGTGGAAGCGCCGAAGCCGAGGTCGAGTACCTCATCGACCTTCGCGCGCGAATCCGCAGCCAAGTCACGGCCGGTGATGCCCAGGTCTAGGTGGCCCTTCGCCACGTAGATGGCGATGTCTTTGGGGCGCAGGAAGAAGAACTCGACACCGTTCGGTTCATCGATGACGTTGAGGGCTTTTGTCAGCCCGCGGCCCTTGTAGCCTGCCTCCTTGAGCACGGTGACGGCGTGCTCGGAGAGGGCACCCTTGTTCGGCACGGCAATCTTGATCATGGTGTCAGCCCCTTTAGAGGTACTTATAGATGTCTTCGGGTGTCAGGCCGCGCTTCAGCATCATCACCTGGGTCCAGTAGATGAGCTGGCTCATCTCCTCGGCGAGCTCGGCGTCGGACTGGTACTCGGCAGCGATCCACACCTCGCCAGCTTCCTCGATGATCTTCTTGCCGATGAAATGCTCGCCCTTGTCCAGTGCCTCCACGGTGCCGGACCCGGCTGGGCGCTCGGCAACCTTGTCGGACAGTTCAGCGAACAGCGCATCGAAGGATTTCACGGTCGTAGAGCTTAACCCACGCCCGTCGGGCTCACGCCACGAGACGCGGATTCCATGCGCCGAACCAGGCGTCGACATCGTCAGCGTCCGCGCCGACGAAACGGGCCGGGTCGAAAACTTCCACCCCGGCAGGGACCTCGTCAGCCAATCCGAGCACTCGGCAACCAGCCGCCGCGGCCGCGCTCATCCCGGACCAGGAATCCTCGAACACCAGGCAATCCTCGGCGCGGGCGCCGACGCGCCGGGCCGCTTCCAGATACATGTCCGGAGCCGGTTTCGCCTGCTCGACCTCGTCCCCGCAGATGGTGTCCACGAAGTACGCGCGCCCGATCGCGTCGATGCAGGGATCAGCCAGCACGCGCTCGGTGTTCGTCGCCACCAGCATCGGCGTGCCCCGCGCGGCCAGTGAGCGCAACACACCCTCCACACCCGGGGTCAACGCAATCCCGGCGGCGAAGAGCTCGCGCATGCGGGAAAACATCCAGGCTTTATAGTTCGCGCCGTCGGCAAGCGAAAGTTCTTTCCCCGCCCACTCCGCGAGGATGCGCAGCGTGTTGTCGAAGCTGCCGCCGACGGTGCGTTCGCGGACCTCGGGCGTGAGCGGACGGCCGAGGAGTTCGCCGAGTTCGTACGTGGCCTGCCCCCAGAGCGGCTCGGTGTCGATGAGCGTGCCGTCCATGTCCCAGAACACCGCGGCCGGGCTACTCAATTTCGGGCAGCTCCTGAAGCGCCTCGTCGGTGGCTCCGGTCGCGGCGGCCGCGCGGAAGACGAAGGACTCGATGTCTGCCTTCTCCTCCGGCTCGAGCACCGCGTTGGCGTGCTTCTCGTTGAAGTCGTCGAGGTTGGTGTAGAACGGCGTGACCACCTTCGCCAGCTGCTCGCCCTCCGGATCGTCGCCGAGCAGGTCGAGGGCGTCGAGGAACATCTCCATGAGCGCCTTGAGATCCGGGAGCACCTCCGGATCGAAGGGTTCGTCCCACAGCTCCTTATCATCCTCGTTGAGGTAGGAGCCGGTGGCGAAAGTGCGCAGGTCGTCGATGAATTCGTCGACGTCGGACTGGAACTGGGCGCGGATGGAGTTCTCCGGGGCGGTCATGGCCCCAATCTTCCACGATAATCAGGCGATTCGCACGCCAAGCAGGCCGTCGAGCGCAGCCGCGAGCATGCCGTCGCGATCACCGGGTGCCGCGTCCACGATCTCGAGTGCGCGCGGCGTGTCCAGGTCGTCCGCGAGCGCTTCGCGCAGCTTGCCGACGATCACTTCCACATCGCCCCGTTCCGCATCCTTCGCCAGCGTGTCGCGCCAGGCAGCTAGGCGTGCCTCGGCGCGGTCGAGTCCCTCGTAGGTGAAGTCGCGGTCCGCGCGGTAGTGGCCGGCGAACACGGCGAGCCTGATCGCCGAGGGATCGTGGCCGGCCTCGCTGAGCTTGTGCACGAAGACGAGGTTGCCGAGCGACTTCGACATCTTCACGCCGTCGAGTGCGATCATGCCCGCGTGGACGTAGTGGCCGGCCATGCGGGGCACGCCGAAAGCGGCCTCGGCGTGCGCGGCGGAGAATTCGTGGTGCGGAAACGCCAGGTCCGAGCCGCCGCCCTGGATGGCGAACTGCGCGCCGAGACGGGTCGTGGCGATAGCGGAGCACTCGATGTGCCAACCCGGGCGGCCCGGGCCGAAGGGCGATTCCCACGCCGGTTCGCCCTCGCGGTGGCCGCGCCACAGCAGGGCGTCCAGCGGGTCGCGCTTGCCCGCGCGGTCGGGGTCGCCGCCGCGCTCGGCGAAGTACGCCTCCATGGTCGCCCGGTCGAGGTTGGATTCGTAGCCGAACTGCCGGGTCGCGGTGATCGGCGCGTAAATGTCGCCGTGGTCCAGCTCGTACGCCGCGCCCGTCTCGAGGAGGCGCTCAATCATCGCGATGACCTCGTCGATGGATTCCATCGCACCGATGTAGTCGCGCGGCGGGATTACGGAGAGAATCTCCATGTCGCTGCGGAAAAGGTCAATCTGGCTCGTACCTAGCTCGCGCCAGTCCACGCCGTCGCGCTCCGCGCGCTCGAACAGCGGATCATCCACGTCGGTGATGTTCTGCACATAATGCACCTGGTGGCCGTTGGCCAAAAGCTGGCGCTGGATCAGGTCGAACGTCAGGTAGGTGGCCGCGTGGCCGAGGTGCGTCGAGTCGTAGGGCGTGATGCCGCAGACGTACAGGCCCACCTCGCCGTTCGCATCTGCCGTGACATCGACGGGTTTGATGCGCTGGTCGGCGGTGTCGTAGAGGTTGAGCGGCACCGCGGTGCCCGGGACGGCGGGGATGTGCGGGTGGGGCCAAGCATGCATGCCGGCCAGCCTACTAGTAGGCGTTCATCACACCAGTGCCCAGCAGGACCATGACGATGATGCCGAGCGGAATGCGGTACGCCGCAAACCACGCGAACGAGTGGTGGGAGACGAAGCGCAGCAGCCACGCAATGGAGATGTAGCCGAGCACGAAGCCGATCCCGGCGCCCACGAAGAGCTGGAGGCCAGTGGCGGCCTGGCCGGCTTGCGGATTGAAAGCGTCGGGAAGCGAGAACAGCCCCGAGGCAAGGACCGCCGGGATGGCGAGCAGGAAGGAGAAGCGGGTGGCCACCTCGCGGTCGAGGTTGAGGAACAGGCCGCCCGAGATCGTGCCGCCGGAGCGGGACACGCCCGGGATGAGCGCGAGGCACTGCCACAGACCCATGATGACGGCGTCCTTCATTGTCAGCTCCTCGAGCCCGCGGGTCTTCTTGCCCAACCGCTCCGCGGCGATGAAAACGAAGGAGAAGACGATGAGCACCGTCGCCGTGATCCACAGGTTGCGGAAGTTCTCCCGGATCAGGTCCTTGAGCAAAACGCCCGCCAGGCCGACGGGGATGGTGCCGGCGATGACCATCCAGCCCATGCGGTAGTCGAAACCCCGCTTGGTCTTGTCGAAAAGCCCCGCGAACCATGCGGTGAGAATGCGCCAGATGTCCTTGGCGAAGTAGACCAGCACCGCCAGCTCGGTGCCGAGCTGAATCACCGCGGTGAAGCTCGCGCCGGCATCCTGGCCCCAGAAGAGTTCGGACACGATGCGCAGGTGGCCCGAGGAGGACACGGGCAGAAACTCGGTGAGTCCCTGCACAATCGAGAGGACGATGACCTGCAGCCAGCTCATGGAATCAGTCACGCCAGCACACACTACTCGCCGCACGCTCGTTGCTTGCCGACGGACGCGCCCCCACCCATTGCTAGTGTTTAGAGCGTGAAAGACTCCCGCATGTTCGTCTCCGCGGCCGCCCTCGGGCTGGCCGCCGTCCTGACCGCGTGCGGCGCCGGCCCCACCCAGCTCGCCGACGAGTTGGCTGTGAACATGGGCGACGCCTCCCCGGTCGCCTCTCCCCCGGTGGCTGACCGCGCTGCGCTGCCGGGCGCCGTGATCGAGTTCGAGGCGATCCGCGATCTGGACACCACCGAGGGCCTTGTCGGGCTGCGCACCGAGAGCGCCCTGCACGTGGGCACCCTCGACGAGATCGAGGCCGGCACAGCGAAGACGTACGAGCTGGGCGCCGCCTGCGGCGATGTCTCCGCTAACGCCGGCACCTTCGCCATTGGCTGCGGAGATGCGATCCGCCTCTTCACCTCCTCCGGCGAGGAGACCATCCAGACCGATGTCCCGGTCACTGCGGCAACCGTGGCGACCACGGGCGAGGTGCTCGCGGGCAGCGACACCGAGCGCTCCGTCTGGCTTTTCCGCGACGGCGAGTTAGCGAAGACCTTCTCCGTCGCGCGCGAGACCGACCAGATCCAGGCGGTGCCGGTCGCAGGCCAGCCGGACACCGTGGTCCGCACGAACAGCTTCGACACCACAATCCAGGACATGGACTGGCAGGAAGGCCGCCAGGGCGGAACGCTGCGAGTGGGCCTCGGCGTGGGCAAGGTCGCCGCGGGCGAGAACGGCCTGATCCTCGCCGCCGACGCGACTGGATCCCAGCTGCTCGTCTACACCTCCGACGACATCATCCGCCTCCACCAGATGGCGCCTGTCCCGGAGAGTCCGTGGGATGCCGCCTGGGATTCCCGCGACCGCCTCGCGTGGGCCGCATCCACCGCCGGCAACCGCGCCAGCGCCTACGACATCTCCCGCGGCGTGCCGCTGGAGCGCGCCTCACTTGCGACGGTCGCCGACCCGCAGAGCATTGCAGTGCTTGACGACGGCACCGTGCTCATCGCCTCGGCGAGCGGTGGCGGCCTGCAGGTGATTTCAAACGTCGATAAGCAATTGCGAGACCTCCCGGAGGCTTAAGAAGTGACCCTTTACGAACGCGCTCTGAAAGTCATGTTCCTGCTCCCGCCGGAGCGCATCCACGGCATTATCAGCGGCGCGCTGGGTGCGCTGCACGCCGTGGCACCGGCGAACCGCGCGATGGAGCGCGTCGTGCGGGTGCATGATCCGGTGTTGCGCCAGGAACTCTTCGGGGTCGAATTCCCCGCCCCGCTCGGCCTCGCCGCTGGATTCGACAAGAACGCCTCCGAGGTCGACGCCTGGGGCGCGCTCGGCTTCGGCTACGCCGAGATGGGCACCGTGACCCCGAAGCCGCAGCCGGGTAACCCTGCGCCGCGCCTGTTCCGCCTGCCAGCCGACAAGGCGATTCTGAACCGCATGGGGTTCAACAACGAGGGCGCGCTGAAGGTCGCCGAGAACCTGCGGAAGCGCCGCTCTGGCGACGTGGTGGGCATCAACATCGGCAAGAACAAGACCGCCGACGACGCTGTCGCCGACTACCGCGCCGGGGCCACTGTCCTCGGCCCGCTCGCGGATTACCTGGTAGTGAACGTCTCCTCCCCCAACACCCCGGGTTTGCGCGACCTGCAGGCCGTCGAGGAGCTGCGCCCGATTCTGAGCGTGGTCAAGGAAGCGACCGAGACCCCGGTGCTGGTGAAAATCGCCCCGGACTTAAGCGACGAGGACATCGACGCGGTGGCTGACCTCGCCGTCGAGCTCGGTCTCGACGGCATCGTGGCCACCAACACCACGATCTCCCGCGAGGGGCTCACCACACCCGCCGACGAGGTGGAGGCCATGGGCGCCGGCGGCATCTCCGGCGCCCCGCTCGCGGAGCGCTCCCTCGAGGTGCTCAAGCGCCTCCACGAGCGCGTGGGCGACAAGCTGGTGCTGGTCAGCGTCGGCGGCATTGCCACGCCGGAGCAGGCGTGGGAGCGCATCGCTGCGGGCGCGAGCCTGCTGCAGGGCTACACCCCGTTCATCTACGGCGGGCTCGGATGGATCCGCGGCATCCACACGGGTATCGCTGCCCAAGTGCGCGCGCACGGTTTGCGCAACATTTCGGAGGCTGTCGGCTCCGGCCTTACATGGCGCTCCGACGCAAAATAAGCGCGCACAAAAGCGCGCCGACGGCCCACAGGCCGAGCCAGTAGGTCGGCGTCACCGCCAGCGCGGTGTTGGGCACGAGCACGCCGAGGCCCAGCAGCAGGACCGCCGCGCCTAGCGCGATGAGCTGCTTTCGCGATCCGCCCTGCGCCGTGTTGAAGGTGGCGAAGGAGCCGAAGATCACCGCCGCAACCGCGGTGCAGATGAACTGCGGCGTGATGGTGTACAGCGTGTCCCCGCGCAGGAACGCCACGAACGCAAAGAGAAAAAGCACGAGGGCGAGCGCGATGAACGCGCCGCCCGCGCGCAGCTGAATGGGAACCATGCCGGTAGAGGTTACCGGGCCCGGCCTACTCGTTCTCGTACCAGCCCCAGATGATGGCGCGTCCGAGGGTGTGGAAGTAGAGGTTGAAGCCGAGCTGGGTCGGGTTCGCGATGCTCTCCGCGTCCAGCTCCGTGTCCACAGCGTGGACGGCGAAGAGGTAGCGGTGCGGGCCGTGGCCGGCCGGCGGGTTCGCGCCGTAGTATCCCTTTACGCCGGAGTCGCCCGCGAGCACGACTGCACCAACGCCGAGACCTTCTTCGGAGCCTGCGCCGGCAGGCAGCTCGGTAACGTCGGCCGGGATGTTGAACGCGGACCAGTGCCAAAAGCCGGATGCGGTCGGCGCGTCCGGGTCGAAGCAGGTCACCGCGAGGGTCTTTGTGCCCTCCGGCAGGCCGGACCAGGCAAGCTGCGGGCTGGTCGCGTCGTCGCCGGCGTGCTTGTCGTCGAGACGCTCGCCGTCCGTGATGTCGGTCGAGGTCAGCTCGAAGGACGGCACGTCCTTGAGCGGGGCGTACGGGTCCGGGCCCGGGAAGCGGTCGGAAACATAGGTCGGGTTTGAAGTAGCCATGACCCCACTACTACCCGAGCATCAGTGACCCGCGCCACTCCATGCGGTAAAGAGTTGCGCATATCTCCCCTGTGCAGCCAGAAGTTCCCCGTGGGTGCCGTCTTCGACGATTGCGCCCTCCTCCATCACCAGGATGCGGTCCGCTTCCGCGGCTTGGTCTAGGCGGTGCGCCACCACCAGCGCCGTGGCCTCGCGCGTCAACTCCGCAGCGGCGCCCTCGAGCATGTTCGTTGTGTCGCTGCCGGCCTCCGCCGTCGCCTCGTCGAGGATCAGCACCTGCGGCCCGGCGAGTGCGACCCGCGCGAGGGCGATCTGCTGCTCGATCTCCGGCGGGAGGTCCTCTGCCCCCGCGCCCACTTTGGTGTCCAGCCCCTCCGGGAAGGTGCGCTGGAAGGTGATCTCCTCCGGGCCCAGCCCGACTAGAGTGAGCGCGGCCGCGAGCTCCGCGTCGCTAGCCCCCGGTGCGGCCATGGCGAGGTCCTCGCGCAAGGTGCCGGAGAACACGTGCACCTCTTGGCTCACCAGGGTGACGTTTCGGGAGGTCCAGACGTCGCTCACCTCGCCCGTATCCACGCCGCCGATGCGGATCGCGCCGCCGGTCGGCTCGACCAGCCCGGCAATGAGCGCCGCGAGCGTGGACTTGCCCGCGCCCGACGTGCCCACCAGCGCCGTCGTCGAGCCCGGGGCGAGCGTTACCGATAGGTCCTCGATAACGTTCGAACCGCCCGGGTACGCGAACGTCACGCGATCAATCTCCACGGCGGGCGGGGTGCGCAGGTCATCCGGCATGCTGGCGGCGCCTCGGCCGTCGTGAAGCGTGGCAAGGCTCACGGCGCGTCCCAGGGAAGTCGCGGCGGACTGCAGCTCGCCGACGAAGAAGATGGCGTTGAACACCATCACCTCGGCACGGATTACCAAGAATGCCGCGGCAGACGCCTGGCCGGGCGTGAGCGTCCCGACGCTCGCCAGATATCCACCCAAGAGCAGCGTGCCTATCAGCCACGCGCCGAACGCCCACTGGCCGATCGCCGTCATGCGGATGAACCACGGCGCGCGGTCCATCTGCGCGAGCACGGCGCCCCACGACGTGCTGCGCATGCGGTCGAGCGCCCAGCGCTCCAGCCCGAAAGCGCGCAACGTCGGGCGTCCGCGCAGCGTGTCGAGGAGCACCGCGTTGCGCTGCGCCTCCGCCACACTCACCGCGTTGGATACCGCCGGGATGGCCCGCACCACCTCCCGCGCGAAGGGGTACGTGGCGGCGGCGACGACGAGGAAGACGAGGAGGAAGCGAACGTCGATAAGCGTGAGGCTCAGCGCGGTGAGCGGGAAGACGAACACCGTGGTGAGCACGCGCACGCCGATGCGGGAGGTGTTCACCACGTCGTCGATGTCCTTGGTCATGCGGGTGATCACGTTGCCGGTGCCCAGCTCCATGACGCGCGGCACGGGGGCGCGCAGCACCGCATCGAGGCAAGCGCGGCGCAGGTCGATTGACGCGCGACGCACCCGCGAGCCGATGGCGAAGAAAGAGACGTGGCGGAACGCGATTTCGATCAGCATGAGCACCAGCGCGAGGGCGATGGCCGAGATGAACGCGCGCGGCCCGCTGCCGAGGCCCGGTACTTCCCCGCCGCTCAGCGCGTCGACGCTGCGGCCGAAGAGGTTCGCCTGCAGGTTGTACGCCACCACGATGATGATGTGGAGCACCGCAAGCCCGGCCCACCAGCGCTTGTTCAGCGCATTGGGCAGCGTCGCGAGGTACGCGAAGGAGTCGCGCACGCTTGCCGGCGCGACGGCATCGGTGCGTTGGTATCCGCTCACAGCGCCAGTTCCTTTCCTGCCCCGCGCCAGGCGGCGTTCGAGGTGATCACGATGGTAGTCTGCGCCGCGCGGATCGCGGCGACGGCTTCGACGACGTTCGCTTGCGTCACCGAGTCGAGGCCTGTCGTGGGGTCGTCGAGGATGAGCACCTCCGGCTGCGCCGCCAGCGCCCGAGCCAGCGCAA
The DNA here is from genome assembly GCF_024160105.1 of Corynebacterium stercoris. GTDB lineage: Bacteria > Actinomycetota > Actinomycetes > Mycobacteriales > Mycobacteriaceae > Corynebacterium > Corynebacterium stercoris. The sequence goes on from NZ_JAMFTQ010000002.1 coordinate 88,897, forward strand.
CGCGTTGCCGCTGTCCGCCGGAGAGGTTCAGACCCGCCTCGCCCAGCGGCGCGTCCGGCAGCTCGCCGTTCGGCCCGATGCCGCCCAGGCGCCGCAGGATGTCCTGGCAGTGCGCCGCGGCCAGCGCTTGCTTGACGACGCCTTCTTCCACCTCACCAGTCGGATTCACGTTGTCCTCGATCGTGCCCTCGAAAACGTTGACCGTGTGCGGCGGGTACAAGACATCGCCGCGCGCACCCCAGGCCTCCGCCTCGCGGAACGCCGCTTCTGTGGGCTGCAGTATCCACAACCCTGGTCCCGGAACGGGCGATGATGCCCGGGCTGCCTCCAGGTCCCGCACCGCGGTGACCTCCATGAGGTCGCGGACGCGGTTGCCCGACGCCACCGCACGGCCCCACTCACCTGCGAGATCGCCGAAAGCGAAGCCCGACATGTTCAAGGCCGGCGGGATGAGCAGCGCCACGGCGGTCATCTCCCCCGGCGTGATCTCCCCGCGCAGCGCCATACGCGCGGCCACAGCGAGAATCACCGCGTTGCAGACCACTGCGCTGGACTGGCGGGCAAAACTCAGGACCGTGTCCACGCGCAGCTGGCGCATCATCGCCTCGAGCGCTGAGTTGGTATTGGCGGCAAAGCGGCGAGTGGAGGCATCCACAGCACCGAGGCCCTTGACTGTGCGCAGTCCCTGCGCCACGTCGGTGGCTTGGCCCGCCACCTTCGCCTCCGCCGCGCGGCGAATCAGCGAGACTTTCGTGACCGGCCCGGTGGTCAGGTAGGACACGAGGGCGATGACACCGGCGCCGACCGGGATCATGAGCGAGATCCACGGCGAGATCGCCCACATCGCCGCGATCGCGCCCACGGAATAGCCGATTGCCATGAGCGGGAAAGAGATCACGCTGCGGATCGACGCCGCCGTATACGTGTCCGCGTCCACCGTGTTGAGCACGGTGCCAGGGCTCAGGTGACCGGCGCCGTTGACCAGGACGCGTTCGGTTTCCACAAGCCGGGCATCGTGCATCACCCGCGAGACCGAGGCCTGATCCAAACCGTCACCCGTTGCCTCACCAATGAAGGTGAGGATGAAGATGGCAATCATTGCGGCGATGAGCAGCCACGCGGAGCGGGTTTCCCCGGCAATGAGTCCGTCCACGACCATGCCGACCAACACGGGCATGAATGCGGAAATGCCGCTACCGACGAGGTAGCTGAGAACATGCAGCGTGAATACCCCGGGGTACGAGGTGAGCATGTCGCGCGCGACGCGCCCGCCAGTCGTCCACCGATCGGGGTGCAGCTTGTCCGCGTCACCGGGTGGCGGGGCGGAAGGTACGAACCACCGGTAGGTGGCCATCATTCTGGGCGGTGGAAGCACCCGGCAACCATAACAAAGCCCGCCGTTGCGCTGGGGATTTGGTGCTTAAGGGCCCAGCCCTTATAGTTCTACGAGTGCCAAGCCGAGAGGCTGACAACACCCAAAGCCCGGGTGGCGGAATGGCAGACGCGCTAGCTTGAGGTGCTAGTGTCCTATTAACGGACGTGGGGGTTCAAGTCCCCCCTCGGGCACAGACTCCGGCCTGTTGCACGTGGTTCTCCACGGCAGCGGGCCGGTTTTTTCATTTCAGCGCTTTCAGGAGGCGGGCATGCGGTCACTTTCTCCGCGCAAGGCCGCGCTCCTCGTCGTAGCACTCGTGCTTTTCGCAGCCGCGTGGATCTTCCTCGACGTGCCGCCCCTCGCCGTGCTCCGAGAGTGGGCGGAGCAAACCGGCCCGTGGTTTCCGGTTATCTTCTGGCTGCTCTACGTGCTCATCACCCAGTTCCCTATCCCGCGCACCATCATGACCATCTCCGCCGGCGTCCTCTTCGGCAGCGCGTTGGGCGTCCTGATCGCGATTACCGCCACCACCGTCGCGGCCGTCATTTCTCTCGTGATCGTGCGTTACCTGCTGCGGGACTGGATAGCACCGCGCCTCACCCATCCGGCCGTGGAGACCATCAACCGCCGCCTCGAAGCCCGCGGGTGGCTCGCCGTCGCCAGCCTGCGCATGGTCGCGTTCGTCCCCTTCTCGGTGATGAACTACGCCTCCGCTCTCACACGGGTGCGCGTACTGCCCTTCACGCTAGCCACCTTCGTCGGCTCGTTGCCGGGCACGATCGTCGTCGTCCTCTTCGGCGACACGCTCACCGGCCAGGCCAACCCGGTCATCGTCGCGTGCACTGCCGCGCTCACCGTCGTGGGGCTCCTGGGCGTGCTTCTCGATGCTCGTTTGCCCGCCCCCGTGTCGGAAGTAAAGCCTGGGGGGTAGACAGCGTACGATTGTCACCCATGATCGGTGTGCACGCGAGGTATCGGGGCAGGGACAAGCGGCGCGCGGACGTAGTGTCGCGCTCCGCTGAGGCGCTGTCCACGCTGCCGGGCGTGGGCGAGTTCGATGTGGTCGGCGTCGAGGACATCCGGGCCGACGTGGACAACCCAGAGGCCGCGTTGAACGTGGTGATGGCACTGCTTTCCGACGGCAACTGGGCCATCGGCCTCGGCATCTGTGCACACGGGAGGGGCATTTACGCGGCATCCGATGCCGTCGGCACGCGTCCCGCCCAAGTCAGAGTGAGCGTGGATACCCGCCACCCTGGCACGGCTGCGGAAGACATCGCCGCGGCATTTGCTCTCATCGGGCACGTGCTGCACAAGCGCACCCTCGAGGGCCGGGAGGCGACTGCGCTGGTGCGCCGCGGCCTCAACCAGAACGAGGCGGCGCAGGAGCTGGGAATTTCGAAGCAAGCGATGAGCCAGCGCCTGCAGGCCGCCGGGTGGCAAGCGGAGCAGGCGGGCTGGCGCCTCGCCATGAACCTGATTACTCGGGCTGAGGCAGATCTGCCGGCTGCGTAAGCGGCCCGTCCACCTGCGGCGCGGCGGCCTGCCCGATCTCGCGCTGCCCGATGCGCGAACTTGCCGACACCTGCGGTCCCGGCGCCGGGTTCTGGGTCGGGTCCGGCTCGTCGACGTGCTTGTTGGCCACGGCACGGGCTTCGGCGAGCGCCTTGGCCAGCTCGGGGTCGGTGGATGTGTCGAACCACTGGTCCGTGTCCTCGTGCCCAGCCATGTCCTTCGTCTCCTGGTCGACGCGCTCCGCCTGGTAGCGGAAGACACCGTCGTCGTCCTTGTTGGCGAAGGCCTTCGCGAACTGCTCCAGGGAGTTACCGAACTGGGACGGGATCATCCACATGGTGGCCGCCTCGTTGGACGCGATCTTCGGCAGCTTGTCCAGGTACTGGTACGCCAGGAGCTCCGGGGTCACGCCCGAGGACTTGATGGCCGCGTTGACCTTCTGAATGGCGCGAGCTTCACCCTGCGCCTCGAGGTATTTGGCGGCGCGCTCGCCTTCGGCGCGCAGGATCATGGCCTGGCGCTCCGCTTCAGCGGCCAGAATGGCGGCGTGCTTTTCGCCCTCCGCGGAAAGGATGCGTGCCTGCTTTTCGCCCTCGGCGGTCTTGATGTCGGACTCGCGCTTACCTTCCGCAGTCAGAATCATGGCGCGCTTCTCGCGGTCCGCCTTCATCTGCATTTCCATTGACTGCTGGATCGACGGCGGCGGGTCAATCGCCTTCAGCTCAACGCGGCTAATGCGCAGGCCCCACTTGGCGGTGGCTGCATCGAGCTCGCCGCGCAGGCGGCGGTTGATGGTCTCGCGGGAGGTCAGTGTTTCCTCGAGCGTCATGCCGCCGACGACGTCGCGCAGCGTGGCCACCGAGATCTGCTCCACACCCACCAGGTAGTTGTCCACGCCGTAGATCGCCTTGGCGGGGTCGTTGATCTGGAACGTCACTACCGTGTCAATCGCCACAGTCAGGTTGTCCTGGGTGATCACGGCTTGCGGCGGGAAGGACACCACGCGCTCACGGGTGTCCACGCGGGCACGGATGCGGTCGATGTACGGCACCAACAGCGTCAGCCCGCCAGAGACGGTGCGGGTGTAGCGGCCGAGGCGCTCGACCACCGCGGCCTCACCCTGCGGAATCAACTTCACGGACGCGAACAGCAGCGCCACCACCAGTACGAGGATGATGGCAACAGTAATCAGCGTGCCCACGGGCTCACCTATCCTTTCCAGACGACCGCCACTGGGCCGTCAATCGCAGACACTGTCACAGATTCCCCGGCCGGAATGATTTCGGCCGGGTCGAGGGCGCGGGCGGACCAGATGGAACCGTCGAAACGCACCTGCCCGCCGGACGGGGTGATGTCTTCGAGCACCTCGGCGCGGGAGCCCACGAGGGCACGGGGAGATTCGTCGTACACCATGGGCTTCTCCAGCCGCTTGCGCAGGTAGGGGCGGAGGAAAAACCAGAAGCCAGCCGACGCGATGGCGAACACCGCCACCTCCGCCGCCAGCGGCACGCCGAACAGCGCAACACCGGCAGTGGTCAGCGCGCCGGCGGCCAGCATGAGTAGGGTCATCTCCCCCACCAGCAGTTCGAGCGCGGCCAGCAACCCGGCCGCGGCGAACCAAACCAAAGCACCCATAAGCCTCAGGGTACACGGGGCTGCAGGGCCCGCGGGAGAGCCGAAATCGCCTGCCCTAAGCGTCGGATTTCGCCAGCTCCGGGTTGGTCACAAAGTCCACCAGGCGCTCCACCGCGCCAATCAGCGTCGAATCCAGGTCGCGGAACGTTTCCACCGCCGAGTACACGCGGTGCCACCCCTCTTTCGGATCCGACCAGCCGAGGCGGCGGCAGACGCCTTCCTTCCAGTCCTCCCCGCGCGGCACCTCGGGCCAGGCCCGAATGCCCAAGCGCTCCGGCTTCACAGCGGCCCAGATGTCGATGTACGGGTGTCCGGTCACCAGCACGTGCTCGCCCACGCCCTCTACGAGACGGGACTCCTTCGTGCCCTCGACCAAGTGGTCCGCCAACACCCCGATGCGCCGCCCCGGCCCGGGCTGAAATTCGGCCAGCCGCGCCGGGAGGTTATCCAGGCCCTCGAGGTATTCCACCACCACCCCCTCAACGCGCAGGTCGTGGCCCCACACCTTCTCCACAATTGCGGCGTCGTGAATGCCCTCGACCCAAATGCGGCTCGGCATCGCCACCTTCGCCTTGACGTTTGCCACTTTCCGCGAGCCGGAGTTTGAGCGCTTCGGCCCTTCTTCGCGCGGTGCCACGTAGCGCGTCAGCGTCACGCGCTGGCCCTCCAGCAAGAATGCGCCGGGCAGCATCTTGAACAGGCGCTGGGTGCCGCGGCGGTCCTCGAGCCGGATGAAGTCGCCGTCGTAGGTCCGCTCAAACCCCACCACGGCGCCAACAAACTCGTCGCCGACGACTTCCACCACAATCCCGGGTTCGGCCGGCACCTCCGGGTAGCTGGGCCACCGCGTGCGCGCATGGCCACCGAAAATGTCTCCCCCGTAGCGATCATCAAAGCTCATAGTGGCGGCAAGTCTACCCACCCGCACCTCGGCTACACTTCCACGGATGCGCACCCGCCCCGAGGTCTATTCCCCGCTGCAAAACACCGGCGTCTGGCTCGCCGCGTGGCTCTACAACGTCGAATCCACCGACGACACGGTCCAGGCGCTCACCGACCTCGGCGGCCCGCACTCCTACCAGGGCCTGCCCATGGCGCATTTGCTTGCCGACGTTCGCTCCGAGGCAGACCTCGAAGCCCCTGAACCGGTAATCCGTCTCGTGCTGTGGGGGCCGGGCCAGGCGGCGACGCTGCGCGCCGGGTCACCGGCGATGGAGGCGCTAACCCCCGCCGGGGCTCTCGTAGTGCGCGGTGCCAGCGGCGTGAACCACATCCTGGTGCCCACGTACCGCGAGCGCGGCGTGACCTGGCGCTGGTTCGAGGACTCCGAACGCCTCCCCGAACCCGAATGGCTCACCCCGGGGGAGGCAGACGCGCTGCTCAGCCGCGCAACCAACGAGGCGGCCGTGCTGATCGAGGCCGCCGGTGGCACCCGCGCAGAGCTCCCGAACCCGCGCCTTGCGGTGGGCACACTCGCCGATTTCTACGACACCCCCGGACTGCCGGCGGGCGTGACCCCGCGCGCGGCGAAGCTCTTCGCCCGCGCCGACGTCGTTGCCGCCACAGTGGAGACAGTCACCGACCGGCTCGGCGACCACAGCTTCGATCCGCAACTGTTCGGGCTGTGGCGCCACATCCGCACCGCGCGCATGGCGGGTGTGGCGGATGCGGTGATGGACTACCGGCGGGAATATCTGGCGTCGTAAAGCACCCCGGCCCCTAGCGGGCGGGACGGCGCACCGGCGTGCAGCAGTCCGGCGCGCAGGGGGCGCCGTTGACCGTGCAGCCTTGGACGGTGATCGTGGACAGCGTCGTCGGCTCGGTGCCCTGCGCCACGGCCTCGGCAATGGTGACCACCATGGCGGCAAATGCTGGCTCGAGGCCGACGGTAGGGACGCGATCCAGCGTCATGCCGCGCTCCTCGCAAGCCGCCTTGAGCTCGGTGTCGAGATCCCAGACCACCTCCATGTGGTCGGTGATGAAACCGACCGGGATGCAGATGATGTGGGTCGTGCCCTCGGTGTCGTTGAGTTCGAGCGCCCGGTCCACGATGTCCGGCTCGAGCCACGGGGTGGCCGGGTTGCCGGAGCGGGACTGCCACACCACCTCGTAGTCGTCGATCTCCGCCTGCTGCGCGACCAGGCGGGAAGCTTCCTCCACCTGACGGGAGTAGAGGTGCTCGTTGCCCGGACCGCCGGATGCCTTGTCGGCTGCCGACGGCACGCTGTGGGCGGTAAAGAGCACCTTCACCTTCGCATCCTCCGGCGTGCGGGCCACGGCTTCCTTGGCCCCCTGGGCCATGAGGTCGATGAAGGCGGGGTTGCCGTAGAACTGCCACAGCTTCGTGTACTCCACCTCCGGGGTCACCTCGCGCAGGCGCAGGATGTCCTCGTCGTACTGGCGGCAGGCGGAGTAGCCGCCCCACGCGCTGGTGGCAAAGACCAGGACGTTGGTGTGGCCGTCTTCCGCGATCTGGCGGGCGGCGTCCTCCGCAAACGGGTGCCAGTTACGGTTGCCGAAGTACACCGGCAGCTCGTGGCCCCGCTCAGCGAGCTCGGCCTCGATACTAGCGATCAGCTCGCGGTTCTGAGCGTTGATCGGGCTCACGCCGCCGAAGTGGAAGTAGTGCTCACCGACTTCTGCAAGGCGCTCGCGGGGAATGCCGCGGCCGCGCGTCACATTCTCGAGAAATGGAATAACCTCGTCCTCCCCTTCGGGTCCGCCGAAGGAAAGAACGAGGAGTGCATCGTAGTCAGTCAGTGCCATGAACGTCATCGTAGTGATTGTGCGCCATGGCGAGCGCGCTTTGGCTCGCTTTCGGGTCTCCCCTTACAGGAGGCGCACGGCGTGTTCGGACATGCCGGACCAGCGGACCGGCACCACTGAGACGTTCTGGCCGGCGCGCGGCGCCTCAATCATCATGCCGTCGCCGAGGTAGATCGCCACGTGCTGGCTGCCGCCCGGACCCCAGAAGAGGAGGTCGCCGCGCTGCGCCTGGCTCGGGTCGATCTTGGTGCCGCGCTGGTACTGGTAGCCGGTGTAGTGCGGCAGGGACACACCCGCGCCGGAGAATGCGTAGAGCACGAGCCCGGAGCAGTCGAAGCCGTTGAGGCTGCCGCCGTTGACACCGGTGGTCGGACCGTTGGCGTCGCCGCCGCCCCACACGTACGGGGTGCCCACCATCGACATCGCGCGGGAAATCACCGTCTCCACTGAGCCGGAGTTGGGTGCGGTCACCGTGGACTGCACCTTCTTAGTCACCGTCTCTGGCGTGCTCACCTCGGGCAACACGCCCGCGACGTCGGCGATCGCGGAGGCGACATTGATGGCGTCGGCAAGCCTGACGTCACCGGTGGTGTTCGTGGAGTTGAGCGAGTCGCTGAGGCCCATGCCGGACTGCAGGCCGCCGGCGAACGCGGTGATGATCTCGGCGGCGCCGGAGTCAGTCACAGCGCCGAGGTCCAGCGACGAGCTCAGGGAACCGAGCGAGCTGAGGGAACCGACGGAGCTCAAGGAGCTGCCGCCCGCCCCGCCCGCGTACGGGTCGGCGAAGGTCGCGTGCGGCACCTGAGAATCGCCGACCAGGGCAGCCGCCGCAGCAACCTGCGCGGCATCCTCGATCGCACCCTCCGAAATCTCCGCAGCGTCGGTTGCCCCGCCGCGGGCGCTGTGCGCGGAAGCCAAAGCCTGGGCGACCACATCCGCACTCGGCGCGCTGGCCTCCGGGGCGAGCTCCTCGACGCGACGCTGCACGTCCTCGATGACGGCGGCATCATATGCGTCGGCACGCACCGGCTCCGCCGGAGCCGCGTACGCGGACTCAGTAGCGACGGTCGAGCCCGGGCGGGCTTCCTCGAGCTCCTGCTGCGCTGCGCCGAGCGACGCTTCCGCAGCCTGGAGCTCCGCCGTCTGCACCTCGAGCGACGCAGCGCTTGTCTCAAGCAGCTCGCGGGCGCTCTGCTCCGCCTTGACAGCTTCGGAGGCCGTCGCATCGGCCAGCTCGCTGGCTTCGCGCGCGACGGCAGCCTCGTTGGCTGCCTCTGTGCGGGCGCGCTCCACAGCGGCGAGCGCCTCGCGCTTCTCATCGGTGCGCTGGCGCAGGAAGTTCGCGCGCTCCAGCACGTCCTTCTGCTTTCCGTCGCCGGCGAGCGCGCCCAGCACACCGGATTCGCTTGCGCCCCGGTACTGAGAGCGGGTCACGGAAGCCAGGGCCGCCTTCGCGGCGTCGACATCGGCCTCAGCGGCCCGCAGTCGCTCTTCCGCCTCCGCGGCGCCACGGCGGGCCTGCTCCGCGATCGCCTGGGCATCGCGCAGATCGACGAGCGCGCGGTTCACGCTCTCCTGCAGATCACCCAGGCCGAGCGAAAGATTGTCCACCTCAGCCTGCGCACGGGCGACGGCTGCGGCCAACGCAGCGGCGGACTGCTCCGGCTGCGCGGATGCGCTCGGGCTGAAGATGCTGGACATGAGCGCGAGTGTGGTCGAGCACGCGACGGCACTAACCGCGTAACGCGGGCGTGCTGCACGGGTGCGCCTAGATGGGGTTGCCACGGAGGTGCTCCTCACACCGCTCGCGGCGGGCAGGGCTCACCGAGGGCACAGGTGCTTGCCGACGAACGGATCCAAGCATCTGCCAAAGCGGTCTCAGCGCGTGACTAGTGCGCTCAGACCGCGCCACCGGCAAGGGCCAAACCTTGACGAGCGGTCAGACGAAAGTTGACTACTGATGCAGGCGCGCTCGATCCGCGTCAGATTCCACTCCCACCGTTCTGCCTCGGCGCTCTTGGTACTTGGCGTGCTTCCCCACATGCCCGAACCGACTGAGACTCATTTGGCAGTCAGTGCGCCCCGCTTGACTAGAGCGCGTCGCATCCTGTGACTGGTGTTTCCTGTGTTATCCTCCGCCGACTCACGAGCCGACACAAGAACCATACGTCACGTAATCAGTCTGTTGCACAACCTTTACCAACTTTCACACGAGTCAAGCTCTTTCACATGACTCACAACGGTTACCACCAGCCACTTTAGACGTTACATAAACGTGTGTGATGATTGTCACACGATCGATAGAGGTGGCGGGCTCGCCGCAAGGTCAAGCGTGGAAACCTGACTGGCCGTGACCATCTAGAGATGTTCAGAACGTCGCGTTGCCAGAAATCCGGCTGCGAACGCGAGGGCGCAGAGGCCTATCAACAGCGCACCGACAACGCCCCATTGCACTGTGAAACCCTCCGCCGTGTCGACGAAGGCCCGAACACCTGCAACATAATCGGGCTCAGCCGCCATAACGCGCTCCCCGACCTCGATTTCGGCGCGAGTAAGGGTGTCGCTCACGCCGATAGCGACGTTGGGAGTGCGGATCAGTACGGTCTCCGCGTCGCCGGCCATGAGGAGATCCTGGGCGGCGTCGCGCAGATCGGCGATCATGGGCGGGGTGTGGTCAAGGACAACGAGATCCACATCACCGGCTCGAGTGTTCGACGCGGCAGCGACCGCACCGGCCAGGTCGGCCTCAAAGGCCGGATCTCGGGGGGCCGCCGGGTGAAAGACAACGTCACTGCCCCGCAGCGCCTCCGCGAGCGCCGCGATGTCGAGGCCCGCGGGGCCCGGTACTGCGGCTTGCGAGGCGGGTAGCGCTGTCACGGTTAGCGGATCCTTTGCGGTTGAAACGAGTGAACGTCGTTAAGCGGAAAGCCTATCGGCGGTGCGCCCTAATGGGAAACATTACGTCCGTACTGTTAAGATGGCCACGGAACTGTGGCCGGTCGAATATGATTGAAGGTTGACCGCCATGGGTCAGCAAAACCCAAATATTGGTTTAACTACGAGGAATGGAGCTCACTGTGGCAGAAAGCAAGAACTCCTTCAACGCCAAGAAGACGCTCGAGGTCGGCGACAAGTCTTACGACTACTTCGCTCTCGACGCTGTCGAAGGCATGGAGAAGCTTCCGTACTCCCTCAAGGTGCTGGGCGAGAACCTGCTTCGCACCGAGGACGGCAAGAACGTCACCGCAGACCACATCAACGCAATCGCGAACTGGGACCCCTCGGCTGAGCCGTCCATCGAGATTCAGTTCACCCCGGCCCGCGTGCTCATGCAGGACTTCACCGGTGTGCCGTGTGTCGTCGACCTGGCCACCATGCGCGAGGCTGTGTCCGCTCTCGGCGGCAGCCCGGAGCAGGTGAACCCGCTCAACCCGGCTGAGATGGTCATCGACCACTCCGTGATCATCGAGGCCTTCGGCTCCGAGGACGCGCTGAACAAGAACGTCGAGATCGAGTACGAGCGCAACGAGGAGCGCTACCAGTTCCTGCGTTGGGGTGCGGAGAACTTCTCCAACTTCCGCGTTGTGCCCCCGGGCACCGGCATCGTCCACCAGGTAAACATCGAGTACCTCTCCCGCGTCGTGTTCGACAACGAGGGCGTGGCCTACCCGGACACCTGCATCGGCACCGACTCCCACACCACCATGCAGAACGGCCTGGGCATCCTGGGCTGGGGCGTGGGCGGCATCGAGGCTGAGGCCGCCATGCTCGGCCAGCCGGTGTCCATGCTCATCCCGCGCGTCGTGGGCTTCAAGCTCACCGGCGAGATTCCGGCCGGCGTGACCGCAACCGACGTGGTGCTCACCATCACCGAGATGCTGCGCCAGCACGGTGTGGTGCAGAAGTTCGTCGAGTTCTACGGCAACGGCGTCAAGCAGATCCCGCTGGCGAACCGCGCCACCATCGGCAACATGAGCCCGGAGTTCGGCTCCACCTGCGCGATCTTCCCGATCGACGAGGAGACCATCAACTACCTCCACCTCACCGGCCGTTCCCAGGAGGACATCGACCGCGTCGAGGCATACGCGAAGGCTCAGGGCATGTGGCTCGAGCAGGACGCTGAGGAGGCCGAGTACTCCGAGTACCTCGAGCTGGACCTCTCCACCGTCGTGCCGTCCATCGCTGGCCCGAAGCGCCCGCAGGACCGCATCCTGCTCTCCGAGTCCAAGTCCACCTTCCGCGCCCAGCTGCCGGACTACAACACCGCCGGTGACGAGACTTTCGAGCCGGTCCGCGCCCCGAAGGTTGACACCGTTTCCTACAACGAGTCTTGGCCGGGCAACGGCGAGTCCGCTGCCGAGGGTGCTGAGGGCCGCGCTTCCAAGCCGGTCATCGTCGAGTCCCCGCAGGGCGGCGAGTACACCCTCGACCACGGTGCTGTGGCGATTGCCGCCATCACCTCCTGCACCAACACCTCCAACCCGTCCGTCATGGTCGGTGCTGCACTGCTGGCCCGCAAGGCCGCTGAGAAGGGCCTGAAGGCCAAGCCGTGGGTGAAGACCATCATGGCTCCGGGTTCCCAGGTTGTCGACGGCTACTACGAGCGCGCCGACCTGTGGAAGGACCTCGAGGCCGTCGGCTTCTACCTCACCGGCTTCGGCTGCGCATCCTGCATCGGTAACTCCGGCCCGCTGCCGAACGAGGTTTCCGAGGCCATCAACGAGTTCGACCTCACCGCGACCGCCGTGCTCTCCGGCAACCGCAACTTCGAAGGCCGCATCTCCCCGGACGTGAAGATGAACTACCTCGCGTCCCCGCTGCTGGTCATCGCGTACGCGATCGCCGGCACGATGGACTTCGACTTCGAGACCCAGCCGCTGGGCCAGGACCAGGACGGCAACGATGTCTTCCTGAAGGACGTCTGGCCGTCCACCCAGGAGATCGAGGAGACCATCGCCTCCACCATCACCCGCGAAATGTACGAGGCGGATTACGCCGACGTGTTCAAGGGCGACGAGCAGTGGCAGGGCCTGGACGTTCCGCAGGACGAGACCTTCCAGTGGAACGAGGACTCCACCTACATCCGCAAGGCACCGTACTTCGACGGCATGCCGGAGGAGCCGGAGGCAGTCACCGACATCGAGGGTGCCCGCGTGCTTGCCAAGCTGGGCGACTCGGTGACCACCGACCACATCTCCCCCGCTTCCTCCATCAAGCCGGGCACCCCGGCAGCTGACTACCTGGACTCCCACGGTGTGCAGCGCCAGGACTACAACTCCTTCGGTTCCCGCCGCGGCAACCACGAGGTCATGGTTCGCGGCACCTTCGCGAACATCCGCCTGCGCAACGAGCTGGTTGAGGAGCAGGGTGGCTACACCCTCGACTTCACCAAGGAAGGCGCGCCGCAGGACTTCATCTACAACGCGGCGATGAACTACGAGGCTGCGGGCATTCCGTTGGTCGTGCTCGCAGGCAAGGAGTACGGCACCGGTTCCTCCCGTGACTGGGCTGCTAAGGGCACCAACCTCCTCGGCGTGCGCGCCGTGATCGCGGAGTCCTTCGAGCGCATCCACCGTTCCAACCTCATCGGCATGGGCGTGCTGCCGCTGCAGTTCCCGGAGGGCGAGTCCCACGGCTCCCTGGGCCTGGACGGCACCGAGACCTTCGCGATTTCCGGCATCACCGCCTTCAACGAGGGCGATGAGATCCCGGCCACCGTGCACGTGACCGCAACCAAGGACGGCGGCGAGACCGTCGAGTTCGACGCAGTTGTCCGCGTGGATACGCCGGGTGAGGCGGAGTACTACCGCCACGGCGGCATCCTGCAGTACGTGCTGCGCCAGATGGTGAAGAGCTAGCCCCGCTAGTCTCTAAGCCGTAGAAGGGGCTACCCAGCTTTCCGACGACTGCTGGGTAGCCCCTTGCTTTACGTCGTCACGCCCCTCGCCCTCTCCAGAAAGGACCCCTCGTGCCCATCATCAGCGACACCGAACTTGCGCGTCGCCGCCGGGAGATCATGGACGCCGCCCGTGTCTGCTTCGCCCGCCACGGGTTCGAGGGGGCCACGGTCGCACGGCTCGAGGAGGCGACGGGCAAAACGCGCGGCGCGATCTTCCACCACTTCGGCGACAAAGAGTCGCTCTTCCTCGCCATCGTGAGCGAGGACGCGGAGCGCCAAGCCGAGGTGGTGTCGCAGCGCGGGCTCGTCGAGGTGATGCGCGACATGCTGCATAATCCCTCGGACCACGACTGGTTTGCGACCCGCGCCGAGATTATCCGGAAGCTGCGCACGGACCCCGACTTCGAGGTGCGGTGGCGCGAGCACCAGGTCGTCCTCGATCGCGCGGTGCGGCAGCGCCTGGAATCCAACGAGCAGATGCGCGGGGATGTGCCTGTTGAGGTGCTGCAGACGTACCTCGAGACGGTGCTGGAGGGCTTCATCACGAAGCTCGCTGCCGGCGAACCCGCGGAACGTCTCGAAGCGATGCTCAATGTTGTGGAACAGTCGGTTCGCGGCTGATTCCACGAAGTAGACCAAGCGGTATAGACTGGCCGCCATGGCTCAACTGCTCTTCCTCTCCCTCCGCAACGGCGAGATCGGCCCCCAGGTCGCGCGCGCCGAGTACCACGACGCGCTGCAATCGGCGGGGTTGGACGAAGTTGACATGGAGCTGCGCGTCATCGACGCGCCCGGCGTGGCACTCGGGCCCCTAGACGGCGTCGCGGGGGTCATCGTCGGCGGCAGCTCGCTCAACGTTACTAACTCGGAGCCCGAGCTTTACGACGATTACCAGAAGCACGTCCACGCCGTCCTCGCCGAGCTGATTGAGTCGGGTGTGCCCGTCTTCTTCGTCTGCTTCGGCTTGTCTTGGCTGGTGCACCAGTTCGGCGGCAACGTGGGTCACGACCACGCCGAGGATTCCGGTCCCACCACGGTCAGCGTCACTGACGCAGGCCGCGAGGACGTGCTCCTTGCCGGCGCGCCCGCCGAGTTCACCGCCCTGACCGGCCACACCGAGAATCCGCAGGAGGTGCCGGAAGAGCTCACGCTGCTCGCCACCGGCCCGGACGGGCTCGTCCAGATCGTGCGCTACGGCGACCATGTGTGGGCCACCCAGTTCCACGCCGAGATGGATGCGGACGCGATGCGCACCCGCATGGACTTCTACTACGACTACGGCTACTTCGCGCCCGAGGACTACGCCCGCATCGTGGCAGACCTGCCCAACCACGACGTTGCGGCTGCCAACGGGCTGGTGCGGCGTTTCGCCGAGTATTGCGCGGCGCGCTAACGCTACGGCAGCTCGGTGACCGGGGTGGTGCCGTCCTCGAACTCGAAGGGGTTCGGGCTGAGGGCCTCGTCGCTCGAGACAGCCTCCACGATCACCTGGGCAACCAGCTCTCGCGACGTCGTGGAGTCCGCGTCGCGAGCGCTGCTGAGCACCGTGATGCCCTGCGAAGGTTCGTCGGTAAGCTTCGTCGGCCCCAGGATCACGTACGGCAGGTTGGAATCGATGAGGCGCTTGTCCACGGCCTTCTTGCTCTCGACGTAGGCGTACCAGGAGTCGCCCTTGTCTTCTGCGGTGTTCGTCATCGCACCGGCGTAAGACACCATGACGAGGCGCGGGGCGACTTCGTCGAAAAGCTCGAGGGCGTCGATGAGCTTCATCGCCGCGTCGCGATCGACCTCCCACGTGCGCTCAGCGCTGCCGCCGCCCGCACCCGCCGACCAGACGATTACATCGAACGGGGTGACCATACGCTCCCAATCGGAGGTAGTGAGCTCGGTGATGTCCTTGACAATCACGGTGGCACCATGAGCTTGAAGCTGCTCAGCGTGATCCGGGTTGCGGACGAGCGCGGAAACGCGGTGTCCGGCGTCGATGAGCATGGGGACCGAGTGCTTGGACACGTTGCCGCCGGCACCGATGACGAGGACGTGGATCTGTTCAGTATCTGGGGTAGCCATGGGTCCCACCGTAGCGATTTCACTCCGGCATGGTCGCCGCGTCGCGCCGCACCAGCGCGATAACGCTCGCTGCGAGGAGGAGCGGAAGCCCGCACATTATCCACGCGTAGAAGAGGCCAATCGCCCAGAGCCCCGCCCCGTCGTTGAAGTGCGTGAGGGCGTCGACGACGGAGGCGATACCCACGCCCACCGTCGCCGCCAGCGCTCCGAAGAGCGGTCCCGTCACCGGGTGGTTGGGCAGCTTCCTCGTCGCGCACAGCACCACGACGAGGACAACGGCAATGGCAACGGAGAAGAACCAATCGTCGATACGCAGGAGCGAAGGAATCGCGAACCCGGCGAGGGTCACTCCCGCCCCAACTACTACCATGAGCAGCGCGTAGGCGGCGTTGGACCAGCGCCCGACCGGCGGGACCGGCACCTCGACGCGCCTGCCGACGGTCGCGATAAGCGCGCCGAGCATCACGGCTGGGAATGCGAGAAGGAGCCCAGCTGGTGCGAGTACTTCAAGCGCCGTCTCCATGGTTGGATGCTACCACGGTCAATCGTGGCTCAGCGCAATCAAGCGGCTTCTGCTGGGCAGGTCGAACTTGGCGAGAATGCTCGAGACCCGCTTGCGGATCGTGATCTCTGAATAGTGGAGGCGGTTGGCGATCTCTGCGTTGGACATGCCCTGCACCACCAGCTCGTAGACTTCGCGTTCGCGCGGCGTGAGGAGCTCGAACGCTGGGTGCTGCAGACGTTGGGCAGGCCTCTCGCCGGCGGAACGCCGGCATCACTAAGAACAACGACGCGAACGTGAAAACAGAAGCCCAACTTACCACTGCTACCTCCTCCGATGTGTTCTCTGCAGATGATGCTAATGAGCAGGTTGGCGGCGCGTAAGGATACATTTGTACCCATGCACGCAATCATCACGACCACCGGCAAAGACCGCGTTGGCATCATCGCGGGCGTGGCCAACGCCGCGGCTGAGCGCAACCTGAACATCGTCGACCTGTCGCAGACGCTCATGGACAATTTCTTCACCATGATCATGCGCGTCGAGCTGCCGCAGGCTGCGGACGGCACCCCGGTGGACATGGGTGAGCTGCAGGAACACCTCGCGGCGACCGGCGAGCAGCTCGGCGTGATGGTGCGCATCCAGGCGGAGGACCTGTTCACCGCCATGAACGAGATCTAGGGCCGGCAGCTATGGCAACCGATTTCGATTTCAAGTCCCGCCGCATCCTCGACGTCATCCAGATGATCGAGGACTACCGCCTCGACATCCGCACTGTGACCATGGGCATCTCGCTCATTGGCTGCACCCGCGCCACGATGGAGGCCACGGCGCAAGCTGTCTACGACCGCGTCACCGAGCGCGCCGCGCAGCTCGTGCCGGTGTGCGAGGGCATTGAGCGCGAGCTGGGCATCCCGATCG
Organism: Corynebacterium stercoris; assembly: GCF_024160105.1. Classification (GTDB taxonomy): domain Bacteria; phylum Actinomycetota; class Actinomycetes; order Mycobacteriales; family Mycobacteriaceae; genus Corynebacterium; species Corynebacterium stercoris. The sequence continues at coordinate 105,580 of NZ_JAMFTQ010000002.1, forward strand.
TGAATAAGCGCATCTCGGTCTCCCCCATTGCACTGGTCGCCGCGGGTGTCGAGGGCAACCCCGTCGAGGTCGCCCGCGCGCTCGACCGCGCAACCGCTGAGCTGGGCGTGAATTTCGTCGGCGGCTACTCGGCGCTCGTGGAGAAGGGAGCCACGCGTGCCGACGCTCGGTTGATCAACTCCATTCCCGAAGCACTCAGCGTCACGGACAACGTGTGCGGCTCCGTGAACGTGGCCACCTCGCGCGCCGGCATCAACATGGACGCCGTCGCCGTGATGGGCCGCGTGATCAAGGAGGCGGCCGAACTCACCGCCGACCGCTCCTCCATCGCCTGCGCCAAGCTCGTCGTCTTCGCCAACGCCGTCGGCGACAACCCCTTCATGGCCGGCGCCTTCCACGGCATCGAGGAGCCGGACACCGTGGTTTCCGTCGGCGTTTCCGGTCCGGGCGTAGTCGATAACGCAATCGGCTCCCTCGAAGGAGCGAGCCTCAACGAGGTCGCCGAGGAGATCAAGAAGGCCGCTTTCAAGATCACCCGCGCTGGGCAGCTCGTCGGCACGATGGCGTCGGAACGCCTCGGCGTGCCCTTCGGCATCGTCGACCTCTCGCTTGCCCCGACCGCGGAGATCGGCGACTCCGTCGCCCACATCCTCGAGCACATGGGCCTGGACCAGGTCGGCACACACGGCACGACGGCCGCGCTCGCACTACTGAACGACGCGGTGAAGAAAGGCGGCATGATGGCCTGCTCGCGCGTCGGCGGCCTCTCCGGCTCCTTCATCCCGGTCTCCGAGGACCAGGGCATGATCGACGCCGTCCGCGCCGGATCCATCACCATGGACAAGCTTGAGGCGATGACCTCGATCTGCTCCGTGGGCTTCGACATGATCGCCATCCCCGGCGACACCTCCGCAGAGCTCATCGCGGGCATGATCGCGGACGAGGCTGCCATCGGCGTGATGAACCACAAGACCACCGCCGCCCGCCTCATCCCAGTGCCGGGCACCAAGCCGGGCGACGAAGTGAACTTCGGCGGCCTCCTCGGCTATGCGCCGGTCATCCCGGTGAGCCAGGTGGGCAACGACGCCTTCATCCGCCGCGGCGGCTTCATCCCGGCCCCGGTGCACGGCTTCCGCAACTAAGGTTGCCCGAAGCGGGCTTGCCCGCAAAAGCCGCAACGGGTTACCCTGTACGCAATTCTGTACATCGGCCCAGGACCACGCAACGGAGGCCAGCTGTGAAAGTCATGTCGTACACCGAGTCGCGCGCGAGGTACGCGGACGTGCTCACCCGTGTGGTGGATGACTGCGAAGAGGTTGTCATCACCCGCTCGGGCCACGACCCAGTCGTGATTGTCTCCCTCGCCGAGTACGAAGCGCTCAAGGAGACTGCTTACCTCCTCCGATCACCCAAGAATGCCCGTGTGCTTCAAGAGCGGATCGCGCGGGTCGAGCGAGGACTGGCCGAGGAACACGCCTTGCTCGAGGACGACTAGTGCTCATCCGCTGGGAACGGGACGCGTGGGACGAGTACTGCGCCTGGCAGACCCAAGATCGCCGCATGCTCAAGCGTATCAACGCACTCATTACCGACATCTGCCGAAACGGGAACGAGGGCATCGGCAAACCCGAACCGCTCATGCACAATCTGTCAGGCTACTGGTCCAGGAGGATAAACAGCGAGCACCGCTTGGTGTACAAAATCGATGAAGCCGGTGTCACCATCGTCGCCTGCAAGTACCACTACGGCAACTAGCCTGCCTGGGCGCATTACCGCACCCGCCTAGTACTTCCTGCCCACCGTGAAGTAGGCCAGCCATCCGAGCGTGTTCACCGCGGGAATCGCCACGCCCCAGAGCCACTTCGGGCCGCGGAGGGAGCGATCGTCGGCACGCGCAAGGTCCCAGAGCGCAGCACCCTTGCCGAGCGTGTCGATGCCCACGAGGATTCCCGCGATGGTGCGCTGCTCGCCGGACATTGCGTTCCAGCCGTCGCGGAGGGTGTCGAGGAAACTGTCTTTAGCCATGCGTCCGATCGTACGCGAGCGCGGGCGGCGCGAGGCCGTGTACTAGATTCATGTGAATGACCGTCGATCGCCCTTTCCTGCTGCTCAGCACGCGTCCCGAGGACGCCGCCTCCGCCGAGGAGTACGCATCCTTCCTCTCGAAGATGCGCATCCCGGAGGCGGCGCTCGAGCAGCGCCGCGTCGAATCCGCGCCGCTCGGCGAGGTCGATTTGGACAAGTACTCCGGCGTCCTACTCGGCGGCAGCCCGTTCAACAACACCGACGCGGTCAAGGGCGAGGTCCAGCTGCGCGTCGAGCGCGAAATCGGCGCACTGGTGCGCGAGATCATCGAGCGCGACTTCCCGCTCATGGGCGCGTGCTACGGCATCGGCATGGTCGGCGGCGCGATCGGAGCCCGGCTCGGCGACGAGTTCGCGGAGGAAGCCGGCATGATCGAGCTCTTGCTTACCGACGACGGCAAGCGCGACCCCCTCCTCGACGGCTTCCCCGATACGTTCCCGACCCTGGTCGGACACAAGGAGGCGATTTCGGAGCTGCCAGCCGAGGCGACGCTGCTGGTCACCGGGTACGCCTGCCCCACGCAGATGTTCCGCGTGAAGGAGAACGTCTATGCCACCCAGTTCCACCCGGAGCTGACGGCGCAGGCGCTCGAGGCGCGCCTGCGGCTGTATGCGCACATGGGGTACTTCCGACTCGACATGTTCGACGACATCCTCGCCACCGCGTACGCCCACGACTACACCTGGTCCAACCGCATCCTCTACAACTTCGCGGAGCGCTACCGCCAGTTCTAGTTTCCGCACCGGCCGGGGGCACCCGAATGCGTACTTGAGTGTGCATCCGCAACTGGCACCTACCTTGAGGTACTTCAATCGCGCTAGTTTCGAACCACCAGCATCCGAAACATTCGGAGATCTGCTGGAACTAACGTGAAAGGAATCCCATGTACGACGAATACTACGGTGGCTACGACCCGCGGGATCATGTCGAATCCGACTATGATCCGCACGTCAACGAAGTCGACATCATCTTCGACCGCGGCGACGACGGCGAGGAAATCGGTCTCACCGTTAACGGCACAACCAACGGCCCCGCCACCATCGCACTGATCCTCGAAGCCATCGCAATCCACGATGTCAACACTTCCGACCCGCTCCAGGGCATGAAGGAGGTGCTGGAGAAGTACGGCAACTTCGAACGCATCCGAATCTTCCGCGGCAACTCGGAGACCGTCAAAGCACTGCCGGAGCTCACCCTCGCGAACTTCGAAAAGGCGCTGCCCGGCGGCCGAGGTTACGGCGACAGGGTGTGGCACCTCCGGCTGGACTACCCCGGCAAGGAGATTGCCATCAAGCACCCCGACGGGCCCGCCGTGCTCCGTGGCCCCTTCGACGCACCGAGCGCGAAAGAGCTCAGCACCTCATTCTTCACCCAGCTGACTGAAGCGCTCGATCACTTTGCGCCGACCGCCACGGCCGGCAACGCCTTCATCATCTTCGAACGTGACGGGACGGAGGTCTCCGGTGTGCACGTCCACGTGCCGCAGAACGCGCCGGATGCATTGAGCTGCGTGCTGGCGTGGTTGAAAGACACTGACCGCGGCATCGTCGGGCAACCCGAGCGAGCAGCCACCGGCATCGTTCGGGCTTGCAGAGGCATCGATCCGGTCGTCGTGCCGTTCCAGGCCGAGGAAGAATACCTGAGCGCTGGGAGCCTGCCCTTCTCCAACGATTGCCCCATCATCGTTGTCGACTGCCCGGAAAGCATGCTCCGCCTGCATGTTGCAGACAAACCCGAGCCGGCCGAAGCCAAGCTGCATAAGACGGGTGCGGGCCAGATCCGCAAAGAGCTGCACCAGATCTTCCGTGAACAGGGGATTTCCCTGGAGCCCGACTACCACGACCGTTACGGGTGGCAGCGCAACTACGCGGGAGCTAGGCCAATACCGTTTTAGACGGCGTCGGTGGGCCCTTCGCTGCCGCCCTCGGGGTTGCGCCTCACTGTCTTGAATACTGCATTGTGCGCCGGCGGGGGCGCGTCCTCGGAGCTCGCGATAACGGATATGGTGCCGTCGGTCTCGAGGATGACCGCTTGGACCCCCTCGAGGCTAGCAGCGCCGCTGTTGCGCACTGCTTGGAGGATCTCACGCTCAGTTACCCGCTCGGCGCGCATCGTATCCAGCACGTAGTCTCCGCCGTAGTACAGGAGGGCAGGATCGGCTTTGATGACGCGCTCAAACCTGTCTGAGCGGAACGCCAGGCGCGAGATCAGCCACTGTGCGCCCAGCAAAACGACGATCGCCGTCACAGACTGTGCGATCTTCAAGTCCTCCGTCGTCAATGTGCTCGCGAAGATCGAGCCGATGGCGACAGTGATGATGAAGTCGAAGATGTTGAACTTCGAGAGAGACCGCTTGCCGCTGATTCGGAGTAAGACGATTAGCGTCACGTAGATGATGACGCCCTTCAGGGCAGTGGCGGCGAGCGTGCCCCACTCGCTGGCGAAAATCTCAGGCATCAGGCTAGCTCCACAATTTCCATGTATTCGTCGCTCCAGAGATCTTCGTCGCCCTCGGGCATAATGATCACCCGCTCCGGTTCGAGCGCGCGCACCGCGCCAGGGTCGTGGGTGACGAGCACGACTGCACCGGTATAGGTCTTCAGGGCATCGAGTACCTGCTCGCGGGATTGGGGGTCGAGGTTGTTCGTCGGCTCATCGAGAAGCAGCACGTTCGCGCGGGAGGAGACGAGCGTGGCCAGTGCTAGGCGCGTCTTCTCGCCGCCGGAGAGCGTGCCCGCCGGCTGCTCCAGCTTGTCGCCGGAGAACATGAACGCGCCGAGTAGGCCGCGCAGGTCCTGCTGGCCGGCGTCGGGGCAGGCGTCGATGGTGTTCTCCCACACCGTCTTCTCGCCGTCGATCGTGTCGTGCTCCTGCGCGAAGTAGCCGATCTTCAGCCCGTGGCCGGTAACCAGGCCGCCCTCGCCGTCGGTGCGCTCGACACCCGCGAGCAGCTTGAGCAGCGTGGTCTTGCCGGCACCGTTGGTGCCCAAGACCACGACGCGCGAGCCCTTGTCGATCGCCAGGTCCACGCCCGCGAACACCTCGAGCGAGCCGTACATTTTGGTCAAGCCTTTGCCGTAGAGCGGGGTCTTGCCGCACGGTGCCGGCTCCGGGAAGGAGATGGCGGCGAACTTGTCGGCCACACGGATATCGTCGAGCTCGCTCATCATGCGGTCCGCGCGCGCGAGCATCTGCTTCGCCGCAGCTGCCTTCGTCGCCTTCGCGCCGAGCTTCGCAGCCTGCTTCTGCAGCGCCGCGGCCTTCTTCTCGGCGTTTGCGCGCTCGCGGCGGCGGCGCGCCTCATCTTCGGCGCGGGCCTTTTGGTACGTCGAGAAGCCCATGTTGTAGACGTCGGCCTCGGCGCGCACGGCATCGAGGAACCAAACCTTGTTGCACACGTCGTCGAGGAGCTCGACGTCGTGCGAGATCATGATCAACCCACCGTCGTGCTTCGACAGGAAGCTGCGCAACCACGCGATCGAGTCGGCATCGAGGTGGTTGGTGGGCTCGTCGAGCAGCAAGGTGGTGCTCGACTTGCCGGAACCGGAACGCGACGCGAAGAGGATCTGTGCAAGTTCCACGCGACGGCGCTGGCCGCCGGAGAGCGTCTTCAGCTGCTGGTCCAGCACGCGCGTGGGCAGCCCGAGGTTGTCGCAGATCTGTGCTGCCTCGGCGTTCGCCTCGTAGCCGCCGAGTGCGTCGAAACGCTCCTCAAGGCGGGAATACTTGCGGATCGCCTTGTCGCGCTCTGCGCCGTCGGTGGTTTCCATGATGGCCTGCTGCTTCGCCATCGAGCGCTGGATCTCGTCGAGGCCGCGGGCAGACAGTACGCGGTCGCGCGCCGTCTGCTCGATGTCGCCTTCCTTCGAGTCCTGCGGCAGGTAGCCGATCTCGCCCGAGCGGGTCACCGTACCGCCGTAAGGCTCGGTCTCCCCCGCCAGGATGCGCATCGTCGTGGTCTTGCCGGCGCCGTTGCGGCCGACTAGCCCGATGCGGTCGCCGGGCTGGACCCTGAGGTGCTGGCCGGGGGCGTCGAGGAGCGTGCGGGCACCCACGCGCACCTCGAGATCATTGGTGACAATCACGTCATGCCACCTTACGCGGGCGGGCCAGGTGCGCTAAACCGCGAAGCCGAGGGCGCGGAGCTGCTCGCGGCCTTCTTCGGTGATCATCTGCGGTCCCCACGGCGGCATCCACACCCAGTTCAGGGCGATCTCATCCACCGCGGTGTTCTCCACGACGGCGAGACGCGCCTGCTCCTCGATGATGTCGGTCAGCGGGCACGCCGGCGAGGTCAGCGTCATGTTGATCACGGCAACCGTAGGTGCCGCGGTGCCGTCTTCAGCGGCACCGCCCTCGATCCAGATGTCGTACACCAGGCCGAGGTCCACGACGTTGATGCCCAGCTCCGGGTCGATCACGTCGCGCATGAACTCCTCGACATCAGCCGCGAGCTTGATCTGCTCCTCGGTCTGCGTCGGACGCTCGCCGACCTGACCGAAGGTCGCGCCCTGCGTCTCCTTCTGTTCGTTCTGCTGCTCTTCCATGTCCTAATCCTCCCTCTGCTCCACGGCCTCAGCGGCCGCGGCTTCAAACGCCTTCCACCCCAGCAGCGCGCACTTCACGCGGGCAGGGAACTTGGCGACGCCAGCAAACGCCACCCCGTCACCGATCATCTCCGCGTCGCCCTCGACGGTGCCGCGGGAGGTGACCATCTCCTCGAACGCCTGCAGCTTTTTGAACGCCTCGCCGATGCTCTGGCCGATGAGCTCCTCGGCCATCACGCTTGTCGACGCCTGCGAAATAGAGCACCCTTCCGCGTCGTACGACACATCCTCGACGGTCTCGCCGTCGCTGGAGAGCTGGAGGCGCAATGTCAGCTCGTCGCCGCAGGACGGGTTGACGTGGTGGACCTCAGCCTCGAAGGGCTCGCGGAGCCCTGCGTGCTGCGGGTTCTTGTAGTGGTCCAGGATGACTTCCTGGTACATCGCCTCAAGGTTCATCGAGCGAAAAACTCCTTCGCTTTACGGATGGACGCCACCAGGGTATCCACCTCATCCAGCGTGTTGTACAGGTAGAAACTCGCGCGCGACGTGGACTGCAGGTCCAAACCGCGGTGCGCGGGCCATGCACAGTGGTGACCGGTGCGGATGGCCACGCCGTCCGCGTCGAGCACCTGGCCGAGGTCGTGCGGGTGCACGCCCTCTACTGTGAACGCAATCGCGCCGCCACGCATTTCCGACGTCAGCGGCCCAGCAATGCGCAAGCCCTCGATCGTCTGCATCTGCTCCAGCGCGTACTCGGTGAGCACGTGCTCGTGAGCGGCGATGTTCTCCATCCCGATCTCTTCGAGGAATTCCACCGCGGCACCCAGGCCAACAACCTGGGAGGTCATCTGGGTGCCCGCCTCGAAGCGCTGCGGGGCTGGGGCGTAGGTGGAGCCCTCCATGCGCACGACCTCGATCATGGAGCCGCCCGTCAAAAACGGCGGCAACTCCCCCAGGTGCTTGGAGTACACCGCGCCGACACCGTTCGGGCCGCACATCTTGTGGCCGGAGAACGCGGCGAAATCTACATCTAGCGCGCGGAAGTCCACCGGCATGTGGGGCACCGACTGGCACGCATCCAGCACAGTCAGCGCGCCGACGGCCTTGGCGCGGCGCACCATTTCCGCCACGTCCGCGTGCGCGCCGGTCACGTTGGACTGGTGGGTGAACGCAACGACCTTCACGGTGTCGTCGAGCTCGAGTGAGTCGAGGTCGATGCGCCCGTCGGCCGTCATGCGGTACCACTTCAGCGTCGCACCCGTGCGGCGGCAGAGTTCCTGCCACGGCACCAAGTTCGCGTGGTGCTCCAGTTCCGTGATCACGACGGTGTCGCCCTCGCGCACCGCCATCTCGCCGGCGCGCTCGTCGCCGAGCACGTACGCAACCAGGTTTAGCGCCTCGGTGGCGTTCTTGGTGAACGAGATCTCGTCGCCGGCCGCGCCCACGAACGCGGCAATCCGGTCGCGGGCGGTCTCGTACGCGTCCGTCGCCTCCTCCGCGAGCTGGTAGGAGCCACGGTGCACCGGGGCGTTACAGCCCAGGACAAAGTCCCGCTCCGCGTCCCACACGCGCTGCGGGCGCTGGGAGGTCGCGCCGGAATCCAAGTACACCAGCGGCTTGCCGTCGCGGACCGTTCGGGAGAGGATCGGGAACTCGGCGCGGATGGCATCAACGTCCAGCGGCGAGCCGGACACACCGCGCTCGCCGCCGTCGGAAAGCAGATAGCTCATTAGATGAACTTCTCGTAGCCCTCGGCCTCGAGCTGGTCGGCGAGCTCGGCACCGCCCGTGGCCACGATCTTGCCGCCGGCGAAGACGTGCACGAAGTCCGGGCGCACGTAGTTCAGGATGCGCTTGTAGTGGGTGATCATGAGCACGCCGCCACCGGTCTCCTCCTGGTAGCGGTTGATGCCCTCGGAAACGATGCGCAGCGCGTCAACGTCGAGGCCAGAGTCGGTCTCGTCCATGACGGCGATCTTCGGCTTGAGCAGGGAGAGCTGCATGACCTCGTGGCGCTTCTTCTCGCCGCCGGAGAAGCCCTCGTTCACGGATCGCTCGGAGAACGACGCGTCCATCGCGAGCGCCTCGCGGGCCGCGTTGAGCTCGGAAACCCACTCGCGCAGCTTCGGGGCCTCGCCGCGCACTGCCGTCACCGCGGAGCGCATGAAGTTGGAGGAGGACACGCCCGGAACCTCGACCGGGTACTGCATGGCCAGGAAGAGGCCGGCGCGTGCGCGCTCGTCGATGTCCATGTCGAGGATGTTCTCGCCGTCGAGAAGCACCTCGCCCTCGGTGACCTCGTAGCGCGGGTGGCCCGCGATGGTGTAGGCGAGGGTGGACTTGCCGGAGCCGTTCGGGCCCATGATGGCGTGGGTCTCGCCGCCGTTGATGGTCAGGTTCACGCCCTTGAGGATCGGCTTAGCCTCCTGGCCCTCTTCGGTGGGCAGGACGTTGGCGTGCAGGTTCTTGATTTCCAGAGTGGACATGAAACTTCCTTTAGTTGTTGTTGTGCTCGAGCTCGCCGGCGACGCGCGCGATCAGCTCATCGCGCACAGACTCCACCGGAATCTGGTTGAGGACCTCGTTGAAGAAGCCGCGGATAATCAGGCGGGTCGCCTCGGCCTCGGGGATGCCGCGGGAGCGCAGGTAGAACAGCTGCTCCTCGTCGAAACGGCCCACGGTAGCGGCGTGGCCGGCGCCGGCGATCTCGCCGGTCTCAATCTCCAGGTTCGGCACCGCATCGGCGCGGGCACCGTCGGTGAGCACCAGGTTGCGGTTCGTCTCGTAGGTGTCGGTGCCCTTCGCCTCGGCGCGGATGAGCACGTCGCCCACCCAGCAGGTGCGGGCCTCGGGCAGGCCGGAGGACTTCTCGCCCTGCAGCGCGCCCTTGTACAGCACGTTGGAGCGGCAGTTCGGCACGGAGTGGTCGACGAGCATGCGGGTCTCGATGTACTGGCCGGCATCCGCGAAGTAGACGCCGTTGAGTTCCACGTCGGCACCCGGCTCGGCGAAGGTCACGCGCGGGGAAATGCGGGTCACCTCGCCGCCGAAGGCAGCGACGGTGTGGCGCATGACGGAGTCGCGGTTCGCGCGGATCGACTGCTGGCCGATGTGCACGGCGTCGCGCGCCCACTGCGTATCGACGACAGCGTTCAGCCGCGCCCCCTCACCCACGTGCCAGTTGAGGTTGTCCGCGTGGATGCCGGAGCCCTCGTAGCGCACGATGACGGTGGCCTCGGAGTGGCGGCCGGTTTCCACCAGGATCGTGGCGAAGGTGGTCGCGTCCAAACCGGCACCAGTGATGGTCACCTCGATCGCGCGGTCCAGCACCGCGTCCTGCGGCACGGTGATGATCGTGCCGTGCTCGGCGGACGTCCACGCCTGAGCGGCGACGCGGTCGGCGGGGCCGCCGCACACCTTCAAGCGTTCATCATCCGCGCTGACCTCTTTCACGGTGACTTCGGAGGGAGCGTCGATACACACCTGTACTGGCGCTTGCGCCGGGAATGTGCCGTTGTGCAAGCCGTGGATGCGGCGCAGCGAAATGAAGCGCCACACCTCATCGCGGCCGCCCGGGACGGGGAAATCCTCGACGTTGAAGGACTGGAAGACGTCGCCCTTGGTGTTGTGCGGCGTCGCGTTCTGGACGGGAGTTACTACGTCGGTCATCGGTCTAGCCCACCGATCCTTCCATTTGCAGTTCGATGAGGCGGTTGAGCTCCAGGGCGTACTCCATCGGCAGCTCCTTGGCGATCGGCTCGACGAAGCCGCGGACGATCATTGCCATGGCTTCCTCCTCCGGAATGCCGCGGGACATCAGGTAGAACAGCTGCTCCTCGCTGACCTTGGACACTTTCGCCTCGTGGCCGAGGGTGACGCGGTCATTGCGGATGTCGTTGTACGGGTAGGTGTCGGAGCGGGAAATGTCGTCCACCAGCAGCGCGTCGCACTCGACGTTGGACACGGAGTTGTGCGCGTTCGCGTTCACCTGGATCAGGCCGCGGTACGCGGAGCGGCCGCCGCCGCGGGCGACGGACTTGGACACGACCGTGGAGGACGTGTGCGGCGCCAGGTGCACCATCTTCGCGCCGGTGTCCTGGAACTGGCCCTCGCCGGCGAAGGCGACGGAAAGCACCTCGCCGCGGGCGTGCTCGCCCGTCATCCACACAGCCGGGTACTTCATGGTGACCTTGGAACCGATGTTGCCGTCAACCCACTCCATGGTCGCGCCTTCTTCGGCGCGGGCGCGCTTGGTCACCAGGTTGTAGACGTTGTTGGACCAGTTCTGGATCGTCGTGTAGCGGCAGCGGCCGCCCTTCTTCACGATGATCTCCACCACAGCGGAGTGCAGGGAGTCCGACTTGTAGATCGGGGCGGTGCAGCCCTCGACGTAGTGCACGTACGCGTCCTCGTCGACGATGATGAGGGTGCGCTCGAACTGGCCCATGTTCTCCGTGTTGATGCGGAAGTAGGCCTGCAGCGGGATGTCCACGTGGACCCCCGGCGGAACGTAGATGAAGGAGCCGCCGGACCACACCGCGGAGTTCAGCGCGGAGAACTTGTTGTCGCCGGCCGGGATGACCGTGCCGAAGTACTCCTTGAAGATCTCCTCGTGCTCGCGCAGCGCGGTGTCGGTGTCCACGAAGATGACGCCCTTGGCCTCGAGGTCCTCGCGGATCTGGTGGTAGACCACCTCAGACTCGTACTGCGCGGCCACGCCGGCCACGAGGCGCTGCTTCTCCGCCTCGGGGATGCCCAGCTTGTCGTAGGTGTTCTTGATGTCCTCCGGCAGGTCCTCCCAGGAGGTTGCCTGCTGCTCGGTGGAGCGGACGTAGTACTTGATGTTGTCGAAGTCGATGCCGGAGAGATCCGCGCCCCAGGTCGGCATCGGCTTCTTCTCGAAGATCTCGAGCGCGCGAAGGCGCTGGTTGAGCATCCACTCCGGCTCGCCCTTAATGCCCGAGATGTCCGCGACAACGTCGGAGTTCAGGCCACGGCGCGCCGAGGCGCCGGCCACGTCCGAGTCGTGCCAGCCGTAGTTGTAGGCGCCGATGGACTGGATGATCTCATCGTCGTTCATCGGCGTCTCAAGACCGGGTGCGGGGGTTGCTTTCGTCATTTAAGCTCCGCTCCTTTCGTTGATTTCTCCCGCCGGGGTGGCGACGGTGAGAGGAATGTTGGTCGTGCAAATACCGTGCCCGTCCGCGATCAACGCGAGCGGCTGGATGTGGCGGCCCACGAGCTGAGAAATCGCCTCGTGTTCCGCATCGCACAGCTCGGGGTGGGCCGCGGCAACCGCGGACACCGGGCAGTGGTGCTGGCAGATTTGGATGCCGCCGCCAGCGCGGGTGATCGAGGCTGCGTAGCCGTGGTTCTCCAGCGCCGCGGCGACGGCATCAATTACGCCCTCGACATCGTCGGCGCCGTGCACGCCCTGCACGCCGCCGAGAATCTTTTCAATGCGTTCCTTGGCAAAGCTGCGCACCGCGCTCTCCCCGCCGAGATCCTTGATCAGATCCACGGCTTCGAGCGCCAGCGTGTCGTAGCTGTTGCCGAAGTGATCGCGCCCCACTGCGGTGAGCCGGAAGTGCTTGGCGGGGCGGCCGCGGCCGGCCTCCTCGCCTGCGATCTGATTCGGTTCGCACGTTTCCGCCAGCCCCTCATCCAGCAGGATGTCGAGGTGGCGGCGCACGCCCGCGGCGGAAATGCCCAGCGCTCGCGCTAGCTCACTGGCACTCACGGGGCCGCGCTTGAGCAGCTGCGCCATCACCGCGCGGCGGGTATCGCCGCCGACGCTGCGGGTTTGCTCCGCCATCGCTTGCACCTCGCTTTCCGACGTTCACTTCCTCGGCGTGTGGTGAAAGTTGCACGCACTTTCGCCTTTCCACAACACTAGTGTGCGCTAAATCATTCCGCCTCTGAGGGTTCCCTTAGCCAGGGCGTTCTTAGGTTTTCTGCCTGCGCAGACTTAGAATCTGGTGCGTGAGAAAGGTTGCGTCGAAACGCGCATTGCGCCGCGCCCGAGTCGCGGGAACGGTGGGCACGGTGCTCATCGCCGTGGGCAGCCTCGGCGGCGGCGCCATGCCCGTGTCCTCGCACCCGTGGCCGCAGCCGTGGGGCATGGTGCACGGCTCTGCGATCGCGCTCGCCGGCGTGGCGGTGCTGGTAACGGCGTGGGCGTGGCTCTTTCAGCTCGTCGGCACCGGCCGCCGCGCCGCCGAGCACCGCGTATCGACGCGCGACATGGCCGCGACGTTTTTGTGGTGGGCGGCGCCGCTGCTGCTTGCGAGTCCTTTGTTCTCCCAGGACATCTACTCCTACCTCGCGCACGGATCGTGTGTGCGCATCGGGCTCGACCCCTACTGGGGCGGCCCGGTCGACCTGCTGGGCAGGCTCAACCCGCTGGCCCGCAACGTGCCGCCCATCTGGGCGCACTCCCCCAGCCCCTACGGCCCGGTTGCCCTCGGCATCGCCGCCGCGATCTCCGCGGTGACCCAGGACGCGGTCTTCCCCGCTATTCTGTTGCACCGCGCAGTCTCGGTGCTGGGCGTACTCGCCGCGGGGTGGGCCAGCATGCACCTCGCGCGGCGTTTCGGTGTCGGCGGTGCGAGTGCGCTGTGGCTCGGGCTGTGCAACCCGCTCACACTGCTGCACCTCATCGGCGGCATCCACAACGAGGCGATCCTGCTCGGGTTTCTGATGGTCGGCCTTGAGGTGCACTGCCGCGGCCTGGAGCGCCTTCGCGCAGGCACCGGCGGGTGGTGGCTGCTCGCGGCGTCCGCAGTGTTGATTTCTTGCGCGGGCCTGGTCAAGGTCACCGGCTTCATCGGCCTCGGTTTCACCGGCATGGCGCTAGCGCGCGAGCTGGCGGCTCGCCGCGGCATCGAAGATGCAGACAGGCTGCCGCGTCTGCGAGATGTCGGCTCCGTCGCCGGCGCCGCCGTATTCCAGGCTCTCATCCTCGCCGCGACCACGGTAGCGGCATCGGTGGGCACCGGCATCGGCCTCGGCTGGATGACGGTGCAAGGCGGTGCGGCGGAGATTCGCAGCTGGCTGTCCGTCACCACCGAAATCGGCGTGATCATCGGCACCGTCGGCGACTGGTTCGGGTTCGAAATCACGGACACCGCCGTGCACATCTCGCGCATCGTCGGCATCGCAATCGCGCTCATGTGCATGGCTTTACTGCTGTGGCGCACCTACACCGGCCGGATCCGCGCCGCCGGCGGTCTCGGTGTGGCGACGCTCATCCTCGTCATCCTGTTCCCTGTCGTGCAGCCCTGGTACCCGCTCTGGGCGATCCTTCCGCTCGCCGCCTGGACGACGGAACCGTGGGCGCGCATGGGCATCGCCGCGTACTCCGCATTCTTGAGCTTCCTCGTTCTTCCACCCGGCACCGGCATGATCGCGAGCGCCGTGATTACCGTCTACCTCTCCGCGCTCGCGGGCTTCCTCGCACTCGCCGCGGTCTGGTGGTTTTCGTGGCGCATGCTTGACGACGCCGCTTCAACCGCACCCGAGGACACGCCCCGCACCATGGACCCGCCGCGTTCCGGGGTTAGACTTGCCAGCCATGAGTGAAGCGCTCGTAGTCTCGGACGTCGTAAAGCGATTCGGCGAGAAGACCGCCGTTGACGGCGTTTCTTTCGCTGCCCGGCAGGGCGAAGTGCTCGCCCTGCTCGGCCCGAACGGTGCGGGCAAGTCGACGACGCTGAACATGTGCGAGGGATTCCTCGCCCCGACCGCCGGCGAGATACGCGTGCTGGGCATCGACCCGGCGACGCAGCCGCAGAAGGTGCGAGACAGGATCGGCATCATGCTCCAAGGCGGGGGATCCTACGCGGGCATCACGGTGCGCGAAATGCTCAAACTCGCCGCCTCATACAACGTGGACCCGCATGATCCCGAGTGGCTCATCGAGCTGCTCGGCCTCGGCGGCGTCGCTGGCACGACCTACCGCCGTCTCTCCGGCGGGCAGCAGCAGCGCCTTTCCCTGGCCCTGGCGATCATCGGCCGCCCCGAGCTGGTTTTCCTCGACGAGCCGACCGCCGGCATGGACGCGCAATCACGCCGCGCGGTGTGGAACATCGTCAACGCACTGAAGCGCGACGGCACCACTGTCATCCTGACTACCCACATGATGGACGAGGCGGAAACGCTCGCCGACCATGTAGTGATCATCGACCGCGGCCAAGTCGTCACCCAAGGCACCCTGGCAGAGCTCACCGAGCACAATGAGTTTCCCGCCGTTGCCGTCGATACGGCGGAACCGCTCGACCTCGCACGAATGACCAGTGCGCTCGCCCCCTTCGCCGTAACCGCGGAAGAGCCGCGCCGGCTGCACTACCGCATCATCGGCGACATCTCCCCGCGCGTTGTCGCGGCCATCGCGTCCGAAGCGGCGCGTCAAGGCGTACACATCCGGGAGCTGCGCGTGGCGCACCGCACCCTGGAAGACGTGTTCCTGGACATCACAGGCCGAGAGTTGAGGAGCTAACCCATGCGGCACACTGAAGAAACCCTCGAACTCCACACCTCGCTCGCGCCCGGAGTGTTCGCGCCGAACCCGCGCCCCGCCAGCTTCGGTGCCATGGCTGCCGCCCAAGGCCGCGTCGAGGCGAAGCTCATGCTCCGCCACGGCGAGCAATTGCTGCTCAACATCATCATCCCCGCCGCGCTGCTCGTCGCGGCGGCGCTTGTGCCGGTATTCGGCGAAGTTGATTTCAACCTCCTCGTCCCCATGGTCTTCGCTGTCGCTGCGACCTCGGCGGGGTTCACCGGGCAGGCGATTGCCCTCGCCTTCGACCGCCGCTACGGAGCGCTCAAGCGCGCCGGCGCGTCGGGTGTGCCGCCCTGGGTGATCATCGCCGGCAAGATCATCGGTGTGCTCGCCATGGTCGGCGTCCAGATCGTGATCCTCGGTGCGCTCGCGTTCGCTCTCGGGTGGCGTGTGAGCCTCGGCGGCGCGCTCTTCGGCCTGGTCACGCTCCTCGTCGGCGTTGCCGCGTTCACGGCCCTCGGTCTGCTCATGGGTGGAACCTTGTCGTCCGAACTCGTGCTGGCGCTGGCCAACCTCATCTGGCTCGTGCTCATGGGTGTGCTCGGCTGGGTGGCCTATTCGGGCGACATCGCGCACGCCGGGTGGTGGAATGTGGTGCCCACCGTGGCGCTGGCGGGCGCGCTGGTGCAGGCACTGCAGGGGGCGTTGAACGCCGCGGCGTGGATCTCCCTGCTGGCGTGGGCTGGTGCCGGCATCGGACTGGCGGCGCGCTGGTTCCGTTTCGACGGTTGAGTTAGCTACACTATCTGCCGAAGATCATCCTAAAGTTGCATAAGGGGTACCCCACGTGAGCACGACGAACGTCGACGCCGCCGCCCAGCCAGCCTCCGTGTCCGAAGCCGCGCGTCCCACCGGTGCGCGCCGCCTCGTCGAACCCTGGCACGACCCCACCGTCCGGTTTCAGCGCATCCTGGCCATGATCCTGCTCATCTGCCAGGGCGGCATCACCGTCACCGGCTCGCTCGTGCGCGTCACCGGCTCCGGCCTGGGCTGCGACACCTGGCCGCTCTGCCACGAGGGCTCGCTGGTGCCGGTCGCGGGTGCCGCCCCGTGGATCCACCAAGCCATCGAATTCGGCAACCGCCTGCTCGCCTTTGTCGTGGCGGCAGCCTCGATCGCTGTGCTTGTCGCCGTCATCCGCGCCGGCCGCCGGTCCGGCATCAAGGCGCTCGCGTGGGTCTCCTTGCTGGGTGTCGTGCTCCAAGCCGTGATCGGCGGCATCTCGGTGCTTCTTGATCTTCGCTGGTGGTCCGTTGCGGTGCACTTCCTGCCGTCGATGGTGTTGGTGTGGGTTGCGGCGCTGCTCTACATGCGCATCGCGGAAACCGACACCGCCGAGCCCACCACCCGCTACCCGGACGTCATCCGCACCTGGGTGGTCATCGCCGCCGTCGCGCTCTGCTTCGTCCTCGTCACCGGCACCATGGTCACCGGCTCCGGCCCGCACTCGGGCGACTCCGGCGTGGGCATGGAGGGCCGCCTCAACCTGGACACGGAGATACTGGCCTACGTCCACGCAGCCTGCCTCTACGTGTACCTGGCAGCGACGCTTGTCGCGGTCTACCTGCTGCGCAAGCACCAGGCGCCGAAGGACGCGTTCAACACCGCGGTCGTCCTCGTGGTGCTGATCATCATCCAGTGGGCCATCGGCGTCGCCCAATTCAACCTGGGCGTGCCGCGCTGGAGCATTCCCGCCCACATCGCCATGAGCTCCCTCGTCGTCGCGTTCTCCGCCTTCCTCTACGCCCACGGCAAACGCCGACTGCCCCTGCTCGTCTAAGCTCTGGGTGGCATGAAGGCCATCCAAGTATCGAAGCACGGCGGGCCAGAGGTGCTCGCACTCACCGATGTCCCCGCTCCGACCCCTTCCGAGGAGCAGGTGCTAATCGACGTCAGCTTTGCCGGCGTCAACTACATCGACACCTATTTCCGTTCCGGCGCCTACCCCAGCGAGGTCCCGTACATTCCGGGCTCCGAGGGCTGCGGCCGTGTCGCCCACGACCCGCGCGGCGAGATCGTCGAGGGCACACTCGTAGCTTTCAACGAGGCGCAGGGCACCTACGCTGAGCAGACCGTGGTGGACCGCGGCCGCATCGTGGCCGTGCCGGAGGGTGTTGACGAGAAGGTCGCGGCCTCCATGCTTTTGCAGGGTATGACCGCGCACTACCTGGTCACCGACACCTACCCCGTCGAGGAGACCACCTCCCTCGTCGTGACCGCCGGCGCCGGCGGCGTCGGACTCATGCTCACCCAGCTCGCCGCCGCCGCGGGCGCGACAATCTTCTCCGTGGTGTCTACCGAGGAGAAGGCCGAGCTCGCACGGGAGGCCGGCGCCACGGAAGTCTTCCACTACGGGCCCACGCTTGCCGACGACATCCGGGCCGCCAACGGCGGCAATGGCGTCGACGTGGTGTTCGACGGCGTGGGCAAGGACACGTTCGAGTTCGCCCTCGACGTGGTGCGCCCCCGCGGCCTCGTCTGCTCCTTCGGCTCCGCCTCAGGCGATGTGGAGGCCTTCGATCTGCAGGAGCTGAAGAAGGCTGGCTCGGTGTACGTGACACGCCCCATGCTCGCCCACTACACGTCCACGGATGAGGAGTTCCGCGCACGCGCCCAGGCCGTCGCCCGCGCGGTCGAGGATGGCACATTCTCTGTTCGCGTCCAGGAGCCCTACGAGTTGGCTGACGCTCGCCAGGCGCACGAGGATCTGCAGGCGCGGAAGACGACGGGCTCGGTGGTTATCCGAACGTCGGCAAGCGGGAAAAGCTCTTAGAGCAGCGTCGGGAGGCCGAGCACGGCGTCGACCGACAGGCCCAGGAACAGGGCCGCGAGGTAGTTGTTCGACAGGATGAACAGCTTGAGCGGCTTGACGTTCTCGCCGTGGACGATGCCGTTGTGCAGGCGAGTCGCCATAACAAGGAAGACCGTGCCGGATACGAGCGCAACGACGAGGTAGATCCAGGATGCCGCCGGGACGAGCAGCAAGGAAGTCGCCACGGTGGCCCAGGAGTAGATGACGATCTGACGGGTCGTCTGCGCCGGCGTGGCCACCACAGGCAGCATCGGCACGTTCGCGCGTGCGTAATCGTCCTTGTACTTCATGGCCAGCGCCCAGGTGTGCGGCGGTGTCCAGAAGAAGATGATCAGGAACATCACGATGGCCTGCCACCAGTTATCCGCCGAGCCGTCGTGCACGTTGTCCCGGATCACGGCCCAGCCGACCAGCACGGGCATGCAGCCCGCGGCGCCGCCCCAGATCACGTTCTGCCAGGTGCGGCGCTTCAGCCATTTGGTGTACACGAAAATGTAGAACACGTTCGTGAGCACGATGAACAGTGCCGCGAGCCAGGATTTGCAGAGCAGCCCCAGCCAGAGCACCGAAATAATCAGCAACGCCCATGCGAAGATGCGGGCGCGTTCTTTGGTAACTCGGTCGCGCACCAGCGGGCGGGCGCGGGTGCGGCCCATCAGCTGGTCGATGTCGTAATCGGCGACCATGTTGAAGGTGTTCGCGGCACCGGCACCCATCCAGCCGCCGAGCAGCGTGCCCAGAATCAGCCACAGATGCACCTCACCGCGATCTGCCTGGAGCATCGCGGGAATCGCGGCGACGAGGAGTAGCTCGATGACCCTCGGCTTCGTCAACGCGAAATACGCCTTGATGGTCTCCAACACAGCTCCTCACACCCTCGGCATCATTCCTTCGGATGATGTTAGCCCTCTCACGCAGCGGGCAACGAATCGACGCGGCGTCAGCGTACCGCCACACCCGGCACGCGCGCCCCGGCTGCAGTGCCGCACGGTAGAATTCTGCGGGACACGCGGGTTCGCGCCCGCCCATGCATTTGCCACCGCCGATTCGACCAAGTGAGGTTACTGTGACCGCGACCCTGCCCCCTGAACTGCAGGCCATGACCGTCCGCAACTACCCGGAGGATTGGACGGAGACTGACACCCGGGCGGTAGACACGGCGCGCGTGCTGGCCGCCGACGCTGTGGAGAACTGCGGCTCCGGCCACCCCGGCACCGCAATGTCGCTCGCGCCGCTGGCCTACACCTTGTTCCAGCGCATTATGCGGGTGGACCCGAACGATAAGGACTGGGTGGGCCGCGACCGCTTCGTACTCTCTAACGGCCACTCCTCGCTCACCCAGTACGTGCAGCTCTACCTCGGCGGTTTCGGCCTCGAGATGGAGGACCTGAAGGCGCTGCGCACCTGGGCGTCGAAGACCCCGGGCCACCCGGAGTACAACCACACCGACCACATCGAGATCACCACCGGCCCGCTCGGCCAGGGCCTCGCCTCCGCTGTGGGCATGGCGATGGCGGCGCGCCGCGAGCGCGGCCTGTTCGACCCAGAGGCACCGGCCGGCGAGAGCCCGTTCGACCACTTCATCTACGTCGTCGCGGGTGACGGCTGCCTGCAGGAGGGCGTGACCGCCGAGGCATCCTCCCTGGCGGGCACCCAGCAGCTGGGCAACCTGATTCTGTTCTGGGACGACAACCGCATCTCCATCGAGGACGACACCCAGATCGCTTTCACCGAGGATGTCATGGCCCGCTACGCCGCCTACGGCTGGCAGACCCTGACAGTGGAGTCCGGCGAGGACGTCGCCGCCATCGAGGCTGCCGTGGCCGAGGCGCAGGCTGACACCTCCCGTCCGACGATCATCCGCGTGAAGACCGTCATCGGCTACCCGGCGCCGACGCTCATGAACACCGGCGCCATCCACGGCGCGGCCCTCGGCGCCGACGAGGTCGCGCGCGTAAAGGAGGCCCTCGGTTTCGACACAGACGTGTTCTTCCCGGAGGAGGACAAGGTCATCGCCCACACCCGAAAGCTGCGCGAGCGCGCCGCCGAGAAGCACGCTGCGTGGAACGAGCAGTTCGATGCCTGGGCTGAAGCGAACCCGGAGCGCAAGGCGCTGTTCGACCGCATGTCCGCGCGCGAGCTGCCGGAGGGCTGGGGCGAGGGCGAGTTCGCCTTCCCGACGTGGGACGCGGACGAGAAGGGCCTGGCCACCCGCAAGGCCTCCGAAGCCGCGATTCAGGTCGCTGCGAAGGCGCTGCCGGAGCTGTGGGGAGGCTCCGCCGACCTCGCCGGTTCCAACAACACCCTGATTAAGGGTGCGGCCTCCTTCGGCCCGGAGGAGATCTCCACCGACATGTTCACCGCCCACCCCTACGGCCGCAACCTGCACTTCGGCATCCGCGAGCACGCCATGGGCGCGGTAATGAACGGCATCGCCCTGCACGGCGGCACCCGCGTCTACGGCGGCACCTTCCTCATCTTCTCCGAGTACCTCTACCCCTCCATCCGCGTCGCGGCCCTCTCCGGCATCGACGGCTACTACGTGTTCACGCACGATTCCATCGGCCTCGGCGAGGACGGCCCGACCCACCAGCCGGTGGAGACGCTGACTGCCCTGCGCGCCATCCCGGACCTGGCCGTGATCCGCCCGGCCGACGCCAACGAGACCTCCGCCGCGTGGAAGGCAGCCTTCGAGGCCAAGGAGCAGCCGAAGGCGCTGGCGCTGTCCCGCCAGAACCTGCCGGTACTGGCGGGCACCAAGGAGAAGGCGTTCGAGGGCGTGGCCCGCGGCGCCTACGTGCTGGTCGAGGGTTCCAAGGAGACCCCGGACCTGATCATCATGGCCACCGGCTCCGAGGTGCAGTACGCCGTCCAAGCCGCAGAGCAGCTGGAAGCTGAGGGCACCGCGGTGCGCGTCGTGTCCGTACCGTGCATGGACTGGTTCATGGAGCAGGAGGACGACTACATCGACACGATCCTCCCGCGCGAGGTCAAGGCCCGCGTTTCCGTTGAGGCCGGCGTCGGCATGCCGTGGTTCCGTTTCCTGG
This sequence comes from Corynebacterium stercoris, assembly GCF_024160105.1. Taxonomy (GTDB): domain Bacteria; phylum Actinomycetota; class Actinomycetes; order Mycobacteriales; family Mycobacteriaceae; genus Corynebacterium; species Corynebacterium stercoris. The sequence goes on from NZ_JAMFTQ010000002.1 coordinate 126,630, forward strand.
GCGAGCACGGCCGCGCCGTGTCGCTTGAGCACTTCGGCGCCTCCGCCCCGGGCAGCGAGCTCTTCGAGCGCTTCGGCTTCACGACGGAGAACGTTGTCCGCGTCGCCCGCGAGACCCTTGATTGCGTTGCCAACGACCGCACCGTGGCCACCAGCGAGCGCGTCGGCGACACCGAGTCTGAGCCGACCCGCGGCGACGGCATCTAAAACGAAAGGACACATGCTCCCATGACCGCTATCGACGATCTGCTCGCAGCAGGCACCTCCACCTGGCTCGACGACCTGTCCCGCGACCGCATCACCTCCGGCAACTTGGACGAGATCAAGGCGTCGAAGTCCATTGTCGGCGTGACCACCAACCCGGCGATCTTTGCCAAGGCCATGTCCACCGGCGACGCGTACAACGCGCAGCTCGCCGAACTGCGCGAGGCGAGCTCGCTTGCCGACGCAGCCGTCTACGCCATGAGCATCAAGGACGTCCAGGACGCCTGCGACCTGTTCGCCGACGTGTACGAGGCGTCCGGCGGCAAGGACGGCCGCGTATCCATCGAGGTAGACCCTCGCTACGCCGCCGACGAGGAGAAGACCGTGACCCAGGCAGCCGAGCTGTGGCGCCTGGTGGACCGCGAGAACGTGATGATCAAAATCCCGGCAACGGACGAGTCCCTGCCAGCAATCACCGCGTCCCTGGCGGAGGGCATCTCCGTCAACGTCACCCTCATCTTCTCCGTCGACCGCTACAAGCAAGTCGTCGACGCATACAAGGCGGGCATCCGCGCTGCTGCCGAGAACGGCCGCGACGTATCCAAGATCCACTCCGTGGCTTCTTTCTTCGTCTCCCGCATGGACACCGAGGTGGACAACCGCCTCGAGACCATCGGCTCCGAAGAGGCGCTGGCGCTGCGCGGCAAGGCCGGTATCGCAAACGCCCGCTTGGCCTACCAGGTGTTCCTCGACGAGTTCGCCGACATGTCCGACCTCCCGGCGGGTGCCAACAAGCAGCGCCCGCTGTGGGCGTCGACCGGCGTCAAGAACCCGGAGTACCCGGCGGACATGTACGTGGTCGAGCTCGCCGGCCCGGACACCGTGAACACCATGCCGGAGGCGACCATCGACGCGGCACTCGCCGGCGACGGCATCAAGGGCGACACCCTGACCGGCACTGCCGAGGAGTCTCAGCGAGTCTTCGATCAGCTCGAGGCCGTCGGCATCGACCTCGACGATGTTGTTGCCGTGCTCGAGCGCGAAGGCGTGGATAAGTTTGTCGATGCGTGGCAAGAACTGCTCGACTCGATGGAGGCCAACCTCAAGTGACGCGCCCACACCCGGCGCCGCTAGCGAACCCGCTGCGAGCGCTCGACGACACGCGCCTGCCCCGCATCGCCGGCCCGTCCGGCATGGTCATCTTCGGTGTGACCGGCGACTTGGCGCGGAAGAAGCTGCTCCCGGCCGTCTACGATCTGGCCAGCCGGGGTTTGCTGCCCGCCGGGTTCACGCTCATCGGTTTCGGCCGCCGCGAATGGTCCAAGCAGGACTTCGAGGCGTACGTGAAGGACGCCGTGACAGCGTCCGCGCGCAACGACTTCAACGAGAACGTGTGGAACCGCCTCGCCGAGGGCATGCATTTCGTCACTGGAGCGTTCGACGACGACGCAGCCTTCGACCGCCTCGCCGACCTTTTGGCCGAGATGGACGCGACCCGCGGCACCGGCGGCAACTGGGCGTTCTATCTGTCCGTGCCGCCGGAGCACTTCGCGGGCGTGATTAACCAGCTCGACCGCTGCGGCATGGCCGCACAGGACGAGAACCGCTGGCGTCGCGTGATCATTGAGAAGCCGTTCGGCCACGACCAAGCGTCGGCACGCGAGCTCAACGCCGTCGTGAACACCGTTTTCCCAGAGAACGCGGTGTTCCGCATCGACCACTACCTGGGCAAAGAGACGGTGCAGAACATCATGGCGCTGCGCTTCTCCAACCAGATGTTTGAGCCGGTGTGGAACTCCCACTACATCGACCACGTGCAAATCACGATGGCGGAGGACATCGGCCTCGGCGGCCGCGCCGGGTACTACGACGGCATTGGTGCCGCCCGCGACGTGATCCAGAACCACCTGATCCAGCTGCTCGCGCTGGTGGCGATGGAGGAGCCGACGTCGTTCAGCCCGCGCCGCCTCAAAGCGGAGAAGCTCAAGGTGCTGCGCGCCACCACCGCCGTCGGCCCATTCGAGGAGACGACGGCCCGCGGCCAGTACACCGCGGGCTGGCAGGGCTCAGAACGCGTGGTGGGGCTGCGCGAGGAAGAGGGGTTCGACCCCAACTCCACGACCGAGACGTACGCGGCCTGCACCATGCAGATCAACTCGCGCCGCTGGGCGGGTGTGCCCTTCTACCTGCGCACCGGCAAGCGTTTGGGCCGCCGCGTGACCGAGATCGCGCTGGTGTTCAAGCGCCCGCCGTACCAGCCGTTCACCGAAGGCCAGACCGACCTGCTCACCAACAACGCGGTGGTCATCCGCGTCCAGCCGGACGAGGGTGTGCTCATGCGCTTCGGCTCCAAGGTTCCGGGCTCGGCGTTCGAGGTACGCGACGTGAACATGGACTTTTCCTACTCGGAGGCGTTCACCGAGCAGTCCCCCGAGGCCTACGAGCGCCTGATCCTCGACGCCCTGTTGGATGAGTCCTCCCTCTTCCCCACCAACGACGAGGTGGAGCGAAGCTGGGAGATCCTCGACCCAGTGCTCGAGTTCTGGGCCGCCGGCGGGCGTCCAGACGAGTACCAGGCGGGCACGTGGGGGCCGGAATCCGCCGACCGCATGCTGCGCAAAGACGGCCGCGAATGGAGGCGCCCGTAATGATCATCTCGCTGCCAGACACCACCACGCGCCAAATCGCTTCGACGCTGATTAATGCGCGCGAGAACTACTCGCTCGCCACCGGGCGCGTGCTCACGCTGCTGGTCACGGCGAAGACGCGCGACGACGTCCGCCAGATCCTGGCCACCCTGCGCGAAGCCACTCGCGAGCACCCCGCCCGCGTGCTGGTGATGATCCTCGGCGATGCCGACGCGCAGACATCCCTCGACGCGGAGATCGTGGTTGGTGCCGATGCCGGTGCCTCCGAAATGGTGGTGATGCAGCTGCACGGCGAGCTGACCCACAACCTCGACGCGGTGGTCACTCCCCTGCTGCTGCCAGACACACCGATCGTCGCGTGGTGGCCCACCACCGCACCGGCGCGCCCGGCCGCTGCCCCGTTAGGCAACATCGCACAGCGCCGCATCACCAACACGCACCGCAACGTGACCGGTAACGCGCTGCTGCGCGTCACCACCGGGTACACGCCCGGTGACAGCGACATGATGTGGTCCCGGATCACCCCGTGGCGCGGCGTGGTCGCTTCCGCACTCGACCGCTGCCCCGACGCCACCATCTCCGCCGTCGAGATCTCGGGCTCCGCCCAGGACCCGAGCATCGACGTCGCCGCCGGGTGGCTGGCCAGCGCCCTCGGTGTCACGGTCACCCGCACCACATCGGGTGACTCGCCGCGCGCGGAGAACGGCGCACCCGTGGACATGCTGGTACTGAAGTCAAACCTCGGCGATATCACCGTCGAGGTTTTGGACGCGCACACGGTCCGCGTCGCCGTCCCCGAACGCCCCGATACCTTTGTGGCGCTCGGCGCCCGCACCGACGCGGATTGCCTCGCCGAGGAGCTGCGTCACCTCGACCCGGACGCAACCTACGGCCGCGCGCTCGCCGGCCTCGCACACGTACAGGTGGGTTAACATGCAGATTTTCCCGGAGCTTCCAGCGCTTATCGACGCCGCCTCCGCACGCCTCATCGACACCGTCACAGCCATCCAGAACGACCCGCGCGGCGGCGCCAACGCCGACGGCACCGCACGCCTAGTGCTCACTGGCGGTACCGCCGGCATCGCGCTATTGCGCCGGATTGCAGAGCTCGAGGCCGAAGAATGCCGCATCGACTGGGCCCGCGTCCACGTCTTCTTCGGCGACGAGCGCAATGTTCCCGTCGACCACCCCGATTCCAACGAGGGCCAAGCCCGCGAGGCGCTGCTCGATCACGTCGCGATTCCCGCAGCCAACATCCACGGCTACGGCCTCGACGGCGGCGACATGGGCGGCGCGGTGGCCGCCTACGCGGAGACGCTCGCCCAGTACGCGCCGCAGGGTTTCGACATTCACCTGCTCGGCATGGGCGGCGAGGGCCACATCAACTCGCTGTTCCCCCACACCGACGCAGTGCGCGAAACCGATGCGCTGGTGCTGGCGGTGACTGATTCCCCGAAGCCACCGTCGGAACGCGCAACGCTCACCCTGCCCGCGGTGCGCATGGCGGACCGCGTGTGGCTCCTCGTGTCCGGAGCGGAGAAGGCAGAAGCTGCCGCAGCGTTCGCCCGCGGTGCGGACCCCGAGGAGTGGCCGGTCGCCGGTGCGACGGGCAGGATCGAGACCGAACTCTTCGTCACAGAGGACGCGGCACCGTAAGCATCCCACAAGAAACGCCCCCTACCAGCCGGTAAGGGGCGTTACGCGTCTCAACACTAGGACGGCACGGCGAAGGTCTGCGTTAGGTTCAGGCCAATGATGCAGGCGATCCAGATCAGGCAGAGGATCACAGTCACGCGGTCGAGGTTCTTCTCCACCGTCGTCGAACCGGAGAGGTTTGCCTGCACGCCACCACCGAAGAGGGTGGACAGGCCGCCGCCCTTGCCTTTGTGCAGCAGAACGAACACCACCATCAGAATCGAGGTGATGACCAGCACGATCTCCAGGGCAAGCGTCATGCGCTAAACCCTACACCACAAACCCCCGCGCCCGAGAACCGGACACGGGGGGCATGGTGCTTGCCGACGGCGCTTACTGCACCGCATTCGCCGCAGCAGCGGCGAGCTTGGCGAAGTCCTGGCCGTCCAGGGACGCGCCGCCGACGAGGCCGCCGTCAACGTCCGGCTGGCCGACGATCTCAGCCACGGTGTCCGCCTTCACGGAACCGCCGTAAAGGATGCGGATCGCGTCTGCGGTCGCGTCGTCGGAAAGCTCGCGCACCAGCTCGCGGATGGCGTGGCACACTTCCTGCGCGTCCTCGGCGGAAGCGACCTTGCCGGTGCCGATAGCCCACACCGGCTCGTAGGCGATAACGGTCTTCGACAGGTCCAGACCCTCGAGAGACGCGCGGGTCTGGTTCACGACGTAGTCGACGTGAGTGCCCTCCTCGCGGATCTCCAGTGGCTCGCCCACGCACACGATCGGGTGCATGCCGTGCTCGATGGCTTTCTTCGCCTTCGCGGCGACGAGCTCATCGGACTCACCGTGGTACTCGCGGCGCTCGGAGTGGCCGACGACAACCCAGGTGCAGCCGAGCTTCTCCAGCATGGTTGCGGAGATCTCGCCGGTGTAGGCGCCGTTGTCGTGCGCCGAGACATCCTGCGCGCCGTAGGTGATCTGCAGCTTGTCGCCCTCAACGAGGGTCTGGATCGAGCGCAGGTCAGTGAACGGGACGGTCAGGGCAACGTCGACGAACTCGTAGCCGTCCTTCGGGAACGCGAACGCCAGCTTCTGCGCCGACGAGATCGCCTCTAGGTGGTCGTGGTTCATCTTCCAGTTGCCGGCGATAAGCGGTTTGCGTGCCATAGTTTCCTTCAGCTCCTTGAATGTGTTCGTTCTCGGGTTACTTGGACAGCACTGCCACGCCCGGCAGGTCCTTGCCCTCGATGAGCTCGAGGGAAGCGCCGCCGCCGGTGGAGATGTGGGAGAAGCCGTCCTCGTCCAGACCGAGGGTGCGGACGGAAGCAGCGGAATCGCCGCCGCCGACGACGGTGAAGGAGTCGTTGTTCTTAGTGGCTGCGATCATGGCCTCGGCAACTGCCTTGGTGCCGTCGGCGAAGTTCGGGAACTCAAACACGCCCATCGGGCCGTTCCAGAACACGGTCTTGGAATCCTCGATGGCAGCCGCGTAGTTCTTTGCGGTCTCCGGGCCGATGTCCAGGCCCATCCAGCCCTCCGGGATCTCGTCGAGGCCGACGATCTTCTTCTCCGCGTCCTTGTCGAACTCCGGGGCGGCAGCGACGTCGACCGGGAGCAGCAGCTTGTCGCCGTAGGTGTCCATGAGCTCCTTGCAGGTCTCGATCATGTCTTCCTGCAGGAGCGACTTCTGCACGTTGTGGCCCTGCGCTGCGAGGAAGGTGTAGCACATGCCGCCGCCGATGATCACCTTGTCGGCCTTCTCCGCCAGTGCCTTGATCACGCCGAGCTTGTCGGAGACCTTGGAACCGCCGAGCACGACGACGTACGGGTGCTCCGGAGCGTCCTTCACCTTGCTCAGGGTCTCAACTTCCTTGTCCACCAGGAAACCTGCGTACGCGGGCAGCTCCTTCGCCACGTCGTAGACCGAGGTCTGCGCGCGGTGGACAACGCCGAAGCCGTCGGAGACGAACGCGCCGTTGTCGGCGGCGAGGGCAGCGAGCTCCTTCGCGAACTCGGTGCGCTCAGCCTCGTCCTTCGAGGTCTCGCGGGGATCGAAACGGACGTTCTCCACCAGCATGATCTCGCCCTCGGTCAGGCCGTTCGCGCGCTCGTGCGCGTCCTCGCCCGACACATCTCCTGCGAGGGCGACGTACTGGCCGAGGCGCTCGGACAGCGCCTCGGCAACCGGAGCGAGGGAGTACTTCGAGTTGACCTCGCCCTTCGGGCGGCCGAGGTGGGCCATGACGATGACCTTGGCGCCGCCGTCGAGAAGCGCCTTGAGCGTCGGCAGGGAGGCGTCGATGCGGCCGGCGTCGGTGATGTTGCCCTCGTCGTCGAGGGGCACGTTGAAGTCGGAGCGGACGAGGACGTGGCGGCCGTCAACGCCTTCGTCGAGAAGCTGCTGCAGAGTCTGGGTAGCCATCAGGTGTTCTCCTAGGAATTTGGGGGGAATGGGTGATACTGCGAAGGGCCCGGGGCGTGCTTCGCGCACGCACCGGGCCCCCCTGGATTTACGGCAATTGCGGGTTAGAGCTGGTCCGCAACGTGCTTGGTCATGCGCACGTACTGGGAGGTGTAGGACCACTCGTTGTCGTACCAGGAGATGATCTTCACCAGGTTGCCGTCGATGACGCGGGTCATGCCGGCATCGAAGATGGCGCCGTGGGTGTTGCCGATGATGTCGGAGGACACGATCGGGTCCTCGGTGTACTCCAGCGCCTGGCCGAAGAGCTCATCCTGCACAGCGTTCTTGATGGCCTCGTTGACCTCGTCCACGGTGACGTCCTTGTTCAGGGTCACGGTGAGGTCGGTGGCGGAGCCGGTAATAGTCGGCACACGCATTGCGAAGCCGTCGAGCTTGCCCTCGAGGTTCGGCAGCACCAGGGAGACAGCTTTTGCGGCGCCCGTGGTAGTCGGCACGATGTTCTGCGCAGCAGCGCGAGCGCGGCGCAGGTCCTTGTGCGGAGCGTCCTGGATGCGCTGGTCGCCGGTGTAAGCGTGGATGGTGGTCATGAGGCCGGACTTGATGCCGAAGGTCTCATCCAGCACCTTAGCGACCGGTGCAAGGGAGTTGGTGGTGCAGGAAGCGGCGGAGATGATGGTCTGCTCGCCGGTGTAATCGGTGTGGTTCACACCCCAGACGTAGGTGCCGTCGACGTTCTTGCCCGGTGCGGAGATGATGACCTTCTTCGCGCCAGCGTCGATGTGGGCCTTGGCGTCCTCGCCGTTGGTGAAGCGGCCGGTGCAATCGAGAACGATGTCCACGTTTGCGTCGCCCCAGCCCAGGTTGGCCGGATCCTTCTCAGCGGTGACCTCGATGCGGCGGCCGTCAACGGTGATGGACTCCTCGTCGAAGGAAACCTCCTTGCCGAACTGGCCGTAAGCGGTGTCGTACTTCAGGAGGTGAGCCAAGGTCTTGTTGTCGGTCAGGTCGTTGATCTTCACGACCTCGAGCTCGCCCTCGTACTTGTCGGCGATGATGCGGAATGCCGAGCGGCCGATGCGGCCAAAACCGTTGATGCCAATGCGGGTAGTCACAGGTAATACTCCTCGTTACAGTGGAATTCTTTTGACTAGCCGAGCCTGCGTGGCCCGATGGCACCAAGTGTACTTAGGTACTCTCAGACGTGCAGGAGTGATTTTCGTCGATGAACGCCTGCGTGTCTGGTATCCCCAACTCCACTGCCCGCTTGTCGGCAAGCGACAGCAACCTGCGGATCCGCCCGGCGACGGCATCCTTCGTCATTTGCGGTTCGGCAAGTCGGCCCAGCTCCTCCAGCGACGCGTGCCGGTGCTCGACGCGCAAGAAACCGGCCTCGGCGAGGTGCTCGGGCACGTCGTCGCCGAGAATCTCCAGCGCCCGCTCCACACGCCGCGCCGCCGTCGCTGCCGCCTGTGCGGAGCGCCGCGTGTTGGCGTCGTCGAACGTCGCCAGGCGTTGCCCCGTACGCGCCCCGAGCTGCTTCGTCTTGCGTTTTTCGTCCCATTCCAAGCGCGCCCGCTGCGCACCCATGCGGCTGAGCAGGATGCCGATGGTTTCGCCGTCGCGGATCGAGATGCGCTCCACGCCACGCGTTTCGCGGGTTTTGGCGGCGACACCGAGGCGGCGCGCCAGCCCGACAAGCGCGAGTGCCGCTTCCTGTCCCGGGCAAGCCACCTCGAGCGCGGCAGTGCGGCCGGGTTCGGTCAGCGAGCCGCGAGCGAGAAAGGCACCGGCCCACGCCGCCTCCACCGCCGCGATCGAGCCAGAAATAACCTGACGCGGCATGCCCACAATCGCGTGCCCGGACGGGGTAACAAGCTTGAGCTTGCGGATCACGTCCTCCGCACCGTCATCGACGGTGAGCCGGTAGCGCGCCTCCTTGCTGGCGCTGCCCGGCTCCACGGTCTCGATCGTGCTGGCGACTCCGCAGCAATCGTCGAGAAGCATGGCAAGGCGCTGCGCGACCCGCAACTCGGCGAAGTCGCAGATCAGGGCAACGCTTCGCGACGACGGCTCAATCACGCCGCCGAAGCGGATCAACGCTGCTGCCTCGGCGGCGCGAGCCTCGGCGCTGGTGCGGCGCACCCCGAGCAGTTCGTCCTTCACCTTCGCCGTCAGCGCCACCGAGAAATCCTTTCGTCAGGCAATAGCCGGTTTGTAGTCTAACGTGCGTCCATCAGCTCGAGGAGCGCGGCTGCGAGCTTCGCCGGATCGTGCCTGTTGAAGCCGTCGCCCTCCGTGTGGGACTCGCGCACGTCCCGGAACACGATCTCCGCCCCGATGCCGGACGCGGCGCGCCGCAAGTGAGTGCGCTCCCCCTCTGTCGGGCTCACGAAGTTGTCCGCGAGGAAGTAATCCACCCGCAAGTCGGGCGCATGCTGCCCGAACACGTGGATGTGGCGCTCGGTGGTGAAACCGTGTGTCTCGCCCGCCTCCGGCGAGAGGTTCAAGATGACGGTGACCGTCGCCTCAGTGCGGTTCAGCGCGTCGACGATGTCGGGCACCAGCAAGTGCGGGATTACTGAGGAGAACCAGGAGCCAGGGCCGATGGTGACAACATCGGCGTCCAGAATCGCGTCGACGGCCTCCTGCGTCGCGCGTGGGCTCTCCGGCAGCAGCCGCACGCGGCGCACCGCACCAGGTGTCGTCGCCACCGCGACCTGGCCGCGCACGGATCGCAGCACGCGCGGGTCGTCGTCGAGCCCGGCAACGTCGGCCTCGATCTGCAGCGGCTCGGCGCACATCGGCACCACGCGCCCGACCGAGCCCGTCCAGCGCGCGACAGTATCCAGCGCCACCTGCATGTCGCCCTGCTGATCAGTGAGTCCCGCCAGGATCAGGTTGCCCACCGCGTGCCCGGCCATCGCGCCGTTGCCGCCGAAGCGGTGCTGCAGCATGCTCCGCCACAGATGTCCCTCTTCCGTGTCCGCGGTGAGCGCCGCCAGCGCCATGCGCAGATCCCCCGGGGGAATGATGTCCAGTTCCCGCCTCAGCCGGCCGGAGGACCCGCCGTCGTCCGCGACGGTGACCACGGCGTTAATCCAGGCAGCGTCAGCCGCCCGGGCGGACAGCAACGTCTGGTACAAGCCGTGGCCGCCGCCGAGGCACGTAAACGTCGGGGAGCCGGTCGAAGTGGGGGTCAACGGTGAAAGCCTTTCTGGGTGCGGGTGGTACGCCTCGCACGCGTGCCGACGTTTGCCGGGGTGCGAGGCCGCGCGGGTTGCGGCGGGCGGGGGAAGAGTTAGTGGCGCTCGAGGTCGCGGTGCATGACGTTGACGTCGACCGTGCCGAGCTGGCGCAGCCTGCGCCCGAGCTCCTCGGAAACTGCGACGGAGCGGTGGTGCCCGCCGGTGCAGCCGATGCCGACGGTGATGAAGTCCTTGCCCTCGTGGCGGTATCCGGCGAGCGTGGAAGACAGCAGCTGCATGAGGTTGTCGACGAATTCGGTTGCGCCCGGCTGGGAGAGCACGTAGTCCGACACCGGCTTATCCACGCCGCGGAATTCGCGCAGCTCCTCCACCCAGTAAGGGTTAGGCAGGAAGCGCACGTCCAGGATCAGGTCCGCGTCCCGCGGGGAGCCGTGCTTGAACCCGAAGGATTCGACGGTGATGTGCTGGCGGCCGATCGCCAGCTCGCCGACGGAGGCTTCCACCGCCCGGCGCAGATCATGCACCGAAAGGTTGGAGGTATCGATGATGACATCGGCGGTAGCGCGTACGGCGGCGATCTCCTCGCGCTCGCGCGTGATGCCGTCTTGCAGCGTGTCCCCGCCCTGCAGCGGGTGGGTGCGGCGCACCGAATCGAAGCGGCGGATGAGCACCTCATCACGCGCTTCCAGGAAGAGCACGAACGGCGAGTACCCGCGGGCGCGGATCTGCTCGATGGTCTCCATGAGCGAGCCGAACATCCGCGCGCGTACATCCGTGACCACGGCGAGGTGCTCCACCGGGGAATCCTCGGCGGCGACCATGTCCACGAGGTCCAAGATGAGCCGCGGCGGGAGGTTCTGGGACACGAAGTAGCCCTTGTCCTCGAACACCTTCGCAGCAGTGGACAAACCGCCGCCGGAGAGGCCGGTGATGATCACGGGGCGCAGTTCCTGCGGCGTTGTGTGCTCCTCGTTGCGCATAGGGCACATCCTAACTGTCCTCGGCGTGCAAATGGTCGAAGATTGTCTGCGCAAGCTTCGGCCCGACTCCCTTGACCTCCTGGATCTCCTCCAGCGACGCTTCCTTGATCTTCTTCACGCTGCCGAAGTGCTTGACCAAGTCCGTGCGCCGCGCCGGCCCGAGGCCCGGCACCGCGTCGAGGGCGGATGCACGCATGCGCTTGGAGCGCTGCTGGCGGTGGTACGTGATGGCGAAGCGGTGCGCCTCGTCGCGGATCTGCTGCAACAGGTACATGCCCTCGGAGTTGCGGGGCAGGATCACCGGCTCGTCGTCGTCCGGCACCCAGATTTCCTCGAGGCGCTTCGCGAGGCCGATGAGCTGCACATCCACGATACCCAGCTCGTCGAACACGGCCTGCGCCGCGTTCACCTGGGGCTTGCCGCCGTCGACGATAAAGAGCTGCGGCGGGTAGGCGAAGCGTTTCGACGACGCACCGCCGGTCGTCTCCACGCCGTCCTCCTCCCTTTCGTCGGCAAACGTCTGCTCCTCTGCCGCCTCATCGGGGTTGGCGAGCTTGTCCTCGTTGTACCGCTTGAAGCGGCGGCGGGTGACCTCGGCGATGGAGCCGACGTCGTCGGAACGCCCGTTACCGGCCGCCTCCTTGATGCGGTAGCGGCGGTAGTCGTTCTTCTTCGGCAAGCCATCCTCGAACACCACGAGGGACGCGACCACGTCGGTGCCTTGAATGTGGGAAATATCCGTGCACTCGATGCGCAGCGGCGCCTCATCCATGTACAGCGCGTCCTGGATGTCCTGCAGCGCCTGGGAGCGGGCAGTGAGGTCGCCGACCCGCTTGAGCTTGTGCTGGTGCAGCGCCTCGGCGGCGTTCTTGTGCACCGTCTCCATGAGCGCGCGCTTGTCGCCGCGCTGCGGCACGCGGATGTCCACCTGGGCGCCGCGCATCTGCTGAAGCAGCTCGGTGACCTCCTCCAGCTCTTCCGGCAGCGTCTCCACCAAGATTTCGCGCGGCACCGGCATCGGCGGCTTCACCTGCGCGCGCGATTCCTGGTCAACGCCGCGGCGGCGCACCTTCTGCGCGCGCAGCTTCGCGTCTTCTTCCTCTTCCTGGCGCACGCGTTCCACTGCGTCGGAGTAGTACTGCACCAGGAAGTTCTGCATGAGCACCGGAAGTGCCGGGTCTTCAACCCCTTCGTCGAGACGCTCCATGCTCCCCGGCTCGTCGCCGGTTTTCTCCACGACCCAGCCGCGCTGGGAACGGATGCGGCCGTCGCGCACGGTGAAGATCTGCACCGCGGCCTCGAGCTCGTCGGTGGCGAATGCGATAACATCCGCGTCGGTGTCGGTGCTGAGCACCACCGTCTGGCGCTCCATGACCTTGTTCACGGCGCCGAGATCGTCGCGCAGCCGGGCGGCCTTCTCAAACTCGAGGTTTTCCGCAGCCTCCTGCATCTGCTGCGTGATGCCGCGCACCAGCGGCTCAGAGCGGCCGGACATGAACCCCATGAACCCTGTGACAATCTCGTCGTACTCCGCTTCCGTCACCCTGCCGACGCACGGCGCCGAGCATTTGTCGATGTAGCCGAGCAGGCACGGCCGGCCCAGCGCCTCGTGGCGGTTGAACACGCCGTTTGAGCAGGTACGGATGGGGAAGACGCGCGTGAGCAGGTCAAGCGTTTCGCGCACCGCCCAGGCGTGGGAGAAGGGGCCGAAGTAGCGCACGCCCTTGCGTTTGGGGCCGCGGTAGAAGAACGCGCGCGGGTAACGCTCCTTCACGCTCACCGCGAGCATCGGGTACGTCTTGTCGTCGCGGTACATGACGTTGAACCACGGGTCGAACCGCTTGATCCATGTGTATTCCAGCTGGAGTGCCTCGACCTCGCTGGACACCACCGTCCACTCCACGCTGGCGGCGGTGAACACCATCTGGCGCGTCCGCGGGTGCAGCGTCTTGGGCGGCTGGAAGTAGTTGTTCAGGCGGGCGCGCAGGTTCTTCGCTTTGCCCACGTAGACGACGCGGCCGTTTGCATCGCGGAATTTATAGACGCCCGGCTCCGTGGGGATAGTCCCCGGCGCCGGGCGGTAATCCTTCGGGTTTGCCACGTGTGTGTTTAATCCTCCGGCATGTACTTGGCTTCGAGGACGCGGAAATCATCCACTGCCTTCAGCGCCCGTTCCTTATCCCCGGCGTGGATGGCCCATAGCGGCACATACTCGAAATCGGGGAGCTCGAGACGCGCCATGCGCGACCCCTTCGGGAAAGTCAGTCCGTAGATCACAGTCCACGGGTAGAACCTGGTGCCGATGATGTTGATCACCTGCACGCCGTCCTCGTTCGCGCGCACGCGCGGGCGGGTCAGGCAGATCCAGGACACCACGGAAATGATCAGACCGACGCCGACAAAGGCGAACTTGTCCACCCCGGTAATGGCGACACCAGTGAACTCGACATCCACCACGGCGGCCATGAAGATGTGCACGGCCATCACCACGATGATCCAGATGACGGCGGCGCGGCGCAGGTACGGGGAGCGCGCCTCGAATTCCCACGGCTTCGTCGACGTCGCGGCGTGCGGGTCGAGGGCGGTGAGGTACGCGAGTTCCTGGTCGCTGACTCGGCGGTCCTGGTGCTGCTTCTCGCTCACGGTCCTGCGCTTCCCTTAGGCGTTGTGGTCAAACTTCCGGTTGATACTAGTCCTTGATCGGCAATGCGCGTACTTTGCGCAGCTCCAAGGCGGCGCTGACCGCGGCGCGAACTGCCTCAGCGCCTTTGTCTTCTTTGGCGTCTTCGCCACCGGCGCGCTCGTACGCCTGGTCCTCATCCTCGACGGTCAGCACGCCGTTGCCGATCGGGGTGCCCTCGTCGAGCGCGATGCGGGTGAGTCCCTCCGTGACGGACTGGCAGACGTAGGTGAAGTGGGCGGTTTCGCCGCGGATGACGCAGCCCAGCGCCACCACCGCGTCGTACCGGCGGGCGCACGCCTGCACCACCACGGGCAGCTCCAGGGAACCGTCCACCTGGTAAGAATCCACCTTCACACCGAGCTCGTTCGCCGTCGCCAGCGCGCGCTCCTGCAGCTGGTCTACCACCATATCGTTCCAGCGGGTGGACACGACGGCGAGGGTCAAGCCCTCCGCACGTATCTGGTACTCCTCGGGGGCTCCGGTGGTAGACATTGCGTGCAAGCTCCTTGTGATGTGGGGCGGTATAAGAGGTGAAAGCTACGAAAGTTCCGGGTGCTCGGCGAGGTATTCGCCCACGCGCTCCAAGTCGTGGCCCATCCGGTCGCGCTTGGTGCGCAGGTACACGATGTTGTCGTGCGACGGAACGATTTCGATCCTAGTGCGTCCCAGCACCTCCGGTCCGAAGCCGTCCAGAGCGTCCACCTTCTCCGGGTTGTTGGAAAGCACGGTAAAGGACGCGAGTCCCAGATCCGCCAGGATCTGCCCGGCGACGGAATACTCGCGGGCGTCGATAGGCAAGCCCTGCTCCAAGTTCGCGTCGACGGTGTCCATGCCGGCGTCCTGCAGGCGGTAGGCCTCGAGCTTGGCCAGCAGCCCGATGCCGCGGCCTTCGTGCCCGCGCACGTAGACGACGACGCCGCGGCCGGCCTCCTGCACGCGCCGCATCGATTCGTGCAGTTGCGGGCCGCAATCGCAGCGGCGGGAGGCAAACACGTCTCCGGTGAGGCACTCCGAGTGCACGCGAACCAGCACGTCCTCGCCGCCGGCGACATCGCCAACAACCAGGGCAATGTGCTCGGAGCCGTCCAGTGCGTTGCGGTAACCGTAGGCGGTGAATTCCCCGAACTCCGTCGGCAAGCGAGTTTCAGTGACGCGCTCCACCGCGCGCTCCACGCGCCGAATGTGCGCGATGAGCTGCTCAATCGAGATCATGCGCAAGCCGTGCTCGTCGGCGAAGCGGCGCAGCTCGTCGAAGCGCGCCATATCGGTCGGGTCGTCCTCGGACACGATTTCGCAGAGCGCGCCGACGGGCGCCAGACCGGCGAGGCGAGCCAGATCCACCGCCGCTTCGGTGTGCCCGTCGCGGGCCAACACACCGCCGTCCCTGGCGCGCAGCGGCACGACGTGGCCGGGGCGGGTGAAATCTTCCGGCGTGGACGCGGGGTCTGCCAGACGCAGCATTGTTTCCGCTCGCGAGCGCGCAGAGATGCCGGTGGTGCCGGTGGCGGCGTCCACGGTGACTGCGTACGCGGTGCCGCGCGCATCCTGGTTCTGGGCGGTCATCGGCGGCAGGTCGAGCGCAGTCGCGCGCTCATCTGCCATGGACACACAGATGTAGCCGGAGGTGTAGCGCACCATGAACGCCACCAGCTCGGGCGTCGCCAGTTCGGCTGCGAAGATGAGGTCGCCCTCGTTTTCCCGGCCTTCGTCGTCCACCACCACAACCGCTTCGCCGCGGGCGATAGCTGCGATGGCGTCCTCCACAGAGTCCAGGCGGGCGTTCTCACTCATGGGGGTTTACTCTAGCCCCCACCATTTTTTCGACGTACTTGGCCACAATGTCCACCTCGAGGTTCACCGTCTCCCCGACTGCGAGCTCGCCGTGTGTGGTCTCGCGCAGCGTGGTGGGGATGAGTGACACCTCGAACCAGTCCTCCCCGACCGCCGAGACGGTCAAGGATGTGCCGTTGATTGCGATGGAGCCTTTCTCCACCACGTACCGCGCCAGCGCCGGGGGCAAGCTGAAGCGGAACACCTCCCAGTGCTCCGACGCGGTACGGGAGATGAGCTCCGCGCGCCCGTCCACGTGCCCCTGCACGATGTGCCCGCCGAGCCGCGCCCCGGCGGCAAGTGCCCGCTCCAGGTTCACCCGCGTGCCCGCCCCGTAGCTGCCCACCCGCGAGCGGTTCAGCGTCTCGCGCATCACGTCTGCGGTGAACACCCCTTCGGCCGCCTCGACCACGGTGAGGCACACGCCGTCGACGGCGATGGAGTCCCCGGGCTTGGCGTCCGAGGTCACCAGCGGGGCGCGCACCGCGATCCGCACGGCGTCCCCCAGGGACTCGAGCTTTTCGACGCTTCCAACTTCCTCGACAAGCCCCGTAAACACCGGTTAGTCGCTCCTCTCCAGCTCAATCAATACGTCGTCGCCCACCGGACGCACCAGCGTCCTCGTGAAGCGGTGCGCCTCGGCCAGTGTGGCGGCGACCGGCCCGCCGAGCACGCCGCGGCCTGCGCCGAGCAGCGCCGGGGCGAGGTACGCCTGCACCATGTCCACCAGCCCGGCACTCAGGAAGCTCTGCGCCAGGCCCGCGCCGCCTTCCAGCAGCACGTCTCGGGCACCCGATTCCCACAGTGCCGCGAGCGCCTCCTCCGGCGTCGCGTACTGCTCGTAGCCCAGGCGATCCAGATTCGTTCCCGTCGGCACTGCCCGCGAGCCGACGACTACCCGCCGCGGCTGGTGCGCGTAGAGGCTGCCGTCGGGGTGCCGGGCGGTCAGGGAAGGATCGTCGGCAAGCGCCGTGCCCGTGCCGACGATGATTGCGTCGCGAGTCGCGCGGTCCTCGTGCACCAGCTCGCGCGACTCGGCGCCGGTTATCCACTGGCTGGTGCCGTCGGCCGCGGCGGTGAAACCGTCGAGCGTAGCTGCGAACTTCCAGGTCACGCACGGCCTGCCGCGGCGCACAGCGTGCAGCCAAGGCTGCAACGCGCCGACGCGGATCGGCATGTGCTGCACCGCCACCCCGTGTTCGCGCAGGAAATCCGCGCCACCGGCGGCCAGCGGGTTCGGGTCAGCGGTGAGGTACACCACCTCGCCCACCCCGGCCTCCACCAACGCGTGCGAGCACGGGCCAGTGCGGCCGGTGTGGTTGCAGGGCTCGAGTGTCACCACCGCGGTCGCGCCCCGGGCGCGCTCCCCCGCTTCCCGCAGCGCCACTGCCTCGGCGTGCGCGCCGCCGGCGGGTTCGGTGGCGCCGGTGGCGATGAGCTCCCCGGAAGCGTCGACAAGCGCGCAGCCCACCGGCGGGTTCGGGGAGGTGCGCCCGCGCACGGACTCCCCCGCCAGGATCGCGGCGCTGGCCGCAGTGGCGAGCACTGCGGCGTCCAAAGGTGCGCTAATCGCCCGCCGCCTCCTTCGCCAGCTCGCGAAGGCGTTCCACGGCCGCGGCCGGGTCATCAGCGCCGAATACGGCCGAGCCCGCGACGAACGCGTCCACGCCCGCCTCAGCTGCCTGCGCAATCGTGGAGTTCGCGATGCCGCCGTCGATGCCGATGATGGTGTCCAGCCCCTCCTCGCGGATCCGGTCGCGCAGCGCCATTACCTTGCCCAGCACCTCGGGCATGAACTTCTGGCCGCCGAAGCCCGGCTCCACGCTCATGACCATCACCTGGTCGAAGTGCTCCAAGTCATCCAGATACGGCTCGATGGGGGTCTTCGGCTTGATGGCGAAACCCGACTGCACGCCCAGGTCGCGGCACTGCTTCGCGGCCGCAACGTGGTCCTCCACCGCCTCGACGTGGAACACCAGGCGGTCGCCGCCCGCGTTGACGTACGTCTCGAACCAGCGCTCCGGCTCCTCGATCATCAGGTGCATGTCCAGGAACTGGTCCGTCACCCCGTTCACGGCCTTGGTCACGTCCGGGCCGAAGGACAGGTTGGGCACGAAGTGGCCGTCCATGATGTCCACGTGGATGAGGTCGGCGTTGGGCACCTTGCGCACGTCGTCGCCGAGCGCGGCGTAATCCGCCGCAAGGATGGAGGGGGCGATGTAGATCATGGTCTCAACCCTAGCTCTCAACCGTCTTGCGGAGTACCGCGAGGAACATCGCATCCGTACCGTGCCGGTGCGGCCACATCTGCACGCTCAGGTCATCGCCGACGTCGCCCATGTCCCCGACGTAGGCGCGCGCGTCCAGCTCCTCGACCCCGCCCAGGGCAAGTTGCTTATCGACGATCGCCCTCGTCTCCCGCACATCCGGAGAGCACGTGGAGTAGACGATCACACCGCCCGGCTTGACGAGACGCACCGCGGAGGCGAGCAGCTCGGACTGCAGCGGGTTCAGCTCTGCAATATCGGCCTCGCTCTTGACCCAGCGGGCCTCGGGGCGGCGTCGTAACGCACCCAGCCCCGAGCACGGCGCGTCGACGAGGACACGGTCGTAGCCCGGTTCGAGCCCGGGGTCGCGGCCGTCGGCGACGTGGACGGTGACCGGCAGATCGCCCACCGCCTTGCGGATGAGCTCGGCGCGGTGCGGGGCGATCTCGATTGCGTCGACGTGCGCGCCGTCGATTGCGGCGAGCGAGCCCATGAGCGCAGCTTTGCCGCCGGGGCCCGCACAAAGGTCCAGCCAGCGGCCGCGGTCGTCCTCGACCGGCACTTCGGCGGCGGCGCGGGCGATGAGCTGGGAACCCTCGTCCTGCACGCCGGCGAGGCCCTCGCGGACCTCCTGCAGCTGGCCCGGATCACCCTCTGCCAGGTAGACCGCGTACGGAGAGTACTTGCCCTCCTCGCCGCCGGTGGTCAGCGCGAGCTCCTCGGCGCTAATCTCGCCCGGGCGCGCCACGAGGTGCACAATGGGGCGCTCCGAGTCAGCGGCGAGTGCGGCGTCGAGTTCCGCCTCTGCGTGCTCTCCCAGTGCCGTCGCGAAGCTGCGCGCAATCCACGCGGGGTGCGCGTGGGAGAACGCGAGGCGCTCCAGCTCACCTGCGGGCGCGACGCGCTCCAGCCACGTTTCCGCCGGGGTGCGTGCGATGGAGCGCAGCACCCCGTTTGCGAAGCCCTTCGCCTGGCCCTGGTTCGCCGCCTCCACCAGGCGCACCGAGGTGTCCACAGCAGCGTGGTCGTCGACGCGGGTGTACAGGAGCTGGTAGGTGCCCAGGCGCAGCGCGGCGAGCACCTCGGGGGCAATGCGCTCCAGCTCGCGGGAAGAATTCTCCGCGATCACGGCGTCGAGCACACCGAGGGTGCGCAGCGTGCCGTACGTGAGCTCGGTGGCGAACGCCGCGTCGCGGCCCTTGATCTTGCGCTCCTTGAGCAGTCCCGGCAGCGTGAGGTTGGCGAACGCCCCGTCGCGCGCGACGCGGAGGATGACCTCGAACGCGGCCTCGCGCGGCGCGTCCCCGATCGATGCCGGGCGGCCCTTCACGCTGTAGCGGTCTCGGCCTGTCGCCCGATCCTGACCTGCGGCCCGGTCCTGGCGCGGCTTGCCCTGTCCCGCCGATTCCTTCTTCGGCTGCTCCCGCCGCCCGGCTGACCGGGACCTGAATCCGCCGCTCATTCGAACCTCATCCCCTCAGTGTCCGTGCCACGCGCCCAATCGGCGGCAGCCATCATCTTCTTGCCCGGCGGCTGGATGCGGCTGAGCACCACGTCGTTCGTCCCGGTGCCCACCCGGACCTCTTTCTTCGTCGCCGCAACCTCGCCCGGCGCGAGTTCGCTCGTTTCGGTCGGAGTCACGCGGTCCACCTTGACGCGGTCGCCGTTCAGCGTGGTCCAGGCGCCCGGCGCGGTGGTGTAGGCGCGGATGGCGCGGTCGACGATCTCTGCCGGCTGGGTCCAGTCGATGCGGGCCTCATCGACGGTTATTTTGGGAGCGTACGTGCCTTCCTCGCGCTGCGGCTGAGGCTCGATGGTGCCCGCTTCGAGCCCGTCCATCGCCTCGACGAGCGTGACGGCGCCAGCGAACGCGAGGCGGGCGAGCAGCTCGTCGGAGGTGTCGTCGGAAACCACCGGCTCAACCAGCACATGCAGGATGTCGCCGGTGTCCAGCCCCTCGTCGATGCGGAAGACGGTGGCGCCGGTCTCGGTGTCGCCGTTGAGGATGGCGCGCTGCACAGGCGCCGCACCGCGCCACTCGGGCAGCAGGGAAAAGTGCAGGTTCACCCAGCCGTGGGTGGGGATATCCAGCATGTCGGCGGGGATGAGGTTGCCGTAGGCCACCACCGGGATGCAATCCGGTGCAAGCTCGCGCAGACGCTCGCGGATCTCGGCGTTGTCCTTCAAGGTCTCCGGGGTGAGCACCTCGATGCCGTGCTGCTCGGCGAGCGCCTTGACTGGCGACGGATGCAGCGTGCGTCCGCGTCCCTTGCGGGCGTCGGGGCGCGTGAGCACGGCGACGACCTCGTGGCGCGACTCAATGAGCTGCTTGAGCGACTCGACGGCGGGTTCCGGGGTGCCCGCGAACACTAGGCGCATGGCGGTCTCCTCCTCTTAGGCGGTGAACCAGTCGGCGGCGCGGATCTGCGCCATGGCTTGCTTCTTTGCCGCTGGCTCCATACGTGACAGGAACAGTACCCCGTCGAGGTGGTCCGACTCGTGCTGGATGCAGCGGGCCAGAAGCCCCGTCGCGCGGATCGCCAGCGGGCGCCCGAACGCGTCCGCCCCGGAGGCGACCAAGGTGTTGTGCCGCGCCACGTCGGCGCGGATGCCCGGGATGGACAGGCAGCCTTCCGGCCCGACCTGCTCGCTTCCGCCGAGTGGCGCCCACACGGGGTTGATGATGGCGCCGCGCATGCCCTGGCAATCGAAGACGAACACGCGCCGCGCAATACCGATCTGGTTGGCCGCCAACCCCACACCTCCTGCGGCATCCATGGTCTCGAGCATGTCGGCGACGAGGCGGCGCAGGCCGTCGTCGAACTCGGTCACGGGCGCGGCGACGGTAGTGAGCACCGGGTCGCCGAAAAGACGCAGGGGACGCACAGTCATAGCACCCAAGCCTAGTGGGGCTTAGCCCACGTCCACCGGGTTGACCTGGATGCGCAGCGGCGAATCCTGCTTGCGCGCGGCACGGCTCACGTTGCCCGCCCGCAGCGCCTTGCCGAGTTGGTCGCGCCCGGCGAGCGGGGCCCGAACTAGCATGCGTTGCGCCGGCCCGAGCTTGGCCACGTCCCACTCTCCCGGCAGGTGGACTCCGGGCGGCAGGTCGACCGGCCCGAGCAACTCCGCGCTCTCCGGAAGGTCCACGTGGGTGAAGAAGTCGTCGAGGGCCGCGCTCGGAGCGTCGACAAGCGCCATGTGCACCGCCGGCGGGAAACCCGCATCCCTGCGCTGCGCAAGCTCGCGTGCGGCGAACCCGGGCGCGTCCCACCGGATCAGGTGCTGCACCACAGGCAGCGCCGGGTCCGCAACGACAACAACTTCCCCGCCGGCGTGCTGCGGGGCCACGAGCGCGGCCGCCCCCAGCCACTTGGTAAACGCGTCTTCCACGGCACGCAGATCCGGGCGCTGCACGAGCGCCCAGGTGTCCAGGAGAATCGCGGCACCGTAAGAGCCGCCGTCGACACGCGGCTCCGCGTTCGGCGTCGCCACCACCAGCGCGGGCGCATTCGGCACCGTGTCGCGCACCTTCTCCCCCCACGACGTGAGCACGCGCTGCTTGGGAAAAGCGCGCCCGAGCTCCTCGGCGGTGCGCTCCGTGCCCAGCACCACCGCGCGCACCGCCCGCGAACCGCACGCGGGGCACACGTGTTGCGCGTCCATCCGCCCGCACCAGCGGCAGGTCGGGGCCGCGGCTTCGCTTCCCGACGGCAGCCCCAACGGACCGTTGCACCAGCGGCACCGGGACGGCTCGCGGCACACTCCGCACGCCAGAGCCTGGATGTAGCCCGCCCGCGGCACCTGGAACAGCACGGGCGCACCGTACTCCAGTGCTGCACTCGCTGCTTGGAACGCCACGGACGGCAAACGCGCCTGGCGCGCCCGCGGGTCGCGCTCCAGCTCGAAATCGGAATCACCCGCGGCGCGGATGAGCGGCGCGCGGGTACGCAGCGTTGAGCGCGGTGCCACGAGCGCGTGCATCCAGCCGGTTTCCACCAACAGCTGCGCCTCCGCGGTGCGGCTCACCCCGCCGATGATCAGCGACGCCCGTTCGATAGCGCTGCGCGTCGTCGCCACTTCGCGCGCGTGGAAATACGGCGCGCGGGGATCAACCAGGCTGTCGTCGCCGTCGTGCATCACCACGATGAGCTTGAGATCCACCACCGGCGCGAACGCCGCCGAGCGGGTCCCCACCACCACCCGGCCCTGCCCGTGCAGCACCGACAGGTAGCGGGAATAGCGCGCCTGCGGGCCCTGCGACGCCGTCAGCGTGGTCACCTGCTTCGCAGCCGCATGCGTGCGCAGCGCTTGTTCGCAGCGATCCACATCGCGCTGATCCGGCACCACGATCAGCGCGCCCCCGCCGCCCAGCGCCACCTTCACCGCCAGCGCCGCGATCGCCTCCGCCCAGTCGTCCCCAGGCGCGACCTGCCACGCCGCGCGCGCCAGCTTGCCCCGCAGCACCGCGTCGACGAATGATTCGCCGTACTCGTACGCGCTCCACGCGGACAGATCCGGCTCCTGCGCCTCGCCGAGCTCGTCCCAGCTCGTGGTGGTGTCCGTTTCCTCCGCCTTGGCGTGGCGCGCCGGGATGGCCGCACGGTAGAGATCCGGCCGGGTGCCGGCGTAGCGGTTAGCAAGTGCGTCGATAAGCAGGCGAAGCCGCTCCGGGGCGACCACCTCGGCGGAGATCACGCGCTCGATGAAGCGGAGTTTGCCCTGGTGAGAGCTTGTCGTGGCGCGCTCCAGCACAATCGCGTCCACGAGCCGGCCCGCGAAGCGGATGCGCACCCGCACCCCCGGCTGCGCAGCGTCCGATTCCTCCTCCGTGACCAGGTAGTCGAAGACCCGGTCCAGGTGTGGCGGACCCAAAAGCGGCAGCACCCTGACGATGGGGAGCTCGGCAGCCTGGGCGGTGGACATGGTTTGGCAGTGTAGCGCCCGCCGCCGTGCCAGTTCCCGGCAAAGCCGCGCCAGATCCCGGCGAAGCCTTGACGCAGCCCGTGCGAGGCTGCTAGAAGTTGGTTTGAGCTTCGAAAGGACACCCCCATGCGCCTATGCAACGTGAATCTGCAGCACAAGCAGCTGCAGCAATTTTGCATGCGCGCGTCCGGGTGCCCGCTCGCCGGCAACCCATAAGCCGGCACACACTTCGGACGCCTCACACCCCAGAAGGTGGAGGCGTTTTCTTATGTCTCCGCCGCAACAACCAGACACAAAGGAGACTCCCATGCACCCCGACCGGCGCAGCGGCAAGGCCCAGAAGAAGGCCGCCGCGCGCACCCGCGCCGCACTCATCGCCATCGCCGACCACACCCCGAAGGTGATCAACTTCGCCTCCGAGGTGGACGACAACACCCTCGAACAGGCCAAGGCCACCGCCTCAATGCCGTTCGTGCACCCGCACGTGGCCCTCATGCCGGATGCGCACTTCGGCATGGGCTCCTCCGTCGGCACCGTCTTCGGCACCCTGGGCGCCGTCATCCCCGCCGCCGTCGGCGTCGACATCGGCTGCGGCATGATCGGCGCACGCACCCAGTTCACCGCCGCCGATCTCGAGGGCAAGGACCTGGCGCAGCTGCGAGACGCCATCGAGGCCGCCATCCCGCTCTCCCCCGGCAACTACAACGACTGGCACATCGAAGGTTCCGCAGAGGACCGCTGCCGGGAGCTTGCAGCGCTTGCCGACGAAACGTCCGTGGACCTCTCCCACTCCAAGAACTGGCGCCAGCAGCTGGGCACCTTGGGCGGCGGCAACCACTTCATCGAGCTCTGCCTCGACGAAGAGGAGCGGGTGTGGATGTTCCTCCACTCCGGCTCGCGCGGCGTGGGCAACCGGATTGCGCAGAAGCACATCAACGCAGCGCAGGAGTACATGGTGCGCAACTGGATCGCGGTGCCGGACCCGGACCTGGCCTACCTCGTCGAGGGCACCGCGGAGTTCGACTGCTACATCCGCGAGCTCGCCTGGGCGCAGCGCTTCGCCTACCTCAACCGCGAGGAGATGCTGGACCGCTTCACCGCTTGCCTCGCAACCTTCCTGGATGCGGAAGTGGAGATTGTGGAACGGGTGAACTGCCACCACAACTACACCGTGCAGGAAAAGCACTACGGCAAGGATGTGTGGCTGACCCGCAAGGGCGCGGTGCGCGCAGAGAAGGGCCAGCTCGCCCTCATCCCGGGCTCCATGGGCACCGCCTCCTACGTCGTCGAGGGCAAGGCGTACGCCCCCGCGCTGCGTTCCGCGCCGCACGGTGCTGGCCGACGCTTCTCCCGCACCGAGGCGCGCAAACGCTTCACTGCGGAGGATTTGGATGCGCGCATGGCCGGCATCGTCTACCGCCCGGGCGACGCCTGGGTCGACGAGATTCCGGACGCCTACAAGGAGATTGACCAGGTCATCGCCGATAGCGCCGACCTGATCTCCGTCAAGCACCGGCTGCGCCAGGTCCTCAACGTCAAGGGCACGTAGCCGCGCACTAGCACGGCGGGCGCGGGCGTGCGGTGGTGCGGTGGGCGCGGGGATGCGGGCGCGAGATTGCTGGTGGCTGCGCCATAAGCCAGTGCGGTGCCCCACCGGTCGCGGGGCCACGTTCCCTCCGCCGCGCGGAAGTTTCTCAACCCGAGGTCGACAGTTGTCCGCCGCGCGGAAGTCTCTCATGTCCAGGTTCAGGATTGTCCGCCGCGCAGAACAACCTCAACACGAGGTCGATAGTTGTCCGCCGCGCGGAAGTCTCTCACGCTCTGGTTCAGGGTTGTCCGCCGCGCGGAACACCCTCAACCCAAAGTCGATAGTTGTCCGCCGTGCGGAGTACCCTCACGCCCAGGTTCAGGGTTGTCCGCCGCGCGGAACACCCTCAACCCAAAGTCGATAGTTGTCCGCCGCGCGGGAGTCTCTCACGCTCTGGTTCAGGGTTGTCCGCCGCACGGAAGTCTCTCATGTCCAGGTTCAGGGTTTTCCGCCGCGCGGAACAACCTCAACCCAAAGCCGACAGTGATCCGCCTCACGGAGGAAGGCGTAAGCGACACACCCCACGGCCTCGGCGTAGCAAACACCGCGCGCACCAGGCACCCGCGCGCCGAAGCTGGCATACGTGGGCCGCGAGGAGCATACTGCTTGCGTTACACCATTTCCCCCCAACGCTGGAACGGAGTCCGTCCGGTAATGAACCGTGTCGCCAAAGCCGCAGCCGCCGCACTGTGCTCCCTCGCCCTTATCGCCCCGGTGGTGCAGCCGTCGCCGGCCGCGGGGCTCACCCGGGTGGAGCAATTCTCCAGCACGAGTTCCGACGCCGCCCACAACGCCTGGTGGCAGGGCTTCAACCTCCTGCCTCCCCAGGTACGCGGTGCGATCCCCCGCGAGCTGCGTCCAGCGGATCCAGCCCCGCAGCCCGCTCCGCCGCCAGCGCCTGAAGCTCCCCAGGGCCACCCGGAGCCCACCCCGGACACGTGTGACAACTGCGTGGCCATCACGTTCGACGACGGCCCCGTCGGCGACACCGACCGCCTCTTGGACATGCTCAAGGAAAAGGACGCCAAGGCCACGTTCTTTGTCGTCGGCAGCAATGCGAAGGCCAACCCCAAGATCATGCAGCGCATGCGCGACGAGGGCCACACCATTGCCAACCACACCTATAATCACCCGCGCTTGCCTAAGCTTTCCGACGGCGCAATCGGCAAGCAGCTCGACGATACGAACGCGGCGATCGCCGAAACCACCGGCGTCACCCCGCGCTGGATGCGCCCGCCCTACGGTATGTACGACAACCGGGTGGTTGCTGCTTCCGGCGACCGCGGCCTCGCCGTCGCGCTGTGGGACGTGGACACCTCCGACTGGAAGCACCGCGACACGGCCAAGACTTGCAAGCTCGCGGTTGAGGGTGCCAAGCCCGGCTCGGTGATTCTCATGCACGACATTCACCGCCCCACCGTCGACGCGGTGCCGTGCGTCATCGACGGCCTCCGTGAGAAGGGGCTACGCCCGGTCAGCATGGACCGCCTCATCTCCAACCCCGCCGCGGGCACCGTCTACACCCGCCGCTAACTGCTAGGTTGGCGCCATGACTGAAACGCAGTCCGCGAAGCGCACGGAGCACGACGCGCAGGAGCAGCTTGAACGCACAGGGTGGCGCAAGGCCACCCCGTATGTCATGCTCGCGGCCTACATTGCGGGGCCGTGGCTCCTCATCCCCGCCTTCGGCGGCGGCGATTCAGCGGTGGTCCCCATCATCGTCTTCATCTTCGGCGTCGCCGCACTCACCGGGCTTGTCGACGGCATCTTCTACCGCGCCACTTGGTCGTTGCCCATCCTCGCCGGCGTCGGCTTCTGGATCGCCAAAGCGCTCTACTTCAATGACGGCACGCTCATTTACGCACTCGGTTGCGTGCTGGCAGCGTGGTTGGGGTCCTTCGTCGGCACGCACCTGCGCAGGAGCTAGCGCATGGAAGTCTGGCAGCTCGACCACCCCACGTACGGCCTGATCGAAGTCCGGCAAGGCTTCGACGCGGAGTTTCGCGAGCTTTACGACGATTGGCCAGGCGACACCACCGAGAACGGCGTGTGGCTGCCCGCCGATGCTCCCATTTGGGCGCGGGCGCGCACTTGGATAAAGAACCCGCCGCGCCGGCTGGAGATTAGCGTCGACGGCGAGATGCAGCACCGGTACGAATCCCTCGAAAGCGCCCGTGTCCCGCTGTTCGGTCAGGGTAAGCCCGAGCTCACCGTCATGACGGGACTCGGCACCGACCGCGCGAAACCGCACTTGAAGATCACCATGAGCCCGTTCAAGGAGCTGTTACAGATTGAGTTCCGCGAGGGGCCGACGATTGTCGAATTCGAGCCACCGGCCGGCTCGCGCGGCGAGCGACGCCACGAAATGATGCAATCCAGCACGTTCCGACGCACAGCGATCCCGATGGCCGAGGGGCTGAGCAAAGGCGGGTTCGCGCTGCTGGCGCTGCTGCTCGCCCCTGTCTTCGCGAGGGTCATTGCGTGGATTGCTGGGCTACTCCCAGATTGGGAGCTGCCGGAGATCCACCCGCCGCAGGTGGAGCTGCCTGTCCCCGAGCTTCCCCAGGTCGAGTTACCGTTGCCGAACTGGTCGTTCCCCGACATCGACCTGCCCGAGATGCCCGCCTGGGTGCAGTGGCTGGCCGAGTACGCCGAGATCTGGCTGCCTGTTGTGATGGGCATCGCCGTCGGTATCATCGCGCTGCGCAACCACCGCAAATCGGAGCAGCAGAAAGCCCAGTGGAAATCGCAGGAGCCGGCGCACGAGGAGCCGGCGCAGGAGGCGCCGCCCCGGGAGGAGACTTAAACTCCCGCCGCCGCCTTCAGGTCGTCGACCTTGTTGAGCTGCTCCCACGGGAACTCAACGTCCGTGCGCCCGAAGTGGCCGTACGCAGCCGTCTTCGCATAGATCGGGCGGCGCAGGTCCAGTTCGCGGATGATTGCGTCCGGGCGCAGGTCGAAGACCTTCTCCACGGCCTGCTGGATGGACTCGTTCGTCTGTCCCTCGGCTGCGGTGCCGAAGGTCTCCACGTACAGGCCGACCGGGTTCGCACGGCCGATGGCGTACGCCACCTGCACCTCCACGCGTTCCGCCAGGCCGGCAGCCACAATGTTTTTTGCCACCCAGCGCATCGCGTACGCCGCGGAGCGGTCCACCTTCGACGGGTCCTTACCGGAGAACGCGCCGCCGCCGTGGCGAGCCATGCCGCCGTAAGTGTCCACGATGATCTTGCGGCCCGTCAGCCCGGCGTCGCCCATCGGCCCGCCGACCACGAAGGAGCCGGACGGGTTCACCAGCAGCTTCGTGTCCTCGTTGTAGAAGCGCTCCAGGCCAGCATCGCGGATCACGTACTCCAGCACCTCGGTGCGCAGTGCATTCTCCAGCGGCGCGCCGGTGAAGTCCGGGTCGTGCTGGGTCGAAATCACCACGGTGTCAAGGTGCACCGGGGTCTCGCCGTCGTACGCAAAGGTGACCTGGGTCTTACCGTCCGGGCGCAGGCCTTCGACGATGCCCTCGTGGCGCACCTGCGCAAGGCGGCGCGACAAGCGGTGCGCCGTGGAAATGGGCAGCGGCATGAACTCCGGCGTCTCATTCGTGGCGTAACCGAACATCAAGCCCTGGTCGCCGGCACCGGACTGCTCAACGTCCTCTACCAGCGTGTTCTCGCGCGCCTCCTGCGAGGTGCTCACACCCTGGGAGATTTCCTCCGACTGGTCGCCGATAGCCACGTTCACGCCGCAGGTGGTGCCGTCGAAGCCCACCTCGGAAGACGTGAACCCGATCTCGACGAGCTTGTCGCGCACGATCTTGGCGATGCTCGAGTACGCCTCAGTGCGCACCTCACCCACCACGTGCACCTGGCCGGTGGTCACCAGCGTCTCCACCGCGACGCGCGATGCCGGGTCCTGGGCGAGCATGTCGTCGAGGATCGAGTCGGAGATCGCGTCGCAGATCTTATCGGGGTGGCCCTCGGTCACGGACTCGCTGGTGAAGAGCCGGTAGAACGAGCCGGACGAGGTGTCGGCGACGGGCGTTACGGACAAAGCTGCCTCCCATTGTCAGAGTTTCGGCGATTGAATGCCCCCACAATAGACCAAGCTGTCTGAAAGTAGCAACGAGGATGCCGCTACCAACCCGCGAACGCCTCCACAGCGTCGAGGATCCGGGCGGCAACGACCTGCTTGGAGCCGTCCTCCACCTCGAAGGTGGAGCCGTCCGCGCCGAGAATCCAACCCTGGTTCCGCGTCTCACCGAATACCTTGCCCCCAGCCACCGAATTCACCATTAACAGGTCGGCGCCCTTGCGCTCCAACTTCGCCCGCCCATACTCCAACGGGTTATCGGTCTCTGCTGCAAATCCGACAATCACCGCCTGCGTCTCCCCCGCTTTCCGCTTTTCGACGATCCCCTTCAGAATGTCCGGGTTCTCCACCAACTGCAGTGTCGAGAGGTCGTCGTCGGCAATGCCCTTCTTCAGCTTCGAATCGGCTTCGCGCTCCGGGCGGTAGTCGGCGACCGCCGCGGCCATGATGATCACGTCCGCGTCCCTGGCCCGCTCGTTCACAGCAGCCTGCATCTCACGCGCTGAGCGCACCCGCACAATCTCGGCCCCCGCGGGCGTAGGCAGCTCGTCGACCGCGCCCGCAACAATGGTCACCTGCGCCCCCCGCTGCGCCGCCACCTCGGCCAGCGCGTAGCCCTGGCGACCGGAAGAACGGTTGCCGATGTAGCGCACCGGGTCAATATTCTCCTGCGTCCCTCCGGCGCTAATCAGCACACGCTTGCCCTCCAGTCCACGCCCCATGCTGCCAGTCGCAGCCACTGTGCGCGTCAGCTCCGCGATCTGGCCCGCCTCCAGCATCCGGCCCGGCCCGGTGTCCTTTCCCGTCAAGCGCCCGTGCGCCGGCTCCAAGACGGTCACGCCCCGCGAGCGCAGCGTTGCGACGTTCGCCTGCGTCGCCGGATTGTTCCACATTTCTGTGTGCATCGCCGGTGCCAGCACCACGGGGCAGGTGGCCACGAGCACGGTGGCGGTCAAGAGATCGTCGGCGCGACCGGCCGCGATGCGGGCGATGACATCCGCTGTCGCTGGCGCAATCACCACAAGGTCCGCCTCCTGGCCCACCCGCACGTGCTGTACCTCGTCCACACGTGTGAACACCCCCGTATCCACCGGGTGGCCCGAGAGCGCTTCAAAGGTGGCCGCACCAACGAATTCCAGAGCGTTCGGGGTCGGCACCACCCGCACGCTGCACCCGGCTTCCGTGAACTCCCGCACCAGGTGGCAGGCCTTGTAAGCGGCGATGCCGCCCGCCACACCGACAACGACGTTGTGGATCTCAGTCATAGCGCCCAAGTCTAACAACGCAAAAACCGCGCACCCCGCTGGAAAGCGGCAGGTGCGCGGTGGGTGCGAAAAGCCTAGTGGCCTTCCTCGTGCTCCAAGAGACCCGCCTGGATCTCACGCAGCGCGATGGAAAGGGGCTTCTCGCCCGGCTCCGGGTTCACCAGCGGTCCGATGAACTCGAAGACACCCTCATCGTTGTTCTGGTAGAAGCTGTTGATCTGGCGAGCACGCTTGGCCGCGAAGATGACCAGGGCGTACTTCGACGAGACCTTGGTCAGCAGCTCGTCGATCGGGGGCGCGGTAATGCCCTCCGGCTCGTCGTAGACGCGCTCCTGCGCTGCCTCGGCCGCATCCGCGGTGGTCTGCGACAGATCGTCGGTAACGTTGCTCACTTATTCCTACTCGCTAACTAGTTGTAACGCTCGTTGTCGTTGTCCTGCGCAACCACGGTCAAAATCTCCGCGATCGCCGCCACGGCACGGTTCACATCGTCGTTCACCACGACGCTGTCGAACTCTTCCTGCGCACCCAGCTCCTCCCGGGCCGTCTGCAGCCTGCGCTGGATCACTTCTTCGGTCTCGGTACCTCGCCCAGTCAGGCGCTCCACCAGCACCTCCCACGACGGGGGCGCGAGAAAGACCGTGGCCGCCTCCGGCATGAGGCGCTTAATGTTGCGCGCGCCGACCAAATCCACCTCGACCAGCACAGGGCGCCCAGCGGCGAGCGCCTCGTTGATCGGCCCAGCGGGAGTTCCCGAGCGCTGGAGGCCGCCGTGGATGTCGGCCCACTCGAGCATTTCGCCCGCGTCAATACGCTCCTGGAACGCATCCGGGGAGACGAAGAAGTAGTCCCGTCCGTCTACCTCGCCGGGGCGCGGGGCCCGAGTGGTCATGGACACGGAGAAGTACAGGTCAGGCACGTCGCTGCGCAGGCGCTGCACCACCGTTGATTTCCCAACCGCCGAAGGCCCAGCTAGTACAACCAGCCTTCCACGGGACGTGTCCTGTGCCACCGTTTAGTCCTCGCTGAAGCCGAAGCGCTCCAGCAGAGCGCGGCGCTGACGGTCGCCGAGGCCGCGCAGACGGCGGGTCTGAGCGATCTCCAGCTCCTCCATGATCTCGCGGGCCTTCACCTTGCCCACCTTGGGCATAGCCTCGAGCAGTGCGGAAACCTTGGTCTTGCCGACGATCTCGTCGGTGTCGGCCTTATCCAGGACATCCTTCAGCGTGGTCTCGCCGCGCTTCAGCGAAGCCTTGAGCTCAGCGCGCTGCTTGCGGGCCTCTGCCGCCTTCTCGAGTGCTGCCTTGCGCTGCTCATCGGTCAACTGTGGAAGTGCCACGGATTCCTCCAAAAAAGTAGTAGTACGGTTCGGTCCTAACAAAGTCTGTGCTCGACCGTCCCCGGGGTCTCGCGACGGCGAATTGCACCGTTGCAAGTTCCCAGCTCCGGCCAAGTGTAGCACTGCGAAAGTGCTGCCGCGCCAACGCGCCTGGCGTTTCGCCACGTCAACGGGTCGACGGGAATAAACTACCAGGGTTTTTGCCCGGCCTTAAATAGGGCCGGGCTAACCACGCTGGCTGGCGAGGTCCCGCGCGTGTTTCCGCAGCTCAGCTGCGTCCGGGCCATGCGCCAGCACGGAACGCGACACACTCGGGAACACGAGCTCCGTGCGCTGACCGCCCAGACGGTCCGCATCTGCGAACGTCGCGCCCTGCGCACCCACGCCCGGCATGAGCACCGCCGCGTTGAGCGCGTCGAGGGCCGGGGGCGTATCAACGGTCGCCCCAACCACCACACCGACATTGCCCACCGCACGGTCGCGGTTCAGCGCCGCGCACTCGTCCACCATGAACTGGGCGACGGTGGGGTTGAGCTCCTCGGTGCCGTCGGCACGCACGCCCGCAAGACGCGCGGACTGGAACGCCTCCGCTTCCGGGTTGGAGTTCGCCGACATGACGAACACGCCCTTACCGTTCGCTTCCGCAACCTCCACCGCGGGCGCAAGCGAGCCGACACCCAGGTACGGGGTCAGCGTGACCGCGTCCGCCTCCAGCGGGGAGCCAGGTGAGAGCCACGCGGCCGCGTAGCCGGCCATGGTGGAGCCGATGTCGCCGCGCTTGGCGTCGGCCAGGCACAGCGTGCCGTTCTCGCGCAGCGCCGCCAGCGTCTCCTCCAGCACGGCGAAGCCCTGCGAGCCGAAACGCTCGAAGAACGCCACCTGGGGCTTGACCAGCGCCACCGCCCCAGCGAACGCCTCCACGCAGGTCAGCGCGAAAGTGCGAACGCCGTCGGCAGTCGCGGGCAGGCCCCACTGCGCGAGCAGCTTGTCGTGCGGATCAATGCCCACGCAGAGCCTGCCGTGCTCGCGGCCAGCGGCGACGAGGCGCTCGCCGAAACCAAGCTGGTCCGCCACTACTGCTCTCCCGCGTGGTCGAGCTCTTGCAGGCTAGTCACGGTGATCTCATTGCCGCGCAGCGCTTCAATGCCCTGCACCGCAGCGGTCACGCCCTGCACCGTCGTCATGATCGGCACACCCGCGGCGACGGCAGCCGCGCGGATGTCGTAGCCGTCGTGGCGGGCGCCCGCGGAACCTGCCGGGGTGTTGAGGATCAGGTCGATCTCGCCGTCGGTGATGCGCTCGACGATGCTCTTGCCGTCAGCGCCCTCGCGGACCTCGGAGGCCTTCAGCACGGTCTCGCACTCGATGCCGTTGCGGCGCAGCATCTGCGCCGTACCCGCGGTCGCGACCACGTTGAAGCCCATCGTGTACAGGCGCTGGATCGGGAAGATCAGAGTGCGCTTGTCGCGGTTCGCCACGGAGACGAACACGGTGCCCTCGGTCGGCAGCTCGCCGAACGCGGCTGCTTCGGCCTTCGCGAAGGCCACGCCGAAGGACGGAGCCAGGCCCATGACCTCGCCGGTGGATTTCATCTCCGGGCCGAGGATGGTGTCGAGCACCTTGCCTTGCGACGTACGGAAGCGGCTGAACGGCAGCACAGCCTCCTTCACGGCGATCGGGTGCTCCAGCGGCAGGGAGCCGCCGTCGTAGTCGCTCGGGATGAGCCCCTCTGCCTTGAGCTCCGCGATCGTCGCCCCCATCATGACGCGGCTCGCGGCCTTGGCCAGGTGCACGCCCGTGGCCTTGGACACGAACGGCACGGTGCGCGACGCACGCGGGTTCGCCTCGATGACGTAGAGGATGTCATCCTTCAGCGCGAACTGGACGTTCATCAGGCCCTTCACGCCGATGCCGTGAGCCAATGCCTCTGCGGAGCGGCGCACCTTGTCGATGTCGTCCGGACCGAGAGTCATCGGCGGCAGGGCGCAGGCCGAGTCGCCGGAGTGGATACCGGCCTCCTCGATGTGTTCCATCACGCCGCCGAGGTAGACCTCCTCGCCGTCGCACAGCACGTCGACGTCGATCTCGATTGCCGAATCGAGGAAGCGGTCAACCAGCACCGGGTGGTCCGGGGAGAGCTCGGTGGCGCGGTCGATGTAATCGTGCAGGCTGGCCTCGTCGTAAACGATCTCCATCCCGCGGCCGCCCAGCACGTACGACGGGCGGACCAGCACCGGGTAGCCGATACCGGCTGCCACCTTGCGGGCCTCCTCGAAGGAGATCGCGGTGCCGTATGCCGGGGCCGGCAGCTCCGCCGCGTCGAGCACCTTGCCGAACTCGCCGCGGTCCTCGGCCATATCAATCGCCTCAGGGGTCGTGCCGACGACGGGCACGCCAGCATCCGCAAGCTGCTGCGCGAGACCGAGCGGCGTCTGGCCGCCGAGCTGAACGATCACACCGGCGACGTTGCCCGTCGCGGCTTCGGCGCGGTAAATCTCCATCACGTCTTCGAACGTGAGCGGCTCGAAGTAGAGTCGGTCGGCCGTGTCGTAATCGGTGGAGACGGTCTCCGGGTTGCAGTTGACCATCACCGTTTCGTAACCGACGCGGGAGAGCTCGAGTGCGGCGTGGACGCAGGAGTAGTCGAACTCGATGCCCTGGCCGATGCGGTTCGGGCCGGACCCCAGGATGATCACTTTGTCCTTGGAACCGTCGCTGGTCAGGCCTTCTTCGCTCTCGGCATCGGGGTCGAGCTCGTAGGCGGAGTACAGGTACGGGGTGGTCGCCTCGACCTCGCCGGCACACGTGTCCACTGTCTTGAAGGTCGGGTGGATGTCCAAAGACCAGCGCAGCGTGCGCACGCCGTCCTCCCCGGCCAGCTCGGGACGAAGGGCCGCGATCTGAGCGTCGGAAAGCCCGTATGCCTTCGCCTCGCGCAGAAGCTCCGCGTCGAGCACGGGGGCGTCGGTGAGCACTTGCCTGAATTCGACGAGTGCCTCCAGCTCCGCGAGGAACCAGGGGTCGATCCCGGAGGCGCGGTAGACCTCGTCGATGCTCGCGCCGAGACGCAGCGCCAGCTCGACATCGTACATGCGCTTATCGGTAGGCACCTTGAGATCTTCGAGTACGGCGGCGACGTCGGCGGCGCGTTCGCCGGCGAAGTACTCGTCCGGCTTCGTCCAGAAGCCGTTGGGCTTGTCTTCCATCGAGCGCATGACCTTGTTCAGGCTCTGGATGTAGTTGCGGCCGATGCCCATGGCCTCGCCGACTGCCTTCATGGAGGTGCCCAGCGTCTCGTCGGAGCCCGGGAACTTCTCGAAGGCGAAGCGCGGCATCTTGGCGATGACGTAATCGAGCGTCGGCTCGCTGAGGGCTGTGAGCGCGCCGCCGGTCATGTCGTTGGCGATCTCGTCGAGGGTGTAGCCGATGGCGAGACGCACGGCGACCTTCGCGATCGGGTAGCCGGTGGCCTTCGACGCCAGCGCCGAGGAGCGGGAGACGCGCGGGTTCATCTCGATGACAATCATGCGGCCGTCGTCGGGGTTAATGGCGAACTGCAGGTTGCAACCACCGGTTCTCACACCCACCTCGCGGATGATCGCCTTGCCCTGCTCGATCATCTTGGCCACTTCGGGCTCGGTCATGGTGAGCACCGGGGCTACGGTGACGGAGTCGCCGGTATGCACACCCATCGCGTCAACGTTCTCGATGGTGGCGATGGTGATGCAGTTATCGTCCTTGTCGCGGACGAGCTCGAGCTCCATCTCCTTCCAGCCGAGGATGGACTCCTCGATCAGCACGTTCGCCTCGGGGCTCGCGGCGAGGCCGTCGCCCGCGATGCGGTGCAGATCGTCCATGTCGTAGGCCAGGCCGGAACCGAGTCCGCCCATGGTGAACGAGGGGCGCACGACGCAGGGGAAACCGAGCTCCGCGACAGTCTCCTCGATCTCCTCCATGGTGTAGCAGACGCGGGAGCGGGCAGACTCGCCGCCGACCTTCTCCACGATGTCCTTGAATTTTTGGCGGTCCTCGCCGCGCTCGATCGCGTCGATGTCCGCGCCGATGAGTTCCACGCCGTGCTTGGCCAGAATGCCCAGGCGGTCCAGCTTGATGGCGGTGTTCAGTGCTGTCTGGCCGCCGAGAGTCGGCAGTATCGCGTCCACCGGGTGGCCCTTCTCGGCCTCGCGGGCGAGGATCTTGTCGATGTAACCGGGCTCGATCGGCTCGACGTAGGTGGCATCAGCGAACTCCGGGTCCGTCATAATCGTCGCCGGGTTGGAGTTGACCAGGGTGACCCGGATGCCCTCCTCTTTGAGCACGCGGCACGCCTGGGTGCCGGAGTAGTCGAACTCGCAGGCCTGGCCGATCACGATCGGGCCGGAGCCGATCACCATGACGTGGTTGAGATCGTCGCGCTTCATTTATTTGGCCTCCTGGATCTGGATGGTGGCCTGCTGGGGGCCGGTCTTGGAAAGGTGGCGGACCAGCTTGCGGGTGTCCACGCCGCGAATGCCGGTCACGCCCTGGTTGCGCAGCTCCTCCTCGAGGGTGCGCTGCGCGCGGAAGTTCGACGGAATGCGCGAAACATCGCGCACGACCACAGCAGCGGGGGTGATGGATCCGTCGCCTGCGCTGTCCTCGCTGTTCCAGCCGACGTTGCCGACCTGGGGAGCGGCGAAGACCAGAATCTCGCCCTTGCGCTCCGGCGAGGTCATCTCGCGCTGGTAGCCGAACATGTCGACGGTGTGGGTGCAGGTTCCTTCGAGGCTCTCGGCCGAGGCACCAGCCTCGGCCGCGCCGAACGCGAAACCTGGGAATCGCGTGCCGTCGGCCAGCACGAGCACGGCCGGGATGCGTGATGTCGTCATAGTCAGTGTCCTTTTCGTGTCTAGTTGCTGGTCGCGTCGTAGGTGACGGCGCCGCGCAGCAGGGTCAGCTCGACGCGGGCGTTGAAGGCCATCTCCTCGTAGGGGGTGTTCGAGGCCTTGGACTTGAGTTCCTTGCCGTGGACCGTCCACGTGGCGTCCGGGTTGACCACGGTGAGGTTCGCTGGCTCGCCCGCAGCAATCGGGCGGCCCTGGTCCTTAAGGCGCAGAATCTCGGCGGGGCGCTCGCTCATCACCTTGGCAACGAAGCGCCAGTCCGCCAGGCCGGATTGCACGAAGACCTGCGCCACCACGGCGAGGGAGGTCTCGAGGCCCAGCATGCCGGGCTTCGCGTGCTCGAACTCCACGCACTTGTCTTCGGAGCCGTGCGGGGCGTGGTCGGTGGCCACCACGTCGATGGTGCCGTCGAGCAGCGCGTCGCGCAGGGCGATTGTGTCGCGGGCCTCGCGCAGCGGCGGGTTCACGCGGTAGTTGCCGTCGTAGGTGTTCAGGCATTCGTCGGTAAGCAGCAGGTGGTGCGGCGTAACCTCCGCCGTGACCTCGATGCCCTGGCCCTTCGCCCAGCGCAGCAGCTCCACCGTGCCCTCGGTGGAGGCGTGGCAGAGGTGGTAGCGCCCACCGTAGTCGCGGGTCATGATGATGTCGCGCGCGACGATGGATTCCTCCGCCACCCGCGGCCACCCCCGCAGGCCAAGCTTCGCCGCCGTCTCGCCCTCGTGGGCGCAGGCGTCCGCCGTCATGCGGTGGTCCTCGGCGTGCTGGGCCAGAATCACGTCGTAGGCCTTCGCGTACTCGATGGCGCGGCGCATTAGCTGCGGGTCGTTCACGCAGCGGCCGTCGTCGGAGAACATGCGCACGTGGCTGCGGGACATCAGCCCGATCTCGGTGAGCTGCTCGCCTGCGAGGCCCTGTGTGATGGAGCCGACCGGGTACACGTCGCACGTGCCGTACGCCTGGCCCTTCTCCCACACAGCCTCCGCCAGGAACGGCTGGTCAATCACCGGCTGCGTGTTCGCCATGGTGAACACGGCGGTGAAGCCGCCCTTCGCGGCGGCGTCGGAGCCGGTGGCGATGGTCTCGGTGTCCTCGCGGCCCGGCTCGCGCAGGTGCACGTGCATGTCCACCAGGCCCGGCAGCAGGATGTTGCCCCCGCAATCGATGGCGTCATCTGCATCGGTGAACGGGGTGCCGGCGATCTCGGCGATCACGCCGTCTGCGGTGTTGATCAGGATGTTGGTCACGTCTTCGCCGTAGGGGCGGACGTTGTTCAGGGCTAGCGTGCTCATGCGCGCGCTCCTTCCTCGCCGCTCGCGAGCAGCGTAAACAGCACGGCCATGCGGGTGTACACGCCGTTTGAGACCTGGCCTAGGACCACCGTGTTGGGGCGGTCCGCCACGTCGAAGTTGATTTCCATGCCGCGCAGCATCGGGCCCGGGTGCATGATCAGCGCGTCGTCGCGCAGGCGGGCTGCGCGGGCGGCGGAGAGGCCGAAGAGGGTGGCGTACTCGCGGTGCGAGGGGAAGAACCCGCCGTGCATGCGCTCTGCTTGGACGCGCAGCATCATCACCACGTCAGGGTCGCTTTCGAGGGCTGCGTCGAAATCAGTAGAAGTCTCGCACGGCCAGTGCTCAACCCCGGTGGGGAGCAGCGTCGGCGGGGCCACGAGGGTGACCGTCGCGCCGAGGGCGGAGAGCAGATCGACGTTCGATCGCGCCACGCGGGAGTGCAGGATGTCGCCGACCAGCAGCACGTGCTTGCCCGCGACGTCGCCGATGTGCTGGCGCATGGTCACCGCATCCAGCAGCGCCTGCGTCGGGTGCTGATGCTGGCCGTCGCCTGCGTTGATGATGCTGGTCTCCGGCAGCCACTGGCGCAGCAGGTGCGGGGCACCGGATGCCGGGTGGCGCATCACAATCGCATCGGCACCAACCGCGGCGAGCGTCGCAGCCGTGTCTTTGAGGCTCTCGCCCTTCTTCACGCTGGAGCTGGAGGCGGCGACGTTGATCACGTCCGCACTCATCCACTTGCCCGCTGTCTCGAAACTGGAGCGCGTGCGGGTGGAGTTCTCGTAGAACAGGGTGAAAATGGTGCGGCCGCGCAGCGTCGGCAGTTTCTTGATCTCGCGGCCGTCCAGCGCCTCGCGGAAACGGTCCGCCTCATCCATCAGGCCCACGATCTCCTCGCGGGTCAAGTCCTGAATGCTGATCAGGTGCTTCATTTACTCCGCCTCCTTGGTCAGCGTGACGCCGTCGCAATCGTCGATAGGCGTGAGGCTCACGGTGACGTCCTCGGTCTTCGCCGTCGGAATGTTTTTGCCCACGTAGTCCGCGCGGATGGGCAGCTCGCGGTGGCCGCGGTCCACCAGCACTGCAAGCTGGATCACGCGCGGGCGGCCGATGTCGCGCAGGCTGTCCAGCGCGGCGCGGATGGTGCGGCCGGAGTACAGGACGTCGTCGACGAGGATCACGGTCGCGCCGTCCACGTCGCCCGGGATGTTCGTGGGCCTCAGTGCGCGGTGCGGCTTGTCGCGCAGGTCATCGCGGTAGAGCGTGACATCCAGGCTGCCGACCGGCACCTTCACGCCCGAAAATTCCTCGATCGCAGCGGCGATGCGCTGCGCCAGCGGCACGCCCCCCGACGGAATGCCCAACAGCATGACCGAATTGGCAGTATCTGTGTCCAGCGCGGTCTTCTCAATAATCTGGTGCGCGATGCGTGCAATAGTGCGCCCGACATCTTGAGCCGTCAAAAGCTCAACCGTCGCGCGGTTATTCTCACTCATCGGACCTCCTTCCCCGCCTCTCTGTGCGGAATTTAAAGGTGGTTAGACTCCTGCCAGCGTAACACTTCGACCCGGGCTCCCGGAGCAGTCTGTAGCGTGGCCGGTTATGGGCCTTAACACCTCGCACATCGTCCCCGCCGACCGCGGCACCGTCTGGGAATGGCATTCCCGCCCGGGCGCCGTCGTCCGACTCACACCCGGCTTCCTGCCGATGGAACCTGTCGAGCAGGCGCAGTCCCTGCGCGGCGGCACCACGGTATTTTCCCTGCCGGCAGGCATGACGTGGGTGGCGCAGCATCAGGTTGACGGCTACGTTCCGGGCGAGCAGTTCGTCGACGAGGCCGTGAACCAGCCAATCAAGGCCGCGACCCAGTGGCGCCACACGCACCGCTTCGAGGACGCCACGCTTCCCGACGGCTCTCCCGCTACCCGCATCACTGACACCGTCGAGTCGACTATTCCCGAGCGCGACCTGCGCGCCGCCTGGGCCTACCGCCAGCACCAGCTCGTCGAGGACATCCAGTTCCTGCAGTCCCTCCCCGAGACAAACCCGCTGGTGATCGCCATGACGGGCGCGTCCGGACTCGTCGGCACGCACTTGAAAGCCCAGCTCACCACTGCGGGCCATGAAGTGATCGGCCTGACCCGCGGCGAGCCCGGCCCCGGCGAGCGCCACTGGGACCCGGATAACCCCGCCGCGGACCTGCTCGAGGGCGTCGACGCGGTGGCCCACATCGCGGGCGAATCCATCATGGGCCGCTGGACCGAGGAGAAGAAACGCAAGATCCGCGATTCCCGCGTCGGCCCCACCCGCAAGCTCGCCGAGGTCGCGGCTGCATGCGGCGTAGCGACGTTCGTTTCCGCCTCCGCCGTCGGCTATTACGGCACCGACGCGGGCGGCCGCCCGCACGTGGAAGAGGACGGCCCGGGCGAGGGCTTCCTCGCTGAGGTGTGCCGCGACTGGGAAGCTGATTCCCAGGTACAAGGCCTGCGCGTGGTGAACATCCGCACCGGCCTCGCGCTCTCCAGTGCCGGCGGCCTGCTGCCGGTGCTCAAGGCATCCGTGTCCGCGGGCCTCGGTGCCCGTTTCGGCGACGGCGACTTCTGGATGTCCTGGGTCGCCCTCGACGACCTCACCGACATCTACACTCGCGCGCTGCTCGATGATTCCGTGCGCGGCCCCGTAAACGCCACCGCGCCGAACCCGGTAACCAACAAGGAGATGTCGGCAACCCTGGCCGGCATGCTCAACCGCCCCGACTTCCTCCCCATCTCGGAATTCGGCCCCAAACTGCTCTTGGGCAAAGAGGGCGGCGAGGAGCTCGCGCTCGCCGACCAACGCGTCGTGCCCGCCCGCGCCGAGGCCGCCGGCTGGCGCTTCCGCTACCCCACCCTCGAGGCGGCCCTCGCCCACGAGCTGGGCAAGGAAGCGCTCCTCGGCGCGTAAGCTCGGGTGCCGTGACTAAGGATTCAGTAGTTCCCGTGACGGCCGAGGCCGTCGCCGCCATCTTCAAGGAGGAGGACCTCCAGCACCGCGTCGACGGCCAGATGGTGCGCTCCGGCTTCGTCAACACCGCGCTGGTTGTGGCCATCGACGGCCCCACCCTTGTCTTCGAGGCAGTGTGGCGCGGCGCGTTCCCGCAGGAGATGGCCTCCCACCTCCTTTTCGCCGTCAACGAGCACAACCAGACGCATTTCGCCCCCACCCTGCGCATGTTCGAGTCGGAGGACGGCACCCTCGCCGCCTCCGCGATCCGCACCATGAACATCGCCGAGGGCGCGTCCTTCAACCAGCTCGGCGCGTTCATCGTCAACTCGATCGACGCCACCCTCCAGACATTCGATTTCCTGGAGACCAGCTTCCCCACTCTCGTGACCTGGGAGGACCCGCACGATGACCACTAGCCTTGTCACCATCGACCGCGTCATCTCCGCCATGCGCGACATGGGCATCGAGCTTGCCGACGATCGCTCCGGGCGCGCCGCCCACGCCAACATCAACGATTTCCAGGTGCTCTTCGTCCTGCTGGACACGGTGCTCATCGTGCGTGCCGACGCCGCCACCGACACCCCCGCGAATTCCACCGACGCCGTGCTCTATTTGGCGGCGAACCAGGTGAACTCCACCTACCTCGATGCCCGCGCGATCGTGGTCAACCGCGGCGAGACGCTCGTCATCCGCACTGAGGCGGATATCAGCGTCCCCGCTGGACTGAGCGACCAGCAACTCACCAGCGCCCTGCGCGCCGCCGTCGACGGCGTCCTCGCCTGCCAAGACGCCATGGTCGCCCTCAGCGAAGACATGGAGGAGCTGCGCTAAGCCCCCGGTTAACGCTTGAGTTCCTCGCTGAGCTCGTCCAGCTCCCCGCCGCCCGCCATCTCGCGGGTCAGTTCGTCGAGCGTGACCTCCGCGCGCGGCGCGTCGAGCTCTTGGTGGCCCAGCTTCAGAATGGTGAAGTGGTCGCCCACCAGGTAAGCGTGGTGCGGGTTGTGGGTGACGAACACGACGGCCACCCCGCGATCCCGCGCCGAGGCGATGAACCGGAGCACCATGCCCGACTGCTTCACGCCGAGCGCCGCCGTCGGCTCGTCCAGGATCACCACCCGCGCGCCGAAGTACACCGCGCGCGCAATCGCGACAACTTGGCGCTGACCGCCTGAGAGCTTGCCCGCCTCCACATCCACGTCCGGGATGTCGATGCCCATCTGCAGCAGCTGCTCCGCGCAGATCCGCTTCATCTCTTCGCGCTTCAGCGTCCCCAACGCTCCGGTGAGCTCGTTGCCCAAAAAGAAATTGCGCCACACGCTGAGCTCGTCGACGATCGCGAGCGTCTGGTACACCGTCGCAATGCCGGCGTCGATCGCGTCGCGCGGCGACGAGAAGGCGGTGGGAGCTCCGTCGATAAGCATCTGCCCCGACGTCGGCGCGTGGAGCCCCGCGAGGATCTTGATCAGCGTCGATTTGCCTGCGCCGTTATCGCCGAGCACGCACGTGACCTCGCCCTCGCGGATGCGTAAGTTCACGCCGCGCAGGGCATCGAAGCTGCCGTAGGACTTGGTGATGTCGCGCAGTGCAATGATGGCCATGGGGTTACCTCCGCTTCGTGAGGTTGGCGAAGGAGGTGTTGGTGAACACCGCGAACAGCAGCATCGCGCCGAGGAAGAACTTGAACCAGTCCGGGTTCCAGCCCGCGTACACGATGCCTTGGTTGGTCATGCCGAAGATGAGCGCGCCGATCGCGGTGCCTACCGCCGTGCCGCGCCCACCCGTCATCGCGCAGCCGCCGATCACGGCCGCGATGATGTAGAGGAACTCGTTGCCCACGCCCTGGCCGGCTTGGATGGAGTCGAAGGCGAAGAGCGTGTGCATGCCGACGAACCACGCCGCGAACCCGACCGTCATGAACAAAGCGATCTTGACTTTGCCCACCGGCACGCCGACCGCGCGCGCCGCGTCCTCGTCGCCGCCGACCGCCGTGATCCAGTTGCCGTACTTGGTGCGGAACAGCACGAACGAGGCGACGGCCACGAAGGCGAGCCACCACAGGATCAGCACGCTGATGCGCACCCCGCCGATAGTGAACGTCCCGGCAAACACCGCCCGTGCGGAGGGGAAGCCCTCCATGTCCGCAATCGTCGGGGTTGCCACCTGGCCGGTCACCAGTTTGGTCACCGCCAGGTTCAGCCCCTGCAGCATGAGGAACGCCGCGAGCGTGATCAGGAAGCTGTCGATGCCTGTGCGCGACACCAGCACGCCGTTGAGCGCCCCGATCGCCAGAGAAATCCCCAGCGCGAGGAACGCGCCCACCCACGAGTTGAGGTGCAGGTTGTAGTTGAGCATCGTCGCAGCCAGCGCGGCCGTCGTCACCGCCACGCCCGCGGATAGGTCGAACTCGCCGCCCACCATGAGCAACCCCACTGCCAGCGCCACGATGCCGAGCGTCGAGCTGGCGTACAGGATCGTCGCCATCGCGTCG
Source organism: Corynebacterium stercoris (assembly GCF_024160105.1). Classification (GTDB taxonomy): domain Bacteria; phylum Actinomycetota; class Actinomycetes; order Mycobacteriales; family Mycobacteriaceae; genus Corynebacterium; species Corynebacterium stercoris. The sequence goes on from NZ_JAMFTQ010000002.1 coordinate 169,353, forward strand.
AAGGAGCGGAACGCCGGCGCGACCGCCATAAACAGTGCGAAGATGACCAGGAAGCCGAGCAGGCTCGCGAGCTCCGGCCGGCGGATCAGGGCCGCAAACCCCTTGCGGGTGCGCAATCTGTCGTCGGCACTCATCGCATACCCGCCTTGGCGGCTTCCGCGATCTGCTCCACGTTCTGCTTATCGACGAAACTCGGCCCCGTGTACACCGGCTGCCCGCCGCCCAGCGTGCCGCCGTTGCGCTTAGCAATCCACAGCGAATCGATTGCCAGGTAGCCCTGCAGGTACGGCTGCTGGTCAACGGCCCATGCAACGCGGCCGTCCCGGATAGCGTCGACAAGCTCAGCGTTCGTGTCGAAGGTGACAACCTGCGCCTGCGCGCCGGCCTCCTTCACGGACTCCGTCGCGCGAATCGCCACCGGGGCCTGCAGAGCGAAGACCGTGTCGAAGCTCGGGTCTTGGCGCAGCTTCGACGTGATCGTCGACTGCGCCGCAGTCAGGTCCTGGCCGTTGACGTACAGCAGCTCGACCGTGCCACCGAGACCCTTGCCGACGCCCGCGCAGCGCGCCTCCTGCGAAGAATTGCCCTGCTCGTGGATCACGCACAGCGTCTTGGTCTTGCCCTCCTCCTTCAGGCGTTCACCCGCCGCGGTGCCCGCGACTGTCTCGTCCTGCCCGAAGAAGCCGCTCAGGCCGTACGTCTGGTACTCGCTCATGCCTGCGTTGAGCCCGACCGTCGGGATGCCCTTGGCAGCCGCGTCGCGCGCAGCCGGGCCGATCGCCTCCGCGTTTGGCAGCGTCACCGCGATGCCGTCGACGCCGGCATCGATGGCCGAGCGCACGAGGTTCGCCTGGTTCGGCGCCTGCGGGTCAGAGGAGTACCGCAGCTCAATGTTGTCCTTCTTCGCCGCGTCCTCCGCGCCCTTGCGCACGAGGTCCCAGTAGGTGTCGCCTGGTGCCCCGTGCGTCACCATCGCCACGACGTAACGCGGGGTGTCCACCCCACCCGCCGTCCCGCCCGCGGCGTCGCGCGGCGGCGCGCCACCCGTCGACGAGCACGCGGCGGTGAGCATGACTGCAGCTGCCACAACAGCAGCGCGAACGGCGCGAGTGATTTTCAACACTCATCGAGTGTGCCCCACCCGCGCGCGGGCAACCGCATCCGCCCGCCTCTGTACCGATTCAGTGCCGCCTCGGCGCGAGGCCTTGGCGCGAGGGGGTTAGCGCACGCCCGTCAGGCGCCAGTTCGGCGCCCCCGTGCTGTCCTCTTCAAAAACGAGCGTCTGGTTCGGCGCGAGCTCGAGGAGGCCGCCCACGCCGTTATCGCCCCCGCACATCTCCACCTTCGTGCGGCTGAGCTCCTCTTTCACCAGCGCGCCCTTCTCGCTCTCCCAAACGAACCAGTTCGAGCCCTCCGCGGTGTCCTCGTAGCCTTTGAATACCTCGCGCCCGAAAAGATCCGCCGCGCGGAAGCCGATATACGGGCATACGATCGCGATCTTCGTCGCGTTCGGTACGAGGTCACTGACGACGATTTCGGCGGAGCCGCTTGCGTCGTCAAGCGTGCGCTCAAGTCTCGGAAGGTTATCGAGCGCTCCGCAGCCAGCGAGCGCGAGCACCGCGGCGAGAGTGCCGGCCGCGAGGCCGCGAGTTGGGGATGTCATACCCCGGAATCTTAGACCAAATCTGGCTTAGGCTTGAGGTGAATGTACGCGAAGGAGGACTACATCATGGGACGTTTCGATGGCAGAGTTGCGCTGGTGACGGGTGGTGCCGGCGGCATCGGCAGGGCCACTGCACAGTTGCTTGCCGACGAAGGAGCCCACGTCGTCATCGCCGACCTCAACCTCGAAGCGGCCGAGGCCGCGGCCGCCGAAATCGGCAACGCCGCGGCGGTCGAACTCGATGCCTCCAGCCGCGAAAGCAACGAGGCCGCCGTGCGCTTCGCGGTGGACACCTTCGGCGCGCTGCACCTGGCGTTCAACAACGCCGGCATGGGCGACAACAAGATTCCGCTCGCGGACAAGGAGCTCGACTTCTGGGACAAGCTCGTCGGTCTGAACCTGCACGGTGTCGCCTACGGCTGCCACTACGAGCTGAAACAGTTCCTTTCGCAGGACGACGGCGTGAACTGCGCCATCGTCAACATGAGCTCCATCCACGGCACTGTCGCCCGCAAGGGCGGCCTCGATGCTTACACCGCCGCCAAACACGGCGTGATTGGCCTGACCAAAGCGCTCGGTGCCGATTACGCCGAGCACGGCATCCGCGTTAACTCCGTCGGTCCCGGCTATATCCGCACGCACATGTTCGACCGCTACACCCCCGAGCAGCAGCAACACCTCGCCGATCTCCACCCCATCGGCCGCTTGGGCAAGCCCGAGGATGTCGCCGCCCTCGTAGCATTCTTGCTTTCCGACGACGCATCCTTCATCACCGGCTCCCACCACCTCGTCGACGGCGGGTACACGGCGGTGTAGTGGCGCTGGGGCGCGCGCCGGGTTTGGAGACTTTGCGACGAGGGCTCGCGGCGAGGGGTATGGGGGCTCGTGGCGTGGGGGCTCGTGGCCCAGATTCCGCCGTGCGGAAGAGCCTCTAGTTCAGCTTGATGGTTTTCCGCGGGGCGGAACTAGGAGCGGCGCCTCAAGCAACCCCGTATCGCGGAAACCCTCAACGTGTCCTTCACTATTGTCCGCGCGGCGGAAGACACTCATCCTCTCCTTGAGAGTCTTCCGCTCGGCGGAACACTGTCAACCTCAACTCGATGGTTTTCCGCGGTGCGGAACCAGGAGCGCCAACACCTGGGGCTCCGCCTCGCGGAACACTATCGACCGCTCCTTCACTGTTGTCCGCGCGTCCTTCACCGTTGTCCGCTCTGCGGAAGACCCTCAACCTCCACTGAACGGTTTTCCGCACGGCGGACAACGACGCTGATCCCGAACGTCGACAAGCACCCCCAAGCAGAGTGAGAAAGCTCACAGAATCACTCACTAGAACACGTGTTCTAGCGGTGGGTTGGGGTGCAGGAGGCGGGGTTTACACTCACCCCCAACATGCACAACACACCAGGAGAAACCCACCATGACCACCACAAACACCCACCCCGAGGCGGACCTAGCCACCGCTGAAGGACTCGAACACGCCCACCTCGTAGCCGAGGCGATTAGAACCCATCACACCCTGACCAACACCGCCAGGGCCGATCTGCTCGACTGCATCGCCGAGTTCGACGAACTCGAACTCGCTGGCCTGTTCGGCGCGACCAGCACCGGCAACTGGCTCACCCGCGAACTACGCTTCGCTTCCTCCACCGCCTACGAATACGTCCACGTCGCGACGTGGCTGCGCCGCTTCCCGAAACTCGCCCACGCACTACGCCACGGCCTAGTGGACTACAGCGCCGTGCGTTTCCTGATCAAATACATCACTCATGACACCGAAGACCACCTCGTCACCCTCGCGGAAGACTTGTGCTTCGCAGAGCTGAAAAAAGCACTCGCCGGGTGCGAACCCAACGACGAACACACAACCGACCCCGACGAGCCCTACTTGAACCTTCATGAGCGTGCCGACGGCATGCTCAAAGGCCACTTCTTCCTCCCACCCGTCATCGGGGCACTGCTGCAATCCGCACTCAAAATCGCAGAACTCGCCGCTGGCGGCCAACACCAACCCGACCCCGCACAACTCCACACCCTCATCACCGACCTCACTGGCGGCGTGATCGACCACACCACCGGCGACACGGACATGCTCGACCCGGATGCCGGCTACAGCGAAGACGACCACCCCTTCGACACCAACGAAGAGGACACCGAGGATGCGCGCGGCGACCACAACGACCACGAAGAGGACACCGAGGATGCGCACGACGACCCAGCGGCGTGGGCGGGCCTCGAGTTCTCCTTCGACGACGCCTTCGACGACACAGATGCTGACGTCGATATGGACACCCCGGTTGAGGTGCACCCCGGTGTGATGCTCACCCCACCACGCAAAGACACGACACTGACCACAGAGAAGATCCTGCGCCTGCCGTCGCGCTTCGGCCCGCCCCAAACGCAGAACCTCTACAAAGCGTTCGTCACCATGATCAACATCGTGCGCGCCCAACCCATCACCACCACCCGCGCACCCGGGGCAGACGTGAGCATCATCGTCACCGAAGACGGCCGCGCCTGGATGCCCCAAAACCCCCAAACCCCCAACACCGCCCTGATCGGCTACGTCCACAACGCCGAAGCACGAGTACACCTACTCAGCACCTCCGGTGTCACCCTGCACTACGGCAGACGCCGCCGCACAGCCTCCGATGCCCAGATCAAAGCTCTGCTCGAAGTGTGGGGCAACCAATGCGCCATGCCCGGCTGCACCCACGCACGCTTCATCGAAATCCACCACATCCACCAATGGGCCAACGGGGGCTTAACCGACATCGACAACCTCATCCCCCTGTGCTCAGCATGCCACTCACTCGTCAGCCACGGCACAGCCCACATCACCCCACAAGGCCCAGACCTGAAATTCCGCTTCCACAACGGCACCACCTACCTCTCACCAAACCGCACACTCCCACAAATCACCGCATAGAAAGCGCGAACCCCGGAAGCGACTTGGTCTCTAAGCCAGAAACCGGGCCGCTGCCGGGGAGCGAGAAAGCGAGGTAAAGATCGCCGGTACAGAAACTACGACTGCGCCAAACGTGCCAGCTCTACGTCGGGATCGAAATCCGGCGCGGGCCACTCGTTGCCGAGGGACTTGAGAGCGTCGTAAAGCAACGTCTTAACCACGGTGCGGCAGTACTTCTTGTTGTCGGACGGGATGCAGTACCACGGCGCGACATCGGTGGACGTCCGCGTCATGGCGATCTGGTACGCCGCCATGTACTGGGACCACAGCTTGCGGTCGTCGATGTCGCCGGGGTTGTACTTCCAGTGCTTCTTCGGGTTCGTGATGCGCTTGCGCAAATTCTCGGCCTGGTAATCGCGCGAAATGTGCGGCATAACCTTGATGATCTTTGTGCCGCGCGCAGCGAGCTCAGTTTCGAAGTCGACGATCGCGCCGTAGCGGCGCTCAATCTCCTCCGGCGGGGCCATCTGCTTCACGCGCTGTACCAGCACGTCCTCGTAGTGCGAACGGTCGAACACCGCGATCTGGCCAGGCTTGGGCAGGTGCGGCTCGAAACGCCACAGGAAGTCGTGCGCGGCCTCCTCCTCAGTCGGACGGCCGAAGGCCTTGACGTGCACGCCCTGCAGGTCCATGGTCTCGCCGATCACGTGGCGGACAATGCCGCCCTTGCCGGACGTGTCCATCCCCTGCAGCACCAGCAGCACCGACCCGGCCTGCTCGTTGTCGGCACGGCCGTTGGCGTAGAGCATCTCCTGGAGCTCGTCGAGGTCGTCGTCATACACGTGGAACGCCTTGTCCACGTCGTCGCTGCCGACGAGACCCGGGGTCGCTTTCGGGTCCACGTCGTCGAGCTGGAAGTTCGGCCCGACGCGCAGCTCCTGCGCCTCCGAAACGGACACCTTAGGCATGCGCGTCCTCCGCATTCTCCGATTCCACGGCAAACTCGGGTTCCGGGCTTTCGCTTGCCGACGGCGCGTCCTCACTGCCGTCGCCAAGCGTCGGCTCCGGCTCCACGCCGGGAGCGTCTGGGGACTGCGCCTGCACGATGCCGTCGAGCACGGCGTGGATGTACGGCGGCGCCTGGTTGCCGGAGTACTCGGTGGCCATCTCGAGGGCGTTCGCGATGGCGATGGCGGCGGGGACCTCCTCGTTGAAGAGGATCTCCCAGGTGGCCACGCGCAGGATCTGGCGGTCGACGGCGGGCAGACGGTGCAGCTCCCAGTCGCGGTTGAGAAACTGCTCGAGCGCGTCATCGAGGTCATCGAGCTTCTCGGCGGCGCCGCACACGATGTCGCGGGTGTACGCGGCGATCGGTGCGACGGCATTCTGCGGGTCGGCGGAAAGCTGCTCGCGGTCTTCGAGGATGGAGACTGGATCGATGTCGCGGGTCTCGGCTTCGAAGAGGATGTCTACTGCACGGCGCCGTGCGCGGTAGCGGGCGCCGTGACGCTTGTAGTCAGGCATCGCGGACGCTTAGTTGTTCACGCGGGAGAGGTACTCGCCCGTGCGGGTGTCAACCTTGACCACGTTGCCGGTCTCCAGGAACAGCGGCACCTGGATCTCGGCGCCGGTTTCCAGGGTGGCCGGCTTGGTGCCGCCGGTGGAGCGGTCGCCCTGCAGGCCCGGCTCGGTGTGGTCGATGCGCAGGTCGACGGAGATCGGCAGTTCGCCGAAGAGCGCCTCGCCCTCGTGGAAGGAGACCTGGACGCGCATGTTCTCCAGAAGGAAGCGGCCGGCGTCGCCGAAAGCCTCCGGGGAGAGCTCGTACTGCTCGAAGGTCTTGTCGTCCATGACGACGAAGTTGGTGCCGTCGTTGTACAGGTAGGTCATGTCGCGGCGGTCAACCGTCGCGGTCTCAACCTTCACGCCGGCGTTCCAGGTCTTGTCCACGGTCTTGCCGGTGACGACGTCCTTGAGCTTGGTGCGCACGAATGCGGGGCCCTTGCCCGGCTTGACGTGCTGGAACTCAATGATCTGCTGCAGCTTGCCGTCGACCTTCAGCACCAGGCCGTTCTTGAAATCTGCGGTGGTTGCCACGGTGTTTTCCCTTCCCTTAGTGGACAGCGACCAAACACAGCAATGCTACAGCACGATCAATTCCTTGGGGTATTGGGTGATGATGCGCGGCGCACCCGCGGTGATAATCAACGTGTCCTCGATGCGCACGCCGCCCTTGCCCGGCATGTAGATGCCGGGTTCGATGGTGAGCGTCATGTTCTCCCGCAGCGTGCCGGTACCGTGGACAGACGCGCTCGGCGCCTCGTGGACGTCGAGCCCCACGCCGTGGCCGGTGGAGTGCACGAAGTACTCGCCGAAGCCGGCCTCGGTGATCACGTTGCGGCAGGCGGCGTCGACATCCACCAGGGACGTGCCCACTACCGACGCCTTCACACCGGCGAGCTGGGCTGCGAGCGTCACCTCGTAGATCTCGCGGAGAAAGTCGCTCGGCTCCCCGATCGCGAAGGTGCGGGTCATGTCGGAGTTGAAGCCGAGGCGGTGCATGCCGAAGTCGATGGTTACCAAGTCGCCGTCGGCAAGCTCGCGGTCCCCGGCGGCGTAGTGCGGCATCGCGGAGTTCGGGCCGGAGGCGACGATGGTGTCGAAGCTTGGGCGCTCCGCGCCGAGCGTGCGCATGCGGAATTCGAGGTCCGCGGCAATCTCGCGTTCGGTGCGGCCGGCGCGGATGCCGCCGTCGTCGATAAGCTCGCGCAGCGCCTGGGTGGCAAGTTCGGCGGCTTCGGTGAGGCGGGTGAGCTCGAGGTTGTCTTTGGTGATGCGGATGTCTTCGATCACCCCGGTGACAGGCACGAGGGTGACGCCCTCCGGGCACGCCTCCTCGAGCTTCTTCAGCTGGGCGACGGAGACGTAATCTGCCTCGAAGCCCACGCGGCGGCCCTCCTTCACCTCCGCCAGCAGCTCGGGAGCGAGGTGGCGGCCGATGTGCGCCGGGATGTCCGGCACCTGGTGTGCGATCTGGGTGGTGTAGCGTCCGTCGGTGGCAATGGCCGCACTGCGGTCTTTGGAAACCAGCAGAGCGGCGTTGGAGCCTGTGAAGCCGGAGAGGTAGCGCACGTGGGTGACGCGGGTGACCAGCATGTCGTCCACACGCTTCGCGGCGAGTTCGGAAGCGAGTTTCCGGCGGCGGTCTTCAAAGCGGGTATCGGCAAGTCCCATGGTGTCCTCCTGACTGCTAAGGCAATTGCTGCGTGCGGGCGATGTGGTCCAAGGCTAGCCGGTAGCCGTCCACGCCGAGGCCGGCGATCACCCCGCGGGCGATCGGCGACAGGTACGAGTGCTGGCGGAACGGCTCGCGCGCGTGCACGTTCGAGATATGCACCTCGATGAATCCGGCGCCGTCGGCGACCTCGGCGAGCGCGTCGCGCAGCGCCACGGACGTGTGCGTGAACCCGCCGGGGTTGATGATCACGGGCCAGCCGTTATCCGCCGCCTCGTGCACCCACTCGATCAGCTCGCCTTCGTGATTCGACTGCCTGCACACCACCTTCACGCCCAGCTCCTCGGCGCGTGAGAGCATTTGCTTCTCGACGTCTGCGAGCGTCGTGGCGCCGTAGATTTCCGGCTGGCGCTTGCCGAGGCGATTCAGGTTGGGACCGTTGAGCACGAGAATGGTCATGGCGTCTACTCCGAGATCTTTGCGTAGGCCGAGCGCATCTCGTCGATGGTCGCGTCTTCGAGGCGGGTGCAGGAGCCGAGGCCGTCGAGAACTACAAAGCGGATGCGGCCGTCGCGGTTCTTCTTGTCGTGAGTCATCGCGTCGTAGAGCTCATCGAAGGCGCCGGCCTCGTAGCGCGAGGGCAAGCCCACTGCGTCGAGGATCTCCTGGTGGAGGGCCAGCAAGGAATCGTCGATAAGCCCGCGCTGGTGTGCCAGGTGCGCGGCGAACATCATGCCCACGCCGACGGCGTTGCCGTGGCGCCATGTGTAGTCCTCGCGGCGCTCGATGGCGTGGCCGAGGGTGTGGCCGTAGTTGAGAATCTCGCGCAGCCCGGCTTCCTTAAGGTCCTCGCTGACCACGCGCGCCTTGACGGCGACGGAGCGCTCGACAAGCTCCTCCCAGTGTTTGTGGGCGCCGGCGCGGTAGAGATCCAGGATGGCCGGGTCGGCGATGAAACCGGTCTTCACCAGCTCGGCGGAGCCGGAGATGACCTCCTCCTCCGGCAGGGTGTAGATGCGCTCGAGGTCGATGAACACAGCGTTCGGCTCGTGGAACGCGCCGACCAGGTTTTTGCCGGCGGCAGTGTTGATGCCGGTCTTGCCGCCCACCGCGGCATCCACCATGGCGAGCAGCGTCGTGGGCACATGCACGACCTTGATGCCGCGCATCCACGCGGACGCGACGAAACCGGCGAGGTCTGTCACCGCGCCGCCCCCGAGACCCACCACGGCATCCTGGCGGGAGAATCCTGCCTCGCCGAGCGCATCCCAGAGCTGGCCGGCGACCTCGAGGGTCTTGCCGTCCTCTGCGTCCGGCACCGCCAACAAGTGGGGTTCGACGCCAACGGACTCGAGGTCGCAGACAATGTTTCGTGCGATCGCCCGCAGCGGCTGCTGGTGGATGATCGCCACCTTCCGCGCGCCGGAGGTCTTGATGTGGTTCGCCACCTGCGCGGTGATGTCGTGCCCGATATGAATGGTGTAGGGGCTCGCGCCCGTGACCTGAATTTCAGCCATGTTCATGCCCCTTGGGTGCGTCGGTTAGGAATCGATGAAGCTTAGGACCTCGGCCACCACGCGCTGCGGCGGGCGGGAGTCGGTGCGCACGCGGTGGTCCGCCACCTCGCGGTAGAACGGCTCGCGCGTGGTCAAAAGGTTGCGGTAGTGCGCGGCCGGGTCGTCGGCCTTGAGCACCGGGCGCGAGGTGTCGCCGGCGGTGCGGCGGATGCCTTCCTCGGCGGTCACGTCGATCCACACCACCGGGTGGCGCTGCAGCAGCGTGCGGGTGGATTCGGTGAGCACCGCCCCGCCGCCGAGGCTGACCACACCGCCGGTCGCCAGTGCGCGGGCCACGTAGCCCGCCTCGACCTCGCGGAACCGCGGCTCGCCGAGCTCGGCGAACAGTTCGCCGCAAGCGACGCCCTCGCCCTGCTCAATCAGCGAATCAGAATCAACGAACGGCAGGTTCAGGGCACTCGCCAGGCGACGGCCGATCGTCGATTTGCCCGCACCCGGCGGGCCGACGAGTACCACGCGCGGCGAAGAATTCACCATGTTAGGCATCTGCGTCAGCCTCCTGCGCCTCCTGCCCGCCGAAAGCGAGCCGCTGGGCAACGTACTCGTTGTAGGACGCGATGTTGCGCTTGACTTCGTCGAGGCTGTCGCCGCCGAACTTCTCCAGCACGGCGCGCGCGAGCACGAGTGCGACCATCGCCTCGGCGACCACGCCGCCGGCTGGCACGGCGCAGACATCCGAGCGCTGGTGGATGCCGCTCGCAGCCTCGCCCGTCGCCATGTCCACGGTCTTCAGCGCGCGGGGCACGGTGGAGATCGGTTTCATGGCGGCGCGCACGCGCAGTTGCTCGCCGTTGGTCATGCCGCCTTCGAGGCCGCCGGCGCGGTTGGTCAGGCGGCGCACGCTGCCGTCCTCGCGCACCATTTCGTCGTGCGCCTCGGAACCGCGGCGGCGGGCCTCCTCGAAGCCGTCGCCGACCTCGACGCCCTTCACCGACTGGATACCCATGAGCGCCGCGGCGAGCTGCGCGTCGAGGCGGTGCTCGCCGGAGATGTGGGAGCCGAGGCCGATCGGCAGGCCGTCCACGATCACCTCGACGATGCCGCCGAGCGTGTCGCCGGCCTTCTTCGCGGCCTCGATGCACGCGACCATGTCGGCCTCAGCGTCCTTGTCGTACGCGCGCACCGGGGAAGCATCGATCGCGTCGATGTCCGCGAAGCTCGGGCCCTCGCCCGCAGCCGGCGTGGACTCGCCGATGCTCACGACGTGCGAGAACACCTCCACGCCCAGCGTCTCGCGCAGGAAAGAGCGCGCCACCGCCGCCGCCGCGACGCGGGCAGCCGTCTCGCGTGCCGACGACCGCTCCAAGACCGGCCGCGCAGAATCGAAGCCGTACTTGACCATGCCGGCGAAGTCGGCGTGGCCCGGTCGCGGGCGGGTGAGACTAGCGCCGCGGCCGGACGCCATCGCCTTGGCCACTTCCTCGTCCTCCAGATCCAGCGGATCCGGGGACATGATGGTGGTCCACTTCGGCCACTCAGTGTTGCCGATCATGATGGCAATCGGGCTACCGATCGTCGCACCGTGCAGGATGCCCGTCAGTAAAGTCAGCTCATCCTGCTCGAACTTCATGCGCGCGCCGCGGCCGTAGCCGAGGCGGCGGCGTGCGAGCTGGTGGCCGATTTCTTCTTTGGTCACCGGCACCCCGGCCGGCATATTCTCGACGAGCGCCACAAGCGCCTGCCCATGGGATTCCCCAGACGTGGTCCAACGCAGCATGGCGTCATTGTCTCACACCTCGCCTGCGCATCAGACGGGAAGTCCCGCAACCCCCGCCACACCCCACGCAGCGGCGAGCATCGCGGGCCCGTGCGGCACCGTCCGGCTCCGCGCCAGCATGCCGACGCACGCGGTGAGCAGACCGGATACCCCGATCGCGGCAAGCACGCCGGGCAGACCTGCGCACCACGCAGCACCCACGCCGAGCGGCACTGCGAGCTTGATGTCTCCCCCGCCGATTCTCGTGCCAACGAACAAATAGGCCGCCGGCCACACGAGCCCCCACAGCGCCCCCGGATCGATCACGCACAACGCGCACGCCGGCGCGAACGCCGGGAGGGTCAGCCAATCGGGCAGGCGTTGAAACCGAACGTCGGAAAGCGTGAGCCCTAGGCTCCACGCAGCAGCAAAAATCCCCCAAATCCCCATACCCGGGGAGTCTAGGGGCTAGTGCTTGCCGACGTTCGACATCAGCGCGGCGCGCATCGCCTCCCGCGGGGCCGCGGTGCCGGTGAACTGCTCGAATTGGGAGTAGGACTGGCCTGCGAGCATGACGAGGCCGCCGACGGTCGGGTGACCATGCGACGCGGCGCGGATCGCGAGCTTGGTGGGCCACGGGTTGTAGATCACGTCGAGCAGCGGCGCGTGGGCGATGCCGTTGACGTGGGCCTCGATGGCCTCAGGTGGGACAGTGGAGATGACGACGTCGGCGGCCATAGTGGCGGATTCGATGTCCGTGCCGAAGCCTGCGAAGACGACGTCCATGCCGCCGGTCAGCCCGGCAATTTCGGCGGAGCGGTCGCTGCGGTTGATGACGGTGACGCGCTCAGTGCCGAGCTCGCGCAGCGCCCACAGCGCGGGGCGCGCGGTGCCGCCCGCGCCGACGACGACGGCGGTGCGGATCGCCGCACCGCGCATCAGCTCGTCGAGGGCGGCGAGGATGCCCTCGCAGTCCGTGTTGTCCGCGCGCCAGCCGCGCTCGGTGCGCACGAGCGTATTCGCGGAACCGATCGCGCAGGCGCGGTCAGTGACCTCGTCGGCGAACTCGAGGGCCGCGAACTTCGCAGGCATGGTCACGGAGAACCCGCGGTACTCCTCCCCCGCCTCGGCGACGATGCGCGGCAGGTCCTCGGCGGTGCACTCGATGCGGGTGTACTCCCAGCCGGTGAGCCCCGCGGCCTCGTAGCCGGCGTTGTGCAGCACAGGCGAGAGAGAGTGGGCGATCGGTGAGCCCAGGACCGCGGCGCGGTGCGTGATCGGCGCGGCCATTAGCGCTGGGAGTCGAGCACGCCGGAGTTGATCGCCCGCTGGGTGTCCTGCAGGTGCTGCTCGAAGGTCTCGTTGAAGATGGTGGTGCCGTCCTTGTCCACGGTGACGAAGAACAGCCAGTTGCCGTCGGCCGGGTTCTCCATCGCCTCGATGGCCTCGATGGACGGGGACGCGATCGGGGTCTGCGGCAGGCCGTCCATGGCGTATGTGTTCCACGGGGTGACGCGCTGGCGATCGGCGTCGGTGGTGGCGACCTCGACGGACGGCAGGCCGTAGTTCACGGTGGAGTCGAACTCTAGGCGCATCGGAGCATTGAGACGGTTGAGAATCACGCGGGCGACTTTGTCGAACTCGCCGGCCGGTGCCTCGCGCTCCACGAGTGAAGCGGCGGTGAGCAGCTCGTAGGGGCTCAAGCCCACGTTCTTGGCGCGGTCGACGATGCCGGTGGCGTCGTACTGCTTAGCGGAACGGGTAATCAGGTCAGTGAGGATCTCCTCGGCGCTGGCGCCCGGGTCGATGATGTACTCGCCCGGTGCGATCAGGCCCTCGAGGCGCTTCGCGTCACCCTTGCGGGCGTTGACCACGTCGAGCGCCCACGCCGGCACACCGAGGCTCGCGGCATCCGCGTCGGAAGCGACCTTGTTCAGCTTCTCCACGTCCACGCAGTTAGTTGCGGTGCCGCAGGTGACGTCCTGGATCATGGTGAGGATGCCGTGGCGCACCTGCCCGCCGAGCACGTTGATATCCATCAGCGTCGCGCCGCCGTAGACCTTCAGCGGGGTGATCTTGTTCGCCGGATCCAACAGCGCCTCGACGGCGGACTCCGCGCTCATCTCGCCCTGCAGGCGGTAGAAGCCGGGGTGGATGCTGTCCGAATCCGGGTTGTTCGCCGCCGCGGTTTGGAACGCGCTATTTGTCTTCACAATGCCGCGCTCTTCCAACTCCGGGCCGAGCTGCGAGATCGTGGACCCCTCGGCGATCTCCACGATCTCCTCCTGGCCGTTGCCGGTGCCTTCGAAATCGCCGGCGTTGCCGCCGCGCGCGACCGCGATCCACGCGATCAGGCCGATGATGACAAGGATCGAGGCCACGAGCACGGCGATGCTGCGGGTGCGCTGTGCGCTACGTCGGGTGGTCACGATTCGTTCTCCTTGAGGTCCTTGAGGTAGTTGGCGCGGCCGTCCAGCCAGGACTGGAGGATCTCGACCGCAGCCGCCTGATCTATGAATTTTCGGCCACGCTTCTCGTTCGTGCCAGCGGAGCGCATCGCATTTGCGGCGACGACGGTGGTGAGGCGCTCATCCGCCATGCGCACGGGAAGGCCCGTGCGGCGCCTGATGCGAAACGCGATCTCCTTCGCGTGCTTCACGCTCTTCGAGCCGTTTCCCTGCAGGTCACGTGGCATACCGACGACGACTTCGGTGATGTCGTAGTCCTCGGTGAGCGCCACGAGACGGTCGATGTCGGCGCCGTCGCGGTCCTTGAAACCGGTGACGCGCTCCACCGTCTCAACGGGGGTAGCCAAGCGGGCATCCCGGTCCGACACAGCCACGCCGATGCGCACGGTTCCGACGTCGACGCCGAGGCGGCGGCCGGGACCCGGGTCATCCACGCCGGGCGTATCTGGCTGGACCTGCGCCATCACTTAGCCCTGCAGTCCCTGGCGCAGTGCGGCGAGTCCGGCGTCGATGCCGGCCGGGTTCGCGCCGGAGCCTTGTGCGAGATCCGGTTTGCCGCCGCCTTTGCCGTCGACGTGCTGGCCGAAGGCCTTAACCAGCTCGCCGGCCTTGATGCCGGCGTCGACGGCCTGCGGGGTAGCCGCGATCGCGAACGCCGCCTTGCCGCCGTCGGCGGAGGCGAGCACGACAACAGCCGCGCGGTCGTTGAGCTTGCCGCGGACGTCGTTCGCCATGGTGCGCAAGTCGCCGGTGTTCACGCCGTCCGGCAGGTGCACCGCCACGAGCGAGTACTCCCCGACGGTCTCCGCCTTCGCCGCCAGGTCAGCGGTCTGGCCCAGCAGCTGCCGGCGGTGCAGGTTCTCAATCTCCTTCTCCGCCGCGCGGAGACGCTCGGTGAGCTGGGCGATGCGCTCCGGCAGCTGCTCGGACGGGGTCTTCAGCTCCGTCGCCAAGCCGGAGGCGAGCGCCGCTTCCTTGGAGAAGTAGCGGAAGGACTCCATTCCGGAGTACGCCTCGATGCGGCGCGCGCCGGAGCCCACGGAGGACTCGCCGAGCACGGCCACGGGGCCGATCTGGGAGGAGTGGCCGACGTGGGTGCCGCCGCACAGCTCGATGGAGAACGGGCCGCCGATCTCCACGACGCGGACCTGGTCGCCGTAGTTCTCACCGAACAGCGCCATCGCGCCCATCGCCTTCGCCTCCTCCAGGGAGGTCTCGATGGTGTTCACGGCGAAGTCCGCGTCCACTGCCTGGTTGGTGATGGTCGCAATCTCCTCCAGCTGCGCCTCTGAGAGCTGGTCGGTGTAGTTGAAGTCGAAGCGCAGGTAGCCCGGCTTGTTCAAGGAGCCAGCCTGAACCGCGGTGGGGCCGAGCACCTGGCGCAGGGCGGCGTGGATGAGGTGGGTGGCAGTGTGGGCCTGGCGGGCGCCGTGGCGCCACGCGCCGTCGACCTCAGCCGTGACCGTGGTGCCGAGGTCCAGCCCGCCGTTTTGGACGGTGGCCTTGTGCACCCACAGCTTCTTGCCGATCTTCTGCACGTCGTTGACGTTGAGCACCGTGTCGCCCACGAGGATGCGGCCACGGTCGGCCATCTGGCCGCCGGCCTCGGCGTACATCGGGGTGACGTCGAGGATGACCTCCACCTCGTCGCCGGCGTTAACCTCAGTGACTTTTTCCCCGTCGCGGACGAGGCCGATCACGTTCGCGTCGTGGGTGAGCTGGTCGTAGCCAACGAACTCGGTCGGGTAAGTGTCCACCCATTCGCGGTAGAGCGAGTCGTCGCGGTTGCCCATCTTCTTCGCCTTGTTGTCCGCCTTGGCGCGGTCGCGCTGCTCCTGCATCGCGGCATCGAAGGCGGCCATGTCCACGTCGAGGCCGGCCTCGCGGGCCATCTCGAGGGTGAGGTCGATCGGGAAACCGTAGGTATCGTGCAGCTCGAAGGCCTGGCCGCCGGAGATGGTGGTGCCGCCGGCTGCCTTGAGCGCGCCAGCCGCCTCGTCGAAGCGGTGGGTGCCGGACTCCAGCGTCCTAGAGAAGGCGCGCTCCTCGGCAAGCGCCACGCGCAGGATGCGCTCGCGGTTCTCGGCAATCTCCGGGAACGACGGCGTCATCGTGTCCATGATGGTGTTCATCAGCGGCTCCATGACCTCGCCGGTCGCGCCGAGGAGACGGGCGGAGCGGATGATGCGGCGCAGCAGGCGGCGCAGGATGTAGCCGCGGCCCTCGTTGGACGGGGTGACGCCGTCGAGGATGATCATCATCGCGGTGCGGGAGTGGTCGGCGATGACGCGGAAACGCACGTCGTCGGCCGGGTTGCCGGCGTCGTACTTGGTGCCGGTCAGTTCCGCAGCCACGTCGATCACGGGGCGCAGCAGGTCAGTCTCGTAGACGTTGTCCACGCCCTGCAGGATGCAGGCGACGCGCTCGACACCTAGGCCGGTATCGATGTTCTTGTTCGGCAGCTCGCCGAGAATCTCGAAGCCGCCCTTCTTGTCGCCCGCACCGCGGATGGACTCCATGAAGACCAGGTTCCAGATCTCCATGTAGCGGTTGTCGTCCGCGATCGGGCCGCCTTCCTTGCCGTACTCGGGGCCGCGGTCGTAGTAGATCTCGGAGCAGGGGCCGCACGGGCCGGGCACACCCATGGACCAGAAGTTGTCCTCCATGCCCATGCGCTGGATGCGTTCCGACGGCACACCCACGACGTTCTCCCAGATCCCTGCGGCCTCATCGTCGTCGGTGTACACGGTGACCCAGAGACGCTCCGGGTCGAGCCCGAAGCCGCCGTCGGCACGGTCACCGGTGAGCAGCGACCAGGCGTGCTTGATCGCACCCTCCTTGAAGTACTGCCCGAAGGAGAAGTTGCCCGCCATCTGGAAAAAGGTGTTGTGTCGGGTGGTGATGCCCACCTCCTCGATATCGAGGGTGCGCACGCACTTCTGGATCGAGGTGGCCAGGCCGTTCTCGAACGGCGGGGTCTGCTGGCCCAGGAAGTAGGGCTTGAACGGCACCATGCCGGCGTTGACGAAAAGCAGCGTCGGGTCATCCAGGATCAAGGAAGCGCTGGGCACCTCGGTGTGCCCTGCCTTGACAAAATGGTTGGTGAACCGCTCCCGGATTTCGTGGGTCTGCACGTCATGTGTCCTTTCGCTCACGCGTGATGGCGTCAATCCCGCACTACTTTACCCGCGCACCATCTTCCGCAGCCGTCCGAGGTACTCCCTAATCCGCTTCTCCGCGCCGTGCTCGGTGGGCTGGTAGTAGACGCGGTCCTCCAACCCCTCCGGGATGTACTGCTGCTGCACCACGCCGCGCGGATCATCGTGGGGGTACTGGTAGCCCACGGCGTTGCCCAACGCTTTCGCGCCTTCGTAGTGGCCGTCGCGCAAGTGCGGTGGGACGGGGCCGGCGTTACCGGCGCGGACGTCGGCCTGGGCAGCGTCGATCGCCTGGTACACCGCCGCCGACTTCGGCGCCGTCGCCAGGTGGATCGTCGCCTGGGCCAGCGCGAGGCGCCCTTCCGGCATGCCGATGAACTGCACCGCCTGCGCCGCGGCGGTGGCAGTCTGCAGCGCCGTCGGGTCCGCCATGCCAATGTCTTCGGAGGCGTGGATGACCAGGCGGCGGGCAATGAAGCGCGGGTCCTCCCCCGCCTCAATCATGCGCGCAAGGTAGTGCAGCGCCGCGTCGACGTCGGAGCCGCGAATCGATTTGATGAACGCACTAGTGATGTCGTAGTGCTGGTCGCCGTCGCGGTCGTAGCGCACCACTGCACGGTTCACGTTGTCGCGCACCACGTCCAGCGTCACGGTACCGCCTTCCGGGACCGCTTCCGCCGCCGCTTCCAGGTACGTCAGCGCCCGACGGGCATCCCCGCCGGCGAGAAGGACGAGCTGGTCACGTGCGTCGTCGGCAAGCGAAATGCTCCCTGCGAGACCGCGCTCGTCGCCCACGGCGCGCTCGAGCACGCCGCGGAGATCCTCGTCGCTGAGCGGCTCGAGCTTGAGCAGCAACGAGCGCGACAACAGCGGCGCGACCACCGAGAAGCTCGGGTTCTCCGTCGTCGCGGCGACGAGCAGCACGGTGCGGTTTTCCACCGCCGCCAGCAGCGCGTCCTGCTGCGTCTTGGAGAAGCGGTGCACCTCGTCGATGAAGAGCACCGTCTTCTCGTCGCGGATAAGGTCGCGGCGCGCCGCGTCGATGACCTGGCGGACCTCCTTCACCCCCGAGGTCAGCGCGGAAAGGCCCACGAAGTTCTGTCCCATCGTCTGCGCGATGAGCGACGCAATCGTCGTTTTGCCGGTGCCCGGCGGGCCGTACAGGATCACCGACGCCGCGCCGGAACCCTCGACGAGCCTCCGCAGCGGCTTGCCACCTGAGAGCAAGTGGCGCTGGCCCGCGATTTCCTCCAGGCTGCGCGGACGCATCCGAGCCGCGAGCGGGGCACCGCTCCCCGCCTCGAAAAAGCTCGCACCGCGTGCGCCGGGCATCACGCTTGCCGACGCCCGCTTCCCCGCCTCGTCCCCGTCGAACTCGCCCCCGAAGAGGCCGGCCTGCGTCATCGCAACCTGCTGGCCACGCGGTGCGCGAAATCCGAGATGACCAGGTATGCCGTGTCGCGGCCGGTGCCCGCGTAGCTGGCCAGCGCCTCGAATGCTTCGTAGAGATCTTCCCGGACCATCAGCTCAGCAGCGGTGAACGGGCCTTGGGTGGAGGGGCGCAGCACATCACGTGCACCATCCACATCGAACTCCTCCACGTCGTCGTCGACCGTGATGCCCGCGCTCTCGAACTCAGCCGCGAGTTCGTCGTCGCCGGCGACAACCTCAACCAACGCCACGGGGTTGAGCACCGACAGGCTCGACAGTGCCCAGCCGATGAGCGCGCCGGTGATGCGGGCTTGCAGGGTGTCCTCGTGCTTGAGCAGGGGCCACGTGTCAGCGACCTCTTTGAGCCATGCGTCGATGAACGCCATCGACGCTTCTTCGTTGTAGTGCTGCGGAGAGATATAGAGCGGGAAACCGGCGAGCACAAAGGCCACGTCGAAGGTGGCGTCGCGGAAGCCAGCCCACTCGTAGTCCAGGAACTGGGTGCCGCTGGCGGTGTAGAGCACGTTGTCCGGGGAGAGGTCGAACGGCGTGAACGCGCGCACGCCGCCGCGCAGCAGCCGCGACTGGATGTTGGCGGCGGTGAGCGCAACCTCGTTCGGTATGTCGATGCCGGCCTGCTCCACCATCGCGAGGCCAAGCCGGATGCGGTGGGCCAGCAGGCGGTCACGCAGCTGCTGGATCCGCTCCGCGCCCGTACGAGAGCGAGTCATGCGCTTGAACAGGACGTTGAACTGTTCCTCGCGGCCGGCAGTGCCGGCATGCATCCGGCCGAGCGCCGTGCCGAGGTTGCGGAAAATCTGCACCAGCTGCGCCTGGTCAGCGACCTCCAGCATCGCGGCGAGGGTGTCGCCGTCGCCGGAATCGGAGATGATGAGCATCCGCTGCGCAGTGTCGTAGCCCAGCAAGACAGGGCCCGGACGCACGTCGCTGCTGAGCGACGTCGTGAACTGGTAGGCCACTACCTCGCGCAGGAATGCGGCGTCATCCAGCGCGTACCCCGTCTCCGGGGCGTGCTTGATCACCACGGAGCGGTGCTGCAGAAACGGGTTGTGGGCAACGCGCGCGCGGAACACACCCGCGTTGCCGGTGCCGCTCAAGCGGGTGACATCGCTCAAGCGCTGCACTCCCCCGTAACGCCGGGTGAGGATGTCCTCGGCTACTGCGATAACGGCATCCTGCTCCATGAAGACCTACTTACCTGCGTCGGCGTCTGTGTCCTCGTTCTGCTTCTTCGGCTTGAAATCCACACCGGTCTCGGCGCGCTGCGCGGCCGGAATCGGTGCCGGCGCGTCGGTGAGCGGATCGACGCCGCCGCCGGACTTCGGGAAGGCAATCACGTCGCGGATCGAGTCGAAACCGCCGAGCAGGGACACGATGCGGTCCCAGCCGAAGGCGATGCCGCCGTGCGGCGGGGCACCGAACGCGAACGCGTCGAGCAGGAAGCCGAACTTCTCCTTCGCCTCTTCCTCGGTGATGCCCATGACCTCGAACACGCGCTGCTGTACATCGCGCTGGTGGATACGGATGGAACCGCCGCCGATCTCGTTGCCGTTGCACACGATGTCGTAGGCGTAGGCGAGCGCCTCGCCCGGCTCCGTGTCGAAGGTGTCCATGTATTCCGGCTTCGGAGAGGTGAACGCGTGGTGCACAGCGGTCCACTTGGAGTGGCCGAGAGCCACGTCGCCGGACGCGGTCGCATCCGCGGCCGGCTCGAACAGCGGGGCGTCGACGACCCAGGTGAAGGCCCAGTCCCCTTCGTCGATAAGGTCCAGCTTGCGTGCAATCTCGCCGCGAGCCGCACCCAGCAGTGCGCGGGATGCCTTGGTGTCGCCGGCGGCGAAGAAGATCGCGTCGCCCGGCTTCGCGCCGACGTGGTCGACGATGCCCGCCTTCTCCTCGTCGGTGATGTTCTTGGCCACCGGGCCGGTCAGCTCGCCGTCCTCCTGCACGAGGATGTACGCGAGGCCCTTGGCGCCGCGCTGCTTCGCCCACTCCTGCCATGCATCGAGCTGGCGGCGCGGCTGGGAAGCGCCGCCCGCCATGACCACAGCACCGACGTACTCCGCCTGGAAGACGCGGAACGGGGTGTCCTTGAAGAACTCGGTGCACTCCACCAGCGGGATGTCGAAGCGCAGGTCCGGTTTGTCGGAACCGTACTTCTCCATCGCCTCCTTGTAGGTCATGCGCGGGATCGGGGTCTGGATCTCGTAGCCGATGAGCTTCCACAGCTCCACCAGGATCTCTTCTGCAAGTGCGATGACATCGTCCTGGTCCACGAAGGACGCCTCGACATCGAGCTGGGTGAACTCCGGCTGACGGTCAGCGCGGAAATCCTCGTCGCGGTAGCAGCGGGCGATCTGGTAGTAGCGCTCCATGCCGGCGACCATGAGCAGCTGCTTGAACAGCTGCGGGGACTGCGGCAGCGCGTACCAGGAGCCCGGCTTCAGGCGGGCCGGCACCAGGAAGTCACGTGCGCCCTCAGGGGTGGAGCGGGTCAGGGTCGGGGTCTCGATCTCCACGAAGTCGTGGTTGTCCAGCACGCGGCGGGCAGCGCGGTTCGCGGCGGAGCGCAGACGCAGCGCGTCGGCCTGGCGGTCGCGGCGCAGGTCCAGGTAGCGGTACTTCAGGCGGGTTTCCTCGCCGACCTCGTTGGAGGAAGCGTCCTCGATCTGGAACGGCAGGGCGGCGGCCTTGTTCAGCACCGTCAGCTCGGTGGCGTTGACCTCGATCTCGCCGGAAGCGAGGTTCGGGTTCGCGGAACCCTCCGGGCGCGGCTCCACAACGCCGGTGACCTGGACAACGAACTCGCTGCGCAGGTCGTGCGCAGCTTCGGCCACCTCGGACTCGCGGAACACGACCTGGGCCAGGCCGCTGCGGTCGCGCAGGTCGATGAAGATCACGCCGCCGTGGTCGCGCCGGCGCGCCACCCAGCCGGTCAGGGTGACAGTTTGTCCGTCAAGTTCTTTGTTCAGGTTCCCCGCAAGGTGAGTGCGCAGCACTGTCTTCCTCGTCCTTCCACTTCAGGGCTAAGTAACGCGAAAGAGTCTACCGCGCCCCAGTTCCGGACACACGCACCGGTTGTTTGGCACAATGCGTGACATGACGTTCAAGGGTAATTACGGGCAGGGCGCAGGCCGACGCGCGCAAAGTAGCGGAGGGTCGGGTCGGGCACCCGGCCGGTCCATGGGCCCGGGCGCTCTCGCACTGCCGATGATGCTGGGCGGCGGCGGCATCGGTTCCGTCCTTCTGGTCCTCCTCCTGCTGTTCCTCTTCGGCGGCTTCGGGGGCGGCGGCGGGCAGCAGGCCGGCCAGGGCCAGGGCCAGTACCAGTCGCAGGGCGGCTACAACCTCGAGCACTGCGATGCCCCGAACGCGGCCAACGAGTACGACGATTGCCGCGCCGAGGCCACCGCGCGTTCCGTCGACGACGTCTGGTCCCACCTCCTGCCGGACCAGGCTGGTCTGGAGTACCGCCAGGCGGGCATCCACATCTTCAAGGGCGACGTGAACACGGGCTGCGGCTTCGCCACCTCGGACACCGGCCCCTTCTACTGCCCGCGCGATGAGACGGCGTACCTTGACGTCTCCTTCTTCAACCAGCTGCGCTCCCTCGGCGGCAGCGCCGGCCCGCTGGCGCAGGAGTACGCCACGGCGCACGAGATGGGCCACCACATCCAGCACATCGAAGGCACCCTGGGCCTGAGCGACTACAAGAACCCGGGCGAAGACTCCGCGGCTGTGGCGATTGAGCTGCAGGCGGACTGCTACGCGGGCCTGTGGGCGCACTACGCGGAGCAGCAGCAGATCCTGGAGCCGATCTCTGAGGAGCAGCTCAAGGAGGCGATCCAGACCGCGCAGGCGATTGGCGACGACAACATTCAGCGCCGCTCCGGCGGCCAGGTCGACCCGGATGCGTGGACACACGGCTCTTCTGAGCAGCGCGGCAAGGCGTTCATGGCCGGCTACACCACCGGCAGAATGGCTGCCTGCGACACGCTGAACCGCGGCGTGTACCAGCAGTAGGCGACGTGGCTGAGCAAGCACCGAGCCGCGCCGTCGCGTTTCTGGCCGCGTTCAACGAGATCGAGGCGTTTCTGCGCGAGGAGCTGAGCGCGAAGAAGAGCGACTCGTTCAAGTGGATGTGTACCCAGGGCGCGAAGCGCGGGGTGCTCACACGCGACCAGGCGGATGATCTCAAGGAATTCGCCGAGCTACGCAACGCGATCAGCCACGGCGAGTACCGCGATTTCCGCCCCATCGCGGAGCCGCTACAGGAAACCGTCGAGGAAATTCAGCGGATCCGCAATGCGCTGCTCGAGCCCACCCTCGCAGTGCAGGTGGTCGGCCAGGAGCAACGCGTAGTCACCTTCGCGCCGGACGACGACATCCTCGAGCCGCTCCACGCCATCCGCGAAACCGGCCACACTCAGTTCCCGATTTACGACGACGGCACGTGCATCGGCCTGCTGACCACCAACGCCATCGCACGCTGGGTGTCCGCAGAGTTGGAGCGGGGCAACCTGATCGATCCCGACGGCGAGGGCACCACAGTCGGCGAAGCGCTGAAGCTCTCGGGCCAGCACGACCATCCTGTCTTTCTGCCGCGTACGGCAACGGCCGCGATGGCGATCGACGCGCTGACCACACCTTTGGATTCCGGCGCGCTCCCCCGCTTGGTCATCATCACCGAGCACGGCAAACCCACCCAGCGCCCGATCGCGGTCGTGGGACCCACGGACATCCCCGCGCTTGCCGACGAAATCTAGCCCCGCCATTCGGTCTTCGGCGGGTACACTGCGCGCATGCCTCACAACACGGTCAGCGTCGTGGATCTTTTCAGCATCGGCATCGGCCCGTCTTCGTCCCACACGGTGGGGCCAATGCGGGCGGCGATGGCTTTCGTCGAAAAGCTTGGTTTCCTGCCGGCCAAAGTGCGCGTCGAGCTGCGCGGCTCCCTCGCCGCGACGGGTATCGGCCACGGCACGGACCGTGCGGTGCTGCTCGGCCTGGTCGGCTACACCCCCACGACCACGAGTGCCGATGTCTCGCCGAAACCCGGCGACCCGATTGCGGCGGTGGGAACTATCGATGGACCGGAGGGCTCCGTCGAGTACGAGATGATCTTCGACCCGCAACCGGTGCCGGAGCACCCGAACTGCCTGATTTTCAGCGCCTGGGATGCGGCGGGGAACCAGCTCGCCGCGCAGGAGGAGTATTTCTCCGTCGGCGGCGGCTTCATTCTGGATCGGGCGGGCATGGCGGCGCACGAGGACGAGACCGGTGTGGCGACCGCCGCCCACCCCGAGGTCGTGCCCTATCCCTTCGACACCGCGGCTCAGCTGGTGGCGCAGTGCGAGCGCCACGGTCTGAGTATTGCGGAGCTCATGCAGGCCAACGAGGAAGCAATCCACGGTGCGGAGGTGATGAACACGCACCTCGACGCGGTGTGGGACGTGATGCAGGAATGCGTCGCGCACGGGCTGAAAACCGAAGGCACGCTGCCCGGCGGATTGAACGTGAAGCGCCGAGCGAACCGTCTCCACCGCCTGCTCACCGCTGAGTACCAGGCCTCGACGGCGCGAGGACTCGACGCGATGGAGTGGGTCAACCTGTACGCGCTGGCGGTGAACGAGGAGAACGCCGCGCACGGGCAGGTAGTCACCGCACCGACTAACGGCGCGGCGGGCATCATCCCGGCAGTCATGCACTACTGCCGGGATTTCATGGATGACTTTGGCACCGACAAGGCCCGAGAGTTCCTGCTTACCGCGGGTGCGATCGGCGTGATCATCAAGACGAATGCGTCGATCTCCGGCGCCGAGGTCGGTTGCCAGGGCGAGGTCGGTTCGGCCTCCTCGATGGCAGCGGCCGGCATGTGCGCCATCCTCGGTGGGACCCCGGCGCAGGTGGAGAACGCCGCCGAAATCGCGCTGGAGCACAACCTCGGGCTGACCTGCGATCCGGTCGGCGGGCTCGTGCAGGTACCGTGCATCGAGCGCAACGCCATCGGAGGCGTGAAGGCGATCAACGCGGCGCGCCTGGCCAAGCTCGGCGACGGCACGAACATCGTCACCCTCGATGACGTGGTGGAGACGATGGCCTCCACGGGCCGGGACATGATGACAAAGTACAAGGAGACGTCCATGGGCGGCCTCGCGGTGCAGCTCGGCCTGCCCGTGAACATCACGGAGTGCTAGAGACCGTCGCTGGTTTCAAGATCCGCCGGCACGAAGATCGCGTCGATAATCTCGTCGATGTCGAGCGGCACCGTGCGCTGCTCGTGTGCGGCGAGATTCTTAACGGTCACTTCGCCGGCTTCCAACTCGCGCTCGCCTAGGACCAGTGCGGTGTGGGCACCGGAACGGTCCGCGCCCTTCATCGCACCCTTCAGGCCGCGGCCGCCGTAGGCCATATCGGCGGAGATGCCGTTTGCCCGAAGCTCGTCGATAAGCAATGCCATGCGCCCCTGCGCCGCCTCGCCGATGGCGACACCGAACACGTCAACGCGGGAGAGAACGCCGTCGAGGGTTACACCCTCGGCTTCGAGCGCCAGTACGGTGCGGTCTACGCCGAGGCCGAAGCCGATGCCGGAGAGGTCCTGCCCGCCGATCTGCGCCATCAGACCGTCGTAACGCCCGCCGCCGCCGATGCCGGACTGCGCGCCGAGGCCGTCGTGCACGAACTCGAAGGTGGTCTTGGTGTAGTAATCCAGGCCGCGCACCATGCGCTTGTTGATCACGTAGGCCACACCCATCGCGTCGAGGGTCCCGGTCACGGTTTCGAAGTGGGCGCGGCAGCCGTCGCAGAGGTGGTCGAGCATGAGCGGCGCGTCCTCGGTCATGGCGCGCACGTCTTCGCGCTTGTCGTCCAGCACGCGAAGCGGATTGATCTCGGCGCGGTGGCGGGTGTCCTCATCCAGCGGGAGGTCGAAGAGGAAGGCCTGCAGCTTCTCGCGGTAGCCGGGGCGGCACTCGCGGCAGCCGAGCGACGTCAACTCGAGGCGGAACCCGGTCAGGCCGACTGCGCGGTAGCAGCGGTCCGCGAGTGCGATGACCTCGGCATCGAGCAGCGGGTCATCCACGCCGATCGCCTCCACACCCACCTGCTGAAGCTGGCGGTAGCGGCCGGCCTGCGGGCGCTCGTAGCGGAAGAACGGGCCGTAATAGTTCAGCTTTACTGGCAGGTAACCGCGGTCGAGGTTGTGCTCGATCACCGCGCGCATGACACCGGCGGTGCCCTCCGGGCGCAGCGTCACGGAGCGGTCGCCGCGGTCCGCGAAGGTGTACATTTCCTTGCTCACCACGTCGGTGGATTCGCCCACACCGCGCGCGAACAGGGCCGTGTCCTCGAAGACCGGCAGCTCGATGTGCTGGTAGCCGGCGAGGCGCGCCTGACGCGCAAACTCATCGCGCACATTAATAAAGGTCGCCGATGCCGGCGGCACGTAGTCGGGCACGCCCTTCGGGGCGCTCAAGGCCTGGAAAGTGTTCTGCTCACTCACGGGCCTTAAGTCTAGTGCGCGGCTACAGTCGGTCCACGTTCGCTTCCCGCAGGAACGGGTTCGTCGCTCGCTCATGCTTGACGACGCTCGTAGAACCGTGCCCCGGCAGCACCGCCAGCGCATCGTCGAGCTCCCACACGGGCCCGCGCAGCGTCTCGTGCATTTCGGCCGGATCTGCGTACGGCAGGTCGGTGCGGCCGATGGAGCCACGGAACAGCACATCGCCGCTGAACACGAGTTCCTCGCCGATGAGCAGCACGCTGCCCGGCGAGTGCCCGGGTGCGTGGCGCACCTGGAGCTCCATCCCGGCGAATGCAACCGCGATCCCGTCGTCTAAGTGGTGGATTTCAGCCGGGGTAGCCATGGAAGCGGCGTTGAAAAGCGGGCCCGACGCCTGCGGCACTCCCCCGTCCAGCATGAATTCGTCAGCCTCGTGGATGTAGACGGGCACACCCAGCTCCGCGGCGTCGCGCACGTGATCGATGTGGCCGTGGGTGAGTACTACCGCAGTGAGCCGTGCGCCCTGTGCGCCGAGGATCTCCCGCACCTGCGCCGCGGCGCCGAGGCCAGGGTCGACGACGAAGGCTTCGCCGGTGCCCTCGTTGAGCACGACGTAGCAATTGGTCTGGTAGGGCCCGGCTGCGAAACCTGCGATCTGCATGCCACTCATCCTAGGGCTGGCGGTGATGCGGAGCGGGCGCTGCTAGGCTTTCACCGTTCACAATGCACTCCCCGAGGAAAGAGGTCACGGTGACTAGCAACGAGCAGCGAGGCAAAGAAGCGCTGGCGAACCTGGAGAAGGAGCTCGCCGCGCGCGACCGCAAGCGGAAGTCCAGCCCGTGGGTGGCGGCGGCGGCCTCGCTGGCCGTGATCGGCGCGCTCGGCGGCGGCATCTACTTCCTGGCCAACCAGGGTTCGGACGAGAACGTCACCGCCTCTGAGGAAACCACCACCGCTGAAACCACTGCGCCGGAGGAGAGCGAGTTCGACCCGAACGAGTACGAGGCCCTCGCAACCCAGCGCACCGAGGCGCTGCCGCCGACCGTCTCCTGCGCCTACAACGAGGACGGCCGCGACGAGCACTTCGTGGGCCTGCCGCAGACGGAGGATGTCTCCACCGAGGGCACCGTCACCGTGGAGCTGGACACCTCCGCTGGCCCGATCGGTATGGAACTGGACCGCTCCGTGGCGCCGTGCACCGTCAACGCCATCGAGTACCTGGCTGCCGACGGCTACTTCAACGACACGGTGTGCCACCGCCTGACGACCGGCGACGGGCTTAAGGTGCTGCAGTGCGGCGACCCGTCCGGCACCGGCGCGGGCGGCCCGGGCTTCCAGTTCGCCAACGAGTACCCCACCGACGAGGCGCTCAAGAATGTCGACGACGCCGGCATGCAGCTGCCGGAGGGCATCTCCGAGGAGGAGAAGGACCAGTACCGCGCAATGATGCTCCAGGGCGAGCCGAAGCGTTACGAGCGCGGCACGATCGCCATGGCTAACGCCGGCGTGGGCACCAACGGCTCCCAGTTCTTCCTCAACTACGGCCCGTCCATCCTGCCGCCGCTGTACACCTACTTCGGCATGATCGACGACACCGGCCTGGCCACCCTCGACGCCATCGCGGCGGAGGGTGTCGAGGGTGGCGCTTCCGACGGCACCCCGGCCAAGGAAGTCCGGATCAACTCAGCAACGGTGCGTTAGAGCTCGCGCTTACCGGCGTTCGCCGTTTAGCACGTGTGACAGAAGTTGCGCTATTGCACTCCCTGTGCGCGGCCGTTAAGATCACCAGCGTCATCCAGACGTCCTCGAAAGATTGGATTTCCTCATGCAGATCCGCAAGGGCCTCGTGGCTACCGCCACCGCTGCCGCAGTGCTCACCTCCGGCGTGACCGTCGCTGGCGCTCAGACTGTTAACACTGACGCCAAGACCGTCGCCACCCAGGACAACAAGTCCTCTTCCTCTTCCAACGACGGCAAGAAGATGACCGCCAAGGAGATCCAGGAGTGGATCGCCGTGGCTACCGCGCTCGTCGGCCTGCTGGGCACCCTCGCTTCCTTCGCATCCAAGTACCTGAAGCCGTAGCACGTTTGAGCCGGAGTGCGGCTCGAACCTGAGGAACGTCGACCGCCCCTGCCTCTCACGAGGCGCGGGCGGTTTTCTCGTTGGCAGGCCTTGGCTCGCTGAAGCACAAGCGCCGCCCCTCCCCGGCGATGCGGGGTGAGGCGGCGCTTGAACTATTTGGTTTGGCTACGTGATTACCACTGCGCCATGATCAGGGAAGCAATCGGGAAGCCGCCTGCGGTGACCAGGAAGCCGCCGAGGCCGACAGCGATCAGCAGCGCAATCGCGGTACCGATGATGGTGCCGGCGATCACTTCGTTGGTGGAGGAACCGGTTGCCTCGCCACCCGGAACAACGACGGAGCCGCCCTTGCCCTTGCCGACGGTGACCGGCATGGTGACCTTGGTGCCGGCGTCGGTGGTGATCTCGAGGGTCTGTGCGCCCTTCACGCCAGCCGGGATGTCCAGGGTGACGGTTGCGCGACCCTGCTCGCCGTAGCCCTTGTCGGCATCGGTGACGGTGTTGTCGACATCAGCGGTGGCGGTGGCGTCGCCGACCTTCACGGTGACGGTCTTCGCCTGCGGCTCGCCCTCGGAGGAGTAGGACAGGGAGGACAGCTTGATCTCGTTCTTGCCAGCCTTCAGGCCGCCCGCCGGCAGCACCACGCCGACGTCCTTCTGGCCCTCGCGGACCTCGATGTTGTCAGCGTTAAGGTGGTCGATCAACGCCTGGGTGTCGTTGTAACCAATGTCCAGACGCTCGATGATCTTGGAGGGATCAAGGAAGTCATCGCCACCGTCCAGCAGGAAGGTGGAAGCTGCGAAAGTGTACTCCTTATTTGGATCCAGGTTTGCACCGTTGATGGTGATGTTCTGGATGCGCTGGCCGCGAGCTGCCTCTGGGTTGTAGGTGTAGGCCACGTTGTCGGAGAGGCCCATGTCCAGGCGAGGACGGCCGGAGGAGGCAGTCTTCTCCTCAGTCTGCCACTGGTTCTCCAGCATCTCCTTGAGGGTGGAACCCTTGATCTTCGCGAAGGAGATGTCGTTGCCGAACGGCTGCACAGTAACGGCGTCCTTGTAGGTGATCTCGCCCTTCGGCAGGTCATCGCGCACGCCGCCTGCGTTCATGATGCCGAAGTCGATCTCGCGGCCCATGTACTTGGACAGGGACTGCACTGCGGACTGCGCGAGCATGTTGTTCGCGGTGGACTCGGTGCCGCGGTTAGAGCCGGCGGACGCGCCCGGGTTGGAGCCGCGTTTGAAGTCGGACTTGATGGTCGCGACAACCTGCTCGCCCAGCTCGTCAGCATTCTTCTTCGCTTCGGTGACGATCTTCTCAACATTTACATTCGGGGTGATCTTGAGATCGGCCAGCTGAGAAGCGTCGATGAAGTTGTAGGTCGGCTTGCCAACAACCTTCTTTGCCTTCTTGTCGTACTGGAAGTCCATGTCAATGACGGTCTTGCCGTACTCCCAAGCCTGCGCGTAAGGAACCGGGGCATCCGCGTTCTCGTACACCACGTGAGAGTCACCACCGAAAAGGAAGTCGACGTAGTCGGAGTCGAGCTTGTTCGCTCGCTCCTTCGCGTCATCGTGGATAAGC
Source organism: Corynebacterium stercoris (assembly GCF_024160105.1). Taxonomy (GTDB): domain Bacteria; phylum Actinomycetota; class Actinomycetes; order Mycobacteriales; family Mycobacteriaceae; genus Corynebacterium; species Corynebacterium stercoris. The sequence goes on from NZ_JAMFTQ010000002.1 coordinate 198,672, forward strand.
GCGATGACAACGTCTGCCTTGCCTGCGTCCTTGAGCGCCTTAGCTTCCTTGTTCACCCACTCAGCAGAATCCTTGATGTCCACCTCGGCGACGTTGGACGGCGCGGACTTCGTGACGGTGAGGTTCGAGGTGGTGCCGATCAGTGCAACCTTGACACCATCAACATCGACAATGTTGTAAGGGTTGACCTCGCGGGTGTCGGTGCCCTTCAAGAAGATGTTAGCGCCGAGCTGGGTCTGGTTCTTCCACTTGGTGTCATCGGCGGATGTGACGTTGTTGTGTTCAACGGCCGTCTCGCGCATGATGCGGCCGGTGATATCGGAGTAGCCCTGATCGAACTCGTGGTTGCCCACTGCGCTGCCGTGGGTGCCGATGGCCTGCAGGAAGTCCATCGTTGGCTGATCATTCTTGTTAATCAAGGATACGAAGCCGGAGCCACCCTGGTTGTCACCGGAGTTGGTAACAATGAGGTTCTCGTTCTGTGCACGCAGGTAGTCGATGATGCCAGCCACACGTGCCGCACCCATCTCGTCCCCCTTCTTCGGGGTTTCGACCTTTACGTCCTTGCCCTTATCGTCCTTCACCGCGTTGCCCGCAGCGTCCTTCTTGGTCGTCTTAGACGGCTTGTATTCGAGGCGGCCGTGGAAGTCGGTGAAGTTCGCGACCTTAATGTCGACGATGTCCTTCTCGTCGGCGAACGCAACGGTGGTGCCGGAGAGGATGAGTGCGGTAGTGGTGGTGGTGGCGGCGACGAGGCTGCCTACGCGACGGAGATTGAACACGGAAAACTCCTTGGGGTGACAAACAGGTTCACCCAACTTTGTAACCGTGTTCCCAGCCACATGCAGACCCTTGCTAAGGAGATACCAGATTGAGCTGGGTCGCTAACCTGCAGGTCGAAAAGAATTCACTTTATGGTTACTAAGTATTCGTCTTCAAGCAAGCGTCCACTGTCGCGCTACGCAGTAACTCGGTAGATGTCGAAGACACCCTCAACGTTGCGCAGCTGGTTCATGATCTGCCCCAACTGCTTGATGTCGGACACCTCGATGGTCAGGCGCACCGTGGCCACGCGGTCGTCGCCCGCCTGGGAAGACAGCGCCAGGATCGGCAGCTTCTGCTCGGAAAGCGCCCCGGTGAGTTCCGCCAGCAGGCCGTTGCGGTCCAGTGCCTCAACCTGCAGGGTCGCGCGCGAGGCGCTGCCGGAACCGCTGGCGTTGGCCCATGCGACATCGATCAGCCGCTCCGGCTCATCGCGGAGCTTCGCCGCGTTGGTGCAATCCGCGCGGTGGACGGACACTCCCCCGCCGCGGGTGACAAAGCCGAAGATCTCGTCACCCGGCACCGGCTGGCAGCACTTCGCCAGCTTGGCCATCACGTCGGGGCTGCCCTGCACGAGCACGCCGGGGCCGTCGTGGCGCGAAGCGCGCTGGATAATCTCGGAGATCGGGGCGCGTGCCGCGAGGGCATCGACGGCGTCGTCCTCGTTGCCGAACATGTCGACCAGCAGTTTGCCCACGTGCTGCGCGGAGACGTTGCCCGCGCCGATGGCGGTGTAGAGCGCATCAACGTCCGGGTAGTGCAGCTGCGTCGCTACCCGACGCATGCTTTCTGCGGTGAACAGCCGGTGCATCGGCAGGCCGCCGCGCTGGACCTCTGCAGCGAGAGCATCGCGGCCCGCCTCCAGGTGCTCCTCGCGGCGCTCCTTGGCAAACCACTGGCGGATTTTCGCCTTCGCACGCGGCGAGACGATGAAGTCCTGCCAATCCCGCGACGGGCCGGCGTTCTGGTCCTTGGAGGTGAAGATCTCGACGCGGTCGCCGGACTTCAGCTCGGATTCGAGCGCGACCAGCTTGCCGTTCACCTTGGCGCCGATGCAGCGGTGGCCCACCTCGGTGTGAACTGCGTACGCGAAGTCGACCGGGGTCGACCCAGCGGGCAAGTTCACCACGTCGCCCTTCGGGGTGAAGACGAAAATCTGCTGGCTGGTCAGGTCGTAGCGCAGAGAGTCGAGGAACTCGTTCGGATCGGCGGCTTCCTTCTGCCAGTCGAGCAGTTGGCGCATCCACGCCATCTGGTCCACCTCGGCCTGGTCGCCCTTGTGGGAACCCTTCGTCTCTTTGTAGCGCCAGTGCGCGGCCACGCCGAACTCTGCGTTGTAGTGCATCTCGTGCGTGCGCACCTGCACCTCGAGGGGGCGGCCCGTATCCGTCATCACCGTGGTGTGCAGCGATTGGTAGACACCGAAGCGCGGGTTGGACACGTAATCCTTGAAACGGCCCGGCATCGGCGAGTACAGCGCGTGGACAACGCCGATGGCCGCGTAGCAGTCGTGCACCGTGTCCACGAGGACGCGGATACCCACCAAGTCGAAGATCTCGTTGAAGTCGTGGCCGCGAACCACCATCTTTTGGTAAATGGACCAGTAGTGCTTCGGGCGGCCCATCACTTCGGCCTCGATGCCGTTGGCGCGCAGCTCGGCCTGGAGGTGGGTGGTGATCTCGTGCAGCGCGCGGTCGCGGGACGGGGCCCGGTCAGCCACCAGCCGGACAATCTCCTCGTACTTCTTCGGGTACAGGATGGCGAAGGCGAGGTCTTCGAGCTCCCACTTCACGCTCGCCATGCCCAGGCGGTGCGCGAGCGGAGCGATCACGTCGAGGGTTTCGCGCGCCTTCTTCGCCTGCTTCTCCGGCGGCAGAAAGCGCATCGTGCGCATGTTGTGCAGACGGTCGGCCACCTTGATCACCAGCACGCGGGGATCTTCGGCCATGGCCACGATCATCTTGCGGATGGTCTCCGCCTCGGCCGCCGCGCCGAGCGCCACCTTGTCCAGCTTGGTCACGCCGTTGACGAGGCGGGCCACCTCGGGACCGAATTCCTCGGTGAGCTGTTCCAGGCTGTAGTCGGTGTCCTCCACCGTGTCGTGGAGCAGCGCCGCTACCAGCGTGGTCGTGTCCATGCCCAGCTCGCCGCAAATTGTCGCGACGGACAGCGGGTGGGTGATGTAGGGGTCGCCGGATTTGCGGTACACGCCCTCGTGGAGCCGCTCCGCGGTCTCGTACGCCCGGTTCAGCAGCTCAACATCTGCTTTGGGGTGGTACTTGCGGTGGATCGACAGCAGCGGGTCCAGCACGGGGTTGGTGCGGGGACGGCCGCCGCCGGTCAGTGAGCGCGCGAGGCGCGCGGAAACACTCCGCACGCTGGGCCCTGAGCGCTTCACTGGTTTGTCGTGCGTCACCGCGGGCCTCCGTTCACGGGTAGGAATCGAGCGTCGAAAAGCTGAAAGCTCAAGTGTACTGCGCCGCTCTCCGAGGTTTAGCCGAGGACCACCAAGGGAACGTCGCCGAGCTTCTCGCGCCCGCCGAGGCCCTGGACCTCGAGGACCACGACGTAGCCGGCGACGGTGCCGCCGGCCTGCTCGATGAGGTCGGTGGCGGCGACGAGGGTGCCGCCGGTGGCCAGCACGTCGTCAACGAGCACAATTTTCTTGCCGCGGATGTCCACGCCGTTCGCCGGGATCTCGAGCGCGGCGGTGCTGTACTCGGTGGTGTATTCCTGGGTAATCACCGGCGGCGGGAGCTTGCCCTTCTTGCGGATCGCCAGGATGCCCAGGCCCATGTCGTACGCGACCGCGGAGCCGAGGAGGAAGCCGCGTGCGTCGAGGCCGCCGATGAGGTCGGCACCCAGCTCCTCGCAGGCGCGGGCCATCTCCTCGATGACGGTGTGCAGGGCGGGACCGTCGGCGAGCACAGGCGTGAGGTCCTCGAAAAGCACACCCTCCTCCGGGAAATCGGGCACGCGGCGGATCTTCGCGTCGAGGGCTTCCTTGGCGGATGCGTACGGGGTGGTCTCAGGCATGGTGAGCTTCCTCGGAAGGTGTCGGGGGCTTGGCGGGCTACCGGGCATTGACGACGTCAGTATTAAACTGCCACCGGTTCATATTCCAACCGATGCCGGTAAGTCCCGTATACGGCACAACGTTACTCACGTTGCGGGCAATTGCGAACGTCACGGGTTGTGCCGTGAGCGGAATGGACGGCAGGACGTTCCACAAGAAGTGTTCCTGCGAGCGAATGATATCCAGGTCCTGGGGGCGGTTGTTTGCCGCCGGGTATTCAACCATCGGGTCGATCGGCCGCAGAATCGCGTCAGCTGTGCCCTCGGTTACGACTTCCTCGCCCCACTCCCCGATCTCCGTGCGCGGCAGGTCAGCGAGCGTCTTGCCCTCACCGGCCACGTCGACGATGGTGACACCGGCCGGCTCGCAGCTCGCCCGCATCGACTCGACCATAGCGGCGTAGCGCGCATCCGGATACGGGTAGCCGACGCGCACTTCCATACCGGCGAGTGCGCTGGCTGCGGCGGTGTCCACGTCCATGTTCGCTTCCGCCGCCTCGCTGACCCGCTTGGCCAGCGGGTCATCGTGGCGGATCACGTGGTAGGGAGCCGCCGGCACCTCGATGCCGGCGGCATTGGAGGACGCGGCAGCTACAGCTCTCGGGTCCACGCAGCGCGACAGCGCCTTGCGGTTGGCCTGGTAGGACCACGTGCCCACCTCGGGGAAGGTGAGCACCTCCGTGAGCACACCCACAGACGTGTCCACATCGAGGCGGTTGCCCTCCGCGTTCGGGTCGTACCAGGGCTGCGACGCATCCCGCAGGTCGCCAACCATCAGCACACCCTCTTCGGCGAGCGTGTGCGTATCGACGGAGCCTGGCCACACCACCAGCTCCCGCTCAACCGGCGCGTCGCCGTAGTAAAACTCGTTGGCCTTCAGCGTCACTTCGCCGTGCTCGCCGACGCTGTCGATGACGTAGGGGCCGAAGGACACCTGCAGCTCGGGGTCGAACTGGTCTAGATCGAAGCCGGTGCGCCACACCTCGGCGATCGGGCGCAACTGCGCGAGCTCCTCGGACTGCAGCGCCGCCACGAGGTCCTCGACCGTCATCCCGAGTTTGGCGGCCACGGCGTGGGCGGGGAGCACCGTGCCACCCTCGAAGAGGCCGCGCCAGCGCGCGCCACGGCCCTCCTCGAACACCAGGGTGAACTCCTTGCTGCCCGGGGTGCATTGCAGGTCCGCAGTGTCGTCGAAAAGTGGCATGTGGGAGCCAAACAACTCCGGGTTGGTGCCCGCCGTGAACGCCAGCAGGTAATCAGCGCAGGTAACGGGAGTGCCGTCGGAAAATACCGCATCCTCGGAGAGGGTGTAAATGACCCGGCTTTCCGTGCCAGGCAGCGCCTGCGTGCTCACCAGGTCCGTGTTCGGAATCCGCTGGCCTTCAGGCCCCGGAACGTACACGCCCGGGTAGAGGCGGCCCGCAAGCTTTTGCGCCTGCAGGGACGCGCCTTCAAGGGAACCGGCGTTGGTGGTGCGCAACTCGCCGGCAACCTGGTAGCCGGCGATTGGCTCGCTCTCCGGCTCTCTGCCCTCGCGCGGGCTGCACGCGGCGGATCCCGCCGCGAGGCTCAGCGCTGCGAGCGCACCTGCGACGCGCTTGAAAGTGTGCACGTGTGCCGTCCTTTCTTGCTTGGCTTGGCTTGGCTTCGGCGCGGCTAGCGCGCGTTCGGCCTCCACGTGGTCGTGCCGCCGCGGGACTCGAACTGGCCGGTGTGCGCGGCGCGCGCCGGAGCGCTGTGGGTGACCGGGGCGGTGACGGTGCGCTTCGGGGTGGCGGGCTCGCGATCGTCGTCAAGCTCGGTGCCCGCGGCCGCACGCTCGGCTCGGTAGGCGGCGACCTCCTCGTTGTGGCGCTTGTACTTGCCCTGGCGCTCGACGAGGGAGACCAGCAGGGGGGTTGCCAGGAAGAGCGAGGAGAAGATGCCCTCGATCACGCCGATGAGCTGGATCAGAGCGAGGTCCTTCAGGGTGCCCACGCCGAGCATCCACACGGCAACCACCATGAGCGCGATGATCGGCAGCGCCGAGATCACGGAGGTGGAGATGGAGCGCATCACGGTCTGGTTCAGAGCCAGGTTCGCTTCCTCCGCGTAGGTAGAGCGGCGCGAATCCAGCACGCCGGAGGTGTTCTCCTTCACCTTGTCGAAGACGATGACGGTGTCGTATATGGAGAAGGTCAGCACGGTGAGCAGACCGATGATCATTGCCGGGGTGACTTCCAGGCCGAGCAAGGCGTAGATGCCCATGATGACAACACCGTCGACAAGCAGCGCGAGCATGGCGGCGAGCGCCATTTCGCGCTGCAGGCGCAGTGCCACGTAAACGGCCGCGGCGATGAGGAAGACGCCCATTGCAAGCAGCATGCGTTTGGTGATGGTGTCGCCCCAGGACTCGGACACCGTCGAGTCACCGATGGCATCCGCGGTGGCGTTGCCCTCCGCGTCCTTCGGCTGGTACTCGTCGAAGATCGCCTGGCGCGCCATGTCGATCTGCTCCTGCGTGAGGTGCTGGGAGTTGATCTCCAGGGTGCGTGCATCGCCGGCGCCGACGATCTGTGTCAGCTCCGGGGTGACGCCGGTGGCCTCGATGAAGGTCTCCTCCACCTGCTCCGCGACGAGATCGCCCGCGGGCATGGACATCTTGGTGCCGCCCTCGAAGTCGATGCCGAGGTTGAATCCGCGCAGCAGCATGGCCGCGATCGCGACCGCGAGGAACGCCAGCGTGATGCCGTACCAGGTCTTGCGGCGCGACATGAAGTCGATCGCGCCCTCGCGCGTGTAGATCCGCTCCCAGCGGCCCGTGTCCACGGTGGTGTCAACTGCGGTAGTCATGGTTACTTCTCCTCCGTGGTTGCGGCGGCCGGGACGGGTTCGGTTGCGGGCTTCACGCTTGCCGACGCTCGATTCCTGCGCCCCACCTCAAACGCCTTCGTCATACCGTTGACGGCCGGCTTGGACCAGAACTGGCTGCGCGAGGCGAGGATGAGCAGCGGTGCCGTGATCAGGAAGGTGACCACAAGGTCGAACACGGTGGTCAAGCCCATGGTGAAGGCGAAGCCCTTCACGTCGCCGATGGCGAGGAAGTAGATGATCACCGCGCCGATCAGGGTCACCATGTTGCCGGTGATGATCGTGTCCTTCGCACGCTCCCAGCCGGATGCCGTGGCCGAGCGGAACGTCTTGCCCTTGCGCACCTCATCCTTGATGCGCTCGTAGATGACCACGAAGGAGTCCGCGGTGGTACCGATACCGATAACCAGGCCCGCGATGCCGGAGAGGTCGAGCGAGTAGCCGATCCAGCGGCCGAGCAGCACCAGCGAGCCGTAGACCAGAAGGCCAGCGGCGAAGAGGGTGAACAGGGAGATGAGACCGAAGAGGCGGTAGTACGCGAACACGAAGATGGCCACGAGTAGCAGGCCGACGAGGCCCGCGTAAATGCCAGCCTGCAGCGAGGCGAGGCCCAGTGACGGCGGCACCGTCATTGCCGTGCCACCCGGCTCGCCGTTCTCGCCGGCGAACGACAGCGGCAGCGCGCCGTAGCGCAAGTTGTTCGCCAGCGCCTCGGCTTCTTCCTGCGTGAACTGGCCAGTGATCGAGGTCGCGGAACCGACCGGGGTGGCGCCCTGGATGACCGGGGCGGAGATGATCTGGGAGTCCAGGGTGATGGCGATCTGCTGGCCGATCAGCGCGCTGGTCAGCTGCGCCCAGGTCTGGGAGCCGTTGTACTGGCCATCCTGGGAAAACGCGAAGCTGATCTCCATCTGGCCGGTCTGCACGTTCGGGCCGCCGGTGATCGCCCGGTTGGTGTCGATCTGCTCACCCGTCAGACGCGGGCCGTCCTCCTCGGTGACACCGGTCAAGAGCGGCACCTCGTCGAGCAGCAGGGCCTGGCCCGAGGAGGGGTCGCAGGCGATCAGCGGCCGCGACTCGTCATCGGTGCCCGCCAGCGGGTCGGTCTCCTGCCCCATGCAGCGGCTGGACATGAGGACCAGCGCGGCGAACTGCTGCGTCGGATCCTCGGACTGGCGCGTCTCGCGCAGCATGTCCGCGGTCTCCTTGCGGCGGTCGGACACCTCCACCGGGCCGTTCGGCTCCGGCAGCTCCTCCGCCTGAACCTTCGGGGCTTCCTGCTTGATGACGGCTTCTTCGGCGGCCGCCTCATCGGCAGCAGCCTCCTCGCCTTCGGCGGGGGTCTCCTCCTCAGGCGCGAGCACCAAGTCGACGGCACTTTGCGCACCTTCCTGGGAGATCACGCCGTACTGCACCCACTTCACGGCGGTATCCATCAGCACGTCTTCGAGCGCCTCCGGATCCGGCATCGGGGTCTGCAGCACCGGGCGGAACAGCAGCTGCGAGGTCTGGCCGATGTTGCGGACCTCGGACGTGTCGTCGCCGGCGGCGGTAATCACAAGGGTGTTGCCGTCCACTACAACGGAGGCGCCCGAGACGCCCATGCCGTTCACGCGCTGCTCGAGGATGTTGCGCGCATCTTCGAGCTGCTCGCGCGTCGGTTCAGCACCCTGCGGCACGAGGGTGACGCGGGTGCCGCCTTGGAGGTCGATGCCCAGCTTGGGCGATGCGGCCTTGTCGCCGGTGAAGAACACCAGCGAGTAGACCCCGATGACAATGAGCGCGAACAACGCCATGGCCCGCAGCGGCCACTGGCGCGATGCCCCGCCGGATCGCCGAGTGTGTGAAGACGACACTGAGCTTGCTCCTCTATATTGCTTAGGCTTTGAAGCGCCCCAAAATGGCAGCTTCGGGGCGTGCACATCGGAACATGCTACGGCATGGGGCCTGAAACCTTGATTCCCGGTGCGCTACAGGGTCGGCGTTTCGCTTTCGTCGGCAAGCGTGGGCTCCACCTTGCGCATGATGCCGGCGGATTCCATCTGCACCACGGTGCCCGGGGCGATTTCCAGATCGATGACCTCGCCGCGGTTGGCCACGACGGTGCCGTGGAAGCCGGCGACGTTGATAATGCGGTCCCCCGGCACGATCGAGGCGCGCATCGCCTCAATCTCAGCCTGGCGCTTGCGCTGGGAGCGCATCAAAAGCATCGGCGGGACCACGAACAGGATCAGGATGAGGAGCAGCGGCAAAAATTCCATGGCCCGCATTGTTCCATACAGGAGGAATGATCCCGCGGCTAGAACAGGTCCAGCTGCCCGGGCGCGTCCGGCGGCGGGGTCATCCCGAGGTGGTGCCACGCGGACGCGGTTGCGACGCGACCGCGTCCGGTACGGGCCATGAGACCGGCGCGCACGAGGTAGGGCTCGCAGACCTCCTCGACAGTGCCGGGTTCCTCGCCGACAGCGATAGCCAGCGTATTCACGCCGACGGGGCCGCCGCCGTGGCCGCGGATCAGCGAGTCGAGCACCGCGCGGTCGAGGCGATCCAAACCCAACTCGTCCACATCAAACACGGCCAGGGCGGAGCGCGCGGCCGCCAGGTCCACGTGCCCGTTACCGTTCACGTCCGCCCAGTCGCGCACGCGGCGCAGCAGGCGGTTGGCGATGCGCGGTGTGCCGCGCGAGCGCGACGCGATCTCGACGGCGGCATCGGGCTCGATCGACACCCCGAGAATGCTCGCGGCGCGGGTCACCACCTTCGTCAGGTCCTCGACGCTGTAGAACTCCATCTGCGCGGTGAAGCCGAAGCGATCCCGCAGCGGGCCGGTGAGCATGCCGGCTCGCGTCGTAGCGCCGACCAGCGTGAACGGAGGGATCTCCAGCGGAATCGACGTTGCGCCCGGGCCCTTGCCCACGATGACGTCGATGCGGAAATCCTCCATCGCCATGTAGAGCATTTCCTCGGCCGGGCGGGCGATGCGGTGGATCTCGTCGATGAAGAGCACGTCGCCCTCCATCAGGTTCGACAGCATGGCGGCGAGGTCGCCGGCGCGTTCCAGGGCCGGGCCGGACGTCATCCGCAGCGACGTGCCAAGTTCCTGCGCGATGATCATCGCCATCGTCGTCTTGCCCAGGCCCGGCGGCCCGGAGAGCAGAATGTGGTCCGGGGTGACGCCGCGGCGGCGCGCACCTGCAAGCACGAGGTTTAGCTGCTCTCGCACTTTCGGCTGGCCGATGAACTCGTTGATCGATTTCGGGCGCAGCGACTTCTCAACGTCGCGCTCTTCCGGCAGCACGGTCAGCCCCACCGGGGAATCGTCGGGGCGGCCGAAGCCCTCCGGCAGCGCGAACTCGGTCTTTTCCAGGTCGGACACGGCGCGCCTCCTACTGCTTGCCCAGCTGGGTCAGCGCCGCTCGCAGCAGGGCGGAGGTCGGCGCGTCGGGGGTTTCGGCACTGAGCGTATCGACGACAGGACGAGCCGCCTTCTCGGTAAAACCGAGGCCGATAAGTGCCTCGACCACCTGCTCGGACGCATAGGAGCTGTCGGCGGGTGCGGCGGCGACCGCAGCTGCGCCGTCGGCAGGTACCGCTGCGAGGCCCTCCATCTTGTCCTTGAGCTCCAGGACGATGCGCTCCGCCATCTTCTTGCCCACGCCCGGGATGGTCTGCACCGCCTTTGCGTCGCCGGCGGCGATGCGGGAGGCAAGATCGCCCGGCTCGAATACGGCGAGCGCGGCCAGCGCCAGCTTGGGGCCGAGGCCGGTCACGGTCTGCAGCTTGTGGAACATCGTGCGCCCGTCCGCGTCGCTGAAGCCGTAGAGGGTGATGCCGTCGTCCTTGACCACCATGGATGTGAGCACCCGGCGGGTTTCGCCGCGGGTCAGCCTCCCGAGCGTGGGCGGTGTGGCCAGGAAACGGTAGCCGACACCGCCGCACTCGATCACGGCGTGATCCAGCCCGATGGCGATCACTTCACCGTTGAGGGAATCAATCATGCGGGGAGGATCCTTTCGTCGTAAAGCGGGCTAGCCCCAGGCCCCCAAGCGGGCGCTGGCCTCGGCGCGGGCGATGAGTGGGGCGCGCCAGCAGTGGCACACCGCGATCGCGAGCGCGTCGGCCGCATCGGCGGGCTTCGGCGGTTCGCCGAGACCCAGGATGCGGGTGATCATGTTGGTCATCTGCTTCTTGTCGGCGCGTCCGTTGCCGGAGATAGCCTTCTTGACCTCGGAAGGCGTGTACTCGTGCACCGGGATGCCCCGTTCGGCGGCGGCGAGCACCATCACGCCGACCGCGTGGGCGGTGTGCATGACGGTGGAGACGTTGCCGCGCTCGAAGATGCGCTCCATGGCCACCACGTCCGGTTTGTACTCGTCCATCCAGTCCCCCACCGCATTCGAAATTCGCAGGAGGCGCTCAGCGAGTTCGGCAGAAGACGGGGTGCGGACCACACCCACCGCAACGGGGATGATCTGGCGGCCGCGGCCGGCCTGCACCATGGACAAACCGCACCGGGTAAGCCCCGGGTCGATCCCCATAACGCGCAGGCCTTCGAGGCTCATGCCGGTTTCTCTAGTCCTCGAGCTGGGCGGCGACCTCGTCGGAGATCGTCATGTTGGTGTAGACGTTCTGGACGTCGTCCGAGTCCTCGAGCGCGTCGATGAGGCGCAGCATCTTCTTCGCCCCGTCAGCGTCCAGGTCCACCTGCACGTCGGCGCGGAACTCCTGGCTGGAGTCCTCCACCTCGATGCCCTCGGCGGTCAGCGCGTCCTTCACGGCGGTAAGGTCTGTCGGCTTACAGATGATCTCGAACTCCTCGCCTAGGTCGTTGACCTCCTCGGCACCGGCGTCGAGCACAGCCATGAGCACATCGTCCTCGGTGAGCTCGCCCTTGGCGATGGTCACGACACCAGTGCGCTCGAACATGTAGCCCACGGAACCGGACTCGCCCAGGTTGCCGCCGTTCTTAGTCATCGCGGTGCGCACCTCGGTTGCGGCGCGGTTGCGGTTGTCCGTCAAACACTCGATGAGCACGGCGACGCCGTTGGTACCGTAGCCCTCGTACATCACGGTTTCCCAGTTGGAGCCGCCGGCGATCTCGCCGGAGCCGCGCTTGCGGGCGCGCTCAATGTTGTCGCCCGGCACGGAGGCCTTCTTGGCCTTCTTAATCATGTCGTCGAGGGTGGGGTTGCCAGCCGGGTCGCCGCCGCCGGTACGCGCAGCAACCTCGATATCCTTGATCAGCTTCGCCCACAGCTTCGAACGCTTCGCGTCGTTCGCCGCCTTCTTGTGCTTGGTAGTCGCCCATTTAGAGTGGCCAGCCATCTCGCACCCCTTTTCGCTCGGAATGAATAACGCAAACTCGAATAACGGCTGCCCAGTATACGCGGGGCGCCCTACAGACCCGGCATCCGCGTTCGGCCGCCCTCGTTCCTGGCCTAATTGCCGCGCACCGGCACCTGGGTCGCGCCCGCCCGCAGATCGCGGGCCAGCCCCTCCTGCGCCACAAGTGCGACAAGCTCCCCTCCGCGGTTGAAAATGCGCCCCTGCGCCAGCGCGCGCCCCGACGCCGCCGACGGCGAGGCCTGCCGGTAGAGCAGCCAGTCGGTGACGCGCACCGGCCGGAAGAACCAGATAGCGTGGTCCAGCGACGCGAGCTGCACCTTGTACCCCGGGTGCGCCTGGAGAGCCGAAAACAGGATGGTCATGTCGGACATGTACGACAGCGCGCAGGCGTGCACCGCGTTATTGTCCGGCAGCTCGCCCTTGAAACGGAACCAGATGGAGCGCCCGGACACGGTCGTCAGGTCCGGCACCGCGACGTTCGGGTCGATGGTGCGGATGTCCCACTCGCGGAAATCCTTCTTCGCCCCCGGCACGCCGGAGGGGATGTCCTCCGGCACCGGCACATCCTCCGGCGCAGGCACCTCCGGCATCGGCTCCGCGTGCTCGGGCCCGTTGTCCAGATCGTGGTGGAAGCTCGCCGTCATCATGAAGCAGCACTCGCCGTCCTGGTACGCCTCCACGGTCCGCGAGGCGAAGCTGCGGCCGTCGCGCAGGCGCTTGACCACGTACTCCGTATCCTTGTCCGCGTCCGCCGGCGCGAGGAAGTAGCTGTGCAGGGAGTGCACCAGCTTGTCCTCGCCCACCGTTCTCGTCGCCGCGGCCACGGCCTGGCCGACCAAGTGCCCGCCGAAGGTCCGGTTGAACACGTCGGTGTTCATGGACGGGCCCCGGAACCGATCGTCGGAAAGCTGCTCGATGCGCAACACGCGCGCGAGCTCGGAGGTGTACTGCATATCAGGGCACCCTAGCAGCCATTATGCGCCGCTGCGCCCCGGCAGTTGGCCCAGCGCGGCGTACTCCGGCAACGCCGCCGTGCCGCCGAGGCGCAGCGTGCGCACGAGCGGCCGCAACCGCAGGGCCCGCGCGTCCGCCACCGCGTCGTTGTAGAAACGCAGCGCGAGCATCACGCGGGTATCCGCGTCCGCGAGCTCCGGGCTTTGCGTACCGACGTTCATTTCCAGCCCCGCCATGCGCCCCGCTAGCGCGTCCTCCGCGCCGAGCCGCGAGCCCAAATCGCGATCCGTCAGCCTGATTTCCTCCGTCTGCCGCGCTTCCCTGGCGAGCGCCGGGACCGTGGCGGCGATCACGGCGCAGCGCCGATCCAACGCCGCCTGCAGCGCATCGCGCGAACGGTCGAGGCGGATGTGCAGGCGGTCCAGACGTTGCGCGGTGAGCACCGCCCACACAGCACCCACCGCGAGAACAACCGCGGCGAGCACCCAAACAAGCGTCGCACTCACCTCGCCACCCGCACCTTTTCGCCGGCGGCAGTGTTCGCAACAGTCTCGTACACGGCCATCACTTGGTCAGCCACGGTCACCCAGTCGTAGCGGGCTGCGCGGCGGGTGCCGGCCTCGACTAGGCGGTTTCGCCGCTCACGATCGTCGATAAGTAAGGAGAGCTCACGAGCGAGCGCGTCCGCGTCGCCGACCGGGAACAGTACGCCCGCGGGGTCCTCGGAGCCGGCGTCGCAGACCGCGGCGAAGGCTTCAAGGTCGCTGGCCACCACCGCGCACCCCGCCGCCATCGCCTCAACAAGCACGATGCCGAAGCTCTCCCCGCCCAGGTTCGGCGCGACGTAGATGTCGGCACGCCCGAGAATCTCCGCCTTCTGCGCTTCAGTCACCTTGCCCACGAAATCCACGCCCGCAGCCTCCCGCGGGTGGCCCGCCCCCATCACGGTCACTTTCACCGGGGCTGGAAGCTTTCCGACGGCAGCAAGCAGCACCTCCAAGCCCTTCCGCGGCTCGTCGAGGCGGCCGAGAAAAACGATCTCGACGGGCCCGTCCGCGGCAGGCGCGGTGCGGGCGGCGGCGAAGCGGGCGGTATCGACGCCGTTCGGGATTACGACCGGGTCGGTGCCGACCTGCTCCACCTGCCAGCGGCGCGCCAACTCGGAGACTGCGATGCCGCCGCGGATCTTCTCCAGCTGCGAGCGCATGACCGGCAGCGCCGCCTTGAGCACCACCGATGACGTCGCCGAAGCGTGGTACGTGGCCACGATCGGCCCCTCCGCAGCGCGGACCGCCGCCATGGCGTAGCTGTGCGCGTTCGGTTCGTGGACGTGGAGGACATCAAAGTCGCCTGCCTCGATAAATGCCCGCGCGGTGCGCCCCACCTGGGGGCCCACCGCGAGCCTGGCCACCGACCCGTTGTACGGCACCGCGACCGCAGCTCCCCCGCGGGTGACGTACGCGGGCAGCTCGGTCTCCCCAGAAGCGGGACCGAGCACCTCGACATGGTGGCCGCGCCCGATAAATACCTTCGCCAGGTCGAGGATGTGGGCTTGGACGCCGCCGGGCTCGTCGAAGGAGTACGGGCACACCATGCCGATGCGCATCGCCTACCTCCCCTGCGGTCTGGGGCGGCGTTTCTTGCGGTCGGCCGGCCACATCGGCTGGAGCATGTGCCAATCTTCCGGGTGGGCGGCAATGTTCGCGGCGAAGACATCCGCCACGCGCTGCGCGGTAGCCCCAAGTTCAGTTACCTCGATCGACGGGCTCACCGACAAGCCCCAACCGGGGCCCTCAGGCCCGTCGGTATACCAGGAGTGCACGGCCAGAAGTTCCGCTCCGGTGTCGATCGCGAGTTTTGACGGCCCAACCGGGAACGTCGTCTCCTCGCTGAAGAACGTCACCGGCACGCCGCGGCCGCCGAGGTCGCGCTCGCCCATCAGGCACACGATCCCGCCGCCTTCGAGCACCTCGCGCAGCCGCTCGTAGGGCGGCTGCTCCCCGCCGGTCAGCGCCAGCACCTCGAACCCGAGCGCCTCCCGGTATTCCACGAACGCATCGAACAGCGCCTCGGGTTTGAGGCGCTCCGCAACCGTCGCGAAGCTGCCGTAGTTCCGCACCAGAAAAAGGCCGGCGAAGTCCCAGTTGCCCGAGTGCGGCAGTGTCAAGACCACACCCTTGCCTTTCGCCACAGCGGTGTCGAGATGCTCGAGCCCCTCCACGCCTTCGGCGTAGCGCTGCAGCGTCGCCTCATCGCCCGCGATGCGAGGCAGCCGGAACGCCTCCAGCCAGTAGCGGGCATAGGAGCGCACCGCATCGCGAACCAGCTCCCGGGTTACGTTTTCAGCGCCCACCACGCGGGTGAGGTTGCGGCGCAGCATCTCCATGCCGGTACCGTCGCCGCTCATGCGGTCCGCGCCCGCGCGAAACAGCGGCCACGTGACGCGGTACGGAAGTGCGCCGATGATCTTCCACCCGGCGATGTAGCCGTACGCGGTGAGTGTGTCCTTGAGGTTGCCCACGTCGCCCATCTTCCTCTACGCGCCCGGCGGCGGAGCGAGCGTGACATTGGCCTGCGGGTCGCGGTGCGCGTACATCAATCGCTGCACCACCGTGAACGCGCTGCCGACAACGAGCAGCCAGATCGACACTTCCACGGCGTGCGGCACGCCGAACCCCTCGAGCCCGAGGCCGAGAAGCGCCACGATGAGCCGCTCCGGGCGTTCCACGAGGCCTCCCACGATCTTCAAACCGCCAGCCTCGCCGCGGGCCTTGATGTAGCTAATCACCTGCGACAAGACGAGCACGGTGAGGCACGCCGCGACGTGTGCGGGGTGCGCACCATCGACGTACACCATCCACATTGCGATCGCGGCGAAGAGCGCGCCGTCGGTGATGCGGTCGCAGCTCGCATCGAGCGTCGCGCCGTACGCGGTGCCGCCGCCGCGCAGCCGCGCCATCGTGCCGTCCACCATGTCGAACGCAGAGAACAGCGCGATAAGGATGGCGGCCGAGACGAGGTGGTTCGTCGGAATGAGCACGACCGTAAGGAGCACAGCGATGGCTGTGCCCGCAAGCGTCACCACGTTCGGCGTCAGGCCGAGCCGCAGCATCGCGCCAGCTACAGGTTCCACGAATTTCTTCACCGGTTTGCGTCCGTGCACGCCAAGCATCGCCGTCTACCCTTCCGCCTCGATCTCGCACCACGCATCCGCCAGCATCCGGCGGGTGTCGCGCAGCAGCTGCGGCAGCACCTTCGTGCCGCCGATGACCGTCATGAAGTTCGAGTCGCCCGCCCAGCGCGGTACTACGTGCAGGTGCAGGTGCTCCCCGACGGAGCCGCCCGCGGCCTTCCCCAGGTTGAGTCCGACGTTGAGCGCCTCGGGCCGCGACACCTTCTTCAACGCGCGCACCGCCCGCTTGGCAAACACCATGAGCTCGGCGGTCTCCTCGTCCGTGAGCTCCTCCAGCTCCGCGACCTTGCGATACGGCACCACCATGAGGTGGCCGGCGTTGTACGGATACAGGTTGAGCACCGCGTACACGCTCTTCCCCCGCGCGACGATCAACCCGTCCTCGTCGCTGAGGTTGGGGATTTCCAGGAACGGGTCGGGGCGCTTCCCGCCTTCCGACGGCATCTTGGCGATGTAGTTGGAACGGTACGGCGCCCACAGCCGGGTCAAGCGGTCCTCATCCCCCACGCCCTGGTCCACGTACGGGTCCTCGCGGGGGGAATCGGCCTCGTTACGCGCGTCGGGAAGCAATGGCTTCCTCGCTCGGCTGGGTGTTGTTCTTCTCCGCGACCCAGGTGGTGATGAGCTCAACTGCCTCATCCACCGGCACGCCGTTGACCTGGGTGCCGTCGAGGAAGCGGAAGCTCACCGCGTTCGCCTCCACGTCGCGGGCACCGGCCAGGAGCATGAACGGCACCTTGGAGGTGGTGTGGGTGCGGATCTTCTTCTGCATGCGGTCGTCGGAATGGTCGACCTCAGCTCGCACGCCGTGCTCGCGGAGACGGGCGATGACGCCGTCGAGGTGCGGGCCGAAGTCGTCGGCGACAGGGATGCCAACTACCTGGTGCGGGGCGAGCCACGCCGGGAATGCGCCGGCGTAGTGCTCCAGCAGCACGCCGAAGAAGCGCTCGATGGAGCCGAAGAGGGCGCGGTGGATCATCACCGGGCGTTTCTTGGTGCCGTCGGACGCGGTGTAGGTCAGGTCAAAACGCTCAGGCAGGTTGAAGTCCAACTGCACGGTGGACATCTGCCAGGTGCGGCCGATCGCGTCGCGCGCCTGCACAGAAATCTTCGGGCCGTAGAACGCTGCGCCCGCCGGGTCCGGCACGAGCTCCAGGCCACTCTTGGTGGCCACCGACTCGAGGATGTTCGTGGAGCGCTCCCAGATCTCGTCGTCGCCGATGTACTTCTCCGGGTCCTTGGTGGACAGCTCCAGGTAGAAATCGTCCAAGCCGTAATCCTGGAGCAGCGAGATGATGAACTCCAGCACGTCGGTCAGCTCCTGCTCGAGCTGCTCCTCGGTGCAGTAGATGTGGGCGTCATCCTGCGTGAATCCGCGGGCGCGGGTCAGGCCGTGCACCACGCCGGACTTCTCGTAGCGGTACACCGTGCCGAACTCGAAGAGGCGCAGCGGCAGCTCGCGGTAGGAACGGCCGCGCGAATCGAAAATCAGGTTGTGCATCGGGCAGTTCATCGGCTTGACGTAGTAGTCGACCGCCTGCTTGGTCACATTGCCCTCGTCGTCCACTTCGCCGTCCAGCTTCATCGGCGGGAACATGCCGTCCGCGTACCAGTCGAGGTGGCCGGACTTCTTGAACAGCTCGCCCTTGGTCACGTGCGGGGTGTTGACGAAGGAGTAGCCGGCGGCGAGGTGGCGTTCGCGGGAGTGTTGCTCCATCACCATGCGGATAATGCCGCCGTCCGGGTGGAACACCGGCAGGCCGGAGCCGACCTCGTCCGGGAAGGAGAACAGATCCATCTCGTTGCCCAGGCGGCGGTGGTCGCGTTTCTCCGCCTCCTCGAGCATGGTCATGTACTCGTCCAGCTTCTCCTTGGACTCCCACGCCGTGCCGTAGATGCGCTGCAGGCCAGCGTTGGACTGGTCGCCGCGCCAGTAGGCGGCGGAAGAACGGGTCAGCGCAAACGCCGGGATGTACTTCGTGGTGGGCACGTGCGGGCCGCGGCACAAGTCACGCCACTCCACCTCGTCGGTGCGCGGGTTCAGGTTGTCGTAGTGGGTCAGCTCACCCGCGCCGACCTCGGTGGCCTCGTCCGAGTTCGGGTCGACGTTGCCCTTGTCCTGGATCAGCTCGAGCTTGTACGGCTCGTCCTTCAGATCCTCGGCCGCCTCCTCCTGGGACGCGTAGACGCCGCGGGCGAACTTCTGGCCCTGCTTGATGATCTTCTTCATGCGCTTTTCCAGCGTCTTCAGATCTTCCGGCGTGAACGGCTCGGCGGAGTCGAAGTCGTAGTAGAAGCCGTCATTGATGGCGGGGCCGATGCCCAGCTTCGTGCCCGGGAACTCCGCCTGCACAGCCTGCGCCAACACGTGGGCGCAGGAGTGGCGGATCACAGAACGGCCCAGCTCGGTGTTCGCAGCCACCGGCATGAACGTCGCGGTCGCATCCGGCACGTGGGAGAGGTCCTTGAGGTTGCCTTCCGCGTCCTGGACGACGACGATCGCGTTCTCGCCCTTGTTCGGCAGGTCCAGCTCGCGCATCGCGGCGCCAACCGCAGTGCCGGCGGGAACCTCGAACGGCTCGAACTTCAGGGCCTCGCTGGCGTTGGTGGCTGCATCGGTGGGCATGTGCGCTCCTTTAGGCGTCGAGGGCTCGCGTCATACCTGGACGCGGCCTTGGTCAGTGCGGTAGCACAGTCTACTCCGCTCCCCCGGCACCGGCCGACTCGACGTGAAGCGCTCAGCCGAGGACCGACTCGCCCCAGAACTTGTCGCCCTTGCCGTCCGCGGACGTGCCCGGCGGCACCCAGTACACCGACGAGCCGATGTGGGTGATCCACTCGTTGAGCCGGTCGGCCTCGTCCAGGCGCTGGAGCACCGGCGTGAACTGCACGTCCGGGTCTTTTTGGAAGGCGATGAAGATCAGGCCTGCGTCGGAAAGCTCGGCCGAGCCCGGCGCCGGCGGCAGGTTGTAGTTGTAGGGGCGGCGCTTGAAGCGCTGCTCCGGGTGGTTCGCGTCCGGGCGGGAGCGCGCCATGTGGGAGTTGCGGTCGATGACGGGCAGGCCGTACTGGTCGGTGGCGCCGAAGTCGGGTTCGGTGAATTCGTCCCCGCCGCTGAGGGGGGCGCCGTCGGCAAGCGTGCGCCCCACGGCCTCCTCGCGGGAGGCGCGGTCGAGCATCTCCCACTCGTCGAGGTGCATGGCGATGCGGCGAATGACGAGGGATGTCGAGCCGTCCTCGTTCCACACCTGCTCGGCGTACTCATCGGCCTCGTAGGGGTTGACGGTGCCGTCGACCTGGCCGAAGAGGTTGCGCGGCGTCTGGCCTTTGGGGATGGCCCCGTAGGCGTTCATGAAGCCCTGTTGCACCCAGGCGATTTGGGCGTAATCGCCGCCGGCGCGGGTCATGTGGCGCATGGCCCAGGCGCACATGACGGGGTCGTCGGCGCAGATCTGCAGGGCGATGTCGGTTTGGCCCCACTCCTCGCGCAATTCGTCGCGCGTCATTGCCGGAATGTCGTGCAGCCAGGCCGGCTTCTCGCCCGGCGCGGCGATGTCGAAGACGCGCTCGCCGAAGCCGACGGTGAAGGTGAGGTTGGCGGGCCAGCGGTTCATCTCCGGCTCGAGGCTGCCGAGCGGAGTGCGGCCAGCGGCGAGTTCGCGCGCGTCCTCCGTCCACAGGCGCATGAGCCGTGCGAGGCCCGCCTTGTCCACGCCTCCCTTGAGGTTGAAACCGATCAGGTTGAGGTCCGCCTGCGTCGGCGTTTCCACGCCGGCTTGGTGCGGCCCGTCGAAGGCTACGATCGCCTCCTGCAACGGCTCGTGGTCCGGCTCGGAGTTGCTGGGCACCCCGGGAGGTGCCGCCTGGTCTTTCTCCCCGGCGCACGCCGCGAGCACGCTTGCCGACGCCGCCGTTGCCGACCCCGCAATGAATCCTCTGCGCGAAACGCTCATCGTGTGCCCCTCCCTCTAGACGTCGAGGCGCGGGGCAGTCGTGCCGCCGGTGCCGCTGTTCGGGTTGTCGTCCCCGCGCTTGTGCCTGCTGACTGCCGCCAAGCCCGCGCCGGCGACCGCGACCACGCCGATGACGAGGAGGATGAGGCGCATATTGTCGCGGCTTTCCTCATCCACCGTCTGCGTGGCGGAATCGGTGTGCACGACGGTAGTGGCCCCTGCGGCCTGGGCGTGGGCGGTACCGTCAGGGTCGAAGGTGAACGTGGTCATGCCCTTTGTGGCGTGGCCGTCGGAGGAAATGATCTGGAAACCGATGCGGTACTCCCCCGGTTTGGTGTCCAGGTCGGCAGGCAGGTCGATGGACACGAAACGGCCCTCAACCTCCGGTTCGCCGGAGAAGAGCACGTCCGCCGCGCCGTCGGTGACGCGGGAGAGCGCGAAAGTGTTGAAGCCTTCCTTCGGTTCGCCGGAAAACTCGAGCACCAGCTCCGTCGGGAACGTTTGGAGGACGGCCCCGTTCTCCGGATTGCCGCCGATGACTGAGTCGTGGGCGAACGCCGCCGGGGTGGCGGCCATCCCGAGCATCGCCGCGGCGGCGACCCCACTTGCGAACCGACGACCCCGAACCATGCTCATCCTCTCCGCACTCAATCTCGCTTGCTACCACCCACCCTAGTGGGCGCCAGCCCTAGTGCTTGTGCTCGCCGTGCTCGCCGCCGTTGTTGTGCTCTGCGCCGTGCTGGTGGCCCTGCAGGTTGCCGTCCTCGCCGTAGCTCTCGTCGCCCGCGCCCATGGTGCGCACCGCCACGTCCGGGACGAGCACCTCGGAGCCGTCGGCGAACTGAAGCGTCACCTCGACGGTGTCGCCGGCAGCGATCTCCGGCGCGTAGCCCATGATCATCAGGTGGTCGCTGCCCGGTTTGAACTCGTGGGAGCCGCCGGCCGGCACCGTGATGCCGCCTTCCTTCTGGCGCATCATGCCGTCCACGACCTCGTGGATCTCGTAGGACGCATCCCCCAGCGAGGTAGTGAAGCCGGTCAGCTCCACGTCCTTGTCGCTGCGGTTGTGCAGTACGCCGAAGATCGCGGTCATCTCGGAGCCGTCGGCGGTGTCCGTAGCAGCCTTCGCGCGGATCGTCGCGTCGGCGAGCATGACATCCGCGTCGTCGTGCGCCGCAGCGGTCGCCTCCGCGGTGGCGGCCTCGGAGGTCGCGACTTCGGTCGCCGTGCCGGAGGTGCCCTCGTTGCCGCAGGCGGCTAGGGAGAGGGCCACGAGACCCGCTGTCAGAGCGGCAGCAATTCGTCGCATTGAAGCATCAATCCTTTCGAGCTTTGCGGCCCGGGGACAAACCCAGGCGCATCTTCGCGTAACTGAGGCAGTAGTCGGCTGCCGCTCCGCGAAAGTTCCCGCGGGGTGAAAATAATCGTCGTTAAGCGTGCTGCTCCCCCTACTCCACGCCGAGTGCCGGCCCGACAGTCTTCCAGGTCAGCGGCAGTTCGCGCTGGAAGGTGCCCAGGTTATGAGTACCCTCGTAAAGTTCGTACCAGTCGTAGTCCACCCCGCGCTTGTCCGCGCGCGCCATGAAGTGGTGGGAGCACACGTACGCGAGCTGCTCATCCGGGACAAGCAGGAAATCGGGCGAATCGCTCATGCCCTTGTCGAACTCGGAATGGATGCCGCGCGACGCAGTGACGAAGATTTTCTTGCCGCTCAGCCCCTCGAAGTTGCTCACCGGGGAGTTCGCGTCCCACGCCGGGTCGAAGGTGCCGCCCCACATCTTGGCCGGGTCGCCCTTATAGAAGCGCACGCCGAGCTGCGCAAACGACTTACCTATCAGGCCGGACGTGGACGGGCAGGAGGAGTACGTGCCGGTGGCCACGAAGCGGTCCGACAGCGTGGCAATCAGCAGCGCCGATGCGCCGTGTGCCGAGGATCCGGCGATGGCATCGCGGCCGGTGCCGTGGAACACCTCGTCGATGACCGGCGGCAGCTCGCGCGAGAGGTACGTCACCCACTTGAACTCGCCCGCCTCGGGGTGCGGTTCGCGCCAGTCCGTGGCCATCGAGCCGCGCATGCCGTACGGGGAGACGACGTTGACGTTCTTGCCCTCGAAAAATTCAGGAATGCCCTCGTACTGGGTGAACGGGGTGCCACCCGCGCCACCGAGGATGTAGTACGCCGGGCGCGGCGTGGTGTTGTCCGGCCCGCCCGCGGGCGAGATCACGTCGTTGACAATTTCCTTGCTCATCGACGGCGAGTACACCGTGACCTTCCACATCGTCTCGCTGACCTGCTCCACCTTGCGCAGCTCCCCCACCGGCGCGTCCGGGCTCGGCGCGATCTTGCGGGAGCTCACGCTTGACGACGATCCCTCCTTGTCGAACCCGAACAGCATCGACCCGAAAGCACCGCCCATCAACCCGGCGAGGAGCACCGCCGGCCACGCCGCGACCGGGTGCGAGGATGTCGAACTCCGCGAGCGGTTAAAGCGCTCCTTGAGACTGTCGCCGGAGGATCTCTCGGCGGCAGGCTGCTCGGCGACCGTGGTGGTCGCGTTCTCCTGCGCGTGCGCGGGTGCGGCAACGAGGGAGAACGTCATGGCGGCGGCGGTGGCGAGGGCCCAACCGCGTCGTCGAGTCGTGTGCATTCTGCCACTGTAGCTGCGACTGCAGGAGTGGCGGATTGGATTGAGCGCGAACTCGCTTGACCTAGCACCCCTAGCTAGACCCTGTGAGTTCGGTGTAGCGCGCGAACAGAACTTCTTGGCGCTGCCGTTCCGAGGTGAGCTTACGCGGCGCCCCGAATGCTAGGTCCACTTCGCGGTCTAGTGCGTCGTGCGCCTTCACAAGCACGGGGTCCATTGCGAGGGGGTTGTAGTGCTCTGCGAGTGAGCGCTCCGGGTGCAGCGCACGTGCGTCTATAATTTTCTGCCCCGCTTCGATGATCCGTTGACGGCTCGTTTGCGTCAGCTCCGGGACGGGCAATGTGTTCCATGTCAGGGACCCGGAGAAACTTAGGTCTGACTTGAGGTAGCCGCCGATAGACCGCTGCCACGTGATGAACATGCTTGAAGACACAAGAGCGAAAAGCAACCCGGCCGGGTCTTCCGCAGCATAGACCCTGTTGCTGCAAATTACTTCTGGTGCTAGGTAGGCGGCTGTAAAGAATCTCCTGTTCGTCGAAACGACGATGGGCAGGCATAAGTATTCCGTAGACGGTTGCCTGATCGAAACGAAAAGGTGAGGGGTCTTTTCAGCCTTCTTTGTAGCGGCCTGCTTCGCTTTGGATCGCATCTCGCGAACCCCTTCAAGCCGCTTTCTCAGTTCCGGAGATTTAGCAACGTCGGACGGTTCGAGATCCACGAGCCATAGACACCAACGTTTCGATCCTCGAACCAATTCAGCTGCCGCAATGAATGGACGAAGGTAGCGTGCCGCGACCGGATCGTTTAAGACCTGTGGCAGTTGCTCGGGTGTGACCATCAAATGACCACCATCGCGTGGTTCAGACCCGTTGACAATTGGGGGGAGTTCAGGTGAAAGCGGTCGTGTTCGCGGCCCCACTAGCACCCACGGACTGTCCGCGAGGTAGGCATTGACCCCGATCCTGACTTCCACTTCCGTCCCATCTGAATTGGGGCGCGGGTATTCCCATAAACGCTGCTTCACTGCGCGGCTACGAGTAAAACCGATGATCACGCAGTGTACCGCGGCTTTTCCCGGGGCTTCCGAGTCCCAAGCGAATGTGCGGTGTCCAAACTTGATGATCCAACCCATATCCCGCAATGGCCCAAAGATCAACGGAACCTGAACCCCTTGCACTACAGAATTAGTTGAAACGAATGCGAATTCCCCTCGTCTGGTTTCGAGAAGACGTGCGGACTTGATAAACCAACCGCTCACAAAATCGATCAGACCAGATGGGTATTCGCCCCACGCTGCGGCCAAATCTAGCTTCTGATGTTTCGACATAGTTCGGGAACCAGAAAATGGCGGATTACCGAATATAAATGTCTCACCCTGTACTTGTGGTAGTACATCGCTCCAAACCATCTGTAAGGCGTTGCCGTGGTGGATATGCGCGGTAATGGTAATCGGCAGGCGGTCGGGGGCTTGGCCTACTCGGTCGGCCAGGTGCCTGTTTTCTTGGTGGTCTACAAGAAACATGGCGGTTTCTGCGATGCGTGCGGGCCACCAGTTCAGTTCGAAACCGTGAAATTGTCCAATACTTAATTTCTGTTCCCACGTGGCATCGAGGGCCATACCCATTTCACCTTCACGCTTGCGGATAGCAACGATGAGGTCCGTTTCGATCCGACGTAGTTCCCGGTATGCGACGACAAGGAAATTGCCGCTACCGCAAGCGGGATCGCAGAACAGGTGTTTTGCGAGACTGTCACGGAATTGGCGCAGTTTGGCCGTTGGTGTGGACTTTGCGGCTATCAATCGGTCGGCCTCAGCCCGCATCTCATCGAGGAACAGCGGCCCGATGGTCTTGAGAATGTTCTTCTCGCTTGTGTAGTGCTCGCCATCGCTGCGACGTGCTTCCTTCGACTTCACCAATTGAAACAGGGAGCCGAAGATAGCGGGACTGATATGCGTCCACTGAAATCGGCACGCATTGATGAGAGCGTCGCGCATTGCAGGGTTGAAGTACTGCATCGGCATTGTCACAGCGAAAATGGAGCCGTTCACGTATGGGAAACGCGCAAGCGCGTCGGGCAGGCGCTTAGAGCGGGCTTCTTCAGGCGTGTTGAGCACGTCGAAGAGTGCGGCGAGCTGGCTGCCCAGTGTCTCTGACGTAGTGTGATCCAGCACGAATCGATAAAACAAGTCCTGTTCCCATAGGCCCGCGTCGTCACCAAAAAGGAGAAACAACAAGCGCGTGAGGTACATGGAGGTTTCCTG
The DNA here is from genome assembly GCF_024160105.1 of Corynebacterium stercoris. Classification (GTDB taxonomy): domain Bacteria; phylum Actinomycetota; class Actinomycetes; order Mycobacteriales; family Mycobacteriaceae; genus Corynebacterium; species Corynebacterium stercoris. Next base: position 223,773 of record NZ_JAMFTQ010000002.1, read on the forward strand.
TACCGCCGCGTCCTCGTCTTCCGGGTTTGTCGGCGCGTCATCGCCCACTTTTTCATCTGCATCGTCACCCACCATGGCAGTGAACAGGTCCGCCATGAGCTGGGACGCTCTGATCGACGCCGCTTCCTGTTCCTCGGGGGTGACATCCTCGTAGCCGGCAAAGAACTTCAACTGGTCTACGTAGTCGTCCACTTCTGCCAGCGGAAATGTGATGTCGTAGCGCTGTTCGGGTGCCCCCAGCCGGATTAGGCGGAATGTCTCAAAGTCAGACGCAATGATGTAGTTCGGCTGTTCGGCGTCGCTGACGCTGCCACCTTGCAGGTAGTCGCGGGCCTGCGCTACGGCAGCATCGAGGTTTTTACCGGGTGACTTGGCTTCCCCGATTACCACGCCGGGCCAAAAAAGGTCGATATAGCCACCTTGGCCTGACGACGCGCGCCGGGCGTCCTGTTCAAACAAATCGAAACGCGTGGCAGTAATTCCGAAAGCTGCCAGCAACTCGGACCAAAAGCTTTGGGCGTACTTCTTTTCGATGCCACCTTGATTCGCTTCACCCCATGCATCTAGCCGTTGCCGCCAGTCATGCTTAAACCGTGTGAGATTTGCGCGCATGGTTGCGGCATCCGGGCGCTGCATCGTGGAAGTGGAGAACATTCCTCAACCGTAGCAATCTGCGGAGGTGCGACCGAGGCCGTTCTTAACCGAACTTGAGTGCATCCATGACGCGACTACGCGCAAACGGACCCTAGGCGAATACAGCCTGGGGTCCGTTGAATACATTTGTGGTCCTAGCTGGGATCGAACCAGCGACCTTTCCGGTGTGAACGGAACGCTCTTCCACTGAGCCATAGGACCGAACGGCGAACACTTTACACAGCCCCACGGCCTACAACGAATCGCCAGCTCAACCCACTAATTTCCAGCAGGGTCGTCCAAGCCCAAAACCCCTCCCCCAATCACATCGCTGTAATCTGCGCAGAGCCCAAAGGTGATCGTCGGCACGCGCCGGACACCCCCGGCGAACTGCGGATTTGGTCGCACCGCGCGCAGCGGTTAAGGTTCTATCTCGCACAATCACAGTGCTGAGGCACAGTGCGAATGCGGATGTAGCGCAGTTGGTAGCGCATCACCTTGCCAAGGTGAGGGTCGCGAGTTCGAGTCTCGTCATCCGCTCCAGGCCCACAAGGGCCGATGTCCCGCGCGATTAGCTCAGCGGGAGAGCGCTTCCCTGACACGGAAGAGGTCACTGGTTCAATCCCAGTATCGCGCACCGGATTTCCTCACGGAAATCCTCTTCCGAGGCGAAAAGCCGACGAAGTGCGGATGTAGCGCAGTTGGTAGCGCATCACCTTGCCAAGGTGAGGGTCGCGAGTTCGAGTCTCGTCATCCGCTCAAGTACTTTCCACGTACTTCACATCCTGGTGGATTGGTCGAGTGGTTAGGCAACGGTCTGCAAAACCGTGTACACGGGTTCGATTCCCGTATCCACCTCCACAAAAGCCGTCCCCGTTACGGATAACTCACGCGCGTTTAGCTCAGCGGGAGAGCGCTTCCCTGACACGGAAGAGGTCACTGGTTCAATCCCAGTATCGCGCACGCGGATGTAGCGCAGTTGGTAGCGCATCACCTTGCCAAGGTGAGGGTCGCGAGTTCGAGTCTCGTCATCCGCTCCACGTCAGCCCCGGTTCCACGCGTTGGAGCCGGGGTTATGCTTTCCCCATGCACACCGCAGCCACGCCCGTAGACACCGCCGCCCTCCTCGGCCCCGTGCTTCCCGCCGGCGAACCCGAGCTGCGCGCCATCGCCGTCAACGCGCTCTTCGGCGCGTTCGGCCGCGAAGGCACGTCCGAGGCGCTGGGCAACGACACAGACGCGGCGCTGATCCGCGAGCTCCGCGGATGGGCCGATGTCATCCTCGTCGGCGCCGGCACCGTCGAGGCGGAGGATTACGGCCCCGCCGACACCCCAATGGCGGTGCTTTCCACATCCCTCGACCTCGACCCCGGCCTGGGCATTTTCCACGGCGCGCGCCTCATCGTCCTCACCCCGGAGCAGTCGCTTACCGACGACTCCTTAGCAGCCAACCGCACCGCCCTCGAGGCGGCCGGCGCGGAGCTCGTGAGCTCGTTCGGCGGCACCATCCGCGAGGCGGTCGAGGCGCTGCGGCGCGAAGGGTACGCACGCATCCTCTGCGAGGGCGGCCCCGGCGTCTACGCTGATGTCTTCGCCGCCGACCTCGTCGACGTACTGCACCTGACTATCGATCCCTCGCTCAGCCCCGCCGACGCGCCCTCCGGCCTCGAGCTGGACGGCCCGGCAGACGGCGTCGCCCGGTTTGCGTTCGAGGACGTGACTGTGGAGCACAACGCGATGATGTTCTGCCGTTTGCGGCGGGTGGCGGACGTCGGCACGCGCGTGCCCCGGTACGGTTAAGCGCGTGCTCGAGACGATCTGGACCGCTCCCCGACCCGCCGCGGACATCCGCCCAGCGCGGGTGCTCAGCGCCGCCGCCTGGCCGCTGGCGATCCTGTTGATCATCCACCGCCTCGCCGTGCTGGCGCGAGCGGGTGCCGTCACCGACGATTTCACCACGGTGTGGTCGGCCGCCCGCCGGTTTGTGGAACGCGTGCCGGTGTACAACGAGGTGTACCACTACGTCAACCCGCATTATCTCTACAACCCGGGGGCGACGCTGCTGCTCTCCCCACTCGGGCTGATCCCGAGCATGGAGGCGGCTCGCCCCTGGTTCATCGCGCTCAACGCCGGTTGCATCATCGTCGCGCTCGCGTGGCTGACGCGTCTTTCGGGCTACCGCTTGAGCTCGCCGGTTTTCCCCGTGGCGCTCGCGCTCGCCTTTGCGACGGAGGCCGTGACCAACACCCTCGTTTTCGCCAACATCAACGGCGTTCTGCTGCTTGCGCTCACCGCGTTCCTCGCCCTGCTTTTGCGCGATTCCCCCATCGCCGCCGGCGTCGTGCTGGGGTTGGCAATCCTGGTCAAGCCGATGTTCGCCCCGCTCATCGTGCTGCCGTTCATGCTGCTGCGGTGGCGCGCGGTGGCGGCCGCCATCGCCGTGCCGGTGGTGCTCAACCTCGTGGCGTGGCCGCTGACCCCGGGTGCCGGCGACTACTTGGACAAGCTCGTTCCCTACCTCGGCCAAACGCGCGATTACGCCAATTCGTCGCTCGCTGGCTTCGCCGTGTATTTCGGCATGCCCGGGCGGCTGCACGGCACGCTGTTCCTCCTGCTCGCCGCAGCTGTAGCCGTCGCGGTGCTGGGGCTTGCGCGGTGGCGCTTCAGCGACACCTGGCTCTTTCTCGCCGTCAGCTCCGGCGTGCTGCTCACAGGCGTGTGCCTGCTGTCGTCACTCGGCCAGGCCTACTACTCGATGATGCTGTTCCCGGCGCTGTTCACCGTGCTCCACCGCGCCTCGCCCATGCACACCTGGCCCGCGTGGCTCGGGGCGTTCTGCTGCCTCGCGCCGCTGGCTTGGGTTGTGCCCGCGCACCCGGTGGCCGGGCGCTGGGTGGGCACTTTCTTGCCGACGGCAGGCTGGGCACTGTTCATCCTCGCCGCCGCCGCATGGGTAGTGTCGGTCCAGATACACAACCGATCTGGAGGACAGACAAATGAGCGAGCAGAACTACAAGGAATGGACCGAGGAGCAGTGGCGCGAGAAGCTCACGCCGGAAGAGTTCTACGTCCTGCGCCAGGCCGGCACTGAGCCGCCCGGCGTCGGTGAGTACACCGACACCACCACCGAGGGCGTGTACCATTGCCGCGCCTGCGGCGAGGAGCTGTTCCGCTCCACGGAGAAATTCGCCTCGCACTGCGGCTGGCCGTCCTTCTTCTCCCCGCTTGCGGGCGACAAGGTCATTGAGCGCGAGGACCGCTCCCACGGCATGGTCCGCACGGAGGTGCTGTGCGCGAACTGCGGCTCCCACCTCGGCCACGTGTTCGCCGGCGAGGGCTACGACACCCCCACCGACCTGCGCTACTGCATCAACTCCATCTCCATGACGCTGGAGGAAAAGGAGATTTAAGCGCTCCTACGGGAGGATCTCGATGACCTCGCGGATGCTGCCCACGCGGCGGCCCGTCTGGAACGGGATTTCCTCGCGCACGTGCATGCGGGCTTCGGTGTAGCGCATCTTGTGCATGAGCTCCTCGATGCGCTCCAGGGTCGGCGCTTCGAATGCGAGCATCCACTCGTAGTCACCCAGCACGAACGCCTCGACGGTGTTGGCGCGCACGTCGGCAAAGTCACGCGCGGCCATGCCGTGCTCGGAGAGGATGCGGCGGCGCTCCGCGGGCTCAAGCAGGTACCAGTCGTAGGAGCGGACAAACGGGTACACCGTGATCCAATCCTGCGGATCCTCACCCATGATGAAGCTCGGCAGGTGGGACTTGTTGAACTCGGCCGGGCGGTGCAGGCCATTGCCCAGCCAGCTCACCTCGACGAGCTGGCCGAGGGTAGTCGTGCGTCGGAAAGTAGCGAGCGCCTGCTGCAGTTCGGAGAAGTGCTCGGCGTGCCACCAGATCATGAAGTCCGCGTCAGCGCGGATGCCCGTGTTGTCGTAGATGCCGCGGACCGTGACCTTGCCCTCCTGCTCGAGGTTGGCGAAGAATGCCTCCGCCTCCTCGATGATGCGGGAGCGCTCGGTGCCCAGCGCGCCGGGAATGGCGCGGAACACCGCGAACTGCAGGTAGCGCTGCATAGAGTTCAGTGCGTCGAAGTCGAGCTTGGCCATGGGTGCATGGTCCTTTCTGCCGCGAGGCGTATCATCCAAAAGTCGGATTTCAGTCTACCCCCGCCTCCACCGCACGCGGCCACCGCCGCCCGCTGGACGGCGCGCCTCCCACCGAAGTCAGCCACCCCTGGATAGCTTTAGAGCCTGTGAAGCACACGGACACCTCCCCCGCCGCCCCCACCCCGCTGGGCGGCGAGCCCGCGACTGGCGCTCCCGCGACCACCCCGGCGGAGTTCGCCGCCGCTGTGGAATCCATGCACGCGGCGCGGCTTCGCCCGGAGATCACCCTGGGCACCATCCGCCCGCCGCAGCGCCCCGCGCCCTTCAGCCACGCCGTAGGCCTCGAGGTGGACCGCGGCGACGACACCGACCATGTGCCCATCGACAGCGAAGGCGACGCGTTCGGCCGCCTCATCCTGCTGCACTCCCCGGACGCCGAAGAGGCGTGGGAAGGCTCCATGCGGCTCGTGGCGTACATCCAGGCCGACATGGATGACGCGGTAGCGTCCGATCCCCTCCTGCCGGACGTGGCGTGGCAGTGGCTCAACGAGTCCCTCGCAGACACCGGCGCCGGGTTCACCAACCTGGGCGGTACCGTGACGTCCACCGCGTCGGTGCGCTTCGGCGAGATCGGCGGCCCGCCGCGTGCCTACCAGTTGGAAATGCGCGCCTCTTGGACCGCGGACGGCTTGGACCTCGCTCCGCACGTGGAGGCGTTCGCCAGCGTGCTCGCCCACGTCGCGGGACTGCCGCCGGAAGGCGTGACCGAGCTCGGCCGCCGCTAACCCCACCTGCTGCGCGGCCGGGACTACACTGCTGCGATGTGACGCAACACCCGGACTACACGCTGGTTGACTCCCCCGCGGGGTTCCGCCGCGCTGCGCAGGCGCTGGAAGCGGGTCGCGGGCCGTTCGCCGTCGATACCGAGCGTGCGTCCGCGTACCGTTACGACGATCGCGCATTCCTCGTCCAAGTCCACCGCCGCGGCGCGGGCACGTTTCTTTTCGCCCCGGAGGGCCACCGCGATGCCGTGCGCGACGCGCTGGAGCCGGTGCTGGGTGGCGCCGACTGGATCATCCACGCCGCCGGCGAGGACCTGGCGAGCCTGGCGCTCCTCGGACTCCACCCCGCCACGTTGTTCGACACCGAGCTCGCCGCCCGTCTCGCCGGGTTCGATCGACCGAACCTGGGTGCAATGGTGGAGCATTACACCGGCACGCACCTGGAGAAGGGCCACGGCCGGGAAGATTGGTCGCTGACACCGCTTCCTGCAGACTGGCTCGACTACGCCGCACTCGACGTCCTCTACCTCAATGACCTCGCCGAGGCGCTCGCGGAAGAACTGGCGGCCGCTGGCATGCTGGCCGCCGCAGAGCAGGAGTTCGCGCACCTCATCCGCACTCGCAGCCTGGCTCCCGCACAACCCAAGACGTGGCGCGACATGAAAGGCGTGCAGGCCGTGCGCTCCCCCGCGGGCCTGCAAATCGCCCGCGCGCTGTGGCAGGAGCGCGACGCAGCAGCGCGGCACACGGATGCGTCACCCGCCGCGCTGTTGCAGACAAAGGTCATTGTCGCCGTCGCGCAGGCGCAGCCGGGCACGCCGGACGAGCTCGCGCGCGTCCCCGGTTTCCCTGCCCGCAAGCGCGGCGCCACCAGCCGGTGGTTTGGGGTGGTCGAGGCGGCGCTTCGTGAGCGTCGGCAAGCATGGCCCGAGCGCACCCGCCGCGACCCGCACACGCCGCCGTCGAAGCCGACGTGGGAGCGCACTTACCCCGAGTCCTTCGCCGCCCTGGAGCAGGCTCGCACGCGGGTGGCCGCCGCCGCGGGAAACCTCGGCATCCGCCCCGAGGACTTGCTCAGCCCGGCAACGCTGCGCGAAGTGATGTGGTCTGCTGCCGCACGCCCGCTCCTTGATGCGCACGACGCGTGCCGACGCCTCCTTGCAGCCGGCGCCCGGGAGTGGCAAGCCGAGATCGCGGGACCGCTCCTCGTAGCGCCGCGCGCCGCCGAGGACTAGTTCTCCGGCGCCGCGTTCCACTCGCGGATCTGCCCCGCCCACTCGCGGACCTGCTCCGCCGCGGAGACCGCGTCGAGGCCGTATTCGGCGAGAAGCTGACCGCGCGAGGCGTGCACGGGGAAGATGTCGGGGAAGGCCAGGTGGCGCAGCGGGGTATCGATGCCCGCGGCCGACATCGCTTCAGCTACCGCGGAGCCGACACCGCCGCGCACGGTGCCGTCTTCGTAGACCACCACCATGTCCGCAAGTGCCGCCATGCCGAGCACGTCGGGTGATACCGGTATCACCCAGCGCGGATCGACCACGGTGACGCGGATGTTATCCGCCGCGACATCCTCGGCAACAGAGAGCGCGTAATCCGCGAACGAGCCGACGGAGATGATGAGCACATCGAGGGTTTCATCGTCCTCAGCATCGGCCTGGTTCGCGCCGGTGGCGGGTGCACCGTCGGGGAAACGCAGCACGTCCACGCCGCTGGGCAGGCGCATTTCCGCATCGATGTCCTCGGCCACGCCGCCCTTGGGGAAGCGCACGACAGTGGGCCCGTCCTCGATAGCAATCGCCTCTCGGAACTCCTCGCGCAGGCGCGCGGCATCGCGCGGCGCGGCGATGCGGATGCCCGGCACGATAGAAGCCATCGCCATGTCCCACACGCCGTTGTGGCTGGCTCCGTCAGAGCCCGTCACCCCGGCGCGGTCCAGCACCAGCGTCACCGGCTGGCGCAGCAGGCCAACGTCCATCAGCAGCTGGTCGAACGCCCGGTTGAGGAAGGTGGAGTAAATCGCCACCACCGGGTGCAGCCCGCCGAGAGCCAAGCCCGCGGCCGAGGTCACCGCGTGCTGCTCGGCGATGCCGACGTCGTAAAAACGCTCCGGGAACTGCTCCGCGAAGGGCGCCAGCCCCGTGGGACCAGCCATCGCGGCGGTGATCGCCACAATGTCGTCGCGCTCGTGCCCGGCCTTGAGCAACTCCTCCGTGAACACCGACGTCCAGCCCGGGGGCGATTCGGAAAGCGCCTCGCCCGTCACCGGGTCGATGATGCCGGTGGAGTGCATTTGATCCGCTTCGTGATTCACCGCCGGTGCGAAACCGTGCCCCTTCTCGGTGACCACGTGCACGATAAGCGGGCCCTGGTAGCGGCGCGCGTAGGAGAACGCAGCGTCAAGGGCCTTGAGGTCGTGGCCCTCGACGGGGCCGATGTACTTCATCCCCAGCTCGGAAAACATTTCGGTGGGCACCATCTGGGAGCGCACCGACGCCTTGAACGCGTGCAGCGCCTCGAAGGTGCGCTCGCCCACCCAGCCCATGGACTTCAAAGTCTTCTTACCGGACTCCATGACTTCGTCGTACGCAGGCTGGATCCGAATTGATGCCAGCTGATCGCGCAGACGCTTGAGGTTCTTGGCGAACCCGCCGATGGTCGGCGAGTAGGAGCGGCCGTTGTCGTTGACCACAATGACCACGTTGCGGTCGCTCGCCGCGATGTTGTTCAGCGCCTCCCAGCACATGCCGCCGGTCAGTGCCCCATCGCCCACCACGGCCACCACGTGCTCATCACCGCGGCCGGTGAGTTGCTTGGCCTTCGCCAACCCGTCCGCGTAGCTCAGCGCGGCACTCGCATGCGAGGACTCAGTCCAATCATGCTCCGACTCGGCGCGGGAGGTGTAGCCGGAAAGGCCGCCCTTCTGCCGCAGCGTGTCGAACTTGCCGGCGCGCCCGGTGAGGATCTTGTGCACGTACGACTGGTGGGAGGTGTCGAACACGAACGGGTCATTCGGCGAATCGAAGACCCTGTGCAGCGCAATCGTCAGCTCCACCACACCGAGGTTCGGCCCGAGGTGCCCGCCCGTTGCCGACACCTTCTGAATCAGCATCTGCCGAATCTCATCCGCGAGCTGGCCCAACTCCTCTTGCGGCAGGCGCTTCAGGTCCGCCGGCGAAGCGATGGAATCTAGCAGTCTCACGGTTCGGTTGTGCTCCTTCGGTGCAGGCTGTTTCGCTTCCCCGCAATATTACACGGGGCGCATGTGGCCCTGTCTCACAGTTCGCTTTCGGGATTTAGCGGGGAGACAGTTCGACGATGGTTTCGAAATGGTGGGTCGCCGGGAATGCGTCGATAAGCAGGATGCGCCGCGCCGCGTACCCAGAGGCCGCCCACGCGGCGAGGTCGCGCGAGAGCGTCGCCGGGTCGCACCCGATGTGGATCACGCGCTCAGGTCCGGCCGCAGCCACCGCCTGCACCACGGCTTCCCCCGCACCTGCGCGGGGCGGGTCCAGCACGACGAGGCCCGGGGCAGGCAGCGTATCGACGCTCAATTCCACCCTCCCCCGGTGCACCTCCACCGGGATCTCCGCGAACGCCGGCTGGGTGCGCGCGGTAGCTGCCGGAGAATAGTCCACAGAGTGCACGCGCGCGCCGGCCGCGGCGTGAATGGCGGGCGCAAACGCGCCGACGCCGCCATACAAATCCCACGCGTCGTCGCGGCTGTACTCGCCTGCGCCCCAGTCGGCGATGACATCGGCGTACGCCTCGGGGGCGGCGCGGTGCGCCTGCCAGAACGCGGTCGCCGGGAATGCGAACTCTGCGCCGTGGACACGCTCGGTGACCTCGCCGGAGCCTTCCAACACCGTGCGGATGTCCTCCACGCGGCGCCCGCGCTGCACGCGGCTGGTTTCCACGACATGGCGGGTGGTTCCTGAGTCCATGACTGCCACCACCTCAGACCCCGGAGTGAAGCGGGCCTCCCCGATAAGGCCGTCGGTGAGCCCCGGCACCGGCTGCGTGCAAGCCTCGGAGGCGATGACGTCCGCGGAGCGGGCGCGGCGCACCCCGGCGCGACCCTGCGCGTCGACACCGAGACGCACGCGGGTTCGCCACCAGCTGCGCGGCTCGAGGCTTTGGGTGGCGATGGCATCTACGTCAATCCCGTCGAGGGCGCCGGAGCGCCCCGCGAGTGCGGTCAGTTGGCCGCGGAGCACATCAAGCTTCAGGTCGAGCTGGCTCGCCGGGTTGATGTGGGAGAAATCGCAACATCCCGCACCCGCCGCAGCTGCCGGGCAGGCGTAGGGCACGCGCATAGGCGATGCCTCGACAACTTCCAGGAGATCGGCGCGGGCCCACCGCTTCTTTGCTTTGGTGATGGTGGCGGCGACGGTATCGCCCGGCAGCGCGCCCGCGACGAACACCACGCGTCCGTCCGGGTCGGTGCCGATGCCTTCCCCACCGTGCGCCATGCGCGTGATGCGCAGCTCCAAGCGGGTGGTGTCAGTGGTCTCAGCCGCCATGCCTAGCGGTTGTCGGCGTTAGCGCCGCCGTTGTTGATCTCCATGATCTGGCGCAGCGCGTCGCTGAGTGCGTTCGGGTTGCCGCCGGTGGGCGCCTGGCCGGTAGCGGAGGCGCCGGCGTGCTGGTTGGCGCGGGCCTCGACGGCCTGCTGCACCTGCGCCGCCAACTGCGGGGGCAGGGTCACGGGCAGGGAGTTGCCCGCCAGAATCGGAGACTCGCCGCGGTAGACAAAGGAACGCGCAATGGTTTCGCGCCCTAGGTCCGCCATCGCGTCTTCGCGTCCGCTCGGGGCCGCGAGTGTCACGCGGTAGAGCCAGCGCGGGCCCTCCACGCCGATGATGCGGATCTGCCCGTTGCTGCCGGTGCCCACAACCTCCGGGCCCCACGGGCCCTCCTCGACGTGGCACGGCATGCCCTCGGCGGTCATTCCCTCGGCGATCTCCTGCACGGAGCTCTCCCACAGGCCGCCGGTGCGGGGTGCAGCGAACGCGACCGGGGTCAGGCGGCCGTGCGGGGTGACGATGTGGACCATCTTCGGGCCCTGGTCGCCCATCTCGACCTGCACCTGAGTTTCCTTCGGCATGGGCACGCGCATGGAGCCCAGATCGAGCACCACGTCGGAGAAGTCGGAGAAGTCGAAGTCGTTGATGTCAACGTTGTCGCCGTCGAACGGGCCGGTAGAACCGTTCACCGGGTCATAGTTCTGCAGCGGCGCGGTGCCAGCAGCCTGGGCGACCGGCTCCGCAGACACCTGTGCGGCAGGGGCAGCGGCAGCGGCCTCGGGGGTTTCCTCGCTGACGTCGGCACGCGTCGGCTCCTCGGTAGCTGGCGTCGGCTCGGCGGCGAACTCCGTCGCCTGCTCCTGCGCAGGCTCAGGGGCGTTGTCATTGTTCTTCTTCTTGCCAAACGGCCACAGGGCCATCGTGGTCTCACTTTCCCCGCGCGGACCGCGGTGGGTTGAGTTGGGCTATCTGAGTCGACCTTAGTACCGCTGGCGGTGCGACTACCGGCGGCCGCGCTTAGTGCGTGCCGGTGGAGCCGTAGCCGCCGGCACCGCGCTCCGTGTCGTCGAGCTCTTCGACCTCTTCGAAATCCACGAGCTCCACGCGTTGGACTACCAGCTGCGCGATGCGCATGCCGCGGGTGATCTCAATCGGCTCGGAGCGATCGGTGTTCAGCAGGCACACTTTTAACTCGCCGCGGTACTGCGCGTCCACTGTGCCGGGGGAGTTGACAATGGTGAGGCCATGCTTCGCCGCAAGGCCCGAGCGGGGGTGGATGAGCCCGACCGTGCCCATCGGCAGGGCGATGGCGATGCCGGTGCCCACCAGCGCGCGCTCGCCGGGCGCCAAGGTCACGTCCTCGGCTGCGTACAGATCCGCGCCAGCATCGCCGTCGTGGGCGCGCATCGGCAGCGGCAGATCCTTGTCCAGGCGCTTCACGCGGAGCGTGCCGACGGTGTTTTCGAAGCTGTTGTCGTTCACGTGCCCCACCCTACTAAGGTTGGACAGGTGACCGACTTCAGCGTTTCCTCCTCCGGGCCCGGCGCGGCCGCGCCGCAGGTCTTGTACTCGGAACGGCAGTGGGTCCCGTGGTACTGGTGGGCCGCCGGCCTCGGCCTGACCCTGCTGCTGTCCGCCCAATTCGCCTTGAACCGCAATGTGTGGTGGTTCATCATCCCGTTCATTGCCGTCGGCGGGCTTGTCGCCTGGTTCCTCACCTGGTTGTCAAAGACCGTGGTGCGCGTTGAGCTGGAGGCGGACGGTACGCGCTGGCTGAATGTGGAGGACGCGAACCTCCCCGCCAGTGTGGTGTCCAGGTCGATGGTGGTGCCGGCGTCGGCACGCCAGAACGCGCTCGGCCGCCAGTTGGACCCGGCGGCGTTCCTTGTTTCCCACGCGTGGGTGCCGGAGCATGTCCTTTTAGTGCTGGACGATCCGACTGACCCGACCCCCTATTGGATGGTGTCCGCCCGCAACCCCGAAGCTGTGCTCGAGGCCTTTGTCCCGGGCCAGCGGGACACGGGCGAGCCGGTCTAACTACCCCGGCGATTACTCGCAGTCGAGGCAGATCATGGAGCCATCCGGCTCCACGTGTGCGAGGCGCTTGCGCTTCTGCACCAGGAAGCACGAGGCGCAGGTGAATTCGTCGTCCTGGCGCGGCTTGACCTCGACGTTGAGCTCCTCGCCCGAAAGATCCTGGCTGGGCAGCTCGAAGGGCTCCACAATCTCACCGTCATCATCCATGCTGCTGCCAGCTACCTCGGCGGCCTTGAGGCCCTCGAGAGAATCGGTCTCGAGTTCGTCGTCCATCCGGCGGCGCGGCGCGTCGTAATCGGTAGCCATGGTGAGTCCTCCAGCAAGTGCAGTCATGCGCAGTTTCTTGCGCGTTTGAGGCGGAATACTAAAGCAACCCGCGCGCTATGTCATCTGCCCACGTCAACTGGGTAAACGGGGGTAATTTACGGCCCCTCCAACGCGCGCGTGGCACCCGCCGATTCCAGCAGGTCGTAGAAGCTGTCCCACAACCGTGGCGCGGCGGCGATGAGCGGCGCGCCGACATCAGCTTTGTCCTCGAGCCCAGGGTGGCGAACCACGGCCCCCGCCTCAGCCGCGATGACGGCACCGGCGGCGTAGTCCCAGGGGTGCGTGCCGTGCTCGTAGTAAGCGTCGACGCGGCCTTCCGCCACGTGGCACAGATCGATCGCCGCTGAACCAAGGCGACGGATGTCGCGCACCCGCGGCAACACGAGGCGCAGGATCTCAGCCTGGGCCGCGCGCCGGTTGGCGTCGTAGCCGAAGCCCGTTGCCACGAGCGCGAGGTCCGTGTTCTCCGCCCGCGAGGCGATGAGCCGCGTGCGTTCCCCGCCGCGCTCCACGAAAGCGCCCTCCCCCACCGCCGCGGAATACACGTCGCCGCTCGCCACGTTCACCACCGCGCCCGCCGCCAGCTCGCCGTCGACAGCCACGCCGACCGATACCGCGTAGATCGGCAGGCCGTACAGGAAGTTCACGGTGCCGTCGATGGGGTCCACGACCCACTCAATGCCCGTCGTGCCGGCGACGTTCGCTCCTTCCTCGCCCACAATGCCGTCGTCGGCACGCAATTCGCGCAACCGCTCGGCGATGCGCACCTCCGCGGCCCTGTCCACCGCGGTGACGGGATCCACCGGCGTGGATTTTGTTTCCGTCACCTGCGCGACGGAGCCGTGCTTGGCCAGGAAGTCGCGCTGCAGCACGATCAAATCGGCGGCATCGGTGGCGAGGTCGATGCAGATGTCGCGGAGCTGGGCGTGGTTGGGGCGTGAGTCCATACGTTCCATCGTGCCCCCAATCGCTGCGTTTTGTACACTGCTCGGCATGGCAGGAGCGGAGAATCTTGGCGTAGGCGTGGATGTCGGCGGTTCCGGCATCAAGGGCGCAGTGGTGGACCTGACGACGGGCGAGTTCGTCGGCGAGCGAGTGAAAATTGCCACCCCGAAACCCGCCACCCCGGACGCTGTGGCCGCAGTCGTCGCCGACGTGGTTCGCGAGCTTAAGTGGGACGGCCCCGTGGGTGTGGCACTGCCCAGCGTGATCAAGCATCAGATCGCAGTGACCGCCGCCAACATCGACAAGTCCTGGATCGGCACCAACGTGCACGACCTGCTCGCACGTCACCTCGGCGCGCGCCAGATTGCCGTGCTCAACGACGCGGATGCCGCCGGCCTCGCCGAGGTTGCCTTCGGCGAGGAGGATGCCAAGCGCGGCGCGGTCATCTTCCTCACCTTCGGCACCGGCATCGGTTCCGCGTTCTTCGCCGACGGCAGGCTCTTCCCCAACACCGAGCTGGGGCACTTGCTTATCGACGGACGCGATGCAGAACACCTCGCATCTTCCGCAGTCAAGGACGCTGAAGACCTCAGCTATCCGGAGTGGGCCACCCGCGTGGACACCGTCCTGAAGGAATTCGACCGCCTCTTCAACCCGGCCGCGTTCGTGGTCGGCGGCGGCATTTCGCGCAAGGCCGATCGCTGGGTGCCGCACCTCACCGTCGACGTGCCGGTCATCCCGGCGAAGCTGCGCAACCGCGCCGGCATTGTCGGTGCCGCGATGGCCGTCCGCGAACACGTCGCGCCGTAGCGCTGTTTCCGGCCAAGTACCTCAGATACTGCGCGTTCGGCGGGTCGGTGGAATATAATCGCCGGCTCATTGTTACTATGGGCGTTCTGAAATCACGGACAGAAGTCCGTACCCTGGTGTGCCAATACCTCGGCATATCCGGGGACCGCATCCAGCCCGTGCCGCGGGTTGGCCGCGGAAACTGATCCGAATTGGCGAAAGGGCGTACGTGGTAGCCAGCGAAGCTTCAGGCGACAACACCGTCACCGGCGCAGTGGATGCGTCTTCTGGCGGCGAAGCCAGCACGGAATCCACCACCGGCACCGCCGCCGGCACTCAGCGGACGGCGAAGAAGACCGCCAAAAAGGCTGTGAAGAAGACAGCCAAGAAGACCGCGAAGAAGGCCACCAAGAAGACGGCCAAGAAAGCGGTGAAGAAAACCGCGAAGAAGACAACTCGCAAGACCGCCGCTGCCGAGAAGGCCGAGGTCAAGGACGAGGCGCTCGTCACCGACCCGGAGCTCGAGGACGAGACCCTTGCAGCCGCCGATGACGATGAACCCGCCGACCTCGAATACGATCCGGAAGACCCGGAGCTGATCGACGACGAGGACGAGGCGTTCGACGACGAGCTGCCCACCGACCTCGAAGATGACGAACTTGAGACGGACGAACTCGGCGACGAGGAAGAGTCCGAGGATGATGAGGACGAGGAAGAAGAGGAGGAGGACGACGGTTCCTCCGTGTGGGACATCGAGGAGTCCGCAGCGCTTCGCCAGGCGCGCAAGGACGCCCAGCTCACCGCTTCCGCCGACTCAGTCCGCGCGTACCTGAAGCAGATCGGCAAGGTCGCCCTGCTCGACGCCGAGCAGGAGGTGTCCCTGGCGAAGCGCATCGAGGCTGGCCTGTACGCCCAGTACCGTCTCGACGAGATGACCCGCGCCGCCGAGGAAGGCGACAAGGACGCGAAGCTCACCCCTGCTGTGAAGCGCGACCTGCGCGCCGTTGCCCGCGACGGCCGCAAGGCGAAGAATCACCTGCTCGAGGCTAACCTCCGCCTCGTGGTTTCTCTGGCCAAGCGTTACACCGGCCGCGGCATGGCGTTCCTGGACCTGATCCAGGAAGGCAACCTCGGCCTCATCCGCGCCGTGGAGAAGTTCGACTACTCCAAGGGCTACAAGTTCTCCACCTACGCCACCTGGTGGATCCGCCAGGCCATCACGCGCGCGATGGCGGATCAGGCCCGCACCATTCGTATCCCGGTCCACATGGTGGAGGTCATCAACAAGCTCGGCCGCATCCAGCGCGAGCTGCTGCAGGACCTCGGCCGCGAGCCGACGCCACTTGAGCTGGCGAAGGAAATGGACATCACCGAGGAGAAGGTCCTCGAGATCCAGCAGTACGCCCGCGAGCCGATTTCTCTCGACCAGACCATCGGCGACGAAGGCGACAGCCAGCTGGGCGACTTCATCGAGGACTCCGAGGCCGTCGTCGCCGTTGACGCTGTCTCCTTCACGCTGCTCCAGGATCAGCTTCAGGATGTGCTGCACACCCTGTCCGAGCGCGAGGCCGGCGTTGTACGCCTGCGCTTCGGGCTTACCGACGGCATGCCCCGCACCCTCGACGAGATCGGTCAGGTCTACGGCGTGACCCGCGAACGCATCCGCCAGATCGAGTCCAAGACGATGTCCAAGCTGCGCCACCCGTCCCGCTCGCAGGTGCTGCGCGACTACCTGGACTAAGCGGACTCGCTCTCACCTTTTCGCCCGGATGGATTCCGCCGGGCGGAATTTTTGTGTCCGCCTTGGCATTGTGGTCCGGACGCGGAGTGCCCAATGCCCGTGGCTTGGGTCTGCCGCGCGGAAGACCTTCAACTCCCGCTCGAGGGTTGTCCGCCGCGCAGAAAAGACCGCTTGTCGCATCCAAGGCTCAGCCCGAGTCCGCCTGGCGGAAGACCCTCAACCCCGACTCGACAGTTGTCCGCCGCGCGGAAAACACCGCTCGTCGCGTCCTCGACGAGTTCCGCACGTACTAAAACACCCAACGACCCCACCGCGCCCTGGGCAGACGCACACCAGCACAGGCCTACACCGCACGCCCCAAAGCCACCCCCAACGACAACCCACAAGAAGAATGGCGCACCCGAGACGACATCGTCTGCAACAACGGAAAAGTCACCGTCAGATACGCCGGCAAACTCTTCCACCTCGGCATCGGACGCGCCTACAAAGGCCAAAAAATCCTCATGGTCATCACCGACAACCACATCATCACATCACTGGCCGAAACAGGAGAAGTCATCACCGAGCACTACATCGACACCAGCCGCGACTACCAAATGGCCTACTGGAAACACGGCGACCCACCACTAGACCCCCACTAACACAAAACCGGTGCCCCAGAACACAAAACACTGAGGCACCGGTTTGTCCACAATGACGCGACTCACCCGTCAAGCATGTCGCGACTCATGAGACGGGTTAGCAGGCGGGTGGGGGGGTGTGGTCTTGACGGTTACTAAATGAACATATAGGCTGCTAAACATGAATTCAGTTTCTGAGTCTTCCGATCTGACCGGGCGTGCCCGTCTCCGTGATGCGGCGATCGAGTTGTTCGCGGAACGGGGGTTCGACAAGACGAGCGTGAAGGCAATCGCGGAGGCTGCCGGGGTCAGTCCTGGACTGGTGATCCATCACTACGGGTCGAAGGACGAGTTGAAGCGCGTCTGCGATGAGCATGTGATCGCCAAACTGCTCGATGAGCGATTCGCCTCAGCGGAGACTCCCTCCCCGAACCTGGTGCAAGCGCTTCTGGCCGAAGCCTCGAGCGCGGGCCCGATGTTCAACTACCTCGCCCGCCTGCTGATCGAACCGGGTAAGGCCGGTGACGAACTGCTCGCCCGGCTGGTGGCGAGCACCCGGCAGAACCTGGCCGAGGGGCGCGAGTCTGGTTCGATCAGGCCTGCATCTGATCCCGAGGCGACCGCGATGCTGGTCACCGTGTTCGGGGTCGCGCAGTTCTTGGTGCGTGATCGCTTCGCGCAGGTCTTGGGGGCTGACCCGTTCTCGGCTGAGGGGGCGGCACGGCTCACGCTCCCGACTCTCGAAATCTTCACCGAGGGCCTCTATGCCGATACGGGGCTGCTTGAAGCGGCTCGAAGCGCCCTCGCAGGGCAGAGCGACGCCAAGTCGAACGACGGAAGGGATGGCGCATGACCGCCGTCATTGAGACACGCGAGTTGCAGAAGAAGTACGGCAAGCACCTCGCCGTCGATGGGATCGGCCTGCGCGTCGAACGGGGTTCGGTGTTCGGGTTGATCGGTCCGAACGGTGCGGGCAAGACGACGGTGTTGCGGATGCTGGTGGACATCATCCGCCCGACCGCTGGGGAGTTGAGCGTGCTCGGTTCCGTGCCACGCCGTTCCGGTACGGCGCTGCGTCGTCGTATCGGCTACCTGCCGGGCGAGCTGAAGCTGTCCGAGCGCATCCGTGGCGGCACGCTCTTGCATCACCTGGCTCAGATCAGCGGTCCGGTCGAGCCGGGCACGATCGAGGGCCTGGCAGAGCGTCTGGGTCTTGACCTGAACCGTCCTGTGAGGGCGTTGTCGAAAGGGAACCGGCAGAAGCTGGGCCTGATCCAAGCGTTCATGCATCGGCCGGAGTTGATAATTCTCGATGAGCCGACCAGCGGCCTCGATCCGTTGGTGCAGCGCGAGTTCCTGGCGATGGTGCGCGAGGCACGCGAAGCCGGGCAGTCGGTTCTACTCAGTTCGCACATCCTGACCGAGATACAGCACTCCGCAGATGATGTGGCGGTTCTCGCCGGCGGCAGGATCGTCGCCCAGGGCGACGTGTCCTCGCTGAGACTCTCCCGCGTCGCCCGGCTGAGCGCCGTGCTCGCAGACACCACCGCCGACGCGGCACGGGCGGCGCTCGCCACGTTGCCGATACTGGATGACCTCGACGCGGAAGCGACCGCCTCGGGCGATCTCGTGAGGCTCAAGGCCACCATCCGAGGCGAGGCCGACACGGTCGTGAAAGCCCTCGCGCAGTTCACCGTGCGCGACCTGACCATCGAAGAACCCGACCTCGAAGAGTCGATCCTCGACCTCTACGCGCGAACGAACGGCACCAGATGACCACGGCAGCACTGGCCCCGGTTTCCCGACCCACCGCCCCGATCTTCTCCCGGCACCTGCTCGACGGCTGGCGCGGGCAACTCGGCTGGTCGCTCGGCATCGCGGCCGTGATCGGGATGTACCTGCCGTTGTTCCCCTCGCTGCAATCCCCGGAACTCGCGCAGTTGATCGACAGCCTGCCCGCTGAACTGGTGAGCACGCTCGGGTTCAACCAGATCGCCAGCGGAGCAGGTTACGCGCAAGCGACGTTCTTCGGCCTGCTCGGCTTCGTGCTCGCCGCAATAGCCAGCGTCTCCTGGGGCGCGGCGTTCATCGCAGGCACGGAGGAAACCGGGCGACTCGAACTCACCCTCGCGCACGCGGTCGGACGCGCCCAGTACGCGCTCGAAAGTGCAGTGGCACTCATCGTCAAGATGCTCGCCCTCGGCGCGGTGGCATTCCTGCTGATCCTCGCAATCAACACCCCCGCAGAACTCGACCTCTCCGCCACCAACCTCCTCGCCGTAACGATCGCCTGGACAAGTCTCGGCCTCCTCTCCGGTGTCGCCGCTCTCGCGTTCGGCGCCCTCACCGGGCGGCGATCCTGGGCGATCGGAGCCGGAGCCGGGATCGCCGTCCTCGGCTACGGACTCGATGCCGTCGGAGGCACCAGCGAAGACTTCGCCTGGCTATCGAACCTCTCGCCCTACCACTGGGCATTCGACAACACCCCGCTCGCGGACGGCTTCGACTGGGCCGGGCTTGCGCTCCTCTGGGGTCTCTCCGCAGTCCTCATAGGCATCACCGCCTGGGCGCTGTCGCGCCGCGACATCCTCGGGTAACCCATATCCGTCGCCTGAGCAACTTTCCCCTCGCCCGCCCTGACCCCTAGCAACGTGGTGCATCTGCTGACGGGCGGCGGGTACAGCGGCGTCCTGGCGCGCGTGCTGGCGTGGGTGCTGGTGGCGCACCTCCCTTCTGGGAGGCGTCACCGTGGACGAGCACATCACCCCTGCCAGCGACGATACGGCGGGACCGGCTGGCCCGGCCAGCCACGGATTCGAGAGCCCCGAGGGACTACGTGCCCTGTTGATCCGCTTGCATGAAGCCGGGCCTGGGGCCTGGCGGGGTGATCGTGAGGCGGCGGAACTGATGCGATACACGGCAGTGAGGTATCGGCGGCTGGCTCGCAGATACAGGATGGATACCTGGGAGGTCGCTTCGATGGCGTTCGAGGTCACGCTCGCCCCCTCGACGCGGAACGCGGGAAGCGCTGGATAAACACCTTCTCCTAACGACCGCTCCTACTCCCGCGCTTCGCTGGGGCCATCCGCAATACTGCGCCACAGAAAACTTATGATGACTGCGGTAATTAGGTAACCGCTGACCGCATAATTGAAAAGGCCGCTACACATCTCATCGCTGAGTATGTCGTAGATCAGAAAAACGGGTGCTAGTAAAACCATCACGACTAAGAAACGGTATGGAGAAAGCACCTTCCGCTTAGCTGAAAGGTGGACTAGGTACCCCATTGCCATGATGCATAAGGAGACGAATAGCGCGACTACAGCACCAAAAACCACATAGATCATGTTTCTCTCTGAATTCTTTTAGAGGGTGGCCACGACATCCGTTGCGCTCGATCTCATTCTGGAACCTCGGTTCCCTGTGTTGCCTGAGTGGGATCCGGCTGACTATCGGTCGTGGTGTCGCTTGGTGTGGGGGACTCTTCTTCTCGGATTGTTGGAAGTGAAGTGGGCATGCTACCACCCTTCTGTGCCGCTTCACACCTTCAACCCTCACTCAAAGGTTGTCCGCCGGGCGGAAGACCTTCAACCCCCGCTCGACGGTTGTCCGCCGCGCGGATTGCGAGGACGCTGAGACAAAACAACGGCCCCAGCGCGGTGCTGGGGCCGTGAGTTTTCAGCGCGTTTAGTTATTGGACTCGATGCTGTCCATAACCTCTTTCTGGATGCACTCCTGCAGCTTCTGCGGATCATCCTGGTACTGCTCGCAGCGTTCGATCATGCCGCTCTCGAGCACCTGCTGTGCGATCTGGAAGCCGAAGGCAAAGATGGCGCCAGAGACGACGAGCGACACAACACCAAGCACAAGACCGGTGATCGCCTTACCCTTGCCGGACGGTGCACCGGCGGACTGTACTGCGACCTCCACATCCTTGGCGCGACGAATGCCCAAGAAGCCGAGAATGATCGCTGCCAGGCCGAGAATCAGCGCGAACGGGAAGAACAGCACGATGAAGATAAGCGCGATGATGCCGACGACGAGCGCCGCCGTTGCCATCGAGTTCTTCGGTGCCGGGGCGGCCGCTCCGTAGCCCGGGAACTGGCCGTAGCCCTGCTGGGCGTAGCCGTCCTGGCCGAAACCGGTCTGGCCGTACTGCTCGTAGCCTGGCTGACCGTAATCTCCCGGCTGACCGTAGCCGCTCTGCTGACCATACTGGCCGAAGTCAGACTGGTCGTAGCCGGACTGGCCCGGCTGACCGTACTGGTCGTAGCCAGACTGGCCGTAGCTGTTGGCCTCCGTGTTTGGGTTGTAAGCGGAGTAGCCCTCCGGGTGGTTGAAGCCGCTCGGGTCGGGACGGTTCGGGTTCGGGTTGTTCGTCATTGGTGTCTCACTTTCGTCGCGGTCTCTGTCACAAACTCCCCGCCATAGTACAGACGTGAACCCAAGCACCTCGGAACCGGAGATCCACCTCCGACGCGGAACTTCCGGCGCGGGGTTACCAATCCCGCAGGTAGGCGATGCGGTCGCGGAGTTGCTCCGCGTTGCACAAGGCAGTCGGCGGGCCGCCGCAGGCATTGCGCGCCTCAGTATGAATCGCGCCGTGGGGCCTGCCGGTTTTACTGGCGACAATCGCCACGCGGGCGTTCAGCTCCTTGCGCAGCTCGGGAATTTCGTCGGACGCGACTCCCCCGCCCCCAGCTCCACCCGCGGCCGCCGCAGCACCGGCACCACCCGCAGCACCAGCACCACCGGCACCGCCAGAGGCCCCGCCGTCGGAAAGCATCTGCTCCCCCAGGATCTGGGCGCGCTCGCGGGCCTGACGCTCGGCGGCCCGGCGCGCCTTCTCCTCGGCATCGCGGGCGTCGAGCTGGTCGCTTTGGCGTTTGCGCAGGAGGATTTTCACTTGCTCTGCGTCGAGAAGCCCCGGTAGCCCGAGGAAGTCCTGCTCCTCGGCAGAACCGGCGACCGTCGGTGTGCCGTAGGTCGAGCCGTCGAAGATGAGGGAGTCTAGCTCGGCGGAGGCGCCGATGGCTTCGTAGCCGGCGAGTTCGTCCGGTTCGTTCTCGGTGCGGTTCGCCTGTTCGAGGAGTTCGTCGGACCAGCCTGATTCGCGGTGTGGTTTGCCCAGGACGTGGTCGCGGGCAACTTCCATGTCCTCGGCGAGCTGCAGGAGCACGGGCACGGAAGGCAGGAACACTGACGCGGATTCGCCGGGGAGGCGCGAGCGCACGAAGCGGCCGATGGCCTGGGCGAAGAAGAGCGGCGTGGAGGCGGAGGTCGCATACACGCCGACGGCGAGGCGGGGCACGTCGACGCCTTCGGACACCATGCGCACCGCGACCATCCACTCGCTGGTGGATTCGGAGAACTCGGTGATGCGCTCGGATGCGCCTGCTTCGTCGGAAAGCACGACGGTGACCGGCGTTGAGCTGATGCCGGAGAGGATCTTCGCGTAGGCGCGTGCGGTGGTGGTGTTGGTGGCGATGACAAGGCCGCCGGCATCCGGCATATGCGCGCGGATCTTCAGCAGGCGGGTGTGGGCGGCGGTGAGCACGGCCGCGATCCAGTCGCCCTTCGGGTCCAGCGCGGTGCGCCACGCCTTCGCGGTTTGTTCGGCGTTGAGCGGCTCGCCGAGGCGCGCCGAGTATTCCTCGCCGGCGGAATCCTTCCACTGCGCCTCGCCGGAGTAGGCCAGGAACACGACGGGGCGCACGACGCCGTCGCGCAGTGCCTCGGCGTATCCGTAGGTGTAGTCGGACCTCGACACGAGGTGGCCCTCCCCGTCCTCCTCGTAGCGCACAAAGGGAATTTGTGAGTCGTCGGAGCGGAACGGCGTGCCGGTCAGTGCCAGGCGGTGCTCAACATCGTTGTAGGCCTCGTAAATACCGTCGCCCCAGCTCTTGGCATCGCCGGCGTGGTGGATCTCGTCGAGAATCACCAGGGTGCGGCGCGCGCTGGCCACCGCGTGATGCTTGAACGGGTGCATGCCCACCTGCGCGTAGGTCACTACAACGCCGTCGTACGCCGGGTTTACCGCGGACGAGTTCGTGAACTCCGGGTCGAGGGCGAGGCCGAAACGCTTCGCCGCGTCCGACCACTGGTGCTTCAGGTGCTCGGTGGGCACGACGACGATGATGCGCTGCACGCTTTTCGACGCATGCAATTCCGCCGCCAGGGTCAGAGCGAACGTCGTTTTGCCGGCGCCCGGCGTCGCCACCGCGAGGAAATCGCGCGGCTTGGTGGCCATAAAAGAATTGAGGGCCTCTTGCTGCCATTGGCGCAGCCGAGGCCCCGTTGCGGACGCGGTCACTTCCGGCGCAGCCCCTTGTAGATGCGCTCGCAGTCAGCGCACACCGGGGAGCCCGGTTTCGCCTGCTTTTTCACGGGAAAGGTCTCCCCGCACAGCGCCACCACCATCTTGCCCGAGATGGCGGAGTCGACGATCTGGTCCTTCTTCACGTAGTGGAAGACCTTGGGGGTGCCGTCGTCAGTGGTTGACGAGGTATCTTCCCGCAGGTCGGTGCGCTCCAGGGTTTTCGTCGTCGTCTTCACGGTGTCCATCATGCCCCACATGGCGGAAGAACTTAAGCCGGAGGGCTACCCTGAAAGGCTATGAGCGAGGCGAGCGGGCACTTCCACGACCAGCACACGGTCGACGTGGACGTTGAGCAGTCCGCACCGCGCGCGCGGCGCAGCCGTCGGAAAACGAAGCGCGCCCTCATCACGGACCTTAAGCGCTCCCCCGAGCAGAACCGCAGGAGCCGCGAGGTGCAGTACCTGATTATGCAGGGCCTCCGTCTGCCCTTCATTCTGCTCTCCCTGTTCGCGGCGTTCGCCTGGGAAAATTGGGGGCTGGCCGCGATTTTCTTCCTCATTTCGGTGCCGCTGCCGTGGATTTCCGTGATGGTGGCGAACGGCCAGGGCGAGGTGCGCGATTCGCGTTCCCGGAACGTGTACAAGCCGGCGGTGGCGCGCGAAGAGGCGGCGCGGCTCGAGGCGGCGCGCCAAGCTCAGCTCGCTCAAGCCGACGGTTCCGGCGCGGCGAATGCCCCCAGTATCATCGAGCACGACGATTAGCCCCCGGCTGCGAAGGAGCCTGTACGTTCCATGACCGCTCCCCCTCCCCCTGCAGCGCTCATGCGCGACCTTGCGACGGTGCTGCACGAGGCCCAGTTCACCGCGGACGGCGTGGCCGCCCACCTCGGGCCAGACGCCACGGACGCGCTGTACCGGGGCGAGCCCGGTGTGGTGCTCGCGGCTACCCGCGGCGGCACGCAGCTCGACGGACTCATCCGCTTTTTCCTGCTGCGCCGCCCCGTCTCCGGGGAGGAGCTGGCGGACCTCATCGGCTCCCGCCTTGCGCTCTCGCTTGTCGACGCTTCCTTCGCCACCCAAACCCCCGCCGGCGACCTGGTGGTGAACTTCGATGTCCGCCCGCACATCGTGGCCGGCGAACCGCGCCTGGTCGTGTCCGACCGGGACGCGTCGGTGACGGAGCTCGTGCCCGGGCGCGACCATGTGCTCGGTGTCGGCGCGGCGTCGTTGTCGCTACTCTCCGCCGCCCCGCAGGTACCGGTGGGCCGCGTGCTCGATCTCGGGACGGGCTCCGGTATTCAGGCGCTGGCGCAGGCCGCGGCCGCGGAGCAGGTCGTGGCTACCGACGTGCACCCGCGCGCCCTCGAGCTCGCGTCCGCAACGCTGGCGGCGAACGGCGTGGAGAACGTCGAACTGCGCGAGGGCGCCTGGTTTGAGCCCGTGATCGGCGAGCGCTTCGACCGCATCGTGGCCAACCCGCCATTCGTCGTGGGGCTGCCGGAGGTGGGGCACGTCTACCGCGATTCCGGCCTCGGCCTCGACGGTGCGACCGAGCTCGTGGTCTCCCAGGCCGCGAACCACCTCGCGGAGGACGGCACGGCGTGCATCCTCGGCGCGTGGGTGCACACCCTGGACACGCCGTGGCAGAACCGGGTGGCCTCGTGGCTGCCGTCGTCAGGCGTGAGTGCCTGGGTGCTGCAGCGCGACGTGGTGGATCCCGGCATGTACGTCTCCACCTGGCTCAAGGATGAGTCGGTGGACCTGCGCTCCCGCGAAGCGTTCGAGCGCAGCGAGGCGTGGCTGGACTACTTCGACGACAACGACGTCCACGCGATCGGCTTCGGCTGGGTGTTCCTGCGCGACATCGGCGATGCCCCTTCGGAAATCACCGCCGAGGAGGTGCGCCAGCCCTTTAACGATCCGCTCGGGCCCGAGGTGGAGGAGTATTTCAGCCGCACCGCGTGGCTGCGCGCCGCCGATAAGGACGCGGTGCTGGATGCCACGTACGTGCTGCGCCCCGGTGTGGCGCTCGAAGAGGTGCAACTCGCCGACCAGGAATTGGGCATGGGCTTTACGACGGAGGTCATCCGCATCACCCGCACCGACGGGCCACGCTTCACCCACGACGTGGACGAGGCGCTGCGCGCTGTGCTCGCCGGGCTCCACCCGCAAGGTCTCCCGCTGCGAGAGGTGGTTGGGCTCCTCGCCGCCTCGCGCGGCATGGCGGATGCTGAAGCGCTCGGCGAGCTCGAGGACCAGGCGGCCGCAGCGATTGTGGATCTCGTGCGCCACGGCATTGTGATCCCCTCGGCGATCGCTGAGGTTGTGCGATGAGGGCTGTGCTGACTCGGGTCTCCAGCGCGTCTGTCACTGTGGACGGTGACGTGGTAGGCGCGATCGATTGCCCCGACACCGGCGGGATCCTCGCCCTTGTGGGTGTCGGCGCCGAGGACAGCCCCGACGCCTGGGAAACTGTCGCGCGCAAGATCGCGGAACTGCGCATTCTCGACGGCGAGCGCTCCGTCACCGATGTCGGTGCACCGGTGCTTCTCGTCAGCCAGTTCACGCTCATGGGCCGCACCGCGAAGGGCCGGCGGCCGTCGTGGTCCGATGCCGCGCCGGGCGACATTGCGGAGCCGGTCATCGCGCGCATTGCGGAGGAGCTTCGCAGCCGCGGCATCAGGGTCGAGGAAGGCCGTTTCGGTGCGAAAATGCGGGTCGCAAGCGTCAACGAAGGGCCTTTTACCGTGATTGTGGAAGCTTAGCTAGCAACGCCACGCTTCATGTGACATATTTCATATTGCAGGATTGTCCGCGCCCATGCCGGCGATAGGTCAATGTGCGAGGATTATGCAAGGAATCTAATCTCCCGCCGCGGGAACAAAACCGCGCGGTGAGACGTTGGACTGTTGGATTCACTCACAACGCTATCGAGGAGGCAGCACCACATGACTCAGCCGGATCATGTCAACGCCGCAGAGCAGGAAGAAGTCGACCGCGGTAGCCGCCGGAACCAGACGAACGATAACCCTTCGGCTGACCTTGTCCGCGTCTACCTCAACGGCATCGGCAAGACGGCGTTGCTCAGTGCTGAGGAAGAAGTTGAGCTGGCCCAGCAGATCGAGGTGGGCCTGTACGCCCAGTACCTGCTGGATGATCCGGAGACGCAGCTCACCCGCGCCAAGAAGCGCGACCTGAAGATTCTGGCCAAGCAGGGCCGCAAGGCCCGCGCCCACCTGCTCGAAGCGAACCTGCGCCTCGTGGTCTCGCTGGCGAAGCGCTACACCGGCCGCGGCATGCCGCTGCTGGACCTCATCCAAGAGGGCAACCTGGGCCTCATCCGCGCGATGGAGAAGTTCGATTACACCAAGGGCTTCAAGTTCTCCACGTACGCGACGTGGTGGATTCGCCAGGCAATCACCCGCGGCATGGCTGACCAGTCCCGCACCATCCGCCTCCCGGTCCACCTGGTGGAGCAGGTGAACAAGCTCTCCCGTATCCGCCGCGAGATGTACCAGTCCCTCGGCCGCGAGCCGACGAACGACGAGCTCGCCGAGGAGTCCGGCATCCCCGAGGCGAAGATTGAGATGCTGCTGCGCCAGTCCCGCGATCCGGTGAGCTTGGACATGCCCGTCGGCGCGGATGAGGAGGCCCCGTTGGGCGACTTCATCGAGGATGCTGAGGCGACCGACGCAGAGGATGCGGTGGTGTCCACCCTGCGCCACGACGATATCCAGGACATCATCAACGGCCTCGAGCAGCGCGAGCAGGACGTGATCCGCATGCGCTACGGCCTGACCGACGGTGTGCCGCGCACGCTGGATCAGATCGGCCGCGAGTTCGGCCTGTCCCGGGAGCGGGTCCGCCAGATTGAGCGCGAGGTGATGGCGAAGCTGCGCGTGGGCGAGCGCGCTGACCGTTTGCGCGATTACGCGATGTAACCCAGCCTTCTCACCAGCGGCCCGGCACCTGTGCGCCGGGCCGTTTCTTTTTCAGATGCGCGGGGGTTGACTGGGTTACAGTAGACGCTATGCGCGATTTGGTTGATACCACCGAAATGTACCTGCGTACGGTGTACGAGCTCGAGGAAGAGGGCATCACGCCGCTGCGCGCCCGCATCGCGGAGCGCCTCGAGCAGTCCGGTCCCACCGTGTCGCAGACGGTGGCCCGCATGGAGCGCGACGGACTCATCGTGGTCGAGCGCGATCGCTCGCTGTCCCTCACCCCCGCCGGCCGTGAGCTCGCGACGTCGGTGATGCGCAAGCACCGCCTGGCGGAGCGTCTGCTTACCGACGTGTTGAAGATGGACATCGAAAAAGTCCACGAAGAGGCGTGCCGCTGGGAGCACGTGATGAGTGATGAGGTGGAGCGCCGCGTCGCAGCAGTCCTCGACGATCCGAGCCGCTCCCCCTTCGGCAACCCGATCCCGGCGCTGGCGGAGATCGGCGCTTCCGGCGCGGCGAACGCGCAGGCAGGTGAGCGCTCCATTGACCTGCGCCTGAAGGAGCCGGCCAAGGTCAAGGTGATCCAGATCAACGAGATTCTGCAGCAAGGTACCGCTGTGCAGTCCCCGGTGATCGCGCTGGGCTCCCTGGTTGGGCAGACGGTGACGCTTGAGCCGCACGACGACGGTGCCATGACCGTGACCACCGAGGACGGCGAGTCCGTGGAACTGGCGCCGGAGTTCGCCCACGCGCTGCGCGTCGAGCTCGCTGAGTAAAGCCCGCAGCCATGAAGCTCGTTGTCACCGGCGGTGCCGGGTACGTCGGTTCCGTCTGCGCTGCTGTGCTCATCGAAGCCGGCCACGATGTCGTTGTCATCGATGATTTCTCCACCGGCAACCGCGATGCCGTGCCGGAGGGTGCGATGCTTGTTGAGGGGAACATCGTCGACGTGATCGACGGGGTGCTCGCCGAGGGCGGCATCGACGGCGTGCTGCACTTCGCCGCCCGCTCGCTTGTCGGCGAATCCGTCGGGGAGCCGGCCATGTACTGGCACGACAACCTCGTCGTGTCGTTGGTGCTGTTGGACGCAATGCGCCGCCACGGTGTCACTTCCCTGGTGTTCTCCTCGACGGCGGCCACCTACGGCGAGCCCGAAGAGGTGCCGATTGTGGAGACGGCGCCGACGCGCCCGACTAACCCGTACGGTGCCACGAAGCTCGCCATCGACGACGCGATCTCGTCCTACTGCACCGCGTACGGCCTCGGCGCGACCAGCTTGCGCTACTTCAACGTCGCGGGCGCGTACGGCGAGCACGGCGAGAACCACCCGACTGAAACCCACCTCATTCCGCTCGTGCTGCAGGTGGCGATGGGTTACCGCGAGAAAATCATGATCTTCGGGGACGACTGGCCCACCAAGGACGGCACCTGCGTGCGCGACTACATCCACATCCGCGATCTAGCGGACGCGCACGTGCTCGCGCTGGAGGCGAACCAGCCGGGCGAGCACCGCATCTTCAACCTGGGCTCGGGTGACGGCTACACGGTGCGCGAAGTCATCGAAACCTGCCGCGAGGTCACCGGCCACCCCATTCCGGCCGAAGTAGCGCCGCGCCGCGCGGGCGATCCGGCGGTGCTCATCGCGTCGTCGGCACGCATTCAGCAGGAGCTGGGATGGAACCCAACGCGCACGGAGCTGACCCGCATCGTTACGGACGCGTGGCACTTCACCCGCGACCTCGGCGAGCGCTCCCACGGGGCGCGGTAAAAGCCGGGCGCTTTAAGCCCCGAATCCTTCCTTCCATAGGGTGTTGCTGCTTTCCGCGGCGGTGGCGAGCAGGGTGTCGTGCTCCCCGCACATGAGTAACTGGGCGAGGATGGCCGAAAGCGAGTGCTCTTCGATCTCCTCTTGGGCGCAGGCGAGGGCCGCACAGGCCCAAGAGGAGAGCCGCATGCGCACGGCGGCGACCGCCCAGAGGCTGAGCGCGTTCGCGCGAATGACGCCCTCGTAGGACCTCGCGATAGTCGCCAGCACGGCGGCTGCAGGCAACGGGGCTTCGAGGACGACGCTGAAGAGGCAGTCGCGCAACGGCGAGCGGCTGAGTATCACGGCGACGTGCTCGAGATCCTCCCGCGGCGCGGGGAGATGCGCTTGCTTTGCACCTTCGCCGACGAGCGGTCGGGCACTCGCGGCACGCAGGGTCTCGCGCGCCCGCTCCACCGCTGCTTTCACCATGATCGGCTCGGAATCGAGCTTGTCCACCAGGCGGTACCCGCGGCGGTACACGTCCGCGAGTTCCCGTGTGGTGATGCGCGGGGCGACAGCCGGGTCGTGGTCGAAGAACGCGCGCGTGTGCTCGCGGCTGAGCTCCGGCAGCGCCCCCTGGGCCAGCAGCGGGCCCATGGTCGGCTGCGCCATGACGGAAGGCACGATGCCGGATACCCAGTCCCGCGGCAGGCCCGCACTGTGCAGCTCGGCTGGGGTGGGACCGAAAAGCATGGTGTACGGGGTGCCGGTGGCGATTTCGGAGAGATGCCAGCAAGCGTCGAGAAGCGGAAGCCCGTCCAAGTCGCGCGCGGCCGAGAGCTCGTCGATGGCCTCTGCCACGAGCTCGGAGGTGGGAATACGGCTGACGACGAGCCCGAGGAACCCGAAGGTGTCCGCGGTGCAGTGCTCGAGGGCGAATACGGCGGCTTCAGCGGTTTGGGGCAGGTCGGCGCGCAGGACGGGTCCGAGGAGGATGGCGCCGGTGTCCGCGTCGCGCTCGAGGGCGAGCAGGATGGTCGATTCTTGCGGGTAGTAGCCGAGGAGGCCGGGGATCGAGGCGAAGACATCGCCGAGGGTGAACAAGGTTGCGTGTGGAATGTGCGGTGTTTGAGTCATAGGTATTGGACGCTCGAAACCCGCCCCGCGTTCCCCCGCCGCCGGCGCGCGCGGCCCGAGTTATCCACATTTCAGCCGCAATTGGTCACCTCATTGGGGAGCTGTGGATGAAAGTAGCGTCGCGGTGGCATCGGGCCGCGTGCTCGGGCAGAATAGAGCGCTCGACTGCACTCGCCCCGCCGGGAATGTTGCGTCGAACACCATTGTTGACATGAGAGACTGTCATACACGAGGAGGAATACCATGTCGGACGATCACCGCATGTACGAGCTTGAGTATCCTTCGCCTGCCGTCGGCGAGGGTGGACCCGCCGGCCCCACGCTTATCATCGCGATGCAGGGCTACGCGGATGCCGGCCACGCCGTGGAGGGTTCCGCCGACCACCTCAAGGCCGCGCTGGAGTCCCGCACGGTGGCGACGTTTAACAACGATGAGCTCATCGATTACCGCGCCCGCCGCCCGGTGGTGACGCTGAACCAGCACGAAATTTCGAACGTCGAGGACCTCGAGCTGGACATGCGCGTGCTGCGCGATTCGGACGGCACCTCCTTCCTGCTACTCTCCGGCCCAGAGCCGGATCTGCGCTGGGAGGCGTTCAGCGAGGCGGTGGCGGATCTCGTCGAGCGTTTCGACGTTCGCGAGACCATCTGCCTCTACGCCGCGCCCATGGGCGCGCCACACACCCGCCCGCTGGTGGTGTCCGCGCACGGCAACCGTGAGGAGTTGGTGGGCTCCATGTTCACGTTCGACGGCATGGTGACCATCCCGGGCTCCGCCTCGATACTGATCGAGCGCGAGCTGCACAAGCGCGGCCGCCCGGTGGCCGGGTTCACCGCTCACGTGCCGCACTACGTCGCATCCTCGCCCTACCCGCACGCGATGTACCAGCTCCTGCAGTCAGTGGAAGACTCGGCGAACCTCCGCTTCCCGCTGCGCTCCCTCGAACGCGACATGGCGAAGGTGTCGCGCCAGCTCGCGGAGCAGACCGCAGCGTCGGAGGAGGTGGCGCAGGTGGTGCACGCGCTCGAGCAGCACTACGACACGGAGATGGAGGAGTACCGCGAGCGCAACCCGGAGGCGATGATGCCGGGCGAGGCCCAGGTGCCTTCCGGCGAGGAGATCAGCGAGGCGTTCGAGAACTTCCTCGCCGCCATCGAGGACCGCGACCGCGCGCTCGGCGAGGGGCACTCCCCGGGCGAGGACGAAAGTACGCGTCGCCTCAGCGACCACTACTTCATCGACCCGTCCGAGGACGACGGCTTCGAGGGCCTCGCGGAGGACGACGAGTAGTTCGCTAGGTTGGAAGGCGTGATGCTTTCCAGCCTGCTGCCCGACCTCGCCGACGTTCCCGAGTCCCTCTTCGAGGACGCGGTGTGGGAATCGTTCACCCGCTGGACCGCAGCGCGCGGAATCTCCCTCTATCCCGCCCAAGAGGAAGCGTCACTGGCGCTCCTCGCCGGCGACAACGTCATCCTGGCCACACCAACCGGCTCCGGCAAATCTATGGTGGCAAACGCCGCCCACTTCATCGCAATGGCGCGCGGACAGCGCAGCTTTTATACCGCGCCGATCAAGGCGCTGGTGAGCGAGAAGTTCTTCGCCCTGTGCGAGATCTTCGGACCCGAGAATGTCGGCATGATGACGGGCGATGCCACCGTGAACGGCAATGCGCCTATCATCGCCGCCACCGCGGAAATCGTCGCCAACATCGCCTTGCGCGAGGGCGCGAATGCGCGCATCGACCAGGTAGTGATGGATGAGTTCCACTACTACTCCGAGCCCGACCGCGGCTGGGCCTGGCAAGTGCCGCTCCTGGAGCTGCCGAAGGCGCAGTTCCTCCTCATGTCAGCCACCCTCGGCGACACGAAGTGGCTCGAAGACGATCTCACCGCCCGCACCGGGCGCCGCACCAGCTATGTCGGCGGCTCCACCCGCCCCGTGCCACTGGACTTCCACTACGTGTTCACCCCGGTCCACGAGACGATCGAGGAGCTTCTCGAAAACGGCAAGGTCCCGATCTACGTCGTCCACTTCTCCCAGCGCGAGGCAACCGAACGCGCCCAGGCGCTGACCAGCATGAACATCGTCACCGCAGAGGAGAAGGCGAGGATCGCCGAGGAGATCGGGGACTTCCGCTTTACGACGTCGTTCGGCAAGACCCTCTCCAAACTCGTCCGCCGCGGCATCGGCATCCACCACGCGGGCATGCTCCCCAAATACCGCCGCCTCGTCGAGCGGCTCTCCCAAACCGGCCTGCTGAAGGTCATCTGCGGCACCGATACGCTCGGCGTGGGCATCAACGTGCCGATCCGCACCGTGCTCATCACCGGCCTGGCGAAGTACGACGGCACGCGCCAGCGCATCCTCAAATCGCGTGAATTCCACCAGATTGCGGGCCGCGCCGGGCGCGCCGGGTACGACACCGAGGGCACCGTGGTTGTCGAGGCACCAGAGCACGAGATTGAGAACGTGAAGCTCCGTCGGAAAGCGGGCGATGACCCGAAGAAGCTGAAGAAGCTGCGCAAGAAGTCCGCGCGCGACGGCGAGGTGTCCTGGTCGGAGAAGACGTTTGAGCGCCTCACCACCGCGGAGCCGGAGGAGCTGACCAGCCAGTTCCGTGTCTCCAACTCGATGCTGCTCAATGTGGTCGCGCGGCCCGGCGACGGTTACGAACACATGCGTCACCTCCTGCGCACCAACCACGACCCGCGGGCTAAGCAGAACCGCGACATTCTCACCGCCGTTGAACTGTTCCGCGGCCTGATCAACGCGGGCGTGGTGGAGCGCACCCCCGACTCGCCCGCGTTTCGTCCGTACACGCTGACCCGCGAGCTGGACCGGGACTTCGCGCTGAACCAGCCGCTTTCCCCCTTCGCGCTCGCGTTCCTGACGCTTCTCGACCCGGAGTCGGAGACGTACACGCTCGACGTGATCTCGGTGTTCGAGTCGATTCTCGATGACCCCCGCCAGCTCCTCCAGGCCCAGCAGACTGCCGCCCGCGGCGAGGAGATCGCGGCGCTGAAGGCCGAGGGCGTGGATTACACCGACCGCATGGCGATCATCGAGGACGTCACCTACCCGAAGCCGCTCGCCGACGAGCTGGACGAGGCCTTCGACACCTTCACCGAGGGCAACCCGTGGGCCAAGGAATTCGAGCTCTCCCCGAAATCCGTGGTGCGCGACATGCTCGAGCACGCCATGACGTTCTCGGATCTCATCGCTACCTACGGCCTCGCCCGCTCCGAGGGCGTGGTGCTGCGCTACCTCACCGACGCCTGGCGTACGCTGGCGCACTCCATCCCGGAGGCGTACATGAACGAAGAGCTTGCCGACGTCGTGGTGTGGCTCGGCGAGCTAATCCGCCAGGTGGACTCGTCGCTGATCGACGAATGGGCACACATGGCCGACGAGGACTCCCCCGTGTCCCGCGAGACGATGGAGCGCGAGCTGGCATTCGGCGTGGAGGATCCGACCGCGCTCACCGCGAACCGCCGCGCCCTCACCATCATGGTGCGCAACTTGTTTTTCCGCCTCACAGAACTCTTCGCGTACGAGAAGGAAGACCAGCTCGCAGAGATACTGGATTACCTGGATGCCGACCAGACCGTCGATTGGCCCGCGGCGATGGATGATTACTTCGACGAGTACGACGACATGGACACCGGGCCCGATGCCCGCGGCCCCGAGTACTTCCGCCTCGGGGATCAGTCGGGCCGCCTGTGGGAGGTCACCCAGATTTTCAAGGACCCGGAAGGCGACAACGCGTTCCAGCTGCGCGGTGTTGTGGACCTCGACGCCTCCGACGAGGCCGGCGAAGTGCGCTTGGCTTCCATTTCGCTGACGCAGGCCTAGTTGGGCCGGTAGATTGCTGGTCATGACCAAAGCACTTGTCGTCGGTGCCGGCATGACCGGCCTCTCCACCGCGTGGCACCTGCAGGAATACGGCTACGAAGTAGAAGTTGTTGATCGCGTCGGTGTCGCCGGCGGCTCGTCCTGGGGCAACGCCGGTTGGCTTGCGCCGGGCAAGACCATCCCCTTGTCCAACTCCAGCCTCTGGATGTACGGCCCCACCGCGCTCTTCGACAAGCACGCGGCGCTCGACGTGCCGGTGCGCATCGACGCGAAGCTGTGGGCATTCGTCGCGCAGTTCATGGCGCATGCCACCGGCCGCGCATGGGACACCACGATGAAGGGCCTCACGCCTGCGGACCTCGCCGCCCTCGCGGCGTTCGACGAGCTCGAGGCCAACGGTGTTGACGCCGAGAGCATCGACGCGCCGTTCATCATCGGATTCGAGGCGGAGGAGCAGGCCAAGGGCTTCTTGAAGGAAGTCGAGGGCGCCGCGCGCCACGGCCAGGAGATCCCCTTCCACAAGATTTCGCTGGACGAGGCGCGTGCCGACGCTCCCATGCTCACCGAGAAGGTCGGCGCCATCTACCGCATGGAAGGCCAGCGCTACATCGAGCCGGGCCCGTACTGCGAGGCAATCGCCGACTCCATCGAGGCCCGCGGCGGCACCGTCACCTCCGGCGTCGAGGTCGTGGAGGTCACATCCACCCGCAAGCCGGCCGTGAAGCTCTCCACCGGCGAGTGGCTGACCCCTGACGTAGTTGTCATCGCCACCGGTGCGTGGATGCCGAAACTGGCCAAGGACCTCGGCGTGACCACCATGATCCAGGCTGGCCGCGGCTACTCCTTCAGCGTCGAGACCGCGGAGCCGGTCACCTGCCCGGTGTACCTGCCCGAGCAGAAGGTGGCCTGCACCCCGTACCAGGGCCGTTTCCGAGTGGCCGGCACCATGGAGTTCCGCGGCCCGGACGAGCCGTTCCAGCCGGGGCGCATCCAGTCCATCATCCACACCACCAAGCGGATGTTCCGCGGCATCGACTGGGATTCCCGCCAAGACGAGTGGGTGGGCTCCCGCCCGGTCACCCCGGACGGCCTGCCGCTCGTCGGCGCGACCAAGGTGCCCAACGTGTACGTCAACGGCGGACACGGCATGTGGGGCGTCGTGCTCGGCCCGATTTCCGGCAAGATGCTGGCCAAGGAAATTGCGACCGGCGAGGTCGACCCGATTCTCGAGCCGTTCAACCCGCTGCGCGGCCACTTCGTCGGTATCTAACGCGAAAGGCTCCCCCGAAGGGGAGCCGGAACGCGGGAGAGCCGAGCGCTATTTAGCGCGCAGCCTCAACGGTGAGTGCCTGTGCCACAGCCTGGACCACAGCTGCGACCTTGACGGCCTCCCAGACCTGCTCCTTGGTCAGGCCAGCCTCGCGGACCTCGTGGGCGTGGGCGACGGCGCAGTGCTCGCAGCCGTTGATGGTGGAAACTGCGAGGGACCACAGCTCGAAGTCGGCCTTCTCAACGCCCGGCTTGGAGATGATGTTCATGCGCAGGCCGAACTTGACCTGGGCGTAGTCGTCGCCGAGCCAGTTCTTGGCGCGGTACGCGACGTTGTTCATCGCCATGACGGTGGCCGCGCCGTACGCTGCCTCGATAGCCTCTTCGGAGAGGTGCTCCTTGGCCTCGTCGGCGATCTCGGAGATCACGGCATCGTTGCGGGTCGCTGCGGCGGATGCCAGCAGAGTGCCCCAGAGCTGCTGCTCGCTGAGCTCGGTGGAGCGGGTCAGGGAGCCGAGGTTCAGCTTCTGGTCCTTGGCGTACTCCGGCAGTGCGCCGCGCAGGTTCTCGATAGACATAGGTTTATTCCTTTCGGTGGTTGATAGCTTTCGTCGAAAAGCGGGGGCTGGAAAAGCCCCGCGCTCAGGCGGGGCTTCGAAGCGTGGTTACTTCAGGGACTCCTGAACCACAGCCATCTTGTCGATGTTCTTGGTCGGGTCGTTCTTCTGCCAGTCGCAGGCGCAAACCTCCTCGGACTGCAGTGCGTCGAGCACGCGCAGCACCTCGTCGACGTTGCGGCCGACAGCGTCCGGGGTGACGGACACGAACTGGATGACGCCGTCCGGGTCGATGATGAAGGTTGCACGGTCAGCGACACCGGCAGCGTTCTCCACACCGAGGGCGCGGATCAGGTCGTGGCGCACGTCGGCGAACATCGGGAACGGAACCTCGAGGAGCTCCGGGTGGGTCGCACGCCAGTTGAAGTGGGAGTACTCGTTGTCGGTGGAGCCGCCGAGCACCTGGGTGTCGCGGTCCTCGAACTCCTCGTTCAGCTTGCCGAAGGCAGCGATCTCGGTCGGGCAGACGAAGGTGAAGTCCTTCGGGTAGAAGAAGACGATCTTCCACTTGCCCTCGTACTTGTCCAGGGAAACGTTCTCGAAGTAGTCGTCCGGAGAGCTAGCGTTAGCCTCCTTGAGGTTGCCACCCTTCAGTGCGACAAGGTCGAACTCCGGGAAGCGCTCCCCAACGGTCATGATCGGCATAAGAATCCTCCTGGTTGGTGTGAATGTCGGGCGCAGTGCACCACTCGCATTCGATTTTGCCATAAAACTCGCATCGCCTCAACACCTAAACCTATTGGCGTGTTGTATGGTTATAGGCATGCCCAATAGGACGTACAAGCCGACGCTCGCCCAGCTCCGCACCTTCGTCACCGTTGCCGAGAACAAGCATTTCGGCACGGCCGCCGCGAAACTGGGCATCTCCCAACCCTCCCTCTCCCAGGGCCTCGTGGCGCTGGAGACGGGTCTCGGCATCCAACTGATCGAGCGCTCGACTCGCAAGGTCATCGTGACGCCGAAGGGCGAGGCGCTCCTGCCCTACGCCAAGGCGGCGCTCGACGCCGCCGAGGCGTTCGTCGCCCGCTCCCGCGGCACCGAGGGCACGCTGGCAGGCACCGCCACGATCGGCATCATCCCAACCATCGCGCCCTACATCCTCCCCCACCTGCTCGCGGAGCTCAGCCAGACCTACCCGCAGTGCGAGCCCCGCATCGTCGAGGAGCAGACCGACCGCTTGATCTCGCAGCTGCGCGACGGCCAGATCGACGTCGCCGTCCTCGCGCTGCCCGTCGACGCGCCCGGCCTCGAAACCGTCGAGCTCTACCGCGAGCCCTTCGTCGCCATCACGCCTGCGGGGCACTTCGGCGCGGAGGAGCGCGTCCTCTCCCTCGACGACCTGGGCGATCTGGAGCTGCTCCTGCTTGACGACGGGCACTGCCTCCGCGACCAGATCGTGGACCTGTGCAAGCTCGCGCACACCACGCCGAGCGGCACGTCCCTGTCCGTCACCCGCGCGGCCTCGCTGACCACGATCGTGCAACTGGTGGTTGCCGGCCTGGGCTCCACGCTCGTCCCGCTGTCCGCGGTAGAGACGGAATGCGGCCGCCCGGGGCTGGACCTCTACACCTTCGAGGAGGGCGCGGACGCGGAGCGCGTCATTGGCTTGGCGTACCGCGCGTCTTCGACCCGCGCGGACGAGTTCGCGGCGCTCGGCACACTGGTGGCCAACGCATACGAGCGGGCGATCGCTCCCACCGAGGCGACCTTGCGGGGGTAGCTGGGGCTAGACTCGTCTCCCAGTTATGAATGACACGTCTGCAGCCGAGCTGTACACACAACTTTCCCGCCTCACTCTTGCCGACGAGCGTCGCTTCCGCCGCCGCCTGAGGAAGGCCCACTCACCGGAGGCCCTCGCAGCCATTGCTGCGGACTTGGAGGCGGCGGCAACGATCGTCGAGAAGCGTGAAAGCGCACTCCCGGAGATCACCTACCCTGAGCAGCTGCCGGTGTCCGCGAAACGCGAGGACATCATGGCGCTCATGCGCGAGCACCAGGTGGTGATCATCGCTGGCGAGACCGGCTCAGGCAAGACCACGCAGATTCCGAAGATGCTGCTTGAACTGGGGCGCGGCCGACGCGGCATGATCGGGCACACGCAGCCGCGCAGGCTGGCTGCCCGCACGGTGGCCGAGCGCATTGCTGAGGAGCTGGGCCAGGACATCGGCGAGAGCGTGGGTTACGCGATTCGTTTCGACGACAAGGTGAGCGCCTCCACGTCGGTGAAGCTGATGACGGACGGCATCCTGCTGGCGGAGATGCAGCGCGACCGCTTCCTCAACGCCTACGACACGATCATCATCGACGAGGCGCACGAGCGCAGCCTGAACATCGACTTTCTGCTCGGCTACCTCAAGCGCCTGCTGCCGCGGCGGCCGGACCTCAAGGTCATCGTCACTTCCGCAACGATCGATCCGGAGCGCTTCGCCGCCCACTTCGCCGACGCAGACGGCAAGCCCGCACCGATCATCGAGGTCTCCGGCCGCACCTACCCCGTCGAGATCCGCTACCGCCCGCTGGTGGAGCATGTGGAGACGAAGGACGGGATCAAGGAGATCGACGCGGACATGATCGACCGCGTCGTCGACGCCTGCAAAGAACTCATGCGTGAGGGCGAGGGCGACATCTTGTGCTTCTTCGCCTCTGAGCGCGACATCCGGGACTGTATGGAGGCTATTGACAAGCAGCATTGGCGCGGCGTGGAGGTCGTACCCCTGTTCGGCCGCCTCTCCAACGCCGAGCAGCACCGCGTCTTCGCGCCGCACGCCGGGCGGCGCATCGTCTTGGCAACGAACATTGCCGAGACCTCGCTGACAGTGCCTGGCATCCACTACGTGGTGGACACCGGCCTCGCGCGCATCTCCCGCTACTCCACCCGCACCAAGGTGCAGCGCCTGCCCATCGAGGAGATATCCCAGGCCAGCGCCAACCAACGCTCCGGACGCTCGGGCCGTGTGGCAGACGGCATCGCCATCCGCCTATACTCCGAGGAGAACTTCGAGGCGCGCCCGGAATTCACCGACCCGGAGATCCTGCGCACCAACCTGGCCAGCGTGATCCTGCAGATGATTTCATTGCGCCTGGGCGACGTGAGCGAGTTCCCGTTCATCCAGCCGCCGGACCCGAAGTCCGTGCGCGACGGCTTGATGATTCTCCACGAGCTCGGGGCGATCACGGACAAGGAGCGCGACGGTGCTCCTGTACTCACCGGCATCGGCCGCGATCTGGCCCGCATCCCGGTGGACCCGAAGATGGCGCGCATGCTCGTGGAGGCAAACCGCCTCGGCGTGCTCGACGATGTCACGGTCATCGTTGCCAACATGACCATCCAGGACGTGCGCGAACGCCCCCTTGAGTTCCAGGCCCAGGCCGACCAGGCGCACGCCCGCTTTAAGGACAAGGAATCGGACTTCCTGTCCGCGCTCAAGCTGTGGGACTACATCAAGGATTCCCGCGACGAGCTTTCCGGCAACGCATTCCGCAAGCGGATGAAGCGGGAGTTTTTGCACTACATGCGCATTCGCGAGTGGTATGACCTGGTGCGCCAGCTCCGCGATGTGGAGAAACAGCTCGGGTGGTCCCGGGCGGAGAATGTCGTCGGCGAGCGCGATGCGGGTGCGATCCATAAATCCCTGCTTACCGGCCTGCTTTCTAACATCGGCGCCCGCGACGGCAACTCGAAGGAGTTCCAGGGCGCGCGCGGAACCCGCTTCATGATCTTCCCGGGATCGTCGTTAAGCAAGCGCCCCCCGGAGTTCGTGATGGCGGCGGAACTGGTGGAAACCTCCCGCCTGTGGGCGCGAGACGTGGCGAAGATCGAGCCTGCGTGGGTGGAGAAGGCCGCGGGCGATTTGTTGCGCCGCAACTACTCGGAGCCGGTGTGGTCTCGCAAGCGTTCCGCCGCGATGGTGCACGAAAAAACCATGCTCTACGGCGTGACCATCGTGAGAGACCGGCTGGTGCCGTATCACCGCGTGGACCCGGACGGGGCGCGCAACATGTTCATCCGCAACGCGCTGATCGCGGGCGATTGGAACCGCCACCACCTGTTCATCGAGCACAACGAGGCACTCATGCAGGAAGCGGCGGCTGTGGAAGAGAAGGTGCGCCGCCGCGGTCTCGTGGTCGACGAGGATACGCTCTTCGATTTCTACGATGCGAAGCTGCCGGCCGAGGTCACCACGGCGCGCCACTTCGACTCGTGGTGGAAGAAGCAGCGCCACGCCGACCCTCACTACCTGGACTTCGACCCGGCAACGCTTGTCGACGACGGCGGCGAAGACACCTCCGAGAACGCGTTCCCCAACCGCTGGCGCCAAGGCTCGATTGATTACGAGCTGCACTACAAGTTCGAGCCGCGCGACCCCTTTGACGGCGTCACTGTGCACGTGCCGGTCCCGCTTTTGGCAGGGCTTGATCCGGACGGCTTCGACTGGCTGGTCCCGGGCCTGCGCCTCGAGCTGATCACCGAGCTCATCCGCACCCTGCCGAAACCGCTGCGCCGCACCGTCGTCCCCGCCCCGGACTTCGCCGCACGCGCCTTGCCGCACGTGCAGGAGCTCGCCGAGGACAAGGAAGAGCTTCCGCTTAAAGACGCTCTTTCCCAAGCCCTCAAGACCATCGGTGTCAACGGTATTGACGGCACGGACTTCAACGCCGCCGCGCTGCCCCCGCACCTGAAGGTGACCTTCGCCGCCATCGATCGGCGCGGGGACGTCATCGACCACGACAAAGACCTGAACCAGCTGAAACGCAGGC
Source organism: Corynebacterium stercoris (assembly GCF_024160105.1). Classification (GTDB taxonomy): domain Bacteria; phylum Actinomycetota; class Actinomycetes; order Mycobacteriales; family Mycobacteriaceae; genus Corynebacterium; species Corynebacterium stercoris. The sequence continues at coordinate 263,930 of NZ_JAMFTQ010000002.1, forward strand.
AGGCCGGCAAGATCCGCTCGTCGGTGGCCAAGCACAGCCAAGCATCCGCCTCGGAGGCGGTGAAGCGCTGGACCGCCGATACCCTCGGCGAGGTGCCGGAGACCGTCACCACCGTCATCGAGGGCAACGAGGTGGATGCCTACCCCGCGCTCGAAGCGACCCCGGACGGCGTGAAGGTGACTATCCACCCGACGAAGGCGGCGGCCGATGCCTCCATGACCACCGCAACCTTGACGCTGCTGCTCCGGGAGATCACGGTCAACCCAGCCCAGATGACGAAGGGGATGCCGCTGCGCCACAAGGTGGCGGTGGACCACTACCCGCACGGCGGTGCCGAGGGGCTCGTGGACGACGCGCGCGTCGCGGTGATCAGGGATCTCATGCTCTCCCACGGCGGCCCGGTGCGCTCGCCGGAGGAGTTCGACGCGCTCGTGCGCGAAATCAAACCGAAGGTGGCGGGCGAAGTCCGCCGCATCGTCGTGGGCCTTGCACCCGCACTCGTCGAGTACGCGAACATGGCGAAGGAGCTGGAGCAGTGGGACGGGCCGGCGATCGAGGACATGAAGGCCCAGCTGCGGTTCTTCCTGCCCAAGCACGCTGTGACCATCCACGGAGCGCAGCACCTGCAGCACCTCCCCCGCTACATCGAGGCGATGCGCATTCGACTCGATGACATGCGCCTCGATCCGGACCGTGATGCGGACCGCCAAGCTGTAGTCGACGAGGCGAAGCGCTACGTGGAGAGCCGCATGCGGCAGCTGCCCGCCAACCGCCGGAAGTCAAAGGCGTACAAGGACATTCTGTGGCGGATTGAGGAGCTGCGCGTGAGCTTGTTCGCGCAGCGCCTGGGTACGCCGCAGCCAGTGAGCCAGCGGCGCATTGAGAAGCTCGCAGACAAACTGCGCTAAAAGTCTTCCCGGTCCCGCCGGCGCATGAGTCGGATCTCCGACTCGAAGTCGTCGGCACTTTCGAAGGACTTGTAGACGGAGGCGAAGCGCAGGTACGCGACCTCGTCCAGGGCCCGCAGCGGTTCCAGCACCGCGAGGCCGATCTGGTTTGCCGGCACCTGCGAACTACCCTGCGCGCGCACCGTTTCCTCCACCTGCTGCGCGAGGCGCTTCAGTGCATCGTCGGACACGTCGCGCCCCTGGCACGCCCGCCGCACACCCAGTATGAGTTTGTCCCTGTCGAACGGCTCGCTGACACCGTTGCGCTTGACGACGGTGAGAACGGCCTTCTCCACCGTCGTAAAACGGCCCCCGCATTCCGTGCACTCCCGGCGCCGGCGGATCGCGGAGCCGCCTTCGACGGCGCGGGAATCCGTGACGCGCGAATTATCGTTGTGGCAGAACGGGCAATACACGGCAATTACACCCCATATGTTGTGGCGGTTAAGCGTTATCCGCAAGCTTACTCCGCACGAGGGGGTGGGAGGGAGGCGCTAGCGCAGCTGCGCCGAGGCAACCTGGACGGCCGCGCTCTCGGACTGCGCCTGACCCTCTTGGTTGGTGAATACGCCGCCGAATGCGGAACCGATGAGGAGGGCTGCGGTGAGAACCGAGCCGAGGATGAAGTTGTCGCGGTTCTCGCGGCCCGGTTCGAACTCGACACGAGCCGAGCGGCGGCCGGTTTCCTTGGCGACGCCCGCACGCTCGAACGTTCGAGTCTCACGCGAAAGTGGTCGAACCGCGTGACAATTGCGCGCCGATGCGGCGAACGGCATGGAATCGGCGATGTCCCACACCTCGGCGGACGTACTGGTCGCGCGATCGGCCCAACCGCCTGCTGTGGTGGAAGACTGGGGACGGATTACGGTGGTCATGATGCTCTCCCTTCGTTGTTGAGGTGCATAGTATGAGCCGCCTCCGACATACCCTTCCGAGACAACGCTCAAGTGTTCGAATATCGGCTACGTGTTCGATTTATAGCAGGCGCTCCGCCCGCTGTCCAGACACGCGTGAAAAATATCGAACACACTTGCTTCACGTGGTAGCTTCGGGTGTGAGCCCGTGTTTCCCCGCACATCACGAAGGAGTGGGTATGGCCCGCAAGAAGATAGACCCGAACAGCCTCGACATGAGCACTTTGACGGACCGCCAACGCCGCATTCTCGAAGTCATCCAGGATGCCGTCGTGCTCCGGGGTTACCCGCCGAGCATTCGCGAAATCGGCGATGCCGCCGGCCTGCAGTCCACATCTTCTGTGGCGTACCAGCTCAAGGAGCTGGAGAAGAAGGGCTTCCTGCGCCGCGACCCGAACAAGCCGCGCGCCGTGGATCTGCGCCACCTGCCAGATACGCAGGCCAAGACCAAGCGCACAACTGCCGCGGCGCCAACGAACACGGATGTGCCGGAGGAGGCCTCCCAGCCGCGTTTCATTCCGGTCGTCGGCCAGATTGCGGCCGGCGCACCGATCCTCGCAGAGGAAAACGTGGAGGCCTATTACCCGCTCCCGGAGGAACTGTTGGCCGACGGGGACCTGTTCATGGTGCGTGTTGTGGGTGAGTCCATGGTGGATGCCGCAATCCTGGACGGGGATTGGCTTGTAGTCCGCTCCCAGCCGGTGGCCGAAGAGGGCCAGATCGTCGCCGCGATGATTGACGGCGAGGCTACCGCGAAGGTTTTCCACAAGGATTCCTCCGGCGTGTGGCTGCTGCCGCGCAATGATGCCTTCTCCCCCATCAAAGGCGATGACGCGGAGATCCTCGGTCTCGTAGTCTCCGTCTTCCGTTCGCTCTAATCCACTCCCCACTTCCGGGGGATTCGGAAACAAAGTCACGCGAACGGGCATACTCAGCGTGCGAAAATGGCCGGGTGCAGATGTACGCAGAGGAACGCCGCCGACAGATCGCATCCCTGACCGCGGTGGAGGGACGCGTTAGCGTGACCGAGCTGGCGGCGAAGTTCGATGTCACCGCCGAAACAATTCGCCGCGATCTCGCCGTACTCAACAAGGAAGGCATCGTCCACCGTGTCCACGGCGGCGCGGTTGCGACGCAGTCGTTCCTCACCACCGAATTCCCCTTGGACACCCGCTTCCGCTCGGCATCCGCGGCGAAGGATGCCATTGCGCGCGAGGCGCTGCGCTTCTTGCCGAACCAGCCGGGCGGGGCCATCTTCCTCGATTCGGGCACGACCATCAACGCTCTGGCGAATCTCATCGCGGCCGACTCAAACGCCACTGCTATTTCGATCGTCACGAACTCCCTGCCCATCGCGCTCGACCTGTCCACGGCGGGCCTGACTAACGTGCAGCTGCTCGGCGGCACTGTCCGCGCAATCACCCAAGCTGTCGTCGGCGACACGGCGCTGCGAACGCTGGCACTCATGCGTGCCGACGTCGCGTTCATCGGCACCAACGCACTTACCGTCGACCACGGGCTGTCCACGGCGGACGCGCACGAGGCAGCCGTGAAAGCATCCATGGTCACGAACGCCCGCAAGGTCGTCGTCCTGTGCGACTCCACCAAGCTGGGCAACGACTACCTGGTGAGTTTCGCCCCGCTGGATGCCATCGACGTTGTCATCACCGACGAAGCCGCCCCCGAATCCCTCCTCGCCGAACTCACTGAGAGCGGCATCGAAGTGGTGCTGGCCACAGACTAGAACGATTGCCCATTCGGGCATATTCGGGCATACTTGTGGTATCTAAAAACCACATTCAGAGGAGTCGGGCATTGCTTGTGACACTCACCCCAAACCCGAGCATTGATGCCACCCTGGAAATTTCCGCTCTTGTCCGAGGTGAGGTGGCACGCGCCACGTCCGCCCGTCGAGAGGCCGGGGGCAAGGGCATCAACGTGGCGCACGCCGCCGCCAAAGCCGGGTACCCCGCCACCGCTATCGCGCCGTGCGGCGAGGACGACCCGTTCGCGCCGGCAGCACGTGCGCTCGGCATCAACTTCGTGCCTGTCGCCGTCTCCGGCAAGGTGCGCACGAACACCGCACTGACCGAGGGGGACGGCACCACAACCAAGGTCAATGAGTCTGGGCCGACACTCACTCCGGAAGACCTAGCCGCGATGACTGCGACCGTCGCGACGCATGCGCGCCATGCTGCGGCTGTAGTGCTCGCCGGTTCGCTGCCCCCAGGGGCCCCGGAGGGGTACTACGCGGACGCAGTCGCGGCCATCCGCGCCGGATCCGAGGCCCTCATCGCCGTCGACACCTCGGATGCGCCACTGGTCGCGCTCGGCGAACGTCTCGACGAACGGACACATCCGGACATCTTAAAACCCAACGCGTTTGAGCTCGCGCAGCTGACGGGCGCGAACGGGCGCGAGCTGGAGGACCAGGCCGCCGCGGGCGATGTCACCGCGGTGATCTCGGCAGCCCGCACGCTGGTAGAGCGCGGGGTCGGCGAGGTGCTGGTCACCCTCGGCGGTGCCGGCGCGTGCTTGGTCACTGCGGACGGCTCGTGGGTCGCCACTCCGCCGCCTATCACGGTGCGCTCCACGGTCGGAGCCGGCGACAGCTCCCTGGCCGGGTACATCATGGCGCGCATCGACGGCGCTGATCCCGCCGAGTGTCTCCGGCGCGCCGTCGCGTACGGCTCCGCCGCAGCAGCACTCCCCGGTACGGGCATCCCCGTGCCCGCCGAGCTCGACCTCGCCAACACCATCGTTTCCCCCTTAGCTAGCGCATAACCCCAAGGACTTCTCATGCACGATGCATTGATTACTGAATCGCTCGTCGCACTCGACGTCGATTTCGGTGCTACCCCGCGCGAGGTCATCGGCCACCTCGCGGACCTGGTCGTCGGCGCCGGCCGCGCCTCCGACGCTTCAGAGCTCGCCGAAGCCGCCGCAGCGCGCGAGGCGAAGGCCGGCACCGGCGTCAACGGCCGCGTCGCCATTCCGCACTGCCGCACCTCTGCCGTCACCGAGCCCACCCTGGCATTCGCGCGTTTGAGCAACCCGGTCGACTTCTCCGGCCCCGACGGCGACGCCGAGCTGGTGTTCCTCATTGCTGCTCCGGAAGGCGGCGGCAAGGAACACCTCAAGATCCTGTCCCAGCTCGCCCGCGCGCTGGTGAAGGGCGATTTCGTGCAGACACTGCGCGACGCCGAAACCGAGCGCGAGGTTGTCGAGGCGGTCCTCGACGTCGTGAACGCCGAGCCGAAGAAGAAAAAGGCCGCCGCGGCAGCTCCGGCTGCGGGTTCTACCGTCGTCGGCGGAGCGGTAGCCGCGGGAGCGGAAGAAGCGTCGGCAAGCGGGAAGCCCAAGCTGCGCATCGCCGCTGTGACCTCGTGCGCAACAGGCATTGCGCACACCTACATGGCGGCCGACGCCCTCACCCAGGCGGCCGAGAAGCGCGGCGATGTAGAGCTGATCGTGGAGCCGCAGGGCTCCTCGGGCGGCGACCGGCTGGAGCAGAGCTTCATCGACTCCGCGGACGCCGTGATCTTCGCCCACGACGTGGCGATCCGCGATAAGGCGCGCTTCGCCGGCAAGCCAGTCGTCGACAGCCCCGTGAAGCGAGGCGTGAACGAACCGAACGCGATGATTGATGAGGCGATTCGCGCCGCGAACAATCCCAGCGCCCCGCGCGTGGTGGCAGCGAGTGCCTCGAGCGGCGAAGATTCCGCCACTGCCGGCACCGGCGAGAGCTGGCCGAAGCGTCTCCAGCAGGCTGTCATGACGGGCGTGAGCTACATGGTGCCGTTCGTCGCGGCGGGCGGCCTGCTGCTCGCCCTCGGCTTCCTCATCGGCGGCTACGACATGGCAAACGGCTGGCAAGCGCTGGTCACCCAGTTCTCTCCCACGAACCTCCCCGGGCACGAGGTGCTTATCGACGGCGAGACCATGACCTTCACGCGTTCCGGCTGGGCGCTGTATCTGGGTGCAGTGCTGTTCGCGACCGGCCAGATGGGCATGGGATTCGTGGTCTCGGCGCTGTCCGGCTACATCGGTTACGGCCTCGCCGGCCGCCCGGGCATCGCGCCGGGCTTCATCGGCGGCGCAATTTCTGTGATGGTCGGCGCTGGCTTCATCGGCGGCCTGGTCACCGGTATTCTCGCCGGCCTCATCGCCTACTGGATCCAGACCTGGAACGTGCCGCGCTGGCTCGGCTCCTTGATGCCGGTGGTGATCATCCCGCTGCTGACGTCGCTGGTCGTCGGCCTGCTCATGTTCATGCTGCTCGGCCGCCCGCTCGAGGGTGTCATGAACGGCCTAACCGGCTGGCTGGAGTCCATGTCCGGCTCCTCCGCCGTGCTGCTCGGCGTCATCATCGGCCTGATGATGTGCTTCGACCTCGGCGGCCCGGTGAACAAGGCTGCCTACCTCTTCGGCACGGCGGGCCTGTCCGCCGGCACCGACGCGAGCTTCCAGATCATGGCGGCTGTCATGATCTCCGGCATGGTCCCGCCGATCGCGCTTTCCATCGCCACCTTCCTGCGCAAGGGGCTGTTCACCCCGGCTGAGCAGGAGAACGGCAAGTCCGCCTGGCTGCTCGGCCTCTCCTTCGTGTCCGAAGGCGCGATCCCGTTCGCCGCGGCTGACCCGTTCCGCGTCATCCCCGCGATGATGCTCGGCGGCGCAACCGCCGGCGCTGTCTCCATGGCTCTCGGCGTCGGCTGCCAGGCCCCGCACGGTGGCCTGTTCGTCATCTTCGCCTACGAGCCCTGGTGGGGCATGCTGATCGCCCTCGCTGCCGGCGTGGCTGTCGCCACCGCTGCGGTGATCCTGATCAAGCAGTTCTGGCCCAACAGGGAGATCGAGAAGGCTGCTGAGGCAGTGGCGGTTTAGTCCGTCGCGGACCTACACTGGACACAAGTTATAACCACTTATTGAAAGGACACACGCATGGCTTCCAAGACCGTCAAGGTTGGCTCCACCGTTGGCCTGCACGCACGCCCGGCGACCGTTATCGCTGACGCTGCCGGCGAGTTCGATGACGAGATCATCCTCACCCTCGTCGGCGGCGATGAGGACGACGAGACCGATGCCGCCTCCTCCCTCATGATCATGGCGATGGGCGCAGAGTTCGGCGACGAGGTCACCGTGACCTCCGACAACGCTGAGGCAGTTGAGCAGATTGCCGCCCTGATCGAGAAGAACCTCGACGCAGAGTAAGCCCCCGCGCCGCACCGGCCCCTGCACCTTTGTTAGCCGAAGGTGTGGGGGTCGGTCACGTTTTCGGGCCCGCGCTTTTCGACGGCGAATTTCGAGGCGTACTTGCCCTCCCCGACCGTGTCGTAAATCCAGCGCATGAGCGGGTAGATGACGATGATGCCCACCGAGCCGAGCGCAATGCCTTCCAGTGTCACCTGCCCCACCGTGAGGGTGAGATTGCCGATGCCGACGATCAGCGCCACCGCTGCCGCGGTGAGGTTGACCGGGTCGGTGAAATCCACCTTGTTGTCTTGCCAGATGCGCACGCCCAGCATGCCGATGAGTCCGTAGAGGACGAGGCAGGCCCCGCCCAGAACACCGGCAGGGATAGTGAAGATCACGGCACCGAACTTCGGGATGAACGCGAGAACCACCGCGAACGTCGCCGCCACCCAGTACGCCGCGGTGGAGTACACCTTCGTCGCAGCCATAACGCCGATGTTTTCGGCGTACGTGGTCGTGCCGGAGCCGCCGAAGCCGCCTGCGAGCGTCGTTGCAATGCCGTCGCCGATGAGCGCGCGGCCCTGCATGTGGTCGAGGTCTCGCCCCGTCATCTCGGACACGGCCTTAACGTGGCCGACGTTCTCCGCGATGAGCACGACGAGTACAGGCAGGGTGACCAGGATCGCGGAGAGGTGGAACTCCGGGGTGTGGAAATCAGGCAGACCCACCCAGGGTGCTGCGCCGATCGTCGCCAATGCGTCGTCGCCAAGTCCCCCGCTCAGCGCGGCGAACACCCACCCGACGACGACGCCGATGAGGATGCTGAGGCGGGAGGCCATCCCGCGGGTGGCGACGGTGACCAGCACGATGGTCAGAAGCGTCACGCCGGCGACGCCCGGCTGCGTCTGCACGTTGGATACAGCCGTGGGCGCCAAGTTGAAGCCGATGAGCGCAACGATCGCGCCCGTGACCACGGGCGGCATCACCGCGTCGATGACCCGCTTGCCGGCGACCTGCACCAAGGCGCCGACGGCGATGAGCGCCACACCGGTCAGCAACACACCGCCGAGCTGCGCTCCCATGCCGTACTGCTGCGAGGCGGTCAGCGGCGCGATGAACGCAAACGAGGAGCCGAGGTAGCTCGGCAGCTTGTTGCGGGTGATGAGCAAGAAGATGATTGTGCCCAGGCCGGAGAACAAAAGCGTCGTGTTCACCGGGAAGCCGGTCAGCGTGGGCACCAGCAAGGTCGCGCCGAACATGGCGACCACGTGCTGCATGCCGATACCAATGGTGCGCGGCCAGCTCAGCCGCTCGTCGGGGGCAACGACCGCGCCCGGGCGCACGTGGCGACCGTCGCCGTGGAGGGCCCAGCCCAGAGAAGTAGAAGTCACGAGGTGCCATTATCGCGCGGCCTTAACCCGCTGCACCAATCGGCGCGCGTAGGTTTGACCTATGGAGATCATCATCCGCCACACGCCCGCCGAGGTTGCCCAGGTAGCCGCGAGCCTGCTTGAGCCGTTCATCCGCACTGGCGCAACGCTTGGCCTCGCCACGGGTTCCACCCCGAACCCCACCTACCAGGAGCTGATCCGCCGCCACCGCGAGGAGGGCTTGAGCTTTGCCAAGTGCCGGGCATTCCTGCTCGACGAGTATTACGGACTGCCCGCCTCCCACGAGCAGTCCTATCACGCGACGATCCGGCGCGAGCTCACCCACCACATCGATATTGCCGACGAAAACGTCCACTCCCTCGACGGCGCTGCTGTCGATCCCGCTCAGGAAGTGGAGGATTACGAGGAAGCCATCGAGGACGCCGGCGGGGTGGACATTCAGATCCTGGGTATCGGCACCAACGGCCACATTGCTTTCAATGAGCCGACTAGCTCCCTGCGCTCCCGCACCAGGCTCATCACCCTGCACCCGCGCACCGTCGCGGACAACGCGCGCTTCTTCGATTCCAGCGACGAAGTGCCGCGCCACGCGCTCACCCAGGGCATCGGCACCATCATGGAGGCGAGGCACCTCATCCTCATCGCTACCGGCCCCGCTAAGGCAGACGCGGCCCGCGCTCTCATTGAAGGCCCGCTCAGCGCTTCCTGCCCCGCCTCCGCACTGCAGCTGCACAACAACGCAACGGTGCTTCTCGACGAAGCCGCCGCCGCAAACCTCGAAGGCCTGGCCTACTACAAGGCGAAGGAACCTTACTGGCCCGTCGGGGAGACCTACAGCTGTTAGCTCACCACGAACTCGCGGTGCTGCTCCGCGATGACGCGGGGCAGGCGAACGTCGATAAGCGTGCCCTGCTCCTGATACTCCTCAGAGCGCACGGTGCCGTGCTCGTGGAGCAGTGACACCACGTCGCCGCGGGTGAAGGGCACGAGCATGGTGACGTGCTCGTCGAGGGTATTCAGGTACATCTCGATTTTGGCTTCGAGCTCGTCGATGCCTTCGCCTGTGAGCGCAGAGACGAACACCACGTCGCGTCCCGAGCGGTCGAAAGCGTGGCGAAGCTCGGCGAGCACAACGGGATCAGCCTCGTCGATCTTGTTCACCACAATGATTTCCGGGGGGATCTCCTCGCCGCTTTCGCGGGTGATCTCGGACAGCACGTCGTTGACCGCCTCGATCTGCTTCAGCGGAAACGCATCCGAGCCGTCCACGACGTGCAGCAGCAGGTCCGCGCCCGAGACCTCCTCGAGAGTGGACTTGAACGCCTCCACCAGCTGGGTGGGCAGGTGGCGAACGAAGCCGACGGTATCGGTGAGCACCACCGTGCGGCCGTCCGCGAGCTGCGCCTTGCGTGTCGACGGATCCAGGGTGGCAAACAGCGCATCCTCCACCAGCACGCCGGCATCCGTCATCGCGTTAATCAGCGAGGACTTGCCCGCGTTGGTGTAGCCGGCGATCGCGATCTTCGGCGTGGTCGACCGCGCGCGCTGGGCGCGCTTGACCTCGCGGGCCGTCTTCATATCGCGCAGCTGGTGGCGCAGCTTCGCCATTTCCGTGCGCAGACGGCGGCGGTCCGCCTCAATACGGGTTTCACCGGGACCACGCAGACCCACGCCGCCATTCGAACCGGCGCGGCCGCCCGCCTGACGCGACAGCTGGCCACCCCAACCACGCGTACGGGTGTAGAGGTATTCCATCTGCGCTAGACTGACCTGCGCCTTACCCTCTTTGCTCTTCGCGTGCTGCGCGAAGATGTCGAGGATCAGCATGGTGCGGTCAATCACCTTGACCTTGAGCGCCTCTTCGAGCGCCACCATCTGGCCGGGCGAAAGCTCACCGTCAAACACCACGGTATCCGCACCGGTGGCGGTCACGATCTCGCCGAGCTCCTTCACCTTGCCCGAGCCGATGTACGTGCCCGGGTCCGGCTTGTCGCGTTTCTGGTAGAACATGTCGAGCACCTCGGCGCCCGCAGTCTCCGCCAACGCGGCGAGTTCCAGCATGTTCGCTTCCATCTCCGCCGTCGTGCCCTCGGTCCACGCGCCGACGAGGATGACCTGCTCAAGGCGGAGCTTTCGGTACTCAACGTCGTAGCCGTCTTCTTGCTCCTCAGCGCGGATGTCGGTGTCGCGGTAGATGCGGCGCAGCGAGTTGCGGTCCTCCAAGTCGAGCGCGCCCGTGGTCGGGTCACCATAGGCGGTCTCCCCTGCGCCGGGCTGCTTCGCATTGTGGCGGAATGCGCGCGAAAGCAGCTCATCGTGCAGGTCTTCCTGCGAGCTGTTGCGGGAGTCTTGGGGATCAAACGCGGTTACAGTCATGCAATCCTTTATGTTTCTGCGTGCTAGATACTTCGTATCCATCTAACACCACAGCACCCGCTTTTCTTCCGGGCTATACCCGGGCGGGTAGGGTTAGCTGACATGACAGACACCATCAGCACAGACCTCGCAGCGATCGGGCTCGGTTTTCCCAAGTGGCAGGATGCCGTGGAAGCCGCGATCGCCTCTGGCTCCCTCGCCGTCACCGGCGAGGTGCGCGGCGGGCAGCTGATCCAGTACGTCGACGCATCCGGTGCCCAGCTCAACATCTTGGCGGTGGAACCTTTCGCAACCTTCGCCGGCTTCGACTCCACCACCCGCGCATACGCGCACATTACTCCGCTCACGGACGTTGTCGCGCTTGCCGATGTGGTTGATCCCCACGGCAACACCATGGCGTCTGCCACGGTGAACCTCGCACAGGGTCCGCTGGTTGTCGACGAAGCCACGCTCCAGTGGCAAGAGCTCGGCGTCACCGCCCTCGTGCTTGAGCACGAACGATTCGAGTCCATCGACGCGTACCTCACCGCCAACCCCGGAACCGTGGTCGGCGAAGTCCGTTCCAAGGGCGCCGAGGCGGTTGCCAACGGCGCAGCCAGTGCCCCCGACGCGAGCGCGGAGTTCTCCGCCCGCGTCCTTGGTGCCGAGTACCGCACCTCCCAGCTCACCGGCCAGCGCTTCATCCACGTGTCAGTGGACGCGGCTTTCCCCTTCGACGTGTGCCTGCCGGACGGCGACCTGCCGGAGCGCGACAGCGTCATCGCAGGCACCGCGGTGCTCGCCGGCTCCATCCCAGCCCCGTCCGGCGGCGGCTGCGGCGGTTGCGGAGGCTCCTGCGGCTGCGGCGGCCACTAAAGGGAGCACCCGGCACCCATGAAATCCTCGGATCGCGACCTCGCCCGCGCCATCGCGGGTGCGTTGGTGCTCGCCGCCGTGGTGATGCTTGTGGTGCTACTGCGCGTGCCGGGGCTGATCCTCTCCCTCATCCTCGTCGCCTTCGTGGTGATGGTCGGGCGGAAGTACCAGCCCAGCCCCGAAGTTGAGGCACTCCATGCGTCGCTGAGCTACGCGCGCGACGACATCATGGAGGTCCTCACCTCCTACGAGCAACTGCAGACCGGCGCCACCGCGGCCGACATCGCGGACCGCACGTTGTACTACCCCGCCCTGGCAAACCCGGACAACTCCGTGCCGGAGGTCAACGAGTTCCTCCTGCGCGCCTCCTCCGCGCGGCGCTTCGTTGCGCGTATCGACGCATATTTAGAAGACCCGCTGCTCGACCGCGCCAAGCTAGAAAAGCTCATCAACGTGGCAGACCAGCGGGCCTTCGAATTGCAGACGGCGTGGGACGACGCCCGCCGCGCGGCGCGCGAGATCGGGCCGGCGTAGGGCCGAGACTTAGCCCAGCCCGCCTGCCAGCACCCCGCGAGCCACGATGCGGGACGGGCCGGTCATCTGGGCGCGGCCGTCCTGCAGCTCGATGGTCAGCGCACCCCCGGGGACGTTCACGGTGACTTGGCCGTGCTCGATACCGGCGTCGGCGAGCGCGGTTTGGGCGGCGGCGACGGTGCCGGTGCCGCAGGAGCGGGTCTCCCCCACGCCGCGTTCCCACACGCGCATGTGCACCTCGCCGCCGTCCTCGCCCGGTGCGAGCTCGGTGAGCACCTCCACGTTCACGCCCGCGGGGAAGAACTCGCGGTCGAACTCCGGCTGGGAGAACGGCATCGCGGCGAGCTCCTCGGCGGTGAGACCGGGGATCACGCAGGCGAGGTGCGGGTTGCCCACGTCGACACCGATGCCGGCGAATTCAAAGTCCCCCATCCGCGCGGTGGACACGCCAGTGACCGCAACCGGGCCCATGTCGACGGACACGGTCGCGTCGACACCGTCGGCGGCGAGCACGCGGATGACTTTCACGCCGGCGCGGGTGTCCACCTCGAACTTCTCGGCGGTCTCGAGGTCCTCGGCCACCAGGACGTGAGCGAAGGCGCGGATCCCGTTCCCGCACATCTCCGCAATGGAGCCGTCGGCGTTGCGGTAATCCATGAACCACCGCCCGGTCTCGGGGGAACGCACGACACGCAAGAGGCCGTCGCCGCCAATGCCGGCGCGGCGGTCGCACAGCCACGCAACCTGCTCGGCGGTGAGGTCGAGCTCGTCGTTGACATCGGTGAGCACCACGAAGTCATTCTCAGTGGCGTGGGCTTTGATGAAGGGCAGTTGCGCGGTATTCACGTCGACGAGCTTAACGCTCCTCGACTGTCTTCAGTGCCTCCCCCACCACGTCCTCGCCGGCCGCGTCGAGCCACACAATCCGCGGGTCTCGGTTGAACCAGGAGCGCTGACGGCGCACGTAGCGCCGGGTGCCGGTGATGGTCTGCTCGCAGGCGTCGGCAAGCGAAAGTTCCCCGTCGAGGTGCGCGAGGACCTGCGCGTACCCGATGGCGCGGCCTGCGGTGGATTCTCGGACGAGGCCTCGGGCGACGAGGCCGCGGACTTCGTCGACAAGCCCCTGCTCGAACATTTGGCGGGTGCGCAGCTCAATCCGCGGGTTCAGCCAGGCCGCGTCCGTGCGCAGCCCAAGGATGCGGGTACCCCAGCGCGGCGGCGCGTCCTTCGGCGGCTGCGAGGCCTGGAAAGGTTGGCCGGTGAGCTCGATGACTTCGAGGGCGCGGACGGTGCGGCGCGGGTCCTTGTCCTCGATGACGCGGGCGGCTTCCGGGTCCACCTCCGCGAGCTCGGCGTGCAGCGCGTCGACACCGATCTCGGCGAGGCGGGCCTCGTAGCGCGCGCGGACTGTGGGATCGGTGGGCGGGAACTGCCAGTCGTCGAGCAGCGATTGCGCGTAGAGCATCGACCCGCCCACCAGGATTGGCACCTTGCCGCGCGCGGCGATCTCCTCGACGGTGTCCACCGCGAGCGCCTGATACTCTGCGACGGACGCGGTGCGCGTGACCTCCCAAATGTCGAGCAGGTGGTGCGGGATTCCTTCTCGTTCCGACGGCTGAAGCTTCGCCGTCCCGATATCCATCCCGCGGTACAGCTGCATCGAGTCGACGTTGACGATCTCCCCGTCGAGGCGCTGCGCGAGCGCGATCCCCAGCGCGGACTTGCCGCTGGCGGTGGGGCCGACGACTGCGATGGGCGCTAGCATGCGACCTCCCACACGCCGACGTAGCGGCCGACACCGAGCGTGTCGTCGGCGTCGATCAGCTCCGCGCTTGCCGGGGAAAGCTCAGCAAGCATTGTCCAGGGCTCGGGCTTGACGACGCCCGCTTCCTTCAGCGTCTCAGCTTCAGCCAGCCCTGCACCGCCTGCGATGAATCGCTGCAGTGCGGCGTGGATCTCGGGTGCAGAGTCGATAAACGCGAGCGGCGCGCGCGGAGTGAGGCCGGCAGGGCCGTCCGCAACGATGACGGTGAGTGCATCCGGGTCGAGTGCACCGATGGTCCCCCGGGCCGGACGGTACTCGCGCTTGCCGAGTAGGTAGCGTGCGAGCAGCTCGCCGAGATAATTGCCCGCCCCGACTTGGACGTGCGGAGCACCCCAGGCGGTGAAGGTGCCGGTGCGTGCGGTGTATTCGTCGTCGGAAAGCGGGCACACCACGTCCACCGGCAACCCCGAGAAGCGGGCAGACATCTCGCGCACGGCCCCGGCCAGGCGTTTCGACGCGGCATCCGCCGGTGCCAGCGCCGTGACGAGCGCCGGTGAGCCGGGGATGATCAGCACGGGGGCAAGGATTGATTCCACCTGCCCCACCCTAGCCAGTTAGGAAGGTAAACCTGCCCCGCGGCGGTCGGACCACGGTAAAGTTGGAACACACTCGCTTTGCACGGCAGCCGCGTCGCGCGGCACAGCAGAAAGGATCCGCTTCGATGACCACCCCCAACCAGCCCACGCCCACCCCGGGCGAGGCTACGCCTCGTCCGAACCCTTCCGCGATGGCGAACCGGGCACCGAAGCCGGGCCCGCGCCCGGGTGCTCGTCCTGGCTCCGCTGACCAGCAGCAGACCACCCCGTCCCCGGTGCCCAAGCCGGCGGCGGGTGCAGGTGCGGTGAAGTCCGATCCCTCCAAGTTCGGCCGCATCGACGAGGCTGGCACCGTGTTCCTCACCCGCGGCGGCGAAGAGCGCGAGATTGGCTCCTGGCAGGCCGGTACCCCGGAGGAGGGCCTGGCGCACTACGGCCAGCGTTTCGACGATCTGGTCACCGAGGTCGAGCTGTTCGAATCCCGCCTCAAGGCCCACCCTGAGGACGCCGCCAGCCTGCGTACCAACGCCCAGGCGCTGAAGGACTCGCTGGCAGAGACTGCTGCGATCGGCGACTTCGACGCGCTCGAGGCTCGCCTGGACGCAGTCATCGCCGAGACTGCCGAAGCCGGCGAGCGCGCCAAGGAAGCGAAGGCCGCCCGCCGCGCCGAGGCAATCGCCCGCAAAGAGACCCTCGCTGCCGAAGCAGAAGACCTCGCCGAGAACTCCACGGACTGGAAGGTTGCGGGCGACCGCATCCGCGACATCCTCGAGGAGTGGCGTACCATCCGCGGCATCGACCGCAAGACCGATGACGCGCTGTGGAAGCGCTACTCCCGCGCCCGCGACAGCTTCAACCGTCGCCGCGGCTCACACTTCGCCGAGCTGGATCGCGGCCGCGCCGCTGCGAAGAAGGCCAAGGAGGAGTTGGTCACCCGCGCAGAGGCGCTGAAGGACTCCACCGAGTGGAACGAGACCGCCCGCGCATTCCGCGACCTGATGAAGGAGTGGAAGGCCGCCGGCCGCGCCCCGCGCGAGGTCGACGACAAGCTATGGGAGCAGTTCCGCGCAGCGCAGGACCACTTCTTCGACGCCCGCAACGCCGTCAACGCCGAGCGCGACAAGGAGTTCGTTGCCAACGCCGAGGCCAAGGACTCCCTGCTCGCCGAGTACGACCCGCTCATCGACCCGTCCAAGGGCCTCGACGCCGCCAAGGCCAAGCTGCGCGAGCTGCAGGACAAGTGGGAGGAGATCGGCTTCGTGCCGCGCGGACAGGTCCGCGAGTACGAGGACAAGATCGCCAAGATTGAGAAGCGCGTGTCCGATGCCGAGGATTCCCGTTGGCGCAAGTCTGACCCGGCCGCCCAGGACAAGGTGAACCAGTTCCAGGCCCGCGCAGACGAGTTCGCCGCGCAGGCGGATGCCGCCGAGGCAAAGGGCAACGCCAAGAAGGCTACTGAACTGCGCGAGCAGGCGAAGCAGTGGCAGGAGTTCGCCGACGTGGCGGCCAAGGCGGCGAGCGACCGCTAGTGCCCACCGCACTCCAGTTTGTGCCCCGACCCCACGCGACCGGCACCGCGCACACCGCGCATGCCGAAGCCGTGATCGGGGCATATGCCTTTTCCGCCACCCTGGCGATTCAGGACATCACGGGCCTGGCCACCTCCGGCGTCACCGCGTCCCACATCGCGAAGCGCCTCGAGGGCTCCGCCGAGTCGGAGGCGCTGCTCTTTGCCATCACGTCCCGCCACGCGCTGCGCCCCGTCACCGATCTCGGCTACCCCGAGCTCATGGAGGACGACCTCCTGGACATCGACGCCTGGGTCTTCATCTCCCTGCCCCTGCTCGAGGACACCGGTGTCGTCGAGGCGAACGTCACCCTCGACGCGTCCATCGCGCCGCTTCCCGGCGAGGAGGTTCCCGCCGCGCCCTGGCACGGGGCTTTCACGCTTATCGACGATCTTTCTACCCACCTCGCCCGCCCCACCCGCCAACTGTGGGTTACCCACCCCGTCGGCGACTGGACCCCGCCGGGAGCGCAGGAGTTCGGCTACGCCGCCGCCTTCCGCGAGGACCAGGCGGTGTTCAAAGCGGAAGCTGCGGTTGGCCTGCAGGCCACTGCCAGCGCTCGTGCAGCCGCCCCTGCCAGCGCAGACCCCCATAGTCATGACCCCATAGTGGCCGAAAAATCGGGCGGTGTCATGTGGTGAATGCGCCACCTGACCGGGAGGTTGTTGTGGGTCGACGTTCGACGCCTATGCATGTGCGCCAGGCTGCGCTGGCCAGGGTTGAAGCGGGTGAGGGGGTGTATGCCGTCGCCCGCGATGTAGGCGTGGGACCGGATCGGGTGTACGCCTGGATGAAAGCTGCCGGGGTTGTGCCACCCCAGACCAAAAGCGCGCGGGCGAAGGATCTGGTGCTGGGCGATGCGGTGCAGTTGTGGCAGGCAGGGATGTCAATTGATCAGGCGGCGGCAGCGGTAGGACTAACTGAAGCGCAGTTGCGTTACCGTTTGCAGAAAGCGGGTTTAGTTTCGGTCAAGCCGGGCAAATCCCCAACGCCTATGCACGTGCGCCAGGCTGCGCTGGCCAGGGTTGAAGCGGGTGAGGGGGTGTATGCCGTCGCCCGCGATGTAGGCGTGGGACCGGATCGGGTGTACGCCTGGATGAAAGCTGCCGGGGTTACACCACCC